>NZ_CP159253.1:1462500-2925000 GCF_040438645.1 Mesorhizobium sp. WSM2240
TCGACGCCGCGGGCCAGGATTGCGCCGTGGTTTTCAAGATATCCGGGCAGGTGATCGTTGCTGCAGGTCGGCGTGAAAGCGCCGGGAACACCGAAAAGCACTACCTTCTTACCGGCGAAGATCTCGTCGGTGGTGATGTTCTTCGCGCCGTCGGCGGTCATGGTCTTGAAGGTTACCTGCGGCAGCTTTTCACCGATCGGGATGGTCATTGCTATTTTCCTGGTCATGAATATGGAGGCCGGAGCAGTACCCGACTATCGCGTCGACGGCAACGTGCCGGCGATCACATGAAGGGTATGAGCCCGCCGACCGCGCCGGCGTCGGTGACAAGCGTGTAGTGCAGCCCGTCGCCTGCGGGAACCTTGTCCGGGCGGGCGAGAATCTCGACCGAAAACAGTGTCTTTCCATCCGTTTCTACCCGCTCCGGCGTGCCGAACGCATAGCCCTCGGCAGCGGCAAGAAAAAACTCCGCCGCCGCCGGATTGCCGGGGAATTCGGCCTCAACAATGAGCTTCGAGCCTTCCTCGCGGGTGGCGCTTACGCCGAATTCCGGCTTGGCCGGTGCGGGCAGGGCGGCGAATGCCGCCGCGACTGCGGCCACCTCCTCCGGATTGTCCGGGTCGCTTGCCGGGTCGAGCGACAGTCTGGTCTGGGCTGGAATGCAGATGGTTTCGCAGACCCCGAGAAACACATCGGCCTCGATGAGCGCTGCGTTTGCGGGCGATTTCAGCGTGAAAATGATCGGCAGGGCGACTGGCTCGTCGTAGCCGGCCCATTTGAAGCTGCCGTCATTGTGGCGCTCGGGTGCGGGGAAGGCGAACTCGGCCGATGCGATGTTCTCATTGGCTGAAACGTCGATCTGCGGCGGGACGCCGGCATCGCCTGGATCGCGCCAGTATGTCTTCCAGCCGGGCAGGAGATCGATCTCCAGCATGCCTTTCAAACGCCCGGCCTCGTCGGGCTTTCCCGCCGTGACCAGACGGAGGCGCCCGCCCTGCGTCTCGAACCAGTCGGATGACGAGGCCAGCGCCGAGGGCGGATTTGCTCCCAACAGAAGCGCAAGGAAGGCTATGGCGATGTTTCTCATGCGGACGATTTGAGCGCTCCACCTCGCCTTGGCAATCGGCAACCTTGCGGCCACGAGTCATTTTTTTGTGACAAAGCAGCCCAATCCGGCGGCATTTGCGCCCGGACCTATCTTTCAACCGGGCCGGAAAAGCGTTAGGTTTGCGGCTATGGACTTACTGCGGCACAAAAAAACCGCGGCAAAGCGCGGGTTTCTCGACGACCAGTTCCTGATTGCCATGCCGGGCATGAAGGACGACCGGTTCACGCGCTCGGTGATCTATGTCTGCGCGCACAGTGACGAAGGGGCCATGGGCCTGATCATCAACCAGGCGCAGCAGATGCTGTTTCCCGATCTTCTGGTGCAGCTCGGCATACTGGACGAGCAGGAGGCGATCCGCCTTCCGCCCCCGGCGCGCGACTTCGTTATCCGCAATGGCGGCCCGGTCGATCGCAGCCGCGGTTTCGTGCTGCATACGGGCGACTACAAGGTGGATTCCTCGCTGCCGGTTTCGGGCGACATCTGCCTGACGGCGACCGTCGACATTCTGCGAGCCATTTCTCTGGGACGCGGCCCGCGCCGCGCGCTGATGGCGCTCGGCTATTCCGGCTGGGGCGCGGGGCAGCTTGAGCGGGAGATCGCCGACAATGGCTGGCTGACCTGCCCGGCCATTCCCGAGTTCCTGTTCGACAGCGACATGGATCGGAAATACGACCGCATCCTGGCTTCAATCGGCGTCGACCTCGCCCACCTCAGCGTGACCGCCGGTCACGCCTGAGCGAGCGGATACTGCTCCTTCAGCATCTTGAGCACCGCATCGGCCGGTACCGGCGCGCCGAACATATAGCTCTGGACATATTCGCAGCCCATCTGGCGCAGTTCCAGCGCGTCGCTCTCGTCGGCGACGCCCTCGGCCACCACTGACATGCCGAGTTCATGCCCCATGCTGATCATCGACCTGAGCAGGACGGTCCTCTTGGGCGATGCGTCGTCGACGAAGCTCTTGTCGATCTTGATGGTGTCGAAGGGGAAACGCGTAAGATAAGCGAGCGACGAATAGCCGGTGCCGAAATCGTCGAGCGACAGCCCGATGCCGAGCTTCTTCAGCTTCGACAGGACATGCGCGCTCTGCTCCGGATTGTCCATTATCAGCGATTCGGTCAGTTCGAGCCGGAAGCAGCGCGCCTTCAGATTCGCGCGCGCGATCACCGAGCGCACGTCGCTGACCAGGTCGCGGCGGATGAGCTGCCGGCTGGAAAGATTGACCGATACGGAGAGCGGCGCGTCTCCAATCTGCTTTTGCCATCCGGCCAGATCGTCGGCCGCGCGCTGCATGGCGAACAGGCCGAGTTGCACGATCAGGCCGCAGCTTTCCGCAACGGGAATGAAATCGGAGGGCGGGATCGAACCGCGGCGCGGATGCTCCCAGCGCAGAAGCGCCTCGAAACCCGCGACAGACCTGTCCTCGAGGCGGACGATCGGCTGGTATGCTAGGGTGAATTCGCGGCGCTCGACCGCCCGGTGCAGGTCGGATTCGAGCTGAAGGCGGTCGGTGCCGACGGAGCGGAAAGCGGGGCGGAACGGCTCGATCCTGTCGCCGCCGAAGCGTTTGGCCTGATGCATCGCCAGTTCGGCATCCTTGACCATGTCCTCGGCCGAGGCCTGCGCCGACGTCCACGTGATGAGGCCGACCGAGGCGGTGAGGACGATCTCGCGCTTGGCGAAGTTGATCGGGGTGCGGATCGCCTGCTTGATACTGTCGGCGACTGCCGCGATGCGGGCCGGGTCCTGCTCCGATAGGAGCATCAGCGCGAACTGGTCTCCGGCGAAGCGCGACAGCGAATCCATGGGCTTCAGGAGCCGGTGCAGGCGACGCGCTATCGTCAGGAGTATGGTGTCGCCGGCCGAAATACCAAGGCCTTCATTGACCTGCTTGAAACGGTCGATGTCGATCACGAATACGGTTGGTCGGACCTTCTCTTCCGTCTTGGCGATCGAGATTACCGCCTCCAGCCGGTTCATGAAAAGCTCGCGGTTGGGCAGGCCAGTCAGATTGTCGTGGACCGCGTCGTGCAGCAGGCGTTCTTCGGACTTTTTCTGCTCCGTCACGTCGACCAATGTGCCGACGCAGCGGATGACCTCGCCGTCGGACCCGACGACAGGGCGGGCGCGCAGCGAAAACCAGTGATAGTGGCCGTCGGCGCCGCGCAACCGGAAATTCTGCGCCACGCGTCCGCGCCGATGCTCCAGAACGACATCGAGCGTTGTGCGGAAACTGTCGCGGTCATCGGCGTGCAGGACCGGCAGCCAGTTGCGGGCCGGTCCGCCGAGACTGTTCGGGGTCAGGCCTAGCTGAATGCTGACGTCGGGCCTCGTCACCACACGGTCGCGCAGCACGTCCCAGTCCCAGACGATGTCGCCCGAGCCGGAGACGGCAAGCGCCTGCCGCTCAAGGTCGCTGAACAGGCCCTGGTGCAGCGCGCCGCCGGCAAAGGCATGCTGGATAACGGTGAAGCCGATGAGCAGGATGATCAGGATGAGCCCGCCGCCCAGCGCCGGCTGGATGATGTCGTTGTCGAGCATGCCGGTGACCGTCATCCAGGAGGCCGTGAGCCAGGTCAGCACCATGACCCAACTCGGCACCAGCATGATAGCGCGGTCGTAACTCTGAATGCCGAGGAAGACGATGAGTCCGAGCCCTGTCAGCGCGGTCGCGGCGAAAGACAGCCGTGCGATGCCCGCCGCCACGGCGGGGTCGATGATGGCCACGCCGGCCATCAGGAACAGACCGAAGATCCAGACGAACGCGCCATAGCTGAAATGGCCATGCCAGCGGTTGAGGTTGAGATAGGCGAACAGGAACACCACGAAGGTCGCGGCCAGGCCGATCTCGGCGCCGGCGCGCCAAATCTGCTCGTTCCCCGGCGAAATCTCGATGACCTTGTTCAGAAAGCCAAAATCGACGCTGATATAGGCGAGCACTGCCCATGACAGCGCCGCCGTCGCCGGAAACAGGGAGGTTCCCTTGACCACGAATAGGATCGTCAGGAACAGCGCCAGAAGCCCGGCAATGCCGATGACGATGCCGCGAAACAGCGTGTAGGAATTGACCGTGTCCTTGTAGGCTTCAGGCTCCCAAAGATAGACCTGCGGCAGCTTTGGCGAGGCGAGTTCGGCGATAAACGTCACCACCGCGCCAGGATCGAGCGTGATCTGGAACACGTCGGCGTCGGGGCTCGCCTGCCGGTCGAGCGCGAAGCCCTCGCTGGGCGTTATGGCGGCAATGCGGCTCGAGCCGAGATCGGGCCAGAACACACCCGAATTGACCAACCGGAAATGTGGCGCGACGATCAGCCTGTCGAGTTGCTGGTCGGTGGTGTTGGCGAGCGCGAACACCGCCCAGTCGCCGGTCGAGCGTTCGTCGTTGGCCTCGACCTCGATGCGCCGCACGATGCCGTCGGGGCCGGGCGCAGTCGAAACCTGAAAATTCTCGCCCTGATTCCGGTAGATCTCGACCGCGCCCGACAGATCGAGCGCGATGTCGTCGCGCGCGATCTTGATAGGCTCGATCGCCAGGGCGGGAGAAAGGGCGAACAGCACCGCCAATGCCGCAACGGCAAAGACCAGCAACGCGCCGCTCCTGAAAAAATTCGCCAACAATCAGCCCTTTGTTCGTCCGCCGAGCTGATCGTCCGCGATCAGGGCGTAGAGGTAGTGGTCCTGCCAGATGCCGTTGATCCTGAGATAGGATCGCAAAAGTCCTTCACGCTGGAATCCGGCTTTTTCAAGCACGCGTATCGAGCGCTTGTTGTCGGGGATACAGGCCGCTTCGATCCGGTGCAACCTCATCGTATCGAAGGCGAAGCGAGACACCAGCCCGAGCGCTTCAACCATGTAGCCTTGGCCGGCGAACTGCTCGCCGATCCAGTAGCCTATCTGGCCGGATTGCGAGACGCCGTGGCGGATATTGGCGAGCGTGATGCCGCCGACGAGCTTGCCCGAGCCGGTCTCGAAAATTAAGAAGGCGACCGCCGATCCCTGCGCGAAATCCGCCCGGTAGCGCGCGAGCCGCTGCCGCCATGCGCCGCGCTCGAGTTCGTCGGCCGGCCAGCGAGGCTCCCACGGCTCGAGGAAGCGCCGGCTTGCCGCGCGCAAGGCGGCCCACTCGCGGTAATCTGCCGCGACCGGCATTCGGAGCATGACACGCTCGCCTTTCAGCGCCGGATATTCGCGGCGGAAAAAGGGAAACGAAAACATTGCTTGCGCGGAAAATTCAGACCGCGAGTTTGCGGATACCGGGATCGCTTCCGGTAAGCGCGTCGCGGATTGCCTCATACGGCGCCAGCGTGCCGACCGGCCCAACCGCGGTGACGGTAGGTTTGGTCGAAAACAGCCGCGACGACAAATCCCTCAGCCGCTCCACCGTGAGCGCCGAAAGCCGCTCCATGAGTTCGTCCTTGCCGATCGGCCGGCCGAAAAGCAGCATCTGGCGGGCGATTTGCGAGGCGCGGCTGGCGGGGCTCTCGGCCGACATGATCAGGCCGGCGCGGTATTGGGCGCGGGCCCGGTCGAGTTCCTCCTGCAGGATCTCGTCGCCGGACTTCTGCAGTTCCGAAATGATCACGGGAACCAGTTCGGCTATGTCGCTCTGGCCGGTGGCTGCATGGATGCCGAAAATGCCCGTATCGGAAAATCCCCAATGGAAGGCATAGACCGAATAGCAGAGGCCGCGCTTTTCCCTGATCTCCTGGAACAGCCGCGAAGACATGCCGCCGCCGAGGATCATGGACAATACCTGCGAGGCGTAGAAATCGCGCACATGGTAGGCGCGGCCCTCGAATCCGAGAATGATCTGCGCGTCCATCAGGTCGCGCTGCTCGCGGAAATCCCCGCCGACATATTGCGCATATTGCGGCAGCACGCTCTCCGATTTCGACCGGAAGGTGCCTAGCCGCTTCTCGACTTCGCGCACGAACACGTCGTGCTTTATGTCGCCGGCCGCCACGACGACCATGTCATCGGCGCCGTATTGCCGCTCCATGAAGGCATGAAGCTGGGCGGAGGTGAAGGATTTGACGGTTTCGGGAGTACCGAGAATGGAGCGGCCGATGGTCTGGTGGCGGTAGGCCGTTTCGGTGAATCGGTCGAAGACCACATCGTCAGGCGTGTCGTGGGCGGCGCCGATCTCCTGCAGGATCACATGCTGCTCGCGCTCGAGCTCTTCCGGGTCGAATTCGGAATCCTGAAGGATATCGGCGAGAAGATCGATGGCGAGAGGCGCGTCGTCGGCGAGCACTCGGGCGTAGAAGGACGTCGTCTCCACGCTGGTGGCGGCGTTGATCTCGCCGCCGACATTCTCGATTTGCGAAGCGATTTGGAAGGCGCTTCTCGTGCTCGTCCCCTTGAACGCCATGTGTTCGAGGAGGTGGGCCATTCCATGTTCGTCATCGCGTTCGTTGCGGGCCCCGGATTTGACCCACACGCCCAATGCGACGGATTCGATGCTTGGAAGGGTTTCGGTGGCGACTGTCAGGCCGTTCGACAGACGGCTTACCTCAACACCCATATAGATACTCCCTAACGCGCCGCCCGCGTGAGACGGCCAATATGATCTTCCACCACTTTCAGGTCGGATGGCAACACCGTGTACTTTTCCTCGCGCTCCATCAGCCCCGAGAGCCATTCAGGCAGCGCGGGCGTGACACCACAGGCTTCCTCGACGGCGGACGGAAACTTTGCCGGATGCGCGGTCCCCAGGATGATCATAGGCACATCGCCCGCCGCATGCAAATTGGCGACATGCATGGCGGTCGCGGTGTGTGGATCGAGCAGGTAGCCGCTGCCGGCGAGCGTTGCCCTGATCGTCGCGGCGGCCTCGTCCATCGAGGCGCGGCCGGCGTCGAATTCGGCGCGGATAGCGGCGAGCGCCGTTTCGCCGATCGTGAAGGCGCCCGACTGCTTCAGGCTGTCCATGTAGCGCCGGACCGAGACCGGATCGCGGTTCGCGGCTTCGAACAGGAGCCGCTCGAAATTCGACGAGACCTGGATATCCATCGACGGTGATGTCGTCGGGACGATGCCGCTCATCCGGTATTCGCCGGTTTCGAGCGTGCGGGCGAGGATGTCGTTGTCGTTGGTGGCGATCACTAGCCGCTCGATGGGTAGGCCCATGCGCTTTGCGGCATAGCCGGCGAAGATGTCGCCGAAATTTCCTGTCGGGACGGTGAAGGAGACCGGCCGTTCCGGCACCCCGAGCGACAGCGCGGAGGAGAAATAATAGACGATCTGGGCCATGATGCGGGCCCAGTTGATCGAGTTGACGGCCGACAGCGAAACGCGATCCCGGAAGCCGTGGTCGTTGAACATGTCTTTTACCAGGCCTTGGCAATCGTCGAAATTGCCTTCGATGGCGAGCGCATGGACATTCGGGGCCTTCGACGTCGTCATCTGCCGCTGCTGCACGGGCGAGACCCGCCTATGCGGGAAGAGCACGAACATATCGGTGCGGTCGCGCCCGGCAAATGCGTCAATCGCAGCGCCGCCGGTGTCGCCGGAGGTGGCGGCGCCGATCGTGGCGCGCTGACCGCGCTCAGCCAGCACATGATCCATCAGCCGCGCCAAAAGCTGCATCGCGACATCCTTGAACGCCAGCGTCGGCCCGTGGAAAAGCTCCAGCACGAAATGGTTCGCGCCGGTCTGGACCAGCGGACAGACGGCATCGTGGCGGAACGTGGCGTAGGCCTCGCGAACGATTTTCGCGAACACTGCCTCCGGGATTTCGCCGCCCAGGAACGGGGTGAGCAGCCGGATCGCCAGGTCGGGATAGGCAAGACCACGCATGGCGCGGATCTCGGCCAGGCTGAACTCAGGCCAGCGATCGGGAATATAGAGCCCGCCGTCGCGCGCCAGCCCGGCAAGCACGGTGTCCGAAAAGCCGAGTGCGGGCGCTTCCCCGCGGGTGCTGACATAGCGCATCGTCATCCTTCCATTGTGGTGACCGCCGATCGCCGGGCGGCAAGGCTGTGAAAATCCGCGCCCGTCAGTCGCATTTTCGCCGCGCGGTTGCTATAGACGGCCTGCGTTTTGAGAGGGCGGTGCGACATATGGAGTTTCGATTGAACAATTGTCGTTTTATCAAGGGGTTCGCGCTTACCGGCTTTATCCTTGCCGCCGCGGGTTGCCAATCGGGCGACAGCGGCACCGTGCTGAACGTTGGGGGAGACAGCAACGCCGCGGGCGAAACGAAAGTGCTCGAAAGCGAACTGCGCGCCTATTGCCCGCCGGTGACGCTGCGCGAAGGCACCGCCTATTTCAACACTTACGCCAAGGGCGGCCAGGACGATCCGACCAAGGTGCTGTACCAGGCCTCCATCACCGACGTTACCCGCACCTGCCGCAATGCCGGCGGAACGATGACCATGAACGTGGCGGTTGCCGGCAAGGTGGTTCCAGGGCCGGCCGGCGCGCCGGGCAATGTCATCATGCCGATCCGCGTCGCGGTCGTCCGCGGCGACGAGGTGCTTTACTCGCAGCTGCACAAATACCAGGTCCCGGTCGGCGATGCCTCTTCCGCTACGCAGTTCGTCTTCAACGACACTAACGTCAGCTTCCCATCCCCCTCGGGGCGCGATGTGGAGGTTTTTGCCGGCTATGACGAGGGCCCGCCGAAGAAGCAGCAGTAAGCGACCGTCCGACATTCCTTCGCTGGCCGGCATCTGATGCAGGTTACGCGTCCGACCATTCCGACAGCGCCAGGAGCACGCTGCGGAAATCCGCCCAGCGGCGGATGACAGTCTCTGCGCCCGCTTCGGTCAGCACGTCGGCGTGACCCGGGTAGGTATGCGCCGCGCCGGTAAAGCCGATGACGCGCATGCCGGCGGCTTTTGCGCCGGCTATCCCGTGTATTGAATCCTCGATGACAAAGGTGTTCGCCGGATCGGCGTCCATCGAGGCCGCGGCATGCAGGAAGACGTCGGGCGCGGGCTTCGGCTTCATTACCTCCTTGCCGCATGAGGAGAAGACGCTTCCGTTGAAGAGCGGCTTAAGCAGCGTCTTCGTGAGCATGATATCGAGCCGCTCGGGCTTTGAATTGGAACAGATGCAGCGCTTGCCCGAAACCGCCGCGATTGCCTCGCGCGCGCCTTCGATGATGCGGACTTCCGCGGCGAGGCGGCGGTCGACCAGTTCCTCCGCGCGGCCGATCAGCGATGCCTGGAACGGAATCTGCGACTGCTCCTCGATGCGCAGCATGATATCCTTGAAGGTCAGCCCGGCATAGACCTCCGACAGTTCCTCGCCCGAAATCTCATAGCCGGCTTCGGTCAGAAGCTCGGCTTCGACGCGTGCGGCGATGACTTCCGAATCGACGAGAACGCCGTCGCAATCGAAAATGACGAGATCAGGATGGGTCATGGCAATCCGGAAAATTTGGGGAACAACGCCGAGGGCAGTCGCGGCGCGGCATACACCATCGTCGCCGCCACGGCAAATTCCGGACCCGCTTCATTAAATATTTACGCGAAACGGTAACCATAACGGGGTGTAAACAGTAACGCGTATTCCGGGTATCTTAATGTCAGCCGTGCGTTCTCTCGCCGAACTTCGCCCCCACCCGCAAAAGGCCAACTGGCTCGACACAATCATGAAGGGCGACTGCGTCGCGGCGATGGACCGGCTTCCCGAAAAGTCGGTGGACCTGGTGTTTGCCGACCCGCCCTACAATCTGCAACTCAATGGCGACCTCCACCGTCCCGACCAGTCGAAGGTCGACGCCGTCGACAATGACTGGGACCAGTTCGACAGCTTCGCCGCCTACGACGCCTTCACCCGCGCCTGGCTGCTCGCGGCGCGCCGCGTCCTGAAGCCAACCGGTTCGATCTGGGTGATCGGCTCCTACCACAACATCTTCCGCGTCGGCTCCACGCTGCAGGATCTCGGCTTCTGGATCCTGAACGACATCGTCTGGCGCAAGACCAACCCGATGCCCAATTTTCGAGGTCGGCGTTTCCAGAATGCACATGAGACGCTGATCTGGGCGTCGCGCGACCAGAACGCCAAAAGCTACACCTTCAACTACGATGCGATGAAGGCGGCCAATGATGACGTGCAGATGCGCTCGGACTGGCTGTTTCCGATCTGCACCGGGGCCGAAAGGCTGAAGAACGACAATGGCGACAAGCTGCATCCGACTCAGAAGCCTGAAGCCCTGCTGGCCCGCGTGATGTTGGCCTCGACCAAGCCTGGCGACGTGGTGCTCGATCCCTTCTTCGGCTCCGGCACAACCGGCGCGGTGGCCAAGCGCCTCGGCCGCCATTTCGTCGGCATCGAGCGCGAGCAGGATTATATCGACGCCGCCAATGAACGTATTGCCGCCGTGGAACCGATGGAGGACGCCGATTTGACGGTGCTCTCCGGCAAGCGGGCCGAACCGCGTGTCGCATTCGTCAGCCTGATTGACGCCGGCATCATGAAACCGGGCACCGTGCTCTACGACGCGAGAAAGCGTTTCGCCGCAAAAGTTCGGCCGGACGGCACGCTTGCCGCCGGCTCAACGGCAGGCTCTATACATCGGGTGGGAGCCGAATTGCAGGGGCTCGATGCCTGCAATGGCTGGACCTTCTGGCATTACGAGCGCAATGGCGGCCTGACCCAGATCGACGAACTGCGCCGCATTGCCCGCCTCGGCATGGAACGCGCGGGCTAGGGTGTTGGTATTCAGGTGAGACCAGCCTGACCTGAATCTCAGCAACGCTTAGATTTATACCAGTTTACCGATGGGCCGGGCTCCAGTCACCGGCTGATCCCGAAACGCTCGAGGTCCTCCTCGAGCGTTTTGGCATTCTGGAACAGCACCGCCTGCCAGCCCGCCGCCTTGGCGCCGTCGACGTTCTTCTGGCTGTCGTCGATGAACAGCGAGGCTGCCGGATCGAGACCGAATGTCTTGACATGGTGGTCGTAGATGCCGCGATCCGGCTTGATCATGCCGATCTCGCCGGAGACCGTGACGCCGCGCGGACGTTCCAGGAACGGAAAGCGCCCGCGCGCCTCCGAAAACGTGTCCGCCGCCCAGTTGGTCAGCAGCGTGACGTCGTGGCCGGCATCGATCAACCCCTCCATCAACTCGACGCTGTCGTCATAGGAGTGCGGCACCATTTCGTGCCAGCAGCGGCGAAAATTGCGGATGTTCTCGGCGTGGTCGGGATGTGCCTTGAGCAGCAGCTCCTCGGCCTCCTCCCAGGTACGGCCGCGATCCTGCTCGATATTCCAGGCGGCTGTGCAGACATTCTCGAAAAACCAGCGGCGCTCTTCCTGGTCCGGAATGAGCCGGCTGAACGGCAGGTCGGGATCGTAATGGATAAGGACCTTGCCGATGTCGAAGACGATATGCCGGATTTCGCTCATGCATGCCTCGCTGGATTGTCACGTCGCGCCTTTGTCGCGCCGGGTATCGCAGCCTCGATTACCTTTTTCATGACGGTCGGCAAGGCCTCGCCGGAAATTCCGGCGGCCGGCGACCAGCGATGGCCGGCCGGAGCGGCCTTGTCGCCGGCGCTGGCGCGGTAGATTTCTAACTCCAGCGCAAAATGGGTGAAGACGTGGGCGATGCTGCCGGTGTGCTGCCAGTCGGCGGCGAACGGTGCGGATTTTGTGCTGGTGTCGCCGTCCAGACGCGCCGTCCAGCCGGTTGTCGGGACTTCGCTCATGCCGCCGAGCAGTCCCTTGTCCGGACGTGTGCGCAAAAGGATTGCGCCATCCTCGCGGATCGCGACGAAGGCAGCGCCGCGCCGCCGCGGCTTTTCGGCCCTTTCCGCGCGGACCGGCAGCAATTCGGGATCGCCGAAAAGTATCGCGCGGCAATCCTCACGAACAGGACAAAGCATGCAGCGCGGCCGCCGGGGCGTGCAGATCGTGGCGCCGAGATCCATCATCGCCTGCGCGAAATCGCCCGGTCGGCCAGAAGGAACCAGCCCTTCGACGGCTGCCCGGATTTCGACCTTGGCCTCGGGAAGTGGCGTGCGGATTTCGAAGAGCCGCGCCATGACGCGTTCGACATTGCCATCGACGACCGCCGCCGGGCGGTTGAAGGCGATAGCCGCGATGGCCGCCGCCGTATAGGCGCCGATACCGGGCAGCTTGCGCAATTCGTCCTCCGTTCCGGGAAACCCGCCCGGAAGCCCCGCAATGATGTCGGCGCAGGCCTTCAGATTGCGGGCGCGCGAGTAGTAGCCTAGCCCGGCCCAGGCCCTCATGATGTCTTCCGTTTCGGCGGCCGCAAGCGCCTTTACGTCCGGCCATTTTTCCAGAAAAGCGCGGAAATACGGCTTTACGGCCTCGACGGTCGTCTGCTGCAGCATGATTTCCGAGAGCCAGACGCGGTAGGGATCCGCCCGCCGGCCCGCGGCAAGATCACGCGGCGCCACCCGCCACGGCAGTTCGCGGTGATGGGCGTCGTACCAGCCGAGCAGGCGGACTGAGATGTCGCCTTCCTTGGCCTGCTGATCGCTCTTGCGGGTCATGCCTGCTGGTGTCATTGATCGGATAGCTGGCTTATTGTTGTCGGGTCGCATCATCTGGAGAACGCATATGGCAGGGAAAAGGCCGAACGGCTATCCTGTTCCGGTCAGCGATCTCGCTTCGGAAATCCTCGACCCGGTGCTGCGCAAACGGGCCGGCATTTCGATCGGTCTCGTCCAGTCATGGGAAGAAATCGCCGGGCCGCGCCTGGCGCAAAACACGCGGCCTGAAAAGATCCAGTGGCCGCGGCGCATGCATGAGGACGATCCCTTCGAGCCGGCGGTTCTCGTCATCGCCTGCGAAGGTGCGGCGGCCCTGCATCTCCAGCACGAGACTGGGGAAATCATCAGCCGAGTCAACGCTTTCCTGGGTTTCAACGCGATAGGCCGAATACGCATAGTACAGAAGCCGCTGTCGTCGAACGCCGGTATCCCTAAGCCTCGTCCTCGGCCGCTGACGGCGGGCGAGAAGGCCAAACTGTCGGGTATGGTCGGAAAAATCGAAGATGCCGGGCTTCGCGCTTCGCTCGAACGGCTCGGCGCCACCATTGTCGGAACCAGGAAATAGCGTCCTGCAACTCGCGGTATCGTGATCGCAGGCCAAGTTTTCCCGATTGGATTGGGGACGGCTATGCCTTATTTCGCGCGAAGTCTCGCTTTCTGGTGCATTCGCATCGCAACATCCCAACAGCAGCCAGGTGATTCGCATGATCCGTTCCATTCCGCGCAGGACCGTCCTCTCTTCGTTGGTCGCGCTTTCGGCTGCTTTTGCACTGGCCGGGTGCAGCGACAGCGGCGAAGAAAATGTGGCGGAAGCGGCAAAGCCAGCCGAGCCTGCAGCTCCCGCGCCAGCGGAAACGGCTGCTCCCGCCAAGCCGGCGGTCGCCGCACCCCCGTCGCAGGGCACGGTCGACATGGCCAAGCTGCTCCAGCCCGGTGCGCTGCCGGAAAAGAGCCTTGGCAAGGAGGATGCGCCGGTCACCATCGTCGAGTACGCCTCAATGACCTGTGGCCACTGCGCGCATTTCCACGAGACGACGTTTCCTGCGCTGAAGGAGAAATACATCGACACCGGCAAGGCGCGGCTGATCCTGCGCGAATTTCCGTTCGATCCGCGCGCCGAGGCCGGCTTCATGCTGGCGCGCTGCTCCAACGACAACTACTTCGCAATGGTCGACGTGCTGTTCAAGCAGCAGGAAGCCTGGGCAGGCGTTGAAAACGCCAAGGAAGCGCTGCTGCAGATCTCCAAACTTGCAGGTTTTTCACAGGAGTCGTTCGAGGCCTGCTTGACGGACCAGAAGCTTCTGGAGGATGTGAGAGCGGTGAGAGCCCGCGGCGAAGCTGATTTCAAGGTCGACTCGACGCCGACCTTCTTCATCAACGGCAACACCTACAAGGGGGCAATGTCGATTGAGGAAATGTCGGCGATCATCGACGGCATGCTCTGATCTTCATGCAGCGCCGGGGCGCGAAGGCCCCGGCATGACTGCGCGCGCCCGGCCGCGCCGATGAAATTTTCCCGGCTCCGCCTTCTCGGCTTCAAATCCTTCGTCGAACCCGGCGAGTTCGTTATCGAACGCGGCCTGACCGGCGTGGTTGGACCGAATGGCTGCGGCAAGTCCAATCTCGTCGAGGCGCTGCGCTGGGTGATGGGCGAAAGCTCGTACAAGAACATGCGCGCGTCCGGCATGGACGATGTGATCTTTTCGGGTTCCGGCACGCGTCCCGCGCGCAATACCGCCGAAGTGACCCTGTTCCTCGACAATAGCGACCGCACCGCGCCCGCCGCATTCAACGATGCCGACGAATTGCAGGTTTCCCGCCGCATCGAGCGCGAGGCCGGGTCCGTCTATCGCATCAACGGGAAGGAGGCGCGCGCCAAGGATGTGCAGCTTCTCTTTGCCGATCAGTCGACCGGCGCTCGCTCGCCGTCCATGGTCGGGCAGGGCCGCATCGGCGAATTGATCCAGGCCAAGCCTCAGGCGCGTCGCGCGCTGCTGGAGGAAGCGGCCGGCATTTCCGGCCTGCACACCAGGCGTCATGAGGCGGAGCTACGGCTACGCGCAGCCGAGCAGAACCTCGAACGGCTGGATGATGTCGTCGGTGAACTCGAAAGCCAGATTGACAGCCTGAAGCGGCAGGCACGGCAGGCTTCGCGCTTCAAGAACCTGTCGGCTGACATCCGCAAGGCCGAGGCGATACTTTTCCACCTGCGCTGGACGCAGGCCAAGGCGCAGGAAGGGGAGGCGCGCTCCGCGCTTGCTGCGGCCACATCGCTGGTGGGCGAGCGCGCGGCCGCGCAGATGAACGCCGCCAAGGAACAGGCCGTCGGTGCGCATCATCTTCCCGAACTGCGCGAGGCCGAAGCCGCCGCCGCCGCCGTCTTCCAGCGCCTGTCCATCACCAAGGCGCAGATCGAGGAGGAGGCAGGCCGCGTTCGCACGCGCCAGGCCGAACTCGACCGCCGCCTGCAGCAACTCGACGCCGACATCGCCCGCGAAGAGCAGATGGTGCGCGACAACGCTGATATTCTGGCGCGGCTTTCCACTGAAGAAGCGGGGCTGAACGCCGAGAATGAAGGCGCGGACGAACGGGAGATCGAGACACGGGCGGCTTTCGAGGAAGCCGCCGCGACGCTGGCGCTGAGCGAGGGCGCGCTGGCCAAGCTGACCGCCGAACGGGCAGAGGCGGCAGCCGCGCGCAACCAGATCGAACGGGCTTTGCGCGAGACGGCGGAGCGCCGCGACCGCTTTTCCCGCCAGCTTGCCGAGATCGACCGCGAGACGGGCGAGATAGAAGGCAAGATTGCCGGGCTGGCCGACCCGGCCGAGAAGAAGGTTCTCGCAGACGAGGCGCAGGCGGCGCTCGATCGCGCTGAGGGTATCGCAACCGCCGCCGAAAAATCTGTCGCGGAAGCGCGGCTCGCCGAAAACGCTGCCCGCCCGCCGCTGCAGGAAGCCCGCGCCGAACTGGCGCGGATCGAGACCGAGGCGCGGACGCTGGCAAAAATCCTGAATGCCGCCAGCGGCGATCTGTTTCCGGCGGTGCTCGAACAGGTTAGCGTCCAACGCGGTTTTGAGACCGCGCTGGGTGCTGCGCTGGGCGAAGATCTCGATGCGGCGCTGGATCGCGCAGCGCCTGTGCACTGGGGGGATATTGAACCGGCGGCCGACGACTCGGCCCTGCCGGAGGGCGTGCGGAGTCTTGCGACGGTCGTGCGCGGACCACATCAGCTTGCGCGGCGGTTGGCGCAGATCGGCATCGTGGACAACGCTGACGGCGCGAGGCTGCAAAGATTGCTGACGCCGGGCCAGCGGCTCGTCAGCCGTGAAGGCGCGCTTTGGCGCTGGGACGGTCTTACCGCGAGTGCCGACGCGCCAACTGCCGCCGCGCAGCGCCTTGCCCAGAAGAACCGCCTTGCCGAACTCGATGCCGAAGCGGTCGCGGCCACGCTGAAGGTGCGCGGCGCCGAGGAAACACTGGCGAGGGCCGAAAGCGCCGTACGCCAGAAGACCGAGGCCGAGCGTATGTCGCGGCAGGCCTGGCGCGACGCCCAGCACGCGGTGGGCGCGGCGCGCGATGCGCTGGCGCGGGCCGAGAAGGCGGCGGGCGAACTGTCGAGCCGTCGCGCAGCACTCGCCGAGGCGCGCATGCGTATCGCAGAAAGCCATGCGGAGGCCGAGAACGCATCCGGCGAAGCGGAGGCCCAGCTCAATTCAGCGCCCGATCTTTCAGAGTTGCAGGGGCGGCTCGACCAGGCGTCCGGTCATGTCGGCCGCGACCGCTCAGCGCTTGCCGACGCCCGCGCGGTCCATGAAGGGCTGAAGCGCGAGGCTGAACAACGCCTGCGCCGGCTCGACGCGATCGCCGCCGATCGGAAGAGCTGGACGCTGCGCGCCGAAAACGCCGCAAGCCATATCGCCGCGCTCGCCGAGCGGCGTGCCGAGGCTGGCGAAGAGCGGGATAAGCTTGCCGATGCGCCCGACGAGATCGACCAGCGCCGCCGCGCTTTGCTGACGCAGCTTTCGCAGGCCGAGACGCTGCGCCAGACTGCGAGCGACCGGCTGCAGGAGGCCGAGACGCGCCAGGCCGTGCTCGACAAGGCCGCCACCGCCGCGATCCAGTCGCTCTCCGAGGCGCGCGAGGCGCGCGGCCGCGCCGAAGAGCGGCTGACCGCCGCCGACGATCGCCGCAAGGAAATCGAGGCGCGCATCCAGGAAGCGCTCAACACTCCGCCGCATCTGGTGATCAGTCATACCGGCCTCGAAGCCGACAGCCCTCTGCCTGATATGGCCGAGGTCGAGCGGCAACTCGACCGGCTGAAGATCGAGCGCGAACGTCTGGGCGCCGTCAATCTGCGCGCCGAGGAGGAGCAAAAGGAACTTTCGGACCGGCTGGAAGCGATCGTGTCGGAGCGCGAGGACATCATCGAGGCGATCCGCAAGCTCAGGCAGGCGATCCAGAGCTTGAACCGCGAGGGCCGCGACCGGCTGCTGGCCGCCTTCGACGTGGTCAACGCCCAGTTCCAGAGGCTGTTTTCGCATCTCTTTGGCGGCGGCACGGCGGAATTGCAGCTGATAGAATCCGACGATCCGCTGGAGGCGGGGCTTGAAATCCTGGCCCGTCCTCCCGGCAAGAAGCCGCAGACAATGACACTGCTTTCGGGCGGCGAGCAGGCGCTGACTGCCATGGCGCTGATCTTCGCGGTGTTTTTGACCAACCCCGCGCCGATCTGCGTGCTCGACGAGGTCGATGCACCACTCGACGACCACAATGTCGAGCGCTTCTGCAATCTGATGGACGAGATGGCGCGCACCACCGAGACACGCTTCGTCATCATTACCCACAACCCGATCACCATGGCGCGGATGAACCGGCTGTTCGGCGTGACCATGGCCGAGCAGGGCGTCAGCCAGCTTGTGTCGGTAGATCTGCAGACGGCGGAGCAGCTGCGCGAGGCGAGCTGAAATCAGCAGTATCCTGTTCCGCCGATATCGCTGGCGGTCGAGACTAGGTGAAGAAGATTGGCTGGGGCGGGAGGGTTCGAACCTCCGAATGGCGGTACCAAAAACCGCTGCCTTACCACTTGGCTACGCCCCAACGACCGGGAGCCCCGAGTCGAGCATGTGCGGCCTTATATGCAAGCCCGTTGAAAAGCACAATCGGGGCAAATTTGCCTTTGTGCATTCCGTCGCAGTTATGTCGAGCGAGCGGGCGTGCGGCTAAATCAGCCGCGACAGTCGCGATTCACTCGCCCCACACCGCCAGTTCGTTGCCGGCCGGGTCGGTGAAGTGAAACCTGCGTCCGCCTGGAAAGGAAAAGATCGGCTTGACGATCTTGCCGCCGGCGTTTTCGACCGCCTCAAGCGTCTCTTCCAAATTTTCCGAATAGAGCACCGGCAGCGGTTTGCCCGATGCCTCCGTACTTTCCGCCTGGAAGCCTCCGTCGAGGCCCTCGTCGAAGGCAGCATAGGTCGGCCCGTAATCGGTGAAGGACCAGGAAAAAGCGGCGCTGTAGAACGCCTTGACGCTGTCGAGGGTGCCGCCGGTGGCGGTCATTTCGAGATAATCGAGCTTGCCGGTCTGTTTCATGTCTATTCCTCGCGTTCGTGGTATGTTCTAGGGCGCGACGGTTCTGAAATCAAGCGCTCCGCCCGCGCCAATTGCTTAATCGATTGTAAGACTTGGCTTGCCGTGTTCACGCCTTGCCTTTCGCACCGCAGCATTTTAACGCTCTCGCAATGCCTTCAAATAGTCACCGGACTGACGAGGAGAGTGCATGACCAAGTGGGTCTACACGTTTGGAGACGGGGCGGCCGAAGGGCGCGCCGGAGACAAGAACCTGCTTGGCGGCAAGGGCGCGAACCTTGCGGAAATGTGCAGCCTAGGCCTGCCGGTGCCGCCCGGCTTCACCATCACTACCGAGGCTTGCAACTGGTTCTACGCCAACGGCCGGACCTATCCGCCCTCGCTTGAAGCCGATGTCCTTGCGGCGCTCGATCACATCGGCGCCTTGACGAGCCGTCGTTTCGGCGATCCCGAAAAGCTGCTTCTCGTCTCGGTCCGCTCGGGCGCTCGCGCATCGATGCCGGGCATGATGGATACGGTGCTCAATCTTGGTTTGAACGACGAGACGGTGGAAGCGCTGGCGACCGATTCAAGCGATGCGCGCTTCGCCTATGACAGCTATCGCCGCTTCATCCAGATGTATTCCAATGTCGTGCTCGATCTCGACCACGAGGTGTTCGAGGAAATCCTAGAGGAGGAAAAGGCGCGGCTCGGCTACGAGCTCGATACCGAGCTTTCCGCGATCGAGTGGCAGGGCGTGATCGCCCACTACAAGAGGATGATCGAGGAGGAACTAGGCAGGCCTTTCCCGCAGGATCCGCGCGAGCAACTCTGGGGCGCGATCGGCGCGGTGTTCTCGAGCTGGATGAACCATCGCGCGATCACC
Source organism: Mesorhizobium sp. WSM2240 (assembly GCF_040438645.1). Classification (NCBI taxonomy): domain Bacteria; kingdom Pseudomonadati; phylum Pseudomonadota; class Alphaproteobacteria; order Hyphomicrobiales; family Phyllobacteriaceae; genus Mesorhizobium; species Mesorhizobium sp. WSM2240. The sequence continues at coordinate 1,481,534 of NZ_CP159253.1, forward strand.
TATCGCCGGCTGCACGACATTCCCGAAAGCTGGGGCACCGCGGTCAATGTGCAGGCCATGGTGTTCGGCAATATGGGAGAGACCTCGGCCACGGGCGTCGCCTTCACCCGCAATCCCTCCACCGGCGAGAAGATGCTTTATGGTGAATTCCTGGTGAATGCGCAGGGCGAAGATGTCGTGGCCGGCATCCGTACGCCGCAGAGCATCACCGAAAAGGCTCGCATCGACAGCGGATCGGACAAGCCGTCGCTGCAGAAGCTGATGCCCGAAGCCTTTGCTTCCTTCGTCGAGATCTCGGAGCGGCTGGAAAAGCACTATCGCGACATGCAGGATCTCGAATTCACCATCGAGCGCGGCAAGCTGTGGATGCTGCAGACTCGCTCGGGAAAGCGCACCGCGAGGGCGGCGCTGCGCATGGCGGTGGACATGGCGGCGGAAGGGCTGATCGGCAAGGAGGAGGCTGTCGCGCGCATCGATCCCGCTTCGCTCGACCAGCTTCTGCATCCGACCATCGACCCGAAGGCGGAGCGAAACGTCGTCGCTATCGGCCTGCCGGCTTCGCCCGGGGCCGCGACCGGCGAGATCGTGTTCTCATCGCACGATGCGGAGGAGGCCAAGGCGCTGGGCAGGAAGGTCATCCTCGTGCGGATCGAGACCAGCCCGGAAGATATTCACGGCATGCACGCCGCCGAGGGCATTTTGACCACGCGCGGCGGCATGACCAGTCACGCGGCGGTGGTGGCGCGCGGCATGGGCAAGCCCTGTGTGTCGGGCGCCGGCTCGCTGCGCGTCGACTACAGGGCCGGCACGCTGATGGTGATGGGCGAAACCTTCCGCAAGGGCGATGTCATCACCATCGACGGCGGCAACGGCCAGGTACTGAAGGGGCCGGTCGCCATGCTGCAGCCGGAACTCTCGGGCGATTTCGCCGCGATCATGGAGTGGGCCGACTCGACACGGCGCATGAAGGTGCGTACCAACGCCGAGACGCCGGCCGATGCGCGCATGGCGCGGTCCTTCGGCGCGGAAGGCATCGGGCTCTGCCGCACCGAGCACATGTTCTTCGAGGGCGACCGCATCATTGCCATGCGCGAGATGATCCTGGCCGACACCGAGAAGGATCGCCGCACGGCGCTTGCAAAACTGCTGCCGATGCAGCGGTCGGACTTCCTCGAACTGTTCGAAATCATGGCTGGACTGCCAGTGACGATCCGTCTGCTCGACCCGCCGTTGCATGAATTCCTGCCCAAGACGGAAGAGGAGATCGCCGAGGTCGCCTCGGTGATGAAGGTTTCAGCCGAGAAGCTGCGCCAGCGCACAGAGACTTTGCACGAGTTCAATCCGATGCTCGGCCATCGCGGCTGCCGGCTGGCGGTTTCCTATCCCGAAATCGCCGAGATGCAGGCCCGCGCGATTTTCGAGGCCGCCATCGAGGCCGGCAGGAAGACGGGCAACCCCGTGGTTCCCGAAATCATGGTGCCGCTGATTGGGCTGAAAACGGAACTCGATTTCGTCAAGGCGCGCATCGACGCCGTGGCGAAGAGCGTCATGGAAGAGGCCGGTGTGACTGTGGAATATCTGACGGGCACCATGATCGAGCTGCCGCGCGCCGCGATCCGCGCCCATATCATCGCCGAATCCGCCGAGTTCTTCTCCTTCGGCACCAATGATCTGACCCAGACGACCTTCGGCATTTCGCGTGACGACGCGGCGTCCTTCCTGGAGATCTATCGCCAGAAGGGAATCGTCGAGCAGGACCCGTTCGTCTCGCTCGACATCGACGGTGTCGGCGAACTGGTGCGCATTGCGGTCGAGAAGGGCAGGGCGACGCGGCCCGCGATCAAGCTCGGAATCTGCGGCGAGCATGGCGGCGACCCCGCCTCGATCCACTTCTGCGAAAAGGTAGGCCTCGACTACATCTCCTGCTCGCCCTACCGGGTACCGATCGCCAGGCTGGCCGCGGCGCAGGCGGCGGTGAAGAAAGGGTGGGGGCAGTGAGTTATACCCGTTTTGCAATTTGGGTATAACCGCTTGGCAGTCTGACAAAATCCAGTTATACCCAATTTGCAAAATGGGTATAACTGGATGGCAACTCGCCTGGATATCATTTACACAACGCTGATAGCGGAACTGCTCGAACGATCCCTCGACGCCCAATTTGACGCCGATTTCGATGAAGCTGGAGCGTTCATCAAAACAACGGCCAAAGGGAGGGACTATTGGTACTACAAGCCTTCGGCCCGGCAGGATGAAAAGCAGACCCGTATATACGTCGGTCCCGCTGAAGATGAACAGATCAGCAAACGCATCTTGGCATTTCAACGGAACAAGAGCGACTATCAGGCACGCAGAAAAATCGTCTCAACACTCACACGTGAAGCACGACTTTTTCGACCAGACTCACGCGTTGGCGATTTGGTAGAGGCTTTTTGGAAGGCAGGGCTATTTCGGCTTCGCGGTTGTCTCGTTGGAACAGTCGCATATCAGACATACGGTACCTTCCTCGGTTGCCGGTTTTCAAATGTGGCCATGCAAACCGGTGATATCGATCTGGCGCAGTTCCATTCCATTTCGGTGGCTGTAGACGACTCGATACCGCCGGTTTTGGATGTCCTGAGGAGCGTGGATGAATCGTTCAAGCCCGCTCCCCATCTGAATGATGCGGTAGGCGCGACAAAGTACATAGGCGCAAACGGCCTTCGAGTGGATTTCCTGACGCCAAATCGCGGAAGCGACGATCTGGTCGGCAAACCCGCCAAAATGCCCTCTCTTGGCGGAGCCGCCGCGGAACCGCTGCGGTTTCTAGACTTTTTGATCTACGAGCCGGTTAGAACCATAATGCTCCACAAGGGCGGAATTCCTGTCTTGGTCCCTGACCCCTGCAGGTTTGCGGTTCACAAGATGATCGTGGCCGCGCGCCGGTCCGCCGGCAGCCAGAAGGACCTGAAAGATCTCGGTCAGGCCAATCAACTTGCTGAAGCTTTGAAGTTGGTTGGACGTGCCGGGGATCTACGGGAGATGTTCCAAGCAGCTCGTGACCGGGGACCCTCTTGGCGGGAAGCCCTCGATACCTCGCTGGCCAGAATGGAGCTCCTCGGACTCTCGTCTGCGCCATCGGTTCTGAGAGCCGCCTGACTGATACCCTACGCGAGCAACTCACGTAGGGTATTTTGCCGCCGCTTTCGTTCGCTTGGGGTAAACCAGCAATCCCGCCTTACAAATCCGCTCCAACCGCGCCGGAGCTCGGATTGGCTTCGATCCGCACCTTGTCTGGATAGAAAGCGCCGTGATCTTTTATCCGGGCCATCTCGTCATAGGGCGCTTCGTAGGCCCACATGATGTCCTTGGCCGATTCACCCACGGCGCTAACGTCCCAGTAGGACGCATCGCCCTTGTAAGGGCAGTGGGTCGAGGTGTTGGACCGTGTGAGGAAATCGAAATAGATGTCCTTGAACGGGATGTAGAAGACCGGCGGGTAATCTTCCTCGCGCAGCACCAGCGCCTCGCCGGACGAGGCAATGATGGCGTCCGAAAACGTCACTGTGACCGCGCCGTCGAAAGGCTCGACCGTTATGCGCCGAGATGGGTTCCGCTGAAATCCGGGAGAGGGATTGGCTGCCTTGTCCATATCGATGCTCCTTTCACCGCCACAACGTCAGGCCACCGAGACCGTTCCCTTACGCGGCGCGCAGAGCCTCCGTGGAGACCCAGGCCTCCGCCTGGTCCAGCCCGGTCTCTAAGCGGTCGAACAATTCGTTCAACTCGGCTTCGCTGATGATCATCGGCGGGCAGACAGCGATGGTGTCGCCGAGCGCGCGCAGGATTGCGCCGTTTTCCTCGATCAGCTTGGACGCCATTGGCCCGACGCCGTTCCTCGGATCGAAGGAACGCTTCGTCGCCTTATCGGCCACCAGTTCGGCAGCGCCGACCAGGCCGCAATAGCGTGCCTCGCCGACCATCGGGTGCTCGCCGATCCTCTTCATCCGCTGCTCGAAGACGGGCATCAGCTTGCGCACATGGCCGATGATGTCGCGCTTCTGGTAGATATCGATCGCCTTGACCCCCAGCGCGCAGGAAAGCGGGTGCCCGCCATAGGTAAAGCCGTGTGCAAAGGTGCCGAGCGCTGCAGAATGGTCGACATAGGCCTGGTAGACGTCCTCCGGCACCATGACGGCGCCGAGCGGCGCGTAGGCGGAGGTCATCTGCTTGGCCGCTGAGATCGTCTTGGGGCGCATGTTCAGGGTTTGCGACCCCCACCAGTTGCCGGTGCGCCCGAAACCGGTGATGACCTCGTCGGCGATCAGCATGATGTCGTACTCGTCAAGCACGGCCTGGATGGCTTCGTAATAGCCTTTCGGCGGGATGACGACGCCGCCGGCGCCCATCACCGGCTCGGCGATCATGGCTGCGATCGTGTCGGGTCCCTCGCGCTCGATCAAATCGCGCAGCGATCGGGCCATGCGGCCCGCGAACTCGGCCTCGCTCTCGCCCTCGATGCCGAACCGGTAATGGTGCGGACAGTCCGTGTGGAGCACCCGGTCGACGGGAAGATCCCATCCATTGTGGTTGGAGGGGAGGCCCGTCAGCGACGCCGCCATCACGGTCACGCCGTGATAGGCCTTGATGCGCGAGATGATCTTCTTCTTATTCGGCCGGCCCATGGCATTGTTCATGTACCAGGCGAGCTTGACCTGCGTGTCGTTGGCCTCCGATCCCGACGAGGTGAAGAACACTTTCGAGACGGGGACCGGCGCGATCTCCTTAAGCTTCTCGGCGAGTTCGATCGCCGGTTCGCTGCTCTTTGCGCCGAAAATATGGTAGTAGGGCAGGGTGCGCATCTGCTCGATCGCCGCCTCGATCATCTCCTCGTCGCCGAAGCCCAGCCCCGCGCACCACAGGCCCGACATACCTTCGATATAGCCGCGGCCCTGTGTGTCGTAGACATAGACGCCCTTGCCCCGGCCCATCACGACTGTGCCGGTGGATTTGAGCTGATGGATGGGCGTGTAGGGGTGGACGAGGGATTCAATGTCCCTGATCTGGAGATTGGTCAGCGGCGGATTATCAAGCATGGACGGCTCCGGGAAAGAGGCGAAACTGCGTGGTCCCTCTTATCCCGTGCGCGCCTGCGCGAGAACCCCTTGTCGACTGGTCCAGCCGAGCCGTTTGATCAGGCCGCAGTGGCGAAGGCCTGCGCAAGCCCGGCATAGGAGGCCGCTATGCGGGCGACCGGGCTTTGGCTCTTGGACGCGGTTTCGACGCGCAGCCGACCGCCGCCGACAGGCAGCGTGAGAACCAGGAACTGCTGGCTTCCGCCCTCGCCGATGGAGGCGGCGGCGACATGCTGGCCGTCGTCGTCATTGCCGAGGCGCATCTTGAACAGCATTGTGCCGTGAACGGCGTCCAGCGCCTGGCGCACGAGATATTCGAAGGTCTCGTCCGAAATCGCATCGCCGGCCGGCGCGATCTCCAGCGCGGTTTCAGTGCCTGCCTTTTCGAGATTTTCCGCTACAGCTTGCGCGTCCATGCGAGGCCTCACATCATATCGCCAACAAAGCCCCCTTTAACGATGGTTAATGGCCTAAGTGGCCGGATTATGGCGCGCCGCCCAGTCCGACGCCGACACTGGACAATCCGCGTAGTTCCTTTCAACAATGCCGGAAAAACAATGCTCGGGAGGAACGCATGCTTGGACTGATGCAGGAATGGCCGCTGCTCTGCCATAAGATTATCGACCATGCCGGGATACAGCACCCGAACCGCGAGATCGTCTCGCGCTCCGTTGAAGGGCCGATCGTGCGCACCAGCTATGCGGAAGTGCGCAAGCGGGCGCTGCGCGTCGGCCAGCGCCTCGAGCGCGACGGCTTCGCTCTTGGCGACCGCATCGCCACACTTGCCTGGAACACGGCGCGTCACATCGAGGCCTGGTACGGCATAATGGGTATCGGAGCGATCTATCATACGCTCAACCCTCGGCTTTTCCCCGAGCAGATTGCCTGGATCATGAACCATGCCGAGGACAAGGCGCTGTTCGTGGACCTCACCTTTGTGCCGCTGGTCGAGAAGATCGCCGCCTCCGTGCCGTCGCTGAAGAAGGTGATCGTGCTGACCGACCCCGCCCATATGCCGGCGACCACGCTGCCGAACACCCTCGCCTACGAGGACTGGCTGGCAGAGGCCGACGGCGATTTCGCCTGGCACAGCTTCGACGAAAATACCGCCGCCGGAATGTGCTACACTTCGGGCACGACCGGAGAACCGAAGGGCGTGCTCTACAGCCACCGCTCCAACGTCCTGCACGCCATGATGGCCTGCATGCCCGACGCCATGGGCATATCGAGCCGCGATGTGATCCTGCCGGTCGTGCCGATGTTCCACGCCAATGCCTGGGGTCTCGGCCAGAGCGCGCCGATGATCGGCGCCAAGCTGGTGATGCCGGGCGGCCGCATGGACGGGCCGTCCATCTACGAATTGCTCGACACCGAAAAAGTGACCTTCACCGCCGCCGTGCCGACGGTCTGGCTGATGCTGCTCCAGCATCTGGAGGAGACCGGCAAGAAATTGCCGCATCTGAAGAAGGTGGTCATCGGCGGTTCGGCCTGCCCGCGTGCCATGACCAAGAAGTTCCAGGAGGATTACGACGTTCAGGTTTGTCACGCCTGGGGCATGACCGAGATGTCGCCGCTCGGGACGCTCGGCACCATCAAGCCGGAGTACACCGAATTGCGGGGCGAAGAGCGCCTCACCATCCAGGAGAAGCAGGGCCATCCGCCGTTCGGCGTCGAGATGAAGGTAACCGACGACCAGAACCGCGAGCATCCTTGGGACGGCAAGACATTCGGCCGGCTGAAGGTGCGCGGCCCTGCCGTGGCCCGCGCCTATTATGGCGGCGCCGGTCAGGAGCAGTTCGACAAGGAGGGCTGGTTCGATACAGGCGACGTCGCGCATATCGACGCTAACGGCTACATGCAGATCACCGACCGCGCCAAGGACGTCATCAAATCCGGCGGCGAGTGGATTTCTACCATCGATCTTGAAAACCTGGCCGTAGGGCATCCGGATGTCGCCGAGGCGGCGGTGATCGGCGTCAAGCATTCGAAATGGGGCGAGCGCCCCCTGCTGGTAGTGGTCCGCAAACCGGGCAGGGAGCCGGGCAAATCCGACATTCTGGGATTCTTGGAAGGAAAGGTCGCGAAATGGTGGATGCCCGACGACGTAGCGTTCGTCCAGGAGATACCGCACACCGCGACCGGCAAGATCCAGAAGACGACCCTGCGCGACCAGTTCCGGGATTACCGCCTGCCGACGGAACCATGATGCGAAAGCATTTGCGCTACCCGAGAAAAACGCCATAGGAAACGGCTCGGCAGGCGACGGAGATCGATGGCGGCATATCTGGAACAGCGCACAACACAGGCCGCGGGATGGTCGCGCGCTCTGGCTGTATTTTCGGCCGTGCTGTTCGTTTCCGCCGGCCTGGCGCATCGCTACGGGCTCATCCCCACACCGCCGTTTCTGTCCTTGCTGTCGATCGTCGCCGCGCTGGCGGTGGGATCGCTTGCGCTGGCCGCCTATGCGTTTACGCGGTTCTGGTATCATGGCGATCTCGGCGGCCGCGACCTGCTGGTCGGTGGGCTGGTTTCGCTCGCTGTGCTCGCGCCGTTTCTGACGACCGGCTACAGGGCGTTCGTCTATCCACAACTCAATGATATTTCGACCGACCTCGTCGCGCCGCCAATGCTGGTGGCCGCCGTGATCTCGCGCGGTCTCGACACGAACGAAGTTACCCCCTTTTCCGCTGAGCATCGCAGGCTGCAGACTGAAAACTATCCCGAAGTGACCGGCAGGCGCTACGAAATGCCTTTCGATCGTGCGGCCGAAATCGTCGAAGAGCTGCTCGTGCGCCAAGGCTGGACGGTCGCGACATCACGTCCGGCCTTCGTCGGTCAAAGCGAGATGACCATAGAAGCGCTCGCCCACACCCTCTTGCTCGGCTTTCCCGTCGATGTCGCTGTGCGGCTTACCGACGAGGGGACCTCTACCTATGTCGATATGCGTTCGGCCTCACGCTACGGCCGGCACGATCTCGGCGACAACGCCGCCCGGATAATCGCGTTCCTTCGAGAACTCGACGCCGAAATGGCTGTGCAGGCGGGAGCAGCGGCCCCGGCAGAATAGAATCGGCAAGCGTTCAGGCGGGCGCGAAGACGCCGTCGATGGACGGGGCGCCGTCGGTTGCCGCCAGCCCGCGTGTCACCAGATCCTCGAGATGCGCCAGAACCGACAGGCCGGCCGCGCCATGCAGCCTTGGATCGGTGTCGCGGTAAATTGCCTTCACCAAGTCGGCGATCGTGCGGTCGCCCTGGCCGAGTCGCTCCATGATCGCCCGCTCGCGCATCCTGCGGTGCGTCTTCAGCCCGCGAATGAAGGCGCGGGGCTTCCTGACCGGCCCGCCATGTCCGGGCAGGAGAATCCTATCGTCGCGCTGCAGCAGCCGGTCCAGCGAGGCCATGTAGTCGGCCATCGCGCCGTCGGGTGGCGCCACGATCGAAGTCGCCCAGGCCATCACATGGTCGGCCGAAAACAGTATCCCGGTCCCTTCGAGTGCGAAGGCGGCGTGATTGGCCGTGTGGCCGGGCGTTAGAATAGTCCGGATCGCCCAGCCATCGCCGGCCGTGACCGAATTGTCCCGCAACGTCAGGGCCGGCGCGAAGTCGGTATCAGCGCTGGCGTCCAGTGGATTGATCTCGCCGATGCGCAGCGGTCGCGCCGGGCGGTGCGGTCCCTCGGCGGCGGTGATTGCCCCGGTCTCGCGCGCAAGCCGCGAAGCGAGGGGCGAGTGATCGCGATGGGTGTGGCTGACAAAGATGTGGCTGACTGGTCGCCCTCCGATCGCCTGCAGTAAGGCCGAATAATGCGCCTCGTCTTCCGGACCGGGGTCGATGATTGCGAGCGTATCGCGACCGACAATATAGCTGTTTGTCCCGTAGAAGGTGAACGGGCCGGGATTGTTGACCGTCAGCCGCAAGACCCCGGGGGCAAGCTCGATCGCCTCGCCATAGGCAGGGTCGAATTGGGTGTCGAAGTCCAGAGCCATATTCGTTCGACCGAGCCTGTGGTGCGAAAGCCGTAAAATTGTTTGCCGCTTAGCATGGAAGCCAATATACGGAAACCCAACCGGCGTTCGCTCGGCCTCAATCGGAAATGGGGAAAACCATGGCAACTGCACTTACCGCCCGCCCGCTCGTTTCGCTTGCATTGCCCGAAAGCGGTGCCTGGCGGCTGGCAAGTCAATGTATCCTGGCGGTTGCCGGAACTCTGCTGCTGACGATTTCGGCCAAGACGAAGGTCGTGCTCGGCCCCGTCGACATGTCGCTCCAGACGCTGGCCGTCTTCATGATCGCGGCCGCATTCGGCATGCGGCTGGCGGTCGCGACGCTGCTTCTCTACATGGCGCAGGGCGCAATGGGCCTTCCGGTGTTCCAGGGTACGCCGGAGAAGGGCATCGGCATCGCCTACATGCTCGGCTCGACCGGCGGCTACCTTGCCGGCTTCCTCGCCATGGCCGCGATCGTCGGCTGGGCGGCCGACCGCGGCTGGGACCGCAATCCGTTCAAGCTGTTCGGCGCGATGCTTACCGCAGAAGTCGTCATGATGGCCTTTGGCTTCGCCTGGCTGGCTATGCTGATTGGGGTTGAAAAGTCCTGGCAGTTCGGCGTCATCCCGTTCATCGTTCCCGACCTGATCAAGGTAGCGCTGGCTTCAGCCTTGGTGCCTGCGATCTGGTCGGTGCTGCCCCGGCAACGCTGAGCGCTTTATCCGTCATTTGTTCAGCCGCGGCCAGCGCTGCGGCTGAATGCGTTTGAGGGGCCGGATTCCAGCCCCCGACGCTCTTTCGACGCTCCCCGGGGAATGGCATTCCACCAGCGTCGCACATCGCGCAAGTTCCGGCCGGGGAATGCCGCGAATTTGGTAGCGTTCTGCTTGAGAACCCGCCCGCTTATGGGAAAATCGCGCAAAATCCAGTATTTCGCCGCCGCGCCGCATCTGGTGGGCGACGCACATAAGGCGCCCTCATGCTTGCCAAGCTTTCTCATCTCGACCGGTTGGAGGCCGAGGCCATCCATATTTTTCGTGAGGTGGCGGCGACTTTTGCCAAACCGGTGATGCTCTATTCGGTAGGCAAGGATTCGTCGGTCCTGCTGCATCTGGCGATGAAGGCCTTCTATCCGGCCAAGCCTCCGTTTCCCTTTCTGCACGTCGACACGACCTGGAAGTTCCGCGAGATGATCGAATTTCGCGACTCGATGGCCGAGAAACTGGGCTTCGACCTTCTCGTCCACGTCAACGAAGACGGCGTGCGCGACGGCATCAATCCGTTCGACCACGGCTCGAATACCCACACCCATGTCATGAAGACGGTGGGTCTGCGCCAGGCGCTCGACAAATACGGTTTCGACGCGGCCTTTGGCGGCGCCCGCCGCGACGAGGAAAAGTCGCGCGCCAAGGAGCGCATCTTCTCATTCCGCAATGCGCAGCACGTCTGGGATCCCAAGAACCAGCGTCCGGAAATGTGGAAGATCTACAATACACGGATTTCGCCGGGCGAATCGATCCGCGTCTTCCCGCTGTCCAACTGGACCGAGCTCGACATCTGGCAATACATCTTGCGCGAGGAAATCCCGATCGTGCCGCTGTATTTCGCCAAGAAGCGGCCGGTGGTCGAGCGCGACGGCATGCTGATCATGCGCGACGACGACCGCATGAAGCTCCGGCCCGGCGAGGTCATCGAGAACCGCCTGGTCCGCTTCAGGACGCTCGGCTGCTATCCGCTGACGGGGGCGATCGATTCGGACGCTGACGATCTCGAAGGCATCGTCAATGAGATGCTGATTGCCCGAACTTCGGAACGCCAGGGCCGGCTGATCGACCGGGACGAGGCCGGCTCGATGGAAAAGAAGAAGCGCGAAGGATATTTCTGAGAATGCGCCACTTAATGGCAGAAAATCTTGTCGCGGCCGATACCGTTCGCGACTTCATTGCCGACCAGGAACAGAAATCGCTGCTGCGCTTTCTGACCTGCGGTTCGGTCGACGACGGCAAGTCGACGCTGATCGGCCGTCTCCTGTCCGACACCAAGCAGATATTCGAGGACCAGCTGGCCACGCTGGAGCGCGATTCGAAGAAGCACGGCACGACCGGCGACGACATTGACTTCGCGTTGCTGGTAGATGGGCTGGAAGCCGAGCGCGAGCAGGGCATCACCATCGACGTCGCCTACCGCTTCTTCGCGACGCCCAAGCGCAAATTCATCGTGGCCGACACGCCCGGCCATGAACAATATACGCGCAACATGGCGACGGGCGCCTCGACCGCCGATCTGGCCATCGTGCTGGTCGACGCCAGGCAGGGTGTGCTGCGCCAGACGCGCCGCCATTCGATCATCGCCTCGCTGCTCGGCATCCGCTACGTGGTGCTTGCGGTCAACAAGATCGATCTGGTTGGCTTCGATCGGGACGTGTTTGCGGAGATCGTGGCCGACTACACGGAATTCGCGAAGGATCTCGGTTTCTCCTCGATCGTGCCGATCCCGATGTCGGCTCGCTTCGGCGACAACGTCTCCCGTTGCTCCACGCAAACCGGCTGGTATGCCGGCCCGACCCTGATCGATCACCTCGAAACGGTGGCGGTCGGCGAAACGAGCGAACAGCCGTTCCGGTTTCCAGTGCAGTATGTAAACCGGCCGAACCTCGATTTCCGCGGCTTCGCGGGAACGGTTGCGTCCGGCTCGGTGGCGGAGGGCGACGCGGTCGTTGTCGCGAAATCCGGCAAACAGTCGCGGGTCAAACGCATCGTCGCGCAGGGCGGCGATCTCGAACGGGCGGTGGAAGGGCAGGCGGTCACCATAGTCCTGGAAGACGAGATCGAGGTTTCGCGCGGCAATCTTCTGGTTGCGCCCGAAGCAAGGCCGCAAGTCGCCGACCAGTTCGCAGCCAACCTCGTCTGGTTCGACGAGCAGGCGCTTCTGCCCGGCCGCTCATACATATTGCGCACCGAAACCGACCAGGCGAGCGCGACCATTTCGGACTTGAAATACCGCGTCAATGTCAATGACTTCGCACAGGAAGCGGCGAAATCGCTGGCGATGAACGAGGTCGGCGTAGTCAACATCTCGGCGCAGTCGCCGATCGCCTTCGACAGCTTCACCGAAAACCGCACCACCGGTGCTTTCATCCTGATCGATCGCATCACCAATGCGACCGTCGGGGCCGGCATGATCCAGCATGCGCTGCGCCGCGCCGACAACATCCACTGGCAGTCGCTGGAAGTGACGAAGAGCGCCCGCGCCGCGGCCAAGCACCAGAAGCCGGCGGTTCTCTGGTTCACCGGGCTTTCAGGCTCGGGCAAGTCGACCATCGCTAATCTGCTCGAGAAGAAGCTGCATGCGAGCGGTCGCCACACCTATATTCTCGACGGCGACAATGTCCGCCACGGCCTTAATCGCGATCTCGGCTTCACCGACGAGGACCGCGTCGAAAACATCCGCCGCGTTGCCGAAGTGGCGCGCCTTATGGTCGACGCCGGCTTGATGGTGATCGTCTCCTTCATCTCGCCGTTCCGCGCCGAGCGCCGCATGGCGCGCGAAATGATGGGCGAAGGCGAGTTCATCGAGGTGTTCGTCGATACGCCGTTCGAGGAATGCGCCGCACGCGATCCGAAAGGGCTCTATGCGAAAGCGCTCGGCGGCGAGATAAAGAACTTCACCGGCTTGGATTCGCCTTACGAGAGACCGGAAAACCCGGAAATTCACCTGCGGACGCTCGGCAAGTCTCCCGAGGAGATGGTAGAGATCCTCGAAAGCTGGCTGAGCGAGCGCGACATTGCGGACCAACAATACGACGACGGCGGCGGCATCTAACGACGAGGCGATGCTGGCGCGTTTCGAGCGCCTGGCGCTTGCGGCCGGGCGTCTGGTCATGGACGTGTTCCATGCCGGCATATCGGTCGAGCACAAGCTCGACGCATCGCCGGTGACGGAGGCGGACCGCGTAAGCGAGAAGCTCATCCTTGCCGGCCTGCGCGCCGAATATCCGGGCATTCCCTGCGTGGCCGAGGAGGAAGCCGCCGAAGGAATTGCGCCGCGCGACCCGGGCCAGACATTCTTCCTGATCGACCCGCTCGACGGGACGAAGGAATTCGTCAATCGCAACAGCGATTTCACGGTCAATATCGCGCTCGTACGCCGCGGCGTTCCGGAACTCGGCGTGGTCTATGCGCCGTGCAGCCGCCGATTCTTCTCCGGAAGGCCGGGCAGGGCGGAATCGATCGAGGTCTCGCCGGATCACCAGATCGTTGGGCGCCGCAGGATTTTCGTGCGCGAGGGCAGGACGCCGCTGACCATCGTGGCGAGCCGCTCCCACCGCACGCCCGAGACCGACACGTTCATAAGAGGCATCAAGGCGGCGGAGATTGTTTCGATCGGTTCGTCGCTGAAATTCTGCCTGATCGCCGGCGGCGAAGCGGATGTCTATCCGCGTTTCGGCCGCACGATGGAGTGGGATACCGCGGCCGGCGACGCAATCTTGCGTGCGGCAGGCGGCATGACCCGCACCGCCGACGGCAGGCCGCTGGCCTACGGGAAGCGTAGCCAGCCGGGCGAGGCCGATTACGCCAATCCGTCCTTCATCGCCAGCGGCAGCATTTCATAGACCGTTGGCCGATTCATTCTGCCGCCTGCGCAGTCTTCGTCTCGATGAAGCTGCGGATCGCGCCGACGATCCGGTCCTGGTCCTCGACCGTGAGGTAGGGATGCATGGGCAGGCAGAGAATCCGCTTGGGCAGCGATTCGGAAACCGGCAGCCCGCCCGGCGCGACAGGGTAGTTCCTGTAGGCGAGCTGCTGGTGCAGCGGCTTCACATAGTAGATGACCGACGGAATGCCCTGTTCCTGGAGGTAAGCCTTGAGTTCGTCGCGGTAGGGCGTCTCGATGGCGTATTGCGCCCAGGCCGAGCGGCTGCCTTCCGGCACATGGGCGGTTTTGACCAGATTGTGCAGAGCGCCGCGATAGCGCTGCGCGACAGCCTGGCGCGCGACCATCTCGTCCTCGAGGATGGCGAGCTTCTCGATCAGGATCGCCGCCTGCAGCGTGTCCAGCCGCGAATTCAGGCCGACATGGATGTTGTCGTACTGCGTCTCGCCCTTGCCGTGGAAGGCGAAGGAGCGGAGCTTTGCCGCCATCTCGTCGTCATTGGTGAACATCGCCCCGCCGTCGCCGTAGCAGCCGAGCGGCTTGGCCGGATAGAAGCTCGTCGCGCCGACGCTCCCGAAGGAACCGCACATCCGGCCTTGGGTCGAGCCGCCGATCGCTTGCGCGGCGTCCTCGATGACCAGCAGGTTTTCGCGCTCTGCGATCTCCGAAATAGCCGCATAGTCGGCGCCGAGCCCGAACAGATCGACCGGGATGATCGCCCTTGGCTTCAGCCGTCCCTCTTTCTTGACCATGGCGATCGCGGCTTCGAGGCTGGCGATGTCGATATTGTAAGTGTCCGGGTCGACGTCGACGAACACCGGCTCGGCCTTGGCGAGCGCAACGACCTCCGCCGTCGCGGCGAATGTGAAGCTCGGCACGAACACCGCGTCGCCAGGTCCGATGCCTGAGGCGTAGAGTGGCAAAAGCAGTGCGTCGGTGCCGTTGGCGCAGGCGACCGCGTGCTTGACACCGACATAGGCCGCGAGCTGGTTCTCGAACTCGGTGACCTCCGGCCCAAGGATGTAGCGGCCGTCATCGACCACGCGATCGATTGCCGCCTTCAGCCGGTCCCGAATTCTTTCGCGCTGCGCGCCGAGGTCGATAAACTGCATGCCTGCTCCGAAAACGTGCCCTGTCAGATGTTGCGCGCTGATAGCATGAGTTGATTTGGCCAAGAAAGCGCAGGGCGGGGCTGCATTGCCGCGGCGCTGCGTCGCGCGTTACCGGCTGTTTTCCGTCTTTAGCCAGAAAATGCACGGAATCCGGGGCATTTCGAGCCATGCCGGCGCCGAGGCTAACGTTTACGGAACCCTCCGGAAACATAAAGTGATGCACACTTCGACGATTCAGGCGCTTCAGGCGATTTCATGCCGCCAGGGCGGATTTGCGCCGGCGCGCGAGACGGTTATGGCCGCAGCCTTTGCTCCGAGCGCGAGCGCGTCGCGGATGGCGTGTTCGGAAAGCTCTTCCAAAGCTGTTTTCGACAGCAGGCCGCCGTCGTGCAGCGACGCGAGCATGCCGGCGTTGAAGGTGTCTCCCGCGCCGACAGTATCGACGACCGTGACACGTTCGGGCATCACTGAAACGGTGTGGCGCTTCGTGTATCCCACAGCACCCTTGCTGCCATGGGTCACGACGATGAGCTTGGGGCCGCTCTCCAGCCACTTGCGCACCTGGTCCTCCTCGGGACCGTCATTTCCGAACCAGGCGAGATCCTCGTCGGAAAGTTTCACGATATCTGCCAAGGCCATCATCCGGCGGATGCGGTCATTATGCTTGTCCTTGTCGGGGATGAAGCCTGGCCGAATATTGGGATCGAGCATCGTCACGCGGCGGTCGGCTTCCCGCTTCATCAGCGCCTCATAGGCCGAGCCGCATGGTTCCGGGATCAGGCTGATGGCGCCGAATAGCATCGCCTCGACGTCATCGCCGAGAAGCGGCAAGTCGGTCTCCGTCAGCATGCGGCCGGCGGTGTTCTCGTCATAAAACGTGTATGTGGCGTGGCCGTCGGTCAGCCGCACGAACGCCAGCGTGGTCGGCCGCGCCGAAACGTCCGCGTAGCGGGAGCCGGCATTACTTGAAGCCAGCACCTCGTGTATCTGCTGGCCGAACAGGTCGGACGACAGGCCGGAGAAGAACTCCACCGGCACGCCGAGCCGGCCGAGCGCGATCGCGGTGTTGAAAATGGCGCCACCAGCATAGGGCGCGAATGCGGCTTCGCCAGAAGTGCTTTCGCGCGGCAGCATGTCGATGAGCGCTTCTCCGCAGCACAGGATCATGATTTCCGACTCCGATGTTTACGTGCCCGGTTCAGGCACCGAAAGCAATAGCGTCTGGCGAGGTGAACCAGCAACCGGCCAGCACGGGCGATCCGGGCAGCATCTGCGCTGCCTCAGGAAAGCCGCGTGTCGCCGATGAGGAAGCGCTCCGACAATGGCAGGCTTGCACCGCCGAGCGCACGAGCATGTATGCCGACCGTACCCTCTCGCACGAGCGGGACGGTCAGGCCTTCGACATCGATCTTATGCAACGACGTCTTGACCGCTTCGACCAACCGCTTGCGCACCTCCGTCGGCATCCACCCGTCGATGATTGCAGCTTCGAAATCGATCACGGCGGAGGCCGCGACGATGGCGTAGGCCAGCGCATCGGCCGCGGTTTCTATCCAGCTATTCAGATCCGCGCCGATGTCTCCCCAGTCGTCCGGAGAGGTCCACAGATACGAAGCGTCGACGCCCTTACCGTTGAGCGTCCTTTCGAGGATGGCGATGGACGCCACATCGATCAGCTGGATCGGGCGGCCATTGGGGCCCGGCACAGGCATCGAACCAAGTGCTCCGGCATTGCCGCTGGGACCGCTATAGAGCCTGCCGCTCAGGACCAAACCGCCGCCGGCAAAAGCGCCGATGTAGAAATAGATGAAATCGCGCAGCGGTCCGCTCTGGCCGAACACCAATTCGGCGCCGCACGCCGATGTCGCATCATTTTGCAGATAAACGGGAAAGTTGCACTGCTGCCCGATGCGCTCGCGTATGTCGAGGTGCCGCCATTGGTCCATGATCTCGGCCGGAGCGCCGGCAGTCTCGGCCCAGCTCCAGAGTTCGAAAGGCATGGCGATACCCAAGCCGGCGATGCGCCTGTCCTGCTCTTCGTCGAGGCCGGCGCGCAGCTCCGTAATGCCGGATTTGACGAACTCGATCGTCTCCTCGGGCGCTGGGAAGTGATAGGAATGCTGGAGCATCGCGCGGACTTTGCCGAGGAAATCGATCAGGACGAGTTCGGCGCTGCGCCGGCCGATCTTCAGCCCGAGGAAATAGGCCCCTTCGGGATTAAGCGACATCGGGATCGATGGTTGGCCGATCTTTCCACGCACCGGCTCTTCGCGCAGGAGCAGCCCGTCCTGCTCGAGTTCGCGCATGATGACGGAGACAGTCTGCGCGGAAAGCCTGGTCATGCGCGCGATATCGGACTTGGCCAGACTGCCGTGGCGGCGTACGAGCGAGAGCACGAGCCTTTCGTTGTGGTCCCTCATTCCGCTCTGGTTCGTGCCATGATGAAACCGGCTCTCCCCCAGTTCGCGCGAACCGTGCCTGAGATCGCCGGATTGCACTTATTCCTCCCGATTGCTGGTTCCAGCCTTTTCCGCGAGAATGGCCAGTAACCCTCGGCCTGTCAATAATAAATAAGAGTGATTTAATTATTGACAAACCAATTGGGCTGCTGTTTTCTCATGCAAGATTGCCGAGGCGACAGCGTCTCGACGTCTGTAGGATGCCGGCTTTCCGGCATCGGTCGTGTTTCACTGGGAGGATACCGTGACCAAGAATGCAATTCTGAAATCCACCGTTTTCGGCGCGGCCGCTGCCGCTCTTCTGGCTTTCGCGCCTGCCGCTTCCGCGGCCGATATCAGCGCCTGCCTCATCACCAAGACCGACACCAATCCGTTCTTCGTCAAAATGAAGGAAGGCGCCACTGCGAAGGCGCAGGAACTCGGCGTCACCTTGAAGGCTTACGCCGGCAAGATCGACGGCGACAATGAAAGTCAGGTCGCCGCGATTGAGTCGTGCATTGCCGACGGCGCCAAGGGCATCCTGCTCGTGCCTTCCGATACAAAGGCGATCGTGGATTCCGTCAAGAAAGCCCGCGACGCCGGCATTCTGGTAATCGCGCTCGACACGCCGCTCGAACCGATCGACGCTGCCGACGCTACGTTCGCCACCGACAATTTCAAGGCGGGCGAACTGATCGGTTCCTGGGCGAAGGCTACGCTCGGCGACGCGGCCAAGGATGCCAAGATCGCCTACATGGATCTCACTCCGAGCCAGCCGACCGTCGACGTTCTTCGTGACCAAGGATTTATGACCGGCTTCGGCATCGACACCAAGGATGTGAACAAGATCGGCGACGAAGACGATCCACGCAACGTCTGCCATGACGTCACCAATGGCAATGAGGAAGGTGGCCGCAAGGCAATGGAGAACTGCCTCCAGAAGGATCCGGGCATCAACGTCGTCTACACGATCAATGAACCGTCGGCGGCAGGCGCCTACGAGGCGTTAAAGTCGGTCGGTATGGAATCGAACGTGCTGATCGTTTCGGTCGATGGCGGCTGCCCGGGCGTGAAGAACGTCGAGGCGGGTGTTATCGGCGCAACCTCGCAGCAGTACCCGCTGTTAATGGCCTCCATGGGTATCGAGGCGATCAAGAAGTTCGCCGACACCGGCGAAAAGCCTGCACCGACCGAAGGTAAGGACTTCTTCGATACCGGAGTGACGCTAGTCACCGACAAGCCGGCTGTGGGTGTGGAATCCATCGACACCAAGGAAGGTCTGGCGAAGTGCTGGGGTTGATTTGATCTGTTGACGTGACGTCAATAGTTTCGGTGGGGGCGGTCTCCGGACCGCCCTTGCACAAAGCATTTCGGGAGGAGTACAGCCATGAGCGACGCCACCGCGGCAGGCGGGAAACAACCGCAGGAATTTGAGAAGGTGTTGTCGGGCAGCGATACTTCGGTCGCCAACTTCGACACTCAATCCAGGACGCCAGTAGAGCGCGCCCAGCATTTCCTTCATTCAAATCCGGCAGCGGTTCCGCTGATCGTGCTACTGCTTTCGATCTTGGGTTTTGGAATTGCCATCGGAGGCAAGTTCTTCTCGGCGTTCACGATGACGCTGATCCTCCAGCAGGTGGCCATCACCGGCATCATCGGTGCGGCGCAAACGCTGGTGATCCTCACCGCCGGTATCGACCTTTCCGTCGGTGCGATCATGGTCCTGTCGTCCGTCGTGATGGGGCAGTTCACATTCCGTTATGGCCTTCCCGTGCCGGTAGCAATCCTCTCCGGCTTTGCCGTGGGCGGGCTCTGCGGCTGGATCAACGGTGCGCTGGTGGCTCACATGAAGCTGCCACCGTTCATCGTGACGCTAGGCACCTGGCAGATATTCCTTGCAGCCAACTTTCTCTATTCAGCCAACGAGACGATACGCTCGCAGGACATCGACGCCCAGGCGCCGCTGCTCAAAATATTCGGCGACACCTTCCGCCTGGGCGGCGCGGTCTTCACCTTTGGCGTTATCGTCATGGTGCTGTTGGTCGCGGTGCTCTGGTATATCCTGAACCACACCGCGTGGGGACGCCATGTCTATGCTGTTGGCGACGATCCCGAGGCGGCCAAGCTCTCCGGTGTTCGGGTCAAGGGCACGCTGGTGCAAGTTTATGTCCTGTCCGGCTTGATATGCGCGCTTGCCGGCTGGGTGCTGATCGGCCGCCTCGGTTCGGTTTCGCCAACCTCGGGTCAGTTCGCCAATATCGAATCCATTACCGCGGTGGTCATCGGCGGCATCTCGCTGTTCGGCGGACGCGGATCGATCCTCGGTATGATCTTCGGTGCGCTGATCGTCGGCGTCTTCTCACTCGGTCTGAGGCTGATCGGTACAGATCCGCAATGGACCTACCTTCTTATCGGTTTGCTCATCATCGTCGCTGTTGCGATCGACCAGTGGATCAGAAAGGTTGCCGGATAATGTCTCAGGAACCCATCCTCACTGCCCGCAGTCTCGTCAAGCGCTACGGCCGCGTTACTGCGCTGGATCACGCCGATTTCGATCTCTATCCGGGAGAAATCCTGGCCGTGATCGGCGACAACGGAGCCGGAAAGTCCTCGCTGATCAAGGCGATCTCCGGAGCGACTCATCCCGACGAGGGCGAGATTCGCCTGAACGGCGAGGTGATCAATTTCAGGTCGCCGATGGAAGCACGCGACGCCGGCATCGAGACGGTCTATCAGAATCTCGCTTTGTCGCCGGCGCTGTCGATCGCCGACAACATGTTTCTTGGACGCGAGATCCGCAAGCCCGGCTTTCTCGGCCAGTGGTTCAGGATGCTGGACCGGCCGGCCATGGAAAAGCGCGCCCGGGAGAAGCTGACGGAACTCGGGCTGATGACCATCCAGAACATCGGCCAGGCCGTCGAAACGCTTTCGGGAGGACAGCGCCAGGGCGTCGCGGTCGCGCGGGCGGCGGCATTCGGCTCGAAGGTTGTCATCATGGACGAGCCGACGGCCGCTCTTGGAGTCAAGGAGTCGCGCCGCGTTCTGGAACTCATTCTGGACGTGAAGAAACGCGGGCTGCCGATCGTTCTGATCTCTCACAACATGCCGCATGTTTTCGAGGTTGCCGACCGCATCCATATCCACCGGCTCGGCCGCCGCCTGACGGTCATCGACCCGAAGGAATACACGATGTCGGATGCTGTGGCGTTTATGACGGGCGCCAAGAAGGCGCCGGAACAGGCTATGGCCGCATAGCCACAATGCGCCAATTGCCTGCGGCGTTTAACCGATTGTACTTGCCGCGGGATCGGATAGCATGAAAACGGGAGGAATCTGGAGCCACGCCGCTTGACGAGGCTCCAATTCGAAAACGCTCAAGAGGCGATATGACGCTTGTAAAGACAACCGAACTCCCACGGCTGAATTTGACAAACTCCGATCCCAAAGCACTCGCTGCCGAAATCCTCGAAGCCCTGAAATACAGGGTCGGCAAGGACGCGGCGGTCGCAACTCGCGAAGACTGGCTGACCGCTTCGATCAAGGTCGTGCGAGATCGCATCGTCGACCGCTGGCATGAATCCACCAAGGAGGCGTACGAAGCCGGCGCCAAGCGTGTCTATTATCTGTCCCTGGAATTCCTGATCGGCCGGCTTATGCGGGATGCGTTCTCCAATCTGGGCGTAATGGACGCAATGCGCGAGGCGCTCGCCACCCTAGGCGTCGACCTGGACGTGATTGCCGCGCTGGAGCCCGATGCCGCACTCGGCAATGGCGGCCTGGGACGGCTTGCCGCCTGCTTCATGGAAAGCATGGCGACCGTCGGCGTGCCGGCACATGGCTATGGCATTCGTTACGCCAATGGCATGTTCCGTCAGGAAATCCACGACGGCTGGCAGGTCGAACTGCCTGAAACCTGGCTCGATCACGGCAATCCATGGGAGTTCGAGCGTAGGGAGCGGACGTTCGAGGTAGGCTTTGGCGGGACGGTCGAATCTGTCGCCGGTAAGGACGGACGCCTGGAGCGCCACGTCTGGAAGCCGCACGACCGGCTGCTGGCCGTCGCCTACGACACGCCCGTCGTCGGCTGGCGCGGCGCCCGCGTTAACACGCTGCGGCTATGGTCGGGCATGCCGATCGATCCGATCCTGCTCGACGCCTTCAACGCCGGCGATCATATCGGAGCGCTGCGCGAGAGCAACAAGGCCGATGCGCTGTCGCGGGTGCTTTATCCCGCCGATTCGAGCGAAGCCGGCCAGGAGCTGCGGCTGAGGCAGGAGTATTTCTTCTCCACCGCGTCCCTGCAGGACATCATCCAGCGCCATCTCAGCCAATATGGCGACCTGCTGTCGCTTCCCGACAAGGCGGCGATTCACCTGAACGACACTCACCCGGCCATAGCCGTGGCTGAACTGATGCGGCTCCTGATGGACGTGCATCTGCTCGATTTCGACACCGCCTGGGACATCAGCAAGCGGACTTTCGCCTATACGAACCACACGCTTTTGCCCGAGGCGCTGGAAAGCTGGGCGGTGCCGCTGTTCGAGCGGCTGCTGCCGCGTCACATGCAGATTATCTACGCGATCAACGCCGAGCTTCTGCTCGAGGCGCGTGCCTCGGATCGGTTCAGCGGCGAAGAGATCAGCCACATCTCGCTGATCCAGGAGAATGGCGAGCGCCGTGTCCGCATGGGCAATCTGGCCTTTGCCGGTTCGCACTCGATCAACGGCGTTTCGGCTTTACACACCGAATTGATGAAGGAAACGGTGTTCGCCGATCTGCACAGGCTCTATCCCGACCGGATCAACAACAAGACCAATGGCATCACGTCGCGTCGCTGGCTGTTCCAGAGCAATCCGGGGCTGACGACACTCATCCGCGAGGCGATCGGTGATCGCTTCCTGGATGACATCGACGCGCTGAAAGAACTGGACGGGTTCGCCGAAGACGCCTCGTTCCGCGAGCAGTTCGCGTCGGTAAAGCGCGCCAATAAGGAGCGGCTGGCGGCGATGGTCATGGAGCGTCAGGGCATCAGGGTCGATCCGTCGGCGCTGTTCGACATCCAGATCAAGCGTATCCACGAATACAAGCGCCAGCTCCTGAACATCGTCGAGGCGGTGGCGCTCTACGACCAGATCCGTTCGCATCCCGAACGGGACTGGATGCCGCGGGTAAAATTCTTCGGTGGCAAGGCCGCGCCCAGCTATCACAACGCCAAGCTGATCATCAAACTCGCCAATGACGTGGCCAGGGTGATCAACCGCGATCCGGCGGTGCGGGGGCTGCTGAAGGTGGTGTTCGTGCCGAACTACAATGTCAGCACGGCCGAGATCATGGTGCCGGCCGCCGACCTCTCCGAGCAGATCTCGACCGCTGGTATGGAGGCTTCGGGCACCGGCAACATGAAATTCGCGCTGAACGGCGCCTTGACGATCGGCACGCTCGACGGGGCGAATGTCGAGATCAAGGAATGCGTCGGCGACAACAACATCTTTATCTTCGGCCTGACCGCCGACGAAGTCGCCGAGCGGCGCAGCAACGGCTATGCGCCGCGTACCGTCATCGAAGGATCGCCCGAGCTGTCGCAGGCGCTGGCGGCGATCTCGTCGGGCGTGTTTTCACCGGACGACCGCAATCGCTACCGGGAACTGATGGACGGTCTCTATCAGCACGACTGGTTCATGGTCGCGGCCGATTTCGACGCCTATGCCGACGCGCAGCGCCAGGTAGATGCCGTCTGGCGCAACAGCCCCGACTGGTATGCCAGGACAATCCGCAACGTCGCTCGGACGGGATGGTTTTCTTCGGACCGCACCATTCGCCAATATGCCAACGAAATCTGGAACGTCCCGGCATGATATGAATTTCTGACCGTAGCGGAAGCCTGAGGAGGGGCGCCGACCATGAAGAAGCCGCGTGCGACCGCCGCGACCAAAGAGCTGACCGGTCTCACCACGCGCAGCGATGTCGAGGCGATTGTTTCGGGCCGGCATGGCGACCCGTTTTCGGTCCTGGGAGTTCACGAAGCAGACGGCAGGCTGGTGGCGCGCTGTTTTGTGCCGCACGCGGAACTCGTGACCGCCTTCACGCTTCAGGGCAAGAAGGCAGGGGAGCTTGCGCGTGTCCACGACGCGGGATTCTTTGAAGGCAAGCTGACCATCCGAAAACGCCAGCCGCTAAGATATCTGGCGAGGAACGCCGGTGGAGAATGGCGGCTGACCGACCCCTATTCGTTTGGGCCGGTTCTCGGGCCTATGGACGATTATTTCATCGCCGAGGGCTCGCATCTCAGGCTTTTCGACAAGCTCGGCGCGCATCTGATTTCGCATGAAGGCGCATCAGGAGTGCATTTCGCGGTGTGGGCGCCCAATGCCCAACGCGTCTCGGTTGTCGGCGATTTCAACGAATGGGACGGGCGCCGCCATTCCATGCGCCGCCGCATCGATACCGGCATCTGGGAGGTGTTTGTTCCTGATCTCGGCGAAGGCCGGCCCTACAAATATGAGATCATCGGGCCGACGGGAGAAAAACTGCCCTTGAAGGCCGATCCGTTCGCTTTCCGCTCCGAACTGCGGCCGGCGACGGCTTCGGTGACCACCGCGCCGCTTCAGCACGAATGGGGCGACGAAGCGCACAAGGCCTTCTGGCAAAACACGGACATCCGTCGCGAGCCCATCTCAGTCTACGAGGTCCACGCCGGCTCGTGGCAACGCCATCCGGACGGCTCCTTCCTGTCGTGGGACGAACTCGCCGACCGGCTTATCCCTTATGTCGTCGATACCGGCTTTACCCATATCGAGTTCATGCCGATAACCGAGCATCCCTACGATCCGTCATGGGGCTATCAGACGACCGGACTTTATGCGCCGACGGCGCGGTTCGGCGAGCCGGAAGGCTTTGCGCGCTTTGTCGACGGCGCGCATCGGGCGGGCGTCGGCGTCATCCTCGATTGGGTGCCGGCGCATTTCCCGGTCGACGAGCACGGCCTGATCTGGTTCGACGGCACCGCGCTCTACGAGCACGCCGACCCCCGCAAGGGATTTCATCCCGACTGGAACACCGCGATCTACAATTTCGGCCGCCGTGAGGTCGTGTCGTTTCTCGTCAACAACGCGCTGTTCTGGGCCGAGAAATACCATCTGGACGGCCTGCGCGTCGATGCGGTCGCCTCGATGCTCTACCTCGACTATTCGCGCAAGGCGGGGGAGTGGATTCCCAACGAGCTTGGCGGGCGCGAGAACCTCGAAGCCGTGAAGTTTCTGCAGAAGATGAATATCGCCGTCTATGGTGCCCATCCCGGCGTTATCACGGTCGCCGAAGAGTCCACGTCGTGGCCGAAGGTGTCGCAGCCTGTGCATGAGGGCGGATTGGGCTTCGGCTTCAAGTGGAACATGGGCTTCATGAACGACACGCTGGAATACCTGTCGAAGGAGCCGATCCACCGCAAGCACCATCATGGCGAGATCACCTTCGGCCTGGTCTATGCCTTCAGCGAGAATTTCGTACTGCCGCTCTCGCACGACGAGGTGGTGCACGGCAAAGGCTCGCTGCTCACCAAGATGGCAGGCGACGACTGGCAGAAGTTCGCGACGCTGCGCGCCTACTACGCCTTCATGTGGGGCTATCCCGGCAAGAAGCTTCTGTTCATGGGCCAGGAGTTCGCCCAGCGTGACGAGTGGAGTGAAGCCAAGCAGCTCGACTGGCATCTGCTCGACTATGCGCCGCATCGCGGCGTGCGGCAGCTGGTGCGCGATCTCAACTATCTCTACCGCTCGCGCCCGGCTCTTCATGCGCGCGATTGTGAGCCGGAGGGCTTTTCCTGGCTTGTGGTCGACGATAGCCAGAACTCGGTATTTGCCTGGCTGCGCACGACGGCAGGCGGCAATCCGGTTGCCATCATCTCGAATTTCACGCCCGTGCCGCGCGAAAACTATCGTATCCCGCTGCCGGCCGCCGGGCGGTGGCGAGAGGTCATGAATACCGACGCGACCTACTATGGCGGGTCGGGCAAGGGCAATGCGGGCGTGGTAGTGGCGATGAAGGAAGCAGGAGGAGAAGTTTCGGCCACGATGCTTCTGCCGCCGCTGGCCACGATCATGCTCGAGTGCATGCCGGAATGAGTATTTGGGAGGGTGCTATGGTGGATATGAAAAGAAATCAGCCGCTGGCGCGCGACGCCATGGCTTATGTGCTGGCGGGCGGGCGGGGCAGCCGCCTGAAGGAACTGACCGACCGGCGCGCCAAACCCGCCGTCTATTTCGGCGGCAAGACCCGCATCATCGATTTCGCCCTTTCCAATGCCCTGAATTCCGGCATTCGCCGCCTCGGCGTGGCGACGCAATACAAGGCGCATTCGCTGATACGCCATCTGCAGCGCGGCTGGAATTTCCTGCGGCCGGAGCGCAACGAGAGCTTCGACATACTGCCGGCGAGCCAGCGTGTATCCGAGACGCAGTGGTATGAGGGCACCGCCGACGCGGTTTACCAGAACATCGACATAATCGAGAGCTACGGCCCGGAATACATGGTGATTCTGGCCGGCGACCACATCTACAAGATGGATTACGAGTTGATGCTGCGGCAGCATTGCGAGGCCGACGCGGACGTGACCGTTGGTTGCCTGGAAGTGCCGCGCATGGAGGCGACAGGCTTCGGCGTGATGCATGTCGACAAGAAGGACAACATCATCTCCTTCATCGAAAAGCCCGCCGACCCGCCCGGCATTCCAGACAAGCCCGATTGTGCGCTTGCTTCCATGGGCATTTACGTGTTCCGGACGAAGTTTCTGATGGATCAGTTGCGCCGCGACGCCGCCGAACCGGATTCCAGCCGCGATTTCGGCAAGGACATCATTCCCTACATCGTCAAGAACGGTAAGGCTATCGCGCACCGCTTCGCCAAGTCATGCGTGCGTTCAAGCGCTGAAAACGAGGCGTATTGGCGGGACGTGGGGACGGTTGACGCCTATTGGGAGGCGAATATCGACCTGACCGATATTACGCCGGAACTGGACCTCTACGATCGCGATTGGCCGATCTGGACCTATGCCGAACTGAAGCCGCCGGCAAAGTTCGTCCATGACGAGGATGGCAGGCGCGGCGAGGCGATATCCTCGCTCGTTGCGGGCGACTGCATCGTTTCCGGCGCATCTCTCAGGCGAAGCCTGATTTTTACCGGCGCCCGCATAAATTCCTACTCGACGCTCGAGGACGTGGTCATGCTGCCGGACTGCCACGTTGGGCGCAGCGCACGCCTTCGGCGAGTCGTCATCGACCATGGCGTGAAAATCCCCGAAGGGCTGGTGGTCGGCGAGGATCCGGTTCTCGACGCCAGCCGCTTCCGGGTTTCGGAGAAAGGCATTTGCCTGATCACGCAGGAGATGATTGAGCGGCTGGACGCCTGACGATGCAGGTTCTTGCCGTCACGCCGGAGATATTTCCGCTGATCAAGTCCGGCGGGCTGGCCGACGTTGCCGGTGCTCTTCCGGTGGCGCTGGCCGGGCAGGGCGTGACGACGCGAACGCTCGTTCCGGGCTACCCGACGGTGATGAGCGCTTTCAGAAAGAAGAAGGCGCTGTATCAGTATTCAAGCCTGCAGGGCGGCAAGACGTCGGTCCATGCCGCCAGCATCTCGGGCCTTGACCTGTTCGTGCTCGACGCGCCGCATTTGTTCGACCGCGCGGGGGGACCTTACGGCGACGCGACCGGGGCCGACTGGCCCGACAATTGGCGGCGGTTCGCCGCACTCAGCCAGGCCGGCGCGGACATAGCGGGCGGCGCGATTTCCGGCTATGCGCCAGACCTCGTCCATGTCCATGACTGGCAGTCGGCGATGACGCTCGCCTATATGCGCTACGGAAAGGCCAACACCGTTCCGTCCGTAGTCACCGTCCATAATCTGGCCTTTCAGGGGCAGTTCGCCGCCGCGATATTTCCGGAGTTGGGATTGCCCGCATCGGCCATGGCGCTTGACGGCGTTGAATATTATGGCGGCGTCGGCTTCCTGAAGGCCGGCCTGCAAGCCGCGACCGCGATCACCACGGTTAGCCCCACCTACGCGCAGGAAATCCGTACGCCCGCCTTCGGCATGGGGCTCGACGGTCTCCTCAATCTGCGCGCAGGCGACCTACACGGCATCGTCAACGGGATCGACACCGGAATCTGGAATCCAGCGACTGATCCGCACCTTGTGGCGAACTATTCGTCGAAATCGCTCAAGGCGCGGAAGGCCAACCGCAAAGCTGTCGAAGAACGCTTCAATCTGGTTTCCGACGATAGCCCGATCGTCTGTGTCGTCAGCCGGCTGACCTGGCAGAAGGGCATCGACATCCTGGCCGGGTCGCTCGACGACCTCGTCGCGGCCGGCGCGAGGCTCGCGGTGCTAGGCTCCGGCGACCAGGGTCTGGAAGGCGCGCTGCTGGCCGGCGCGGCACGGCATCGCGGTCGCGTCGGCGTCGTGATCGGCTACGACGAGGCGCTGTCGCACATGATGCAGGGCGGCTGCGACGCCATCGTCATACCGTCTCGCTTCGAGCCTTGCGGGCTGACGCAGCTCTACGGGCTGCGCTACGGCTGCGTTCCTATCGTCGCCCGCACCGGCGGGCTGGCCGACACGGTGATCGATGCCAATGAGGCTGCCGTCGCCGCCGGTGTGGCAACCGGATTCCAGTTCGCGCCCGAAAGCGCGGCCGCATTCGGCCACACGATGAGGCGGATGATCTCGGCGCATGCCGATCCCGCCGTGTGGGCAGCGATACAGAAACAGGGCATGAAGTCGGACGTTTCATGGGATCGCAGCGCCCAAAAATACGTTCAGCTCTACACATCCTTGATAGCGAAAGGGCAGCCTGGCGGATGACAAGAACAGTCGAAACCAAACCGTTCAGCGACCAGAAGCCGGGCACCTCCGGCTTGCGCAAGAAAGTGCCGGTTTTCCAGCAGGAACATTATGCCGAGAATTTCATCCAGTCGGTTTTCGATTCCCTCGAAGACTTTCAGGGCCAGACGCTGGTAATCGGCGGCGACGGTCGCTACTTCAACCGCGAGGTCATCCAGACGGCCATTGCCATGGCTGCGGGCAATGGCTTCGGCCGCGTGATCGTCGGGCAGGGCGGTATCCTGTCGACGCCGGCCGCATCGCACATTATCCGCAAATACAAGGCATTCGGCGGCCTGATTCTCTCGGCAAGCCACAATCCCGGCGGCCCGCATGAGGATTTCGGCATAAAGTACAATGCCGGCAATGGCGGCCCGGCGCCGGAAAGGCTTACCGATGCCATCTTCGAGCGCTCCAAGACGATTTCGCGCTTCGTGATCGCCGACATCGGCCCCGTCGACCTCGACCGCCTCGGCTCTGTCGAAGCCGGCGGCATGAAAGTGGAGGTGGTCGATCCGGTCGCGGATTATGCCGAACTGATGGAGACGCTGTTCGACTTCGACGCGATCCGAAAAATGTTCAAGGGGGGCTTCCGCATGGCATTCGACGCCATGCACGCGGTGACCGGCCCCTATGCGAAGGAAATCCTCGAGAAGCGGCTCGGCGCGCCGGATGGAACAGCGCGCAACTTCGTGCCGCTGCCAGATTTCGGCGGCCACCACCCCGACCCGAACCTGGTCCATGCCAAGGCGCTTTACGACGAGATGATGGGTGACGATGCGCCTGATTTCGGTGCGGCATCGGACGGCGATGGCGATCGCAACCTGGTCATCGGCCGGCGCATTTTCATCACGCCGTCGGACTCGCTGGCGATGCTCGCCGCGAACGCGCATCTGGCGCCGGGCTACAAGGCTGGGCTGAAGGGCATCGCCCGTTCCATGCCGACCAGCGGCGCGGCCGACCGCGTCGCCGAAAAGCTCGGCATCGGCATATACGAGACGCCGACCGGATGGAAGTTCTTCGGCAATTTGCTGGACGCGGGCATGGCGACGATCTGCGGCGAGGAAAGTGCGGGCACCGGCTCCGACCATGTCCGCGAGAAGGACGGACTCTGGGCCGTGCTGCTGTGGCTGAACATACTGGCAGCGCGCGGCGAGAGCGCCCGCGATATCGTCATCAAGCACTGGGTGACCTATGGCCGGAACTATTATTCGCGGCACGATTACGAAGAGGTCGAGACGGAAGCAGCCAACCGGCTAATGACCGAACTGCGTGACAGGCTGGCGGCGCTGCCCGGAACGGCGATCCGCGGCATGACCATCGAGGCCGCGGACGATTTCGCCTACCACGACCCGGTCGATGGCTCGGTGAGCAAGAACCAGGGAATCCGGATCATGTTCGAGGGCGGCTCGCGCGCCGTTTTCCGGC
Source organism: Mesorhizobium sp. WSM2240 (assembly GCF_040438645.1). Lineage (NCBI taxonomy): Bacteria > Pseudomonadati > Pseudomonadota > Alphaproteobacteria > Hyphomicrobiales > Phyllobacteriaceae > Mesorhizobium > Mesorhizobium sp. WSM2240. Next base: position 1,511,134 of record NZ_CP159253.1, read on the forward strand.
TGTCCGGCACCGGCACTTCCGGCGCCACGCTCAGGCTCTACGTTGAACGCTACGAGCCTGATCCGACCCGCCACGATCTCGACACGCAGGAAGCGCTCTCCGACTTGATACTGGCGGCGGACGAGATTGCCGGCATCCGCCGCCACACGGGGCGGGACAAGCCGAGCGTCATTACGTGATACAGGTCATGAAGGCCCCGGTGCATCCAATCGCCCGATGAACCCAGCCAACTCTACCCAAAGACCCGGTTTGGGCGGCGTTCCTGTGCGGGACGGCATCCGCTTCTCCGTCTGGTCCAGCGCTGCCGAGCGGCTGTGGGTTTCGATCTTTGACGAAACAGGCGACTGCGAAACCGATCGGCTCGAACTTGTGCCGGAGGGCGACAATATTTTCGCGCTTACGGTGCCCGGCCTGAATACCGGAACACGCTACGGCTTCCGCGCCGACGGTGAATATGCGCCTGAACGCGGGCTGTGGTTCGACCCGGCAAAGCTGCTGATGGACCCGTATGCGCTGGCCATCGACCGGCCGTATGCGTTCGACCAGCGTCTTTCGGCCGGGCGCGGTGAGAAGATCGACACCGCGCCGCTGATGTCGAAGGCCGTGGTCCTCGAATTGCCGCATCCGGTAGCGGCGAAGCCGCCCTTGTTCAATCCGGGCGGGCTCATCTACGAGGTCGCGGTTCGAGCCTTCAGCAAGCTTCACCCCGACGTGCCCGAGGCGCAGCGCGGCACGATCGCCGCACTCGCCCATCCCGCTGTCATCGAGCATCTGCTCAAGCTCGGCGTGTCCGCCGTCGAACTGATGCCGGTGGTGGCCTGGATCGACGAGCGGCATCTGCCGCCGCTCGGCCTGCGCAATGCGTGGGGATACAATCCGGTCTCGTTCATGGCGCTCGACCCGCGGCTCGCGCCCGGTGGCATCGCCGAATTGCGTGACACGGTAGCGGCGCTGCGCGACGCGGGCATCGGCGTCATCCTGGACCTCGTCTTCAACCATACCGGCGAGAGCGACGAGCTTGGCCCGACGCTGTCGCTGCGCGGATTGGACAACCAGGCCTACTATCGCCACCAGCCGGGTGACCCCGGAAAGCTCGTCAACGATACCGGCACAGGCAACACGCTCGCCTGCGATCATCCGGCGGTGCGGCGGCTCGTTCTGGATACGCTTCGACATTTCGTCCGCCATGCCGGCGTCGATGGGTTCCGCTTCGATCTCGCCACGGTTCTGGGACGCTCCGGCGAAGGGTTCGACCCGAATGCTCCGCTCCTTGCGGAGATAAAAAATGACCCGGTTCTGCAAGACAGAATCCTCATCGCCGAGCCATGGGATATCGGCCCCGGCGGCTATCAGCTAGGCAATTTCCCGGCCCCCTTTCTCGAATGGAACGACAAGTATCGGGACGACGTCAGGTGGTTCTGGCGTGGCGACCGCGGCATGATTGGTACGCTGGCGACGCGGCTTGCCGGGTCATCCGACGTCTTCGCCGGCGAGGGTGTGGCTCGGACGCGAAGCGTGAACTTCATCGCCGCGCATGACGGTATGACGCTGGCCGACATCGTCCGCTACGAGCGCAAGCACAATGCAGCCAACGGCGAACAGAACCGCGACGGTCACAACGAAAACCTGTCGTGGAACAATGGCGCCGAGGGCGAGACCGACGATCCCGATATCGAGGCGCGGCGGCGGCGCGATGTCATGGCTATGCTGTCGACGCTGTTTGCCTCGCGTGGCACGATCATGCTGACGGCTGGCGACGAGTTCGGGCGGACGCAGCGCGGCAACAACAACGCCTACGCGCAGGACAACGAAATCACCTGGCTGGACTGGGGCGGGCGGGACAGGCAGATCGAAGACCATGTGGCCGCGCTGTCGGCGATGCGCAAGGATGTGGCCGCGCTGGGGGAGGTGGGTTTCCTCTCCGGTGATGCGCAGGCCGGCATCCGCGATGTCGAATGGCTGGGCGAAACCGGGCAGCCGCTCAACGAACGCGACTGGAATGATCCTGAACGACGGCGGCTGGCCATGGTCCTCGGCGGCGGGAATGGCGGCCGGTTCGCGGCGCTCTTCAACGGTTCGCTGGAGCCTGCCGATTTCTCTTTGCCGGCGCGAGCCGGATGGCACTGGAGCGGCCCGCCGGATTTGCCGGCGACGGTGAATGACTGGACGGTCTTCGTACCGGGCCGGTCGGTGGTGTTCGTTCTGGAACGGGAAGCCCGCAATAGCGGTTCAGGTCAGGAGTAAGCATGACGGCCATAGGCAAGGACGACTGGTGGCGTGGCTCGGCCATCTACCAAGTCTATCCGCGGTCTTATCAGGATACGACGGGAGACGGCAGCGGAGACCTCAGAGGCATTGCGCAGCGCGTTCCCTATATCGCCTCGCTCGGCATCGACGCGGTCTGGCTGTCACCCTTCTTCAAATCGCCCATGGCCGATATGGGTTACGACGTATCGGACTACTGCGCCGTCGATCCTATATTCGGCACGATCGAGGATTTCGACGCGCTGATTGAAGCGGCGCATGGCCATGGCTTGAAGGTCATCATCGACCAGGTGCTGTCGCATTCGTCGGACCGACATCCCTGGTTCATCGAAAGCCGCACCAGCCGCAGCAACCCCAAGTCCGATTGGTATGTCTGGGCCGATCCCAAGCCGGACGGGACGGCGCCGAACAACTGGCTGTCGATCTTCGGCGGGCCGGCTTGGGAATGGGATTCTACTCGCAAGCAGTACTATCTTCACAATTTCCTGGCGTCTCAGCCGGACCTCAACTTCCACAATCCGGAGGTGCAGGATGCGCTGCTCGAAACGGTGCGCTTCTGGCTCGAGCGCGGCGTCGACGGCTTTCGGCTCGATACCGTGAATTTCTACGTTCACGACCGACAATTGCGCGACAACCCCAAATTGCGCATGAGCAGGGCGGCCAAGGCTAGACAGACCAACCCATACGAGTACCAGAACCACCTCTTCGACAAGACGCAGCCGGAGAACCTGCAGTTCCTGAAACGCTTTCGGGCGCTGCTGGACGAATACGGCAACCGAACCTCGGTGGGGGAGGTGGGCGACGGCAGACGCTCGCTGAAGACGGTGGCAAGCTACACTTCGGGCGGCGACAAGCTCCACATGTGCTACACGTTCGACCTGCTCGGCCCGGACTTTTCCGCGGCCTATGTGCGAAAATGCATCGAGGCGTTCGAAGCGGCGGTCGCCGATGGCTGGATCTGCTGGGCATTTTCCAATCACGACGTGATCCGCCATGTGACGCGCTGGACCCCGCCGGGCGGCGATACCGACGTGATCGCGAGGTTCTCGATCGCGCTGCTCGCCTGTCTTCGCGGCTCGATCTGCGTCTACCAGGGCGAGGAACTGGGGCTGAAGGAAGCCGAGCTTGCCTTCGAGGACCTTCGCGACCCCTATGGCATCCGGTTCTGGCCGGGATACAAGGGCAGGGACGGCTGCCGGACGCCAATGGTCTGGGATTCGAACGCGCCGAATGGCGGCTTCTCCAGGGCCAAGCCCTGGCTGCCGGTTCCAGAAATTCACCGGGCGTACGCCGTCGACATGCAGGAGCAGGACGAGAATTCGGTTCTGGCCCGCTATCGCGCGACGCTGGCGTTCCGCAAACAGCACCCGGCGCTGACTGTCGGTTCGATCGAGTTGCTCGATGCGGGGAGGGATCAGCTGGCCTTCATCCGAGAAGCGGGTAATGAGCGGCTACTTTGCCTTTTCAACTTCGCCGGCACTGCGTCTGAGTGGCGCGTGCCGGTCGGAGCGGGGACGGTCGCTCCTGTCGATTTTCCCGGCTCGGCTGCTGCTGTCGATGGCGATCGGATATCGCTGCGGCCGCTAGGCGTGCTGGTCGCGCGGCTGGAGTAACCTCAACCCAGGGTTCGTCTCCCGGCAGCTTCCTTTACGTGAGCTACGCGCTGGTTGAATTAAGATTTTGCGGTGCTAGTGTCACCAACCAGAACGGCGGCCCCAACGACCGCCGGCTCGCTCGACGAAGCCGAAATGGTTTCGGCTTCAGGGCTTTAAAACGACGCTCGCCAAGGCTGAGGGGCCGCGGCAATACGGGAGAGACTAAGATGCTGCACAATGTGCTAAAGGCGACGGTGTTCGCCACGAGCCTGCTTGTCGTAAATGGCGCGGTGATCGCGCCGGCCATGTCCGAAGTGATCTACAACCGCGGAAACGACACCGATCCGACAACGCTCGACCACCACAAGACCTCGACCATTGCCGAAGCCAATCTGATGCGCGAGCTCTATGAAGGGCTGGTTGTCTACAACGCCAAGGCCGAAGTCGTTCCGGGCGTTGCCGAGAGCTGGGAAGTTTCCGATGACGGCCTGAAATACACCTTCAAGCTCCGCGAAGACGCCAAATGGTCGAACGGTGATCCCGTCAAGGCCAGCGATTTCGTGTTCAGCTTCCAACGCATCCAGGATCCCGCGGTGGCCGCGCCCTATGCGAATATGCATTACGCGATCGCCAATGCGGAAGCTGTGAACAAGGGCGAGAAGAAGCCGGAGGAGATGGGCGTCAAGGCTGTCGATGACCGGACGCTCGAGATCACGCTCGCCGCTCCGACACCCTATTTCCTTGAGCTTTTGACTCACCAGACCGGTTTGCCCGTTCACCAGGCATCGGTGGAGGAGTTCGGTAACGATTTCACCAAGCCGGGCAACATGGTGACCAACGGCGCCTATATGCTCGAATCGTTCACTCCGAACGACAAGATCGTGATGAAGAAGAACCCGCATTTCCACGATGCGGCGAATGTGAAGATCGACGTCGTCAACTTCATTCCGTTCGAAGACCGTTCCGCCTGCCTGCGCCGCTTCGAGGCCGGCGAGGTCTTGTCCTGCTCGGATATTCCGGCTGAACAGATGGACTACATGCGCGAGAAGCTGGGCGATCAGGTCCACATCGCGCCCTATCTCGGCAGCTACTACCTGCCGGTGAAGGTGAAGAAGGAAAAACTCTCCGATCCGCGCGTACGCCATGCGATTTCCATGGCTATCGATCGCGACTTCCTCGCCAAGGAAATCTGGCGCGAAACCATGCTGCCCGGCTATTCGATTGTTCCGCCCGGCATCAGCAACTACAATGATCCGGTATTCCTTGAATACAAGGACATGGACATCCTCGACCGCGAGGACAAGGCCAAGGAACTGCTAAAGGAAGCGGGTGTCGAGCCGGGCGAGCTTTCGATCGAGCTTCGCTACAACACCAGCGAAAACCACAAAAACACCATGACGGCGATCGCCGACATGCTGAAGAACATCGGCATCACGGCCACCCTCTTCGAAATGGAAGGAACCGGCTATTTCGACTACATGAAGCAGGACGGCGATTTCGATATCACCCGCGCCGGTTGGATCGGCGACTACAGCGATCCGCAGAATTTCCTGTTCCTGTTCGAGAGCGACAATCTCGGTTTCAACTATCCGCGTTGGGAGAATGCCGAGTATGACGCGCTGATGGAAAAGGCGGAAACTACCCTTGATCTGGCCGAGCGGTCCAAGATCCTGAGCCAAGCCGAAGCTATCTTCCTGAAGGAAGTCCCGGCCATTCCGATCCTCTACTACTCCTCTCGCGCGCTCGTATCGAGCAAGCTGAAGGGCTGGGAGGACAACATCCAGGACGTCCACGCCACGCGCTATCTGTCGATCGAAGGCTGACCCCGGCGGTGCAGCGTCCATGCGGGAGAAAACTCCCGCATGGACCTTCGCTTCCGGCGTGCGGCATGGTCGATATCTGCAAGGAACTTCGCTGCGGTGCGCGTTGGCGTCGACGAAAACCTCGGCCATCCGCATCCGGAACCCCTCACGATCAAGGGGCGTTACATCTGACGGCCCGCGGAGTTAGCCAATGTTCGCATATGTGCTGAGGCGATTTGCCGGCGCGGTGCCGACGCTTTTCATCATTGTCACGATCGCATTCTTCATGATCCGCCTGGCGCCCGGCGGGCCGTTCGATCTCGAACGCCCGCTCGACCCGCTGATCATGGAAAACCTCAACCGGGCATATAATCTCGACAAGCCGCTTCTCTATCAATACGGCCATTATTTGTGGAATCTGGCTCAGGGTGACCTGGGACCGAGCTTTACGCGCCGTGACTTTTCCGTGGTCGACCTGTTCCGCACCGGGCTGCCTGTCTCGGTCCTGCTCGGCGGAACGGCGATCTCGCTCGCACTTGTGCTGGGCACTTTCCTCGGAGCGCTGGCCGCGCTCAAGCAGAATACCGCCATCGACTACGCCGTCGTTGGAACCGCGACGTTCGGGATCACCATCCCGCCCTTTGTCATCGCGCCGATCCTGAGCCTGCTCTTTGGCGTCTGGCTGGGCTGGCTGCCGGCGGGAGGGTGGAGCGGCGGCTCGCTTCGGCACATGATTCTTCCGGTGGCGACGCTTGCACTGCCGCAGATCGCGATCGTGGCCCGCCTGACGCGCGGCGCCACCATCGAGGCGCTGCGATCCGACCATGTGCGGACCGCGCGCGCTTACGGCCTGCCGACCTACATCGTGGTCGGAGTCCATGCTCTGCGCGCGGCGATCCTGCCGGTCGTCTCTTATCTCGGTCCGACCGCCGCCGCGCTGCTGACGGGTTCGGTGGTTGTCGAGACGATCTTCGGCATACCCGGCATCGGCCGCTATTTCGTCCAGGGCGCGCTTGGGCGCGACTATACGCTGGTGATGGGAACGGTCGTCGTCATTGCCGTATTCGTTGTTGTCTTCAATCTTGTCGTCGACATTCTCTACGCATTGCTCGATCCGAGGGTGCGCTATGACTGACCATTCGACCATCGCGGCGCGCGAAGTGCTCAGCGAGGCCGGCCCCACGATCGCCGGGCGGTCGTTGTGGCAGGACGCCTGGCGGCGTCTGCGGAAGAACAAAGCGGCAGTCGCCAGCGCGATCGTACTGCTCATCCTGGCCCTGGCGGGCATTTTCGGTCCGTTGGTTGCGCCTCATCCATATGACCGCATCTACCCGCAATATGTCCGCACGCCGGCCAGCCTCGAGGCTTACCCCAAGGCCGAGCGTATCATTCCGGCATTCGAGAGCGTGGTGAGCCGCGCCCGCGTCGAGATGGGCCCCGTCGAGGTCGAAGGGTCGACGGTGCGGATGCCGATTTCGAGTGGCGAACCGCTCGACCCGCGCATCGTACGCTATGTCGACCGGTCCGACTTGTTCGAGAATGCGCGCATCGAGGAACTGAGCGCCGATGGCAGAAGCGGCGTAATGGTGGCCGACGTTCACCGGCTGCGCTTCCTCTTCGGTACCGATTCCAACGGCCGCGATCTTCTCTCGCGCATTCTGATCGGCATACGTGTCTCGCTGGCGATCGGCGTGCTAGCGTCCGCGATGGCGCTCTTGCTCGGCGTGTCCTACGGAGCGATTGCCGGCTATCTCGGCGGGCGCGTAGACGGCGTGATGATGCGCATCGTCGATATTCTCTATTCGCTGCCTTTCATCTTCTTCGTCATCCTGCTCGTCGTTTTCTTCGGGCGGAACTTCATTCTGATCTTCATCGCCATCGGGGCGACGGAGTGGCTGGACATGGCCCGCATCGTGCGCGGTCAGGCGCTGATGCTGAAACGCCAGGAGTTCGTGCAGGCGGCCGAGGCGCTCGGCGTCGACAATTCGGGCATTCTGCGGCGTCACATCATTCCCAACACGCTCGGCCCCGTGGTCGTCTTCGTCACGCTTCTGGTGCCAAAGGCGATACTGCTCGAAAGCCTTTTGTCATTCCTCGGCCTTGGCGTGCAGGAGCCGCTGACCAGTCTCGGCCTGCTGATCTCCGATGGCGCTGCCAACATCCAGGGCGCAACCTGGCTGCTGATCTATCCGGCAATCGCGCTGACTGTCATTCTGTTCGCCTTGAACTTCCTCGGCGACGGCCTGCGCGACGCACTCGACCCGAAGGACCGCTGAGATGGGGGAGAATAAGACCCATACGATCCTAAGCATTCGCAGCCTGAACGTGACCTTCGCCACGCATGACGGCGAAGTGCGCGCGGTGAAGAATGTCGATTTCGACGTGCGCCCCGGCGAAACGGTGGCCATCGTCGGCGAGTCGGGGTCCGGCAAGAGCCAGTCCATGATGGCGCTGATGGGGCTCCTGGCCTCCAACGGGCGCGCCACCGGCTCCGCCCGCTATCGCGACCAGGAACTGATAGGCATGTCCGAGCGCCGCCTCAACAATGTGCGGGGCGAAAAGATCACCATGATCTTCCAGGAGCCGATGACCTCGCTCGATCCTCTCTACAAGATCGGCCGCCAGATCTCCGAGCCGCTGATCCACCATGGCGGCCTCACCGCCAAGCAGGCGCGCCCGCGTGTGCTGGAGCTTTTGAGACTGGTCGGGATACCGGACCCCGAACGGCGTATCGATTCCTACCCGCACGAGCTTTCGGGCGGGCAGCGCCAGCGTGTCATGATCGCTATGGCACTTGCCAACAATCCCGACATACTGATCGCTGACGAGCCGACGACGGCGCTCGACGTGACGGTGCAGGCGCAGATCCTTGCGCTCCTGGCCGAGTTGCAGAGCAGGCTCGGCATGGCGATCGTGTTCATCACCCACGACCTCGGCATCGTCCGCCGTTTCGCCGACCGGGTCTATGTCATGCGCTCGGGCGAGGTGGTCGAGGAAGGCGCCACGGAGGCGCTGTTCTCCGCGCCGAAACATGCCTACACCAAGATGCTGCTGGAAGCGGAGCCGACAGGCCGCAAGGCGCCGCCTCCCGCTAATGCGCCGATCCTGCTGGAAGGCAGGAACGTCGAGGTGACGTTTACCATCGGCGGCGGCTTTCTAGCGGGCGAGCCGCTGATGCTGCGGGCGGTCAACCGCATCTCCATCGCGCTGAAGAAGGGGCAGACGATCGGGATTGTCGGCGAGTCCGGTTCCGGAAAGTCGACCCTTGGCCGCGCGCTGCTTCGGCTGCTGCCCAGCGACGGCGCCATCCGCTTCGGCGGCCGCGATATATCCAAGGCCGGCCGCGACGAGATGCGGCCGCTGCGACGCGAGATGCAACTGGTGTTCCAGGATCCGTTCGGATCCCTGTCGCCGCGCATGACCATCGGCCAGGTCATCACCGAGGGGCTGCTGGTCCACGAGCCGTCGCTGTCGGGCAAGGATCGCGACAAACGGGCGGTCGAGGCGCTGCGCGAGGTCGGGCTCGATCCGTCCATGCGCAACCGCTATGCGCATGAATTTTCAGGTGGGCAAAGGCAGCGTATTGCGATTGCCCGCGCCATTATTCTCAAGCCCAAGGTCGTGGTGCTCGACGAGCCGACTTCGGCGCTCGACCGCTCGGTCCAGAAGCAGATCGTCGACCTCCTGCGCGACCTCCAGCGGGCGCATGATCTGTCCTATCTATTCATCAGCCACGATCTCGCTGTTGTGCGGGCGATGTCGGACTACATCATCGTGATGAAGCAGGGGCAGATCGTCGAAGAGGGGCCGACAGCGGAAATTTTCGACGATCCGCGCGAGGAATACACGCAGACGCTGATGGCTGCCGCAATAGATGTGACGAAGTTCCGGGCGGCTATCTCAAGTTAGAACGAGCCGTCCGAACTCGCACAGCCTGCGCATCCCGGGTTAGCTTTCAGCCTTGAAGGTCTTGGCCAGTTCCATGAGCTTCTTGCGGTCATTGCCGTGGCGGCGAATGAGTTCGCGGGCCTGATTCGGCGACAGATCGGTCGCTTCGGCCAAATGAAGCGCCTCGGCCTCCAGATCGTCTGTCATGCTCGCCTGATGCTGACCGCCGGACTTGGTTTTGTCGTCTGTCATGGCGGCTCTCCTTGCCGGTTGGTGGTCTTTCTGAACCCCGTCCGGTGATTGTTTGTTCCGCCTATCGCGAGCTTACACCGACGGGAAAGGGTGAAGCTAACGTCCTGGCGTTAGCAGCGGATGCCGCAATCGCCCAGGAACTTCGGACAGTGTCAGTTGTTCATTCCCGTGCATAGGAGGCCAATTTGAATGGATGCCCAGATATCGCGCACCGCGACCTCGGTTCCGGATTGTCTGCTCCGGCCGCAGATTCGCATGTCCGGCCTGCTGACGGACAACAAATATCTCGATTTCCAATCGCAACTCGACAATGCGCTTAATGGTGAAGGCCCCATCGGCATCGAACTGACGACGACAGGCGGCGACGCCGATCTGGCCCGGCGCATCTGCATGGATATAAATCTGTTCGGCGAGCGTCTCGGTCGCGAATTCTGGTTCATCGGCAAGACGACCGTGTACTCGGCAGGCATGACGATCCTTGCCGGCTTTCCCCGTAAGCGCCGTTTCATCACAAGGGATTGCGTGCTGCTGATCCATGAGCGGCATCTGGACATGTCGCTGCAACTGTCCGGCCCGCTGCCATCCAGCCTGCAGCAGGTCCAGGAGATGGAGCATCAGCTGAAGACAGGGATCGAAATTGAGCGTGAAGGCTTCGAGATGCTCTGCCGGGATACCGGTGTAGGCCTCGACGAATGTATCGAAAAAGCGCGGACCAGTTGGTACGTCAAGGCCGATGAAGCGCTGAAGCTGCGCCTAGTCGAAGGCGTTCTCTGACGCCGAGAAGTTTCTGTCGCCAAAGGGTGAAGGCCGAATGATTCCGCGGTCTTCCGCATGAGCCCTACGGGCGTGGTGGCTGCGAGTATATGAGATCGAGAACTAAACTTCTGGGATGTTCTCTTTCAAAATCAGGTGCAGCCGCGGCGGATGCCCTTCGTATGGCAGGTCGCGCACGGCGTGTTCCAGCAGGTTGAGCGCTTCGCGCGCCTCGACGCGGGGATTCTGGTCAATGACCGCATCCATGGTCCCATCAAGCAGTAGCTGCTTGGTGCCTTCCGTCAGTTCGTGTCCCAGGAACACGATCGAGCGCTCTAGGTTTCGCTCTCTGAGGGCGCGTGCGACGCCCTGATTGCCCGCTCCGATATTGTATATACCCGCAAGGTCGCTGTGCCGATCGAGCAGAGCCGCCGCCTCCGTATAGGCGCGTTCGCGATCGTCTCGCATTTCGCGGAGTTCGACGATCTCCAGGTTCGGGAACTCTTCGGCAAGAACGTGCCTGAAGCCCATCTCCCGCTCCTGGTGGCCGCGATAGGACAGGGAGCCTGCGAACATCGCGACTTTCCTGGGCTGGCTTGTGCCCAGCAGACGCCCGAGCACGTAGCCGGCCAACCTGCCGGCCTGGCGGTTGTCGATACCGACATAGGCGACCCTAGGCACGTGGAGTATGTCGGTCGCGAGCGTCACGACCTTGATGTCGTTGGCGGAGAGGACGCGGATGGCTTCCCGTACGGTGGGATGATCGAGCGCGATGACGCCGACGCCGTCCGTCTTGCCATGCAGGTCGTGCAGCGTGCGGGCAAGGGTGTCGGGATTGAACCCCTCGATCGAACTGATGCGAACGTCGAGTTCCGGCCGTGCGGCGCCCTGGGTGCTCAACTGTTCGTGCAGCATCCGCATGAATGTGTTCGTGCCGACAGGCAGAACGAAATCGAGCCGGATCTTCGCCGAACTCTGCCGGGTCCAGGTCGATGCTGCCGCGAGGTAGCCGAGCTTCCGCGCGGTATCGAAGACGATCTCGCGGGTGCGGTCGCGAACGCCTGGGCGGTTGTTGAGAACGCGGTCCACCGTCGCAGCAGACACCCCGGCTTCACGTGCAATGTCCAAGAGGGTCGAACGCATGCTGTATAGCTTTCAAGCAAGGTGGAACGGGTGTCCACCAAAGGCAGAGGCCGAATGATTCTGATGGAAAAAGATGTACCCGGGCAAGGCCGGGCGGCAAGCGGCGCGACCGTGTTTAGGGAGCCAGCGGCCGTGCCGCAAGCCGAAAAGAGCGGGCGAAGACACCTCAAATGACATCATAATGGAATGCGTCAGCATTTGTGCGCTGCGGCAGGGGCTTGAATTTGCACGATGATCTTCCAATGGCCAGGTAGATGATGATTTTTGATTTGAAATGATGTTGACAGCCTCATAAGCAAACGTCAATATCCTCATACGGGGTCTTTAAAGTGGTTCCGGAGGGAGGAAATCAATGTCGAACCTTGTGCGCATCTCGCGGCGCGGACTGCTCGCGTCCGGCGGAAAAGCCGCCTTGCTTGTCGGTGCGGTCGGTATCGCCCCGAAGTTTATTCGCCCAGGCCGCGCCTACGCGGCTGACGCGCTTGCCGCGGGCATGATCGGTGGCCCTACCGGCTTCGAGGGGGCCGAACGTTACCAGTACGGTCCCGACACGCCCGAAGGGCGCGCCGTCGAGGCGGCCAAGGCAATGAAGGCCGGCGGCGTCGACAGGATCGTGCTTGGCCTTTCCGATGGTTCCATCGGCCAGTTGACCCAGCCTTTCCCGGCCGGCGCCCCTTCGATCAAGGATCTCTGGGAGAGGGAGACCGGCATCACGCTCGAAATCGTCGGCGTGCCGAACGGCCAGGAATTCACCAAGACGATGCAGGACATCTCCACCAAGGGTGGGGCGTACGACATCTATGCGGTCGAGTGGAATCGACTGGGCGATCTCGCCGAAACCGGCGGCATCATCAAGCTCGACGACTTCGTTGCAAAGCACAGGCCCGAATGGGACGACCCGGAGGCCGGCTATGTCAACGGCGCCAGCGGCGTGTCGCTGCTCAACCAGTACCGGGGCTCCACCTACGGCGTGTCGCTCGATGGCGATTTCCAGACCTGGGTCTACCGCACCGACCTCTTCAACGACGAGGCCGAGAAGAAGGCTTTCAGCGACAAGCACGGCTACGAGCTGGCGGCGCCGAGGACGTGGAAGCAGCTCGACGAGATCTCGCTGTTCTTCCATCGCCCGGACAAGAACATGCTCGGCTCGACCGACATCCGCAATCAGGGCTGGGGCTACACCAACTGGTACCAGCGCTACGTTTCGATGGGTTCCCCGAACCAGTTTCTGTTCGACGATACCGGTACGCCGCTGATCAATTCCGAGGCGGGCATCGCTGCGACCCGCGAATATATCGATTCGCTAGCCTACAAGTCTCCGGACGCCATTTCGTGGGGCTGGCCCGAGCAGTACGGCAATTTCGCCAAGGGTGGCGCGGCAATGACCTGCGCCTTCTCCAACCTGCCGAAGTTCCTCGACAATCCGGCGAACAAGGATTCGGCCGTCACCGGCAAGATCGGCTCCATGCTGCCGCCCGGCCGCGAGGTCGACGGCAAGCTGGTGAGCCGTTCGGTGCTGTGGCTCAACCTCTCGGCATCGGTGTCGTCTCAGGCCAAGAACCCGGAGGCATGCTACCTCTTCCTGCAGTGGCTTGGCTCGTCCCGGATCTATGCGTGGATGACCGCCAATCCAGGCGGCTATTTCGACCCGTTCCGCCTGTCGGACTTTTCCGATCCTCTGGTGCGACAGACCTATCACGCCTACCACATGGACGTGGTGCGGGAGACGGTGGCCCGCACGGTACCGACCATCAACTATCCCGGCGCCACGGCCTTCCACAATGCGCTCGACGAGAACCTCGTCGCCGCGCTCACCAAGGCAAAGACGGCCGAGCAGGCAATGGCCGATACGGAGACCGAGTGGCTCCGGATCGCGCGTCGCACCGGCGAGGACAAGCTGCTCGAGGCCATCAAGACCAACAAGGCGGCATGGCCGACCATTCTCGATCCGGTTGTTTGATCCTCCCAAGCAAGCCGGAAGGGAGGGACGCTAGCAGTCCCTCCCGCCCTTACAGCCAGCGGCGTCAGCATTCGACATGAAGCGTTCAATTCCATTCGAGATATTCCGGTACGCCGTCATCCTCCTGGCGCTCGCGGTGACGCTGATCCCGATCCTTTGGATGGTCTCGATGGCCTTCAAGCCGATCGGCGAATGGTCGGCGACGGGAGCGGAGCTCACCTGGTGGCCGAACGCACCGACGCTCTCGAACTTCCGCTTCATCTTCGGCGAATCCGATTCGAGCCTGATCGTCGCGCTCGACAGGACCGCCATGAAGCCGATCCTGTCGTCGCTGCTGTCCGCTACCCTGGGGACGCTGATTGCGATGACGGCCGGCACGGCCGCCGCATATGGCCTCTCCCGCTTCGGTGCCGGCCAGAACCTTCCATTGGCGCTGACGCAACTGCGGCTCTTTCCGCCGATGGCGGTCATGATCCCCGTCATGATCATGTGGGCTTTCCTCAATCTTACCGACACCTGGTGGGGCCTGGCTCTCGTCTACGGCATCGTCACGCTGCCCTTCGCATTCTGGCTGATGAAGACATTTTTCGACGACATGCCGCGCGAGCTCGAGGAGGCTGGACTGGTCGAGGGATGCTCGCGCTGGCGGGTGTTCACCAGGATTACATTGCCGATGATGCGCGCGCCGCTGGCGAGTGCGGCCCTCTTCGTCTTCATCCTGAACTGGTCAGACTATCTGATCGCGCTGCTGCTGACCACGCGCGAATGGGTAACGGTGCCCGTCTATATGGCGTCGCTCTCGTCTTCGATGACCGGCCAGCTTTACGGCGCGAAGGCTGCGCTTGGCCTGATCGCGGCGGTTCCGCCCGTCATCATGGGCATCGCCATCCAGCGCCATCTCGTGCGCGGCCTGACCTTTGGGGCGCTGAAGCAATGAGCCTCGCCACCGCCCCGGAGAACGCCATGGCGACCCTCGCCGCTGATGGCCGTGCAGAGACCCGGGACGAGGCCGCGCGCCTCGGCTTCCGGCTGGCGCTGCCGGCGCAGATCCTGGTGCTCTTCATCGCCGTCTTCCCGCTGCTGATGCAGCTCTACATCAGCCTGACCGACTGGTCGCCGCTTTCCGGCCTCGGCTGGTGGAACGCCTGGGAGCTCTGGAACAACTTCGCCAACTACACCGATCTCGCGGCCGACAATCGCTTCTGGAGCGCTCTCTGGCGCACTTTCGTCGTGATGATCGTCTGCGTCCCTGCCGAATTCCTGCTCGGGCTGGGCCTGGCGACGCTGTTTGCCGACGATTTTCCCGGCAAGCGGCTGTTCTATTCGATCCTGCTCATGCCCATGATGGTCGTGCCTGCGGTCGCCGGCTACATGTTCTTCATGCTGTTCCAGTCGGGCGGACCGGTGAACGACATCCTGTCGACGCTGACCGGAACTCGCGTCGCTATCGCCTGGCTGTCCGATCCGACGCTGGCGCTCGCGGCCGTGATGATTGCCGACACCTGGCAGTGGACGCCGCTGATGTTCCTTATCCTGCTCGCCGGGCTCGTCGGCGTGCCGGAGGATCAGATGAAGGCCGCGACCCTGCTCGGCGCCAATGCCTGGCAGCGATTCACCACCATCGTCCTGCCCAAGATGAAGACGATCATCATCATCGCGCTCGCCATCCGGGTGATCGAGAACTTCAAGATTTTCGACACGCTCTACATCATGACCGGCGGCGGGCCGGGTGTCGCGACCGAGACCATCTCCGTCTACATCTACAAGCTCACCACGCAGGATCTGATCTGGGGATATGTCGCGGCGATCGCGCTCGCCATCCTGGTCGTGCTCTCCATAGCCACCGTCTTTGCCATGAGGCGCATGGCTGCGGTGCGGGAGGCGCGGGCATGAGCGCGATCCGCCTGGAGAACTTGGTCAAGAAGTTCGGCGATTTCACCGCGCTGAAGACCATGGACCTGGAGATCGCCGACGGCGAGTTCATGGCGCTGCTCGGTCCTTCGGGGTGCGGCAAGTCGACGACCATGAACATGATCGCCGGAATGGAGGAACCGACATCCGGGCGCATCCTTTTCGGTGACCGCAACATGTCCGGCGTGCCGATGGGGCGGCGGGGGGTCGGGTTCGTGTTCCAGAACTATGCGATCTTCACGCACATGACCGTTCGGCAGAACCTCTCCTACGGGCCGCGCATGCACGGCACGCCGAAGACCGAGATAGACCGCCGCGTCGGCGCCATCGCCGAGCTTCTGCAATTGACAGCCTTGCTCGATCGCCGGGCGGATCGGCTGTCGGTCAATATCTTGCAGCGCGTCGCGATCGGCCGCTCCGCTATCATGGAGCCGGTAATCTTCCTGCTGGACGAGCCGCTCTCCAATGTCGATGCGGCCTTCCGCGCCGTTATGCGCACCGAGCTGAAGCACCTGCAGCGCCAGTTCAGGCAGACCATGGTCTATGTCACCCATGACCAGCTCGAGGCGATGACGATGGCCGACCGCATCGCGGTGATGGACCACGGCGTGCTCCAGCAGGTCGGCACGCCGATCGACGTCTACAACAATCCGGCAAACGTCTTCGTGGCGCGGTTCATCGGCGCGCCCGGCATGAACCTGTTGCCGGGCTGGCCGGCCGAGAGCGACGGCGGCATGGTGATCGATCTCGGCGTGCTTGGCGCGACCGCACCGCTTCCAGACCACCTGGCGCATGCCCTTCGCGGCCGATCGGGAGAGGTTCTCTTCGGCTTTCGGCCCGAGCAGGCGACCCTTGCGGGAGAAGGCCGCGGCATCGCCGCGCCGGTCACCGCGGTCGAGCGCATCGGCGCGAGGACGATCGTCCATCTCGGCGGGGGCGCCACGGCGATCAAAGTGGTTCTCGACAACGACCAGCAAGCCGCTTTCGGCGCTTCGGCGATCGTTAGGCCCAATATGGATGCGGTGCGGATCTTCGACCGCGCGAGTGGCAATGCGATCGGAGGTTGGGGCAATGGCTGAAATCTCTTTCAGGAACGTCAGCAAGCGCTACGGCGGCACGGTCGCGCTGTCGGACGCATCCTTCACGATCCACGACAACGAGTTCTTCTGCTTCTTCGGCCCGCCGCTGTCTGGCAAGTCGACGATCCTGCGGCTGATCCTCGGCTTGGAAATGCCGGATCATGGCGAGATCCTGATCGGCGGAAAGCCGGTCAATGCAGTTTCGCCGGCCGAGCGCAATGTGGCGATGGTGTTCCAGAACCTCGCGCTGTTTCCGCACATGAACGCGCGCGACAATATCCGCTTCCCGCTCGCCGAGCGTAAGATCCCGCAAGCCGAGATCGAGCGGAAACTCGCCGACGTCGCCGCCAAGCTCCACATCGGCCACATCCTCCACAAGCTGCCCGCCCAGCTTTCCGGCGGCGAACGCCAGCGCGTGGCGATCGCCCGGGCGCTCGTGCGCGATCCTGTCGCCTATCTCATGGACGATCCGATCTCCGCGCTCGACGCACGGCTGCGCGAGGAAACGCGCGTCGAGCTCAAGCGCATCCAGCGCGAACTCGGCAAGACGCTCATCTATGTGACCCACGACCAGGAGGAGGCTATGTCGGTAGCCGACCGCATGGCCATCCTGGAATCGGGTGCCATCCGGCAGATCGGGACGCCGCTCGAGATCTACGATCACCCGGCCAGCACTTACGTGGCACGTCTGCTCGGCTCGCCGATGATGAACATCCTGCCCTCGACGGCCAGCGGGAACGACATTCGCGTGGCGGACGGGGCGATCGCCGTCGAAGGCCTGGCCGGCGTCGCCGAAATCGCCGAGGTCGGGGTACGGCCGGAGGACATCAGGGTATCGGCATGGGCGCAGGGCCAGTCCGGAACGCCGGCGCGGGTCTATGAAGTCGAGCCGCTCGGCGGTTACACGGTTGTAACCGTCGATGCCGGGCCTTCGCGGGTGAGGGCGCTTATGCGTGGGCAACCCGACATCAGGCCGGAAACGATGGTCGCGCTGAGCTGTGACGCGGCTGCGGTCCATCTCTTTTCGCGAAACGGGACCGCGCTTTCGAGATGAGCAGCGCCGCACAAGGAATGACAGGGAGGGATCTGATGGCGCAAGCCGCCGAGTTCGAGCCGGACGTGAAAGTCCGCAACAAGGAGTACAAGATCGGCTGCATTGGCGCCGGCATGATAATGGCGGAGTGCCATCTGGCGGCCTACAAGGAAGCCGGGTTCCCAGTGGTCGCGATCGCCTCCCGGACCGAGGCCAATGCGCGGAAGGTCGCCGAGCGCTGGGACATTCCAACCGTCCACGACACGCCCGAAAAGCTGATCGAGGACAGCCAAGTCGAGATCATCGACCTGGCTTTCCCGCCCGACCAGCAGCCGGCGCTCATCCGTCACGCGTTGAAGCAGCCGCACGTCAAGGCGATCCTCGCCCAGAAGCCGTTGGCCCTGTCGCTTGGCGAGGCGATCAAGCTCCGCGATGAGGCGAATGCCGCCGGCAAGATCCTCTCCGTCAACCAGAACATGCGTTACGACCAGTCGATGCGCGTTCTGAAGCAGATCATCGACTCGGGCGCGCTCGGTGAGATCGTCTTCGCCCAGATCGACATGCATGCGATCCCGCATTGGCAGACATTTCTTGAGGATTACGACCGGCTGACGCTCGCCAATATGAGCGTCCACCATCTCGATGCGCTGCGCTTCCTCTTCGGCGATCCCGACGAGATCACCACGTTGACGCGCAAGGATCCGCGAACCCGGTTTGATCATTCGGACGGCATCACGGTCTCGACAATGAAGTTCCCGTCGGGGGTGATGGCGGTGTCGCTGGAGGATGTCTGGTCCGGCCCGCGCCGGGAGGGATACCAAGACGACCAGCACATCACCTGGCGGGTCGAGGGCGCCGAGGGCGTCGCCCGCGGCACGATCGGCTGGCCGACCGGCGCGGCCTCGACCCTGAGCTACGCTTCCGCGCGGACCACCGGCGGCGAGTGGGTCTCGCCGAGTTGGGACACGATGTGGTTCCCGCACGCCTTCATTGGCGTAATGGAGCAGCTGCAGCATGCGGTCGCCACAGGTACGCCGCCGGCGCTCTCCGTTGCCGACAATGTCAAGACCATGGCGCTCGTCGAGGCCGGCTACCGGTCTATCGACGAGGCGCGCACGGTCCGACTTACAGAAATTGCAATCAACTGAAGCCACATTCGGGAGGAGTTTTCACGTCATGATGCAAGCTGGTATTTTCACAGGTTACTTTCCCTACAGTCTGGAGGAGACCGCCAGGAAGATTCGCGCGCTGGATTTCAACACCGTCCAGCTCGACCTGCACTTCAAGGATGTCGATCTGTCGGCTGGCCAGATCACCAAGGAGAAGGCGAAGACGGTCCGCGATGTTTTCCGCGACCACAATCTGCCGATCTGCTGCATCTCCGGCTACACGAACATCATCCACCCGGACAAGGCCGAGCGCGAGAGGCGCGTCGGCTATCTCAAGGAGATCATCAGGAACGCCCGTCTCTTCGGCTCACCCTACGTGATCTCCGAAACCGGCACCTACAACACCGAGTCCGACTGGGTGCACCATCCGAAGAACAAGACCGAGGAAGGTTTTGAGGAGTGCCGCAAGGTCATCGCCGATCTTGCCCAGACCGCCTACGACCATGGCGCGGTGTTCCTGCTCGAGACCTACGTGAACAACGTCGTCGGTTCGGTCGAGGAGACGGTAAAAATGTTCGCGCAGGTCGATCACCCGGGCCTCGGCCTGCTGATGGATCCGACCAACTATTTCGAGACGCACAACATCGACCGGATGGACCAGATCCTAAACCAGGTCTTTGACACTCTGACCGACAAGATCAGGATCGCGCATGCCAAGGACGTGAAGCGTTCCGGCGACGACAAGACCGAAAAGCATGCCGACATCGGTGACGAGGACGCGCTGGAGAGCCACACCTTCCGCGGCGTCGGCGAGATCGAGCTGCCAGCGCCAGGGCTCGGTTCGCTGAACTACGATCTCTATCTCCAGCGGCTCGCCGAAAAGCACCCGAACATCCCGATGATCATCGAGCACCTGTCGGAAGACGACGTGCCGCGCGCGAAGAAATTCCTCGACGGCAAGTTCCGCCAGAACGGCCTCTGAAACCAAGATGAAAAGGGAGGAATGACGTGATGTTGAAATCGACAGTGAAAATCGCGGCTGCAGCGCTTCTGGCCTGCGCCACCTTTGCAACGCCGGGCCACGCCCAGGAAGAGAAGAAGACCTTCTATCTGCTGTCGCATGGAGGGCCGTCCGATGCTTTCTGGCTCGACTGGAATGCTGGCGCGACCAAGGCCTGCGAACAGTTGAACGTCACCTGCAACATTTCCTTCTCGGGCGGCGACATGGCTGCCCAGAAGGAGGCGTTCAACTCGGCGATCGCCGCGAAGCCGGACGGCATCGGCACCACTTCGGCGCAGCCGGGTCTCTGGAATGCCGAAGTCCAGGCGGCCAAGGATGCGGGCATTCCGATCGTCTTCTTCAACACCGACGACACGGCGACCGGCCGTCAGGCCTATGTCGGCGCGGATCTCCGCCAAGCCGGTGTGATCTGGGCGAAGTACCTGGTCGACAACAAGCTGGTGAAGGAAGGCGACACGGTATTCCTGCCCGTCGAAGTGCCGGGCGCCAGTTACCAGCAGCTCGAAACGGAAGGCATCGCCAGCGTCTTCGATCCGCTCGGCGTCAAATACGACGTGGTCGACGCCGGAACGGACCCGGCCGGCATCATCGCCAAGATGAGCGACTACATGCTCGCCAACAATCCGCCGGCGATTATAGCGCTCGGCGACTCGGTGGCGGCGGCCGTCCGCAAGGTGTTCGACAATGGCGGAATCCAGGCCGGCTCGATCCCCGTGGTCGGGTGGGGCAATTCCAAGGACGTCGCCGAAGCGGTGCGCGACGGCTACTTCAACGCCGCGGCATGGCAGTTCCCATCCGCTCAAGGCTTCATGCCGGTGGCGCTGCTCAACCTTGCCGCTTCGGGCGAGCCGATCGGCTACGACATCCAGACGTTCAGCCTCTACGACAAGTCGAGCTACGAGCCGATCCTCAAGCTCTACGGCGAGTGAGCTGACATCGGCTCCAACAGAGGACGAACATGGACACGGTCATGGCGGCGGTAACGGAAAGAATGGAGGGGCGGGGAGACAGGTGGCGTCGCCTTATGGCAACGCCACAGGTCGCCTCGCTGATCATCCTCGCCATCGTGCTGGCGGGATTCTCCATCGCCAATCCCAACTTTCTGTCGCCACTCAACATCTCCAACATGATGGCGTTCCTGCCGGAGCTGGGGATCATGGCGCTCGCCATGACGCTCCTGCTCACGGCCGGCGAGTTCGACCTCTCCGTCGGCGCGGTATTCGCGCTCGGTCCGGTGCTTGTCATGCTGCTTGCTCAGACAGCCGGCATGGACATCGGCATTGCCCTGCTCGTCGGATTGGTTGTGTGCATCGCCATAGGCGCAATCAACGGGATCATCGTCACCAAGATCGGCATCTCGTCCTTTCTTGTGACGCTGTCGATGCTTCTGATCGTGCGCGGCGTGGCCCTCTACATCACACAGGGCTTCCCGCTCAAATCGTGGGACCAGCCGGGGTTCTTCGTCACGCTTCTCGCAGGCAGTTTCGATTTCGGCCCGTTCCGGCTCTACACGTCGCTATTCTGGTTCATCGGGCTGACGCTCGTCTGCGCCTATATTCTGAACTGGTCCAAGGTCGGCAACTGGATCAGCGCCATCGGCTCTAACCGCAACGCGGCAGTGGCGCGCGGCGTGCCGGCCGACGCCGTCAAGATCTGGCTGTTCATCACGGCTTCGGTGCTTTCAGGCCTCGCCGGCATGATCAGCGCCTTCCGGATTTCCGCCGCATCCCCCGTCGCGGGCACGGGTTACGAACTGGAAGTGATCGCCATGGTGGTCGTCGGCGGCACTGCGCTCACCGGCGGGCGCGGCACCATTTTGGGCACAGTCGTCGGCGCTTTCATGCTGCGCGCGATCCGCAACGGGATCGTTCTGATCGGCGTGCCCGGCCTCGCTTTCAACATCTTCGTTGGCGCGATCATCCTCGTGATGCTGATCCTCCACGCCATGATCCAGAAGCGGAGCGTACGGCGATGACGGCTGAAGTCCTGCGCCTGGAGCGCGTGCGCAAATCGTTCGGCAGCGTCAATGCCCTGCGGAGCGCGTCGCTGACCCTTCGCGAGGGCGAGGTCGTCGCGCTTTTGGGCGATAATGGCGCCGGCAAGTCGACGCTGATCAAGGCAATCTCCGGCGTGCATCCGGTCGATGGCGGCGACATCTATGTCCGGGGAGAACGGGCGTCGATCCGATCGGCGCGCGACGCGATCGATCTCGGCATCGAGACGATCCACCAGGACACGTCGCTTGCCCCCGACCTTTCGATCGCACGCAACCTGTTCCTTGGTCGCGAGCCGGTGAAACTGCCTTTCCTTAGTGTCTTCGCCCCGCTCGATTTCCCGGAACTCCGGCGCGCCGCGTCTGCGCTGCTGCGGCGGGTCGGCATCTCCAAGAAGCTAGACGCCGATGCGCCGGTCAACACTCTCTCCGGCGGCGAGCGGCAGTCGATCGCGATTTCACGTGCGATGCAGTTCGCCGCCAAGGTGATCATACTCGACGAGCCGACCAACAATCTTGGCGTCGAGGAGACCCATGGCGTGCTGCGGTTCGTCAAGGAGGTGCGCGACGCCGGCCATACCGTGCTCTTCATCACGCACAACATCCATCACGTCTTCCAGGTGGCTGACCGTATCGTCGTCATGCGCCGCGGCGAGATCGTCGCCGAGCGCGCCGTCGAGGACACCGATTTGCTGACGGTCGAGAGCCTCATCATGGGGGTCGACGTGTCGTCCCTGGTCAAAGAAGCGAAGGCGCACTGATGGTTGAGCTCTACGGCCAGACGCTGACGCGCAGGCAGGTTTCGGAACGATCCGGAATGCTCTCGCAATTTGCCGGCGTGCGCCTGATGACGCTCGGCGACGGGGTGGAGCGCGGCATCCGTATGCTCGAATTCCGCACCGGCAGCGGGCTTCGGTTCACCGCGCTCGTCGATCGCGCGCTCGACATCGCCGACTGCGACTACAAGGGCCAGGCCATCGGCTGGCACTCCCCGAGCGGGTTCCGCCATCCCGGTCTGCACGACTACGAAGGGGAAGGCGGCCTCGCTTGGGCGCGATCGTTTTCAGGTCTGCTCCTGACCTGCGGCCTGGACCACATCCTCGTCCCCGAAGAGGTGCCTGCCGAAAACTACAATTATCCCGGCAGGAAAAGCGTACGGCATTCGCTCCACGGCCGCATCAGCACGATTCCGGCGCGGCTCACCGGCTACGGCGAGCGCTGGGACGGCGACCGCTGCGTGCTTTGGGCCGAAGGCGTCGTTCAGCAATCGGCGGTGTTCGGTGAGGACCTTCATCTCCATCGCCGGATGGAGGCGGATGTAGGCGGCAACGAGATCCGCATCTCGGACCGCGTCGTCAATCACGGCTTCACGCGCACGCCGCATATGTATTTCTATCATGTGAATGTGAGCCATCCACTGGTCGACGAGGGCTCGCGCTATCTGGCCCCGGTCCGAGATGTGGTCTGGGCGGCTCATGCCGGCGAGGCCTATCGTGCGCAGGGCGTGGGTTACCGAACGCTGCCTGGCCCGCGGATGAACTTTCGCGAACAGGTCTGGCAGCACGAACTTGCCGCCGACGCCGGCGGCAATGTGCCGGTCGCGGTGGTCAATGACCGGATCGGCCTCGGCTTCGAAATCGTCACCCGGAAGAACCAACTTCCCTGCATGTACCAATGGCAGAATTTTCAGGCCGGCCAGTACGCCATGGGGATCGAGCCGTCGACGCACCATGCGCTCGGCAACACTGCCGCACGCGATCGCGGCGAGATGATCTGGCTCGAACACGACGAATCCCGGTCCTACGAGGCGACGTTCAGGGTTCTCGACGGCCAGGCCCAGATCGGGGAGGCCGAGCGCCGGATCGCCTCGATCGCCAGACAGCCGGAGGAGGATTTTCCGGCGCTGTCGGGCAGGTTCCCCAGACTTGCCGAAGGATCGCGGTCATGAAGCCAGAGGGGAAGATAATCGGCATTCGGGAGAAATGCGCGAGGAGGATCGGGAGGAACGGGACAAGAGACAGTTCTTGGAGAATACGATGACGATCTTGGAAAAGAAGAAGCGCGACTACAGCCTCGTCGGCGAAAGCACGCGCATAGCGATCGAGACCGGTCTCGCCTCGGCCGAGTGGTATCACACCGAGGTGCCGCGCAAGGTGATGAAGGAACTGATGCAGCGTTCGGACGGGCCTGCCATCCGCGACACCATCATCTGGCTCGGTGTCCTAATTGCCTCGGCAGCCGGCGCGATCGCCTTCTGGGGCACGTGGTGGTGCGTGCCGTTTTTCCTCGTCTACGGCGTCTTTTACGCCTCCGCGAGCGACTCGCGCTGGCATGAATGCGGTCACGGCACCGCGTTCCGCACGCGCTGGATGAACGACGTGGTCTACCAGATCGCCTCCTTCATGCTGATGCGCAATCCGGTGACCTGGCGGTGGAGCCATGCGCGGCACCACACAGATACGTACATTGTTGGCCGCGACGCCGAGATCGCCGTCATGCGGCCGCCGGACCTCCTGAAAGCGGCGCTGATGTTCACGGGCATACTGGATTTCCGCTATTCGCTGCCGACGCTCTTCCGCAATGCATTCGGCAATCTCTCGGCCGAGGAGAAGAGCTACATTCCGGAAATGGAGTGGCGAAAGGCGATCGCCGCCGCCCGCTGGCACGTGGCGATCTATGTCGCGATTGTCGCCCTTGCCATCGCTACGCGATCATGGCTGCCGCTGATGCTGATTGGCGGCCCGCGCCTTTACGGAACTTGGCACATGGTGCTGACCGGCCTGCTTCAGCATATCGGCTTGGCCGATAATGTCGTCGACCACCGGCTGAACACGCGCACCGTCTACATGAATCCGATCAGCCGGTTCATCTACTGGAACATGAACTACCATGTGGAGCACCACATGTTCCCCATGATCCCCTACCACGCGCTGCCGCGGCTGCACGAACTGATCAAACACGATTTGCCCGAGCCGAACCCCTCGATGTGGCACGCCTATCGCGAAGTCTGGCCAGTGCTTCTCAAGCAACTGAAATACGAGGACTACTTCCTCAAGCGCGACCTGCCACCGACGGCGCGGCCCTATCGCGGCGAATTCCATGAGCTGACGACAGCGGCCGCGGCCGAGTAGTCAACCCGACGTAACAATCCCGACGCCGAACCGCGAGGCGTCTCCCGAGATCAATGGAACAACACAAATGCCTGAATGGATCGTGGCGTGCGCCGTAGACGATGTGGACGAGGAAGATGTGATCCGCTTCGACCATGACGGCCGGACGTTCGCCATCTACCGCTCGCCCGATGACGAGTTCTTTGCAACCGATGGCCTCTGCACGCACGAGAAGGTGCATCTGGCGGACGGGCTGGTGATGGACGACATCATCGAGTGCCCGAAACACAATGGCCGCTTCAACTACAAGACTGGGGCCGCCAAGGGCGCGCCGGTCTGCGTCAATCTGCAAACTTATCCGGTGAAGGTGGAAGCCGGAAAGGTCATGATCGAGATCGGCGAACGCGATGGCTGACGTCGGCATGGTCCTTGTGGGTGCCGGCGAAGCCGGCACGCGCGCAGCTTTCGCGTTGCGCGAGGAGGGGTATGCCGGACAAGTCACGTTGATCGGCGCGGAACGGCATCTCCCCTATGAGCGTCCGCCTTTGTCAAAAGACGCCATGGCTCCGGCCGGCGCTGGCATGAAAGCGATCGCGGACGCCGAGCGCTTCGAGCAGGCGGGCATACGGCTCGTTCTGTCGGCGGCTGCGATCTCCATCGACCGCGCCGCCCGTGAGGTCCAACTGGAAAGTGGCGCTTCCCTTGCCTATGACAGGCTGCTGCTGGCCACGGGTGCTCGTCCCCGCAGGTTGGCGATGGCGGAAAACTCCCGCCGATGCGTCTATCTCCGGACACATGATGATGCAGAGGCCATCCGCTCCCATTTGCGGTCCGGCGCCCGCATCGCGGTGATCGGCGGAGGCTTCATCGGCCTGGAACTGGCTGCGGCGGCGCGGATCAGGGGCTGCGAGGTCACGGTGATCGAGGCTGAGAAGCGCCTTCTCACGCGCGCCGTGCCGGCCGGGATCGCGGCAGTGCTGCATGAGGCCCACACGAGGAGCGGCGTCGACATCCGCTGCGGTGCAGCCATCACCGCCATTTGCGATGGCGGTGATGGCGTCTCAATCGCACTGGCCGACGGCGCTTCGATCGAAGCCGACGCGTGCATCATCGGCATAGGTGCGATACCGAACACGGATCTGGCCGAAAGAGCCGGGTTGGAGCTCGAAAACGGCATCCGTGTCGACGGGCGCATGGCGACGTCCGATCCGCACATCTTCGCCGCGGGCGACTGCTGTTCGTTTCCGCTTGGCGTCTATGCCGGCAGGCGGGTCCGTCTCGAAGCCTGGCGCAACGCCCAGGACCAGGGGAATTTGGCAGCTCGCAACATGCTGGGCAGGCAGGAAGACTTCGCCGCAATCCCGTGGTTCTGGTCGGATCAGTTCGATTTGTCTCTCCAGATTGCGGGGCTCGTCGACGAGGGTGTGGAGACCATCCGCCGGGAGATCGGCGAGCGCGCATTCATCCTGTTCCACTTGGCCGGCGACGGCAGGCTCGTCGCTGCAAGCGGCATCGGCCAAGGGAATGCCGTCGCCCGCGACATACGCCTGACAGAAATGCTTATCGGCAAAAGGGCGAAGCCGCCGCGCGACAAGCTGGCGACCGCCAAAACCAAGCTGAAGACATTGCTTGCCGCCTAAGGGGAACGAATATGAGCAGAACCAGACCGACTATCGCCGATCTACGCGCGATGAAGGGCAAGCGTCAGCTGACCATGCTGCGCGTCATGACGCTTGAAGAAGCCGAAGCCGCCGAGCGGGCCGGCATCGACATCGTCTCGATCCCGCCCGACCTCCTGCTCGACCCCCGGTATCGCGACGCCGCTCCGAGCCTTTTCTCCATGCCTGGGGACAATTTCTACGAAATCGGCACAGCGGACGATTTCCTGCGCTGGGCGTTCAAAATGTACAAGGCCAGCGCCGACGCGGTCTATTGCAGCGCGAGCTACGCAACCATCAAGCGGATGGCCGACGAAGCGATCCCGGTGATCGGCCATGTCGGCCTCATTCCGTCGCGCCGGACCTGGACCGGCGGCTGGAAAGCGGTCGGCAAGACCACCGAAAGCGCGCTTGAGATTCTGGCCGCGGTCCGGCAGCTGGAGGTGGCGGGCGCCTTCGGAGCGGAGATCGAGGTTGTCCCCGTGGAAGTCGCAACCGCCATTTCGGAGCGCACATCCCTGTTCATGATCTCCATGGGGGCGGGCGACGGCTGTGACGCGCAATATCTCTTCGCCGAGGATGTGCTCGGCCAGAACCGCGGGCACATGCCGCGTCATTCCAAGGTCTATCGCAACTTTGCAGCCGAGTTCGACAGGCTGCAGGCGGAACGCGTCGCGGCGTTCCGCGAATTCGTGGCCGATGTCGAGAGCCAGGCTTTTCCGGAAGATCGCCATATCGTACACATGGACATCGCCGAATTGCGGGCTTTCATGGACAAGATCGAGAAGCGATGAGCGCCTCAAACTCGCGGCCAGCCGAGTCCGTTATCGCTGGCGCCCCTGCCCATGTGATCACCCTTTCCTGCGAGGACCGTCCAGGCATTGTCGCCGCGGTGACTACGGAACTGGCGCGGCTTGGGGGCCAATATCACCGAGAGCAGCCAATTCTGGGATCGGCTGACGAACCGCTTCTTCATGCGGATTGCCTTTGCAGGGCCAGCCGATGCAACTCCCGCCAGTCTTGAACGGGCGCTCGCGGCTCCGATCGGGCAGTTCGGCATGACGGCAGCCATAGCGGACCAGTTCAGACGCCCGAAGATCGTGGCCATGGTGTCGAAATTCGATCACGCCTTGCTGCATCTTCTCTACCAGATCCGCGTCGGCTGGCTGAACGCGGAGGTGGTCGCCATCGTCTCGAACCATGAGAGCGGCCGGCGCACCGCCGACCTGGAGGGGGTGCCGTTTCACCATTGGCCGGTGACCGCGGCCAACAAGGCCGAGCAGGAACAGAAGCTAATGCGGCTGGTGGAAGAGACCGGCGCGGAACTCGTCGTTCTCGCCCGCTATATGCAGGTCTTCTCCGGCGATTTATCCGCCCGCCTCTCGGGCAGGGCGATCAACATCCATCATTCCTTCCTGCCGAGCTTCAAGGGCGCCAAGCCCTATCATCAGGCATTTGAGCGGGGCGTCAAACTGATCGGGGCAACGGCGCATTACGTGACCGGCGATCTGGATGAGGGGCCGATCATCGAACAGGAGACGGAACGGGTCTCCCACGCCCAGAGCGCTGACGACTTCGTGGCCGTCGGGCGCGACATCGAGAGCCGCGTCCTGGCGCGTGCCGTCAAGCTGCATCTCGAAGGCCGCGTCATGTTCAATGGCCACAAGACGATCGTTTTTTGACAAGCAGTTGAACAGCTGCCGGCTTGTCGGCGATTGCTGCCAAATTTGTGGGGAAGAATACGGTCTTTGCTGCAAGCCGTTGTTTTTACTGGTCGGAGTGGCAGGATTTGAACCTGCGACCCCGTCGTCCCGAACGACGTGCGCTACCAGACTGCGCTACACTCCGTGACCAGACGCGGGCTTATAGCCGCCGCGAAAAATTACCGCAAGCGCTTAAGCGGGGTTGCGCAGCCAATGCAACATTTTCCCACCATCCGCATGGCGCTCCGTTTGCGCCAGGCAGAGGAAACGTCAGTACGGGCTCGCGACATTGCCCGTCTCGACATAGACGGATTTCACCTGCGAATAATGTCCTAGCGCGGCGAGTGCGTTTTCGCGGCCGATGCCCGACTGCTTGTAGCCGCCGAAGGGCAGTTCCACCGGTGTCAGATTGTATGCATTGATCCAGCATGTGCCGGCCTGCAACTCGCCGACCACCCGGTGCGCCCGAGGCAGGTCGCGTGTGAACACGCCCGCGGCGAGCCCGAACTCGGTGTCGTTGGCGCGGGCAATCACCTCATCCTCGTCGTCGAAGGTCAGAACGCTCATCACAGGCCCGAAGATCTCTTCACGCGCGATGGTCATGCCGTCGCTGACGTTTGAGAAGACGGTGGGCTCGATGAAGAACCCGCCTTGGAATCCCTGCAGGGAAGGGACCTTGCCGCCGCAGACGAGGGTGGCGCCCTCGCTCCTGCCGGCTTCGATGTAGCCGAGCACCTTCTCGTGCTGGGCTTTGTTGATCAGCGGCCCCATCTGGGTGTCCGGATCAAGCGGATCGCCGATGCGGATCTTCTTGGTGCGTTCGGCCAGCCGCTCGAGGAAACGATCGTGCAGGCCTCGCTGCACGAAAACGCGGGTGCCGTTGGAGCAGACCTGCCCGGAGGAGTAGAAATTGCCGAGCATGGCGCCGCCGATTGCGTTTTCGAGATCTGCGTCGTCGAAGACGATCAGCGGCGACTTGCCTCCAAGTTCCATCGTTGCGTGCTTCATCAGCGAACCGGCGAGCGACATCACCCGTTTGCCGGTGGGGACCGAGCCGGTGACCGAGACCTTCGCCGTCACCGGATGTGAGACCAAGGCTGCGCCCACGTCGCCATAACCCTGGACGACGTTGAACAGCCCGTCGGGAAGTCCGGCTTCGGAATAGATTTCGGCGAGCGTGAGCGTTGAAAGGGGCGTGTTCTCGGACGGCTTGAACACCATGGCGTTGCCCATGGCGAGCGCCGGGGCGGACTTCCAGCCGGCAACCTGGATGGGATAGTTCCAGGCGCCGATGCCGACGCAGACGCCCAGCGCCTCGCGCCGCGTATAGCCGAACGGCCCGCCCAGGTCGACCAGTTCGCCATTGTAGGTGGGGACGGCTCCAGCGAAGAACTCCAGTGCGTCGGCAGCCGACGCTGCATCGGCGACAAGCGTCTCCTGGATCGGCTTGCCCGTGTCGAGTGTCTCCAGCCGCGAGAGTTCCTCGTTGCGCGCGTGCAAAATGTCGGCGGCGCGGCGCAGGATGCGGCCTCGCTCGACCGGCTTCAGCCGCGCCCAGGCCGGCTGGGCAGCGCGCGCCGCCTCTATGGCCAGTTCGACGATGTTGGGCGTCGCCGAATGCAGCGTCGCGATCGTTTCGCCCGTCGCCGGATAGATGACCGGCATCGGCGCGCCGCGCTCGTCGTCGACGAAGCGGCCATTGATGTAGTGCGATGCTTTGGGCTGGGCGCGCATGCTGATCTCCAGATTGTTCCAGGCATGACCTCGTTCCGAGGCCATGCGACTTCGTCTGCTCACCGGTCCGAAACCTGCCAGCGCGGATTGATCCACGGCTCCTGATTGGACGGGGGCAGCGGCGCGCGGCCGAGAATATGGTCGGCCGCCTTCTCCCCTGTCATAATCGACGGCGCGTTGAGATTGCCGTTGGTGACCCGCGGGACAATCGAGGAATCGGCGACGCGCAGACCCTCGACGCCAATGACCCGGCATTCCGGATCGACCACGCTTTGCGGATCGTCCGCCCGCCCCATCCGGCAGGTGCCGCAGGGATGATAGGCGCTTTCGGCATGCTCCCGGATGAAATCGTCGAGTTCATCGTCGCTCTGAACATGCGCGCCGGGGGATATTTCCTTGCCGCGATACGGATCGAAAGCAGGCTGGCCGAAGATCTCGCGCGTCAGCCGGATGCAGTGGCGGAAATCTGCCCAGTCGTCGGGATGCGACATATAGTTGAAGCGGATTTCCGGCTTCGCCCATGGGTCGCTTGAGCGCAGCGCAACGGTCCCCCGCGATTTCGACCGCATCGGGCCGACATGGGCCTGAAAACCGTGCGACTTGGCCGCCGCCTTGCCGTCGTAGCGGACGGCAGCCGGAAGGAAGTGGTACTGGATGTCGGGATAATCGACGCCGGCCTTCGATCGCACGAAAGCCGCCGCCTCGAAATGGTTGGTGGCGCCGAGGCCGCTCTTGAAGAACAGCCACTCGGCGCCAATGAGTGCCTTCGAGAACGGGTTCAGCACCGAATAAAGCGTGATCGGCTGGATAGATTCCTGCTGGATATAGAGTTCCATGTGGTCCTGCAGGTTTTGGCCGACGCCCGGCCGGTCCACGACCACTTCTATGCCGTGCCGGCGCAGCTGCTCGGCCGGTCCGATTCCCGACAGCATCAGGAGCTTGGGCGAGTTGATCGACGACGCCGCGACGATCACCTCACGCCGCGCTTTAACGACTTGAATCTGTTTGCGAGCTTCGATCTCGACGCCGACGGCGCGTTGATTCTCCATGACGATTTTTCGCGCCAAGCCTTTGACGAGGTTGACATTCTGGCGCTTCAGCGCTGGCCGCAGATACGCGTTGGCCGTCGACCAGCGGCGGCCGCCATGGATCGTCTGCTCCATCGCCCCGAAACCTTCCTGTTTCGAGCCGTTATAGTCGTCGGTAAGCTCGAAGCCCGCCTGCCTGCCGGCCTCGATGAACGCGGCGTAGAGCGGGTTCTTGCGCGGTCCGCGCTGGATGTTGAGCGGGCCGCCCTTGCCGCGCCAGCCTTCCTCGCCGCCGATCGAATTCTCCATCCGCTTGAAGTAGGGCAGCACGTCGGCAAAGGACCATCCGGTCGCGCCCTGTTCGGACCAGTGGTCGAAATCTCCCGCATGCCCCCGGACATAGACCATGCCGTTGATCGAGGACGATCCGCCCAGCACCTTACCGCGCGGCGTGGCGAGAATTCTGCCGCCCAGATGCGGCTCCGGCTCCGTGGAAAATCCCCAGTCGTAGCGGTTCATATTCATCGGCAAGGAGAGCGCCGACGGCATCTGGATCAGCGGGCCGAAATCCGACCCGCCATATTCGATGACGATAACCGAATGCTTGCCGTCCTCCGACAGGCGGTAGGCAAGCGCCGCGCCGGCGGAGCCCGACCCGATGATGACGAAATCGGCTTCAAGCATCGGCGATGTGCTTCATGAAATCGGCGAGCGAAACATTGCCGCCGCTGGCGACCACGACCACGGTCTTGCCTGAGATATCGACGCCGCCATCGAGAAGCGCCGCCAGCGAGGCCGCCCCGGAGGGCTCGAGCACCAGCTTCAGGCGCTCGAAGGCCAACTTCATCGCCCGGCGCACGGAAGCGTCTGAGACGCTCAGGCCGCGCACGCCGGCTGCGTTCGCCGCCGCGAACGGGGCTTCGCCGGGCTCGCGCGCCATCAACCCATCGCAAATCGATGTCGGTCCGAGCGGCATCGTCTCGATCGCGCCGTGGGCGAGCGAATTGCCCATGCCGTCAAAACCCTCGGGCTCCACGGCGATGATCTCCGTGGCCGGCGAGAGATAGTGGAAGGCAAGCGATACGCCACCTATCAGGCCGCCGCCGCCGACCGGGCAGAACAGTATGTCCGCTTCCGCGCCCTTGGCGGCAAGCTGGTCGAGCGCCTCGAGCCCGGCGCCGCCTTGTCCGGCGACGATCTCCGGATCATCGAATGGATGCAGCAGCGCCAGGCCTTCGTCCCTGGAGATTTGCCTGGCGCGCTCCGACGCCACTTCCTCGCGGGCGCGGTCGCCATGATCGGTCAGCACCACCTTTGCGCCGTAGCCGGCGGTGGCGTCGCGCTTGGCGGCGGGCGCGTCGATCGGCATCACGATCGTTACCGGAATGCCGAGCGCCTGGCCAGCGGCGGCCAGTCCCTGCGCGAAATTGCCCGAGGAATAAGCGACCACGCCGCGCTTGGCCTCGTCCGCCGAAAGCTGCTTCAGCCGCCAGTAAGCGCCGCGGATCTTGAACGAGCCCGCCCATTGCAGCGATTCCGGCTTGACGAAAACGCGTGCCGCGCCGGTTTGCTTGGCAAGCGCTGCCGAGTCGAGCAAAGGCGTTATCTGCGTCGCCCGCGAGGTGACGGCGTAGGCCTGCTTAAGATGATCTAGCGTCGGAACAAAGGGAGCCATCATTCGCCTCTCGGAAACCGCTTGCTCTCTTCGAGCACGTTCAGATCCATGTGATTGCGCATGTAGCGTTCGGACGCCTTCTGCAGGGGCTGGAATTCCCACGGGTAGTAGGCTCCGTTGCGCAGCGCCGGATAAACCACCCAGCGTCGCGCCTGG
Source organism: Mesorhizobium sp. WSM2240 (assembly GCF_040438645.1). NCBI lineage: Bacteria > Pseudomonadati > Pseudomonadota > Alphaproteobacteria > Hyphomicrobiales > Phyllobacteriaceae > Mesorhizobium > Mesorhizobium sp. WSM2240. The sequence continues at coordinate 1,544,002 of NZ_CP159253.1, forward strand.
CTCTGGCGCACGGCCGCATCGAACGCCGCCATGTCCCAGCGGCCACGCACCTTTTCCATGAACGACGCCACCAGGCCGGCATGGGCCGGATCGCCGGCAAGGTTCGCCAACTCCCGTGGATCCGATTCAAGATCAAAGAGTTGCGGCGGATCGATCTCGCAATGGACGAACTTGAATCGCCCCTCGCGGATCGCCACCATCGGCGCGTAGGAACCCTCGGCGGCATATTCCATCAGCACCGGAGCGGTGCGCTCTTCGCCTTGCGCCAGCGGCTGCAGCGACTGGCCGTCGGTCCAGGGCTCGATCGCACTCATGTCGATGCCGGCGAGGTCGCAAAGCGTCGGCGCCACATCGAGATTGGAAACCGGCGTTTTGACGGCGCCCGCCGGAATACCCTTGCCGGCGATCATCAGCGGCACGCGGGCCGACCCCTCATAGAAGCACATCTTGAACCAAAGGCCGCGCTCGCCGAGCATGTCACCATGGTCCGAGCAGAACAGGATGATCGTATCGTCGAGCATCCGCGTCCGTTCGAGCACGGAGACGAGTTCGCCTAACTTGTCGTCGAGATAGGAGATGTTGGCGAAGTAACCTTGCCGCGACCGGCGGATATGCTCGGGTGTGATATCGAAATTCGCATAGTCGCTGGCGAGGTAGAGCCTCTGCGAATGCGGGTCCTGCTTTTCATGAGGAATGAAGCCGACCTGGGGCTCGAGTTCGGCGCAATCCTCGTAGAGGTCCCAATATTTGCGCCGCGCCACATAGGGATCGTGCGGATGAGTGAAGGAAACGGTCAGGCACCAGGGGCGGCGGTCCCGATCATCGGAGGTCCGGGCATGCTCGTACAGCTTCTGCGTCGCGTGGAAGGCGACCTCGTCGTCATATTCCATCTGGTTGGTAATCTCGGCGGTTCCGGCGCCGGTCACCGATCCGAGATTGTGATACCACCAGTCGATGCGCTCGCCGGGTTTGCGGTAGTCGGGAGTCCAGCCGAAATCGGCCGGATAGATGTCGGTCGTCAGTCGTTCCTCGAAACCGTGCATCTGGTCGGGGCCGACGAAATGCATCTTGCCGGACAGGCAGGTGTGATAGCCGGCGGCGCGCAGGTGATGGGCATAGGTCGGGATCGACGAGGCGAATTCGGCAGCGTTGTCGTAGACCTCGGTACGCGACGGCAACTGGCCGCTCATGAAGGATGCGCGACCCGGCGCGCAGAGCGGCGAGGCCGTATAATTGTTGGCGAAGCGCGCGGAGCGCGCGGCCAGCGCCTTCAGGTGCGGCGCATGGAGAAAGTCGGCCGGGCCGTCGGGAAACAGCGTCCCGTTCAGCTGGTCGACCATGATGATCAGGATATTGGGACGGCGGCTCATGCAAGCTTCTTGTGCTGGAGGAGTTTGGTTTCGAGATAATCCTCGACAAGCGCGATCGCGCTCGCGGCGTTGGGCGTGCCGTCCTTCAGGGCGCGGCGGATGTAGAGCCCGTCGATAAGCGCGGCAATGGCTTCTGCGGTGCGCTCGGCTTCGCTCCGCGGCAGCAGCCCCGTCAGACCGCTCATCAGATTGGAATGGAGCCGCCGCGCATAGACGCGCAGCAGCCGACGCAACGGCTCCGACTTCTGCGCCTCCACATAGAAGGCGAGCCATGCAGCGATGGTTTCAGGCTGGAACTGCGTTTCGGAGAAGTTGACCGCTATAACCGCAGAGACGCGTTCACGCGCCGTCCGGCTGGCGAGAGCCTTGCGGACGTCCGCATTGAGCTCGGTCAATATGTGCCGCATCGTTGCCTGAAGCAGCCCGTCCTTGGCGCCGAAATAATGATGCGCCAACGCGGACGAGACGCCGGCGCGCCCCGCAATCTCGGACATAGTGACGTCGAGCGTGCCGCGCTCGCCGATCGTCAGGATCGCGGCGTCTATGAGCGCCCTTCGGCGCAGCGGCGGCATTCCAAGCTTCGGCATTGTGATCCTCCGCCGGCATTCTTATTTTTTATTGACTGATCAATCAACAAAAAAATCGGCGCAGCGCGCGCTGGACCAACGGCTTGCGTTGGACTAGCATCGTTCATAGTTGAACAAAAATCAGGGCGTTGGATTTCGTCCGCAAATGGCGCACCATGCGCCCCGCCGAAGGAGGTTCTCGATGACTGCATGTATCGTTGGCTGGGCGCATTCGCGTTTCGGCAAGCTCGAGGGCGAAACGCTTGAAGGCCTGATCACCAAAGTCGCCGCAGAGGCGCTCGACCATGCGGGCATCGGCCCGGACGATGTCGACGAGATCGTGCTCGGGCATTTCAATGCCGGTTTCTCGCCGCAGGACTTTACGGCGAGCCTGGTGCTGCAGGCCGACGACCGGCTGCGCTTCAAGCCGGCGACCCGCGTCGAAAATGCCTGCGCGACCGGTTCGGCCGCGGTGCGGCAGGGCATTCGCGCGATCGACTCAAAGGCCGCGCGCACGGTGCTGGTGGTTGGCGCCGAACAGATGACCACGACCCCCGGTCCGGAGATCGGCAAGAACCTGCTGAAGGCTTCCTACCTGCCGGAGGACGGCGACACGCCGGCCGGCTTCGCCGGCGTGTTCGGCAAGATCGCTCAGGCCTATTTCCAGCGCCATGGCGACCAGTCCGATGCGCTGGCGATGATCGCTGCCAAGAACCACAAGAACGGCGTCGACAACCCCTATGCGCAGATGCGCAAGGATTTCGGCTACGAATTCTGCCGCCAGGAAAGCGAAAAGAACCCGTTCGTCGCCGGACCACTGAAGCGCACCGACTGCTCGCTGGTTTCCGACGGAGCGGCGGCGCTCGTGCTGACCGACTCGAGCAACGCGCTTTCGATGCGCCGCGCCATCGCCTTCCGCGCCAACGAGCACGTCCAGGATTTCCTGCCGATGTCGAAGCGCGACATCCTGCTTTTCGAGGGCTGCGAGGAAGCCTGGAGCCGCGCATTGAAGAAAGCGGGCGTGACGCTCGACGACCTGTCCTTTGTCGAAACCCATGACTGCTTCACCATCGCCGAACTGATCGAATACGAGGCGATGGGACTGGCGAAGCGCGGCGAGGGCGGCAAGCTGGCGCTGAGCGGCGAAACGGCGAAGGACGGACGCTTGCCGGTCAATCCGTCGGGCGGGCTGAAGGCCAAGGGCCATCCGATCGGCGCCACCGGCGTCTCGATGCATGTACTGACCTCCATGCAGCTGGTCGGTGAGGCGGGCGGCATTCAGGTTCCGGATGCGAATCTCGGCGGCATCTTCAACATGGGTGGAGCCGCGGTCGCGAACTACGTTTCGATCCTGGACCGCATCAGATGAAGCATTCGGCCATCGTCACCGGCGGCGCTTCAGGTATCGGCATGGCCGTTGTGAAGCGTCTGCTGGACGATGGCTGGCCGGTCGCGGTGATCGATGCCAATGATGTGGAATTGGCGAGGGCGGAGGACACGTTCGCCGATGACAATGTGATCTTCTTGCAGGCCGACGTGACTGATGAGGAGGAGATCTCGGCGGTCTTCGACGAGGTCGTGGACCGGCTCGGCTTGATTGGCGGTCTCGTCAACTCAGCGGGCATAGCGCGCGATATTCCGGCCGAAGAAACCAGCGCCGAGCTTTTTCGCGAAGTTCTCGACATTAACCTCGTAGGCTCGTTCATTACCGCGAAAGCCGCGCTGGAGCGCATGGGCGCCACGCTCTCCATCGTCAATATTGGCTCTGTTTCGGGGCTCCGCGCCAATCGTGGACGGCTTGCTTACGGCGCGTCGAAGGCCGGCGTAAAGATGATGTCGGAGGTACTGGCGCTGGAGTTCGGCAACCGCGGCGTGAGGGTCAATTGCGTGGCGCCCGGTCCGACCGAGACGCCGATGATCTCGAAACTGCACGACGCCGATCAGCGCCGCCTATGGCTTGGCCGCGTCCCGCAGGGCCGCTATGGTGAGCCGGAAGAAGTGGCGGCGGCCGTCGCTTTCCTGCTGTCGCCGGAGGCCAGCTTCGTCAACGGGCACACGCTGGCAGTGGACGGCGGCTTTCTCTCGGCAGGCATCATCGCCGGCGGCTAATCGTCAGCGAAATCAACGATATGGATCGGAATTTTGAATCATGAATTTGCGTGTGGTGGGTTTCGTCCTATGCCTTCTGCCCTGCTTCGCTGGCCATGCTCTGGCCGCTGACACGCCGCGGGCTGTTGCCGAGAAGTTCTGCGCGACCAGGCTCAAAGGCGATGAGGCGGCGGTGCGCTCGCTGCTTACGCCGTCGCTGATCAAATCGATTGAGGAGGCGGAAGCGCGCAACGACATCATCGCCAAGGCTTCGCCGGACGAGAAGCCGCCATTCGGCGACGGCATTCCCTATCAGAGCTTTCCGGATGCAGCGCCGGTCTGCGAGGTGGGCGACGAGAAGCAGGTTCCGGGCCGGACCGAGATCGAGGTTCGATACATGTTCCCGGACACGGAGGGCGCGGCCTGGACGGACAAGCTCGTCCTGATTGCCTCGGATGACCGCCTGCTGATCGACAATGTGGTATTCGAGACTTCGGTGAACGATACCGACGAGATCAGTCTGCGCAGCGTCTTGTTCAACGCTTTCGACCAATAAGCGGGCCGACCAACAGAGCCGAACCGGCTATCGCAACTGCCGCAGACCTCCCCAACACCCGGTGATTTCGTGACAGATCCAGTTCTCGTCGAAGTACTGCGCGGCGGCCTCGTCGAAAGCGCTCATCGCGGGGCCCTGGCCGTCTTCGACGCTGACCGCAAACCGATATGGGAGGTCGGTGATACCGCCCGCCCGGTTTTCCCGCGCTCGGCTGTGAAGGCGATTCAGGCGCTGCCGCTCGTGGAAAGCGGCGCCGCCGATGCCTACGGCTTCGGCGACAGGGAATTGGCGCTGGCATGCGCCTCGCATAGTGGCGAAGAGGCACATATCGAACTTGCCCGCTCGATTCTGGCCAGAGCCGGGTTGAGCGAAGCAGCGCTCGAATGCGGTGCGCACTGGCCCAGCCAGCAAGCCGCCATGGTCGCGCTTGCTCGAGAGGGCAAGATGCCGACCGGCCTGCATAACAATTGCTCCGGTAAGCATGCTGGCTTCATCTGCGTGTGCTGCAATGCCGGGATCGATCATCGCGGCTACATAGCAGCCGGCCACAAGCTTCAGGAGATGGTGCGCGAGGCGATGGAGGATGTGACAGGCGCGGCGCACGGGCCGGGCAACCGCGGCACCGATGGCTGCTCGATCCCGACCTATGCCGTGCCGCTGAAGAATCTCGCTATCGGTTTTGCAAAAATGGCCACGGGGCAGGGGCTGTCACCCGGCCGTGCCAAGGCGGCGAAGCGCCTGTTTGCTGCCTGCATGGCCGAGCCGTTCTATGTCGCAGGGACGGGCCGGGCCGACACGGCGCTGATGCAGTCGGCGCCCGGGCGCATTTTCGTGAAGATCGGGGCGGAAGGCGTCTATTGCGCAGCGGTGCCCGAACTGGGGCTCGGCATTGCGCTGAAATGCGACGACGGCGCCGGGCGGGCCGCCGAAGTGGCGATTTCAGCGGTGCTGGCGAGCCTGTTCGCCAGGAACGAGGCGCTCTCCGCCAAACTGACCGAACTTGCCAATCCCGCCCTGACCAACTGGAACGGTATTGCGGTCGGGAGCAGCCGGCCAACCGCCGTGTTGAACGAGGTCAGACACTGACCTCAGCTGACGTGATTGCGCTCGACGGTAAGGTGCGGGAACCCGGAATTTTCCGCCATCGCGAGGTCGGAAGTGACCGGATCGGACCAGCGATGGCCGATGACCGCGCCGCTTCTTGCGCCGTCGATGACGTTTTCCGCGATGATTGCCGAGCCGGCGCCTTCGACCACCGAAACTGCGATCCCGGTTCCGGTCTTGCGGATGACGTTGCCGGTGGCCGCGACATTGCGCATGAACGGACCCCAGCCGATCTTCATCCCGTATAGCGGCGCGTTCTCGACCATGTTGCCTGTCACGGTAGTATCGGCCTCGACCGTGATGCCGACGCCGAAGCCCGGCGCGTCGGCGGGGTAGGGGCCTTCGGTCGAAAGATTGCGCACGATGTTGCCTGAGCAGACACCCGCCCGCCCGCCTTCGTTGAAATTGACCATCGAGATCCCATTCGCCGCGCCGTCGACGATGTTGCCGATGATGATCGCGCCTTCGAACGCAAATTCGGCGTAGAGCGCCGTTTCGCCGCTGCGCGTACAGCTGTTGCCTGCGATTTGCAGATTGCTCGAACTGTTGGCGCGGATCGCCGAGAAAGCGCAGTCCGCAACCGAATTTTTTGCCACCCTCACGCCGTTTGCGCGGAAAGTATTGATGCCGTTGCCGTATTGACCCGTGCCGCCATTGCGCGCTCCAATCCGCTCGACGCGGTTTCCGGTCACGATCGTCCCGTCATCAGCGGCCTGCCAGCGATGCACCAGAATGCCGCCATTGGCGCAATCTGAGACGCTGTTGCCGGTGATGTCGAGACGCACGGCTTCCACCGAGTAGATGCCGGCGTCCGCGGCGCCCGAAATACTCGAGCGGTCGATCCGGCCGGTAACGCGCTCGAGCGCGGCGCCATTCTTGCCGCTGCCTCTGATCTGGCAGTTTTCGACCACCAGATCGCCGATACGGCGAAGATCGAGCAGCCCCTGCGCCTGATCGCCGATCCAGCGGTTCGCCCCATCGAGAACGAGCCCCGAAAGCTCGATGTGTCCGGCTTCCTCGGCCAGCATCAGATAGCCGCCGCCGCCATAGATGATGCGGGTCGCGCCGGGCACGCCGCTGAGGCGGACATGCCGCGGCAGCGACAGGTTGGAGACGATGTAGACGCCGGGCGGCAGGAACACCGGCATGTCGCGGTTCGCTGCCTCCTCCAGCATTTTGGCGAAGGCCTTGCTCTGGTCGTCAAAGGCGGCGGGCCGCAGGCCGAGTTCGCCGGCATTGATCGAACCGCGCATGGCGGCCAGCTTGATGCCGGAGAGTTCCGAGGCGCTGGCGCTGAGCGGCGAGGCGAGACCCGCGACAGCGAAACCCGCCGTGGCGGTCAAAAAGCTGCGTCTGTTCAACATCGGCACAGTCCCGGTGATGTTTTGCCTTGTTACGCAGGAAGCGTACCAACGCCGATCGGGCTTGTGCGACCGCCGGGCAGGGCTTAGGCTCGCTTGATGAGCAGGGCCTTCACGCGCGAAGACGACAACAACAACGGCATCTCCGATATTGGCGAGCGCCCGGTAAGTTCGCACCGTAATCTTGTGACGCCGGCCGGCCTGGCGGCTATCGACAAGATGGTCGCAGACCTGCGCGAGGAGTTCGCGAAAGCGGAGTCCGAAGGCAATCGCGAGCGCATGGCGTTGGCTTCGCGCGATTTGCGTTACTGGGTGGCCCGCCGCGAAAGCGCCGAGGTTTCCGTACCCGAACCCGACAGCAAGGTCGTCCGTTTCGGCATGACGGTCACTATCGAGAACGAGGACGGGAAAAGCCATTCCTGGAAGATTGTCGGCGAGGACGAGGCCGACGCTGCGCATGGCATGATCTCGCACGTCTCGCCGATGGCGCAGGCCCTGTTTGGCAAGAAGGTAGGCGATCTGGCCGTTGTCAACGGCAAGGAGTGGGAGATTGTCGAGATTGGGTAGCCAGGCGTGCACTACTGCGAGCTAGCAACCCGATACTTTTCCAACCGCCTATCTGCCTCGGTCAGCTTGGCCCTGAACTCCTCGGTCATGTGCGGAGAGGCGTCGCCTTGCGCCAAGATCGAGAATGCGACATCGTAGCGAGCCATCACCTTGCGAGCGGCGGCAAGTTGCTTTTCGGTGATCTTTTCCGGCTTGGTCATCCTGCAGCCTTAGGTAAGCAGTGCGACCTTAGCACATGCCGCTCTAATCAGCTAGCAACCCATCCAGCAACCTCTCCGCAGCCTCCGGTATCACCGTGCCCGGTGGAAAGATTTCCGTCGCACCGGCCTTCAACACGGCGTCGTAATCCTGCGGAGGAATGACTCCGCCGGCTATGATCCTGATGTCATCACGGCCGAGTTTCTTGAGGGCGCCGCGAAGCTCGGGAATAAGTGTCAGGTGGCCGGCCGCGAGTGACGACGCGCCGACTATGTGCACGTCATGGTCGGAGGCGAGCCTGGCGATCTCTTCAGGCGTCTGGAACATCGCGCCGACCGTCACGTCGAAACCGAGATCGGCAAAGGCGGTGGCGACGACCTTCTGGCCGCGGTCATGGCCATCCTGTCCCATTTTGGCCACGAGGATGCGCGGCTTTGCGCCGTTTTTCTTCTCGAATGCCGCAACCTTGTTTTGGACCCGATCGATGACGGCGTTCTGGCCGATCTCGTTGCGGTAAACGCCGGAAATAGTCTGGACCGACGCGACATGCCGGCCGAATGCTTTTTCCAGCGCCAGCGAGATTTCGCCGACTGTCGCCTTGGCGCGGGCGGCACGGATCGCAAATTCCAGCAGATTCCCGTTCGAGCGAGCCGCATAGGTCAGCGCGTCGAGCGCGGTTTCCACCGCTGCGACATCGCGCGTGCCCTTCAACTGCTGGAGCTTCGAGAGCTGGCGAGCCCGCACTTCGGCATTGTCGATCTTGAGGACGTTGACTTCGATGTCCTTTTCCGGCCGATAGGCGTTGACCCCGACAAGCGCCTGCTCGCCGGAGTCGATGCGCGCCTGGGTGCGCGCGGCGGCCTCCTCAATGCGCAGCTTTGGGATGCCCTTCTCGACCGCAGCCGCCATCCCGCCGAGGCTCTCCACCTCTTCGATGTGCCCGAGCGCCTTTGCCGCCAGATCCTGCGTCAGGCGCTCGACGAAGGCCGACCCGGCCCAGGGGTCGATGATGCGGGTCGTGCCGGATTCCTTCTGCAGAATCAGTTGCGTGTTGCGGGCGATGCGTGCCGAATGGTCCGTCGGCAGCGCCAGCGCTTCATCGAAGGAATTGGTGTGCAGCGACTGGGTATGCCCCTGTGTTGCGGCCATGGCCTCGATCATGGTGCGCATGATGTTGTTGTAAGGGTCCTGCGCGGTGAGCGACCAGCCGGAGGTCTGGCAATGAGTGCGCAGCGACAGCGAGCGCGGATCCTCCGGCGAAAAGTTCTTCTGGATGAGCGTCGCCCAGAGCAGGCGCGCCGCCCGCATCTTGGCGACTTCCATGAAGAAATTCATTCCGATCGCCCAGAAGAAGGACAGGCGCGGCGCGAAGCGGTCGATGTCGAGCCCTGCCGCTACGCCGGCGCGCGCATATTCGATGCCGTCGGCGATGGTGTAGGCAAGTTCCAGGTCGGCCGTCGCCCCGGCCTCCTGCATGTGGTAGCCGGAAATCGAGATGGAGTTGAACTTCGGCATATGCGTCGAAGTATATGAAAAGATGTCCGAAACGATCCGCATCGATGGCTTCGGCGGATAGATGTAGGTGTTGCGGACCATGAACTCCTTCAGAATGTCGTTCTGAATAGTTCCGGCGAGGTCCTTCTGCGCCACGCCCTGTTCTTCCGCCGCGACGATGTAGAGCGCCATGATCGGCAGCACGGCGCCGTTCATCGTCATCGAAACGGTCATCTGGTCGAGTGGAATGCCGTCGAACAACTGACGCATGTCCAGGATCGAATCGATCGCGACGCCTGCCATTCCGACGTCGCCCGCCACGCGTGGATGATCGCTGTCGTAGCCTCGATGCGTCGCAAGGTCGAAGGCAACCGACAAGCCTTTCTGGCCGCCGGCCAGGTTGCGCCGGTAGAAGGCGTTGGATTCCTCGGCGGTCGAGAAGCCGGCATATTGGCGGATCGTCCAGGGCTGCTGGACATACATTGTCGGGTAGGGGCCGCGAATGAAGGGCGCCGCACCGGGATAGGTGTCGAGATAGGGTAGCCCGGCAAGATCGCTCTTGCCGTAGGTGCGCTTGACGGTGATCCCTTCGGGCGTCAGCCAGGTGTCCGCGTCGCTCGACGACGCGCTGGTCTTTGGTTCGGACCATGCAATCCTGGTGAAGTCAGGAATCATCCGACAGCCTCTAGCAATTCGTCTATTCGCATGGCGTCCAGCCGTTGGCAGAACGCCGCACCGTCTGTGGGCAGGGGGCGTCGCTCCGCTTCCAGCGTCTGGACCGGCGTTTCCTGTTTCGCCGGATAGAGCGTGGTCCCGACCAGCACCCGCTTGCCGTCGCGATAGTCTTTTGTACGCGCTTCACGCGCCGCCAAGACACGGTTCTGGATGTGGCCCTCCGCCAGGCTGGCCAGTATGCCGCCTTCGGCCTCGATGCTTTGGAATTCCTTCCACGCCGCGTCGCAAAGCGCTGTCGTCAGAGCCTCGATGCCTCCCGATCCGCAGGCCGGGTCGGCGACGAAATCGACATGGCTTTCTCCCGCCAGGATCAGTTGCGTGTTGCGCGCGATTCGTCGGGCAAATGCGTCGGGCAGACCAAGCGCTATCGTGTGCGGAAGAATCGATACCGAATCCGCGCTCCCGGCCGCCGCTGCAAACCCGGCGAGCGTGGTACGTAGAATGTTGGTTTCAGGATCCTTCGCCGTCATCATTCGGTACGAGGTTTCCGCGTGGATGGCCGCCGAGGAAGGCGGTATCGAGCAGGCCTGCTGCGCCCGCTCCCATAGCCTCCGCAACGCCCTTATCTTGGCCATAGACAGGAACTGGTCCTGATCGACGCTGAGCGAGAAGCCGATATGCGGTGCGGCATAGATCAGCGCCTGCCGCGCCTGCTCGAACAGCTTGAGGTGGGATACCGCCGCGGCGAGCACGATGCCGAGTTCCTGCGCCTCGGTGGCGCCGGCATTGTGGAACACCCGGCCATCCGCCTCGAGCAGGACACCCGGAACGCCGAGCGCGAAGAAATGCGCCAGCGATTGCGGCATCGACGCCTGCAGCGCCTCGATCGACATGCGCAGGCGGCCGGTGCCGGCAAATATGGCGGCGGAATCTATGCCGAAGGACAGGCGCAGCTTGGCCGGATCGGCGCGGCGCTTGGTCAGAAGCGCCACCAGCCAGTCCGCCATCGCGCGGCTAGCGGGATGGACGTCGATCCTGAGATGGGTGCGGTTGAGGGCAACGTTCTCGAGGACGGCCTGCAAAGCCTCCGCCGTTCCGGGCAAGCCGTAACCGAACGCATTGGGGGCCCCCTCGAAAACCAGCGACAGACCGGTGGCGCCCTGCGCAATGTCCTCCAGCGCCTGCGCGTTGGCGCGGGCGGGATCGGGATCGTCGACACGCTGCACGACAATCCACGGCGTCTGCGGGTTCTTGCGCGTCAGCGGCTTGAACTGAGCGGCGCGATCGTAGAGCGGCTCGATGCGAATGCCGTCATCAGTGTGCGAAACCAGGGCTTCTTCGAAAGACATGCCGGCCAAGGCCTTGGCGGTGAGCGCCAGCCATTGTTCTCTATCAACTGCCGGGAACTCGACAGTACCGACTGCGTTTTCGGCGTCCATGCGCATCCCTTCTTTCTGCCGACTGCCTGCCCCAAATCGAATCTTATGACCGGAAGCGGTGCGCGGCAATGCGCTCCGAACCTCTTGCCATTGTTGTCCGCGGATCGCGGCCAAAATAGGCGTTGCAATCAGATTCTGGATTGCCAAACCCCGCCGCACTCCGCAACCCTTGATAGGGCATTTTGTCCGAACAGCATTGTGGCGCTGGAACCGCGCCACTATACCGGTTCGGACGCCACAACGTCGCAAGCCCTTTAGGCCGCTACCGGAGACTGAATTCATGGCGGGAGAAGACAGCATCTTTATCGGCGCAAGCCGAAAGCCGGACGACAGCTACCAGCAGCCGGAAAGGCTTCTTTTGAAATACGGCAATCGTCACGGGCTGGTGACCGGCGCCACCGGCACCGGCAAGACGGTGACGCTGCAGATCCTGGCCGAGGGCTTTTCCAATGCCGGCGTGCCGGTTTTCTGCGCCGACATAAAGGGCGACCTTTCCGGCATAGCCATGATGGGCGAGGCGAAGGATTTCCTCGTTGCGCGCGCCGAGGCGATCAAACTCGACCCATATGAGTTCCAGGAATTCCCGGTCATCTTCTGGGATCTGTTCGGCGAGCAGGGCCATCCGATCCGGGCAACCATCTCGGAAATGGGGCCGCTGCTTCTGTCGCGGCTGATGAACCTGTCGGAAGCGCAGGAAGGCATCATGAACATCGCCTTCCGGATCGCGGACGAAGAGGGATTGCTGCTGCTCGATATGAAGGATCTGCAGTCGCTGCTGGCCAATATTGCCGGGCGCGCCGACGAGATCGGCGCGCGCTATGGCAACGTGACCAAACCTTCCGTGGGCGCCATCCAGCGCTCGCTGCTGGTGCTGGAGCAGCAGGGCGCGACGCACTTCTTCGGCGAGCCGGCGCTGAAGATCGCCGATATCATGCGCACCACGCGCGACGGTCGCGGCGCGATCAACGTTCTTGCCGCCGACAAGCTGATGATGAACCCGCGCCTCTACGCGACGTTCCTGCTCTGGCTCATGTCGGAGCTTTTCGAGGAATTGCCGGAAGTCGGCGATCCGGACCAACCGAAGCTGGTGTTCTTCTTCGACGAGGCGCATTTGCTGTTCGACGAGGCGCCGAAGGCCCTGGTCGATCGCGTCGAGCAGGTTGTGCGGCTGATCCGGTCCAAGGGCGTCGGCGTGTATTTCGTTACGCAAAACCCGCTGGACATACCGGAGACCGTGCTCGCCCAACTGGGCAACCGCGTCCAGCACGCGCTGCGTGCCTATACGCCGCGCGAGCAGAAGGCGGTCAAGACCGCCGCGGACACGTTCCGGCCAAACCCGGATTTTGATTGCGCCAAGGCGATCACTCAACTCGGAGTCGGTGAGGCGCTGGTCTCGACCCTTGAGGCCAAAGCCATCCCATCAATGGTGCAGCGGACGCTGATTCGCCCGCCGTCCTCGCGCCTCGGGCCGATCACGCCCGAAGAGCGCCGGAAGCTCGTGGCCGAAAGCCCGGTGGCAGGGCAGTACGACAAGACGATCGACCGCGAATCGGCCTTCGAACTGCTGCAGAAGCGGGCCGCCGACGCCCAGAAGGCTGAGGAGGAGGCGCAGGGCCGCGAACAGGATGATTCCGGCCGCTCGCGCTGGACCATTCCGGGATTCGGCGACGAAGAGGACGACGGCTACGCGCCGCCCCGCAATTCGCGATCCCGATCGGCGCCTCGGCCTCGCGCGTCAAACCGTCAGACGGTTGCCGAAGCGGCCATCAAGTCGGTCGTGCGCTCGGTCGGTTCGTCAGTCGGCCGCGCATTGGTACGCGGCATTCTCGGCAGCCTGAAAAAGGGATTTTGAGACCGCGAAGCCACTCATCCTGGTGATGAAATCTGACGCTTGGTACCCGACCCAGACTCCGCTTTGGGTGGTGAGCGGACGACACTGCTCGTCCCGCTAACAAGATTCAGTATCTCCGGATTGCATCGGCTCACGAAAGCAGGAATTCACCGCAAATAAGCGGTGGGGCGGTCATGGAAGAAAGAGCCGAATCGAAGAAATCGGTCCGCAAGTGTGCCGATGAAATTAAGCCGTTTCGCTGCAAACATCTGATCGCTTTGCTTGAGAATCCGACTGATGTGAAGAATATTGGAACGGTGATCCGGAACGTGAATGCCTTGGGTGTCGAGAAGGTCTATGTAGTCGACCCTCGCCGATCCCTGCCTGACGAATGGCAGGATTTGCGCGATCGGAGGTCGGAACTTGTAGAAGGTCGCCGCCGAGATGCCGTGCTTGCGGCAGACGTCCGCCGTCTTCGCACCAGCCTCCTGCTCCTTCAGCATCCCGATGATCTGTTCTTCCGTGAACCGCGATGGTCGCATCGTCCGTCTCCGTGATCGACGGACTCTGCCCAATTCTGGAGGAAGTTCAGGGTCTCAGGTCAGCACTGGCGAAGCCTTGTTGCTCGGCCCTCGTGATTGTGAGCGCGCGGCTGTCGGCGCGCTCAACCCATTTCAATTTGAGCGATCGGGCCAACAGCGTCGCCCCGCTAATCAAGCACGACCACGGCCTCCACCTCGAAGAGCATGGGGTCAATCGCAAGCTTGGGAACGGGAGTCAGCGTCTGCGCCGGCAGCGCCTCGCCAAACATTTCCTTGACGTTCCTGGTCAACACCTCGAGCTTGGACATATCGTGATCGACCACGAAGACCGTGAGCTTGGCGACGTGATCCGGCCGGGCGCCGAGCGCATCGAGGGCGGTGCGCAAATTTGCGTAGGCCTGCTCAACCTGGACAGCGAAATCGGGCGATAAGGCTCCTGTGCTGTCCTGGCCGCCCTGTCCGGAGATGTAGGCCACCTTGGCTCCGCCGGGCACGATCACCGCCGTGCTGTACCCATTCGGCGTCGGGTCGAAGAGGTTTTGTGGATTGACGATGGTCAGCTTGAGATCGTTCTCATTCGCTGTCGTCGCAGTGGGAACGCCCATGGTCATGATGATTAGCCCTCCGATAAGCAGATGCTTGATTGCGCGTGACATGATTTTTCTCTTGGCTCTGAGAGCTACGAGCACCCTCGCGGCCGTCAGGATAGAACTTTAACCCGTCGCCTATGCGACCGACTCGTACGCCGCACGAGTCATCCTATGGTACGGTGTACGAGTCAACCGCTCAGCATCGACATTCCTGACGTTGCCTGCCAAAATCGAGGTACCGGACCAGCGAGGAAGACGGATGGCAGCCAAACGCAGCGGCGCCCGACGCAAACAGTCCCAACCGATAAATGTGCGGCTCCAGCCCGTGCAGGAGCCGCGCAGCGAACCGCCCCTCTCTCGGGAACGTATCGTGGCGACCGCGGTAGAGCTGCTGGACGCCCAAGGGCTAGACGGATTGACGATGCGTCGGCTGGCCGATCGCCTCGGCTCGGGCGTGATGAGCCTATATTGGCACGTCGACAACAAGGAGGATGTCTTTGATCTGGCGCTCGACTCGGTGCTCGAATATTGCGGACCGCCGCAAACAGTTGAATCTCAAGACTGGCGCGAGGAAGCCGTTCATATGCTCGAAGACTGGCGCGCCAGCATGCTGCGCCATCCCTGGTCGGCATCGCTGTTGCCGCGCCGGGCGCTCGGCCCGAACATCCTCAGTCGCCTGGAACTGCTGAGCCAGACCTTGTCCAGAGCCGGTGTAGCGGACGCAAATCTGAACGTCGCGATATGGTCGCTCTGGAACTATGTGATGGGCGCCACCATCACCCGGACGAACTTCGACCTCCCGGACGACTGCAGGGCCGCCACGCAGCAGCGCTTTACACATCTCAGCGAACGCTACCCGACAATCGAACGCTCCCGCTTGCTGTTGGACAGCGACTGGGATGACGCCTTCCGGAAAGGCCTCGGCTTCCTGCTCGATGGCCTCGCTCCAGGATAGTGAACTCTTCCTTCATCTCGTACGCAAATGAGTAGAAGGCGGGACGGCCGAGATGGGTCGAAACAGGTATTTCGGCGCCGGTACCAAGCGTCGGATTTTCACCACTTGTTGGAGGCGACGGCGCCAACTGCGGGATCCGATGGCTCTCAGGCCATCGGAATGCCGGACGTGACCAGGATCGGCGTGCGATTGGGCACGCGGTCGTAGAGGTCGATAATGTCCTGGTTCATCAGCCGGACGCAGCCTGACGAAACCGACTTGCCGATGGAATTCCATTCGGGCGAGCCGTGCACGCGGTAAAGCGTGTCTTCGCCGTTCTGGAAAATATAGAGCGCACGAGCACCGAGCGGATTGTTCAGCCCGGGCGGCATGCCGCCATTTTCCACGCTGTATCTTGCCAGTTTGGGATCGCGCGCAATCATCTCGGCGGGCGGCGTCCATTTCGGCCACTTCCGCTTCCATTGGATGACTGCCCGGCCGGACCACTCGAAACCGGCGCGGCCGAGACCGACGCCATAGCGTATCGCCTGCCCGTTTTCGCGGACGAGGTAGAGAAAATGGTTAGAGGTATCGACCACTACTGTCCCGGGCCGTTCGCCGGTTGGATCCTGAACGATCTGGCGGTAGTAGCGCGGATCCACTTTCTTGATGGGCACTCCCGGAATCTCGTAACCTTCGTCGACCATAGGGCCGTACATCAGCGCATAGCTGCCGAGCGAAGGCTCGATTTCGGGCGTGGGCGCTATCTGCACCGGCTCGAACTGGGCGTAATGGGGCATGCTGGTGCATGCCGACACCGTCAGAGCTGCTGCGCCGGTTGCCGCGGCGCCGAGAAACCGTCTGCGAGTGAATTGGGAGGAAGAAACCGAAGTGATGCTCATGATACCCTTTTAATTCTCGAGGCCGGGATAGATAGTTTCCGACCTCGCAATAATGCGTGAACGCCCCGTGCTCGTTCCTCCCCGGATGGGGCGCGATAGGCGGTTCTGAATCTGTCGCGAGGGTGAAAAAAGAAAGGCGAAGGTGTGTCTGCCTCACCGCTGTTGCATTTGGGCAACGGATGGCTCAGGCGCCGGCGAGCAACCCTTCCAGCGAGGGCAGGATGAGGGCGGGCGGGTGGTCGCGGTATTCGTCGGGCTGGCCGCTGCGGTTTACCCAGACGGTGTGGAAACCGAACTTGGCCGCCCCGGCGACATCCCAGCGGTTGGAAGACTGGAAGGATATTGAGGCGGGGTAGAGACGCCAGTTCGTCGCCACTAGATCGTAGACGGATGGGTCGGTCTTGAACTTCCGGACCTGGTCGACGGAGAATATGTCGTCGAGCACCGTGTCGAGCGCCGCGGAACGGACCGCCGCCTCCAGCATTGCCGGCGAACCGTTCGACAGGATTGCAAGACGCGCGCCTTCCGCCTTGAGTGCCTTCAGCACCGCCGGGACCTCCGGATAGCAGTCGAGCCGCCAGTATGCGTCGAGCAGATCCTGCCGCAGCGACCGGTCGGCGGACGGCACCCTATCGAACGCGAAGTCGAGCGCCTGTTCAGTCAGTTGCCAGAAATCCGCGTAGGAGCCCATGAGGCTCCGGACCCAGGAATATTCAAGCTGCTTTGCCCGCCAGATGTCGGACAGCAGCTGCCCCTCAGGGCCGATTGCAGCCGCATGCCGCCGCACCGCAGCGTGGACGTCGAACAGCGTTCCATAGGCGTCGAATACGAAGGCGGCGTGGTGCATTCCAAACTCGTCCATCATTGCGGGCGCGGACGCAATACCCTTCGCTGCTGAACATCGCTTCTGGCATCAACAATTCCTCTTGCCCGATGGTTGACGGCGCCGGACAAAGCGTCTTCCATTGCACCTCACCGAGATTTGGGACTTCACATGAGCTTATCGACGCCCGCGCAATCGACGACCTGGACCTATGTCGACGGAGACTGGCATGAGGGCAATGTCGCGCTCATCGGCCCCCGCAGCCACGCAATGTGGCTGGGCACCAGCGTCTTCGACGGTGGCAGGTGGTTCGAGGGCGTATCACCGGATCTCGATCGGCATTGCGCGCGCGTCAACGCATCGGCGGTTTCGCTCGGCCTGAACCCGACAATGGCCACCGAGGAGATTGTCGGCCTGGCATGGGACGGCTGGAAGAAATTCGACGGCAAGACGGCCGTCTATGTCCGGCCGATGTACTGGGCCGAACACGGCGGCTATATGGGCGTTCCGGCCGACCCGGATTCGACCCGCTTCTGTCTTTGCCTCTACGAAGCGCCGATGATCCCGCCATCGGGTTTTTCGGTGACGGTTTCCCCGTTCCGCCGCCCGACGCTGGAAACCATGCCGACCAACGCCAAGGCCGGCTGCCTCTATCCCAACAATGGCAGGGCCATCCTAGAAGCCAAGCAGCGCGGCTTCGACAATGCGCTGGTGCGCGACCTGCTCGGCAACGTCGCCGAAACCGGCACGTCGAACATTTTCCTGGTCAAGGACGGCCACGTCTTCACGCCGGCTCCGAACGGAACTTTTCTTTCCGGCATCACGCGTGCGCGTACGATTGCGCTGCTCGCGGATTACGGCTTCCGCACGACCGAGACCACGCTTTCGGTGCGCGACTTCATGGAAGCCGACGAGATCTTCTCCACCGGCAACCACTCCAAGGTGGTCCCCGTGACCAGGATCGAGGACCGCGACCTGCAGCCGGGGCCAGTGGCCAAGAAGGCGCGGGAACTCTATTGGGAGTGGGCGCATTCGGCTTGAGATTCGGGTGAGGCCGGCCTGCAAATGGTGGCTTTCTGCGCTTCCGGTGCTCACGTACCTGAATGTACGCTCCGCTCCGGTTCTCGAAACCCACCATTTGCAGGCTCGCCCTGACCTGAATCTCAACACACCCTAGACCAGACAGGTTCCAAGCCGATAAAAAAAGGATGCTAGCGCCTGTCGCGGAGTTGTCGCGGCGATATTCCAACCTATCTCAAAATCCGGCGGCTGCGCCGGAAACATTGCCACCGAGGAGTTACGACCATGGCTTTTGAACTGCCTGCATTGCCCTATGATTACGAGGCGCTCCAGCCTTACATGTCCAAGGAAACGCTCGAATATCACCACGACAAGCATCACAAGGCCTATGTCGACAACGGCAACAAGCTCGCGGCCGAAGCCGGCATGGACGGCCTGTCTCTCGAAGAGATCGTCAAGCAGTCCTTCGGCAAGAACGCCGGCCTCTTCAACAATGCCGGCCAGCATTACAATCACATCCATTTCTGGAAATGGATGAAGAAAGGCGGCGGCGGCAACAAGCTTCCGGGCGCCCTGCAGAAGGCCATCGACAGCGATCTCGGCGGCTATGACAAGTTCAAAGCCGATTTCATCGCCGCCGGCACCACGCAGTTCGGCTCGGGCTGGGCGTGGCTTTCGGTGAAGGGCGGGAAGCTTGCAATCTCCAAGACCCCGAACGGCGAGAACCCGCTCGTGCATGGCGCGTCGCCGATCCTCGGCGTGGATGTGTGGGAGCACTCCTATTACATCGACTACCGCAACGCGCGGCCGAAATATCTGGAGGCCTTCGTCGACAATCTGATCAACTGGGACTACGTCCTGGAAATGTACGAGAAGGCCAGCGCATAGCTGAAAAGAAAACCCCGGCC
The DNA here is from genome assembly GCF_040438645.1 of Mesorhizobium sp. WSM2240. NCBI lineage: Bacteria > Pseudomonadati > Pseudomonadota > Alphaproteobacteria > Hyphomicrobiales > Phyllobacteriaceae > Mesorhizobium > Mesorhizobium sp. WSM2240. The sequence continues at coordinate 1,562,970 of NZ_CP159253.1, forward strand.
AGTCCGGGGTTTTCTTTTCCGGGCGCGAGCTTCAATCACGCGTAAATCACGGAAGCGTGACAGGCAGTCAGGAAGTTTTTCGGGCAGCTTTCGTTTGCCCAAAGGCAGCCTTTTTGCAACCCAGAGGTCACTCCATGAAGAAATTTGTTATTGCCGTTTCCGTAATCGCGCTCGCCACCACCGCCGCGTTCGCCGACGTGATCGCAGACCGCAAGGCGGTCATGAAGGAAAATGGAAGACAGGTTGGCGTGCTGGTGAAGATGGTCCAGGGCGAGACGGATTTTGACGCCGAGGCGGTCATGGCGGCTTTGACCAAGCTGAACGAAAACGTGCAGGCGATAGATGTCGCCGCCTCTTTCCCGCCGGGCAGCGACAAGGGCGATACGACCGCTTCCCCGAAGATCTGGGAGGACATGGCGGGTTTCCAGGCCGAGGTGGACAAGTTCAAGGCCGTGACGGCCGAAGCCGCCGCCGCGCCGGCCCAAAGCCTCGAAGCGCTGAAGCCGCAGGTCGCCGCGATCGGGCAAAGCTGCTCAAGCTGCCACGAGACGTACCGCATCAAGAAGGGCTGACGCCAGCCCATGAACTCGCCCGGAAAGCTGGCCGCCGCCGCCGTGATCGCGGCAGGTATTAGCGGGCTGGCCTTCTGGTACCTGACAGCGCCCGGCCGCATCGGCGCCGAAGCCGCGGAGGCGCTTGGGACAGGCGACGCAGCGAGGGGCGAGCGCATATTCTGGGCCGGCGGCTGCACGTCCTGTCACGCCCGGCCGAAATCCGAAGGCGAGGCGCTGCTCCAACTGGCTGGCGGAGTGCAACTCGAGACTGCGTTCGGCGCGTTCGTCGCGCCGAACATTTCTCAGGACGTGAATGACGGCATTGGCGGCTGGTCCGGGAAGGATTTCGCCGACGCCATGCTGAAGGGCGTTTCACCCTCGGGACGGCATTACTATCCTGCATTTCCCTATACGTCCTACGCAAGGATGAAGCCGGCCGACGTGGCGGACCTCTACGCCTTCATGAAGACGCTACCTGCCGTGGCAGGCCGGGCGCCGGATCATACACTGAGCTTCCCGTTCAGCTTCCGGCGCGGCATCGGTCTGTGGAAGCTGCTCTATCTCGATGACGCTCCAGTCATTGCTCTGGACGAGGGCTCTCCGGAAAAACTTCAGCTCGGCCGCTATCTGGTCGAGGGGCCCGGCCATTGCGGCGAATGCCACACGCCGCGCACGGTTGCGGGCGGGACCGACAAGGGCCAGTGGCTTGCAGGCGCTGTCGCAGCCGAGGGCGACGGCGTCATTCCCAACATCACATCAGGCGAGGGCGGGATAGGCGACTGGTCCGAAGGCGATATCGCCAGCTATCTCGAAACGGGGTTTACGCCGGATTTCGATTCGGTCGGCGGCTCGATGGTCGAAGTTCAGAAGAACATCGCCAGATTGACGCAGGAAGACCGGGAGGCGATCGCCGCCTATCTCAAGGCGGTGCCGCCGCGTCCGAATGGTTATCCGGCGCGGCAGCCTCCCGACGAGCCAGCGTCAGACTGAACACTTGTAGGGAAGCGCGGACGCCTTTCCCGCGATCTTCAGCGCGAATGCGTAGTTGAAGGCGATCTCCTCCAGCCGCGAAAAACGTCCGGATGCGCCGGCATGGCCGGAATCCATGTTGATCTTGAAGAGAACCGGGTTGTTGCCCTTTTTCCGGACGCGCAGGCGGGCGATCCATTTCGCCGGCTCCCAATAGGTGACGCGTGGATCGGTCAGGCCGGCGACCGCCAGGATCGGCGGGTAGTCATACGCGCCGATATTGTCGTAGGGCGAATAAGCAGCGATCGTCCGATAATCCTCTGCGGACAGAATGGGATTGCCCCATTCGGGCCATTCCGGCGGCGTGAGGGGCAGCGTGTCGTCGAGCATGGTGCTCAGTACGTCGACGAAAGGCACCTCGGCGATGATGCCGCCAAACACCTCTGGCGCCATGTTGGCGACCGCGCCCATCAGCATGCCGCCCGCTGAGCCGCCTTGGGCGACGATCCGGTCATGTGCGGTATAGCGCTCGGCGACCAGATGGTTGGCGGCGGCGATGAAATCGAGAAACGTGTTCTGCTTCTTCGCGCGCTTGCCGTCTTCGTACCAGCCATAGCCTTTGTCCTTGCCGCCGCGCACATGTGCGATGGCATAGACGAAACCGCGATCGGCAAGCGACAGGCAGTTGGTGTTGAATGCCGCGGGAATGGCGATGCCGTAGGAGCCATAACCGTAGAGCAGGCAGGGTGCGGTGCCGTCCAGCGGCGTTTCGCGGTGATGGATGAGAGAGATCGGCACCAGTTGGCCATCGTGGGAGGGCGCCATCAGCCGGCGGGTGACATAGTCCGCGGGATTGTGGCCGGAGGGAACCTCCTGTGTCTTCAAAAGCGTGCGTTCACGCGTGCGCATATTGTAGTCGAACAACTGCGCGGGCGTCGTCATCGACGAATACGAGAACCGCATCGTGTCGGTGTCGTATTCGTAGGAGCCGGAGAGGCCGAGCGAGAAAGCCTCTTCCTCGAACGAGATCATGTGCTCTTCGCCGGTGGCGCGGTCGCGTACGACGATTCGCGGCAGGCCGTCCTTGCGCTCCAGCCGGACGAGGAAATCCTTGAAGCTGAGCAGCGACAGGATCAGCCGGCCGGGTTCGTGGCCGACGAGTTCCGTCCAGTTGGCGCGCCCCGGATCGCCAACCGGCGCGGTCATGATCTTGAAGTCCTTGGCGCCATCGGCGTTGGTGAGAATGAAGAAGATGTCGCCGCCTTCCTCCAGATCGTATTGCAACCCGGTCTCGCGCGGTTCGACGATGTGCGGCGCGGCCAGCGGATCCCTGGCGCTGAGCAGGCGGTATTCCGTAGTTTCGTGATCGTTGATGCCGATGAATATCCAGTCATTGCTGCGCGAACCGCCCACACTCATGAAGAAGCCGGGATCGGGCTCCTCGTAGACGAGGCGATCGTCGGCATGATCGGAACCGAGCGCGTGGAAGAAAATCTTTGAGGGGCGATGGTTCTGGTCGAGCCGTGTATAGAAGAATCCATTGCCGGCAGCATTCCATACGCCCGAGCCGCCGGTGTCAGGGACGGTTTCGGCGAGGTCCTTGCGTTCCGCAAGATCGCGGACGTGCAGCGTGAAAAACTCCGAGCCCTTGTCGTCGAAGGCCCACAGGAGTCGGCTGTGGTCGGGCGAGTGGTCGACGCCGCCGATGCGGAAATACGGCCGACCCTCGGCTTCCGTGTCGCCGTCGAGGATGATGTCCTCCTCGCCGCCGTCGCGCGGGGTGCGGAAGTAGCGCGGCTGCTCTCCGCCCTTCTTGAAGGATGAGCCATAAGCGTACGGGCCGTCCTTCATCGGAACCGACGAGTCGTCCTCCTTGATGCGGCCCTTCATTTCATGAAACAGCGCCTTCTGTAGCTCGACGGTGTCAGCCATCAGGGTCTTCTGATAGTCGTTTTCGGCATTGAGGTGATCGCGGATGGCCGGATCGAGCAGCGCCGGCTCACGAAACACCTCCTGCCAGTTCTGTGCGCGCAACCAGGCGAACTCGTCTGTCCGGGTAATTCCGTGCCTGGTGTCGGAGACCGGGCGCTCCTCGGTTGCAGGCGGATTGATATTCGGAAACATGGTTTTTGCGGTCATTGCTTCTCGCTCGGGAAAATTCTTGAATGGCAAATGAATACGTCCGTCACGAGGCGTTCAAGAGCAGGTATCTAGATTTCAGCGTGCCCGGTTTAGCCGGTTCGCCAGAGGAGAGATAGATGAATAGGCTTTTGAGGGTCACCGCGGCGCTCGCCGCATGCTTAACCGTTGCAGTCGGCGCGAGCCAGGCCGTGGCGACAGTGTTTGCGGCATGGGAAGTTGCCAATGTGCCGTTTGGCGATACGTTGAACGTCAGGAAGTATCCGGCCGGCCATTCGCAGAAGCAGGCGGCGTATCCCAACGGCACGGTGCTGCAGATGACGGGCAAATGCACCGGCGGCGTCAACCTGCTCGACATCTCCAACCAGCCGGCCTGGAAGCAGGAGCAGGCGGTTCGTTACCGCTGGTGCCAAATCTGGCACGACCCGGCCCAGAACGGCAATTTCGTTACCGGCTGGGTTTACGGCAAATACATCGCTCCGCATTAATTGCCGCCGCATAAGTCGGCCTCGAAACTAAGCGGTTCCGCTCATACTGCAGCTCAGGCCCGTCCGGGTTGCTATACGTTTCAGCGCTCGCCGAGAACCGGCCTTGGGGGCAGTGTCCGAATCGGCTATCCGGCATGTGCACTGCGACGAAAAAGCGCCATTGCGCGACTTGAACCCCAAGCAGTAAAGACTTGGCGCAGCCGTGACGCTACGTAACGTTGCTGATTTGAGTGAAAATCGGGGTCGTCTAATCGACCTCGGCTCGTAAAAGTGTCCGGCGAATATCTGGAATGACTAGACGGGCAGCTAATATATACAAAAATTGTGAATTGACTTGACTTGGCAATATGCCCGATAAGACATCTCAGCGCGAATCGTGGGGTTTTGCCCTGCGCCAGACTGCGCAATGCCCCGCCGGTTAGAAAGGGGCGCAACAATCTAGCTAAATTGGGGCCCGAGTAATATGGACACTATGGAAACACCTGCTCGTAATCACGAGATGCTGATCGAGCTTACGGCCGATGTTGTCGCTGCTTATGTGAGCAACAATCCGGTCCCGGTCGGCGAACTGCCTAACCTTATTTCCGACGTGCATGCAGCGCTCGGCCGCGTCGGCGGCAGCGCAGAACAGCCGCCCGCCGACAAGCAGAAGCCGGCGGTCAATCCCAAGCGATCCGTGCATGACGACTACATCGTGTGCCTGGAAGACGGCAAGAAGTTCAAGTCGCTGAAGCGTCATCTGATGACCCATTACGGCCTGACGCCCGACCAGTACCGCGAAAAATGGAGCCTGGACGCCAGCTATCCGATGGTCGCGCCGAATTACGCGGCCGCGCGCTCGCAGCTCGCCAAGAAGATGGGCCTCGGCCGCAAGCCCAAGTCCCGATAGGCTTAGCCGTCTACAGGAGTTTCGCGACGGCGCCTTCGGGCGCCGTTTTGTTTTGTACCCTTGCCTTGGCGCAGCGCGGCTTTCGTTCCGCGCAGCCGGTCGAGCCCCTGCTTCAACGCTATGTGTCGGTTGAGATCGTAGCTCCAGTGCCGCCGCAGTCCCTTCAGGCGCTCGCGCTCGATAGCCCGTTCCAGGCGGCTGGCGAGCTTGAGCTTTTCGGCGGGTCCGGCCTCTAGCGCGGCGGCAAGATCGATGCCGCAGGCAAGATGCAGAGCGGCAATCTGCCGGGCATGCGCCGTTTCCTGGGCTTTCCGATGCTTGAAGTCTTTTGTTTCCTGATGAAATCCGTGCATGCCCCCTGGTCCTGTCCTTTGGCTTCGATGCCCACAGGCTAGGCGCGTGGCCAAGGGGTGGGGATAAAACTCCCGCCTAAAAAGTCAGAAGCATCAAAAAAGCACCGGATTTTCAGTAGGTTGGCTGCTGGCTGCCAGATTCTTTGTTCTCATTTTGTTCACATCCTGGTTGCAAGCCGCTATAAGAACTTATTCCTATCAGGCGAGAAGGAAAAGTTCAGTGCATTCGACAGCAGCGGCGGCCAGGAAGGCGATCATCGAAATCCAACCGAGGGCAAGGAGCGCTCCAACCCGCCCGGCCGGGCGGGTCGTGGGGCCACGCGGAGAACGCGTGGTCGAATTGTGCGAGAGCATGATCGACATCGTCGCGGCCTTGTTCAATGTCTCCGGAAAGGAACTGCGACGGTCGGGGCGGACAGATCATGGCGTCGCCCGAGTTCGCCAGATCGCGATGTATGTCAGCCATGTGGTGCTGCGGCTCAGCATGAACGAAGTCGGCCACGGCTTCGGGCGCGACCGCACGACGGTTCTCCACGCTTGCCACCTGATCGAAGACATGCGCGACGACCAGGATTTCGACTGTCTCGTCGCGCGGACCGAGAGGGTGGCGCTCGCCGCATTCCGCTACCGGCTGGGACTCTGACGGATGGCCGACAGGATGAAGCAGCGGATCCTGGGCTTTCTGGCGCGTGGCCCGGTCACTGTCCGGCCGGCGGCGAATGCGGGCAGGGTTCTGCTCACCGCCGGCGAGCGCGGGGCGATTGCAGTCGACGCCGCCTTACTGGCCGCAATGGCGAAGGATGGCGTGCTTATCCGGCAAGGCGCGCGCCTTTCGCTCGCGCCGGAGCGCGCAACGGCCGGCGCGGGTGGCGTGGAGACCAGCCGCTTCCAGGATCAGCATCGCGAACTGGAGATCATGCAGGTCGAGACCGGCGGGGAGCCGGGCCTTGCCTTGATCAATCTGGCGGAATCGCCGCTGGGGCAATTGATACGCCGCCGCGGCGCGGACGGCAGGCCGTTCCTGACGCAAGCGGAATTCGCGGCCGGCGAGCGCCTGCGGTCGGACTATACGCGCGGCAGGATCATGCCGCGGCTCGGCGCGAACTGGGAAGCGAGCGTCGCTTCGGGCACGCGCGCTCAGGGCGGCGGACTGGCCGAACTGACCGATGCCGCGCTCGCGGCGCGCCAGCGCGTCGATGCCGCGATCGCCGCAGTCGGCCCGGAACTTTCAGGCGTGCTGATCGACGTTTGCTGCTTCCTGAAAGGGCTGGAACTGGTCGAGCGCGAGCGCGGCTGGCCGGTGCGCTCGGCCAAGATCGTGCTGAAGACCGCACTCGGCGTGCTCAGCCGCCATTACAATCCGGCAACGGGGAGAACTGCGCGGCAGCGCCCGCTACACTGGGGAAGCGAGGACTATCGGCCGAAAATGTCGATCTAGAACGAGTATTAGGCGTGCTGGACGAGGGCGGCTTCGGCGTCGCCCTTCATGCGCTTGACCATGGAGCGCAGGCCGTTGGCGCGCTGCGGCGTCAAATGCTCGTCGAGGCCGAGCGAGCGCATCAGCGCCTCGGCGTCGGTAGAAACGATCTCGCTGGCGCGCTTGTCCGAAAACAGCGCGAGCATGATGGCGACCAGGCCGCGGACGATATGTGCGTCGGAATCTCCCTGGAAGCGGACGACCGGATCCGGCCCCGGACCCTTGTCGGTCACCAGCCAGACCTGGCTGACGCAGCCTTGAACCTTGTGAGCGGCGTCGCGCGCTTCGTCCGGGAAGGGCGGCAGCGCCTCACCGAGCTCGATTATATAGCGATAGCGCTCCTCCCACTCGTCCAGGAAGGCGAAATCGTCGCGGATGGTTTCGATCGTAGCAGTCATTGCCGTCGATATAGTGGCTCGACCGGGCCGCGTCACGGAAAAAGACTGACTTGTCGGGCAGGACGGCTGGCGCAAGACCTTCAGTTCGCTACCGGACCCTCGGCCTCGGGCGCAATGGTGCCGGTCATGGTGGCGGTGTCGGGTTCGCCGAAATTCTCGTCGAGCATTTCAAAGGCGATGCGGGCGGCCTCCCGCGCTCTGACGCCGACCGTTTGCAGGGCCGACTTGCCGGTCTCGCAGACTTCGGGTTTGCGCTCGCAAATGCCGGTTACATCGCCGACGGCCTCACGCGCGGCCAGAAACGCCTGGATGGCGCCGACGCTTGGGGCGTCCGTGGACGAATCGCCAGTGTCCAGCGGAAGGACCAGCAGGACCAGCGAAAACCAGAATGCCATCCGAACCAGAAAACCCATCTGACTGCCCTCATCGTCTCCGGGGCGCGCTTCGTAAAATGCGCGACCTCCTTGTTATCACTTCACCATGGCACAAGCCGCCCAAGGAGCGCTTGCCTGGGAAGGCGGCTTTTTCGACAAATTCGATTCAAATTTTAGACATCGCCGCATCCGGACAGTTCGATCAATGCTTTAACGGCGCAGGTAAGATTATATTAACCATGTAAACTATTGCAATTGCACAATTTTTCGATTCCATAAGGCGGTCTGTGGGGTCCCCGGCGTGCACGTTGGCTGCCTCGCGCGGCTAAACCGTCTGTTTACCATGGAACCAACTCACCCTGTCCGGAAGCGCCGGCGCTCCAATATTCGGCTTTGACGGTGGGCCTCGATCGGCGCGCCTTATTCATTCTTTAAAGCCTGGGTGCGACTTTCGGATTCAACCAGAACCGGTCCATGAACCGGGGCGAATAGGGTGCGTTGAGTGAGTTTGTTGGCGGCCAGATATAGCGACTTGCTCGGCGCGATCGCCGCCGGTTGCGATCGGCTGGTCCACCCGTCGATCGCCGGCGGAAGCGAAAAGCTTCGCCACCGCCGCCTGATCGGCGCGCTGCTCGCATCGCCGTTTCCGATTGCCGCCGCCGCCGGCCTGCTGCTGCCATCCGCACTTGGCGCCGCGGTTACGCTGGCCTTCATTTGCGCGACCTGCGGGGTGGCTTGGCTTGCCGCTCTGCTGGCCGCCGCAACCGGCAAGGACCGGGCGGGCGGCGTGATAGCGCTGGGCGCCGGCGCGGCGGTGCTTGCTTGCCTGACGGCGGCAGCCGGTGGCCTGGCCTCGCCCATGACCCTCATAATGCTTGCGCTGCCGTTAGAGGCTTATTGGATAGCGCGGACCAAGAAATCGGCCTTGTGGGGAGCGGCGGCGGCCGCCGCTGCTCTCGCGCTGCAGTCGGTGTTGGGCGGCGCGCTGTTTCCCTATGCTTCGCCGGCTCTGTGGCACTGGCTGCTTCCGACGGCCTATGCTGTCGCGATCCTGGCGAGACTCGTTCCGGTCGTCGGCGACACGGGCGCCGCCCGGGAGACGAACGCCGAAACGAAGCTCGAGGACATCATCGACGCGGTGGTGCTGAGGATCGCGCCGGGCGGCGACGTTCTCGACGTCACCGAAAAATCTCGCCAGATGCTGCAACTGCCGCCCGAGCTGCTGCTGGGAACCGGGCTGTTCGACCGCATTCATGTAGCCGACCGGGTCGGCTATCTCTGCGCGCTCGCCGATCTCCGCGACGGGAAGCCGAGCCGCAAGGCGGAAGTCCGCATCCGCCTGCCGCACGCGGGCCATGGCATGCCGAACGACAATTACCGGCATTTCGCGGTCGAATTGAGCAGGGATCCGGGCTCGGAACAGGCGTTCCTGGCGATATTGCGCGACAATGAGGAAGTGGCGGAACTGCGCGCCGCACTGGCTACGGCGGTCGATGCGAATAACGGCGCCGATATCGCCAAGGGCCGCTTCCTTGCCGCCGTCAGCCATGAATTGCGCACGCCGCTCAATGCCATTATCGGCTTTTCCGATATGCTCCTGCACGAGATGTTCGGCGGCTTCGGCGACCCGCGCCAGAAGGAATATGTCGGGCTCGTCCGCGATTCGGGACAGCATCTGCTGGAAGTCGTCAACTCCATCCTCGACGTGTCTAAAATCGAAGCCGGCTCCTATCCGACCAATCCCGAGCCTTTCCGGTTCCGCGAGGCGGTCGAGATGTGCAGCTCAATGATGGGCCTGCAGGCCAAGGAAAAGAAAATAAGGCTGCATGCCGACGTTTCGGCCGAAACCGGCGAAATCCATGCCGACAAGCGCGCCGTGCAGCAGATGCTGATCAATCTCGTGTCGAACGCGGTGAAGTTCACGCCGGATGGCGGACGGGTGACGATCGGAGCAAAGAGAATCGGCTCGCGCCTTCATTTCTGGGTAAGCGACACCGGGATCGGCATTGCCGAAGACGATTTGTCCACGATAGGAAAGCCGTTCACCCAGGTCCAGAACGACTATACGCGACGGTACGAGGGAGCGGGCCTCGGGCTGTCGCTGGTGAAGGGCCTGGTGGCACTACACGACGGCACGATGTCGATCGAAAGCGCGGTGGGCGAGGGCACGGTCGTGACGATAAGCCTGCCGGTCGACGGCCCCGCCGGAGAGATGCGCGGCGATGGCGGCGAATTGCTGCCGATGCCGGGCAGGACGAAAGAGAAGGTTGATGGGACGCTCCGCAAAGCAGGCTAGAAAAGCTGTCAGCCGGAGCCGTGCGCTGCACGGCGGCGCCGCCGCCCTGGGCGGACTGATTTCGCGCAATCCGGTCATGGTGGGCGGCTCCACAGCATTTCTCGTTGCGCTGCTCTATGTGTCGGCAAACGCGCTCTGGTATCAGCCGCACGCGCATCCCGGCGCATTCTTTGCCACGCGCGACCTGAATGAGGCCGGTTGGCCGGGCCGGGAGACAGAATCGGAAACGACGATCCATCTGGTGCGGCCGGAGGAAACCCCCGCCCGCCCGAAGGGAGATCCGCGCGTCGAGCAGGTCCAGGCCATTTTGAAGGAACTGAGCTTCTATGACGGCGCGGTCGACGGTCTTGCCGGCCCGAACACCACGCGCGCCATCGAAGAGTACCGGCGCAAGGTGGGTCTTACCGTGACAGGGGAAATCGACGCCGAGCTTCTCGAAATGCTGGGCACGCCGTCAACGACAGCGGGAATAGCGCCGACGCCGGCGCCTCGGGAAAGGGCCATCCCTGTGCCACAGCCGGTGGTGGACGCGCCCGAAGACATTGTGGTCAGGATCCAGGCCGGCCTGAAAGCCTTCGGCAATGACGACATGGAGATCGACGGAGTGATCGGCTCGCGCACCCAGGCTGCGCTGCGAGAATTCCAGTCGCTGTTCGGGCTACCGGAAACCGGCCAGCCGGATCAGGCGGTCTATGCCAAGATGAAGGAAATCGGACTGACGAACTGAGGCGCTCTCGCGCGGGCGGCGGCGCGCCGCGCCCTTTTCCGTTCCGGCCGGGAGAGGGTAAGGGTGGCGAATTGCTTCATCCAACGGAAAGCTCCCGCGAAATGCGCGTCACCACCGATCTGTTCGTTTCCGCGCTTGTGCGGCGGATCTTCGCCGCAGGCGGCTTCGCCGCAGTGGTCAAGCGCGGGGCAACCGAGGCCGGTGCGGTATTCGTTATTGCGCGCGGCCGGCTCGGCGACGCCAGCCTCTACGGTCCGGCCCCGCAGACGAGCTACGACGAGAGCCGGCCCGACGAGCGGCGCTTCACGCCGGTGCACCAGGGTGACGCTGCAGAAGCTCTGGACAGGCGGCTGGAAAAGGAAGCGCGCTTCGATCCCGATGTCTGGATCGTCGAGGTGGAAGCGGGCGATACGCCTATTGAAGAACTTATCCCGGTTGTCAGGTTCTAAGTTGACAAAATCCTATTGTGCGGCCGCTCATGCTCAGCGATAGACGGTGGCGCCATTAGCGGGATGGCATGGATCCGGTTCGACCCCAAAAGCCATAAGCAAGAACTTGCCCTTGTTACGGTGAACAACTTGAATCCCCGGCCCGCCAAAGCCGTTCTTCGTCTCCTGATTGTCGACGAGATAGACATCGGATAGCTCGGTCGTGCTCAGTTCCTTGATATAGCTGTCGTGCTTGCTCTTGGATATTTCTGCAGCGTTCCAGAAAGAGCAATCGGCGCTTCGAACAAAGTAGGCGAGCGTCACCGGATGCATACCAAGTATATCGCGAGCTTTGCTGGCAAGGGCGTCTCGTGCTTTGGTCAATTCATCAGCAGATTTAACTGTCAAATTAATGTCGACATTGTCTATCTGTTGGACGAGAGTTATGCCGTTCCCGTTTATGGCAGCTATCCGGGCTATCATCGCCGAGATGTCACTCTTGAACAGAACCATCCCGATGACCGCGAACACAACGAATGCGGCCGGCCAAACCAATTTCTCCATGTCGCCACCCCCTCTGAATGTATCAGAGATTGCAACATATCATCGCGTTTAAACTTTTGGTAGTAGTTCCAACCGGAAGCTGCATCACAGTCTCGGCGCGTTTCTCCGGACCGACAAGGCCGCGGCCTCCATCCGCCAGTTGCGGACACGGTCGAGTGCCGCGTCGCGGTCAAGCGCGCGGTAGCGCTCGAGAAACAGCCGGATCGCTTCGGCATGCGCGAAATGCCCCGGGAAAACCGCGGCGGCAATGAGGAAAGCACGTTCCTCGGCAAGATCCAGCGCACGCAACGCTGCAAGCAGTGCGGCATGGCTCGACGTATCAGCGGTGGAGCGCGCCACGGCCGCGTCCATGTCGAGCGCATTGGCGAGCGCAGCCTGGAAGAGAGCAGGGTTGCCGGTAAGCGCCGCGGCGCTGAGCTTTGCATAGCGGGAATCCTCGGTGGGTTCGCGATCACCGTCGCTGCGTGCAGGCAACATCATGGAGCGCAGGCGGCGGCGCACATTGTCGGCGGCGTCGCCGCGATTGGCGGGAATCTCGTCGTTAGCGATTGTGGTTTTGCCGACAGGTTCGGGCGCAGTCCCGACGCTACCCGGCGCCCGCCTTTCAAGGGCCCGGATCAAATGGGCTATGGTCTGGTTCAGGCCGGGCCGGCGGGCGATGGCGCGTGCATGCGGCAGGCCGTGGCGGCCGATGAGCGCGATCAGGTCGATATCGCTCAGCGCCCTGGACCGGACGAGAAGGGGCGCTGCGATGTCGACCGGCTCGGCGCAGAGGCGATCAACCAGCGCCTTGGGCGCGCTTTCGCATTCGGAAAGGGCGGCGGCGACGAACCGGCGCGACTCGACCGAAACCATGTCGAAGAGCGGCAGAGCGAGGTCTTCGAGCTGTGCGATTTCGCGGCGCGACGGGCGGGTGAGCGAGCAGAAGGCGGATACGGCTGCGCGAAACAGCCGCTCGGCCTTGCGCGCTTCGCCCTTGATGGCGATCTGCCTGAAATCGGATGCTGACACCGGGTACGCCTACTCGAAACACGCTGCGCCGCCGCCGCCGGACTTTGCCGACCCGCGAGCACGATCGCGACGATAAAGTTAGCCCCGATCCGTTAGCAGACTGTTAACTCTCTGCGCCCTTAATCGAAGCGGAGGCGTTGCGTGGTTGCTCCGGTCCAACCGAGAGGGAATTCGCAAGTCATGGGCAGCATAGTTTCATTCGTGCAGAAGAGAGCAGGCGCGAGCCGGCCTGGCCTGGCCGCCGGCACGCCCGCTACCGTCATCATCTTTCCAGGGGTTCGCTACGAGCGGCCGGGGGGCCAGAACGCCGTTTCGCGGCCCGGCCTCGGTCTGCCAAAGCAGATCAAGCCGCAGCACTGAACCCGGTCGATTCAGGCCGGCCTGACCTGAGCTCAATACACCTGGTCGTATGAGACTGATCAGATCAGCGTGCAGGTGATGCCGGCAAGGTAGCGGTTTACGACCTCTTCCCAGCTTTCGTCCGGCACGAAGATGCGGATGACGACGATACCTTCGTCGAGAGGTGCTTCGACGAAAATGGCTTGCTGCAGCTCCTCGGGAAGATCCTTGCGCAATTCGATCATCTGGGCAGGGGTGAGGATGGCGAAATCGAGCAGGCCGGTGGCCGAGGTTCGGTCGTTGAACGAGTAGATGTTCTGACCGCCGCGATCGTAGACCGAGACCGACCAGAACGGCACATTGCCGGGCGCGCTGACCCGAACCATGCCGTCGGAGAGATCGAAGCGGCATGCCGCCGCGCGGAAAAGCGGGTCGACCGAGCCCACCGCCGCCGATCCTCCGACCTCGGGATCGATCCGCGTCATCCGATAGAGGTCCGACGCCATCGCCAGGCGCGACCAGGCATCGCGCTCCGACATTTCGGGAACAAGCAGCAGGATGGCGATATGGACGATGCCGGCGCCGAGGAGGCCGAGCAGGATGGCGTACAGGAGCCTAACCATCGCAGCCAGCCTCTACAACGAGCGGCAGTTCGACCTCGGCTATGCCGGTGCTGTCGGCGATCGGCGTGTCGTAGAGGGTCAGCACAAGACGCATCGCGCCGGAGCCCGACACCGTCAGCCAGTTGCCGGGAGCGGGACGGCTGCTGACCGCTATTACGAAGGAATTGTCGGGCTGGCGCAGGAGTTCGAGCGAGTGGAGCGCGGATTCGCGGCCGTCTACGGCTTTGATGGCGCGGCCGGCACCATCGGCGGCATAGAGCGTCCAGAAGCGGGCGGGCGGAGTGGATCCCTCGATGCGATAGGAGCATTCGCGCCTGAGCAGCGCGCCATCGGCGTCGCGTTCGACGGCGAAGGCCAGGCCCTCGGCGCGGCCGAGCGACAGAATGCCCTCGCGCGCCACGCGTGCCTTCGAATAGGGATCGGCGTTGGGCGTGCCGATATCGGGGAATGCGGTCCAGCCGCCAATGGTGACTGCGCCGACGCCGTCCTGGGCCCTGAGCACATACCATAGGCTAGCGGTTCCGCCGCCAATGGCGATGACCAGGGTCAAAAGGGTGAGGAAGGCGGTCTTGAGCATCAGGCGCGCCGGCGGGAGGGATCGTCGTTCGAGTAGCGCGTTACAGGCGCGGGGCGCAAGCCGTTACGCCTCGATGGGGAGGACTGCTCTCCTTCCACGACGTCGGCTGCCTTACAGGGCCGACAGGGTTTCGGGTTCGGCGGGGGCTTCGATGACGGGAGCGGAGCGGAATGTCTCCGACATCTGCCTCAGAAGACGCGTGGTGGTCGACGAAAGCACCGGGGGCCGCTCGATGACGGGCGCTGAAGCCTCTTTCGCCCCTTCGCCGGCCTTTTCCTTCGCCTTGGCCACGAGTTTCGGATCGACGAACGGATTTTCGATGCCGGGGATGGGCTTGAGATCGATGTTCTGGTGCGCATAGGTCATCAGCCGCTGCCATATCATCGCCGGCAGGGAACCGCCGGTCATGTCGTTGGTCGGCGAAAAGTCGTCATTGCCGAGCCAGACGGCGGCCGTGTAGTTGCCGGTGAAACCGACATACCAGGCGTCGCGGTAGGACTGCGTCGTGCCGGTCTTGCCGGCGGAGCGGATGCCGGGAAGGGCTGCGCGCCGCGCCGTGCCCCATTCGGGGATCTGCACCAGGATGGAATTCATCGCGGCAAGCGCCTGTTCGGAAAGCACGCGCTTGGGGGCAGGGGCGTCGCGCTCCCAGTCATAGACGACCTCGCCGGAATGGGTCAGAAGCTGTGTGACGCCGTGGCGCAGGCCGGCAAGGCCGCCGGTGGCGAAGGTGCCGTAGCCGGTCGCCTGGTCCATGACCGTCATGCCCGACGTGCCGAGCACTGTCGTCTTGAATACTTCGAGCGACGATTCCACACCCATTGCATACGCCATCTCGACGATCGGCTTGACGCCGAGATGATCCTTGGCGAGCCGTACCGGCACGGTGTTGATGGACTTGACCAGCGCGGTGGTCAGGTTCATGCGGCCCGAATAGCCGCGCGAATAATTCTTCGGCGACCAGCCGTTCCAGGTGATCGGACCGTCGGAAACGGCAGATTCCGGCTTAAACCCGTTTTCCATCGCGGTCGCGTAGACATATGGCTTGAAAGATGAGCCGGCCTGGCGTAGCGCACGCGTGGCGCGGTTGAACTGCGAGTGGCCGTAGTCGCGGCCGCCGACGATGGCGCGCACCGCACCGTTGTTTTCGAGCACCACCACTGCGCCTTCGGTGACGCGGTATTCCTTGCCGTGCTGGCGCAGATGGAATTCGAGCGATTCCTCGGCCGCCCGCTGTATGTTCATGTCGATGGTGGTGCGCGCTACCATGGAATGCACGCCGGACTTGGCGGCGACGCGCTTGACCTCCTCGAAGGCCCAGTCGAGGAAATAGTCCGGGCTGTTCAGTTCGCCGCGGTCAACGATGCCGGCGGGCCTCAGCCGCGCCGAAAGCACCTGGCCCTCGGTCATGAAGCCGCTGTGGACGAGATTGGTGAGCACCACATTGGCTCGCGCGCGAGCCGCGGGAAGGTTGATGTGCGGTGCGTATTTGGCCGGCGCCTTGAACAGACCGGCAAGCATGGCGGCCTCGGCGAGGTTCAGATCCTTGACCGTCTTGCCGAAATAGAAATCGGCGGCCGCGGCGATGCCGAAGGTCCCGCCGCCCATATAGGCGCGGTCGAGATAAAGCTGCAGGATCTCCTTCTTCGACAGGTTCATCTCCAGCCAGACCGCCAGGAAGGCTTCCTTGATCTTGCGTTCGACGGTGCGCTCATTGGTCAGGAACAGGTTTTTGGCGAGTTGCTGGGTGATGCTGGAGCCGCCCTGGACGACGGAATTGGCGCGCACATTTTCCGACATTGCGCGGATCAGGCCGGCGAAATCGATGCCGTAGTGCTCGAAGAAGCGGCGGTCCTCGGTGGCGAGCACCGCCTTGATGACGTGATCCGGCATTTCGTCGACGGGCACCGAATCGCGCTGGATGATGCCGCGCTGGCCGATCTCGTTGCCGTAGCGGTCGGTGAAGGTGACGGCGAAATCGTCCTGGGCGCGCCAGTCGCCATGGGTCTCCTCGAAGGCGGGCAGGGCCAGCGCCAGTATCACCACCGAGCCTGCGGCGCCGAGCGTGAAACTTTCGCTCAGGAGTTCCATGACCCCGCGCCGCCAGCCCGAAAGGCGGAAATGGCGAAAGAAGATGGTGAGGTTTTCCCAGAATTCCCGCGCTGCAAAGCCAGCCTCGTAGAGGGTGGAATCAATCCAGGCGTCAATCGCCAGAAGCCTGCCCGCCCGTGGGCTTTTCGATTTCTGCGGTTTGAACGGGTCGTCCATGCAGTCGGTGTCCGGGCAAGCGGTTTCGCGCGGGCGAAAACGCCCTTGTTATCATTTTAGGATTGCGGCGGTGCGAAATCCAGTTCCGGCGGGCGCGGACGCGAAATATCGTAAAGATGTGACGATCGCCTGCGACAGCCTGTAGCTGGACATAATGCGGAAACAGGATAGCATATTTGCCATGGAAAGGCTTGCCCGTATCCTAGCAATCGTCCTGCTCGCGGCATTCGCCCTGGGTACGGTTGCGCATGCAGCGCGTACGACGAGCATGGCACTGGCTATGTCTGCTTCCACTATGGCCGATGGAGACATGGGCGATTGCGAAGGCTGCCCCGATAACGACGGTACTACCTCGACATGCGGACAAGTCTGCCTGACGCCTTTCGTCGGAATTCCGGCAGCCGTCGGCGCTGAGTTGCCGTTCGTGGCCTCCAGTATCGCGCGCCCTGCGCTGAAAGCGCCGGACGGTCACGTCGGGTCGCCCGACCCTTCTCCGCCACGAACCACCTTCCTGAACTGACGTCCGGCCGGGCCTGCCCGGCTGCCGGCGTTGGCGATCGCTGGCGAATTTTTGCCACCAGCGACCGCAGTTCCGCATGGGCGTCTTCCGACGCGCGCTGCGAATGAACGGCTGACTTTCAGGAAAGGTCAATCCATGTCGAGATTTTCTATGCCGGCGCTGACGCGTCGAGCCTTTGTTGCATCGGCGGCCGCGGGGGCGGCGAGTGCAATGCTATCTTTGCTCCGGCAGCCCGGAGCCAATGCCGCGGCTGTGCGCGAGGTCCGGCTGAGGGCTGCGCCCGGTCGGGTGTCGCTTGTGCCGGAACCGTACGGCGAGACGCCGGCATGGTGCTATAACGGGGCTGTTCCCGGCCCGGAAATACGCGTCCGCCAGGGCGAGCGCCTGCGGGTGGAGGTGGAGAACGGCCTTGCCGAGGAAACGACCGTGCACTGGCATGGCGTGCGCGTGCCGAACGCAATGGACGGCGTGCCGCATCTGACCCAGACGCCGATCGGGGCGGGCGAGCGCTTCGTCTATGAGTTCGACGCGGTCGACGCCGGCACGTTCTGGTATCACCCGCACCAGCGCGGCTTCGAGCAGGTCGGGCGCGGGCTTTATGGGCCGCTGATCGTCGAGGAGAATGAACCAGTGCGCGTCGACCGCGACGTGACCTGGGTGTTCGGCGACTGGCGGCTGACCAAGTCGGCGCAGATCAGCGACGATTTCGGCAACATGCACGACATCCATCACAATGGCCGCGTCGGCAATACGGTCACCATCAACGGCCGCGTTCCGGACAGCTTTGCCGTCAGCAAGGGCGAGCGCATCCGCCTGCGGCTGATCAACGCCGCCAATGCCCGCATCTTCAGCCTCGATTTTGCAGGCCATGAGCCGATCGTCATCGCGCTCGACGGCCAGCCGGTGACGCCGCACGCGCCGGACGGCGGACAGGTGGTGCTGGGGCCGGCCATGCGCGCCGATCTGATCGTCAACATGACGGGTGAGCCGGGCAGCCGGGTTTCCGTCGTCGACCGGTTCTATCAAGGGCTGGAATACCGCTTGGTCGATCTCGCTTATGCCGATGGTCCACTTCGGGAGCGCGCGCCTGACTGGCCGATGGAACTGCCGGCCAATCCGCTGCCGGAGCCGGACCTTGAGACCGCGTCTCGTAACGAAGTCGTCTTTAATGGCGGCATGATGGGCGAGATGGTGGCGCAGGACATGGGCGAGAGCATGGGCCCGGGCGCGCCGGGCAGCATGATGGGCGACATGAAGCCGGGCGGCATGATGGGCGACATGAATTCGATGATGGGAGGGATGATGCGGATGATGAACTCCGGCGCCGCCTGGTTCATCAACGGCGTCGCCGCCGACGAAGGCAGCCATGTCATGAAGCCGATGCTGACGCTCGCCCGGGACAAGAGCCACGTCATCGCCATGACCAATGCGACGGCGTGGCATCACCCGATGCATCTGCACGGCCACTCGTTCCGGGTGATTTCCCGCAACGGCCAGCCCACCCGCCGCCGCGAATGGCAGGACACGGTGCTGCTTTCACCGCGCGAGAAGGTCGAGATCGCCTTTGTCGCCGACAATCCGGGCGACTGGATGTTCCACTGTCACGTTCTCGAACACCAGGCCGGCGGCATGATGGGCGTCATCCGTGTCGCCTGAATTCCAAAACCCGAAAGGAAAAAGACATGTCGAATATCGTGAAAACTCTCGTCCTTGCTTCTCTGCTCTCTAGTACCGGTCCGGCCTTGGCGGGTGAAAAGGATGTTACCCTCTACAAGAACCCACAATGCGGCTGCTGCGAGGGTTATGCCGACTATCTGCGGGAAAACGGCTTTGCGGTCACCGTAAAGCCTACGCACGACCTCACCGCCATGAGCCGCGAGGCCGGCATTCCTGACGACGCCCAGGGCTGCCATCTCTCTTTCATCGACGGCTATGTGGTCAGCGGCCACGTGCCGGTCGGAACGGTCAACAAGCTTCTGACCGAACGCCCCGACATCAAAGGCGTGACGCTGCCCGGCATGCCTATGGGGTCGCCCGGCATGAGCGGCGCGAAGGAAGGCCCGTTCGAGATGCTGGAAATCCAGAAATCCGGCGGCGTCGGCGGCGTCTACACCAAGGAATAGGAGCGCGGTCTGATGATGGAAGGCATGAACGGCATGATGATGTGGGGCATGGGCTTTGTGTGGCTGCTCGCGGTGCTTGTGCTCGTCCTGGGGGTGGCGGCGCTCGTCAAATATCTGTTCCTCAGCGGCAAATGAGAAGGGCGCCTGTTCTCTTTCCGGTATTGGGCTTAGCCTTGGTCGGCCTGGGACTAGCCGGTACATGGCCTTGGCTTGCCGATCGGATGGCAGGTGACGGCGCCGCGATCGCGCGGGGTGCGAAGCTCTATGCCAAGCACTGCGCCGCCTGCCACGGCGCCAGACTCGAAGGGCAGCCCAACTGGAAGAGTCCGCTGCCTTCAGGGAGGTTGCCGGCGCCGCCGCACGACGCTTCCGGTCACACCTGGCACCATCCTGACGGCGTGCTGTTCCGCGTCACCAAGGAAGGGGCGGCGGCCATCGTCGGCGGCGGTTACGAAAGCGACATGCCGGGTTTCGGGGAAATCCTCGGCGACGAGGATATCCGGGCAATTCTCGCTTTCATCAAAAGTACCTGGCCGGAACGGGAGCGCGCTTATCAGGCGGAGATGAGCCGCCGGGAACGGGAGAAGACACAGTGAGAGCAGACCTGACCGCTTGCGCGGCACATACTTTCGGCGGAGAAGTCCGGCCATGAAAATGAAACCGTTCCTTCTAGCGCTGTTTCTGCTGCCAGCTCTTGTGCGGCCCGTGTCGGCTCACCATCCTGGGGCCGATCTCGACGAGATGATGGGCAGCGAAGAGAAATTCTTCCAGGCGATCGATGAGCCGGCCGCACCGCCATTTGAACTCGCGAATTTCGAAGGGAAGGTAGTCCGCCTATCCGATTTTTCCGACAAGATCGTCGTGCTCAACTTCATCTTCGCGAGTTGCACGGATTTCTGTCCCATTCATTCGGAGGTGATCGCCAACATCCAGGAAAAGATCAACGCCACCCCGATGAAGGACAGGGTGCAGTTCCTGACCGTCACGACCGATCCGGCCAAGGACACAGCAGCCGTGCTCAAGGACTATGGTCGGGCGCATGGGCTGAACGCGGAGAACTGGATGTTTCTCACCAAGCTTCCCGGCCAGCCGGAGGACGCGACGCGAAAACTGTCGGAGGAATACGACGTCCGTTTCGAACCGCTGGAGGGTGGTCAGCAGATGCACGGAGCCGTCACGCATGTCATCGATCGCGGTGGGCGCTTTGCCGCAAAATTCCATGGCCTGCGCTTCGATCCGCTGAACATGGTCATGTATATCAACGGCCTCACCAACAATGTCCAGAAACCGGCGAAACCCGAGACCGGCTGGTGGGAAAGCCTGAAGGCGATGTTTCGATGAGTTTGGGCGTAGCCGCTGCATAAGTCGGGTGCGGAATTGATTTATCCGCTTAGAAACCTGTTCTTTCCGTCGCCGCGCCCGCTGCTTCCTTTCCGAACCGGTGAGGTTTCGGAGTCGCTCGGTCCGCGGGACCTCACTTGGGTCGGCGGACGGTTCTCACTTTTCCGCTCCGTCCTCCTCCGCAGAAGAATTGATCGCCGCCATCGGACTCGAGCCCCGACACGTCTGTTCCAGGCGGCATATCGAGCCTCTCCAGAGTCTCACCCGTTCGAGGGTCGACTCGCCTCAGATCGCTCCGATCGTCTTCCCATGTGGCATGCCAAAGCTCGCCATCGACCCAACTCACCCCGGTGACGAAGCGGTCGGAATAGATGGTGCGAAGAATGGCGCCCGTCTCAGGATTGATCTGGTAGATTCTGCGCGCTCGATATTGTCCGACCCAGAGCGACCCTTCGGCCCAGGCCAGCCCCGAATCTTCGCCGCCGCCGGGCGCCGGGATCGTGGCGAGCACATGTCCGGTTTCGGGATCGATCTTCTGGATGCGATCCTCGGCGATCTGGAAAAGGTGCTGGCCGTCGAAGGCCGTTCCTGCATGGGCGGCGACATCGATCGAGCGCACTGTCTCACCGCGCACAGGATCGAAGGCATTGAGCTTGTCTCCGGACGCAAACCAGACGTGCCGACCGTCGAAGGTGACGCCGTGGACGCTGTCCGCACCGGGGAAAGGTCCATATTCACGGAGGATTTCGGCTGCAGATTTTTTCATGCCCCTATCCTAATCGCCCGGCAGCGGACCGGGGAGTAACAAGGTTGTCGGGAATCCCGGCACGGGCGGAGGCATCCACCGCTGCGCCGGCCCGCGACCATACGACTGCACCTTGCCGGCTGCCGCAAGCTGCTCAAGCGCGCGCTGCACGGTGCGCGGGCTTGCGTCGAGCGCAATCGCCAGGGCCGAGCTCGACCAAGCCTCGCCGTCGGCAAGCAAGGCGAGCACCGCCGCATGCTGCTCTTCGACGGGCGGCGCCAGCACGATGATCTCGGGGGCGCGGCGCGGCGCCAGCGCAAAGCCTTGCTTCGTGGCACTCACATCTGCAAGCGCGCGAAGCTCCACGCGCAGCCGCCCGATTTCGACGCGCAACCGCGCCCGATGCGATTCATCGGTGTGTTTGGCCTTGAAGGCGCGTGCGACAAGCGTGCTCCTCGACACATCTCGCGGCCATGCTTCGGCCAGCGCGCGGAGAAGCGCGAACAAGACCGGACGGGTTGCGAGCGAGACTACCAGCCTTTCATCGCGCACAACATTGCGGCACGCATCCACCACGAGCGCCCCTGACGCCAACAGCGCTTCGACCTCCTCAAGCAGGAGAGGGCGTTCCTCGCCACGCGCGATCAGGCGCGCCGCGGGCGTGTTCATGACAAGCGATGCACTTTCGACCTCTGCCGTCAGCGCGGGTATATCCGCCTCGCGCGCGGCGTGCTCGGCCCGGATGAGCGCAGCGCGCGCAGCCTTCGTCCGCAGACGCCGAATACCGATTCCTGCCGTCACCAGCTCGTGCGCGGCCCTCGACGCTGCTGGCAACGGTGCGGGATCGAGCCCGGCGAGCGTGCGCTCGGCCTCGTCGAGGCGACCGATCAGGAGCAGTCGCCGGACCTCGAGATTGCGCGCATGCGCTGCGTTTACGCGGTCGCCATGCGCTTCGAGCGTCGCCCGCGCCGCATCAAGCGCCTTCGCCGGCCAGCCAAGGTCGCGCGCGACGAGCGCAATCTCCGCCTCGGCGACCACGCATCTGGCGCGGGCCACCGCTTCTTTTGGGCCGAACGCGCGCGCGGCGCTCTTGAGGAGAGCCTTGGCCCGAACAAGATCGCCGAGCTGCGCCATCGCGATGCCTCTGAGCGCGAGCGCAGGTGCATCGCCACGCAGCGCAACCCGCTTCAATGCGCCGAGAGGATCGCCTGCCGCAAGTGCGCGCGCCGCGGCCGTGATCAGCGAGTCCATCGGGATCCCGTCACACTTGTTACTCTCGTCATTCGATATCCGTCACTAACCTACCTCGGGACAATCAACCAGCACGAGTATGGCCAGGACTGACGTTTCGATGACACTCCACGCCAACCAAGCGCAGAAAATGCTGGCAGGCACCGGATCGGCCGGTGTCTCAAGCGACAACGCCGCGACAAGCGGCGCGGCTAAGTGGCTATCCTTGGCGGCTGCGCCGACCTTCGCAATTATGGCGCTGCTGACGGGCGTACTTGACGGCGTGCCGGCCGATATCTGCTCGGCCGCGCGGGATATGTGGCAGCTGGGCGGAATGGTCCCGATGTACCTGCTGATGAGCGCCTTCCATTCGGCGCCTTGGCTGAGACTTTTCTCCAGCCGATGAAGCGGGAACGGCCACTCGGCGCAATCTTCTACCGCCCGTTCACCAGATTGAGGATCAACTGGTGGACGGCGCCGCCGTTCGAAAGCTCGACGCGGTCGAAATCCCGGCTCTTCTGGCGCTGGGCCAGCGACAGTGCAGACAGGCGTTGCGTCATCTCGGCCCTGATCTTGCGGCATTCCGGGTCGTCGGGAACGGACAGGCCGACCGTCGCCGCCTCGATCGCCTTCACCATGTCGATGATAAATTCGCCATGCACCTTTTCATGCGCGCGGACGCCGGCTGAAAATGTCTCCCAGAGCTTTTTCGCCGGCTGCGGGAGCTTTGCGGCGGGCTTTGGCAGCCTATAAGTGATGATGAGTTTCGGCTTGGCCGAGACGAGCGTGCAGGCGCCGTCCTTCGGCTCGTATTTGCGCTGCCAGGTCAGCTTGAAATCGGTGTAGGCGATGACGCGGCCGATGCCGGCCTTCGGCCCGCGCTCGCCGATCGAGGCGTAAAGCTCGGGGCCGGACTTACCGAAGATCGAGTAGGGCTCGACCTTTTCGACCGCCTGCCATTCGGCCCGGGCAGCGAGCGGCGAGGAGGCGATGCAGGCGGCGATGAGCAGAAGTCGGATGGTGATTTTCACGCAATTTCCGGGCGTTTTGGTTGGAGCCGCAGGTTAGGTAGGGCAGCGGAGCGTTTCAACCGGGCATGCCGGCCATCCAGGCCGGCATACGAGCGGGGGAATGACTGTCGCTGGCTCAGTGATTATCAGATTCTGTTGCCGTTGGAGGCGAGCATAGTCGCCCGTCCGCCGCTCGGCACCACGACCAGTTGCTTGATCTTCCCCTGCTTGAAGGTGGTGAGGAAACGGTCGTAGTTCTTGAAGGCGACGCAGCCATGCGATTCCGCCCGGCCGCCTCGCAGCAGGTAGCTGTGGGTGAGGAAGCCGTCGCGGCCATGCTTGTTTTTGCCGTCGACTGGCAGCATGCGGATCGCCTCAACGCCATGGAAGAGCTTTTCGCGCATCTTGAGGTTATAGGTGTGCGGCGGGGTCGGCCCCTTCATCTTGACATGCGCGTAACGCGGGTCGTCGGCCATGTTGCCGATGCCGGAATGGGCCTCGAGCACGCTGCCGTCGGGCATGTAGACCTTGGCGGCGCTGATGTCGTAGACGGCCACGCCATTTCCCGCCCTGGTTCCGCCGCCGAACAGGTTCCGCAGCGTCTTGCCGAACCCGCCGCGGGATTTCTCTTCCGTGGGATCGTTCGGCCGCGCATAAGCGAGTTTTTGCGGCTTCGGCTTTTGGCGTTCCTCGGCCTTCGGCGCCGCCGGCTCCTCGGCCCGCCGAATTTGGGGCTTTTCAGTCTCCGCGTCAGGCTTGCCGGCCCGCTCGACACGCGGACGAGGCTGCGGCACCGGGTGGGACAGGAGGTCTTCAGCATCCGGCAGGGCGGCGGCGGCGTCGTCCATGTCCGGATCCTGCGACGCGGCGAGGTCTTCCTCCGACGGGTCTGCCAGCAAGGCCGACAGAGCGGCGCCGGCTGCATTCGGCGAAGGATCGACATAGGCCAGCATGGGCAGGGCTGTCTTGGGCGGCGACGCAAACCGCTCCTCGGCGGGCGCGCCGGCCTTTGCGGCCGCGCGTTGCGCCTTGGCGGAAGCTGATCGGTCGAAGAGTGCGGCTAGTTTCTCGGACGTCAGCGCGGCTTTCTTCACGACGGCGTCGAAGCGCGCCGCGCCGCTTGCGCCGGTTCCTTCAGATGCGTCGGGAAGGCGGGCGGATTTCGGCGCGGAGGCATCAAGGCTTGCGGCCATTGAAGGGGCATCGCCGGTAAGGCTCGCGGTCATGAAGGGGCGGCCGCCGGCGGTGACGCTCGCCGTCACCAGGGCCTGCGCGGCCGTGGCGCGCAGCCTGGACGCCTTGCCGGGTTCGGCGTGCCTCTCCGGCAATCGCGGCTCAATCCTTTCGGCTGTCTGGAAGCGCGGCTTGGGCAGGAAGCTGGCAGGACCGGAAACGACGGAGCTGCCCAGCGCGACCGTTCCGGCTACCGACCACACGGCGGCGACAGCGAAGGCCGCGCCGAAAGAAGTGACCAGCAGTGGACGCAATATACGGTGCAAAGACCGTATAAGAACGACTTTACTCACAAACACATACCCAAACCGGCAATCCCGCAAAGGGGCTTCAGGTCGGCAAGCGACCGATGCTGCGTGACGTCCGGATTGTCCCCATCTTGAACGACTGACTGAAAAAGGATGGGCAAATATGGTTAAATTTTGCTTGCGGGATTTCTAATCTCTGCGGGCGGGGATTTTTTTAAGGCTGAGAGGGCTGTCGTGGCGGGCAGCCGACCGTCGCTTAATTATCCAATGCACACTCATCGAGAAAACCGGTTGCAAAACAGGATCAGTTATGCGATAAGCAAAACTGGTTGCATGTCGCAATCAGTTTCAGGAAGGAGTCTAACATGCCCAAACTTCGCGTTGGCTGTTTCAGCCTGTCACTCGACGGCTTCGGCGCCGGCCCCGACCAGAGCCCCGACGACCCGCTCGGCAAAGGCGGCGAGACGCTGCACGAATGGTTCATCCCGACCCGCACATTTCAGCAGGTGCACGGAAAAGAGGGCGGCACGACAGGTGCCGACGACGAGTTCGCGGCGCGCGCCTTCACCAATATCGGCGCGTGGATCATGGGCCGAAACATGTTCGGGCCGGTTCGCGGACCTTGGCCCGACGAAAATTGGAAAGGGTGGTGGGGAGACAATCCGCCCTATCACTGCCCCGTCTTCGTGCTGACGCACCATGAGCGCTCGCCGATCACCATGGAGGGCGGCACAATTTTTCACTTCGTAACCAACGGCATCGAAGCGGCGCTCGAGCGCGCCGTCCAGGCCGCCAATGGCAAGGATGTGCTGATCGGCGGGGGCGTGGCGACCGTCCGGCAGTATCTGCGCGCCGGGCTCATCGACGAGATGCACCTTGCGATCTCGCCGGTGCTCCTCGGCTCCGGCGAACACCTCTTCGCCGGTATCGATACAGTCGGCCTCGGCTACCGGTGCACCGAGCACGTTCCCACGCAAAACGCCACCCATGTCGTGCTGACCAGGTAGGGGCGGATATTGACGCCGACTTCTCTATCTCCTCCCTTCTCTTCCAACGCCAGAAGGCGAGAACCGCCTTCTGGCCGATCGGCGAAGCCATGCGGCTTCCGAGCGTCCGCCTCGCATCGCCTGCGCTCTCCAGTTTGTCACGCCGCCCGCGCTTCGTGGAAGCGGCACCAGCCATTCGGGCTGATTTCGCCAGCGACGATTTCGCATCCGTTCGGCTGCCGGAAGTAAGTACACCCGGCGCATCGTCGGCCGCGATTTGGGGTGTCCTGATAGAGCGCCAGGACCTTGGAAGTCTTTCCGCCTCGCACTGCGGAGACGCAGGCCGATAGACCACCTGCGCCCGCAATCGCTGCACCGGTCACGGAAACTTTCAGGAATTTTCGGCGCGACAGCATTCGGCTTTCGCCAGCATCTGCCGACCCATGGCTATCATCTTTTTTCATGACGTTTCCTCCGCGCGGCCGATATCGGCCCGCGTCTTGTTCCGGGGGACTTCATCGTCGCCCGTCGGCTTCAAGTGCTTTTCAGCGCGCCGTTCATCCTCTCCTGCGCATAGGCCCGGGAAATCGGGGCAGGCCTGCCGTCGCGGCCAGCGTCGCCCCCGGACCGAACTGCAATGCGCGCCTGCGTGAGAGATAGAGTGAAGGCTTTGCACGGATCATGGCTTCCTCCCAAAGCCCGCCGGCGTCAGTTTTGGCGCGCCGGATCACGGGCCAACAGCCTCAACCGCGCCGAAGGTGAAATGTTCCTTAACCCTACCGCTCAGGGTCACGACGCTGTCCGGCCGGTGGCTATCACGGCTCGCAGAATTGTAGACATGTGGACAAGACCGCACGTCCACATGTCATCATCTATGGTGTTGGGGGCGGCTCAAGCGTGCGTTGTTAGACCAGGCGACACCTTGTAGGTTGGAACGACACCTTGGAGATTGGAACATGGCGCTCAAGCGGATGGACAACATAGGAATCGTCGTCGAAGACCTCGGAGGGACGATTGATTTCTTTCGCGAACTCGGCCTCGAGCTCGAAGGGCGGGCGACGATCGAAGGAGAATGGGCCGGACGTGTCACTGGACTGGGCGATCAGCATGTCGAGATTGCCATGATGCGCACACCGGACGGCCACAGCCGGCTCGAGCTCTCCCGCTTCCTCAGGCCGCATGTCGTCGCAGATCACCGGAACGCCCCGGTCAACGCCCTAGGCTACCTCCGCGTCATGTTCACCGTGGACGATATCGACGAGACGCTTGAAAGGCTCCGCACGCGCGGCGCGCAGCTCGTAGGCGAAGTCGTCCAGTATAAGGACGCGTATCGGCTCTGCTACATCCGCGGGCCTGAAGGGCTTCTCATCGGACTCGCCCAAGAACTCGGCTGAGAGCAATACGAAGACAAATGGCGAAGAGTGACCAATGTCAGCAGGTGCGTCCGAGGCCGATCCGCCTCAACCGCGCTCAGCCGAGGCGCTGCCGGCAGGTGGCTCACGTATCAACAAACTGACGACGCAGAAAGCGTATCTGCGCTGGCGAAAGAAGCGACGACTCGACTCCAAATAAATTTCAGCCCACTCTTAGCTAACCGCTGGCCCGATGAAGCCCCGCACTCGTCTGTTCGGTCACCCGGAGTCGGATAAACCAGCGGCCCATGCCCGGACTGGAAAGACCCGCCTCTCAAATGGGCCGGCAACGGACCAATCTCCGGGAGACGCATGGGGGCCACTGGCGGCGGAAGTACAACGCCAAGAGTGGGCCGATACACCAGCGAACGACGGCTTATTCGTAACGCTGGCATGACTCACGAAACCTTTTGGTTCCGTGGCCACGGACCGAGGGATTCCCCATGAAGCCCAAGGTCACGATAGAAGTGAAAGTGAACACCGCGCTCTGCCTATTTGGAATCGCGGCCATTCTCTCGATCTTCTTTTAATGGGGGCGTCCGGAGCGATCCGGGCGTCTCTCTTTCCGCTTCACCGCTTCCTGTTTAGGTTTCGACGGCGTCGAAAGAGCGCGGCGCAGCGCATCATCGCGGCGCTTTTTCGATTTCGCGCTCATCTTCTTTGTTTGGCTTGGGGGGAATCATCCAATGGAAGAACCACAAACTCCTAGACAGCTCGTAACCTCGGGCGTGACTGAAGAGCAGCAAAGCCAACTTAGATCGCTAGGGGATTTAGTTCTATCCGCATACATCGAGACAGGCAAAATGCGTGCGAGCATCGCGCTTGCAGAGCACTCCATCTCAATCCTTAACGACCTGATGCGACAGGATCGCGAGAGCGGGTATAGCCTGTCCACCGATATCCCTGCTCATATAAGTCTTGTCCAACACTGGCCACCCATTGCAGCAACTTACGCTATCAGTACCCTGTATCAGTTTCGAGAGGTGCTGAACGGCTTTGGGGAATGGATGGACGCATCAACGATCAAGCCCTGGCTGGTTGAGCCAGATTTCGTCTCCAACGCCCTTGCCCTATTCGAAAAGAATTTCCCCAAATGGGAAGCTACTCGCCACGCCACCGCACATTCGGCAGAGATTCGACGGAAGGTGGATAAGAACTTGCATAGCGCGCCACTGTCCAAGGGACCTGTGAGAAAAAACAAGGGGTCTACGATGATCATGCAAGATACTTTTGATGGGCGCACCATGTACACGACGAGGCGCGGAGAACTCCTTAAATTCGAAGCTACGCCCGAGAACTATCAGCGGCTTCTCGCGGTTTACAATCTGCTTCTGTCAGGCGCTCGCGTGGATACATCCCGACCGTTGCAAAGTTGAATTTACCATCAACGGTCACGCCGAACTTCAGACCAAACTCGCCCATGAAGGCTCCCGGATCGGCCTTCTCAAGCGCTTCATAAACCGCTCGCGCCAATTATTAGGAAAATAATCCTTGACACCGTGACGGTGCTCTGGTAGGTTCTCGCTATCGTCGGAAAAGTGTGGGCAGCGGCAAGCCGGGGCGGAAGCCCGCGGGCGTAAGGCGCTGCCCCGGCCCTTCGGGCCACTTCTCCCGCAGTTCCTTCGACAAGCTCAGGAGGGGAGAAGGGACGCGGAGATTCCTTCGCGCCCCCTTCTGTCCTGCCCACACGGCGGAGATCGGCCGGCATTGGCGTTCAAGCAAAATCACGGACAGATTGGAGAATCTATCATGCCTGCGGCAATCAGCCCTGTGCAGTTGGCGGCGCTGCGCGCCTTGCGCGAAGGCGAGAACCCGACATTTTCGCGGCTTGGGGCCGCGGGCAAGATCAACCCCGCGACGCTGCGCGAACGCGCCCGCCGCGACAACTGGAAGACGCGGCGCTTTACGCGTTCCGGGGCGGAAGCCAGGAGCGGGGCGCCGGAAGGCGAAGCCGGGGCGGAAGCGCTGGCCGACCTGCCGGAGGGCATGTCGCTCGAGGACGTGCGCAAGCGGCTGGCCGAAGTGCTGCCGCGGCTTCTCGCGCGCATGGTGGAACTCGCCGAACGCGGCGTTCTCGACAAGGGGCGCATCGACGCGCTGCTGGCGATGGGCCGCATACTGGAACAGTGGGAAGCGGTCGCCCAGGCGTCCGCGGCAGAACAGCAGAAAAGAAGCGATGACGAACTCGCCGCAATGCTCGAACGGGTCGACGAACGAATTATCGAACTTGCCCAGGCTTACGCAGAACGGCTGGGCGGCGGCGAACATTCCGAAGGAGCAGGTTGAACGGATCCTCGCCGAATGGTTCGGCCGCGCCCGGCCCAAGCAATATCCGCTGGAACGGCGGCCGGCGACCTGGGTGGTGATGGGCGGGCGCGGGGCCGGCAAGACCAGGCTCGGCGCCGAATGGGTGAACGGGCTGGTGCGCGGGTTGCCGCCTTTCACGCGGCGCGGACGCGGGTATGAGCGGATCGCGCTGGTGGGCGACACGCTGGGCGATGTGCGAGAGGTGATGATCGAGGGTCCTTCGGGCATCCTGACGATTTCGCGCGAGCCCCGGCCGCGCTTCGAGGCCGGCCGGCGCAGGCTGGTCTGGGATAGCGGCGCGGTGGCGCTGATGTTTTCGGCTGAGGATCCGGAGAGCCTGCGCGGGCCGCAATTCGACGCCGCCTGGTGCGACGAACTCGGCTGCCCGGCGGTCGACAAGGGGCCGAACCAGCCCAACGTCTTTCCCGATCCGAAATCGGCGGAGAATGCGATTCCTTATTTTTCCGGCGCAGGTAGGTCGGACCTGGCGCAGCAGCGCTTTCTCGAAGCGCATGCGAGCTACTGGGATCCTGCGGACGCGGATTTCGAGGAGGCGCACAACCCGCTGTCGCCGGTCTATGGCGGCCGCATGGTCGACATCGAACGCGTCTATGTCTGGGCGTGGGATGCGCGGCCGTTTCCCGCCTTTCCGGCGCTCGGCGACCGCTGGACCGATGGCGGCAACTGGCATTGCGGTCACTGGTTGAACGGTCGGCTCGGCAGCCCGGATGCAGGCGCACTGATCAATGCAATCCTTGCCGACCACGGATTACCTGCAGCCGACGTGGCTCACGCTGACGGCACGCTGCACGGCTACGTCGTCGCCGATCCTTCTTCGGCGCGCGCGGCGCTGGAACCGATCGTGGAGCTGTTCGACCTCGCAGTGTGCGAGGAAGCCGAGGGTTTAGTTTTCCGGCGCAGGGGCGCTCAAAATGCGCCGCCGGCCGAGATTTCCGAACTCGTTTCGGACGGCGGCAATCCGGTGATCGAGACTGTACGCTCGCCCGACCACCAGCTTCCGGTCGAACTGGTGCTGGCGTTCCGCGAGCCTTTTGCCGAATATCAGACGGCGGCGGTGAGAAATGTCCGCTTCGGCGCGACCGGCAGCCGACAGCAGACGATCGATTTTCCCGGCGTACTGGAAACCGGGCAGGGCCGTGCGCTGCTCGACGATTGGATGCGGCGCATCTGGTCCGAACGCGAACAGGTGACGTTCGCGATTGCCGAACACCGTGCCGACATCCGGCCTGGCGCCGTTCTGCGCCTTCCGGCGGCGGAAGTGGATTCCGACTTCATCGTAACCGAGATCGAGGATGGCCTGGTCAGGCGGGTGACGGCGCGGCAGATCGCGCGGACGCCGCCATCCCCCTGGCTCCCCTCCGGCTTCGGCCCGGTTCAGACGCAAGATTCGCTTGCCGGCAAGCCGCACGCGCTGTTTCTCGATTTGCCTTCGCGGTCCGGCTCTGCTGCGCCGCAGGACCAGTTCCGCGTCGCCGTCTGGCAGAAGCCGTGGCGGAGCCAGACCGTCCTGGCATCGCCGGAGGATACCGGCTTCGGTTTCCGCGCGGCGGTCGGCAAGCCTGCCGATCTTGGGGTGCTGGTCGAGCCGCTGCCTGCGGGCTTCGAGGGGCGGATCGACCGGGCGACGGCAATCATCATCGAGCTCTTCGACGCCGAGGCGGCGAGCGTCAGCCGGCTGCAATTCTTGAATGGCGCCAATGCAGCCGCCATCCGCTCGACAATCGGTGCATGGGAGATCGTGCAGTTTGAGAGCGCGGAAGAAATCGAGGCGGGCGTGTGGCGGCTGAGCAATCTGCTGCGCGGCCAGCTCGGCACTTCCGACGCCATGGCGGCGGGCGCGCCGGCCGGAGCGGACTTCGTCATGCTCGACGATGCGGTGCAGCCGGCCGGGCTTCGCGCCAGCGAGGCCGGGCTTCTGCTCAATTGGCGCATCGGGCCTTCCGAGGCGGACATTTCCAGCGAGAATTTTTCCGCCCATACCGAAACCGGCGGCTTGCGCGCACGACTGCCGCTGTCGCCGGTCCATCTCCGCTGCCGGAAGAACGCGGGTGGGGCGGAGATTTCGTGGATCAGGCGCGGCAGGATCGACGCCGACGATTGGGTGCAAAGCGAAATCCCGCTCGGCGAGGAGCGGGAAGATTACCGGATCGAGATCGCCGCGGCCGGCGGGCCGGTCGTCCGGACAGCGTTGTCGCCGGAACAGAACTGGCAATACCCCTCGGTCGACATCTTGGCCGATTTCGGCGGCTTGCCGGTCGAGATCGACGTCACCGTCAGACAGCTCAGCGCCGCCGCGGGCTGGGGGATTCCGGCGACGCGCCGTTTCATCCTCTCATAATCAGATTTTCACAATTTGCCTCAACCAACAGGAGCATTTCATGACCGCAAGCAAACCCTGGTACCTGTCGCGCACCATCTGGGCGTCGCTGGTGACGATCCTCACTGCCGCGATGGGCCTGATGGGCATGTCCGGAGCCGGGATCGACGATGCCGCGCTGACCGATGCGGTGCTGCAGGCGGTCACAGCGCTGGCTGGCGTGATCGCAATCTTCGGCCGGCTTTCGGCCAAGGACAGGATCGGGTGAGGGGCAGGCAGGCGGCATCGGATCGGCTCGCGCCCCGCTTGACGCCGCCCCTGGGCTGTTTGACTGTTCATTCCATGTTCAGCAGGCTTGGGTTAGAACCGGCGGCATGAAAACGCTACGTTCCATACGCTGGTCCGCAACGCTCGCGCTCTGCGCGGCGATGGCCGCCACGCAAGCTCCGGCCACGCCGCTCGAGGCGCCGGAGCAGGCGGAGCCGACGATCATGGCCCAGACCGACTGCTACGCGATCGGCCAGCAGGTCGCTGCGCAGAGCGGCGGCACGCTGGCGCGGGCAAGTTCGTCGAGCCAGGGCGGACGGCCCGTTTGCGTAATCGTCGTGCTCGTGCCGGGCAAGGAAGGACAGCGCCCGCGGCGGCGGGAAATCGTCGTTCCGGCCGACTGACCGGTCGCTGTTTCCCCGATGCGAAAAGCCTCTTATACCTGAAGCTTCTGCAGCAACGAGCACGTGATTCCATGCGGATACTCGTCGTCGAGGATGACAAGGACCTGAACCGGCAGCTTGCCGAAGCGCTGACGGATGCAGGCTATGTCGTCGACAAGGCTTTTGACGGCGAGGAGGGCCACTTCCTCGGTGATACCGAACCATACGACGCCGTGGTGCTCGACATCGGCCTGCCGCAGATGGACGGCATCAGCGTGGTCGAGCGCTGGCGGCGCGGCGGCCGCAAGATGCCGGTGCTGATCCTGACGGCGCGCGACCGCTGGAGCGACAAGGTGTCGGGCATCGACGCCGGCGCCGACGACTACGTGACCAAGCCTTTCCATATCGAGGAAGTGCTGGCCAGGGTGAGGGCGCTGATCCGCCGCGCCGCCGGCCATGCTTCGTCGGAACTGTCCTGCGGGCCGCTGCGGCTCGACACCAAGGCTTCCAAGGCAGACGTCAACGGCGTGCCGCTGAAACTCACCTCGCATGAATTCCGGCTGCTGGCCTATCTGATGCACCATATGGGCGAGGTGGTGTCGCGCACCGAACTGGTCGAGCATCTCTACGATCAGGATTTCGACCGCGATTCCAACACGATCGAGGTCTTCGTCGGTCGCCTGCGCCGGAAGATGGGCATCGACATGATCGAGACGGTGCGCGGCATGGGGTACCGCATGCGCGAGCCGGAGGCGTGACGGACGCAGCTTCAAGCAGGCGCCCCGACGGCGAGCGACGCCGATGAATTTTGGACCGCGCTCGCTGACCTTCCGCGTCATCGCCTTCTCCACGGTATGGGCGATCGTTGCGCTGGTCGTCATCTACACGGTCATCGCTGCACTTTACCGCCAGACCAGCGAACGCGGCTTCGACAGCCTGCTTTCGGCGCATCTGTTCAATCTGATCGGCTCGGTCGGCGTTTCGGCTTCGGGCGAACTGACCGGCGGCCCCAATCTCGGCGATCTGCGCTTCTCACGGCCGAATTCGGGCTGGTACTGGGCCGTCGAGCCGGTCTCGCGCGGCCTGACGGGCGAATTGCGCTCGCCGTCCATGACGCGGGCGGTTCCCTCGCCGAGCGCGCAGCAGGCGCCCTTCAACATCGATTTCCAGCGAAATTATGCGATCGAGGGCATCGAGGGGGAGGAGCTGGAGGTTCTCGAAAGCGAGTTCGTGCTCGATGCGCAGAACCGCGTCGCCCGTTTCAGGGTGATGGGCAACCGCAGTGAACTCGAGGAGGAGATCGCCATCTTCGAGTGGCGCCTGTTCACTTATCTCTCGCTGTTCGGCTTCGGCATGATCGCCATCAACGCGGCCGCAATCCTGCTGGGGCTGCGGCCGCTGAGACGGGTTCGCGCTTCGCTGGCTCTGGTGCGGCAAGGCACGGCGCAGCGGCTGGACGGCCGCTTTCCCGCGGAGATCGAGCCGCTGGCCAACGAGACCAATGCGCTGATCGAGAACAACCGCCGCATCGTCGAGCGCTCGCGCACCCAGGTCGGCAATCTCGCCCATTCTCTGAAGACGCCGCTGGCCGTGCTGTTGAACGAAGGCCGCGCACTCGGCGGCGACAAGGGCCGACTGATCGCCGCCCAGGCGGCGTCGATGCAGAGCCAGGTGGATCACTATCTGCAGCGCGCCCGCGTCGCCGCCCAGCGCGACAGCGTAGTCTATCGCACGCCGGTCGGGCCCCTGCTCAAGCGCATGGCGCGGGTGATGGAAAAGCTGAACCCCAGGACAAAACTCTCGCTGCGCCTGCCGGCAACGGATGTGATTTTCGCCGGCGAGCGCGAGGATCTCGAGGAGATCGTCGGCAATCTTCTCGAAAACGCGATGAAATGGGCGCGCAGCGCGGTGACAATTTCAGCCGAGCTGCTGGAGGACGGCGCCTCCAGCATGTTCGCCATCTCGATCGAAGATGACGGGCCGGGCATTCCCGAAGAGAAGGCGCGCGAGGCGCTGAAGCGCGGCCGGCGCCTGGACGAAACCAAGCCGGGCACCGGGCTGGGCCTTGCCATCGTCGCCGACCTGGTCAACGAATATGGCGGCCGGCTGCTGCTGGAGCGGTCCGCCATAGGCGGCCTGAAGGCGATCGTTCAGCTGCGCAGCGTCCAGTAGAGATTTTGCATATGCTTGCCGCCTCATCGCCGGCCAAATTTCGGCCAAACATAGTCACTATCGCAACGCCACTTCTTTGCGGTTGCGGCATTTTTCTCTATTGGTGATTTGCATGAACATTCGCGCGGCGTTGGTTGCCGGAATGCTTGCCGTATCCGGTTGCACCACGACAGGGCTGGGCGACAGCAAGGTGGTCTCGGCCGCGGGCGGACTGGCCGACAAGATAACCGGCGGGGACGACGGCAGCGGCAAGGTGGCGGCAACGATCATCGCCGCGATGAACGGCGGACTTGTCGGGGGGCAGATCGGCGCGGGGTTGGATGAACGCGACCGGCGCATCGCACTCGAAGCCGAGTACCGCGCGCTCGAATACACGCAAAGCGGCCAGCCCGCGACCTGGAAGAGCGACCGGTCGGGCCGGTATGGCACGGTGGTCGCGGCGCAGCCCTATCGCGTAGGCTCGCAGGACTGCCGCCAGTATAGCCATACGGTGTACTTCTCCGGTCAGTCGCGCAATGCGCGCGGCACAGCCTGCCGCAATCCGGACGGGAGCTGGACGCCGCTGACGTAGTTAGATTCAGGTGAGGCCGGCTTGCAATGCCGGCTTCCCGCGCTTCCGGAGTTGAAATCCGGCGCATCTCTGGCTGACGCCCTGCCATAACCGTCAATCAGCCGCAGGCCGGCAATGTTGGCAGGCAGGCCGGCGCTGGCTATTGAGATTACCATGCTGTTCTGGATCGTTGCCGCATTGTTGACCTTCGGCGCCAGCCTGGCGGTCCTGCTGCCGCTGGCCAGCCGGCCGAAAGCCGATTCGACCGACGCGCATGATCTCGAGGTCTATCGCGACCAGCTGTTGGAGGTCGACCGCGACGCCGCACGCGGGCTGATCGGCGACGCCGAGGCCGAGCAGGCGCGCGCCGAGATCGGGAGGCGCATCCTTCGCCTCGACGCCGGCAAGTCGGCCAACGCTCCGCGCTTCGCCGGGGCAGGGCGGGTCATCGGGGCGGCCGCCGTTCTGGCGGTCCCGCTGATAAGCTGGGGCATCTATGCGACGATCGGCTCGCCAGACATTCCGTCGCAGCCGCTCGAGCAAAGGCTGGCGAAGAACCCGGCCGAAAGCTCGGTCGACGAACTCGTGGCGCGCGCCGAGGCGCATCTTGCCGCCAACCCGGCGGACGGGCGCGGCTGGGACGTGCTGGCGCCGATCTACCTGCGCACCGGCCGCTCCGCTGAGGCGGTGACCGCCTATCGCAATGCTATCCGCCTGCTGGGCGCGACCGCCGACCGGGAAGCCGGCCTTGGCGAGGCGATTATGAGCGCGGCCGGCGGCATCGTTTCGGCGGAATCGCAAGGAGCATTCGAGCGGGCGCTGGCTCTCGAAGCCGGCCATCCGAAGGCGCGCTACTACCTGGCGGTGGCCCTAGCCCAGGAAGGCAAGATTGCACAAGCGCGGGCGGCGTGGCGCGCCCTGGCCGACGGGCTGCCGGAAGATTCACCCTGGCGCGAGGCGGTCGAACAGGCGATCGCGGCAGCCGGCAGCCGCGTGGCGGCCGGCGAAAGCGGCGAGGCGGCGGGTCCCAGCCAGGAAGACATCGACCAGGCGGCTGAAATGCCGGCCGCCGACCGGACCGCGATGATCGAGACCATGGTCGCGGGGCTGGATGAAAGACTGCGGCAAAATCCGCAGGATCCGGAAGGTTGGACGCGGCTGGTGCGTTCCTACATGGTGCTGGGCAAGCCCGACCAGGCCAAGGACGCGCTCGACCGCGGACTGAAGGCGCTGGGGCCGGCCACGGAAGAGGGCAAAAAATTCGCCGAATTTGCCGCAACGCTCGGCGTGGCGGCGACGGAGTAGCAACGGATGACGCGAAAACAGAAACGCCTGTCGGTGATCGCCGGCGCACTCGCATTTCTGGGCGCTGCGACGGGATTGACCTTTTATGCGCTCGGCCAGAAAGCGTCGTTCTTCTATATGCCGGCCGATTTGCAGGCGGCAACGCTGGAGCCGGGGCAGCGGATCAGGCTGGGCGGCCTGGTCGAGAAGGGCACGATCGTGCGGGGGCAGGGAACGGAGGTCACCTTCTCGGTAACCGACATGGAAAGCTCCGTTCCCGTGACGTATGTCGGCATCCTGCCGGACCTGTTCCGCGAGGAGCAGGGCGTCATCACCGAGGGCAGTTTCTCGCCGTCCGGGGTATTCGTCGCGGACTCGGTGCTGGCCAAGCATGACGAAACCTATATGCCGAAAGAGGTCGCCGACAGCCTGAAGGCCAAAGGCGTCTGGCAGGAGAATTGAGCGGCATGGTCGAAACCGGACATTTCGCGCTCGTTCTGGCCTTCGCATTGGCGCTGGTGCAGTCGGTCGTGCCGCTGTTTGGCGCGCGCGCTGGCAATGAGCGGATGATGGCGGTGGGCGGCCCAGTCGCGGTCGCCGGCTTCGCGCTGACGGCGCTGTCCTTCGCCGCGCTGACCACGGCCTATGTGCAGTCCGATTTCTCGGTGGCGAATGTCTGGGAGAACTCCCACTCGCTGAAGCCGATGCTCTACAAGTTCACCGGGACCTGGGGCAATCACGAGGGCTCGATGCTGCTCTGGGTGCTGATCCTGACGCTTTTCGGGGCGCTAGTAGCGGTGTTCGGATCCAATCTCCCCTCGACGCTGCGCGCCAATGTGCTGGCCGTTCAGGGCTGGATTGGTGCGGCGTTCCTGCTTTTCATCCTGGCGACGTCGAACCCGTTCGCGCGGCTCGTCCCGGCGCCGATCGAGGGCCGCGATCTCAATCCGATCCTGCAGGACATCGGCCTCGCGGTTCATCCGCCGATGCTCTATCTCGGCTATGTCGGCTTTTCCGTTTGCTTTTCCTTCGCTGTGGCGGCCCTGATCGAGGGCCGGATCGACGCCGCTTGGGCGCGCTGGGTGCGGCCATGGACGCTGGCCGCATGGATGTTCCTGACCGGTGGCATCGCCATGGGCTCCTACTGGGCCTATTACGAGCTCGGCTGGGGCGGCTTCTGGTTCTGGGATCCGGTCGAGAACGCCTCGTTCATGCCGTGGCTGGCCGGCACGGCGCTGCTGCATTCCGCGATCGTCATGGAAAAGCGCTCGGCGCTGAAGATCTGGACGCTGCTGCTCGCCATCCTGACCTTTTCGCTGTCGCTGCTGGGCACATTCCTCGTCCGATCCGGGGTGCTGACTTCCGTGCACGCCTTCGCAACCGACCCGAGCCGCGGAGTTTTCATCCTTTGCATCCTAACGCTGTTCATCGGCGGCTCGCTGGCGCTTTTCGCGATACGCGCGGGCAGCCTGACCGCCGGCGGCGTGTTTCATCCGATTTCGCGGGAGGGTGCGCTGGTCCTCAACAATCTCTTCCTGACCACGGCGACCGCGACCGTACTGGTCGGCACTTTGTATCCGCTGGTGCTGGAGGCGATCACCGGCGACAAGATCTCGGTCGGCGCGCCGTTCTTCAATTTGACCTTCGGGCCGCTGATGGTGCCGCTGCTGGCAGTCGTGCCGTTCGGACCGGTGCTGGCGTGGAAGCGCGGCGATCTCTACGGCGCCGGACAGCGACTGATGGCGGCCTTCGCCGGCGCGCTGCTGGCGGTGCTCGTTGTGATGATGTTCGTCGACGGCGCGTCGGTGTTCGCGGCGCTCGGCATCGGGCTGGCAGTTTGGCTGGTTCTCGGGGCGCTGACCGACCTCGCGCTGAAATCGGGCTTCGGCAGCGTTTCGGGCCACATCATGCTGCACCGCCTCGTCGGTCTGCCGAAATCGGTTTTCGGAACGGCGCTGGCCCATCTCGGCGTCGGACTGACGACGCTCGGGCTTGTCGGCGTGCTGTCGTTCGAGCAGGAGAAGATCCTTGCCATGCGCCCCGCCGAGACGATGGAAATTGCAGGCTATACGCTTCGTTTCGATGGCCTGAGGCCGGCGCGCGGGCCGAACTACACCGAGGAGCGTGGGCATTTCGAACTGATCGGTGCG
Organism: Mesorhizobium sp. WSM2240; assembly: GCF_040438645.1. Lineage (NCBI taxonomy): Bacteria > Pseudomonadati > Pseudomonadota > Alphaproteobacteria > Hyphomicrobiales > Phyllobacteriaceae > Mesorhizobium > Mesorhizobium sp. WSM2240. The sequence continues at coordinate 1,601,743 of NZ_CP159253.1, forward strand.
GACGGCGAGGCGGCCAGCGAACTGGTTTCGTCGAAACGCTTCTACACGGCGCGCCAGATGCCGACGACGGAGGCAGGGATCAAGACTATATGGCCCAGCCAGCTCTACGTCTCGCTCGGCGACCCGACGGCGGATGGCGGCGTGGTCGTAAGGGTCTGGTGGAAGCCTCTGGTGACGCTGATCTGGATCGGCGGGTTGGTGATGATGATCGGCGCTGCCGTGTCGCTGATGGACCGGCGGCTTCGTGTCGGCGCGCCGTCGAGGCGTGCGCGTCCGGCTGCGGAAAAGCCTGCTCCGGGACTGCCGTCATGATGCGGGCGCTTGCCGGCCTCGCGGTTGTCGTGGCGCTGCTGGTCGCAGCGCCTGCTGCGGCCGTCCAGCCGAACGAGGTCCTGCAGGACGAGACGCTGGAGGCGCGTGCGAGAGATCTGTCGGCGCAACTGCGCTGCATGGTCTGCCAGAACCAGTCCATCGACGAATCCGACGCCGAACTCGCCCGCGACCTTCGGGTGCTGGTGCGCGACCGGTTGAAGGCCGGAGACAGCGACGCCGATGTGATCGACTATATCGTTTCCCGCTATGGCGAGTTCGTGCTTTTGAAGCCTCGCTTCAGCATCCGCAATGCGCTGCTATGGGGCACGCCGCTCATTCTGCTCATCGGTGGCAGCATCTTTGCAATCCTCTCCGCCCGGTCCAGGCGACGAACCGAGACCAAACTGTCGGAAGAGGAAGAGGCGGCGCTCAGCCGCATCCTCGGAGAGGCCGAAAGATAGCGGCGCACCCTTGCGCTCGTGTCTGGTCCGCCTGGTCCATCAAGACTCAAGGATCTCTGGCAGTTTCAGTTCAAATACCGCTTGCGGGTCGGCGAATCCTTTTAGCGTATGCCGGCCAAGATCGCGGATCATGCTCGACGGCAGCACTGAGGCGACTTCTTTCGAGCAGACGGCCTTCCTGTCGAGCAGCTTGGCCGCGCTTTCGAGGCGGCTGAGGTAGTTTACGGTCGGGCCGACAACGGTAAAGTCGAGGCGGTCGAGGCTGCCGATATTGCCGTACACGACGGGGCCAACATGCATTGCGGCAACGAAGGGCTTGTCCGAAACGGCGGGCTGTCCAAAGGCTTGGGCTATGCTGCGGGCAGCACGCATGCAAGCCTCGTCGCGGCCGTGCTCTTCGGCCGAGAAGACGGAAAGAACGCCGTCGCCGACGAATTTCAGCACATCACCGCCCTCTGACCGTACGGCGTCAACGACGACCTCGAAGTAGGCTCCCAAGCTCTCCAGCAGATCTTCCGGCGGCAACCGTTCCGAGAGCCCGGTAAAATCGCGCAGATCGGTGACCAGAACCGCCGCTTCGATCTCCGTTGTTTGTCCGCGCCGGAAAGCGCCTTTGCCGATACGGTCGGCGGGCCCGGCGCCCAGATAGACCTCGAGCAGGCTCGCCATCGAGTGACGCATGGCCGCTGGCTCCAGCGCAGCAGCGACTGCCGGAGCCAGCGCCTCGATTAGCGCTACATCGCGGTCGGAAAAGCCACCGGGCCGGTCGGTAGTAAAGGCGCCGACCTGAACCGAGCCGTCGCCGTATTCGAGAGGCAGCGCGAGATAGTCGGTGCTGCCTGCTGCCGCCAGTTCGAACAGGACCGGATGGTCGCGTTTTTCCACCAACTGTTCGAGCGAGTGGTGAAAGCTCGTCCGCGAGACGACTACGCGCTCGATGGGGCTGCCCCTGTAAGAGTCCGTTGCGAGCATGCCGCGCGGCACCGTATAGCGCTCGGCTCCGCCGCCTCTGGTCCATATCACGCCCCAGGCGCTGATCAGCGGATTGGCGACTGACTGGCCGATCCGCACGCGCCGCAGCGGAATGCCGGCCGCAACAAGCCGTGCCGCCAACCCTCCGACGATCTCCTCCGGAGTGCCGCGCTGCCTGGCCGGGCCGATCAGCCAGAACGCAATCTCGGCCTGAACAGTCCCAGGGTCGTCGGTGTCAGCCAATATCTTCATCCAGTGGGAGCACGCGTCTCGCGCCGCACCGTATGCTGCACATCGCCCGAAGGAAAGTTCCGGAGTCAGACGGTCGTTCCAGACATGGAGTTTGCCACTGCCGTTGACATTACCAAAATTTCATCCGCCGGAAATGGCGTGGTAATGTGCCGATCTCTATCTCTTTTGCCAGTGATGCCGCTCTCCGCGCATCCGCAGAATCCGCAGAAGAGGATACGAGATACGATGAACACCCAAGGAAATCCCCTTTCACGCACCCGCAAGCGGCTTTTGGCCGCTGTAGCCTCCGTAGCCGTCGCAGGCGCGGTCGGCTTCGGCGCTGTCGCTTCCGGCACCGTGCCGGTGCAGGCCGAAGCAGCAACGGTCGAAACCCAGGCCCAGGCGCCCGGCTTCGCCGATGTCGTCGAGCGCGTTTCGCCTGCGGTCGTCAGCGTCCAGGTCAAGGCCAGCTTCGCGCCTGCGGCCGAACGCGGCGGCGACTTTTTCACCGGCCCGGAAGGCTTCGAAGACCTGCCGGACGACCATCCGCTCAAGCGCTTCTTCCGCGAATTCCGTGGCGACCGTGACCAGGATCGCGGCCGGCGCTTCGAACGCCGCGGCGGCCGTGGGCAAGCTCGCCCGATGGCGCAGGGCTCCGGCTTCTTTATCTCCGAGGACGGTTACCTGGTCACCAACAACCATGTGGTCCAGGGCGGCTCCGAATTGGTCGTCGTGATGGACAATGGCGACGAACTCGACGCCAAGCTGATCGGCACCGATCCGCGCACTGACCTCGCTGTCCTCAAGGTCGAGGAAAACGGCCGCAAGTTCACCTATGTCGAATTCGCCGATGACGGCAAGGTTCGCGTCGGTGACTGGGTCGTGGCCGTCGGCAATCCGTTCGGCCTCGGCGGTACGGTCACGGCCGGCATCGTCTCGGCCCGCGGCCGCGACATCGGCGCCGGTCCTTACGACGACTTCATCCAGATCGACGCGGCGGTGAACCGCGGCAATTCCGGCGGTCCCGCTTTCAACCTCAAGGGCGAAGTCGTGGGCATCAACACCGCGATCTTCTCGCCCTCGGGCGGCAATGTCGGCATCGCTTTCGCCATCCCCGCCTCGACCGCGAAGCTGGTCGTCAACGAACTGATGAAGGACGGTCGTGTCTCGCGCGGCTGGCTCGGCGTCCAGATCCAGCCGGTCACCGACGAGATCGGTGAATCGCTCGGCCTGGCCAATGCCAAGGGCGCACTGGTGTCCGAAGCCCAGCCCGACGGTCCGGCCAAGGAAGCCGGCATCGTCGCAGGTGACGTGATCACCAAGGTCGACGGCAAGGACGTCTCCTCGCCGCGCGAACTTGCCCGTCTTATCGGCGGCATCGAGCCCGGCAAGACCGTCGAGGTCACGCTGTGGCGCAACGGCAAGAACGAAACTATGAAGCTCGAGCTCGGCGAACTGCCGGGTGAGCAGAAGCAGGCTGCGCTCGATCCGCAGGCTCCGGCTCAGGAGACCGGCACGCTTGCCGATCTCGGCTTGACGGTGACCAAGGCCGATGACGGTAAGGGCCTGGTCGTGACCGATGTTGCGCCCGACAGCGATGCGGCTGAACGCGGCATCCAGGCCGGCGACGTGATCACCTCGGTCAACTCGACCGAAGTGAACGGTGCAGCCGACGTCTCCAAGGCGATGCAGGAAGCCGCCAAGGCCGGCCGCAAGTCGGTTCTGGTGCAGGTGACCCGCGACGATACCAACCTGTTCGTGGCGCTGCCTGTCGCAGCCAGCTGATGAGCTTTCCGGCGCGCGCGGTCTCAGCACCCCCGAGCCGCCGCGCCGGAGAAGACGGAACCGGCCTGTATCCTCGTACTCCGCACCGGTTCCGACGGCAGCAGGCGCCCATCGCCTGCTGCCGTTGATTTTGGAGAACGGTCATGAATATCGCACCCGCAGCCGATGACGAATTTGCGTATAGTGAGCGCATGAAGATTCTGGTCATCGAAGACGATCGCGAAGCGGCCGACTATCTGCAAAAGGCGCTGAGGGAGGCCGGCCACACCGCTCATGTCGCGGGCGACGGCGAAACCGGCTTCGCGCTCGCCGATTCCGGCGATTATGACGTGATGATCGTCGATCGCATGTTGCCGCGGCGCGACGGGCTTTCGGTCATTGCCGGGCTGAGATCACGCGGCAACACCACGCCGGTGCTGATCCTTTCGGCGCTGGGTGAGGTTGACGACCGCGTGACAGGCTTGAGGGCCGGCGGCGACGACTATCTTACCAAGCCCTTTGCTTTCAGCGAGCTTCTGGCGCGCGTCGAGGTGCTCAACCGGCGGGCGAGCTTCAAGGAAGCCGACACCGTCTACCGCATCGGCGATCTCGAACTCGACCGGCTGTCGCACACCGTGCGCCGCAGCGGCCGCGAGATCTCGTTGCAGCCGCGCGAATTCAAGCTGCTCGAATATCTGATGCGCCACGCCGGCCAGGTGGTGACGCGCACAATGCTGCTTGAAAACGTCTGGGACTACCATTTCGACCCGCAGACCAATGTGATCGACGTGCATGTCTCGCGGCTGCGCGGCAAGATCGAGAGGGGCTTCGACAGTCCGATACTGCACACGGTGCGCGGCGCCGGCTACATGCTCAAGGCCGCCTGATCGATGGCGCTGCCCGCCATCATGAAGACGACGGCGGCGCGGCTCTCGGCGATGTATCTGTTGCTGTTTGCTGCCTGCGCGTTGCTCCTGGTCTTCTACATGACCTCGCTTTCGGTCCGCATGCTGACCGCGCAGACGCAGCAGACCATCAACGAGGAAGTGCAGGGGCTTGGCCGCGCCTATCAGCGCGGCGGCCTGCCGCTGCTCGTCCGAACCGTCGAGCGGCGCGCGCGCCAGCCCGGCGCCAACCTCTATCTGATCGCCGACGCCAACGGCCGCATCCTTTCCGGAAATGTGGAAAGCCTCGAACACGGCGTGCTCGAGACTGACGGCTGGACCGACCGGCCGTTCGCCTATCAGCGCTTTGGCGAGGCGAATCCCGAACGCCGGCAGGTCTCCACCCCTGAGCAGGAGGGTTCCCTCTCGACGCACGATGCCATCGCGCTGGTGCTGAGATTGCCCAACCGGATGATCCTGCTGGTCGGGCGCGATCTCGGCGAGCCCGAGCGCTTCCGCGTGGTGGTGCGCCGCGCGCTGATGGTGGCGCTCGGCATGATGGGTCTGGGCGGCCTGCTGATCTGGTACTTCGTCGGGCGCTACGCACTGAAACGCATCGACAATGTTTCCGAGGCCTCGCGTCGCATCATGGGAGGCGATCTCTCCGGGCGGCTGCCGGTGACCGGCGCCGGCGACGAATTCGACCGGCTTTCCGAAAACCTGAACGCCATGCTGGCCAAGATCGCCAATCTGAACGAGGGCTTGAAGCAGGTTTCGGACAATATCGCGCATGATCTGAAGACGCCGCTCACGCGGCTGAGGAATCGCGCCGAGGCCGCCCTGTCCGGGAAGCCCGAGACGGCGGAATATCGCGAGGCGCTGGAAGGGACCATCGCCGAATCCGACCAGCTGATCCGGACCTTCAACGCCATACTGATGATTTCGCGGCTGGAGGCCGGCTACTCCGCCGAATCCGTGTCGAAGGTCGATCTTGCGGATGCGGCGCGCGACGTGGTCGAGCTTTACGAGCCGGCGGCCGAGGAAGTCGGCGTCGCGCTTGAGGCCGAGGTTGCGGGCGAGTTCGTCATCGAGGGCAACCGCGAGCTGATCGGCCAGGCGCTTTCCAATATCGTCGACAATGCGATCAAATATTCGGCGGGTGCGACGGAAAAGCCGGTGGTGCGCGTCACGCTGGAGAAAAAGGCGGGCGAGGTCAGGCTCGCCGTGACCGACAACGGCCAGGGCATCGCCGATGATGCTGACCGGCAGCGCGCAACCGAACGCTTCGTGCGCCTCGAACAGAGCCGGACGCAGCCCGGCTCGGGCCTGGGCTTGAGCCTCGCCAAGGCGGTCATGACGTTTCACGGCGGGCGGCTTGATCTTTTACCTGCCGATCCCGGATTATCGGTCATCATGAGTTTTCCGGAACGGGGCGGATAGATGGCGGCAAGCGCGACGGCCAAGGCGAAGGCGGCTGAATTGCTGATCAGGCCCGCGGTGGCGCTTAAGCCGCTCGACCCGACGCGGGCCCGGCGTGAGCTTTCAGAGATCGCCGACGCCGCCGGCGAGGCAGGATTCGAGCGCCTTGCGGCATTTCTGGCCGGCAAGGGGGCGCAGCAGGATTTGCTCGCCGCCATATTCGACCTCTCCGCCTTCCTTCGCGACTGCGCCCGTCGCCGGCCGGAAATCCTCGACGCGTTGTTCGATCACGCGATCGAGGCGCGGCTTTCTTCGGTCCAAACGGAAATCGCCGCCGCCGTGCGCGCGCAAGCGGTTTCGGAAAAGGGCCTGATGATGGATCTGCGCCGGCTGAAGCTGGAGGCGCATTTCCTGATCGCGCTTGCGGAACTGGCGGGCGAGGCTGACACGGAGGCGACTGTCGGCAGGCTGAGCGCGCTTGCCGACGCATGCGCAACCGCAGCAGCGGATTTCCTGCTTCGCGAGGCGCATTTCCAAGGCAAGCTGAAACTGCCCGATCCCGACCGGCCGGCAGAAGGTTCGGGCTGGATCCTGCTCGGCATGGGCAAGCTCGGCGCGCACGAGCTCAATTTCTCGTCCGACATCGATCTCGTCGTGTTCTTCGATCCCGAAGCGCCGGCGGTCACTGATCCGTATGAGGCATCCGAACTCTTCGCCCGGCTGACGCGCCGGCTGGTGCGCATACTCCAGGATCGGACCGAGCACGGCTATGTCTTCCGGACCGATCTGCGCCTACGCCCCGATCCCGGCTCGACGCCGCTCGCGATCCCGGTGGCGGCGGCGCTCAACTATTATGAGGGTCGCGGCCAGAACTGGGAGCGCGCGGCCATGATCAAGGCGCGGCCGGTGGCGGGCGACCTCGCAGCGGGCGCTGGGTTCCTGCGCGAACTCCAGCCCTATGTCTGGCGCAAATACATGGATTTCGCGGCAATTGCCGACGTCCATTCGATCAAACGCCAGATCCATGCGCATAAGGGGCATGGCGACGTCGCGGTGAAGGGCCATAACGTGAAGCTCGGACGTGGCGGCATTCGCGAGGTCGAGTTCTTCGTGCAGACGCAGCAATTGATCGCGGGCGGCCGGTTTCCGGAACTGCGCGGCCGCCAGACCGTCCCGATGCTCGGCGAACTGGCGGCGCGCGGCTGGATCACGGCCGAGGCGCGCGACGCGCTGACCAGCCAATACTGGTTCCTGCGGCGCGTGGAGCACGCGATCCAGATGGTCGCCGACGAGCAGACGCATATCCTGCCGGAGGACGACGAAGGCCTCGAACGGATCGCCCATATGCTGGGCTTCCGTGATAAGGGTGAGTTCTCGGCGCGTTTCCGAGCCTCCCTGCACGAAGTAGAGCGGCACTATGCGGCGCTGTTCGAAACCGCTCCGGAACTGTCCTCCGGCATCGGCAATCTGGTGTTCACCGGCGATGTCGACGACCCCGACACGTTGCAGACGCTGCACCGTCTGGGTTTCCAGCGGCCGAGCGATATTTGCCGGGTGATCCGCACTTGGCATTTCGGCCGCTACCGCGCGACGCAGTCGGCGGAGGCGCGAGAGAGGCTGACCGAACTGACGCCGGCGCTGCTCGAAGCGTTCGGTTCGACCCGGCGCGCCGACGAGGCGCTGCTGCGTTTCGACGAATTCCTGGCCGGCCTGCCTGCCGGTATCCAGTTGTTTTCGCTGCTGCAGTCCAATCCGGCGCTGCTGAGGCTGCTGGCGACCATAATGGGTGCTGCGCCCAGGCTTGCCGGCATCATCACCCGCCGTCCCCATGTCTTCGATGGCCTGCTCGACCCGGCGCTGCTTTCCGAACTGCCCAACCGGGCCTATCTGGCCGGCCGGCTGGGAGCTTTTCTCCAAGGCGTTAAGGCGCATGAAGAAGTGCTCGACCGGCTGCGCATCTTCGCCGCCGAGCAGAAATTCCTGATCGGCGTGCGGCTGCTTGCAGGCTCTATCGACGCGGCGCGCGCCGGCAAGGCGTTTTCCGATCTGGCCGATCTGACGATCGGGGCGGCGCTCGACGCGGTGATGGTCGAATTCGCACGTCGTCACGGCAGGGTACCCGGCGGCAGGGCGGCGATCCTCGGCATGGGCAAGCTCGGCAGCCGCGAACTCACTGCGGGATCGGATGTCGACCTCATCCTGCTCTACGACCATGATGACGACGCAGAAGAATCCGACGGCGAGAAGCCGCTGGCGCCCTCGCACTATTTCGCGCGCATGACGCAGCGCTTGATCGCAGCCGTTTCAGCACCGACGGCCGAAGGTGTGCTCTACGAGCTCGATCTGCGCCTGCGGCCATCCGGCAATAAAGGGCCGGTCGCCACCCATATCGACGCGTTCCGGAAATATCAGCGCGAGCACGCCTGGACGTGGGAGCACATGACGCTGACGCGGGCGAGGGCAGTCGCCGGCGACAAGTCGCTTTGCGCCGAGGCGGAAGCCGAGGTGACGGCGGTGCTGAAACTGCCGCGCGACCGCGCCAAGATCACCACGGATGCGGTCGAGATGCGGGAGTTGCTTGAGAAGGAGAAGCCGCCGCGCGACCAGTGGGACATCAAGCTCATCCCCGGTGGGCTGATCGATCTCGAGTTCATCGCTCAGGTCGCGGTGCTGACGCTTAGGGTGGAGGCTGGCAGCCGCGCTACGGGTACGGCCGAAATCCTGTCGCGGCTTGCCCCTGGCTTCGCGGACGCCCAGACCAGGCAGGATCTGTCCGATGCCTACGCACTCTATCTCGCGCTGACGCAGATGATTCGGCTCTGCCTGACCGGAAATTTTGACCGTAACGACGTGCCGCCGGGTCTTTCCGACCTGATGCTGCGCGCGACCGACCTGCCCGAATTCGGCGTGCTGGAAGCGCACGTCAAGGAGACGGCGCAAAAGGTGCGAAGCCATTTCGACCTTTTGCTTCGAGCGAAACGGAAATGAGGGGATGGGATGCCCGAACTCTGTTTCGAACTGCATCGGGGGTGACGATGCAACAGGAGAAGACCATGAAGAAATCGACCAAGCTCGCAATCGCATTCCTCGCGCTCGCCGGAACCGCAAGCACCGCAATGGCCGCGGACAATGATGGAAGGCGCGGCGACATGCGCGGGATGCGCTTCGAGCGGACCGATGCCGACAAGAGCGGCGATATCACCTTCGAGGAGTTCTCGGCGGCGATGAAGACCCGCATGGGCACGGCGGATGCCGATGGCGACGGCAAGATGACGGTGGCCGAGATCGCCTCCGCCATTGAGCGCATGCGGGCTGAACGCCGCGCGCAGCGCATCGTCGACCGGTTCGACACGGATGGCGACGGCATGCTGACCGCGGCCGAGATCGAGTCGCGCCAGAAGAAGATGTTCGCGCTGATGGACCGCAATGACGACGGCAAGGTGGTCAAGGGGGAGATGCCGCAGCGCAAGCACGTCCGCAGAGGACGCCACTAGTCCAGAAGTCGGCGGGCAAAATCCGCCGGCTTTTGCTTACTCCGGTCAGGCGGCGGCTTTGGTCGCCGCCATTCCCTTGCGGATCGGAATGCGCACCGAGACGATGGTGCCGACGCCTTCGGTCGAGCGTATTTTCAGCGCGCCGCCATGCAGCTCGGCGAGCGACTTGGAAATCGCCAGGCCGAGGCCGGAGCCTGTGTGGCTCTTGGAAAACTGGTTCTCCACCTGCTCGAACGGCCGTCCGAACTTGCTCAGCGCGTCCTTGGGAATGCCGCAGCCGGTATCCTCGATCGTCAGCATCAGAGCGCCCGAGACGTTGCGCGCCCGGACCGAGATATGGCCGCCCTGGCCGGTGAACTTCACCGCGTTCGACAGGAGGTTGATGACGATCTGCTTGATCGCGCGCCGGTCGGCAACGATCGTCATCGATTCGGCGATCTGCGTCTCCACCATGATGGACTTTTCCGCAGCCTGCAGCGACACGACGCGCACGGTCTCTCGTATCAGAGGACAGAGATCGATCTCCTCGCGCTCCATCGAGAATTGCCCTGCCTCGATTTTGGACATGTCGAGTATGTCGTTGATGACGCCAAGCAGATATTTGCCGCTGCCGGCGATGTCGCTGGCATATTCTTCGTAGCGGTCCGAGCCGAGCGGCCCGAACAGGCCGGATTCCATCAGCTCCGAGAAGCCGATGATGGCGTTGAGCGGCGTGCGCAACTCGTGGGACATGTTGGCCAGGAACTCGGACTTGGCGCGATTGGCGGCTTCGGCGCGCTCTGTCTCGCGCATATATTTGCGGTTGAGCTCGACCATCTCGCGCGCCCGCTCTTCCTCGGCCCGCCGGGCAAGGCTCAGATCGTGAATGGTCGCCATCAGCCGTCGTTCGCTGTCGACCAGCTTTTCCTGATGCTGCTTGATGAGCGTGATGTCGGAGCCGACCGACACCGTGCCGCCGTCGCGCGTCTTCAATTCGTTGACCTGCAGCCAGCGCCCGTCGGCCAGCTGCCGCTCATAGGTCGCGCCGCTCGGGCCGTTGGCGTTGGCCAGCCGACGCTCGGACGCGAAGGCCACCATCCGCTCTTCCAGAGCCTGCCGGGAAATGCCCGGCATGACATCGCGATCCGACAGGCCGTTATCCTGCTGATATTTGCTGTTGCACATGACCAGGCGCTGCTGCGAATCCCATAGGACGAAGGATTCGTTGATGTTCTCGATAGCCGTTCTGAGCCGCATGTCGGCGGCTTCGGACCGCAGCGCCAGATGCCGCTGTTCGGTCACGTCGACGGCGATACCGATCAGCTGGATTTCCGGCGCTTGCGGATCGATCACCTGCGCCCGCGCGCGCACCCACACCCAGCGACCGTCGGCGTGGCGCATACGGAACACCTGGTCGATATGGTCGATTTCGCGGGCTACAATGCGGTTTGCGAGCTCGAACAAGTCGCCGTCGTCTTCGTGGATGATCTCGTGGACCTCGCCGAAGGACAGCATGGTGTCGCAAGGCTTGTAGCCGAGCATGTCGTACATGGAGCGCGACCAGTACATCTTGCCGCGCACCATGTCCCAGTCCCACAGGCCGCAGCGCCCACGCACAAGTGCAAGGTCGATGCGCTGATGGGCCTCGAGATAGATGCGGTCGGCAGCCTGGGCGCGTGCTGCTTGCGTGAAATAGGCGTAGAGGATGATGATCAGCACGCCTGCGGTCAGAACGAACAGCGTGACGTTGAGCGACACCGTCTTGCGCCACTCGGCAAACACCGCGTCGCGCTGGATCAGCACCGCGGCGGCGCCCTTGCGGTCGGCGGTGAGATTGAGGGCTGCGTACCAGTCGCGGCCGTCGATGCGAACTTCCATGATCCCGGCGCGCTCGCCGAACATGAAAAGCGGCTGTCCGCCGATCATGATAGCGTCCAGCATTTCGCCTTCCCACCCGGTCGATTCAGGGGTCACGGCGGTGATCCGGAACGCCTCGTCGGTCAGCGCCAGCACGTGCCGGCTGCCCATCGAGCCATGTTGAACGGTACGTTCGAGCAGATTGCGGCTCGCCGCCTGATCGAGTTCGCCGCCCGCTGACGCCACCATCATGGAATTGACGAGTTCACCGGCGGCGAGATTGAGGACGGCCTTTGCGTTGCGCTCGATCTCATCCTGCAGCGCCATCAGCGAAAGAAAACGCGCGCCCGCCACGACGAGCAGGAAGATGACGATCAGGACAGGGATGGACCGACGCAACAGAGGCTCCGCGGCGAGAAGCCGCCTGTAAGCTGGTTCGGCGATGATGCGGGCATTGCCGGCGAGGGTGTTGCCCTTGCGCCGGACAAAATCAGTGCCGCCGGGCGCGCCCCACGCGTCCGTCTTCGCCATCGACAGGCTCCCCAAGACTTTTTTCGTTGACGATCCGGCAACGCCGCACATCCGAATCTGCCCTAAAGAATCAGAGGTGATTCGGCTTGTCCAGTGGCGTGTGCAAAAGAATTGTTGTGCGTCTTTCGAGGCCCGCTTCGCTCGCACCTCAGGATGAGGGAGCTGGGTGCCGCTCCCCTGAGTTCTGAAGCGCTGGTACACCTGATTCAGCATTACTGGACGCGCTTCTAAGGTGCCACGAAGCAAGCCCAATCGCCCTCATACTGAGGTGCGAGGCGAAGCCGAGCCTCGAAGGACCAACTCGCATTCCGACCTCAGGCCAGCGTGCGCTCGACGATATCGCGCAGATCGGCCGATAGGTTCGGCGTCGATGAAATCGCCAGCAGCGCCTCGCGCGCCTTTGCCTGGCGCACCGGTTCGAGCGAGCGCCAAGACCTCAGCGCCGTCGCCAGGCGCGCGGCGACCTGCGGATTGCGCTTCTCGACGGCCAGTACGGTCTCGACGAACAGCTGGTATCCTGCGCCGTCAGGACGGTGGAAGCCGGTCTGGTTGGCGCTGACGAAAGTGCCGACCAGCGAGCGCACGCGGTTGGGATTGGTTATCGAGAAGCCCGGATGCTTCATCAGCGCTCGCACCGCGTCAACCGCGCTGGGTCCCGGCGTCGCCGCCTGGATCTGGAACCATTTGTCCATGACCAGAGGATCGGCTCGGTATTTGCGTTCGAACGCCGCAAGCGCCTCGCGGGCTTCCGTCGAGCCGGCGTGACGGTGCGCCAGCGCGGTGAGCGCCGCTGCACGGTCTGTCATGTTGGTTGCGCCGGTGAAATGAGCCGAGGCCAGAGGGGCTCCGCCTTCGAGGGCCGAGAGATAGTCCAGCAGCGCGTTGCGAAGCGCCCGCCGGCCCGCGCTCGCCGCATCCGGGCTGAACGGACCCTTGCCGTCGAGTTGCCGGTAGAGCGCCGAGAACCGGTCGCAATTGACTTTGGCGACCATGGCCGTCAGGGCTTCGCGCCCGGCAAAGACAGCGTCGGGATCGATATTGGCGCTGATCTCGCGCGCAATATCGGCTTCGCCCGGCAGGGTCAGCGCCAGCGCGCGGAAAGCGTGCTCCAAGGCCTCATCGCAGGCGATCGTGCCGGCGAGTTCGGCCAGGCCACCCGAGAATTCGGGCTCCTTGCCGCCGAGCCTGCTGCGGAACGCCGCGATGAGCGCTTCGCTGAGCAGCGTATTGAAGGCCTGCCAGCGGGAGAATGCGTCGCTGTCATGCCGCGCCAGAAAGAACTGGTCCTCCGGACGCTGCTCGACGGAGAGCGTGATCGGAGCGGAAAAACCGCGGTTCAGCGAGACAGCGGGCCGCTCCGAGACACCCGAGAAGCGGACGACATGGCGACGCTTGCGGATGTGGATGACGCCGTTCTCGACGCTCGCGCCTTCCGCGCCTCTATACGCCATGTCCTTGCCGTCAGGCCCGACGAGCCCGAAGGCAAGCGGGATGTGCATCAGGCGCTTGCGGCTCTCGGAGGGGGTAGGCGGCACCGACTGCTCGATCTCCAGCGTGAATTCCGCGGAAGCCGGATTGTGCGAAGTGGTGACGGTGAGATTGGGAGTGCCGGCCTGATGATACCAGAGGGCGAACTGTGAGAGGTCGCGGTCCGAGACGTCCTCGAACACTCTCAGGAAGTCCTCGATCGTCGCGGCCTCGCCGTCATGGCGCTCGAAATAGAGGTCCATGCCCTTGCGGAAAAGTTTTGGGCCGAGAATGGTGCGGATCATGCGCACGACCTCGGAGCCCTTCTCGTAAACCGTGGCCGTGTAGAAATTGTTGATCTCGCGATAGCGGCGCGGGCGGACCGGGTGGGCGAGGGGCCCCTGGTCTTCGGGAAACTGGTGCGCTCTGAGCGTCCGCACCTCGGCGATGCGCTTGACGGCGCGCGAACGCTGGTCAGCAGAGAACTCATGGTCGCGGTAAACCGTCAGCCCTTCCTTCAGGCAAAGCTGGAACCAGTCGCGGCAAGTGATTCTGTTTCCTGTCCAATTGTGGAAATACTCATGAGCGATGATCGCCTCGATATTGGCGAAATCGGCGTCGGTGGCTGTCTCCTCGTCGGCCAGGACATATTTGTCATTGAAGACATTGAGGCCCTTGTTTTCCATGGCCCCCATGTTGAAATCCGAAACCGCGACGATGTTGAAGACGTCGAGATCGTATTCCAGCCCGAACACTTCCTCATCCCAGCGCATCGACCGTTTGAGCGCGTCCATCGCGTAGGCTGCGAGCCGCTCCTTGCCATGCTCGACATAGATGCCGAGTTCCACATCGCGCCCCGACGCGGTGACGAAGCTGTCGCCGACGACGCCCAGATTTCCGGCCACCAGCGCGAACAGATAAGACGGTTTCGGGAAGGGGTCGCGCCAGACGGCGAAGTGACGGCCATCGCCGAGATCGCCGGATTCGGCGAGGTTGCCGTTGGAAAGGAGCAGCGGCGCTTCCTCGCGCCCGGCCTCGATGCGCACGGTATAGACCGAGAGGATGTCCGGCCGGTCGAGGAAATAGGTGATGCGGCGGAATCCTTCCGCCTCGCACTGCGTGCAATAGACGCGGTTGGAGCGGTAGAGCCCCATCAGCGCCTGATTCTTCGACGGCGCGATCTCGGTTTCGATGGTGAGCTTGAACCGCGGCTCGGGCGGCGGGCTCGATATGATCAGTTTGTCCGGCGTCGCCCCAAATTCCGAAGGAGCCAAGGAGCGGCCATCGATGGCGACGCGCTTCAGCTCAAGGCCGTCGCCGTCCAGCACCAGCGCCGTGCCCCTGTCAACGCCGGCGCGGCGTTCGATGGTAAGTTCGGCGATGACGATGGTCTGGTCGGGCGAAAGCCTGAACGTCAGGTTGGTTTGAGGGATCAAATAGTCGCTGGGGCGGTAGTCCTCGAGCCGGAAAACCTGGCCGGTGTCTGTGCGCATTACGGTACTTTCCTGTCGAATTCCGGCAGTTCGAGGGCCAGCATGTTGGTCCAATAAAATCGAGGTGGTGCTCTTTACACGAAACGCTCCCTCGACAAAACTGCGACCGAGCTTATTTCGGGCTGGCATTTTTCCAACAATCCTTGTGGGGCCTTCATGACCGTCGTCACGCCGAAATTCGGGATGGGCGCTTCCGTCCTGCGTCTGGAGGACCAGGCCTTCATCACCGGCCAGGGCCGCTACACCGACGATATTGCGCCGGCCGGCCTGCTGCACGGCTACGTCCTTCGCTCGCCGGTCGCCAAGGGAGCGTTCACGATCAGCTCTGTCGAGCAGGCGAAGGCTGCGCCGGGCGTGCACCTGGTGCTGACGGGTGAGGATATCGCGCATCTCGGCGCTTTGCGTTCGGGCGCTATGCAGAAACAGCCGGACGGCAGCCGCGCTCCGACCCGCGACATTCCGATCCTGTGCCGCGACCGGGTGAACTATGTCGGGGACGCGGTCGCCTTCGTGGTCGCCGACAGTCGCGCGCTGGCGCAGGATGCGGCCGAACTCATCGAAATCGACTATGAAAGCGAGGAGGCTGCAAGCGCGACGGCGGCCGCACTCGACCCCGAAACGCCGCTGGTGTGGCCGGAGCTCGGTACCAACCGGGCATTCACCTATCATTTCGGCGACCGCGCCAAGGCCGAAGCGGCCTTTGCCCGGGCGGCAACCGTTACCCGCATAGAATTCGTTAACAACCGGCTCGTCTGCAACTACATGGAGGCGCGCTCGGCGATCGGCGAGTGGAAAGCGGACGAAGACCGCTTCGTGCTGACCACCGGCTCGCAAGGCGTGCATTCGATGCAGAGTGTCATCGCCAAGCAGGTGCTGAAGATCGCGCCGGAAAAGCTGCGCGTCATCACCCCCGACGTCGGCGGCGGCTTCGGCCCCAAGACCTTCGTCTATCGCGAATATCCGCTGGTACTGGAGGCGGCGAGGCGGCTCGGCCGCCCGGTCAAATGGGCTGGCGACAGGACCGAGCACTTCCTCACCGATGCGCAAGGGCGCGACAATATCGTCACCGCCGAAATGGCGATGGACGCTGATGGCCGCTTCCTGGCGCTGCGTGTCGACCTCGTCGCCAATATGGGCGCTTATGTTTCCCAATACGGCCCGTTCATCCCCTATGTCGGCGCGACCATGTCGACCGGCGTCTACGACATTCAGGCGCTGGATGTCTCGATCGCCGGCGTCTACACCAACACTTGCCCCGTTGACGCGTATCGAGGAGCGGGCAGGCCGGAGGCGGCTTTCCTGCTGGAAAAGCTGGTCGATGCCTGCGCGCGCGACCTCGGCATCGGCCCCGATGAAGTCCGGCGCCGCAATTTCATCAGGCCCGAACAGTTTCCCTACCGCACGCAGACCGACCGGCTCTACGATGTCGGCGAGTTTGAAGGGCACATGCGGCTGGCGATGGAGCGGGCCGGCTGGAAAGACTTCGACAATCGGCTCGCGGCGTCCAAAGCAGCGGGAAAAATCCGCGGCATCGGCATGGCTACCTATATCGAGGCATGCGCCTTCGCGGGCTCGGAGCCGGCGCATGTCGAACTCAACGGCGACGGCACGGTGACGCTGTTGATCGGCACCCAGACCAATGGGCAGGGCCACGCCACCGCCTACGCCCAGTTCATTGCCGAAAAGCTCAATATCGACATTTCGAAGGTGAAGATGCACCAGGGCGACACCGACCGGCTCGCCACGGGCGGCGGCACCGGCGGCTCGCGCTCGATCCCGCTGGGTGGCGTCTCGGCTGCGCGCGCGGGCGAGGATCTGGCGGAAAAAATCCGCAGGATCGCCGCCGACGAACTCGAGGCGTCCGCGGCCGACATCGAATTGGTCGACGGCATGGCCCGTATCGTCGGAACCGACAGCGCGATCGGCTTCGCGGATGTGGCCAAGGCTGCCAAGCAGCCCGAGGACCTGACGGGATTCGGTGAGTTCGTGCAGGACGAAGCGACCTACCCGAACGGGACGCATATCTGCGAGGTCGAGATCGACCCTGACACCGGGCAGACGGAAATCGTCGGCTATACCATCGTCGATGATTTCGGCGCGACGGTGAATCCGATCCTGCTCGCCGGCCAGGTGCATGGCGGCGTCGTCCAGGGGCTCGGCCAGGCGCTGAGCGAAGACACTGTCTATTCCGAGGACGGGCAACTCCTGACCGCGAGCTTTATGGACTACGCGATGCCGCGCGCCGACAATTTTCCGTTCTTCCATTTCGAGACGCGCAACGTGCCCTCCACCACCAACGCGCTCGGCATAAAGGGAGCCGGCGAGGCCGGGACCATCGGCGCGGCCCCCGCCGCCATCAATGCGGTGACGGACGCGCTCTACCGCGCCTATGGCATCGGCCATATCGACATGCCGGCGACGCCCCACCGGATATGGTCGGCCATACAGGGCGCGGCGGAGAAGTGACGTCCGGTTCGTCACGGCGCAGCAGTCCGCTTATCGGCATCGCCTTCAAAGTCGCCTCCGTGGCCATCTTCGTGGCGATGTCGGCTCTGATCAAGGCCGCGGGCCAGTTGCCTGCCGGCCAGATAGTCTTCTTCCGCTCATTCTTCGCGATGCTGCCGATCCTGGTGTTCCTTGCCTGGCGCGGCGATCTGTGGACGGCATTCCACACCACGCGGCCCCTGAGCCATGTCGCCCGCGGCGTCGTCGGCGTTACCGCCATGGGGCTAAGCTTCTTTGCACTGACGCGCTTGCCGCTGCCCGAGGCGATCACGCTGAACTACGCCCAGCCGCTGCTGGTGGTCGTCATGGGCGCAATCTTCCTCGGCGAGATTGTACGCGCCTATCGCTGGAGCGCGGTGGTGGTCGGGCTGATCGGCGTCTGCATCGTTTCCTGGCCGCAGCTGACGCTGTTCCGCGCCGGCCCGGCGATCGCTGACCAGCAAATGCTGGGTGTCGCTGCCGCACTTGCCGGTGCGGCCGTGTCGGCGGGCGCCATGCTTTTGGTGCGCAGCCTCGTCCACACGGAAAAAACTGGCACGATCGTGCTGTGGTTTTCGCTGACAGCAAGCGTCATTTCGCTTTTGACCTTGCCATTCGGCTGGGCGGCGCTTTCTCTGACCCAGACGGCATTGCTGGTGTCGGCCGGGATCAGCGGCGGCATCGCGCAGTTGCTGATGACCGAAGCCTACCGGCACGCCGATGTGTCGACCGTCGCGCCGTTCGAATACACCTCGATGATCCTCGGTATTGCGGTCGGCTATTTCGCCTTCGGCGATATTCCGACCATACACATGCTTGTCGGCGGCGCGATCGTTGTGGGCGCCGGCATCTTCATCATCTGGCGCGAACACCAACTGGGCCTGCCGCGCGGCGCAGCGCGCAAGATCACCCCGCCGCAGGGCTGAGGAGTGATCGGCGAAGCCGAGAAAACGATTTGGCTTTCGGCGACGAATGACGGGAGGCAGGACCGCCTAGCTCGCCGCAAGACTGCGCAACGCCGCCCCGGTCTCCTCGTCCGCCGGGAAAAAGGATTCGATCGCCAATTCCGACAGCGTCACGTCGAGCGGCGTCCCGAAAACGGTTATCGTGCTGATGAAGGACAGGGTAGCGCCGCCTTGCCTGATGCGCAGCGGGTGCGCGATCGCCATCGGGTCCGGTTGCGGCGGGCGGCCGGTCCGCGGCGCGCCGGGATAGGACAGCAACTCCCTTTCGAGTTCGGCCAGCACCGGGTCGGCCACGGCGTCGTTCTGGCGCTTCAGCCGTTCGATCAGATGCGCCCGCCATTCGTTGAGGTTGAGAATGCGCGGCGCAAGCCCGCCCGGATGCAGGCTGAGCCGCAGCACGTTGACGGGCGGCTGAAGCAGCGACTCTTCCGCAATGCCTTCCAGGAACGGCCCTATCGACGCGTTGCCGGCAATGAGGTTCCAGTGGCGATCGACGGCGATGGCCGGATAGGGTTCGTGCCCCTTGAGCACCAAATTGACAGCCTTCATGGCCGGCGCAAGTGAGGGATCTTCGAGGGGCCGCTCATTAAAGCTCGGCGCATAGCCGGCGGCAAGCAGCAGCTGGTTGCGCTGGCGGAGCGGAACCGCCAGTTGCTCGGCCAAGTGCAGCACCATTTCGCGCGAGGGCGCGGCGCGTCCGCTTTCGACGAAGCTCAGATGCCGCTGTGAGATCTCGGCTTCCGAAGCAAGGTCGAGTTGGCTCATGCGGCGGCGGGTGCGCCATTCGCGCAGCATGGTGCCGAAAGACGGAACGGGTGAGGCGGCTGAGGCTGTGGTTGTCATGGCGGTGAGATTAGCTCGAGGCGATATGCATTCCTATTACCTGTAGCGTAATCGCCAGGGCGCTCCGAACCCGGCAATCTCGATCCATGGCCGCAACGAACGGCCGGGACACGAGACCAACAGGAGTTCTGCCATGACCGTCACCATGACCCCCTTCCTCCGCAACATTCTCGCGGCAGACGCAGCCGTCAGCGGCGCGGCCGCGATCCTGATGGTTGTCGGCGCGCCCTATCTGTCGCCGCTGCTCGGCCTGCCGTCGGGGCTGCTGTTCTGGGCGGGGATCGTGCTGGTGCCGTTTGTGGCGCTGCTTATTGGCACTCTTCGTCGCCAGTCCGTGCCGCGGCTGATCCTGATCGACATCATAGGGATAAATGCGCTCTGGGCGACGGCAAGCTTCGGCCTGCTGTTCAGCGGCCTTGTCACGCCCAATGTGCTCGGCATCGCCTTCGTGGCGGCGCAGGCGCTGGCGGTTGCGGTCCTGGCCGAACTCCAGTTCGTCGGCATGCGCCGCGCGAGCGCGGCGGCGGCCTGACTCTAGCCTAACTGCTTCAGCTTCGCCTTCACTTCGAGGAAGTCCCGCCACGCAAGCTTCTTGTGGGCGGGATTTCTCAGGAGATAGGCCGGATGCAGGGTCGGCATGGTCGGGATCGCAACGCCCGAAGCCGTCACATGCGAGCGCCAGTTGCCGCGCAGGCGCAGGATGCCGTCGACGGTATTGAGCAGGAGCTTCGCCGACGGCCCGCCCAGCGTGATCAGCAGCTTGGGTCCGGCGAGCTCGATCTGCCGCTCGATGAATGGGCGGCAGATTTCCGTTTCATGCGGCGTCGGCGTGCGGTTGCCGGGCGGCCGCCACGGAATGACGTTGGCGATATAGACCGAATTGCGGTCAAGTCCGATCGCAGCCAGCATTCGGTCGAGCAATTGGCCGGAGCGGCCGACGAACGGAAGGCCCTCGACATCCTCGTCGCGCCCCGGCGCCTCGCCGACCAGCATGACCGCCGCATCCGGATTGCCGTCGGCAAAGACCGTGTTCTTCGCGGTGAATTTGAGGTTGCAGCCCTCGAACCGCGCCATGTGCTCACGCAACTCGTCGAGCGTCGACGATTGCGCGGCAAGTTCCCGCGCCAGCGCCGCCTGCGCGCCGTCGGGCACGGCGGCTTTGGGCGGCAATGGCTGCGCCTGCCCCTCATCCGCCCCACGGGCACCTTCTCCCCGTGAAAAACGGGGAGAAGGGAGAGCCGGCGGCGCTGACGTCTCCCTCTCCCCGTCCTTCACGGGGAGAGGGTAAGGGTGAGGGGCAATTTGTACAGCGGTCGGCGGGCGCTCCTCGAACCTGTTCACCGGCTCCTCGACCAGCGCCTCGTATGCGCCGGCTTCGGCGTAGAAGGCGAGCAGGTCGCGAAGATCCGGGGGCTGGTTTCGGGCGGCCGAGGTCATGGCGGCACATTCCTCTGCGGGCGGTGCGATTGCAAGTCACGTGGTCGGGATGCGCGGATCCTGCACCAGATAAAATTGCCGTTTGGGTGTGAAGTCGGTGATCAGGAAGCCGAATGCGCCCGTTCTCTGCGGGTCGACCTTGCCGTTGCGAAACAACAGCCTGTCGTACGGTTCGAAATCGCGGCTGAATTCCGCGAAACTGTCCGACGAGATGTTGGATTTGTCCGAGGTCCTCTGGTCGAAGGACAGGCCGTCGCCGAAGACGCTGGCCTGCCCGAGCAGTTCCTGCAGCTCGAACTCGAACTCCACCCAGGCCAGCCCGCTATTGTTCAGAAGCTCGACGCGCATGTACAGGATGCCGTTGGCGTAGAAATCAGGGGATTCGAACGGCCGGATCGGGCGCGTCGTGCGGATTACCAGCGTTACCGGCGTCGCCGACAGCAGTTCCTGGGAGACTACGATCGGGTCCGCCTTGGTTCCCATGCCGCTGACGCCGGTTATGTGGAAGCCACCGAGTTCATCGGAGAACGAATAGGCGCCGGCGAGCCAAAGCCCGTCATCTCCCACCATTTGGGCTCGGGCTTCGGCCGAGGCAAGCAGGAAAAGCAGGGCGATGCTTCCAAGCAAGTGCGATACGCCCCCGCGTCCAGGACGCAGGCATTGCAGAATGCATCGGAAGACCCTCGCGCACCGCATGCGTGAAGTATGAATGAAAATTCAGCCCGCGAACACATCTATTCGGTTGAATTGCCCTATGCTGCTGCAGAATTGACGTTTACGTGAACGTTAGTTATGCCCTGGAAGTTGGTGCAGGCATGCGCCGAAACTGTGACAAGTGCGCCCGTTTCGCGTCGCTTTCGGATAGGCTATTGAGCGCCATTGCCAGCAAGATGCCTGGGTCGCGACGGGAAGCCTGGAACAGCGGGTGCGCGGCTGGGGAAGCAGCCAGTGCGGAGGTATTGATGAGCGAGATCGAACGCGAGAGCATGGAATTCGACGTGGTCATCGTCGGCGCAGGGCCGGCCGGCCTCGCCGCTGCGATCCGCCTCAAGCAGGTCAACCCCGAGCTTTCGGTCGTGGTGCTGGAAAAGGGCGCGGAGGTTGGCGCGCACATCCTTTCCGGCGCGGTGGTCGATCCCATCGGCATAGACCGCCTGCTGCCCGGCTGGCGCGACGAGGAAGGCCACCCGTTCAAGACGCCGGTCACCGACGACCAATTCCTGGTGCTTGGCAAGTCTGCTTCCGTCCGCCTTCCGAATTTCGCCATGCCGCCGCTGATGAACAATCACGGCAATTACATCGTCTCGCTAGGCAATGTCTGCCGCTGGCTGGCCGGCCGTGCCGAGGCGCTGGGCGTCGAGATCTATCCAGGCTTCGCCGCCGCCGACCTGATCTACAATGATGCGGGCGCCGTCACCGGCGTCGTCACCGGCGACATGGGCGTTGAGCGCGACGGCACGCACGGCCCGGGTTTTGCGCCCGGCATGGCGCTGCTCGGCAAATATGTGCTTATCGGCGAGGGTGCGCGGGGCTCGCTGGCCAAGCAGCTGATCTCGAAATACGGACTCGACGAAGGCCGCCAGCCCGGAAAATACGGCATCGGCCTCAAGGAACTCTGGCAGGTCAAGCCGGAGAATCACAAGCCTGGCCTCGTCCAGCACACTTTCGGCTGGCCGCTCGACCTGAAGACCGGCGGCGGGTCGTTCCTCTACCACCTCGAGGATAACCAGGTCGCGGTCGGCTTCGTCGTACACCTGAACTACAAAAACCCCTATCTCGCCCCGTTCGAGGAATTCCAGCGCTTCAAGACCCACCCCGCCATCCGCAAGACGTTTGAGGGTGGCAAGCGCATCTCCTACGGCGCGCGCGCCATCACCGAAGGCGGCTGGCAGTCGGTGCCGAAATTGTCGTTCCCAGGCGGCGCGCTGATCGGCTGCTCGGCCGGCATGGTCAACGTACCGCGCATCAAAGGTTCGCACAATGCGGTGCTGTCCGGCATGCTGGCGGCCGAACACGCCGCGGCCGCGATCGCCGCCGGGCGGGCGAATGACGAGCTCGAAGCTTACGAAAACGCATGGCGCGCCACCGATATCGGCAAGGACCTGAAGAAGGTCCGCAACGTCAAGCCGCTCTGGTCGCGCTTCGGCACGGTCGCCGGCGTCGCGCTCGGCGGTTTCGACATGTGGACGAACACGCTGTTCGGCTTTTCGCTGTTCGGCACGATGAAGCACGGCAAGCCGGACCACGCTTCACTGGAACCCGCCGAGAAGCACAAGCGGATCGACTATCCCAAGCCCGACGGCGTGCTGACCTTCGACAGGCTGTCGTCGGTGTTCCTGTCCAACACCAACCACGAGGAGAACCAGCCGGTCCACCTCCAGGTCAAGGACATGGAGTTGCAGAAGCGCTCCGAATACGCAGTGTTTTCCGGCCCGTCGACCCGCTATTGCCCGGCAGCGGTCTACGAATGGGTCGACGCCGACGGCAATGCGCTGGCCGGCGGTCCGGGCGCAGCAGAAAAGGGCGGCGAGGTCTCGCACACCAACCCGGAAGCGCGCTTCGTTATCAACGCGCAGAACTGCGTCCACTGCAAGACCTGCGACATCAAGGATCCCAACCAGAACATCAATTGGGTGCCGCCGCAGGGCGGCGAGGGGCCGGTTTATCCGAATATGTGATCTACCCCCGATTGCAGATCGCCTGAGGGTGCCCGCGCCGAACGATTGAAAAGGCCCCGGCAATGTGGTGTGGTTTTGCTTCTGTGGGAGCAAGCGCATGCGGGGGATCTGCATTGCTTTGGTGGCCTGCCTAGCCGCGAGCCCGGCGCTCTGCGGGGTCAAAATCTCGGTCAAAACGGAAACCTATTCCATAGTCGGCAACACCGGCGAGGCGTTGCTCGACGCTATGGATCTCAGGGGGCCTCGCTACGGCCTGCTCGCCCGCGCCATGGCGCAGACCCGCTACAAAGTCGAATGGGACGACGACTGGCTAAGGTCCGGCAGCAAGTGCCGCCTGAAATCCGCGGATGCGACCCTGTCCATCGTTTATCGTTATCCGGCGCTTGCCCGGCCGGCATCGCGGAAGCTGGAGCGGCGCTGGAAGGCCTTCATGGCCGGCGTGCGCCAGCACGAGGAGATGCATGGGCGGCTGGCGCGCCAGATGGTTCTTGCGGCCCACAAATCGGTGTCGAGGCTGGCGAGGAGGGACGACCTGTGCATCAGGTCGAAGCGGCAGTTCGAGCGCATCATCGACGCCGTCTACGCGAAATACGAAGCCCGGCAGGCCCGGTTCGACGAAGTCGAGCATGGCGAGGGCGGCAATGTCGACCGGCTGCTGGATATGCTGACGCGCGAGTAGTTCGCCGTTCAGCCTTTCTCGGACGTCTTGCGATCGAGAAAGACGGTTACGGGGTCGGGCGTGGCACGCTCGGCCGGCTTGATCGAGAATTCCACGAGCACAGGCCGGTGGTCAGAGCCTGAATCCTCCAGCGTGCGCACGGAATTCACTTGCACGTCGCCCTTGGAGAAAATCTGGTCGATCGGCAGCCCGAAGGAGCGGAACCAATCGGGCAGGCGGCGCGACAGCCATGTAGCCCCCGGCGAAGGCGTCAGCGTCAGTCCGCCGGCCTGTGCGACGCGCGACACGGCGGCGCTCCACGGCGTCGCGTTCATGTCGCCGGCAAGCAGCGCCGTATCGCCGAGCCTGGCCAGGTGCGGCGCGACTTTGTCGATCTGCCAGGACTGCTCGTAAGGCCATGGCCAGCCGAGATGCAGCGTCGCTACTTCCACCGGCCGCCCGCCGAAATCGACTGCGGCGACAGCGAAGGCTCCGCGCTCGTCGCATTCGGGCATGGTGTTCGCCGCGAAGGGCCGCCGCGAAAGAATCGCGACCTGCCAATATCGGCCGGGGCGCGAACAGACAATGCGATGCGGGAAGGCGGCTGAGAGCAGATCGAGTTTTTCCGCCCACATCATCGACACTTCGTTCAGCGTAATCACGTCGGGCTGGACACGGCCGATCAGCGACAGGATTCTTCCCGGCTCGGGATTGTCGAAACGCACATTCATGTGCAGCAGGCGATAGACGGCCCGTTGATCCTTTGCAGGCAGGGCTGCGTGCACCTGTCCGAGCCAGGGCAGGGACATCGATGCGGACGTGGTGGCGACTGCGGCCGCCGCGAAAGTAAGCGCCACCGCCCCTTCCTTCACCAGCGAGCATGCGAGCAGCAAGACCGCGCAGCCTGCCATCATCGCCGCCAGATGGATGCGGAAATGCGAGAAGGAATCGAAGGCCGGATGCACCTTCCCGAAGAAGCCGGCGATCAGCGGCAGCGAGAGCGCCGCTGCCGCGGCCAAGGCAAGCAGCGATATCATGGTTCGCAAATTCGTCCGGTTCATCCGCGGCTCTTATCGGCAGAAATGCGGCCCATTCATGATGGCCGCGGCCTGCAAATTACTGGAAAGCGGTTTCCGAAAAGCTGCGAAGTTTGCGCGAATGCAGCCGGTCCATCGGCATCTCGGCCAGCTTCTCGACGGCGCGGATGCCGATGGTGAGGTGCTGGGCAACCTGGCGCTTATAGAACTCCGACGCCATGCCGGGCAGCTTCAGTTCGCCATGCAGCGGCTTGTCGGAAACGCAGAGCAGCGTTCCGTAGGGCACGCGGAAGCGGAAGCCGTTAGCCGCGATCGTCGCCGATTCCATGTCGAGCGCGATCGCGCGCGACTGCGACAGGCGTTGCACCGGCCCGCGCTGCTCGCGCAATTCCCAGTTGCGGTTGTCGATTGTGGCCACGGTCCCGGTGCGCATGATGCGCTTCAGGTCATAGCCTGACAGGCCGGTGACTTCGGCGACCGCCTCCTGCAGCGCCACCTGGATTTCGGCGAGCGGCGGTATCGGCACCCACACCGGCAAATCGGCGTCCAGCACATGGTCCTCGCGCACATAGGCATGCGCCAGCACGTAATCGCCGAGCGCCTGCGTGTTGCGCAGGCCGGCGCAATGGCCAAGCATCAGCCAGGCGTGCGGCCGCAGCACGGCGACGTGGTCGGTGATGGTCTTGGCGTTGGACGGGCCGACGCCGATATTGATCATGGTAATGCCGCCATGACCGGGCTTCTTCAGATGATAGGTCGGCATTTGCGGCATGCGGGACGGGGTGGCGCCCCCGGTCGGATGGGTCTCGCCGGCAAGGGTTACGACATTGCCTGGCTCGACGAATTCCGAATAGCCTTGGCCGCCCTTGGCCATCAGCTCGCGCGCATAGACGCAGAACTCGTCGATATAGAACTGGTAATTGGTGAACAGCACGAAGTTCTGAAAATGCTGCGGGCTGGTCGCGGTATAGTGGGTCAGGCGGTGCAGCGAATAATCGATGCGCTGTGCCGTGAACGGCGCAAGCGGCCGCGGCTCGCCGGGGACGGCTTCGAACGTGCCGTTGGCGATCAGATCGTCAGTGCCGTCGAGATCCGGCACATCGAACAAATCGCGGATCGGCCGTTTGATACGCTCGGCGATCGAACCATCGACATGGGTGCCCTCGAGGAAAGCGAAATGGACCGGAATCGGCGTCTCCGATTCCGACACCACCACCGGCACGCCGTGATTGCGCATGATCAGGCCGAGCTGCTCGACGAGATAGGGCTCGAACAGGTCCGGCCGGGTGATGGTGGTCGTGTAGTGACCGGGCGAGGGCATATGGCCGTAGGCCTGCCGCGAATCGACCTGGGAATAGGACGACGTGGTGACGCCGACTTCAGGATAGTAGGCACGGTACTTGCAGTTGGTATCGCCGCCATTGCCGAGTGCTACGAATGAATCGCGCAGGAAAGCGGTGTTGCGCCGGTAGAGCGCATCGAGCGCTGCGACCGCTTCGCGCGGGTCGGTGAAGCTCTGCCGCGCGAACGGCTCCGGCGAGGCGATTGTCTGTATCGGTTCGGGATAGATTCTCTTTTCCATGACCCATTATAGAGACTTGGAATGAGGCGCGGGAGGGGTATGGACCGCGAAAGCTGGTCGCAGCGCAATTTTTACCCTAGCCCCTCTGCAGGCTCATGAGGATCACGAAGCCGGCGCCCTTCTTCTTCATCTTCGGCGCGTCGATCGTAGTGCCGATTTCGCCGCGCGCCATCGGGACGGCAAGCACCGGCGCTGCGAGCAGCAGCGTGATGAACGCCGCCCGCGGCAGGAGCCGAAGCGTCTTGAGTGTCTGGGCGGCGAAGCGGTTCATTGTCATAAATTCCAGAAGTGCAGTTCAGTTATTTGCGTTGGGGCGGAGCGCAACGAAAACCATCATCGAAGACGCAGGGTACGGCCATGCCGATCTCCCACGAACGGGCGGGACGGCTTGAATGCGCCACGAGCATCGAAAACAGCATGCCGAACAGGGTCATGAGCAGGCAGACTATCGTGAACCGGCGGGCGAGCATGTGGGCGTCTCCTTCGATGGAACGCAGATTGCGTTATCGCGGCTGAACCGGCTCTGATGCCTGCGTTCATCTGACGTTCAACATTGTTGAGAAGCGCTCGGCCGGCTGCGGCTGCCGGATACCATCGACCCGGAAGGGCCACGCATGGCCATCCGATCTCGGGGACATACTCACGGTATCTGATGGCGAAAGTTCGACAGACTGTGCGGCGGATGAACGCATCGCCTTGCGAGGATGATAACCCCTGCGTCGATCAAGGCGACAATTATGCGCTGGCCCAGAACTGGCTGGCGTAGCTCCGCCCAGAAGGCGCTGGTGGTCGGCCAGCCCGCCGAGCGCCAGCAAGCTGGAACGAAGAAGCCCCGCGAGGTTCCTTTCGCGGGGCTTTGATTGATTCCCTGCTGAGGCGGGCCGCCTAAAGCTTGGTCCAGGTCTGGTTCCTGCAGATCAGGCCGCCAAGCACACAACCGCTCATCTTCATCGAGCTTCCGCTGATCGAGGCCTTGCCCTTGTACGTCTTGTCGGTGGCCGGATCGGTGATCTGGCCCGAATAGCTGCCGCCGCTGGCGGAGAGCTTGCCGATCTGCTTGCCGGCATGCTTGCCGGTCTTCAGCGTGATGCAGAAGCCGCCGCCGCAAGCGCCGATCGCCGCCGTCTCGCCGCTCTGCGTCTTCCAGTTTCCTTCAATCGGGTCTGCATAGGTGGCCCCCGCCAAAAGCATAGTGGTGACCAAGGCCATGCTCAGTCTGCGAAACATCTCGTGTCCTCCCTTGGGTGATCGACGGGCGCTTCTCCTCAGCCCGCTGTACCTTACGCAAACGTAAAGCTAGTCCAAGCGGGGAAAAAACAAAAGCGGTGCCGCTAGGGAAGAGCCGCTGGTATTTTCAGGCGGCTTTCCCGCCCCCGAAACGCGGATGCGAATATGCGAACGGCTTTCGTGGTGAATGAATTCTTTCGTCCTCCGGGCGAAATTTTCGGCAAATTTCAGCCAAATGCCAAGCAATCCAAGCCTCCATATCCCTAATGAATTCCGAAGTTTACCTCTTGTTTGAACTTTGTTTGCGGCAAATTAAGCACGCCATTTAACGACGGATTCAAGGCTGCGCGGCATTGTCCAAAGCATCGGAAGAGCAGGCCGGGACGGCAAAAAGGCAGCTCTCAGGAACAGCACAGGGACTTGGTCAAATGGCACGTTTTGAAATGTTTGAGGCAGGTTTCGGCGCCATGGGCGCAACCGCCCAGGCCGACATTCTTTTCGAGCTCGGCATGATGTATGCGACCGGCCGCGACTGCGAGGTCGACATCGTCACCGCCCACAAATGGTTCAATATCGCGGCGATAAAAGGCTCGGACCGGGCCGCGGAATTGCGCTCCGAGCTTTCGGCGACGATGTCGAAGCAGGAAATCGCACGGGCGCTGCGCGAAGCCCGCGAATGGATGACGATGCACTGAGCATCCAACAGTTTCGGGCTGAAGCCGCGAAGACGGATCGGCCTCAATTTTGAAGAACGCGGCAGCTTGGAGGCGGGCCAGCCGCGCGAAAGTCAGGACGGGGAAGGGCAGCGGGTTCGGGGTGTGGGACGCTTCCGGGAATCATGCTGGACAGGAAAACGCCGCGACCGGTGGGAACAACCGGCGCGGTGTTTCCTTTTTCGCCGGCCTGTCGCAATATTCCGGCTTCGGCTCCTCGCCGCCATTTGACGCGCCGAGGCGCGACACGAGATCAACCGGGAGGATACTAAAATGGGCCTTCGCATCAACGATACCGCCCCCGATTTCAGCGCCGACACGACGGAAGGTCCTATCACCTTCCATGAGTGGATCGGCGACGGCTATGCCGTGCTTTTCTCGCATCCGAAGGATTTTACACCCGTCTGCACCACCGAACTCGGCTACATGGCCGGGCTGAAGGACGAGTTCGCGCGCCGGAACGCCAAGATGATCGGCATTTCGGTCGATCCGGTGGACAACCACCACAAATGGAAGGCCGACATCGAAAAACTGTCGGGCAACAAAGTCGACTATCCGATGATCGGCGACCCGACGCTGTCCATCGCCAAGCTCTACGACATGCTGCCGGCGGGCGCCGGCGACACGTCGGAAGGCAGGACGCCGGCCGACAATGCGACGGTGCGCTCAGTTTTTCTGATCGGTCCCGACAAGAAGATCAAGCTGATGCTCACCTATCCAATGACAACCGGCCGCAACTTCGACGAGATATTGCGGGCGCTGGATTCGATCCAGTTGACCGCGAAGCATGCAGTGGCGACGCCGGCCCAGTGGAAGCCGGGCGAGGACGTCATCATCACGGCAGCCGTCTCCGACGAGGACGCGACGAAGCGTTTCGGCACTTTCGACCGCGTGCTGCCCTATCTGCGCAGGACGAAGCAGCCGGCGCTCGATTCCTGAGGAGCGGATGCGGAGGAGGCCGGCTAAACGGCCTCCTCGAACCGCACCAGCACCGTTCCGTCGGTGACCTGCGCGCCTTCCGCCGCGATCTCGGCAATGACGCCGTCATGCGGGGCGGCTACCGTGTGCTCCATCTTCATGGCTTCGAGGATGAGCAGCGGCTGGCCCTTCCTGACCGTCTCGCCGCTGGCGGCCTTCACCACCTTCACCAGCCCCGGCATCGGCGCGCGCATCGAGGCGACGCCGGCTTCGGCGTCGGCGGCTTTCGCGAACGGGTCTTGTACGGCGAATGTATAGGACGCCGCGCCTTCGAAGATTGTGACATGGCCCGGCCAGCGCGCGATGCGCAACGAGTGATTCTGCCCCTCATCCTCGTTGTTCACGGCGAGGGAGTGAGGGACATTGCCATTCAAAACCACCTCGAACCGGCCGTCCGGCCGTGCCGAGATCCGCGCGACAATCTCCTCCTCACCATGGCGCAGAACCGTTCGCCGCGCGCCGGCGTGGAAATGCGCATAACCGGCGAGCGCGTCCCAGGGGTCGCTCGACGCGCCGGCACTTCCCATGCCCGAAGCGGCGAGGGCGGCCTGCGCAATCGTTTCCGGGCGGGCGGGCGGGCGGGCGGTCAGCGCCTCCTGTTTGCGGGCGATCAGCCCAGTATCTACATCGCCTGCGGCGAAATCTGGGTCGCGGGCAAGGGCGGCCAGAAAGCTCGTATTGGTGATCGATCCGGCGATCTCTGTGCGCTCCAGCACGTCGGCGAGCGCCGTCAAAGCCGTCTCCCGGTCGGGCCCGTGCACGACCAGCTTGGCGATCATCGGATCGTAGAAGGGAGAGACGGCGTCGCCGGCCCGCACGCCGGTCTCGACGCGGAACTTCGCGCCTGCCGCCACATCGGCGAATTTCAGATGGTGCAGCGTGCCGATGGCCGGCAGAAAGCCGCGTGCCGGATCCTCGGCATAGATGCGCGCCTCGAAGGCGTGGCCGTCGAGTTTTATCTCCCTCTGCGCCATCGGCAGCTTTTCGCCTGCCGCGACGCGCAACTGCCATTCGACTAGGTCGACGCCCGTGACCATCTCGGTCACCGGATGCTCGACCTGCAGGCGGGTGTTCATCTCCATGAACCAGAAGCGGTCGGGCCGCAGCCCCTCGGATGCGTCGACGATGAACTCGATCGTGCCGGCGCCGGAATATTTTATCGCCTTCGCCGCCTTCACCGCGGCGTCGGTCATTGCCGCTCGCATCTCGGCCGGCATGCCGGGGGCAGGGGCCTCCTCGATGACCTTCTGGTGGCGGCGCTGCGCCGAGCAGTCGCGCTCGAACAGATGCACCGCATTGCCGAAATTGTCGCCGAACACCTGCACTTCGATGTGGCGCGGTTTGTCGACATATTTTTCCACCAGCACATGCTCGTCGCCGAACGATGCCTTGGCCTCGCGCTTGGCGCCCGACAGCGCCTCGGCAAAATCGTCGGGGCTTTCAACCCGCCGCATGCCCTTGCCGCCGCCGCCGGCCCGCGCCTTGATTAGCACGGGATAGCCGATCTCGCGCGCCTTGGTGGCGAGCAGCACCAGCCCCTGACCGTCCCCATGATAGCCGGGCACCACCGGCACGCCGGCCTTTTCCATCAGGAGCTTGGCCGCATCCTTCAGGCCCATTGCGCGGATCGAGGCGGCCGAGGGGCCGATGAAGACGAGGCCCGCGGCCGTCACCTTGTCGACGAAATCCGGGTTTTCCGACAGAAATCCGTAGCCGGGATGGATCGCCTCAGCGCCGGTCGCCTTGGCGGCCGCGATGATCCTGTCGCCGACGAGATAGCTTTCGCCGACCGGCGAGGGGCCGATATGCACCGCCTCGTCGGCCATGGCGACATGCATCGATTTGGCGTCGGCGTCCGAATAGACGGCGACGGTCCTCACGCCTATCTTGCGCGCGGTGCGGATGACGCGGACTGCGATCTCGCCGCGATTGGCGATCAGTATTTTGGCGAACATCGGGTCTCCATTGGGGACAGTTTACTTTTGCCCCTTGCGCGAATGCGGAGCCGTCGATGCCCTTCCCGGGCGAAAAAGTAAACTGTCCCCGGCGCCAATGCCATCAACCGCGCGAGCCCACCAGCGCGAGCATCGCGCCTTGCGGGTCGGTCGCCTGCAGGACCCAGCCGCCGCCGGGCACCTCCATCGGCCCCATCAGCACCTTGCCGCCATTGCCGGTGACGCGCTGGGCAGCGGCATCGATGTCGCCGACGTTGAAATAGAACAGCCAGAACGGGGCGGGCACATCGGCCGGCTTGTTGAACATGCCGCCGATCGCGTCGCCGCCTGCGCCGGTGGCGAAGAGCTGGTAGGTTCCCATCTCGCCCATGTCCATGGCGTCGGTCTTGGTCCAGCCGAACTGGCCGGCATAGAAGTCGAAGGCGCTTTTCCACTCGGCCGCGTAGAGCTCATGCCAGCCGACATGGCCGGGCGTCATGGGCGGCGCGGGCGGCTGGCCCTCGCCCTGCGGCTTGAACAGGACGAACGTCGCGCCCTGCGGGTCGGCGACGACCGAGAAGCGGCCGACTGCGGGAATGTCGGCGGGCTCGCGATGGACCGCGCCGCCGGCCTTCTTCACGTTTTCGGTCGCGGTGTCGACGTTGTCGACAAGGATATAGCCGGTCCAGGCCGGCCGCGCGCCCATCTTCGCGGCATGTTCCGGAATGGTCATCAGTCCGGCGACTGGCTTGTCGCCGGCCTTCACGATCGTGTAGCGCATCTGGGGGGTGTCGGAGGATTCCGAATCCCAGTCGACCACAGTCTTGTAGAACGCCGTCGCAGCGTCCAGGTCGGTGGTCATCAACTCGTACCAGACGAAATTCGATGGCATATTTTCGCTCCCTGGATTGTTGGTCCGCCGCCCGGCCGCATTCTAGGTGTGGCGGGCAGGCGGCGCAAATGTCGCGGCGGATATCTGCCCTTGCTGGGAGATGACGCGCTGCCGCCTTTCCGCGGAAAGAAAGTAAAATAGTCCCGGCATGCACCTCTCCCTTTGCCACGCTGCGTTTCCGCCCTGGCTTTTGCAAAAAGGTCGGGAAGCGGGGCGCTTGGCCGAGCCTTCCGAAACTAAATACGTGGCGCAGCTTCCGCGCCCCGCCGGCGATTTCTGTCCCCGCCCGTTCCAACTGCGCGGGGCCGGCTGTGACAGCGCTCCGGCCTTCGGCCTAACGCCATCTCGGCGATGGCTTTCGCCACCGCCTTTGCCGGTCCGCCTGTGTGCTCCTCCAGCACGCCGGGACCGTAGTGTCCCGAGGGGAACCCTTGGACGGATGCTCTCCGGCCCCATGGCTTCGTCGGCCATGGAACGGAAACGCCGATCCTTCCCCGCTGTCGAACGACTCCGGTGCGTTCCCGGCAGGAAGGACGCCGAGGATTATGATGGCGCGGCAGGGGGTGTGGCAGGCCCGATCCGGTCAGAATTGCACTTGCGCGACCGCGACCGGCGGCAATCCGCCCGTGACGACGATCGGCGTGCCTTCGGGCACGCGGTCGTAAAGATCGATGACGTCCTGGTGCATGAGCCGCACGCAGCCCGAGGACACGGACTTGCCGATCGAGGCCCATTCCGGCGAGCCGTGCAGGCGAAACAGCGTGTCCTTGCCGTCCTGGTAGATGTAGAGAGCGCGCGCGCCGAGCGGGTTGTTGACGCCCGCCGGCATGCCGCCTAGCCACTCATTGGTGCCGGGGATCTGCTTCGCGCGGTACTTTTCCAACTCGGGCTGGCGGTCGATCATTTCGTTCGGCGGGAACCAGCGCGGCCATTTCTGCTTCCACTCGATCACCCCGCGGCCAGCCCACTCGAAACCCTCGCGGCCGAGGCCGACGCCGTAGCGGATTGCCTGCTCGAAACTACCCACGACATAGAGAAAATGGTTGCCGGTGTCGACGACGACGGTACCAGGCGCCTCGCCGGTCGGGTTCGGCACGATCTGCCGGTAATATTTCGGGTCGATCTGCTCGACCGGCACGGCCGGGATCTGATGGCCCTCGTCGACCATGGCGGCATACATCAGGCGCGGGTCGCCGAAGGCGGGATCGAGACTGAGCTGCGGACCCTGGAAAGGGGCGGCCGGCTGGGCGTAGGCGGTCGGGGCGCGTTCGCGCGTGCTGGTGCAAGCGGCGAGCGCGGCGGAAGCGGCGCCCGTGGCGGCCAGGGTGAGAAGCCTGCGGCGGCTGAGATTCGACATTCGGACTTTGTACCAGTGTTCGGAAAACAAGCAACGCGCGGAATGCGGAGTGTGTTCCGTGGCTGCTCTCAGTTGCATCGGCGCTACTCCAAAGATGGCGCGGCATTGCAGCTCTTTTTGGATGGGACTAAAATTGCGGCTGCCAGATATGCCGAGGAGCACCTGATATGGCGGAACGCGCGACGGTCCGCTGGCTGGTTCGCATCACTCCAGTCGTGGGTCGCACAGTCGACGATCTCCTGAAGCTTCCGCTGAGCCTCGACGTCTGGGAACGGGAAGCAAGCGCCGTCGTGGCGGCTGCCTCCGAGCAGACGATCGCCGAAATCGAGCGCCGACACGTGGCCAGCGTCGAGCGCCTCCGCACGATCGCCAACCTGGAAAGCGGCGCGCCCGATCGCCGCGACGGGAAACCGGCGGGTCCCTGACCGGATTCTTTCAAGCGAAGGAGTGGTCGCATGAACCTCATCGCCAAGGTCACGTCTTCGGGGCCGCAGAATCCGCTCGGGGACATTCTACGGGTGCCGCTGGGCATCGACGTCTGGGAGGTCAAGCCGGACCATCTGATCCTGCGTGGAACCGAGGCTCAGCTCGATCGGCTGTCGGCCATGGGCTACCAAGTGGAGCAGCTGGAGGATGTGGAACGGCACCTCAGCGCCTTCGCCACCGCCGCCGCGGCGGAGCAGTATCATTCGGCGGCAAGCCTCGAGGAGGAGCTTCGGCGGCTCGCGGAAGCGAGGCCGGACATCGCCGAGCTGAAGGAGATCGGCCGAAGCATCGAGGGGCGGCCGATCCTTGCGCTGCGGATCGGCGAGCGCCGCGGCGGCGTGCCAAAACTCCTCTTCATGGGCTGCCACCACGCGCGCGAGTGGATCGCGGTCGAGGTGCCCTTCCTGCTCGCCAAGGAACTCGTCGAGCGGGCCGACGAGGCGCCGATCGCCGGCTGGCTCGGCAGCGGCGAGATCTGGGTCGCACCCATGGTCAACCCGGACGGCCACGAGCACAGCCGGACGCAAGCGCGACTTTGGCGCAAGAACCGCCGGCGGAATGCGGACGGCTCGTTCGGCGTCGACCCGAACCGCAACTACGGCTACATGTGGGGCACGCTCGACATCCCGACCTCCAGCCACGTGCCGAGCGACGAAACCTATGTCGGCCCGCGCGCCTTCTCCGAGCCGGAGACGCAGGCGGTCCGCGACCTCGTCGGCTGCGAGCGCTTCGCGGGCGTGATCACCTACCACAGCTATTCGCAGCTCATCCTCTGGCCCTGGGGCTATACGGACAAGCCCATCCCCGACCTGCAGCATCGCGAGCAGATGGTGGTGACGGCCGGCGAGATGCACGAACTGATCAAGGAAGTGCACGGCAAGGTCTACGTCCCGCAGCCGTCTTCCGAGCTCTACCCGACCGCGGGCGACACGACGGACTGGACCTATGGGACCTACGGCATCCCGTCCTTCACGATCGAGCTCAGGCCTCGCACCTTCGAGGAGGGCGGTTTTGTCTTGCCCGCCGACCAGATCATGCCGACCTGGGAGGAGAACCGCCCGGCGGCGTTCAGGTTTATCGAACAACTGCTGGCAGCGCCTGTGGGATAGGAGATGGGCGGAGGACCGGCCGCCCCCAGCAGCAGCCTATCCCTCCCCACTTCCCCCCAGCTCCGCTCCCGGCAGATAGAGCATAATCGGGCGAATTTCGTAGACGGCAGTGGGATTGGCGCGGCGCAGCTCCCGCGCAACTTGGAGCGCATCGTCGATCGACGGATAGTCCACGACATAGAAGCCCAACAGCTGCTCCTTGGTTTCGGCGAAAGGGCCGTCGATGACCATGCCGTCGCCCGGCCCGCGCAGGGTCTTGGCGCCCTCGGTTGGCCCGAGCCGCGCGGCGGGGCCGAGATGCTTCTCGGCGACGAGCCGATCGTTGATCTTGAGCAACTTATCCATCCGCGCTTTGTTTTCCTCCTCGGTCCAGGATTGGACCACGCCCTCGGGATGGTAGGCCAGGATCGCGTATTGCATGGGTAATTCCTTGTTGTTCGTCAGGCAGGCGGCACCATTCCAGAATAGAGCCTCGGGTCAAGTCCGAGAATGACTAGCGCCGGCTCACATCCTGAACATCCCGAACTTCGTCTGCTTGACCTCCGCGTTCAGCGCGGCGCTGAGGCTCAGCGCCAGCGCCTCGCGATTTCGCCGGGTCGATGATGCCGTCGTCCATAGGCGGGCGGAGGAACGGAGCGGGTGGTCTTCGCGCTGGTATTTTCCAAGATCGGTTGGAAGCTCAGCTTCTCTACCAGAAACCACCTCCGAATTCGTCGCCGTGCGAACTCACCCCGCTCGCAAGATCCTCTCCATCGCCTTCCCCTTCGCCAGCTCGTCGATCAGCTTGTCGAGGTAGCGGATTTCCCGCATCACCTCGTCTTCGATCTCCTCGACGCGAACACCGCAGATCAGGCCCTTGATCAGCGAGCAGTTTGGGTTGAGGCGTGGAGCCTTCGCGATGAAAGTCTCGATGTCGGTCCGGTTTTCCAGGACGGTCTGGAGACCGGCGTCGTCATAGCCAGTCAGCCAGAAGATGATCTGGTCGACCTCGGCCTTGGTGCGCCCCTTCTTTTCCGCCTTCGCCACGTAGTGGGGGTAAACGCTCGCGAAACTGATCGAGTAGATGCGGTGTTTCTTCGCGGGCGCGCCCGCGGTCTCAGCGGCTTTCTGCTTCATCACATCCTCCACACGCCCACCCTCGTCTCCTTCACCTCCGCATTTAGCGCGGCGGAGAGGGAGAGCGCCAGCACCTCGCGCGATTTCGCCGGGTCGATGATGCCGTCGTCCCAGAGGCGGGCGGAGGAATAGAGCGGGTGGCCCTCGCGCTCGTATTTTTCCAGGATCGGCTGGCGGAATTCGGCTTCCTCCTCGGGCGACCATTTCTTGCCGCGGCGCTCTATGCCCTCGCGCTTGACCATCGCGCGAGGGGCGTGTTCGCCGCCCAGGCGATATGTCCAGGCGGCCGGTTTCCCGGTCATGCCATGCTACTGCCAGCGAGATTCATCCCGATGCTCGAGTTCGATGCCGTAGGCCCGCAGCGGTTCGATCAAGTCGTTACGGTTCGCACTGCGGATGTTGAAATGCTTGTAAAGCCAGTCCCTCGAGATCACGCGAATGTCCAGTCTCTCGTCTATCGAGGGAATCGAGCTAAGGTCGGCATCGAGCATGCTGCCGAACACCGGGATCGCCTTGTCAGGCGCCCAGTCCATGACCGCTCCCGCCGCCCTCACTCGAACGTAGAGCGTTGCGTGCCCCAAAAGCTTCTCGATTTCAGCTCTGCCCTCCGCTGTTTTGGAGAGCGCTTCGGCCGCAGCAGCAGCTTTCAAGACGTATTTGTTTGCCTCCGGCACATCCAGCCTGCGTACGGCTTGCATGCGCAGTTCCTCACAATCGAGAAAAGCCTGCAACAGGTCGTGGACAGAGTTTTCAGAAGTCCGAGGGGTCATAGCCATAGTCCTCCAGTATCTCTCGAACAAGATCCAGTCCGTCGTCATATTGTTCGGCGAATGTACGCTTCTCGATCCCAAAGCGGCGAATGTTGAAGTTGTACGCCTTGTCACGCATGCTCATTCTGGCACTTACGCGCCGGTGAACTTCGATTGGCAAGCTAACGATATTGTCGGTGCTATGTATTTTTTCTGGCGGGAAACCTTCTCGACCGGCGAGCCGCTTTTCGACGATGTGATGCCATTCGCGGCCAGGGCCGGCAGGGCCGAGATATCTTCGCAACTCGTCTTCATTGCGGAAGCGTATGTTGGGCTCGCCGCGTCGTTGCCATGAATTGTGGCTGATACGTCGGGTCTCGTCGTCATAGCTGTCTTCCGAGGGCTGAAGCGAATCGTCCCAGCGTCGCGGGAGCCTCCGTAGAACTGGCCCAATGCGGCGTGCCTCTGTACGCAGGCGCTGGAGCGCCGCGAGGCCGACGCGCTGGAGTACCGGCAGCAACGATCCGGCTGCGCCGACAAGATAGGCCAACCACTGCCCACCATCGGGATCGCCGGCTGGAACGCGAGGCTGAAGATGCCAGTTCGGGTTCTGCTTGAAGGCAAGTTGCAACCGGAGACCTGCGGCGAAGACGCGACTCGCGGCAATTTGGGCCTTTAACCTGTAGATGAAAGTTTCCAGTTCCCTATCCTGCATACCTGCTTTCCTTCGCCAAAATACGAAGGATAACGGCATGCAGCCGGGCGTGGATAAAACAGCGAAGATATGTGTAGGGAAGGTTTGCTCGGAGGGAATCTACCGGCCGGCCCCTCACATCCTGAAAACCCCGAACCGCGTCTCCTTCACCTCCGCGTTCAGCGCCGCGCTCAACGATAGCGCCAGCACTTCGCGCGATTTGGCCGGGTCGATGATGCCGTCGTCCCAGAGGCGGGCGGAGGAATAGAGCGGGTGGCCCTCGCGCTCGTATTTTTCCAGGATCGGCTGGCGGAATTCGGCTTCCTCCTCGGGCGACCATTTCTTGCCGCGGCGCTCTATGCCCTCGCGCTTGACCATGGCGAGCACGGTCGCCGCCTGCTCGCCGCCCATCACCGAAATGCGGGCGTTGGGCCACATCCACAGGAAGCGGGGAGAATAGGCGCGGCCGCACATGCCGTAATTGCCGGCGCCGAACGAGCCGCCGATGATCATCGTGATCTTCGGCACCTGCGCGGTGGCGACCGCCGTGACCAGCTTGGCGCCGTCGCGGGCTATGCCGCCGGCCTCGTATTTCTTGCCCACCATGAAGCCGGTGATGTTCTGCAAGAAGACCAGCGGGATCTTGCGCTGGCAGCAGAGCTCGATGAAATGCGCGCCCTTGAGCGCGCTTTCGCTGAAAAGAACGCCGTTGTTGGCGATGATGCCGACCGGCATGCCGTGGAGATGGGCAAAGCCCGTGACCAGCGTCGTCCCGTAATTCTGCTTGAATTCGTCGAGTTCCGAGCCGTCGACGATGCGGGCGATGATCTCGCGCACATCGTATGGCTGGCGCGTGTCCTGCGGGACGATGCCGTAGATCTCGTCGGCCGGATGAAGCGGCGGGAGCGGATCGCGAAGGTCGAGGCCTATCTGCTTCTTGCGGTTGAGGTTGCGCACGATGCGGCGCACGATCGCCAGCGCATGGTCGTCGTCCATCGCGTAATGGTCGGCGACGCCGGAGAGCCGCGTGTGGACGTCGGCCCCGCCAAGTTCCTCCGCCGTCACGTCCTCGCCGGTCGCGGCCTTCACCAGCGGCGGGCCGCCGAGAAAAATCGTCGCCTGGTTGCGCACCATGATCGACTCGTCGGCCATGGCCGGCACATAGGCGCCGCCCGCCGTGCACGAGCCCATGACGCAGGCGATCTGCGGGATGCCCATGGCCGACATGTTGGCCTGGTTGTAAAAAATGCGGCCGAAATGATCGCGGTCCGGAAAGACCTCGTCTTGGTTGGGCAGGTTGGCGCCGCCGGAATCGACCAGATAGACGCAGGGCAGATTGTTCTGCATCGCGATCTCCTGGGCGCGCAGATGTTTTTTTACGGTCAGCGGATAGTAGGTGCCGCCCTTCACCGTGGCATCGTTGACGACGACCATGATCTCGCGGCCCTCGATGCGGCCGATGCCGGCGATCATGCCGGCGGAGGCTATCGTGTCGTCATACATGCCGAAGGCGGCGAACTGGCCGATCTCGAGGAAGGGCGAGCCGGGATCGATGAGTTGCGTCAGCCGGTCGCGCGGCAAAAGCTTGCCGCGCGAGGCGTGGCGTTCGCGGGCCTCGTCCGAGCCGCCGCGCTGTACGGTTGCGGCTTTCTCGGAAATGTCGGCGACGAGCGAGCGCATCTTCTCGGCATTGGCTCGGAAGAGGTCGGAGGAGGGGGAGATCTGGGACTGGATGACGGTCATTTAAGCCTGCTGCGCCGTTCGCTGGACCCGGATGTTTACACAGGTCGGGCGAGCCGGCGCAACAGCGGGGCGGGAGAGGCTTGCGCGCCGGATCCTTCGCCGGGAAGCCGCGGCAAACCGCAACCATCACGCGGCAGACACGTCATTGGCGCATCGTGGGCAGGCGTTGCAAAGGAGAACACGCAGGAGTAGTATTTATCCAGGCAATATTCAACTTGTAGGGGAGAAAGACTGTGGGCGACAGGTTTCATTTTTCCAGGCAGATCATCGATGCGGCGGCCGATCGCTGGGAGGCGACGAAGCCCGAACGCGAGAAGCGGGCGCGGGCCAAGGCGGAGGGGCGCTACGACGAAGTCGACAGCAAGGAGCGCATCGTCAAGCATGCCAACCGGCTGCGCCAGCAGCTTCGCGCGCCGCTGGAAAGCATCGCGTCCGAGGCGAAGGCTGCGCTGCCCGCGCGGGTGCGCGAACTGGCGGAGCGCAAGCCGGTCACCAAGGCCAATATCGACGCGCTGTTCGTCGAGCGGGTGATCGGGCCGACCAAGGATTTTCTCTCGGCGGAGTTCTTCGATCTCGGCTCGCTCGCCATGCGCTCTGTGGCCCGCATCCGCACCGAGTTGGGCGGGGGGGTCAGCTACGGCACCGGCTTCATGGTGACGCCGTCGCTGCTCTTGACCAACGAGCATGTGCTGGAGAGCGCCGAATGGGCGGCCGCCAGCGTGGCCGAGTTCGATTATCAGCGCGACCGCCTCGGCAAGGGCAAGCCGGTCCAGTCTTTCCACCTCGATCCCGACCGCTTCTTTCTGAACGACAAGGCGCTGGATTTCGCGCTGGTCGCGGTGAGGCCCGCGCCGGGAGTGGGCAACGCCAGGCTTGCAGATTTCGGCTTCTGCCCGCTGGTCGGCGTGGAAGGCAAGATCCTGGTCACTGATCCGGTCAACATCGTCCAGCATCCGCAGGGCCGGATGAAGGAGGTGGTGATCCGCGAGAACGAGCTCAGCGCGCTGCCGCTGGGCGATCTCGACGGCTTCGCGCATTATCTCGGCGACACCGAGCCCGGCTCGTCCGGTTCGCCGGTGTTCAACGACCGGTGGGAGGTGGTGGCGCTGCATCATTCCTCGGTGCCCGCGCGCGATGGGGCCGGCAATTATCTGACCAGGGACGGGACCGTCTGGGACGAAGATTCCATGCCGGTGGAGGAGATCGCCTGGGTCGGCAATGAAGGCATCCGCATATCGCGCATCATCAACCGCCTGAAGCAGGTCACGAATCTGCCGGCCGCGAAAGCCGCGCTGCTGAAGCAACTGCTGGAGAAATCCGACACGACGGAAATGGGGCCGCTGCACGAAGAAGGCGCGAAACCGGACCGCAGCTCCGCGGATGTATGCGCAGTCGATCTTTCCGGAACGGCGACGATCACCGTGCCGGTGACAATCACGGTAGAGGTCGGCGGCGCTCGCGCGGTGCGCGCCGAACTTGGCCAGACGGCGGCCGCGGAGCGGGTGCGGCCGGCGCCCGACTATGAAGGCCGGCCGGGCTTCGATGTCGGCTTTCTTGGTGTTGCGGTGCCGATGCCCGACCTGGTCGACCGGCGGCATGGCGAACCGGCGATGCTCGCCGACGGTTCCGGCGAGCTGAAATACCACCATTTCAGCGTCCTGATGAATGCGGACCGGCGGCTGGCCTATGTCTCGGCGGTGAATTACGACGCCAGCGCGCCGTTCGTTGAGGAACGCGGCAACGACGACTGGTTCATAGATCCGCGCATCGACGCCGGCGCGCAGGCCGACAACCGCTTCTACAAGAACAATCCGCTCGACCGCGGCCACCTGGCCCGGCGCTACGACGCCGGCTGGGGCATGACCGCCGAAGAGGCGAAACTCGCCAACGACGACACTTTTCACTGGACCAATTGCGCGCCGCAGCACGAGGTCTTCAACCAGAGCAAGCTGTCGCAGCCGAAGGACCTGCGGCTCTGGGGCGAACTGGAGAACCACATCACCGACCAGGCCAAGCAGGACATGCAGCGCCTGTCGATCTTCAACGGCCCGGTCTTCGGCAAGGACGACAGGACGCATCGCGGCCTGCTCATTCCGAGTGCCTTCTGGAAGGTGGTAGCCTACCGATCGCGGGAGGACGGGCTGCGCGCCGTCGGTTTTGTGCTGCACCAGACCGACCTGATAAGCAATCTCGCCGCCGAGCGGTTCGACGTCGGGCGCTTTGACCTCAGGCAAGTCCGGATAAGCCGCATCGAGGAACTGACGGGGCTCGATTTCAAGGGATTGCGCAATGTCGACCCGATGGCCGCCACCGGCGTGCGGGAGGTCTTTGAGGGCGCGGTCGCGGCCGAGCGCAAGCTGACTTCGGCGGCGGATATCAGGTTCTGACAGACCGCCACTTCGGGATGATCGGGCGCATCCGCGTCAGCGGATGAGCTCGATCGGACAACCGAGATCGAGGTCGGCCCACGAGCGATCGGCGGTAACAGCGACGGCGTTCTCGTGGATGGCCAGCGCGATGCAGGCGCGGTCGCCGAGCGAGAGGCCCTTGTGCCGGGTGGCCAGACGCAGCCGCCCGGCAAGAATGGCGCTCTCAGGGCTGAACCCGGAGATGCCCAGCCCCAAGGCCTCAAAGTCGCTCACCGCCTCATCCGGAGTGCGGCCTTTATCGATCAGACGCGCGACGATTTCCGCAACGTTCACGCCGCAGCACTGCCCGTCCTTGAAATAGCGCAACGAGTTGTCTGCGCCTTTTTCGTTGAACAGCACCGCGAGCACGACGGAGCTGTCGAGTATGTATGCCGTCATGGCTTCTTCATCGCCATGCCTTCAGCATGCAGTTGGTCGAGCCGCTCATCGCTTCGTCGTTGCTCTTCCCGCCGATCCGCCAGAAACTCATCGACCACGCTCCCTCCCGGCGTTTTGTAGGAAGCCAGGCGCTCCTGGACCTTTCGGATCGAGACCAATTGAGAGATTGCAGTCAGTTCGCCATCCTGAACCTTCAGGACCAATGTGTCTCCCGGCTTGACTCCCATTGCTTTTCGCATTTCGGCCGGGATGACCAGCCGCCCGCCTTCACCCACTATCGTCCTCACAGGGCCGAGGGAAGCGGTCCCGGCTACAGCTTGTGCGTGGTTGAACTCAGCGGCTTCTTCGGCAAACCCGCGAGCCTTCTTGGGAGGAGGCATCATTCACTCCGCTCGGTACGAGATCGGATATTGCCAGAAAAGCCTGAACATGGCAAACATGCAAACCTTGGCAATATGGACAGCTCTACCAATTAGACTCCCTCCGCCATGATCTCCCTTCCGATCAGCCACCGCCTAATCTCGCTGGTGCCGGCACCGATCTCGTAGAGTTTCGCGTCGCGCAGCAGCCGGCCTGTGGGGTAGTCGTTGATGTAGCCGTTACCGCCGAGAAGCTGGATCGCGTCGAGGGCCATGAGCGTCGCCTTCTCGGCCGCGAACAGGATGCAGCCGGCGGCGTCCTTGCGCGCGGTCTCGCCGCGGTCACAGGCGGCGGCGACGGCGTAAACATATGCCCGCGCGGCGCTCATCGTAGCATACATGTCGGCGAGCTTGCCCTGGACGAGCTGGAACTCGCCGATCGGCTGGCCGAACTGCTTGCGCTCGTGAACGTAGGGGACGGCCACGTCGAGACAGGCGGCCATGATGCCGAGCGGGCCGCCGGCCAGCACCGCCCGCTCGTAGTCGAGGCCCGACATCAAGACCTGGACGCCGTGCCCTTCCTCGTGCAGCACGTTTTCGAACGGCACCTCGACGTCCTCGAACACCAGTTCGCCGGTGTTGGAGCCTCGCATGCCGAGCTTGTCGAGCTTTTGCGCCACCGAAAAGCCGGCAAAAGTCTTTTCGACCACGAAGGCGGTGATGCCGCGCGATTGTCGCTCCGGATCGGTCTTTGCATAGACTACCATAGTGTCGGCGTCCGGGCCGTTGGTGATCCACATTTTCGTGCCGTTGAGGACGTACCGGTCGTTCTTCTTTTCCGCCCGCAGTTTCAGCGAGATGACGTCCGAGCCGGAACCCGATTCCGACATTGCGAGCGCGCCGACATGCTCGCCGGAGCACAGCGGCGGCAGGTATTTTTCCTTCTGCTCGGGCGTGGCCCAGCGGTTGATCTGGTTGACGCAGAGGTTGGAATGGGCGCCATAGGACAGGCCGACCGAGGCCGACGCGCGAGAAATCTCCTCCATCGCCACGACATGTGCGAGATAGCCCATGCCGGAGCCGCCGAAATCGGGATCGGCGGTGACGCCGAGCAGGCCGAGCGCGCCCATTTCGGCCCAGAGAGGCGCCGGGAAGACATTGCTGCGGTCGATCTCAGCCGCGATCGGCGCGATCCGGTCCTGGGCAAAGCGGCGCACCAGGTCGCGTAGGCTGTCTATGTCCTCACCCAGCCCGAAATTCAGCGTGCGGTCGTACATTTCGCTTCTCCCTGGCGGCATCTGCGCCCACGAGGCGCCTTGTCATGGAAAGGTAGGTTTCTGCGACCTCTTCGACAGAGAGCCGCTCGTCCGGCCGGAACCAGACGATGACGCCGGTGATCATCTGGATGATGGCCATCGCGGTCATGCCGACATCGTCGACAGTGAACAGCCCGGCCTCCGCGCCGGCGCGGAGGATATGGCGCAGTTCCTTCTCGTAAGCCGCCCGCAGGCGCAGGATATGGCTGAGATTGTCCTTCGATAGGCTGCGCAACTCCATGTTCGAGACATGGGTGGAATGGCGACGGGCAACATGGAAGCGGATGTGG
Organism: Mesorhizobium sp. WSM2240; assembly: GCF_040438645.1. NCBI lineage: Bacteria > Pseudomonadati > Pseudomonadota > Alphaproteobacteria > Hyphomicrobiales > Phyllobacteriaceae > Mesorhizobium > Mesorhizobium sp. WSM2240. The sequence continues at coordinate 1,646,061 of NZ_CP159253.1, forward strand.
TTCTCGACGAAGGCCGAGAGCCGCGCGACCGGGTCGTTCGTCGCGGGCCGCGCCGCTTCCCATGCGGCCTGCAGGCCCTCCATATGCTCGCGCATCAGCGCAAAAAGCAGGTCCTGCTTGGTCGGGAAATAGCGGTAGAGCGCCGCCGCCTGGACGCCGACTTCCGCCGCGAGCTGGCGCATGGACATGGCCTCGTAGCCGTGGCGGGCGATCAGCCCGAGCGCCGCCTCGCGTGTCGCGGCTAACGTCCTGCCGCCGTCCGAACCTGTGGTTCGCGCCATGAGTCGCTCCTTGCAAAGATAATAAAACGAACGTTCAATTAATTCAAGTGAATAGAGGTTCTTGCATGAATGGCGGTAACGGCTGAAGCTGAGGCATGGCGGCAAAAAGCGCAGGTACTCTCGTCTATCGAATGCGGGCAGAGGCGATCGAAGTCCTGCTCGTGCATCCGGGCGGGCCGTTCTGGCAAAAGCGCGACCTGGGCGCGTGGTCGATCCCGAAAGGCGAATATGCTGACAATGAGGATGCGGAAGCCGCGGCCCGGCGAGAATTCACCGAAGAGACCGGTTGGACGATCGCCGACGAAATGACGCCGCTCGGCGCCATCAGGCAGAAAGCCGGCAAGACCGTTACCGCATTCGCGGCCGAATGCGATTTCGATCCCGCCACTCTCACAAGCAACAGCTTCGAGATGGAATGGCCGCCGCGAAGCGGACGCGTCGCCTCCTTTCCCGAAATCGATCGCGCCGGCTGGTTCTCGCTGGCGGATGCACGTGCAAGGATCATTGAGGGCCAGCGGCCGCTGCTCGATCGGCTTGAGGAGATTCTCGGCGGCGGCGCGTAAGAGCCGCTGCCGGCCAACGCTTTCCATCTGACAGGCCTATGCGAAAGCAAGCCGTTTGCCCGATAGTGCAGAAGCCTCGTGAGACGATCGATTCTTCTGAAAACCTGCCAGAGAAAGCTACGCCATGGATTTGCCGCCCTTTCTGCTCGATCATTGGCTGTCGAAATACGGCTTTGCGACACCGCCGATCGCCTATGACCTTGCCTCGAGCACCGGACCAAAATGGACGGTTGGCGAAGTGTTGGCGCTTGGCGACAGCGCTGCAAGCCTCGACGAATTGACTGTCAGTTACGCGCCGGCCGAGGGAAGCCCCGCGCTACGCGGAGCGATCGGGAAGTTTCTCGGCGTCGATCCCGACTGGGTCGTGGTGACTACCGGCGCGTCGGAAGCACTGTCGATCCTCTTCTGCCTGGCTGCCCGTCCGGGCGGCAACGTCGTGCTGCCGTCGCCGGCCTTCCCGGCCTTCGAGGCTATGGCGAATGCCTGGGGGCTGGCCGTGCGCCGCAGCAAGCTGTCCGGGGAGAATGGCGGTCTCCAGTCGCCCGGCGATGTGCTTACCGCCACGGATGAGGACACCGTGCTTGCGCTGGTGAACACCCCTCACAATCCGACCGGCGCGATAATGACAGCCAATGAAATAAAAGAACTCGCCGCCGCCCTGGCACAAAAGGCCGTGCCGCTGATCGTCGACGAAGTCTATCACCCACTCTATTTCGGCGAACCGCAGCCATCCGCCGCCCCGATCGACAATGTTCTTGCGATAGGCGACATGTCGAAGGCGCTGTCGCTGGCCGGCTTGCGCATGGGCTGGATCGTCGATTCGGATGCCGAGAGGCGCGCGAAGATCATAGACGCAAGAAGCTATTTCACGATCAGCAGCTCGCCGATTCTGGAAGCGCTGACAGCGCATGCGCTCTCCCATCGCGACGTGCTCCTGGCGCGGCTCCGGGCCATCGCCAGCGAAAATCTCGACGCGCTGTCGGATTTCATGGACCGCGTCTCGGATGTGCTTGCCTGGGTGAAACCGACTGGCGGAACCGTCTGCTTCCCGCGGTTTCGCGACGGGCGCGACAGCCGGTCCTTCTGCGAGGCGCTCGCGGCCAGGGGAGTGCTCGTCGCTCCGGGAGATTGTTTTGGCACGCCAAGCCACATGCGTGTCGGGTTCGCGCTGCTGGAGCACGAGAAATTCCGTGAGGCGCTGTCGATCTTCGAAGGCGCTCTGCGCGAGCAATAACCGATCAGCCCCGCACCATCTCTAACGCCCCCGGCAGTTCTTCCGCAAAAATGTCGAGCTCGTCGTCGCGGCCGACGCTGATGCGGATGCAGCGGTCGAGGCCCGGCGCCATCGGCTTGCGGATGAAGACGCCACGCGAAATCAGGTGCTGCAGCACTTTCAGCGCGATTGCGCCGTCGCGGCCGCAGTCGATGGTGACGAAATTGGTGGCCGAGGCGATCGGGGAGAGGCCGTTGGCGCGGGCGATTTCGGCGATGCGGTCGCGGCCGGCTGCGACCTTTGCGACGACTTCGTGGAGATAGGCCTGGTCGGCTAGCGCCGCCAGGCCAGCGATCTGGGCCATGCGGCTGACGCCGTAATGGTCGCGGATTTTCTCGAAATCGGCGATGGCCTGCGCCTCCCCGATTGCATAGCCGCAGCGGATGCCCGCCAGGCCGTAGGCCTTCGAGAAGGTGCGCATCCTGAGCACGTTGGGCTTCGCCGGGTCGAGCGGCGGCATTGCCGATGTCGGCCCGGTCTCGCCATAGGCCTCGTCGAGGATCAGCATCGTCGTTTCCGGCAGCGCCTCGACGAAGCGGGTGATCTCGTCGGCCTCCCACCATGTGCCCATCGGGTTGTCGGGATTGGAGAGATAGACCATGTGGGCGTTCTCGCGCCTGACGGCGGCGAGCAGGCCGTCGAGGTTTTCGCGGTCGTTCTCGTAGGGGATCGTCACCAGCCGGCCGCCGCTGGCGGCGACGTGGAAGTTGAAGGTCGGATAGGCGCCGAGCGAGGTGACGACCGCGTCGCCCGGCGCGACATGCATGCGCACCGCGATGTTGAGCAGGCCGTCTATGCCCTGGCCGACGACGACGTTCTTGAGCTGCACGCCGAGATGGCCGGCAAGGGCGACTTTCAGGTCGTGATTGTCGGGGTCGCAATACATCCACATGTCCGGCGCGGAGGCGCGCATCGCGGCCATGACGGAAGGCGAGGGGCCGAAACTGCTTTCATTGGCGCCGATGCGCGCGCGGAACGGTCTGCCGCTGGCTCGCTGCTGCGCCTCCGGGCCGACGAACGGCACGGTTGCGGGGAGGGCATCGACGACGGGCGTAAGCGGCGGGCGGCTAGGCATGGGCGGCACTCTGGTATGGGAAGAGGATGCCGGCCAGCGATAGCAAAAATCGCGGCGATTGCATGCGGTTTTTTGTGCGGGGGCAGTTGCCGCTTGTCCCTTCTCCCCGTTCTTCACGGGGAGAAGGTGCCGGCAGGCGGATGAGGGGCGGGTTCGGTTTGGCGGAGGCCCGCGAACTTTCCATGCCCCCTCAATGCGCTGCGGGCTGGACCGGTTCCAGCGGCTCGTGCTGCACAAGTTCCCGGCGCGAGATAAAGGTGTAGAACATCGGCACGACAAACAGCGTGAACATCGTGCCCACCAGAACGCCCGAAAAAATCACCAGGCCCATCGAATAGCGCGCCGCCGCGCCCGCGCCGGAGGCGATGATCAGCGGCACAACGCCGAGCGCCATCGCCGCCGTGGTCATCAGGATCGGCCGCAAGCGCACTTTCGCCGAGGCGACAATGGCCTCGCGCCGCGACAGGCCATGCAGCTCGCGCTGCTGATTGGCGAATTCGACCAGCAGGATGCCGTGCTTGGTGATGAGGCCGATCAGCGTGATCAAGCCGACCTGCGTGTAAATGTTGAGGGTACCAAGGCCGAGATTGAGCGGAACGATGGCGCCGAAGATCGACAGCGGTACCGACATCATGATGATCAGCGGATCGCGGAAGCTCTCGAACTGCGCAGCGAGCACCAGGTAGATGACGATAACGGCGAGCGCGAACGCGATCAGGATCGTGTTGCCCTGTTCCGCCTCCAGGCGCGATTGGCCCGAATAGTCGATAAAGAAGCCGGCGGGCAGCAGCGGACGGGCGATGTTCTCGATCGTCGCCAGGCCGTCGCCGGTGGTGACGCCGGGCACGGGAAGCGCGGTGATCGTCGCCGAATTCAGCTGGTTGAACTGCTCGATCGACGCGGGCGAGGCGTTCGTCGATATGTTCACCACCGCCGAAAGCGGCACCATTTCTCCCGAAACGGCGCGGACATAGAAATGGCCGAGCTTTTCGGGATTGTTGCGGAATTCCTCCGGCACCTGGGTGATGATGTCGTAGCTGTTGGAATCGCGGTCGAACTGGGCCACAGAGCCGCCGCCGACGAGCAGGCCGAGTGTCGTTCCGATGTCCCTGACCGGCAGGCCGAGAGCCGCAGCGCGGTCGCGGTCGATCGTGATCGTCACCTGCGGCGCGTCGAAGGCCAGCGAGTTCTGGACGACGATGAATTGTCCGGTCGCCTGCGCCTCCTGCTTGATCTGCTCGGCGACCTCGAACACCTGGCTGGGGTCGCCGGTGGACTGGATCACCAGCGAGATCGGCAGGCCGCCGCCGGCGCCGGGCAGGGAGGGCGGCGCAAATACCAGCGCCTGCGCACCGGCCACGTGCGCCAGCCGGCCCTGGATGTCCTGCTGGATCTCCGCCTGCGAGCGGTCGCGCTCGGCCCAGTCCTTGAACGCCCAGACCGCAAAGCCCGAATTCGTCTCGCCGCCCATTCCGACGATGGAGAAATTCGCCCGAAGCTCCGGAATATCCTTGGTCAGCTCGCGGATCTGGTCGGCATAGAGGCTGGTATATTCGGACGTCGCGTAGCGCGGCGCCTGGATGAGCGAGAACAGCGCGCCGGAATCCTCTTCCGGGGCCAGTTCGCTCGAGGTCTTGAAGAACATGTATCCGGTGACGCCCATCAGGGCGACGACGATCATCAGCGTCACCGGCCGATAGTCGAGCGAACCGGACACCAGCCGCTCGTAGCGGTTGGCGACCCGGTCGAAGGTGCGGTCGACGAAACGCTGGAAACGGCTGTGAATATCGGCCCTGAGGATGCGCGCCGACATCATCGGCGTGATCGTCAGCGCGACGACGCCCGAAATGATGACGGCCCCGGCGAGCGTGACGGCAAATTCGCGAAACAGCGATCCGGTCAGGCCGCCGGTGAACATCAGCGGCGCGAACACCGCGGCCAGCGTGATCGTCATGGCGATAACCGGCCCGGTGATCTCCTTCATCCCGACCGACGCCGCCTGCATCGGCGTCAAGCCTTCCTCGATATGGCGGTGGATGTTTTCCAGCACCACGATGGCGTCGTCGACCACCAGGCCGATGGCCAGAACCATGGCCAAGAGCGACAGGAGGTTGATGGAATAACCGAGCACGAACAGAAGGAAACAGACGCCGATTAGCGAAAGCGGGATGGTGACGACCGGCATCAGCACCGACCGGAACGAGCCGAGGAACAGAAGGATCACCACAACCACGATCACCACGGCCTCGGCGATCGTCGTGAACACCTCCTCGATCGATGCGCTGATCGTCTCGGTCGCATCGTAAACCATGGTGACCGTCATGCCTTCGGGAAGGCTGGCCTGGATCGCCGGCAGTTCGTCGATGACGGCGGCTGCCGTGTCCAGCGGGTTGGCCGCCGGCGTCGGGAATATGCCGATGAATGTGCCCGGCTCGCCGTTGAAGTTGACGACCGTGTCGGTGCTTTCGGCCGCCAGCTCGACCTTGGCGACATCGCGCAGGCGCACAACATTGCCGTCCCTGGACTGCAGCGGCAGCTCCGCGAAGGCCTGCGGCGTCTGCAGCGTCGATTGCAGCGTGATCGAATAGGCGACGTATTCGTTCTTGGTTTTGCCGGGCGCCGACAGATAGTTCGACGACTGGATGGCGGTGAGCACGTCGGCCGCCGTGAGGTCGCGGGCGGCAAGGCGTATCGGGTCGATCCACACGCGCATCGAATAATTCGCCGCGCCGAGTATCTGCACCTCCGCCACGCCCTGCACGGTGGAAAGGCGCGGCCTGATGACCCGCTCGATATATTCGGTGAGCTGCTCGGAGGTCATGTTGGGGTTCTGCATCGCCAGATACATGATGGCGAACTGCTGGCCGGTTCCCTTGACGATGGTCGGGTCCTCGGCGTCGCTCGGCAACTGGCCCCGGACCTGCTGCACCTTCGACATGACTTCGGTGAGAGCGACGTCGGGATTGGAGCCGAGCTGCATCTGAACGGTGACGACGCTCGTCGAAGGGCGGCTCTGCGAGGTGACGTAGTCGATGTTTTCGGTCGTTGCCACGGCGGCCGCAATCGGCGCGGTGATAAAACCCTGGATGAGATCGGGGCTGGCGCCGGGATAGACCGTCGTGATGGTGATCACGGTCTCCTCGACTTCCGGATACTGGCGCACTGAGAGGTTGAATATGCCCTGGAAGCCCAGGAGCAGGATCATGAAGGCGACGACGAGCGACAGGACCGGCCGGCGGATGAAGATGTCGGAGAAGCTCATTTTGCGGCCGTTATGTTTGCCGGATTGACGGTGTTGTCGACCCTGACCGGCGTGCCGTTGGACAGCCGGTTCTGCCCGGCGGTGACGATCTGGTCGCCGGCCTTGACGCCCTTCAGAACCTCGACCAGTCCCTGGGATGTGCGGCCGGTGGTGACGAAGACCTGGTCGACTACGAGGGCAGGTTCCGCGTTCTGCTGATTGGCGGCCGGCGCCGCGCTTTCCTGCGCCGGCTGAGCGGCCTCAGCTGCGCCGGCCTTGTTTTCCGCCGGCCGCACGACAAAGACATAATCGCCGTAGAGGCTGGAGACGACAGAGGTCTGCGGCAATGCGAGCACGCCGTCCTCCTCGGGCAGTTGCACGCGCACCTGAACGAACTGACCCGGGCTGAGCTGGCCTTCGGGATTTACGACCTCCGCCCGGATGGAGACCAGCCGCGACACCGGATCGACCTTGGGCTCGATGCCGATGATCGAGCCGCTGAATTTCATATCGGCGGAGTTGGTGCCGAGCCGTACCGTCTGCCCGATCTCGACCAGGTCGAGCTGCTGCTCGGGAATCGAGAAATCGACGCGCATCGTGTCGAGATCCTGCAGCGTGGCGACGATCGTGCCGGGCGCGATATATTGGCCGTCATCGACGCGGGGAATGCCCATCGTGCCGGCAAACGGCGCCGTCAGCTGCTTCTGGTCGAGGACGGCCTGAAACTTGGCGACCTGGGATGCGGAGGCGTCTGCCGCGGCCTTCGCCGCTTCCACGTTCACATCGGTTCCGACGCCACGCCGTTGCAGTTCGAGCGCGCGATCGTAGGCGGTCTTGTCGAGAGCTGCCTGCGTCAAGCCGGCGGCGAGGTCGGCGCGCTGTACCGCGTCGTCGAGCTGGATCAGAACCTCGCCCTGGTCGACACGCTGATTGGCGGAAAACAATATGTCCCTGATGATCCCGGTCGTCTCCACCGTCAGGTCGACGCCGCGCGCAGCGCCCACGGTCCCGATGGCTTCGATGCCGGGCGTCCACTTCATCGGCTCGACGACCGATGTCGACACGGCGACCGGCGCGACCGGCGCGTTGGCGAAATACTGCTCGATGGCCCGGTCGCGGAAGATATTGAAGCCGATGACGCCGCCGCAGATCAGCACGAGCAGGACGAAGGCGATGATGAGGCGCTTGATCATGAATGACACCGGGCTCGACGATTCGACGACGAATGACTGCGGCTTGCAAGCTTCGCCGCAACCACTTGCAAACCGAGGCGTTTACTGTACCGTCTGGACGGTATTGTCAACCTCCGGATGTGGTTCCGGATGACTGTCAAAGGCTGGTTTGGGTCCGTGAAAAAGGGCATGCGCGAGAAAATACTGTCGGCGGCGGCTACTTTGGCGCGCGATGTCGGCCCGGGAAACCTGTCGCTCGACGCTGTCGCAGAGCGGGCAGGGGTGTCGAAAGGCGGGCTGCTTTATCATTTCCCGTCGAAGTCGAGGCTTCTCGAAGCGCTGGTCGAGCAGCATCTGGGCGAATTCGACGCTGCCTTGAACGAGAAGGAAAAGGCATATGGCGGCGGACAGAACAGTCTCGCCGTCGCTTATCTCGACCTGTTCGTCGCTGAGCAAGCCTTACCCCCGCCGACCGGGGTCCTTGCGGCCATGGCCGCAAATCCGGAGCTTCTGGTGCCCGTGGGCCGCTTCAAGCGTCAACTGCTCGATCGGCTGAAAGCCAACGCAAAGGATGAAAGCAGCGCGCTTGCCGTATTCCTTGCCCTCGAAGGCATGCGCAGCCTACGCCTGTTCGAGACGGACATCGTCACGCCGATGGAGCGGGACGCGGTCCTGTCGCTTCTGGCGGAGATACTGGCTGCGGATCCAGAATAGCGCGAAACGAAACAGCGGGCCGTGACCCGCCGTTTCGAAGCCGATTCTCAGGCTGCTACAACCGGGCCTGTCTGCGCAAAGGCGCCGCCGGCAAGCGTCGCCGCGAGAACTGCGATCGGGAGCATTTTGAGTTTCATGACGATTTCCTTTCCTGTTCGAAGGGGATCGATCAGCAGGCGATCGTCATAAAAACGGGCCGGCGGACCGAAGGTTCCGGTCCCTTTTCGCCCGCCAGAAAGGCTCTAGGCGATCCTGCGTTCGAGGACGCCGACGCAGGAATCGAGGTCGTTGGTTGCAAGATGCGCATAGCGCATGGTCATCTGAAGGGTTTGATGGCCAAGCCACATCTGGACCCGCCTAATGTCGATGCCGCCTTGGACGAGGCGGGAAGCGCAGGTGTGGCGCAAGATATGCGGAACCACCTGCATATCCGTCCCCAAGCCGATTTCCGCTTTGGCGTCGTTCCAGATTGCCCGGAAATTGGGCTGGTTCAGCATCGAGAACGGCCCCTTCGCGCGAATGCCTCCAATGACCAGCGATTCCCGCGCCCGGGCCGTGAGCGGAACGGTTCGGCTGCGCCCCGACTTCGTTATCCAGAAGGAGACGCGGTGATCGTGCACATCGTTCCAGATGAGCCCGATCGCCTCGCCCAGGCGGCAACCGGTGTCAACCAGGAAGATGCAGAGCCGGTAGCTATTCTCGCACCTGGCTTTCACGGCCGAGAACAGGCGGTCCTCTTCATCCCGCTCCAGAAACCGAATTCGTCCGGCTCGCTCTTTTTGCCGCCGAAACTCCGGAAGGTTGTGGATATTTCCCATTTTATATGCCTTGCGCAGCAATTTGCTGAGCGCCGCCATCTTGCGATTGATGGTTGCGTTGCTGTTGCCGCGTTCGCGCAATTTTCCAATCAGGCCGTCGACGGTATCCTGGTCAAGAACACTGAAGCGTTCACCGAGCAGTATCTCGTCTAGTTCACCAAGGAAGGAACTGACATTGTATTTGTGGTTTCCGTCGTCCCACAAAATGTCTCTATAGAGGGAAAAAAGGTCGGATATGCTGAAAGCTTCGACTTTGCTAAGCTTGGAAAGTGCATAGTCGACTGTTTGCGAGCTGAAGGAAGTGAAGGATATACCATCTTTCCATAGCCTATTGTCTTCGTCAAGTTTCATTAATCAAGCGCCCCCGCCCGGAATAAAAAGACGATGAAGCACAAGCCCGAAATGTAAGAAAATGACAATAGCGAGAGACATTTCTTCGCCTCAGGTCGCAATGCGCAAAATTCCGCAGCCCCAGCGAAACCCTGCTCTAGGTTTACCCCTCTCCGTCAGCCACCTGACTTGTTGCCCGTCAAAATCACGTCGAAAGCAGCAGTCCACGATCGATCTGCTGAAAGGTTGACCCGGACGAAGCTGTCCGGGTCAACCTGCGCACCGAAGTGCTATTAGAACGTGCGCTGGAAGCGGAGGAAGCCGCCGATCTCGTCGCTATCGTCGTCGATGTCGTCGTCGAAGTTGTCGACATAGACGATTTCAGGCGTGATCACGAGGCCCGGAACGAGCGTGTAGTTCACGTTCGCAACGGCAGCGAAGTTCTCCAACTCATGATAAGACAGCTGAACGTTGATCTTGGCCTTTTCCGAGACGGTGAAGGTACCACCGCCCCAGACAGCCCAGTCGCCGCCCCAGTTGCCGTAGTAGTTGAACAACTCATCAAGCGACTCGTCGTCCGTGGATGAAAAACCAGCCATGATGAACAGCGAAAGCTGTTCGGTGGCGTTCACGTCCAGGCGAACCTTGGCGGCCCATTCTTCCCAGACCGCGTCGTAGGCAGCAACGGCCGAGACGCCGCCCCAGCCCTGCGTCCAGGCTAGGCCGCCGACGACATGCGGAACATAGTCGTCCAGCGCATAGAGTTCACCAGCGCCTTCTTCGAGGGCGACCGCGGCCGAGAAGCCGTTGCCGCCGGTGAAGGTGTAGGCGATCTGGTGCGTGCCGAACGGGCCGTAACCGATGATGTCGTCGTTGATCACGCCGCCGGCATAGCCGGTGAAGGTCGAGAACAGCGAGTCGGTCTTGCCGATGCGGAAGCCGCCGAGTTCGATGTAGGCGTGCTCGATGCCGACATTGTCGCCGGTGGTGGTGACGACGCCGTCGTTAATGTCGTCACCGTCAACGTCAACTCCTACAACTTTCGTGTCGTAGTGGAAGTTGATGGCGGCGTAGGTGCGCAGTGTGCCGAGCTCGGTTTCCGAACGGCTGTCGACACGCAGCTGGAAGCGGGCGCGCTTGTAGTAAGTATCGTTGGTTTCAAGATTGCCCTCCGACAGCTCTTTCTTGTCGAAGACGTCCTGGTGGCCGAGGGCGCCGACGCCGATGTCGTAGCGGATGTAGCCGCCGACGCGCAGGCAGGTCTCGGTGCCGGGGATGTAGAAGAAGCCCGTACCGTACACGTCACAGACGCGCACATATTCCATGGGCTCCGGTTCAGCGATCACGACCGCATCGGCCGCGCGTGCGCCGGAAACTGCGACGAGAGCCGCAGCTGAGCCGAGAAGAAGGCTCTTGATGTTCATTTTCTGACCTCCAGTCAGAATCCGAAGGCCACACGGTGACCAACCGGCTATCGCTTTGATTACAATCCACAAATTGCCGACAGAATGTCTGCGGGGGCCGCTGCCGAGATTCTGGACGTTGCGAGAAATCGTGGTCCATGCGCCCCAGCTGGTCGCGGAATGTCCGATCGCCACCGCCGAATCGCGGATGTATTACGGCTTTAAGCACAGATTTTGGGTCGGGATTAGGAGCTGGCGGAGAGGAAGGGATTCGAACCCTCGAGAAGCTTTTGGCCTCTACTCCCTTAGCAGGGGAGCGCCTTCGACCACTCGGCCACCTCTCCAGCGCAACGCTCCGATAGAGAAAACGGACGCCACAATCAATAAGCCAGGCATTATAATGTCGAAAATAACCCGCGCGCCGCTTGCAGATCGCCGAAACAGGCGAACGCGGCTTCATTGACAAGGCCGGGCCGATTCCCCTTGGAACGCGTAACGGGCCGGATAACAGCCGTTTCACCGGTTCATTCCGCGCCACGATCGAATTAAGAGACATTAACGAGTCCTTTCTGGCTGGCGCCAAATCGTGTCATTTGTGCCACAGCGATGCGGGATAGCGTGCCGCAGCCCGCGCAGCGGGTATGATCGTTGTTGAACGCCGTCCCCTCGTGAGTATTGTCGGATTCGAGGAAGGGGCGTGACAGCGCATCTTTTTCGACATTGGGGATGGGGCAGGGAAAGCTGTCCTTCAGCAAAATTACCCAGACCCGCTTTTTAACTTTTGACTGGAGGTCAGAAAATGAACATCAAGAGCCTTCTTCTCGGCTCAGCTGCGGCTCTCGTCGCAGTTTCCGGCGCACGCGCGGCCGATGCGGTCGTGATCGCTGAACCGGAGCCCATGGAATATGTGCGCGTCTGCGACGTGTACGGTACGGGCTTCTTCTACATCCCCGGCACCGAGACCTGCCTGCGCATCGGCGGCTATCTCCGCTACGACATCGGCGTCGGCATCCTCGGCCACCAGGACGTCTTCGATAAGGAAGACCTCTCCGAAGGCGACTTCGACACCAACGACGCCTACTACAAGCGCGCCCGCTTCCAGCTGCGCACCGACGCTCGCTCGGAAACCGAACTCGGCACGCTTCGCGTCTATGCCGCGATCAACTTCCAGTACACGACGGACGATCCGGGTGGCATCACCGACGCATCCGACGCTGTCGGCATCGAGCACGCCTACATCGAACTCGGCGGCTTCCGCATCGGCAAGACCGATTCGCTGTTCTCGACCTTCACCGGCTATGCCGGCGGCGTGATCCAGGACGACCTGATCGGCTACGGTCCGTTCGGCACCCACCAGATCGCCTACACCTTCACCGGCGGCAACGGCTTCTCGGCCGCGATCGCTCTTGAAGAAGGCGACGGCGGTTCAGGCTCCTTCTTCAATGACTTCAATGACGATGGCATTGTCGATCCCGGTGAAGTTACCACAATCGGCAACCTCTACACGCTCGACAGCTACGTCCCGCATGTGGTTGGCGGCTTGGCCTGGACGCAGGGCTGGGGCGGCATCTCGGCTGTCGCCGGTTACGACGCCAACTGGGAAGAGTGGGCCGCAAAGGTTCGCCTGGACGTGAACGCCACCGAACAGCTCTCTCTCTTCATCATGGCCGGCTATGCCTCCAACGATGACGACAACAACTTCTTCGGCAGCGACGAAAGCCCTAACTACTACGGAAACTGGGGCGGCGACTGGGCTGTTTGGGGCGGTGGCACCTTCACCGTTTCCGAGCAGACCAAGATCAACGTCCAGCTTTCGTATGACGAGCAGGAGAACTTCGCTGCCGTTGCGAACGTGAACTACACGCTCGTTCCGGGCCTCGTGATCACGCCTGAAATCGTCTATGTCGACAACTTCGACGACGACTTCGAGGATGATGATGAAGACGAGATCGGCGGCTTCCTCCGCTTCCAGCGCACGTTCTAATCGGCTTATTCAGTCGATCTGAGAAAGACCCGGCGGGCCACCGCCGGGTCTTTTGTTGCGCGCCTGCCCGGATCGGCGAGCGGATATTGAAATGACCCGACCGGCGGGCCACCGCCGGGTTTTCGTTATGGCAGCCGATAAGTCTCTGTAACGGAGCGCGGTGCAAATCCCCATGAATGGCGCGGTTGCGGGCCGGGCGCTAGTGCTTCGGCGGCAGATGCGCAATCGCTAAAATAATGGTTCACCATTGAACAAGTTTTGAAGTCAGGGCAAAGAAGGCCGTCCGGGAGGGGGCAACTGATTCCGCCGGGCCAAGCCTGTCACAAATTATTGCTACAGCTTGGCCTCGCCCTAATCCTAAGGAGCTACCATGAACTTCAAAACCCTGCTTCTCGGTTCTGCCGCGGCCCTGGCGGCGGTATCGGGAGCCCGCGCGGCCGATGCGGTCGTCATCGCCGAGCCGGAGCCCATGGAATATGTGCGCGTCTGCGACACATACGGCACCGGATTCTTCTACATACCGGGCACCGAGACATGCCTGCGCGTCGGCGGCTATCTCCGTTATGACATCGGCGTGGGCCTCTTCGGGCACCAGGACGTCTTCGACAAGGAAGATTTGGCGAACGGCATCGAAGACGAGAACGACACCTACTACAAGCGGGCCCGCGCCGCGCTGCAGATCGACTCCCGTTCTGAGACGGAACTCGGCACCTTGCGCACCTATGCGCACATAAACTTCCAGTACACGACGAACGATGTCGGCGGCATCACCGACGCCAGCGACGCGGTCGAGATCGAGCATGCCTATATCGAACTCGGCGGCTTCCGCGTCGGCAAGACCGACTCGCTGTTCGTGACCATGACCGGCTTTGCCGGCGGCGTGGTCAATGACGATCTCGTCGATTACGAGCCGGACCGCACCCACCAGATCTCCTACACCTTTACGGGAACCAATGGTTTCCAGGCGGCGATCGCCCTGGAAGAGGGGGCCGGGGACCGGGATTTCGACTTTGACGATGACGGCGTTGCCGATTTCACCGCAAGCTATACCCTCGACAGCTACGTTCCGCACGTCGTCGCGGGCGCCTCGCTGACGCAGGGCTGGGGCGGCGTCTCGGCGGCTGTCGGCTATGATTCCGTGTGGGACGAATGGGCCGGCAAGGTGCGCCTCGACGTGAATGCAACGGACAGGATCACGGCCTTCATCCTCGCCGGCTACAGCTCGACCGATACCGGCAGCTACTACGCGACCTGGGACGGCGATTGGGCCGTCTGGGGCGGCGCCTCGATGGAAGTGACGGAAAAGGCGACCGTCAACGTCCAGCTGTCCTATGACGAATCGGAAGCTTTCGCGGCGGTGGCCAACGTCGCCTACATGCTGGTTCCGGGTCTGCGGGTCACGCCTGAGATTGCCTATTACGACAATCTCGGCGACGACAATGACGAGAATGACGGCGATGAAATCGGTGGCTACCTTCGTATCCAGCGCTCATTCTGACAAACCGGCATAGCTGAACTGAAAGACCCGGCGGGCAACCGCCGGGTCTTTTTCGTCCGGGCTGTGTCTTGATAGGCGGCAGTCGCTGGAATCAGGCCGAATTCGGATCCGCCCGGTCGAGAAACGCTTCGATCCGGGCGGGGAGCAGGCCGGTCTCCAGCATCGGCGTGTGGCCCTGGCCCTCGACGGTGACGGTCTCGATGGACGGGTGGCGCCGCGCCATTTCTTCCAGCGTCCTGGCCGACAGAAGCTTCGAGTTCTCACCCCTGATCGCCAGCATCGGCACGCCGGCGAGACCCTGGAATTGCGGCCACAGCGCCGGCAACGGCTGGCTCAGATCCAGGCCGGCGACGGTTTTCAGGAGCGCCGGATCGAAATCCGCGACCGGCTTTCCGTCCTCATCACGATAGATGGCGCGCACCATGCGCTCCCAATCCCGGTCCGTCAGCGCCGAAAACGCCTGGCCGTGTGTGCCGCGTTGAATGGCGATAGCTTCGGCAAAGCTCGCCGGCTTCGGCGCGCGCTCGAGATAGGCGCGGATATGGGCGAAGCCTTCGCCTTCCACCACCGGGCCGATATCGTTGAGCACCACCGCCTTGAGCGCGCCGGGGCGCGTTGCCGCCAGCACATGGATGATCAGCCCGCCGCGCGACGTGCCGATGAAGGTCGCATGCTCGATGCCGAGTGCAATCACCCCGGCGACAATGTCGCCGGCCTCAACACCGATATTGTAGTTCTGCCACTCCTTGTCATAGGCAGAACCGCCGCGCCCCCGGTAATCGAAGGTCACCACCTTGCGCGGCGTTTTCGCGTCACGAGAGAGATGGAGCGCGAGTTCATGAAAATCGCGCGCGTTGCGGGTCAGTCCGGGCAGACAGACGACCGGGAGTGTGCCGTTCGCGTCGTCGCCATAAATCCTGGCATGGAGCTTCAGCCCGTCAGTCGAGGAGTAGTAAAAGTCGCTGAAGCCTTCGTCCGCCATCGCCGTCCTGCCTGCATGTCCTTTCAGGAGGTACAGGTGGGGGATTGCCGGGTCAAATGGCGAGTGCGCTACGCGATAGGGACAGGGCGTGAAGGTAGACGCCCCTTGTCAGCGACCGTTGATCAGATCGCCGACAATGTCGAATTTTCCGGACAGACGCATCTTGTAGACCTGATAGTTCTCCATCACGCGCTGGACATAGCTTCGCGTTTCGGTGAACGGGATGCTCTCGATCCAGTCGACCACCGTGTCGATGTCCTTGCCTCGCGGATCTCCGTAACGCTTGATCCAGTCGCGGGCGCGGCGCGGTCCTGCATTATAGCCGGCGAAGGTCAGCACATAGGAGCCGTCGAAGCGACCGAGCTGCTCGCCGAGAAAGGCGGCGCCCAGCGTCGCGTTGTAGCCTGGATCGGTGGTCAGCCGCGCCTTCGAATAGGTGATGCCGGCTTTCTTGGCCACCTCCTTGGCCGTGCCGGGCAGCAATTGCAGCAGGCCGCGCGCGCCCGCGCCGGAGACGGCGGCGATGTTGAACTCGCTCTCCTGGCGGGCGATCGCATAAGCGAGCGCCTTGCCCGAGCCCGAGATGTTCGCCGATGACGGGATGACGCCCATCGGATGCGAAAGCGAGCCGATGTCGATGCCACGCGACGATGCGATCTTGCCGACCTTCAGCGCGAGGTAATGATCGCCGCGATTTTCAGCCATGACGGCAAGCAGCGTCAGTTCGCCGGGACTGGTGAGTTCCGCGGCGAGTTCGCGGCAGAGCGTATCGGCGAGACTGTCATAGCCGGCGGCTTGGAGCCGCTTGATAGCCCTCACGGGCTCGCGGCTCACAAATCTCTCATGATCGGCCATTGACGGGCGCGGGTAACCGACCTCGACCCTGTCTCGCCCGATGCGCTGCGCGGCAAGCTGCCCGTAAAACGTCGTGCTGTAGACGCTGGCGCGCTCGAAATATGTTCGGGCATCACCCTCCGCACCGGCTTCAGCCGCGCGGCCGAGCCAGTAATAGGCGCGCGAAAGCGAGATCGGACCCTCGGCGATTTCGGCGATGCGGGAGAAATGACGTGCACCGGTCCTGGCGTCCGCCAGGCCGCGAAACGCGTACCAGCCGGCATGGAACTCGGCATCGGCCACATTTGCCGGGCTTTCCGCCGCATGAGCAGCGGCGATCCTGTAGGCCGTCTTCATGTCGCCTAGATCGACGAGCTCGCGCGAAAGCACCCGGCGCTCGACCCACCATGCGTCGGCATCGGCGAGCACCGCGCCGTCCGTAGGCGCTTTGAGCATCACTTCCGCCGCCTCAGTGAACTTCCCGCCGCGGCGCAAGGACTTGGCCTTGGCAAAAAACCAGCCGGCCGAGCGCTGATCTGCCGGAACCTTGTCCAGGAGCTTGCCGGCGTTGCGGTCGCCCCTGATCACCGCTGTCCAGGCGTCGGCCAGCGATTGCGCCCCGGCGAGCGCCGCGACGCGCTTGGCCGAATTGACTCGCTCCGCATAGAGCATCCGCTCCATGCGCGCGCGGTGGTCGGCGGCCGGAATGATCCCGCCAAACTCCCTGATGATTGCCGCCTCGTCCTTGGGGGCGAGCTTTTCCATGCGCCAGAGCGGCGACAGCACCGCGCGCGCCGCTTCGCGGTCGCCCAGCGCGATATGCGAACGCGCAAGGATGATCACCCCTGCCGACGTCTCCGGTGGAGTGTCGCTGAGCATCCGGACGATGGCTTTCGGATCGGGCTTCTCGCGAAGAAGCGCCCTCTCGCCGTTGCGGCGCAGCGCTGCCGTTCCCGGCCAGTCGGGTAGCGCTTGCGCTGCCGCTATATCGCTGGTCGGCGCCAGTCCGCCGCCTTTGACAGCGATCGCCCAGGTCAGGACGTAGCGGTCGAGGGACCGCTCCGGAAGGCTGTCGCGCACCTCGCGCGCCTGGTTGATCTCCCCGTCCGAGAGCGCTTCCAAGCCGGAATCCAGCTTCGCAACGCCGGCGTCCAAGCCGTCCCGGCCAACGAAAACATCCGGCCGGATTGCAACGGATGCCTTCGACGCTCCGGGACCGAAATTCTTCTCGATCGCGGCTTGCGGTCGAGGTTGCGGAATCGGCGCGAAGGGCAACTCGCCTGACTGTGCGAGCGCCGCGACTGGGCCGATGGTTGCGAGTACTCCCGCAAGCACAAAACGGGTCGGCCAATCAAATGGCATGGTGTTCTTTGTCCCTGTTCTTGCACGATGCCAAGAGGAGCGGGTCCGCAGAAGCTCAGATTCAGCAGGTGAACCCCACCGCCAGTGCGAGCGCCCAATACCTCAAAGATCGTGGCCCAATACACTCTTGCCGCCCATCAGTGGCGAGACTATGGTGCGCGGCTTCGCTTTCGGATAGAAAGCCGCGACATTCGAAAAGGACTGGCCAACCGCAAGGTTGCAGGGAGTTGGACGTAATGCTGAGAGGCTCGATCACCGCGCTCGTGACACCATTCGAAAAGAGTGGCGGTTTCGACGAGAAAGCCTTTCGCGCCTTTGTTGAGTGGCAGATCGCCGAGGGCACCAAGGGCCTCGTCCCGGTTGGCACCACCGGCGAGTCGCCGACGCTCTCGCATGACGAACACCGCCAGGTGGTAAAGGCTTGCGTGGAAACGGCGAAGGGCCGCGTGCCGGTCATCGCCGGGGCGGGCTCCAACAACACGGAAGAGGCGATCGGACTTGTGCGCTACGCTGAGGAAATCGGCGCCGACGCTGTTCTCGTGGTGACGCCCTACTACAACAGGCCAACCCAGCGCGGGCTTTATGCGCATTTCGCAGCCGTCGCCAAGTCGACCAGCCTGCCGATCCTGATCTATAACATTCCGCCGCGCTCGGTGATCGACTTGATGCCGGAAACGATGGGCCTGCTGGCGCGCGACTTCAAGAACATCGTCGGCGTGAAAGACGCCACCGGCAAGGTCGAGCGCGTGTCGGAGCAGCGCATGACCTGCGGCAAGGATTTCATCCAGCTTTCCGGCGAGGATGCATCGGCACTCGGCTTCAATGCACATGGCGGAGTAGGCGCGATTTCCGTCACGTCGAATGTGGCGCCGCGCCTTTGCGCCGAATTCCAGGAAGCGACGCTGAACGGCGACAAAGAGAAGGCGCTGGAATTGCAGGATCGGCTGATGCCGCTGCACAAGGCGATCTTCATCGAGCCGGGTGTTTCGGGATCGAAATATGCGCTGTCGCGGCTCGGCAAGGCCGAAAACGTTGTGCGTTCGCCGCTGGTGACGATCGAGGACGCAACCGCGGAGATGATCGACGCGGCGATGAAGCATGCCGGGTTGATCAATTAGGTCGGCTCTTGCCAAAGCCCGTCACTGCCGCCATGTGATTGTGTCCTCGTCGTGCGTCCTTCGAGGCCCGCACCTCGGGATAGGAAAGTCTTGCGCGGTCGAGCGTCAAATCCGTAAGCGATTGCCTGCCGGGAGGGAGGTCGCACAACGCCCCTCATCTGAGTGCGAGCGACAGCGAGCCTCGAGAACTCACCTGAAGTGTACGTGACGTCATGAACCAGAAGAAAGCCGATCCGAACAACAAGACCGTCGCGGAAAACCGCAAGGCGCGTTTTTCCTATGAGGTGGTCGACACGGTGGAGGCCGGGCTGGCGCTGACCGGCACCGAGGTCAAGTCGCTGCGCCAGGGGCAGGCCAACATCCAGGATTCCTATGCTTCGGTCGAAGGCGGCGAGATCTGGCTGATCAACTCCTATCTGCCGGAATATCTGCAGGCCAACCGCTTCAACCATGAGCCGCGCCGGCGGCGAAAACTCCTGCTCAACAAGCGGGAAATGGCGCGGCTGGCGCAGAGCGTCGAGCGCGAAGGCATGACCATGGTGCCGCTGAAGATCTACTTCAACGACAAAGGCCGTGCAAAACTGCTGCTCGCCGTCGCCAAGGGCAAGAAACTGCACGACAAGCGCGAGACCGAAAAGCAGCGCGACTGGAACCGGGAGAAGGGTCGGCTGCTCAAGGAGCGGGGGTGAGGCTGCGGCCGCTATTTACTTCCCGATGGCTATGACGTTTCCACCTGCTGCCGCGCCAGGAACTCAGCCACTTCCGCGAACACCTCCACGAACATTTCCGCCGTCAGGCGTCCGGTATTGGTGTTGTAGCGCGAGCAGTGATAGCTCGAAAACAGCCTGACTGCATCGGCGCTCTGGCTGGCGCCGTGCCTGAACGGGTAATCGGCGACGCGCTTGCCAAGCGCGCGGACGGTCGATTGGTGGGCAATGGTGCCCAGCGTCAGGATCGCTTCGAGATTTCGGAAGCGGCCGATCGTCGGCATGAGAAAAGCGCGGCAGGTCGCGATCTCCAGGCCGACCGGCTTGTTTTCGGGTGGGACGCAGCGCACCGCATTGGTGATCGCTGTGCCGATCAGCTCCAGGCTGTCGTCCGGTCGCGCTTCGAAGCGGCCGCGGGCGAAACCGAAACGAATGAGCGTGTCGTAAAGCAGCTCGCCGGCGTAATCGCCGGTGAAGGGACGGCCGGTCCGGTTGGCGCCGCGCAAACCTGGCGCCAGCCCGACGATCAGGAACCGCACCACGTCTTCGCCTTCCGGCGGCAGGAAGGTCGGCACCGGTCCGTTGAACCAGCCTGGCTCGCGGACGCGCCACGCCGTCCTGAAGTCGGCGAGACGCGGGCAGAGCGGACAATCGTGCGATGGCTCGGCGAAAAGCTGGCGGGTCACGCGATCAAAATTCGCTTTCCTCGGCTTCGGCAGGCTCGGCGCGCCGCACCGGCCGCTCTGAAGGATCGCGTCCGATCTCGCTCCTGAGCGTCATCAGGTCGATGAAATGGTCGGCCTGGCGGCGCAGATCGTCGGATATCATAGGCGGCTGCGAGGCCATTGTGGACACTACGCTGACCTTTCGGCCGCGCCTTTGCAAGGCTTCGACCAGCGTGCGGAAATCGCCGTCGCCGGAAAAGATCACGTAGTGATCGACGACTTCGGCAAGTTCCAATGCGTCGACGGTGAGCTCGATGTCCATATTGCCCTTGATCTTGCGGCGGCCGGTGGAATCGGTGAATTCCTTCGCCGGCTTGGTGACCACCTTGAACCCGTTGTAGTCAAGCCAGTCGATCAGCGGACGGATCGACGAATATTCCTGATCTTCCACCAGCGCGGTGTAGTAGTAGGCGCGCAGCAGATAGCCGCGCTTCTGGAAGCTCGATAGCAGCTTGCGATAGTCGATGTCGAAGCCGAGCGAGCGCGAGGTGGCGTAGAGATTGGCGCCGTCGATGAAAAGGGCGATCTTTTCGCGAGGATCAAACATGGCCGTAATATCCCTACAAAAACAGCAATCACTTTAAATACGCGGGGGCTAGCCCCTCGGTTGCACGGGAAATACGTTCCGGCCGCCTCATAATGAAATTAGAGTTCGCCCCGGCCCATTCCAAGCCTTGACGGTCCGAAGCAATAAAATGTGATCCCGTGTTGGATTGACCGCCCGTGCGGCAGTTCAAAAAGCCTTCAAGCTTGTATTTGGCGCGGGTTCAGGTTATGGACCGCGCCTGTTTTCCACTACATCATCGTATGAAAGGGGCAATCCATGGCCCGCGTAACCGTTGAAGATTGCATCGACAAGGTCGACAACCGGTTTGAACTGGTTCTCCTGGCCGGCCACCGCGCCCGCCAGATCTCGCAGGGCGCGCAGATCACCGTGCCGCGCGACAACGACAAGAATCCGGTCGTTGCCTTGCGCGAGATCGCCGACGAGACGCTGTCGCCCGGCGATCTCAAGGAAGATCTGATCCACTCGCTGCAGAAGCATGTCGAGGTCGACGAGCCGGAGAGCGACGGCCAGGAACTGGTCGACCAGACCGACGCCGCAGCAATTGCCGCCGATGCCGACGAAGCGGAAGAAAACATCACCTTCGACCGCATGTCAGAAGAGGATCTTCTCGCCGGCATCGAAGGCCTGGTGGCGCCTGAAAAGAGCGACGACTACTGAGCGCGCTTTCTGACAATTCTGCTCAGCCGGCCAGCTAGCGCTGAGCGAATTCTGAAAAGCTCTCGCCGCAGCGCTTGAAACGACCGCCGGTACTTTCGCGCCGCCGGTTTGGTGGTTATCTATGGCATGCGCCGTATCATCCGATGCGGCGCATGATCTCTTTTATAGTCCGGGACTTAGCCCATGATGCGTCAGTATGAGCTTGTCGAGCGCGTCCAGCGCTACAAGCCCGACGTGAACGAGGCGCTGCTCAACAAGGCCTATGTCTATGCGATGCAGAAGCATGGGCACCAGCGGCGCGCCTCGGGCGATCCCTATTTTTCGCATCCGCTCGAAGTCGCCGCCATCCTCACCGAAATGCATATGGACGAGGCGACGATCGCGGTCGCTTTGCTGCATGACACGATCGAGGACACGACGGCCACCCGCCAGGAGATCGACGAACTGTTCGGCCCCGACCTCGGCAAGCTTGTAGAGGGGCTAACCAAGCTCAAGAAGCTCGACCTCGTCTCGAAAAAAGCCGAGCAGGCGGAGAATCTGCGCAAGCTGCTGCTCGCGATTTCGGAGGATGTGCGCGTCCTTCTGGTGAAGCTGGCGGACCGCCTGCACAATATGCGCACGCTCGACCATGTTCCCGACACGAAGCGCCTGCGCATCGCCGAGGAGACGATGGAAATCTATGCGCCGCTCGCCGGGCGCATGGGCATGCAGGGCATGCGCGAGGAACTGGAGGAACTGGCGTTCCGCTATATCAATCCGGAAGCCTATCGCACGGTGACGGAGCGGCTCGCCGATATTTTCAGGCGCAACCGCGGCGTGGTCGAGGAGATCGAAAAGTCACTTTCGGCCCTGTTCGAGAAGCACGCGATCGAGGCGGTCGTCAAAAGCCGGCAAAAGAAGCCATGGTCGGTTTTCCGGAAAATGGAGGCAAAGGCGCTTTCTTTCGAGCAGCTTTCCGACATTTTCGGCTTCCGCGTTGTCGTCGGCACGGTCGAGGATTGCTACCGCGCGCTCGGCGCCATCCACACGACCTGGTCGATGGTTCCAGGACGTTTCAAGGACTACATCTCGACGCCCAAGCAGAACGACTACCGCTCGATCCATACTACGATCGTCGGGCCGTCACGGCAGCGCATCGAGCTTCAGATCCGCACGCGCGAGATGAATAAGGTCGCCGAATATGGCGTCGCCGTGCACGCGCTCTACAAGGATACGGGCGGCAAGGTGAACGGCGCCAGCCACGCGATCTCCAAGGAGACCAATGCCTATGCATGGCTGAGGCGCACCATCGAGCAGCTTGCCGAAGGCGACAATCCGGAGGATTTCCTCGAAAATACCAAACTGGAGCTGTTCCAGGACCAGGTGTTCTGCTTCACTCCAAAGGGCATGCTGATTGCCCTGCCGCGCGGCGCGACGCCTATCGATTTCGCCTACGCGGTCCACACCGATGTCGGCGACACCTGCGTGGGGGCCAAGGTCAATGGCCGCATCATGCCGCTGATGACCGAACTCAAGAATGGCGACGAGGTCGAGATCATCCGTTCGAAGGCGCAGGTTCCGCCCGCCGCCTGGGAATCCATCGTGGTAACGGGAAAAGCGCGCGCCGCCATCCGCCGCGCCACCAAGAACGCGATCCGCAAGCAATATTCCGGTCTCGGCATCCGAATCCTCGAACGCGCTTTCGAGCGCGCCGGCAAGCAGTTCTCCAAAGACAGCATGAAGCCGGTTTTGCATCGTCTGGCCCGCAAGGACGTCGACGACGTGGTGACGGCGGTGGGGCGCGGCGAGCTGTCGTCCACCGACGTGATGAAGGCCGTCTATCCCGACTACAAGGATGAGCGTATCACGCCGGCGCCGAAGCAGCGCGAAGAGGGCTGGTCGAAAATACGCAATGCCGCCGGCATGCTTTTTCAGATTCCGGGCCGGGCGTCGCGCAAGGAGAAGCGCGAAGCCAAGGACAACGGTGTTCCGATCAGGGGCATCAGCGGCGACCTGCCGGTGCGCTTCGCCCCGGAGGGCGCGGTGCCGGGCGACCGCATCGTCGGCATCGTCCAGCCGGGCGCCGGCATCACCATCTACCCGATCCAGTCGCCCTCGCTGACCGATTTCGACGACCAGCCGGAGCGCTGGATCGACGTACGCTGGGACATAGACGAGGCGACCAAGGAGCGGTTTCCGGCGAGGGTCTCCGTAACCGCGATCAATGCGCCGGGCTCTCTCGCCGAGATAGCCCAGGTGGTCGCGGTCAACGACGCCAACATTCATACCCTTTCCATGGTGCGCACCGCGCCGGATTTCACCGAAATGCTGATCGACCTGGAAGTGTGGGATCTGAAGCATCTGAACCGGCTGCTGTCGCAGCTCAAGGACAATTCGAGCGTCAGCGAAGCGCGGCGTGTCAATGGCTGAAGCATCGGGATGATGATGGATACGGAACAAGTTCTGGATATTTTCCGCGAAGCGGGCGCCGTGCTCGAAGGGCACTTCATCCTGACGTCCGGCCTCAGGAGTCCAATATTCCTTCAGAAGGCGCGCGTCTTCATGCATGCCGATAAAACGGAAAAGCTCTGCCGCGCACTTGCCGACAAGATTCGCGCCGAAGTTCCAGGCGCAATCGACTATGTCGTCGGACCGGCGATCGGCGGGCTCATTCCTGCCTATGAGACCTCGCGCCATCTCGGCGCGCCTGCGATCTGGGTCGAACGCGAGGACGGCAAGTTCCGGCTGCGCCGTTTCGATATCGAGAAGGGCGCGCGTGTCGTGATTGTCGAAGACATCGTCACCACCGGGCTCTCGATACGCGAGACGATCGACTGCCTGCGCGAGATCGGCGCCGAGGTAGCGGCGGCCGCTTGCATCATCGACCGCTCGGCGGGCAGGACCGATGTCGGCGTGCCGCTGATCGCGCTCGCCGAATACGAAGTGCCGGCCTATCCGGCGGACCAGTTGCCGCCGGAACTGGCGGCCATCCCCGCGGTTAAGCCCGGTAGCCGGAATATCTGATCCATGATCATCGGCATTGGCAGCGACCTGATCGATATTCGTCGCATTGCGAAATCGCTCGACCGCTATGGCGAGCGCTTCACCGCGCGCGTCTTCACGGAGATCGAGCAGGCGAAATCGGACCGCCGCAAGGAGCGCGCGGCCTCCTATGCCAAGCGCTTCGCCGCCAAGGAGGCCTGCGCCAAGGCGCTCGGCACCGGGATGTCGCAGGGGGTGTTCTGGCGCGACATGGGCGTGGTCAATTTATCGGGAGGCAAGCCGACAATTCATCTGACCGGCGGCGCGGCTGCGCGGCTGAAAAAAATGCTGCCGTCCGGCCACCGGGCGGCGATCCACCTGACGATCACGGACGACTTTCCGCTGGCGCAAGCCTTCGTGATCATCGAGGCACTGCCGGTCGAATAACGGCCATCTTCTTGGCGCTTTTGCCGCCGGCATGGACGTTGCCCAGCGCGCGTCGAGCCCTTATACCCAACCGACGAAACGAGGACTTCATGAGCGTGGCTGAAAAAACCGAGAAGAAAAGCGGCGGGCTAGGCGAGACCGTCAGCGTCATCGTGCAGGCCCTCATCCTGGCGCTGGTCATCCGGACATTCCTGTTTCAGCCCTTCTCGATCCCCTCGGGTTCCATGCGGCCGACCCTGCTCGAAGGCGATTATCTCTTCGTCACCAAATGGTCCTACGGCTATTCGCGCCATTCGCTGCCGTTCTCACCGAATATCTTTTCCGGCCGTATCTTCGGCAGCGCGCCCGAACGCGGCGACGTGGCCGTATTCAAGCTGCCGCCCAATCCTTCGCTCGATTACATCAAGCGCGTCATCGGCCTGCCGGGCGACCGGATACAGGTGAGGGACGGCCAGTTGTTCATCAATGACGTAGCCGTTCCGCGCGAGAAGGTCGGGCAGATCGACAATCCCGACATCACCGAAGTCAGCGGTCCGGTCGACGTCTACCGCGAGACGCTGCCCAACGGCGTCAGCTACGACACGCTCGATCTCACGCCCAATTCGATCGGCGACGACACGCGCGAATTCATCGTTCCCGAGGGCCATTATTTCATGATGGGCGACAACCGCGACAATTCGACGGACAGCCGTTTCTCCGTCGGTTTCGTGCCGGAAGAGAATCTGGTCGGCCGCGCCAACATCATCTTCTTCTCGATCGCCGAGGGCGCAAGCCCGCTCGAAATCTGGAAATGGCCGACGCAGATGCGCCCGTCGCGCCTGTTCAATTTCGTCCGCTGACCGATCACATGGCCGCCAAGCGCCTTTCCGAACACGAACTCGCGGAGGCGATCAGGGGGCGAACCGGATATGCCTTCCGCGACACCGGGATGCTGCGGCGGGCGCTGACGCATGCGAGCAAAAGGGGCGCCGACGGCGCGGACAATGAACGGCTGGAATTCCTGGGCGATCGGGTGCTTGGCCTCGTCATCGCGGAAATGCTTTTCCGCCGCTATCCCGAAGCCCGCCAGGGCGAACTCGCGGTTCGTCTCAACGCGCTGGTGAGCGGCGAAAGCTGTGGCGTGATCGCCATCGAGATCGGGCTGGACAAACTGATCCATGCCGACCCTGTGGCGAAGGCCGCGAAGGGCCGGAGGGTCGGGAACGCGCTCGCCGACGCGGTCGAGGCGCTCATTGCTGCGATCTATCTGGACGGCGGCCTCGAACCGGCCCGGGCGTTCATCGCCCGCCTTTGGGAGCATCGTGCGGAAACAGTGGCCAAAATGCTGCGCAGCGCCAAGACCGAACTGCAGGAATGGCTGGCGCAACATGACGGGCTGAGGCCGATCTATTCCATTATCAACCGCGAAGGGCCGGACCATGAGCCGATCTTCACGGTGTCAGTGGCGGCCGAAGGCTTTCCGGCCATCAGTGGCGCAGGCCCCTCCAGGCAGGCGGCCGAGCAGGCCGCGGCAGCGGCCTTCCTGATCCGCGAAGGCGTCTGGCAAGAAGAAGGAAAGCTGTCGTGATCGAGCCCGAAAGCCTGCCTGAGACGCGGTCCGGCTTCGTCGCTCTGATAGGCGCGCCCAATGCCGGCAAGTCGACATTGGTGAACCAGCTTGTCGGCGCGAAAGTCTCGATCGTGACGCACAAGGTGCAGACGACGCGCGCCATCGTCCGCGGCATCGCGACCCACAAGAACGCGCAGATCGTCTTTGTCGACACGCCGGGCATCTTCCGTCCGCGGCGGCGTCTCGACCAGGCGATGGTGACCACCGCGTGGGGCGGCGCCAAGGATGCCGACGTTGTGCTGGTGCTGATCGATGCTGAACGCGGCATCAAGGGCGACGCCGACGCCATGCTGACCAACCTTGCCGGTGTCCGCCAGCCGAAAATCCTGGTGCTGAACAAGCTCGACCGGGTCAAGCCCGAAAGCCTGCTGGCGCTGGCCGCGACCGCAAATGAGCGCGTTGATTTCCAGCGCACCTTCATGGTTTCTGCGCTCACCGGCGCGGGGTGCGGCGCGATCCTCGACCATCTCGCCGAAACGCTGCCCGCCGGCCCATGGTTCTATCCCGAAGACCAGATCTCCGACCTGCCGATGCGCCAGCTCGCGGCCGAGATCACCCGCGAAAAGCTCTATCTGCGCCTGCATCAGGAACTTCCTTATTCGTCGCATGTCGAGACGGAAAAATGGGAGGAGAAGCCGGACGGCTCGGTGCGCATCGAGCAGGTGATCTATGTAGAGCGCGACAGCCAGAAGAAGATCGTGCTCGGCCATAAAGGCGAAACGATTCGTTCCATCGGGCAGGCGGCTCGCAAGGACATCGGGGAAATCCTCGAGCAGAAGGTGCACCTCTTCCTGTTCGTGAAGGTGCGCGAGAACTGGGGCGACGACCCCGAGCGCTACCGCGAGATGGGGCTTGAATTCCCGCACTGAGGAGTAAACTCTCCGGCGATGGAATGGCGCGATGAAGGAATCATACTCGGCGCCCGCAAGCATGGCGAAACCAGCGTCATACTTGAGGTGATGACGCGCGCGCATGGCCGCCATCTGGGGCTTGTGCGGGGCGGGCGCTCGCGCAAGCAGCAGCCGCTGCTCCAGGCAGGCAACCGCGTCGACCTGATCTGGCGGGCGCGCCTCGACGAACATCTCGGCACCTTCCAGGCCGAACCGCTGGAACTCAATGCGGCTCGGCTGTTCGACAGCGCTGTCGCCGTCTATGGACTGCAGACTCTTGCAGCGCATCTGCGCCTGCTGCCCGAACGCGATCCGCACTCCGGGCTTTACGAGATGCTGGCCCTGATGATCGAGCATCTCGACGATCCGGACACCGCCGGCGAACTCGTCGTGCGCTTCGAACTGCTTGTGCTCGACGAACTCGGTTTCGGTCTCGATCTGACGCAATGCGCCGCCACCGGCGCGCGCAGCGACCTTGCCTATGTGTCGCCGAAGACTGGCCGCGCGGTTTCGCGCACTGCCGGCGCGCCCTGGGCCGGCCGGATGCTGGCGCTGCCCGCCTTCCTGCTCGGCAATTCCGGCCTGCGCGCCGATCGTGCGTCGATCAAGGATGGCTTTAAACTCACCGGATTCTTCTTCGCGCGTCATGTCTACGAGCCGCGTGGCATCGAGGCGCCCGATGCGAGGGCAGGGTTTCTCGCCGTGCTTCAAAAACACCGCCCGAACGAACCCCACACCACCGGAGAACATGCCGCATGAGCGAGGTCGAACTGTTTCCGGGTTACGTCTCCCCACTCGGCCTCGGCACCATCCCCTTCGAAGACATAGCCAGATTTTCCGGCATTGAGCTTCTGCAGCGGATCGTCGACGGCAAATATCCCGCACCGCCCATTTCCGCCGTTCTGAATTTCGCCCTGACCGAGGTTTCGGAAGGACGGGCAGTGTTTCGCGGCTTGCCTGGCGAGCGCCATCTGAACCCGCTGGGCGGCGTTCATGGCGGCTGGGCGGCCACTATCATGGATTCGGCGCTGGCCTGTTCGGTCCAGACGCTGCTCGAGCGCGGCGAAGCCTACACCACCGCCGAATTCAAGGTGAATTTGATGCGGCCGATCACGCCCAGAACCGGCGAGGTCGTCTGCGAGGGACGCGTCGTGCACAAGGGCCGCACGCTCGCCGTCTCGGAAGCCACGCTGAAGGACAAGCAAGGAAAACTGCTCGCTTTCGGCACCGAAACCTGCTCGATTTTTCCGGTCGCCAATCTGGCGGCGCGCTAGAGCCTGGATCGAAATAGAGGTTCTAACTTATTGATTAGACGCATGATCTTCTTCGAAAGTCTGCGATTTTTCGGGATCATGCTATAGCAGGTACGAACTGCCAGGGCTGAATTCGGGGGAACGGCCATGTTATTCGACAGCTTCGGGCTCCTGGGCACGCTCGGCCTCGTGGCGCTTGTCGTGATCGTCATACGCCTGAATACGCGCCTGGGGCTGGTCGAGCGCGAGCTTGGCGCAATGCGCTCCCTCGTCCTCTCCCGGCCGCCGGCTGCTGCGGCCTCGGCCGTGGCGAAAGAACAGGCGCCGCCTGCAACGATGGAGCGGGCTGGCGAACCCATAGTGGACGGCGCGGTTCCCGAGACCGCGGAGCAAGCTGGGGGTGAACCTGCCGAACCGGCAGGACCATGGGGGATGGTCGAGGGGAGGGATACGGCAGGCGCTGAACCCGCGCCTGCGGCGGCTGCCGGATCATCCGCTGCGAAGGCTGACATAGAAACGGCGCTCGGCACGCGCTGGGCCGTCTGGGTCGGCGGCGTAGCGCTGGCGCTCGGGGGTGTGTTCCTGATCCGCTATTCGATCGAGGCTGGCATCTTCGGCCCTGGCGTGCGCCTGACTATGGCGGCGCTGCTTGGCCTGGCGCTCGTCGGCGCAGGCGAGTTCATCCGCCGCACCGGCTTCGAGATACCGCTGAACGGTGGCAACAACGCTTACATTCCCGGCATATTGACCGCCGCCGGCGCCTTCACCCTGTTCGGGGCGGTCTACGCCGCGCACGGCGTCTATGGCTTCATCGGTCCGGCCTCCGCCTTCGTGCTTATGGGAATCATAGGCGTGGGGACCGTTGCTGCCGCTCTGGTGCACGGGCAGGCGCTGGCCGGCTTCGGCCTGCTCGGCTCGCTGGTCACGCCGCTGCTCGTCGCCTCCGAAGCCCCGAATGCCTGGGCACTGTTCGGCTACCTCGCCATCGTGCTCGCCGCGGCAGTCGCCATCGCCCGCCTGCGCGATTGGCGCTTTCTTGCTGGTGCCGCCTTTGCCGGAACCGGGCTCTGGTGCCTGGTTTATATGGCCGGCTCGGAAACGATCGACTTCACCGTTGTGCTCTTCATCAATCTCGTCATCCTGCTGTCGCTGGCCTTGATCTGGCTGGGCAGGCGCGGCGGCGGCGAGGAGGCGGCGGTTGCGTTCGACTGGCCGACAGCCATTCCGGCATTGTCGGTTGCGTTTGCAGCGCTATCGCTGCTGATCAACCCGGATTATCAGGCATTAGGCGGCGCCCTCTATGGCACCATTCTGATCACGGCGATGGTCGCTATCGCGCTTTATCGCCCCGGCGCGCTCGCGCTACTCCACGCCGCCGGCGCGGCATCCGTTGTCGCTTACGCGCGAGCCGCGCTGAGCGGCACTTTCGCGTTCGATTTTGCCGGCGGAAGTCTGGTCATAGACGGCTTTCCCGCTACCCCATTTTCGGCGCTCATGCCCTATATCGGAGCCGCGATTGGTGCGCTCTTCCTGGCCGCTGGCCTTTGGAGCGCGCGAAACCTCGCCGCATCGGCCCCGGTTCGTGGCGCGCATTGGGCCGCCTGGGCTGCGCTCACGCCGCTCGCCATCCTCATGGCGGTCTGGATCATCTCCGGCAATCCCGACCGCGACTATGGTCTCGCGGCTGTGGCGCTACTGCTCGGCGCGATCCTGACGGCTGGAGGCGAAGCGATCGCCAGGGCCGAAAACCCGCCACTTGCGGGCGGTCTCTCGGTGTCTTTTGCGCTTGTCGGCGCGGGCGTTGCTCTGGTTCTCTTCCTGCACATGGCGTTCGGCCCCGGCCTGACCACGGTTCTCGTCGGTGCGGCTGCGGCGCTGCCCGCATTGGCTACACGGCAGCGGAGCTATCCGGTGCTGGGCTGGCTCTCAGTCGGCGCGGCGATTGTTGTCATGGCGCGAGTCGCAGTCGATCCGACGATCGTTGGCCGGGAACTCCTCGGCAGGACCCCGGTGTTCAACGCGCTCCTGCCCGGCTACGGCATCCCGGCGCTGGCGTTCGGTTTCGCAGCCTGGCAATTGGCGCGAACCACCGCCGGAAGGCCACGGCTGGCCATGGAGGCTGCCGCCGCACTGTTTTCGCTACTCGCAGCTGCTATGCTGGTGCGCCACGCCATGCATGGCGGCGTGATAGACTCCAGCGCCCCCACGCTCGCCGAACAGGCGATCTACACGCTGCTCGCACTCGGGGCAGGGGCGATCCTCATCGCGCTCGACATGCGTTCGCCGAGTCCCGTGCTGCGCTACGGCTCAATCGCAGCCGGGTGCGTGTCCGCCATTCTCATCGTCGCGAACCATTTCTTCACCCTGAATCCGCTATTTACCGACGAGTCGACCGGACGAATCCCGTTCTTCAATCTGTTGTTGTTGGCATATCTGCTGCCGGCAATCGCCGCCGGGGCGTTAGCCCTCTACGCGCGTGGAAAACGCCCGCGCTGGTATCCGGCGATGCTTGCGCTGGTTGGAGCGGCGCTCGCCTTCGTCTATGCGACGCTGTCGGTGCGGCGGCTGTTCAAGGGCGAGTTCATCGGCTTCTGGAGCGGGCTAGGCCAGTTCGAGACCTATTCCTATTCGGCGCTCTGGCTAGCCATGGGAGTCGGCCTGCTGGTAGCCGGTGTCTGGCAGAAGTCGTACATTCTGCGCATCGCGTCGGGTGCGCTGATCGCCATCGCTGTCGCCAAGGTGTTCCTGTTCGACATGTCGGAACTGGAAGGCGTGCTGCGCGCGCTGTCTTTCATAGGGCTCGGCGCGGTGCTGATCGGCATTGGGCTGTTTTACCAGCGGCTGCTTACGCGCGCCGCCAGAACAGACGCGCCGGCAAAGGCGCAGTAGGCGGGCAGCCTACTCCGCCGCCGCCAACTGCATGCGCTCTACCGGCCGCTCCTTGATCGGCCAATGCACCACGGCCGCGAACAGGCCGAGCGCCACGCCAAG
Source organism: Mesorhizobium sp. WSM2240 (assembly GCF_040438645.1). Lineage (NCBI taxonomy): Bacteria > Pseudomonadati > Pseudomonadota > Alphaproteobacteria > Hyphomicrobiales > Phyllobacteriaceae > Mesorhizobium > Mesorhizobium sp. WSM2240. The sequence continues at coordinate 1,677,517 of NZ_CP159253.1, forward strand.
CCACCATACCGGGTCGTAGGTGCCGAAGCGGTCGTAGAGGTAGCCGCCGAGCCAGACGCCGAGAAACGAGCCGATCTGGTGCGACAGGAATACGAGGCCGCCCAAGAGCCCGAGATGGCGCGTGCCGAACATGATGGCGACAAGCGCGTTGGTCGGCGGCACCGTCGAGAGCCACAAAAGACCCATCACGATCGCAAAGATGATGACGCTGGCCGGCGTTTGCGGCAGCAGAAGAAACGCCGTCACCGCGATCGAGCGTCCGATATAGATCCAGGCAAGAAAGATCGGCTTGGAATATCTCTGCCCGATCGCGCCCGAGGCCAGCGAGCCGATGATGTTGAAGAAGCCGATGAGCGCCAGCGCGATGACGGCGTAGCGCGCGTCGATGCCGATATCGCCGATATAGGCAGGAAAATGCGCGGTAATGAACGCCACCTGGAAACCGCATACGAAAAAGCCGGAGACGAGGAGCACATAGCTCTTGTGGGCGAAAGCCTCGCGCAGCGCGTTGCCGACTGACTGCTGCACGGCCTTCTGCGCCGCAGCCGCATTGTGCGAGCTACCGTAGAGCGGCATCGCCAGCACCGGGATGACCAGCATCGCGGCGCTCATATAAATCAGCGTGTCCGACCAGCCATAGGCGTCGATCATGCCCTGGGAGATCGGCGCGAAGATGAACATGCCGGCCGAGCCCGCCGCAGTGCCGATGCCGAACACGACCGAGCGCTTTTCGGGCGGCGTATGGCGAGCGAAGGCGGCGAGAACGATCGAGAACGATCCTGCCGCGACGCCGAGGCCGACCAGCACGCCGCCACCGATATGCAGCGCCGTGATGGAGGTGGCAGTGGCCATCATATAGAGGCCGGCAGCATAGATGACGCCGCCGAGCGCCAGCACGCGCCAGGTGCCGTAGCGGTCGGCGATCGCACCGAAGAAGGGAAGACCGAGGCCCCAGAACAGGTTCTGCAGCGCCATGGCCAGTCCGAACGTCGTACGGTCCCAACCCTTTTCAGCCAGCATCGGCAGCTGAAAGAAGCCCATGGCCGAGCGTGGCCCAAAGGTCAGCGCAGCGATCAGGCAGCCGCAAATGATGATCAGCCACGGAACACTCTTCGCCGGGGCCTTCGCGTTCGCCGTCATCGCCATCGCCGTATCTCCATCAGGGACCGGAGTTTTAGCCGAACGGCTTTGCAGCGCAAATGAATGGTTGTGGGCTATGCTTCAAAATCCTTGATGCAATAACGCCACCGGGACGAATCCGGCCCGTCCGAACGTTTTCGATAAGCTGCCTGATCGCGCTTGCGATCGGGGGTTCTATCTGGGATCAGAGGGAAGGGGGCAAAACGCAGCGATGGACGACCGGAAGGCAGCGATACTTGCGGAAATACCGCGTTTGCGCCGCTACGCGCGAGCCTTGCTGCGCGACCGCGACGCTGCCGACGATCTTGTTCAGGATAGTCTCGAACGGGCGCTTGTCCGTCTCGACAATTGGCGCACCGGCGACAGCCCGCGCCGCTGGCTGTTCACCATCATGCACCACCTCTTCGTCGACCAGATGCGCAAGGTGAAAAGGCGCGGCGAGGCTTCCATGCTGCAGATTGAGGCGAGCGAAGCGATGTCGCTGCCGGCGCATCAGGCCGAGGATGTCGCTTCCCGCGAGATACTCGATGCGCTGCAGGCCATCAGTCCGGATCGCCGCGCCGCCATATTGATGGTTGCTGTCGAAGGATTTTCCTACGCCGAAGCCGCCAACGTACTGGGTGTGCCAGCCGGCACGCTGATGTCGCGGATCGCACGCGGGCGGGACGAACTGCGCGGCTTGCTCGACGACGGAGCGCGCCGGCGGACGATAAGGGTGGTCGAGCCATGACCATGCGCGAATTCAGCGAACGCGACATCCATCTGGCGCTCGATGGCGAGCTGCCGCAGGACGAACGGGCTGCCTATGAACGGTGGCTTGAAACCCACCCCGACATGGAAGCGAAGAGCCGGCGCTATGAGGCTGATCGTGACCTGCTGCGCGGGGCGGTCGCGGGCGTTCTCGACGAACCGGTGCCGGAATGTCTTGCCAAGACCCTGGCCAGCGAAACGCCGCCCGGGTCACGCAATTCAGCACTGCCGCGCTGGCGCATGGCGGCGGCTGCCGCGCTGATTTTCGCGGCAGGCGGTTTGGGCGGCTATTTCCTGGGAGCTTCCGGGTGGCGGCCGGTGAACGGGACGGCAATCCAATTGGCCGACGGCGCGATCGCCGCCCATGCCATCTATGCCGCCGAAAAGCTGCATGTCGTGGAAGTCGGCGCCGACCAGAAGGAGCATCTGGTCGGCTGGCTTTCCAAGCGCATCGGCGTGAAGCTGGTGGCGCCCGACCTTACGGCCGAAGGTTTCGAACTGATCGGCGGACGGCTGCTGCCGGCGGAAGCAACCAAGACAGCGGCTCAGTTCATGTATCAGGACCGCACCGGCAACCGCATTTCGCTCTATGTCGCGCGCGACAGTTCCAATACCGAAACCGGCTTCCGCCTGCTCGAAGAGGGCGACACGCGCGCACTGTACTGGCTGGACGACGGCTATGGCTGCGCGGTAGCCGGGAATTTGCCGGAAGAAGTGCTGGTCAAGGTTGCAAATACCGCCTACCGGCAGCTGCTGCAGGGCATGAAAGGCTGACGACCGCGGTTTCGCTCCGGTGGCCGATTGGGCCACAGAAACGCGCCTGATGCACCAATCGCCGCCAGCAGACAGGGCGCGCGGGACGAGTCACAATTCAGCCCGAATCGAGGAGCGATTCGCATCCAATGCCTCCGCCGATAGCCGGGCAGGAACGCCTTCGACCAAGCCTTTGTCTGACCCGCCTGTTGAGGTCTTCCGGTCCGCATGCCTGCCGAAATTCGCCTGGCCCGCGCGTCTGACGTCGATGCCTTGGCAGCGATCGAAAACGCTGTTTTCGAGGCGGATCGCATTTCCCGAAAATCGTTCCGGAGCTTGGTTGGTAGCGCTTCGGCCATCGTTCTGGTGGCGGCCGTGCAAGGCGCCATCGCCGGCTATTGCGCCCTGTTGTTTCGCGCTGGCAGCCACAAGGCGCGCCTCTACTCGCTCGCGGCCGCTCGCGGGAGCGGTATCGGCCGGGCGCTGCTGGCCGCGGCCGAAGAGGCGGCGGCTGCGCGAGGCTGCACGGACCTGCGCCTCGAAGTACGTGAAGACAATGCGAGGGCGATGAGCCTCTACGAGCAAAGCGGCTACCGCCGGTTCGGGCGCAAGCCGAGCTACTATGCCGACGGCGCTGCCGCCCTATTGTACGAAAAGCCGCTTCATTTGGCCGAACCGGCCGCACCCACCCGAAAGCGTGAACGATAATGACCTGGGTCATCCTTACCGGCCGCCAAAGCCATCTCGATCAGGTTGCGACGCCGCACAAGGTCATTACCAACCGCGACTATCTCGCCCACCCGGCTTTGTTTCGCGGCCAACGCCCGAAGGTCATCAATCTGTCGAGCAGCTACGCCTATCAGAGCCGCGGCTACTATGCCTCGTTGCTGGCGAGTTCGCGAGGCCACAAGGTCATCCCGACGGTCGAGACGATGATCGACCTTTCCGAGCACAAGCTCTACGAGCACGCGCTGCCGGAACTGGAGCAGGCGCTCAACAAATGCCGAAAGGAACTTGGCGGCTCCTTCCCGGCGAAGGTCACGTTCTTCTTCGGCATTGGTCCGTCAAAAGCCTGGGACCGCTTCGCCAAGCTGCTGTTCGACTGGTTTCGTGCTCCGGCGCTGGAGGTCGCGATCAAGGACAACCGGCAATGGGCTTCGATCCACAAGATCGGCTTTTATTCGCTGACGCGCATGAGCCCCGAGGAAAAACCGCGCTTCCTGGAGAGCCTGGCCATCTACACCAACCGCGAATGGCGCGACACCAAGACCCGTACGCCGGCGCGCTACACCTTTGCCACTCTGGTCAATCCGAACGAGGATTTGCCGCCCTCCGAGATTTCCTCCCTGCGCCACTGGGCCAAGATCGCTGAAAAGATGGGCGTCGAGGTCGAGCCGATCACGAGAAAGGATCTGGCCAAGCTAGCCAATTACGATGCGCTGTTCATTCGCGAAACGACATCCATCTCCAACCACACCTACCGCTTCGCGCGCCGCGCGCAGCAGGAGGGTATGCCGGTGATCGACGATCCGCTGTCGATGATCCGTTGCACCAACAAGGTCTATCTCAACGAATTGATGAACTACAACAAGGTGCCGGTGCCGCCGACGGTTATGATCGCCGGCCCGTCCGATCTGGAAGTGGCGGCGCAGACGTTAGGCTTTCCGCTGGTCCTGAAAATCCCCGACAGCTCGTTTTCGCGCGGCGTGAAGAAGGCCTCGAATTTCGAGGAGCTGAGGACCTTGGCGACACTCTGGCTGGAAGATTCAGACCTTTTGATCGCCCAGAAGTTCATCCCGACCGAATATGACTGGCGCATAGGCGTCCTCGGTGGCCAGCCGCTCTTCGCCGTGCATTACCTGATGGCGAAGAAGCACTGGCAGATCGTCAACCACGAGCGCTCAGGCAAGCCGGACCAGGGCGGCATCCGCACTTTCACGCTGAAGGACGCTCCGACACATGTCGTCGAGACAGCGGTCAGCGCCGCACGCTGCATCGGCGACGGACTTTACGGCGTCGATTTGAAGGAAACTGGAGACGGCGTTTTCGTCATCGAGGTCAACGACAACCCAAATCTCGACCACGGCTGGGAGGATTCTGGCGAAAAGGACGAGGTCTGGGTGAGGCTGACGCAGTGGTTTCTCGACCGGCTGGACCGGCAGGGGCGGTAAGCCGGACCGGCCGACGCAGCGTCGAAGCGCATGGCGGCTGCGGGACCGGATGCAGCGGCAAACCTGGGGCGCGGGCATTCACATATGAAAACGGCGACGCGGCAAACGTGACATCACGCCTTCCCGCCGTCACGTTCCTGCCACCGCACGAACAAACGGGGCGATAGGCTCCGACATGCCGGCGGTTGCCACCAGCGCGTCGCCGGAGTTTGTTCGAACAGGAAGAGAAACATGATGAAAACCGTCCTTTCAATCACGACCGCTGCTCTCGTCGCTGCTTCGATGCTGGCGGCTCCATCCATCGCCTTGGCAGGCGGCCTGAGCGTATCCGGCGACGTCGGCGGCGGAGCAAGTGTCGGCGGCGGGGCCGGTGTAGGCGGCGGAGCGAGCGTCGGCCTCGGCGGGGCCGGCAAAGCCGCGGGTGGCGCGGCGCACGGCAAGGGTGGCGTCGGCGTCGATGCAGCAGTGGGTGCAGACGCATCGGCGGGCGCCGATGCGAAATTTGGCAAAGCCGTATCGTCCATCCGCTCAGCCGCGAAATCAGCGGCGGACTTGTCCTCGGTGACCGACGCATCGAAGGTCAGCGTGGTGAGCATCGATGCGCTTGCCAAGGGTAAAAACGACGTCGCGATTGAAAACGCGCTTTCGGAAAATGGGGATGCGGTAAGCACGCTCCAAAGCCAGATTGCGGCGAACGCGGCAATTTCAGAAGCCCTGGCGGCCGAAAATGTCGATGTTTCTTCCGTTGTGGCCGCGTCGCTAAACGCGGATGGAAGCGTGATCGTCTACTCGCGCTGAGCCTGAATCTGCGTCTCCCGGCCGGCGGGGCGTACCAGCTCCGCCGGCCTTGCAGGCGCGAAGCCCGGCGCGTTGGCCGGGTTTCGGCCGCCGGATTACCTTCCGCGCAGCTTTTCGATCGCCTCGAAGCGTTGCAGGAACGCCTTTTGCACCGCCTTCGTCGGGCCGGGCATGATATCGAGCCGCTCCGCCGAAAAGCCGCGCGGCCGGCCGAAGAACTGGGTCGCCTCTGCAATGGAGAAGCCGGCGAGCATCGTCGCCTCGAAGTAGGCGGCGATCTGATCCGCCCGCTTGATGTCGGCCCTCAATTTTTCGCCTGTCTCGGCAGGCAGCGAAAACCGGATGTGAATCGCGCGCTGCAGACGCTGCTCGACCGTCTTGTAGCCGCCGCCGATGGCGGACTTGAACGGCGAGATCATGTCGCCGATTACATATTCGGGCGCATCGTGCAGCAGGGCCGCCAATTGCGCATCCGGCGAAACCTGCTTCGCCTGTTCGGAATAGATCGCTTCCACCAGAAGCGAATGCTGGGCGACCGAGAAGGCGTGGTCGCCGCCAGTCTGTCCGTTCCAGCGGGCCACGCGGGCGAGTCCGTGGGCGATGTCGGAAATCTCGATGTCGAGCGGCGAGGGATCGAGCAGGTCGAGGCGGCGGCCGGATAGCATGCGCTGCCAGGCGCGCGGCGGCGCTCCGGGCCTGTCGGCCATCAGGCGTCACCCGCTGCGGCCGTCTCCTCGGGGAACGAGAATTTCGCCCATTCCGGTATGGCGAGCGACAAGGCAACGCCGCCGGCGAGAATCGGCACGCCCTCGTCCATCGCAGCCTTGACCTTATCGATGCGCACGACCGCCAAGCCGGATTTGCCCGCGACCGAACCGAGCGCTCCAACGGATCGGCCGTCGGCGACAATATCGGCGCCGGGCGCCGGCAGCGCGCCTTCGGCTGAGGCGATCAGCACGCGCCGGCGCGCCGTGCCGCGGTGCTGCATGCGTGAGACAACTTCCTGTCCGACATAGCAGCCTTTCCGGAAGCCGACGCCGCTCATCTGGTCGAGCAGCACATCGTGGGGAAATGCATCGCCCAGCTCGTAGTCCCGTCCGCTTTCAGCAATGCCGTGGGCGATGCGGAAAGCATGCCACGCCGAGACGTCCGCGGAAGCGCCGGCTGCCTGGCCATAGTTCCTGAACACTCTTGCCGAAGGCGGGAAGCGAAGGTCACGCAATCCGGTTGATTCAGTTTGTAAAGCGCTTGAATCGGAAACTGAAGCCTCTGAATCATCCCGCCACGAGACGGAGACAAGCGCCTGATCGCGCGAGGAAATATCGACCTTGGCGCGCAGCCGGTAAAGTATCAGGCGTCGAACGAAATCGGCTGCCGCATCCGCCCGGCATTCGAGCAGGAAGGCGGATTCGCCATCGCGCGACACGAGAAAGTCGAACAGGATCTTACCCTGCGGGGTCAAAAGCGCGCCCGGTTTCGCCTCACCGTTAGCCAGCGCATCGAGATCGGGGGTCACTATATTCTGCAGGAAGTGCTCCCCATCCGCTCCCGATACGGAGATGAGCGCGCGATCGTCTAGCTGGGTGGTGGGCATGGGCGGCAACGCACCTGATGTTGCAAATCGGTCGGCCATTACGTAAGCCGCACACAACGCGCGAGCAAGAGCCAGAGGCAGGGCAAATGGCGGAGACCTTCGACCTTATCCTGAAGGGCGGCACGGTGGTCAACCAGGACGGGATCGGCCTGCGGGACATCGGCGTGACCGGAGGGCGGATCGCCGCTATCGGCGATCTCTCGCCGGCTTCAGCGGGCGAGACTATCGATTGCCGCGGGCTGCATATCCTGCCGGGCGTCGTCGACAGCCAGGTCCACTTCCGCGAGCCTGGGCTGGAGCATAAGGAAGATCTCGAATCGGGCTCGCGCGCCGCGGTGCTGGGTGGCGTCACCGCCGTCTTCGAGATGCCCAACACCAACCCGCTGACGACGAGCGCGGAGGCGCTTGCCGACAAGGTCAAGCGGGCGACAAACCGCATGCATTGCGATTTCGCCTTCTGGGTCGGCGGCACGCGGGAGAATGCCGCCCAAATCGCCGAGTTGGAGCGGCTGCCGGGCGCCGCCGGCATCAAGGTCTTCATGGGCTCATCGACCGGCGACCTTCTGGTCGAGGATGACGAAGGCGTGGCCTCGATCCTGAGGAACACGCGCCGGCGCGCCGCCTTCCATTCGGAGGACGAGTTCCGGCTGCGGGAGCGGCTGGGCGAACGCAAAGAGGACGATCCATCTTCCCACCCGGTTTGGCGCGACGAGATCGCGGCGCTGCGCTGCACCGAGCGGCTGGTGCGCATAGCCCGGCAGGTACGCGCCCGCATCCATGTGCTGCACATTTCCACGGCCGAGGAAATCGCATTCCTGGAGGCGCATAAGGACGTGGCGAGTTGCGAAGCGACGCCGCATCATCTGACGCTGTCGGCGGACGACTATGCGCGGCTCGGCACGCTGCTCCAGATGAACCCGCCGGTGCGCGACAAGCGTCATCGCGACGGCGTTTGGCACGGCATTTCGCAGGGCGTCGTCGACGTGCTGGGTTCCGACCACGCGCCGCATACGCTTGAGGAAAAGGCAAAACCCTATCCGGCCTCGCCGTCGGGCATGACAGGCGTGCAAACGCTGGTGCCGATCATGCTCGACCATGTGAATGCGGGGCGGTTGACGCTGGAACGTTTCGTCGACCTGACCAGTCATGGCCCGCATCGCCTGTTCGGCATGGCGCGCAAGGGCCGCATCGCGGCCGGCTATGACGCTGACTTCACCGTTGTCGACCTCAAGCGCCGCGAAACCATCACCAACGAGCAGGCCGGTTCGAAGGCGGGCTGGACGCCGTATCATGGCAAGCAGGTGACAGGTTGGCCGGTCGGAACGATCGTGCGCGGCAGGCGCGTCATGTGGGAGGCCGAGATCATCGAAGCCGGGAAGGGCAGGGCCGTGGAATTCTCCGAGGCGTTGCCTGCCTGATTATTCGCCGGCGACGAAGAACGCCCAGCGCCCGTCCGGAGTAATGCCGAGGCGGTAGAAGATATACGAGCCGAAATTCTTCATGTCCTCGTAATCGCCGGCGGTCACGATCTTGAACAGTTCGACGTGCTGGCGCGCATCGAGCCTGTCGAGCGGAATGGCGAAGAAGTAGGGCCAGACATAGAGCTCTTCCGCGCCGCCGGCATCGAGATGCACATAGCCGGCGCTCAGCACCTCTTCCATGATTGCGAGGATTTCGCGGCCTTCATCGTCGCCCGAAAGGCTCTTGAGATGTTCGATCGGATCGCCTTCGATGCCCGCCAGGGAAAGCTGGGTCATGTCGTCACCGAGCCCGATCAACGGACGCAGCCTTTCGATGTCGCCGCTCTTAGCCGCCTCGATCAACAACTCGCGCATGCGCTTGACGTCAGGCGGAAGCCTTTCGATGTCGTAGATCACCTCCGGCAGGGGCCCCGTGGCTTCGGCATCAGGCTGTTCTACACCCTCCGGTGTTTCCTCTCCGGTGGGGCCGGTCTTTTCAGGGTCGATTGGCTGGTCGGCCGACGGGGGCTGCACTGAATCAGGAAACGGCACCGTGTTTTCCAAGCCGCCCGAGGGAGCAGGCGAGGTCGGCGCCGGCAGTTCTTCGCGCTTTATCTCGCTGAGCGCGAAGGCCGGCGCCATGCCGGCGGATATTATCGGCAAGGCCAGGCAAATCGCGGCCAGGCGCGGGAGCAATCCGGCGGCTGCGCCATGTCGGCGCGATTCGCCTGTCTGATGATCCATTCCGCAGTTTCTCCGGGCGCGTAGCCATTATCGCGCCCCACGCCATCACACAATGAAAAGCCCTAGAGGGGGTGTGTCAATGTCGCATGCGCACCGGTTCGAATTCGCCGGCGATCACCTTTTCACGCATGCGGTCGAGCAGCGCCAGGGCCGCGTCCTCGCCATTGTTGCGCAAAATCTCGGCAAATGCCGTAGCGAGCGCGGCTTCCGCGATGATTTCGGCTTCGATGCCGGCGGAAAGCCCCTCCGCCCAGGCCTCGTTATGACATTCGACGGCGGTCAGGCGCTTTTCTTCACGGACCAATGCGTCGAGATCGCTAACACTCTGTTCAACTGCCAATTTGTACCACCCTTCCAAGTTCGGATCCGGCGATTTCGGACCAACTTGATCTATTCCCTTAATGTCCCGTTAAGAGTCCTAGCACACCAAACCGCGCCTGTACGCCCGGCATTGCCAGAAAAGTTAACCGGCGCTTAATTTCCGTAGCGCGCCGCCACCTCGCGCGTAAGCGCTTCGCCTTCCTTCATGTAGCGGCTGATCGCCGCGGTCGCCGACGCCGTGCAACTCGTGTAGGTGCCGGCGAAGGAGCGATAGCCCCGGTTGAAGCTGGCGATGAATTTGGCGCGGCGCGCCGGATCGGGATTTTCCGCCTGCAGCAGCTTGTCCATCTCGCCGCGCCACTGTTCGCCGGGTTCGCCGCAGAGATTGCGCAGGAAATGCAGCGAACCAAGAATTTCGGCAAGCCGCACCAGACTGCTCTCGAACGGAGCTTCCGCCGCACGCACCTGCTGCGGAAAAGCCGCCGTGCTGAAGGCGACATATGCGATGAAGAACAGTGAGGCCCGGCCCATAAGCCTTTGTAACGAAACATTTGTCTGCCGCAAGGCGAGGAGGGCGGCTATTCCCGGCTAATTGCTGTCGCCGAGCAATTCGCGGCAAATGTCCATGATCGAATCGGTAAGCGGCAGGTTTTCCATTTCCGAGAGCGTGTAGAAACAGGCCTCCTCGGCGTCGCTGGCGCAGGCCGGTTCGCCGCCCGCCGCCTTTCCGGTAAACACTTCGAGCCGGTAGGTGATCTCCTCGCCGTCCACCAGCGCGTCGATCAGATACTCGCGCAGCGGCGTCAGTGCGGCCGTCATCATTCCGGTTTCCTCGAGAAGTTCGCGCCTTGCGGCTTCTTCGCTGGTTTCGCCGGCCTCGACCCGCCCGCCCGGAAAGGCATAGAGCCCACGTGACGGCTCCAGCGCGCGCTTGACCAGCAGCACCGTTTCGCCGCGCACCAGCGCCACCGACACCGCCGCAATCGTTCGCTTCTCCATCATCTCGCAGGCTCCGCTGATTGTTGAGGATAGCTTGGTGCGTCCACTGGATAGCGGTTGCGGCGGGGCTTTTCCATGGCCACCAGCGTCATCGCAACTGGCAGTGGATGGTTCCACGAAAAGCAACCGTCACTCGTTGCATTTGGCACAATCTAAAGGAATAACGTCCCGGGGGTTCAATCATGGGGAATGGGGGCATGTGGCATGATTGCAGGGAATTTTCGGCTGGCCGCAGTTGGAGCGGCCGCGGCGGGGCTCATGGCGCTCTCTTCCTGCGCCACACTCAATAAACAACAATGCGAGACAGTGAACTGGAGCCAACTTGGCCAGGGAGACGGCGCGGCTGGCCGGCCGGCTTCATATGTCCAGCAGCATGAACAGGCATGCTCGAAGCATAAACTGCCGGTCAACTCGACGGAATGGCATACCGGGTGGAAAGTCGGGATAAGGGCCTATTGCACGCCGGCCAATGCGCTGCGTGAAGGCCGCGAAGGCCGCTATTACGCCAATTCCTGTCCCGCCGATCTGGCGTCGGACTTTCAGACCGCCTACCATATCGGCAAGCGACTCTATGATGCGAGTACCGAGCGGATGCGTGTGCAGAATGAACTGGATTCGCTGCTGGAGAAGCTGAAGGACGCCAAGACACCGGAGGAACAGCGCGCTTTGCGGCTCGAGATCGACCTTAAGAGGTCCTCCCTCTATTCCGCCGACAGTCGGGTCCGCGATGCGGAAAGGGCTCTCGATTTCTATATCATCTCAAGAAACCTGCAACGCGGCTAGCGAATGTGCGGACGCTTTGCGCTGACGGCGACGCCAGAGGACATCGACGCGATGTTCGCGCTCCTCGATGTCGTCGCGTTTCCGCCCCGCTACAACATCGCGCCGACGCAACCGGTGCTGATGATCATGGCCGGCGAAAGGCAGGAGCCGGGCGCCAACCGACCCGACCGGCGCTCGCTTCTGGTCCGCTGGGGGTTCATTCCGGCATGGGCCAAGGACACGAAATCCTTTCCGCTGCTGATCAACGCCCGCGCCGAAACCGCCATAGAGAAGGCCGCGTTCCGCACCGCCATGCGTCATCGCCGCGCACTGCTGCCGGCCTCCGGCTTCTACGAATGGAGGCGCGAAGGCAAAGACAGGCCGCAACCCTATTGGGTGCGCCCGAGGCATGGCGGCGTCGTCGCATTTGCGGCGCTGATGGAAATGTATGCAGAGCCGGGCGGATCGGAGATCGACACCGGCGCGATCCTGACCACGGCGGCCAGTGCGGACATCGCCCACATTCACGACCGCATGCCTGTGGTGATTCAGCCGGAGGATTTTTCGCGCTGGCTCGACTGCCGCACGCAGGAGCCGCGCGATATCGTTGATCTGATGCGTCCGGCGCAGTCCGACTTCTTCGAGGCAATTCCGGTTTCGGATTTGGTCAACAAGGTCGCCAACACCGGGCCTGACCTTCAGCGCAGGGTGGAGCCTGCGGCAGCCACCCTACGGAAGCCGGCGAAGAAAGCGTCGGCGGCCGATCAACTGACGCTGTTTTAAGCCGCCTTGCTGGGTGTGGGCGGAGCAGGCTTGCGCTTCTTGGCCGCCAGGAGGGCGGCGACGATGGCGGCAGGCCCGATCGCGCGGTAGTGGCGCGTCAGAGTGGCATATTGGGCGCGAGCGCGTTCCTGATCGCTCTTGAAGGCTGACATGGTTCTCTTCCCTAGGGTCAATTCTGCATTTGGGCCGTCCAGATGATGGCCGATTTGGTCCAAATCGTGACGTCGGACCGCGTTCCCGGCCGGCTTCCCGATTTGATGTATAGACATGTTTAATAAAACCTTTGGGTTTTCGTTCCGACATAGGAAAGACGACCTGTTTGCTACGAAGTTGCGACTTGACTGCAACACCCGCCAGGCGCGATAAAGCTGCCCATGAAAACGTGTCGCGCCATTTGTGGCATTTGCATTATTGGCTAGCGCTCGCGCTGGTCCGGACGTTTTCGCCTTTTCTCTCGACAGACAGGACAAACGCCCCGGCCAGCAGGCTGGAGCACAATCGCGGCCGGCGCCGTGATTTGGCTTCGTGAAACCGGACTGGATTTCGAATGGCGGACGGACAAAAGGGCCTGAAACTCTACAACACGCTGAGCCGCGCGAAGGAGGATTTTGTCCCCATCGATGCGGAGAATGTCCGCATGTATGTCTGCGGCCCGACCGTCTATGACTTCGCCCATATCGGCAATGCGCGGCCGGCCATTGTCTTCGACGTGCTTTTCCGGCTGCTGCGCCACTTCTACGGCGAGGATCACGTCACCTATGTGCGCAATATCACCGACGTGGACGACAAGATCAACGCGCGGGCGGCACGCGATTTTCCTGACCTGCCACTGAACGAGGCGATCCGCCGCGTCACCGAGATCACGAATAACCAGTACCAGAAGGATGTCGCAGCGCTCGGCTGCCTGGAGCCGACCTTCCAGCCGCGCGCAACCGAATTCGTGCTGCCGAGGCCTGACGGCAAGACCGACATGGCGACGTTGATTCAGCGTCTCATCGAACGCGGCCATGCCTATGAAGCCAAAGGCGAAATCCTCTTCGATACGGCGTCGATGGCCGATTACGGACAGCTTTCGAAGCGCAATCTCGACGAGCAGCAGGCCGGCGCGCGCGTCGCCGTCGAGGCGCACAAGAAGAACCCGCAGGATTTTGTGCTCTGGAAGGAATCATCCGCAGAGGAGCCGGGCTGGAATGCGTCGTTCACATTGCCGGGCCGCACGGCGACAATCCGCGGCCGGCCGGGTTGGCACATCGAGTGCTCGGCAATGTCGGAGGCTTATCTCGGCGAAATCTTCGACATCCATGGCGGCGGCCTCGACTTGATCTTCCCGCACCACGAGAACGAGATCGCGCAATCGCGCTGCGCTCACGGCACCGACGTGATGGCGAACTACTGGATGCACAACGGCTTCCTCCAGGTCGAGGGCCGCAAGATGTCGAAGAGCGAGGGCAATTTCGTCACGATCAACGAATTGCTGGAGACAGATAAGTTCGGCGGGCGCAAATGGCCCGGCGAGGTGCTGCGGCTGGCGATGCTGATGACGCACTATCGCGAGCCGATAGATTTCAGTGTGAGGAAGCTGGAGAATGCCGAAAGACTTCTCACACGCTGGTATCGGATGCTCTCGGAAGTTTGGCCGGTCGAGCCATCTTCACCAAGCGCTGAGATGATCGAGGCGCTGAGTGATGACCTCAATACGGTCGAGGCGCTTGATGTCCTGTACTCGTCGTTTACGTCGCATGAGGCTGGTGTGTTGGAGGCCGGCGCCTCAGAGTCTGGCTGGGACTTCTATGATCCTGAAAATGCTGCGGTTGCGCTGGCATCCGCCCGCTTCCTGGGATTGCTGACGATGGCTCCTGCCGTCTGGCTGCAAGGTTCGGCAGATGTCGACGCGGAACGGGTGGCCTCGCTTATAGCTGCGCGCCTCGCGCTTATCCGCGAAAAAGACTGGGCCGAGGCCGACCGCATCCGCGACGAGCTTCTGGCGCAGGGCATCCAGTTGAAGGACGGCAAGGATCCCGACACCGGCGAACGCGTGACGACATGGGAGGTAAAGCGATGATCGACCACACTGGCATAACAGTCGCGGATTTCGACGCCTCGAAGGCGTTTTACGACCGGGTGATGGCGCCGCTTGGCGCCTCGCTGCTCTACATGGTGCCGGCTGAATTCACCGGCGGCGTGAAGGTCGGCGGCTACGGACGTTCCAAACCCGATTTCTGGCTGCATGAGAATGCAAATACCGGGCCTGGGCGGCACTATGCTTTCACGGCGCGCTCGAGAGCCGAGGTCGATGCGTTTCATGCGGCCGCACTCGCCGCCGGCGGCAAGGACAATGGCGCGCCGGGCCTGCGCCCGCACTATCATGCGGACTACTACGGCGCCTTCGTCTTCGACCCGGACGGCAACAATATCGAGGCGGTCTGCCATGCGCCGGAATAGGTTGCCTGTGGCGAGCGAAACACGAGCAAACTCAGACGGATGCGTGCGTCGGCGGAATCGGCTTCGCAGCCGGGTGGGAGAGGGAGCGGCGACATGATGAGCCTCGACAACAAGCCCCTCTATACCGGCGGATGCCAGTGCGGCGCGGTGCGTTTCCGGATCGAGGGAGCGCTGGGCGACGCGTCGGTCTGCCATTGTCGCATGTGCCAGAAGGCCTCCGGCAATTTCTACGCCGCTCTCGTCTCGGTGCGCGACGCGAAGCTTGAATGGACACGCGGCGAGCCGAAACGCTTCCAATCCTCCAACTACGCGTTTCGCGGCTTCTGTCCCGATTGCGGAACGCCACTGACCTTCGAGGCGCCGGAGGGCATGGCGCTTGCCATCGGGGCGTTCGACGAACCGGCCGAGATAGCGCCGCGTATTCAGTGGGGGATCGAGGCGAAGCTGCCCTACGTCGATGGCGTCCCCGCGCTACCCGGCGCGGAGACAATCACCGACGAGGAGGCAAGCTCCTACTTGGCCCATCTCGTCTCCTATCAGCACCCGGACCACGACACGGAAAGCTGGCCGCCGAAGGGCCGCACATGAGCGCCGCAAGGATCACCGGAGGCTGCCAGTGCGGCGCGGTGCGTTTCCGGGTGACCGGCCTCGGCCGCGCCTCGATCTGCCATTGCCGGATGTGCCAGAAGGCGTTCGGCGGGTTCTTTGGCCCGCTGGTCACGGCGAAGGGCCTGGAGTGGACGCGCGGCGAACCGAGACGTTTCGCGAGTTCCAATGTCGCCAGGCGCGGCTTCTGCGCCGCCTGTGGTACGCCGCTGACCTATGAATATGAGGGCGGCATCGACGTGGCGATCGGTGCGCTGGACGATCCTAACCTCGCGCCGCCCACCGTCCAGCTCAATCCGGCCGACAAGCTGCCGATCTATGACGAACTCCACCGGTTGCCCGGCCGTCCGCCGGGCGAACAGGCCGCCAGCGACGCGTTCCTGGCTTCGGTCGAAAGCCACCAGCATCCCGACCACGACACCGACCAACCGCATTCCAGAGAAGCGAGATCATGACGGCCGAATTGCGCACCTTCTATCCCGAAATCGAGCCCTTCGAGACCGGCATGCTCGACGTTGGCGACGGCCACACGATCTATTGGGAGCGCGTCGGAACGCGCGGCGCCAAGCCGGCGGTGTTCCTGCATGGCGGGCCGGGCGGGGGCTCCTCGCCCAAGCAGCGGAGGGTATTCGATCCGAAACTCTACGACGTGATCCTGTTCGACCAGCGCGGCTGCGGAAAGTCGACGCCACATGCCGGGCTGGAGGCCAATACGACCTGGCATCTGGTCGCCGACATAGAGCGGCTGCGCGGGATGGCCGGCTTCGACAAATGGCTGGTGTTCGGCGGCTCGTGGGGTTCGACGCTTGCGCTCGCCTATGCGCAGACGCATCCGGAACGGGTTTCGGAACTGGTGGTGCGGGGCATCTACACGCTGACCAAGGCCGAGCTCGCCTGGTACTATCAGTTCGGCGTGTCGGAAATGTTCCCGGACAAGTGGGAGCGCTTCGTAGCGCCCATTCCGGAGGCCGAGCGCGGCGACATGATGGCTGCCTATCGCAAGCGTCTGGTCGGCGATGATCGGCAAGCGCAGATCGAAGCGGCACGGGCGTGGAGCCTGTGGGAAGGCGAGACGATCACGCTGCTGCCCGAGCCGGAGACCAGCGGCAAGTTCGGCGAGGATGATTTCGCCATAGCCTTCGCCCGGATCGAGAATCACTATTTCGTCCATGCCGGTTGGCTCGAAGAGGGCCAACTGATCCGCGACGCAGGAAAACTCAAGGATATTCCGGGCGTGATCGTCCACGGCCGCTACGACATGCCGTGCCCGGCGAGATTTGCCTGGGCGCTGCACAAGGCTTGGCCGGAAGCGGAGTTCCACCTGATCGAGGGGGCGGGGCACGCATTTACCGAGCCGGGCATTCTCGACCGGTTGATCCGCGCGACCGACAGGTTTGCGGGGAAGGCCACGTGAACCGAGCCGCGCCATGACCAAGCACCGCATCCACCTCTTCGACACCACGCTGCGCGACGGTCAGCAGACGCCGGGCGTGGACTTTTCCGTCGAGGACAAGATCGCCATCGCGAAGCTGCTCGACGAGTTTGGCATGGACTATGTCGAGGGCGGCTATCCCGGCGCGAACCCGACCGACACGGCGTTTTTCAGCGAAAAACGCACTGCGAATGCAAAATTCGTCGCCTTCGGCATGACCAAGCGGGCAGGGGTGTCGGCTTCCAACGATCCCGGCCTTGCCGCGCTCGTCCAGTCGAAATCCGACGCAATCTGCTTCGTTGCCAAGAGCTGGGATTATCATGTGCGCGTGGCTCTGGGCTGCACCAACGAGGAGAATTTGGAATCCATTGCTGCCTCTGTGGAAGCAGCCCGCGCCGCCAGCAAGGAGGCGCTGGTCGATTGCGAGCATTTCTTCGACGGGTTCAAGGCCAATCCGGATTATGCGCTGGCCTGTGCGAAGGCGGCATATGACGCAGGCGCACGCTGGGTGGTCCTGTGCGACACCAATGGCGGCACGCTGCCGTCGGAAGTCCGCGACGTCGTCGCAAAGGTGATCGCGTTGGGCATTCCGGGCGAAAACCTTGGCATCCACGCCCACGACGACACCGGCCAGGCGGTCGCCAATTCGCTGGCTGCGGTCGAGGCGGGCGTGCGCCAGATCCAGGGCACGCTGAACGGCATCGGTGAACGCTGCGGCAACGCCAATCTCATTTCCATCATCCCGACGCTGGTCCTGAAGCCAGCCTTCTCCCAACGCTTCGAAACCGGCATCTCGGCCGAGGCGCTGGCGGGTATATCGCGCTTGTCCCGCGCGTTCGACGAATTGCTCAACCGTGCGCCGGAAGCCCAGGCGCCATATGTCGGCATATCGGCCTTCGCCACCAAGGCCGGCATCCACGCTTCGGCGCTGGCCAAGGATCCCGCGACCTACGAGCATGTGCCGCCAGAGGCGGTCGGCAACCGTCGCAAGGTGATGGTCTCTGACCAGGGCGGCAAGGCGAATTTCGTCGCCGAGCTGAAGCGGCGCGGCATCGACGTCCCGCGGGAAGGCCACCGGCTCGATGCACTGATCAGCCTGGTCAAGGAGCGCGAGGCCGAGGGCTACGCCTATGAGGGCGCTGATGCGAGCTTCGAGCTTCTGGCGCGCAAAATGCTGCACACCGTACCGGAGTTCTTCCGCGTCACCTCGTTCCGCTGCATGGTCGAGCGGCGGTTCGACGCCAACGGCCAGCTGAAGACCGTATCGGAAGCTATCGTGAAGGTGCTGGTCGACGGCGAGGAGAAGATGTCGGTAGCCGAGGGTCATGGCCCGGTCAACGCGCTCGATTTGGCGCTGCGCAAGGATCTCGGCAAGTTCCAGCACGAGATAGGCGATCTCGAACTGGTCGACTACAAGGTGCGTATCCTCAACGGCGGCACCGAGGCGGTCACCCGCGTGCTGATCGAATCGCGCGACGCCGCTGGCGGACGCTGGTGGACGGTCGGGGTGTCGGACAACATCATCGACGCATCGTTCCAGGCATTGATGGATTCGATCGTCTTCAAGCTGATGAAGAACCGCGACATGGCCGGGCTGGTCGCGGCAGAGTAGCGCCACCCATAAGCGAAACGCCACGGCGCATCAGAAAATTGAAATGGTGCTCCGCCGAACTGCGGCCCATATGATCCCGATGACGACAGAGACCCTGACCGCCCGAGACAGCGCTACGCGTGGATTTCTGTTCGCGCTGTCAGCCTATCTTCTTTGGGGATTCCTGCCCTTCTACATGAAGGCGGTGGCGCATATTCCGGCGACGGAAGTGGTGGCGCACCGCGTCATCTGGTCGGTCCCGGTTGCCGGAGCGCTGCTGATCTGGATGGGCCGTACCGCCGATATCAAGATGGCGCTGCGTTCCCCGCGCACGCTGGCCATGGGCGGGCTCACCGCCGCGCTGATCACCGTGAACTGGGGCGTCTATGTCTGGGCCATCGGCGCCGACCGGGCGCTGGAAACCGCGCTCGGTTACTATATCAATCCGCTGTTCAGCGTCTTTCTCGGCGCCGTGCTCCTCGGCGAGAAACTGAGCCGCGCTCAGATCGCGGCGATCGCGCTCGCGGTGGCGGCGGTGGCGCTGCTGACATGGGAGGCCGGCGGCCTGCCCTGGGTCTCGATAGCGTTGGCGCTCAGCTGGGGTTTTTACGCGTTCTTCAAGAAGACGCTGCCGATCGGTCCTGCACAGGGTTTCTTCCTCGAGATACTCGTGCTGAGCATACCGGCAATCGCCTATATCGGCTGGCTGGGAGCTTCAGGCGCCGGCCATTTCGGACGAACCGGAGCCGTCGATATCTGGCTTCTTCTTGGCTGCGGCCTGGTTACGGCGGTGCCGCTCATTCTTTATGCGAACGGCGCGAAGCTGCTTCGGCTGTCGACGATCGGCATCATGCAGTATATCGCGCCGACGATGATCTTCGTGATCGCGATATTCATCTTCCAGGAACCGTTCAGCAGCACCCGTGCAATCGCGTTCGCGATGATCTGGTCCGCGCTTGCGATCTATTCCTGGTCGATGTTCTTCCGCCGGCCGGTCGCGGGCTAACCCCGCTCAAGCTCGACCAGCGTCCGGAAGCCGCCATAGATCATGCGCTTGCCGTCGAAGGGTGAATCCTTCATGTCCATATTGAGCCGCGGATCAGCCATCACCTTCTCGTTGATGGCGTCGCGGTCTTCACGCGATTTGTAAGTGATCCAGGAGAATACGACGGTCTCGCCGTCCTTCTGCTGTACCGCACGCGGAAACGATGTGAGCTCGCCGTAGGGCACATCTTCGGCGACGCATTCGACAAAGGACAGCGCGCCGTGTTCCATCCACACATCACCGGCCTTTTGGGCCATCTTCCTGTAGTCCTCGATCCTATCCGCCGGGACGGCCAGCACAAAACCATCGACATACATCGGAACCTCCTCGTTCAGGCTTGGAAAATCTTCCAACAAGCAAGAGACAGGTCGGTTCCCGGCAGCGGGAACAGCCTACATTTTCTCGATGACGGACGGGACGCCTGCGGTAGGGGCGTCAACCGCTGCGCCCTCGGTCAGGAGCGCGGCAACGACCGCCTCGGCGCGGCCGATCACCAGCGGCCTGACCAGATGCGACGTGTGGACGAAACCTTCGGCGCGCATGTGATCGATCAGGATCATCATCGGATCCCAGAAGCCGTTGATATTGGCGAAGACGATCGGCTTGCGGTGATGACCGAGTTGGGCCCAGGTCATGATCTCGACGATCTCCTCGACGGTTCCGATGCCCCCGGGCAGCGCCACAAAGGCGTCGGATTTCTCGAACATCGTATGCTTGCGCTGATGCATGTTCTCGGTGATGACAAGCTCGTCCAGTCTACCGAGCGCGGGTTCGGTCGCTTCCCGATTGACGAGGAAGCGCGGGATGATGCCCGTCACCTTGCCTCCGGCACGCAGTGCGCTATCGGCGACGGCGCCCATTATGCCTTTCGTGCCGCCGCCATAGACGAGGCGCAGGCCTGCCTCGGCGATCGAGCGTCCGAGGACGTGGCCCGCCTTCATGTAGACGTCGCTGCGGCCGGTCGAAGAGCCGCAATAGACGCAGACGGATCGAATCGTGTTCATGCAATTGATTGGTGATTGCCTATGTAACCGTGGTCAAGTCTCAACAGGGGCTTTTTCTTGTCGATTGGGCTAAAACAGGCTAGACCCGGCTGAGGCGGCTAAGGGGCAAGCAAATATGGCGTTGACACCGATTAAGGCTCTTCTGTTTCTCGCGGGCGGCGCGGCCGCCGCGGGCGGGGTGGCCTATGTGTCGGGCGTGTTCGACCCCTATCTTGGCGGCGAGGCCCCGAAGCTTGCCGCTGCTCCGGTTCCCGGAACATCCGAGGCTAATCCCAAATCCTCCCGGCTGCCGCAGCCGCCGGCCGCAAACGCCCCCTCCGCGGGCACTCCTGCAGCCAGTGCGCCGGCTGCTGGCGCTTCGACTGAGGGGGAAGTTCTTCCGCCTTCTTTCGATGTGGTGCGCGTCGAGGGCGATGGTTCGATCGTCATTGCCGGCGAGGCGGCTGCGGGAGCCACCGTTGAGATCGTGACCGGCGCACGCGTTATCGGCAACGCAGTGGCCGGGCCGGACGGCGACTTCGCCGTCGTCATCGACGAGCCGCTGAAGCCTGGCGGATACCAGATCGTGCTGCGCTCGACCGCGCCCGACAATGTGGTCGCCACCTCGCTGGAAACCGCCGTCGTATCAATTCCCGATAAGCCGGACGGACAGGTGCTGGCGCTGGTCGAAAAGCCGGGCGAGCCGAGCAAGCTGATTACGGTTCCCGAACCGCAGCCCGCGCCGCCGCTAAGCGGCGATGCCGCTGCTCCGGAAGCGCCAGCCTCGGCCGAGGCGGCTCCGGCTGCTCCAGAGGAAAAACCCGCGAGCGGCGGACCTGAGGCGTCCGCTTCGGCGGAAGTGGAGGCGCCCGCCGAGGAAGCGCCGCCGGCCGAGCAGCCGGCTGCGGCGCAAGAACCCGAACCGGCGCCAACCGAAGCCGCGCCAGACAAGCCGGACGAACAGGTCGCAGCGGCGAAGCCCGATCAGGAACCGGTCGAACTCACACCGAGCGCGCCTTCCGGCGAGCCGCAGGTCACAGTCGAGGCGGTCGAGATCGAAGGGCGCAAGGTTTTTGTCGCTGGCGTGGCCGATCCCGGCCGCAAGGTGCGCGTCTATGCGAACGACATATTGCTGGGGGACGCAGATGCCTCGCCGAGCGGCCGCTTCCTGATCGAGACCGAGCGTGACTTGCCTGTCGGCGACTATATCATCCGCGCCGACGCGCTGGAGCCGGACGGCGTCAAGGTCGCCGCGCGCGCGGCGGTGCCGTTCGAGCGCGAGGAGGGCGAAAATCTTGCCGCGGTAGCGCCGTCCGTCACGCCGCAGGCTGAAGCCCCCGCAACCGGCGCGGATCGGTCCGCCGCTGCTGCACCAGATGTAGCAGAGCCGCAGTCCGCCCCCACCGCACCGACCCCGAATGACCCTTCGGCCGGAGCCAACGGGCGAGCTTCCGCCGAAGCGCCGATCGAGCCAGACGCAACGCCGTCCGCTGCTCCTTCGGCTACGGCCGAGGCTTCGCCGCCCACCGCTTCGGGCACTGAGGCTTCACAGCCTGCCGTGCCCACTCCGCCCGCAACCGCGGAAGCGGATGCGCCGTCAACTCAGCCTACGGAGCAATCGGCCACCGCTCCCGCCGGGACTACGACCGCGCCTGCTTCCGAATCGACGCCGACTACTTCCGCAGAGGCTGAGACGGCGAAACCTGCAACGGGTGCCGAGATTGCGGCCGCGCCGGAAGCCACCCGGCTCGCACCGAAGCTCGAAAGCGTACCTGGCGCTGTCATCATCCGGCGCGGCGACTCCCTGTGGCGGATTTCTCGCCGCGTCTATGGGAAGGGCGTGCGCTACTCGACGATCTATCTGGCCAATCAGGAACAAATCAGCGATCCCGACCGCATCTGGCCGGGGCAAGTATTTAAGGTTCCCGAAAAGACCAGTGAAGGCGAGGAAGCCGACATGAAGGCCATCGGCGGGCAGGCGGTCACGACCACCACGCAGTGATTGCGCCGCTCTTGCGATCGAGCGTTTCATCGTCTATCGTCGATAAACGATGAACGTTTCTCCTTCCACCGAATTCAAGGAATGCGGTTCCGCGTCGGCCAAGGCGCTGGCGGCGAAACTCGCGGCTTTGTCGCATCCGGCCCGCATTGAAATCCTGAAGCATCTTTCCGGCAACCGCGCCTGCTGCTGCAAGGACGTCGTCCAGCAACTGGACCTGGCGCAGTCGACCGTATCGCAGCACCTGAAGGTGCTGGTCGAAGCAGGGCTGGTGCGGTTTTCGGCGGAAAGGCAGCGCTCGCTCTACGAAATCGACCGCGAGGCTTTGGCGGGCATCTCCGCCTCCGTCGCCGGCCTCGTCGAAACCTGCTGTTCTAGCCAGCCGGCATAATCCCGAAAGTCGCGGACTTTCCGGCAAGACCATGTCCGCTGACAAATCAAAGGCAAAGACCTAGTGGCAAAGACCGTATCCGCAGGCTCGACGTTCAGAACCCTGCTCAATCTGTGGCCTTATATGTGGCCGGCCGACCGCATCGACTTGAAGGCGCGGGTGGTGTGGGCGACGGTGTTCCTGTTTGTCGCCAAGCTCGTGCTTGTGGCGGTGCCGTATTTTTTCAAATGGGCGACAGACGCGCTGGTAGGTGACGCCAAGGCGCCGCCGCCTCTGCCCGATTTCATGCTCGGCCCGGTAGCGCTGGTCATTGCCTACAACATCGTCCGTATCGTGCAGGTCGGGTTGAACCAACTGCGCGATGCGCTGTTTGCCCGTGTCGGCCAGCATGCCGTCCGCCAACTTGCCTACCGCACCTTCGTGCACATGCACGATCTGTCGCTGCGCTTTCATCTGGAGCGGCGCACCGGCGGCCTGTCGAGGATCATCGAGCGCGGCACCAAGGGCATCGAGACCATCGTCCGTTTCACCATCCTGAATACAGTTCCGACGGTGCTGGAATTCGCGCTGACGGCGGTGATCTTCGCGCTCGCCTATGGCTGGGTCTACGTGCTGGTCGTGGCCGTCACGGTGGCGGCCTACACCTGGTTCACCGTCTGGGCGAGCGACTGGCGCATCGCCATCCGCCGCGAAATGAACGACAGCGACACAGACGCCAACACCAAGGCGATCGATTCGCTGCTCAATTTCGAAACGGTGAAGTATTTCAACAATGAGCGCATGGAGGCTCAGCGTTTCGACGGCTCCATGGCGCGATACGAGGCTGCGGCGACGAGAACCTGGACATCGCTCGGCTGGCTGAACTTCGGGCAGGGCGTCATCTTCGGCGGCGGCATGCTCATTGTCATGTGCCTGTCTGCTCTCGAAGTCATGGCCGGAACGCAGACGATCGGCGATTTCGTCTTCATCAACGCCATGCTGATGCAGCTTTCGGTGCCGCTCAATTTCATCGGCTTCATCTACCGCGAAATCCGGCAGGGCCTGACCGACATCGAGCAGATGTTCGACCTGCTGGACGTGAAGCAGGAGGTGGTCGACCGGCCGGAAGCAAAACCGCTGGCCGTCACCGAAGGCAAGGTCGAGTTTCGCGATGTACATTTCTCCTACGACGCCAACCGGCAGATCCTGAAGGGCGTCAGCTTCGAGGTTCCGGCCGGCAAAACCATCGCCATTGTCGGACCGTCCGGCGCGGGCAAGTCGACCATCTCGCGGCTCCTCTTCCGTTTCTACGACATTCAGCGCGGGGCGATCCTGATCGACGGGCAGGACATTCGCGACGTTACCCAGGAGAGCCTGCGCGCCGCCATCGGCATGGTGCCGCAGGACACAGTGCTGTTCAACGACACCATCGC
The DNA here is from genome assembly GCF_040438645.1 of Mesorhizobium sp. WSM2240. Lineage (NCBI taxonomy): Bacteria > Pseudomonadati > Pseudomonadota > Alphaproteobacteria > Hyphomicrobiales > Phyllobacteriaceae > Mesorhizobium > Mesorhizobium sp. WSM2240. The sequence continues at coordinate 1,701,693 of NZ_CP159253.1, forward strand.
CTACAATGTTCGCTACGGCCGAACCGACGCGACCGACGAAGAGGTGCAGAAGGCCGCCGAACTCGCGCAGATCGGCGGGTTCATAGAGAGCCTGCCGGGCGGCTACAAATCGATGGTTGGCGAACGCGGGCTGAAGCTGTCAGGCGGCGAAAAGCAGCGCGTGGCGATCGCCCGCACCATCCTGAAGGCCCCGCCGATCCTGATGCTCGACGAGGCGACCTCGGCGCTCGACACGCATACCGAGCAGGAGATCCAGGCCGCGCTCGACATGGTCAGCCGCGGACGCACGACCATAGTCATTGCCCATCGCTTGTCGACGGTGATTTCGGCGGACGAGATCATAGTGCTCAAGGACGGCGAAATCGCGGAACGCGGCACCCATGCCGACCTGCTGCGCCAAAGGGGCCTCTACGCCTCCATGTGGGATCGCCAGCGCGAAGCAACCGAAGCCGAGGAGCGCCTGCGCATCGCCAGGGAAGCCGACGAATTCGGTATCGTGGTCCGCCGCCGCACAGCCGAGCTCTGAGCGGCGGACAAGCGCCTCCCGGATTGCCGCGTTGCGGCGGGCGGCGCTTTCGGCTAAGCAGACCGGCATTCAACCGGAGCCGCCCGCGCGCGATGAGCCTCGTCGACACCGTCAAGAACGTTTTCGTGCCGATACACCGCGAAGGCTATCCCTTCATCGGCGCTTTCGCAGGCGTCACGCTGATTCTTGGCCTGTTCTCGACAAGCCTGTTCTGGATCGGCCTAATCCTGACCGGCTGGTGCGCCTATTTCTTCCGCGATCCCGAACGTGTCACGCCGGTCGACGACCGGCTGGTGATCAGCCCTGCCGACGGCGTGGTTTCGGCAGTAGGCCCGGCGGTTCCGCCGCGCGAACTCGGCCTCGGAACGGCGGAGATGACGCGGATTTCCGTATTCATGAACGTCTTCTCCTGCCATGTGAACCGCTCGCCGGTGCGCGGGCGCATCACCCGCATCGAGCATCGGCCGGGCAAGTTCCTCAATGCCGAGCTGGACAAAGCGAGCAGCGAGAACGAGCGCAACGGTCTCGTCATCGAAAGCCCCAACGGCACCGTCGCCGCCGTGCAGATCGCCGGGCTGGTCGCAAGGCGGATCGTCTGTTTCGCCGAGGCGAACGGCAATGTCGCGGTCGGCGAGCGCATCGGCCTGATTCGCTTCGGATCGCGGGTCGACGTGTTCCTGCCGCTCGACGCGACGCCGCGCGTTGCGGTCGGGCAGACTGCGGTCGCCGGCGAAACGGTGGTCGCCGAATTCGGCGGCGGCGCGGCCACGCCGCTTGTGCGGGTTTCCTGAGCAATGGCCGCGCCTTTCCAGCCATTCGAGCCGCATGGCCGGGGCGGCCCGCGCATTCGCGAAATCCCGCTGCGCATGGTCTTGCCCAATCTGATCACGGTGCTCGCCATTTGCGCCGGCCTGTCCGGCATAAGGCTGGCCTTCGAGCACCGGTTCGAGACGGCGGTGGTTATGGTGCTGGTCGCCGCCTTCCTGGACGGCATAGACGGCCGCATCGCACGGATGCTCAAGGCGACGTCGAAATTCGGCGCGCAGATGGATTCGCTGGCCGACATCGTCAACTTCGGCGTGGCCCCGGCGCTGGTTCTCTACGCCTTCCTGCTCGACCAAGCCGGCTCGCCGGGCTGGATTGCAGCACTGCTGTTCGCCATAGCCTGCGGCTTGAGACTCGCCCGGTTCAATGTCCTCGACGAGGATTTGAGCCGCCCTGCCTGGCAGGCGGAATATTTCGTCGGCGTGCCGGCGCCGGCTGGAGCCGTGGTCGTGCTTCTTCCCATCTATCTGGTCTTCATCGGCGCCATCGAGCCCGGCCGCACGGTCGCTTTCATCAGTTCCGGCTTCACCGTCCTGATCGCGATCCTCTTGGTCAGCCGTCTGCCGATCTATTCCGGCAAGAAATTCAGGATACCCCGTGACAAGGTGCTGCCGGGGATGCTGGCCGTCGTGTTCGTCGTGTTGTTGTTATCGACCTACACTTGGCAGACACTCGCGGTTTCGGTGATCGCCTATCTCGTGTTCCTGCCGCTCAGCGCGCGCGCCTATTCGCGGCGGGCCAAGCTTGAGGAGGCGAAGGCTGCGGAGCCTTCGAATGAGTGATCAGGCGGCGGCGCTGAGCCCCAGCCGCTCGAGCGCCAGATGTCGCGCCGACGCATAATCGGTCTTGCCTGATCCGAGCACCGGGATTTCCGCGACTTTGATGATGTCCTGCGGCACCATCAGTTCGGCCGCACCTGCCTCCTTGCCGTATTGCCGCAATTTGTTGGGATCGGCGTCTCCGGCCGTGGTGACCAGCACGATGCGTTCGCCGCGACGCTTGTCGGGCACCGAGACGACGGCGTGGCGCTCCTCCGGCCACAGCGCCTGCACAAGCATTTCCACCGCGCCCAGCGAGACCATCTCGCCGGCGATCTTGGCGAAGCGCTTGGCGCGGCCGCGAATGGTGATGAAGCCATCGCGATCAGCCGAGACGATGTCGCCGCTGTCGAGCCAGCCGCCCGCAAGCGGCTGCAACTCGCCGGGCCGGTCGACGCTCATATAGCCGAGCATGATGTTGGGGCCGCTAAGGCACAGGCGGCCTCCCTCGGCAACGCCTTCGACCGGCTCCAGCCGCATGCGCATGCCCGGCAGCAGCCGGCCAACCGTGCCTTCGCGGGTATGTGTCGCCGAATTGACGGCGACTACCGGCGCTGCCTCGGTCAGGCCAAAACCCTCGATGATCTCCGCGCCGAAGCGCTCGCGCCAGATGCGGCGGGTCTCCCTCCTGACGCTCTCGGCGCCGGAGACGGCGAAGCGCAGGCTGGAGAAATCGTCGTCGTCGGCGGTCTTGGCGTAGGCCGACAGGAAGGTATCGGTGCCGAACATGCAGGTCGGCCGCACCTTCGCGGCGACCTCCGGAATGAGTTTGTAGTGAAGCGGCGAGGGGTAGAGGAACAGCCGGACGCCGGTGACTAGCGGCAGGATCGTCCCACCGGTCAGCCCGAACGAGTGGAAGACCGGCAGCACGTTCAGGAGCTTGTCCTCAGGTGAAATCGAGAGCCGCGCCTCGACCTGAGCGGCGTTGGCGAGCAGATTGCGGTGTGACAGCACGACCGCTTTCGGCGAGCCCTCGGAGCCGGAGGTGAACAGGATTACCGCGGGTTTTGCGGAATTCTCCTGCGGGACGAGCGGACGCCGCCATTGCAGGGCGGCGGCAAGTTTTTCGGCCGGCGTTGCGCTGTCGCGCAACTCCTCCAGCCAGACGAATGTCGCGCCGCCCGCCTCGGCGGCCTCTACGATGTCGGCAAGTCCGGCCTTGGCGATGAAGGCGCGAGAAGACACGACCGTCCGGATGAGCGCCGTGCGCACCGCCGCGGTGACGCTGGCGGGGCCGGCCGTATAGTTGATCATGGCGGCGACGCGTCCGGCCGACATCAAGGCGAGCAGCGACAGCACGACGCCGTTGGTGTTGGGAAGCAGGATGCCGACCGCCTCGCCGGGCGCGGTGGAGGCGGAAAAACGGCCGCCGAGCACGCGTGCGCCGATGAACAGGCGCTTGTAGCTCATCGAGCCGCTGACCACGTCCTCGACGATGGGGTGGCCCGATCCGTAGCGATCGGCGGCGTCGCGGATTGCCTGGAACAGGGTGCGGTCGAGATCGGCGGCGGCGAAGCGGACTTCCGCCACGCGGTCGAAGAGGGCAATCGAGGCGGGCGAAGACTGCACGCCCGACCGGACCGTCAGCTCGGCGATGGTGATCGGCGGCAGTGTGGTGATCGTCAGACGCGGGAACAGCCGGCGCGGCGCCTTTTCCGCGGGCGTCAGCGAGAACGGAAGATACCGCGCGCCGCCGACGAAGACCGGCACGATGCGGGCGTCGGCCTGCATGGCGATGCGCGCCACCGCGCGGTAAAGGCGGAACGATTTGACGTCCGGCTCGACATTGTCGGGGATATACACCGCCAGCCTGCCATTGCCTTTCAGCACGCGGACGAGGCGGCGGCTGACGAAAACATGCTCGGCGTTGAAGGCGATGGTGCGGGAAAGCTCCCGCCAAGGCTCGAGCCAGGGCGACTTCGCCGACCATTCGTCGAGGATATGCAGTGTGTTTTCAGGCAGCAGCGCCAGCATCAGCGCCGGGTCGAGGCGCGACTGGTGCGTCACCACATAGATCACCGGCCGGGGCGCCTTGTGGACCTCGCGCATCGCCTGGTCCTGGATGCGGTAGGCGAGTTTGAGCGGCACATAGAGCAGCGCCTGATGCACGCTGAGGCCAAGGCGCAGCTTCTGCAGCAAGGCGAAGGCCGCGTAGGCAAGCGCAAGTGCGAGCAGAGTAAGGCTGGTCAGGATCATGCCGCAACCTCCCAACGCATTGTCACGCCGCCAGCGGACACCGCGACAGAGAAAACTAGACGAAGCTGTGGGAACGTCAATGCGGTGTCTCCGGGGTATTCGCTCCCGTTGAGGGGAGGGTCGATCCGCGCGGCGGATCGGGTGGGCGAAGCAAACCGTGAGGGCGTTCTTGGGCGCAAGCTTCTCCGTCGCCACGCCCGCTCTCGCGTCTGGCCATTGTGGGGAGCGGCGCATGGCAACGACGCCTAATCAATTTTAATTAGTTGACGCGCTGCCATGCGCCGCCGGCGTTTTCTCCCCTGATCGCTGTCCGGCCCATCGCTCCTGTCCTGGTATGCTGGGACGGAGCGCGGGCGCACAGGCGCGACCCGGGGCCGGAGCGATCCGCGCGACCCAGCGGGTATCGTCTCCGGCGCCACACTTGCCTGGATGCCGGTCGTGTACACCCGTCCCCACCAGCAAGCTGCCGGGACGGAGTATGCGGGCAGCGCCAGGGGGTGTGAACAAACAGGAGGGTGAAGATTCCTGAAGAATCTTACAAGCCATTGTTGCGCAAGCGATATTTCTTCGTTTTGGCCGGAACGGGAGTGAATTCCATCCACAACGGCATCTCATGTGGCCGGGAAAAGATGAGGCGCGGCTTGGCCATAATGGGTCAGGGCTCGCGCAGCCAAAGAAAAAGCCGGCCTCGCGGCCGGCTTGAGTAATAGGGACGGGCGAGGGGGTTTGGGCATGGGGACAGCCCGTCCATGCGCCTACAACAGCCGACGCCGAAGAAGGTTCCGGCCAAAATCAAATTTTTTTCGCGGCCGTGCATTTTTTTGAATCTGCCGAAGCGGCACGCGCCAGTGAGAGGTCACGGCCGGCATGTGCGAAGACCGCGGCCAGCACAACAGCGCCGCCGACCAGACTGGCGACGGGTGGAAATTCGGCCAGGAAAAGCCAGCCGAACAAGATCGCGAAGGGCACCTCGGCGGAGCCGAGCAGGCCGGCTTCGGCGGCTGGGATAAGCCGCGAGCCTTCCGTCCAGAGCACAGAGGCCAGCGCGAAGGATGCACCGAAGGCCGCAAGCAGGATCGCATCGCGCGTGGTGACGGCCAGCGGATCGGTGACGAACCAGCCGAGCCCGAAAAGGAGGAAGGCCGATACCGCGCCGGCCCAGACCACCGGCGTGTCGCGGAATTTGCGGATCAGCACCATGTAGAGGGCGCTGCCGAACGTCATGAGCAGCGCGAGCCCGTCGCCGAATGGCCGGCCGGTGCCGATCCCGGCAAACACCATCAGCCCGACGCCCGCGAGCGACAGGGCGGCCGCCAGCATGGTTTGCGAGCGGATCTTTTCGCGCACCAGGAGCCAGCCGAGCAGCGCCGCCACGAAGGGCGCGGTCGCATAGATGATCGCGACATTGGCGACGTAGGTGTTCTTGAACGCGGCGATGAATGCGACACTGGCGGCAGCTCCGACAATCGCCATCAACCAGCCGCGCCAGCCGAGCCTGAGCGGCCGCGGCGCGGCCTCGCGGGAGCGCCGCCAGAAGACATAGGCTGTTATCAGCAATGCGCCGACCAGCCCGCGCCAGCAATTGATGGTTAGCGGGTCGGTTTCGATCGACTTGGTGAGAACGCCCGCCAGGCCGAAGACGGCGGCCGAGCACGTGACCAGCGCGACGCCGAGCATCCGTCCCTTCTGTTCCTCAAGCCCTGTCGTCATGCCTGCCCCGCTCAGCCTGATCTCATCATTTATCGCACCGCTGCTGACAGCCCGCTGTCAGCAGTTCGCGCATCAAACCGGGCGTTTGCGGAAATGTTCGGTGGCGATGATGATGAGGCCAGCCGAAAAGATCAGCGCGGCGCCGATGAACACCTCGCGCCGGGCAATGTCGCCCCAGATCAGGTAGCCGAGCACGAAGGACCAGACCAGCGAGGTGTATTCGAACGGTGCGATTATGGAGACCGGCGCGCGCTTCATGCCTTCGAACAGTGCGAATTGCGCCATCCCGCCGAGCACGCCGACGCCGACCAGCAACAGCCATTCGCCGGCCGCAGGCGTCTGCCAGAGATAGAGGAGCGGGATGCCGGCGATGACCAGAAAGAAGCCGTTGTTGAGGACGAGCTGGATCAGCGTCCTTTCCTGCAGCGCGATCTTGCGCAGCAGCACGATAGACATGGCCCACAGGAAAGCCGCCGCGAGCACCAGCGCCACCGGCAGAGACAGGCCGAGCCGGGCGGGGTCACAGGCTATGAAGACCCCCGCGAAGCCGACAAGAACGGCGATCCATCTGGCCAGAGGCACATCTTCGCCGAGGATGACGATGGAGAGCACCGTGACGATGATCGGGGCGGCGAAATAGATCGTGGTCAGTTCGGCGAGTTGCAGGTCCTTTGCCGCCGTGTAGTAGCAGAGCCAGGCGGCGAGGATGATGAAGCTGCGGAGCAGCATCGGCCTGACGATGGGCGAGCGCAGCGATTCTTCGAAGAGCTTGCGGCCGCCTATGACGGCGCAGCCGGCGAGAATAGTGGCGCTGCGAAAGAAGAGGATCTGCCATACGGTGATGCCGGTGACCAGCAGCTTGATCGACGCGTCCTGCAGGGAAAACAGGAAATAGGCGAGGCTGGTGAGCACGATGCCCGCATAGACCCGTTCGCGCGTGTCGAGAATGGCGGCGTCGGCCATGCGGCTGGGTTCCTGGGGCGTTCGACAAACGCAGAACGTCGGGTTGGCAGGATCAGCTATAGGGCCGTGCCGATTTGGCAAGCAGCGCCAGCGGGCGGCGAACGTTGGGGCAGCAGCTGCGGCGATGGCCGCATGACCTTGTCCGAAAAGTCTGCACCTTTTCGGGATCATGCTCTAGCATGCAGGTCCAAGCGAAGGAGGACAGCCATGGACGCGGCGGAACTGAAATCGGTGCAGGGGCCGCTGAAGCAGGCTTATCGCGACAATGCCGAAAGCGCGGTGATCACACTGCGCGCCAAAGGCTCGATCGACGATCAGGCGATCGCTTGCAAGGTCGAGACCGGCAGGGCGATCGCAGTCGCCGGGCTGCATCCGGCGACAGGCGGCTCGGGGCTCGAACTCTGCTCCGGCGACATGCTTTTGGAGGCGCTGGTGGCGTGCGCCGGCGTGACGCTGAAGGCAGTGGCGACCGCGCTGGAATTCCGGCTCGACGGCGCGAAGGTCGAGGCTGAAGGCGATCTCGATTTTCGCGGAACGCTGGGCGTCGCCAAGGATGCGCCGGTCGGCTTTCGCGCCATCCGGCTGCGCTTCGAACTGGACACCGACGAGCCGCAGGACCGCATCGACACGCTGATAAAGCTGACCGAGCGCTATTGCGTGGTGTTCCAGACCATCAACCAGAAACCGGAACTCTATGTGACCGCCGAGCCGCACCGGCCTGCAGCGCGGATGTGAGCGAGCGCCGGATCAGTTCGTGGCGAAGCAGTAGAACAGGCCGTCACCGCCCGTGCTCCTGAGTGCTTCCTGGCTGCAGCCGCCGCGCGAAGGATGCGACGAGTTCCACGATTTGGCCGCAGCCGAATCGTCGAGGCCCATGCGATCATGGTGACCAACCATGGCCACGCCTTCCGCGCCGCCTAGGGTCCAGTCGCCGCAGGTCTGGTCCGCCGCCACCGTGCCGTCCGGCATGGAGCCGGTCAGGATGTCGTGCCGGTTCGGCTCGTCGCCGCGGCCGCTGACCACCTCGCCTTTTTCGTTGAGCGCGGTCTCCTTGGTGATGTTGTTGGCGTCGCTGTGCAGCGAGGCGACGTCGTCGGCGATCTTCTCGCCCTTGGCATTGAACCAGGGGCCGGAACCGATGCGGTCTTTTGCATTTTCGCTGCTGGTCGAGAGATAGGCGCGCCAGGTCTTGCCGCTCGATCCGGCCGCTTCGGCGAGGCTTTGGCAATGGGCGTCTGCGCCGGCGAGACCGCCGAGATCCGCGCCGTTGCCGAGGCCTTGGCTGGTGATGAAGAAGCTCATCGCGTTGTCTTGCGCGCCGGCGAGCGAGATGGTCGCGGCGAACGCCGCGGACGCCAGAAAGAGGCTGCGTTTCATTGAAATTCCTCCCGGATGCAACCCGCCCGGGAGAAAACTAGGAGGGCGTCGGAGGCCGGCCAATCACAAGCGCGTGTTGGCGGAGGCGCTATTCCGGCATCCGGTAAGTGACGAAGCGCTCTTGACGCGCCTCATATCGCAGCCCCGTTTCCGTGAGCGACGGACTGGCCAGCGGAATGATCTTGGCGGCGATTTCGGCCGGGGTGGGCAGCGTCTCGGGATTTTCGCCCGGAAAGGCCTGGGCGCGCATGGCGGTGCGCGTTCCGCCGGGATTGACGCAATTGATTCTGAGCGGCAGGTTTTTCGTCTCGTCGGCCCAGGAGCGGGCGAGCGCGTCGACGGCGGCCTTGGAGGCGGCGTAGGGAGCCCAGAAGGCTTTCGCCGAATGCGCAGCGCCCGACGACATGATGATGGCGCGGCCGGCGTCCGACACGCGCAGCAGCGGGTCGACCGAGCGGATCAGCCGCCAAGTGCCGGTGACGTTCACCGCCATGACCTTTTCGAAGACCTTCGCCTCGACATGGCCTATCGGCGCGATGACGCCGAGGATACCGGCATTGGCAACGAGGATGTCGAGCTTCTTCCAGCGTTCGTGGATGGCGCCGCCGAGCCGGTCGATGCCGGCCATGTCCGTCAGATCGAGCGGCACCAGCGTCGCCTCACCCTTGCCGGTGCGGGCGTTTTCGGCCTTGATCTCGTCGTCGAGCTCTTCCAGGCCGCCGACAGTGCGGGCGACCGCAACGACATGCGCGCCCGCCGCCGCCATCTGCTTGGCGATATGATAGCCGATGCCGCGCGATGCGCCGGTGACGAGGGCGACGCGGTTGGTGAGGTCGGGGGTGGGGATCATGCGGGCATCCAGTTCGGGCGTATCGGAACAGGGCCCAGATAGGACTTATTTGCCGCGAACGGAACCCTGGAATACAGATTCGCAAATCCGACCTGAGTCACGGCACACTTTAGAGTGGAATTTTTGAAAGCTAATGTCGGAAATGCGCGCTGCCTCGCGTCCTAGGTGTAAATTCACATCGCTGGAGAATGGAACCAATGAGCAAGACTGTTGCAATCCTCGTCGCAAGGCTGATCTTCGCCGGCCTCTTTGCGATGGCCGCAAGCTTCAAATTCGCGGGCATGTCGGACACGGCCGGCTACATCGCCGCGGCGGGATTTCCGTTCCCGCTGCTTCTGGCCTGGCTCGCAGCCATATTCGAAACGGCGATCGTACTGGCCTTCCTGACCGGCGCCTTCTTTTCGGAAGCAGCGCTGCTCGCCGGCATCTATGTGATCTTCCTGGCCTTCGCCTTCCACGGCCCGTCGCACTGGGAAGGAAACCAGGCCGAATTCGGCTTCTTCGTCGACCACTTCACCTTCCTGGCGGGACTTCTCTACGCGGCCGTTCACGGGCCGGGCGAGCGGCTGGCCGTGCATCGGGGCTTCATCTGGAAGCGCGAAGCCGCGCCGGCGGCGCGGCTAGGCTAGTGGCGAAATTCGTGGGGATAGCGGTTACCAAAGCGCAAGCAGCTAATTGCGCTAAAAGAATGCGCTTAGGAACGCGGCCGCTTCATCCGAGATGCCGACGATCTTGTTCGTTGCCTGACGATAGAATTTGAAATTGAGCTCAGTCCCGGGCTGGCCGTCATTCCAGTCAGTGAGATGTTTGAGCTCGCTCCGCCCCAACGACCGCACCGCGAGCGCTGTGCGTCTAATGGAGAGGCTCACACGCGGTGTTTGCCGGGCGATGCCGGGCTTCTTCGCGATCGCTTCGGCGGAAGTGACGACGCCGCGCGCAATGAGGCCTTGCCCGCCCTCGTTTTCGCTGGCGAACACGAAAATCGTGTCACCTTCGGCGATATGCTTACCGCCATACATCGTCTTTTGCGCAATGAACGCGAACGTCTTTGCCCGCCGATCGCAAACCTCTGCTTTGATCGCGAACGCCATGCTTCACAGCACCGGCGGCGGCGGCAAAGACTACTGCCCGCCGGCGGCGAGCAGCGAGAGCGTCCGGACATTGTCCGCGCCTTCGTGGTCGAGCAGGCGGGTCGGATATTCGGCTGTGAAGCAGGCGTCGCAGAATTGCGGCTGTTCGTTTTCGCGGCGCGCTTCGCCGACAGCTCGGTAGAGCCCATCGATCGACAGAAAGCCGAGCGAATCGACCCGGATGAACTCGGCCATCTCCTCGATCGACATGCGCGAGGCCAAAAGTTTCGCCGTCTCCGGCGTGTCGACGCCGTAGAAGCATGAGGAGCGGGTCGGCGGCGAGGCGATGCGCATATGCACTTCCTTTGCGCCGGCATCGCGCACCATCTGCACGATCTTCTGGCTGGTGGTGCCGCGCACGATCGAATCGTCGACGAGCACCACGCGCTTTCCCTCAATCATGCGGCGGTTGGCGTTGTGCTTGAGCTTGACGCCCATATGGCGGATGGAATCGGTCGGCTGAATGAAGGTGCGGCCGACATAGTGGTTGCGGATGATTCCGAGCTCGAAGGGCAGGCCGGCGCCCTGGGCGAAGCCGATCGCGGCCGGCGTACCGGAATCGGGTACCGGCACGACGATGTCGGCGTCGACCGGGTTTTCGATGGCGAGTTCCATGCCGATGCGCTTGCGCACATCATAGACGTTGCGGCCTTCGACCATGGAATCGGGCCGGGCGAAATAGACATATTCGAAGATGCAGAAGCGCGACTTCTGCTTTTCGAACGGGAAAAGGCTCTCTATGCCCTTGGCGGTGACGATAACCATCTCGCCGGGTTTCAGGTCACGCACGAAGCGCGCGCCGATGATGTCGAGCGCGCAGGTTTCGGAGGCGAGGATCCAGGCGCCGTCGAGATCGCCAAGCACAAGCGGGCGGATGCCGAGCGGATCGCGGCAGCCGATCATCTTCTTCGACGTGAGCGCGACCAGCGAGAACGCGCCCTCGAGCGCGCGGACCGCCTCGATGAAGCGCGAATTGACGTCCTTCTCGCGGCTGGTGGCAACGAGATGCAGGATCGTCTCGGTATCGGAGGTCGAAGAAAAGATCGAGCCCTGCTTCTGCAGCGTGCGCTGCACGGTCATGGCGTTGGTGATATTGCCGTTATGGGCGACGGCGAAACCGCCGTCGGCGAGTTCGGCAAACAGCGGCTGGACGTTGCGAATGCCGGAGCCGCCGGTGGTGGCGTAGCGGGTATGGCCGATCGCGCGGTTGCCCTTCAGGCTCTCGATGACGCGCGGCTTGGTGAAGGTGTCGCCGATCAGCCCGACATGGCGTTCGACGTGGAACTGCGTGCCGTCATAGGAGACGATGCCCGCCGCCTCCTGGCCGCGATGCTGCAGGGCATGCAGGCCGAGCGTGACGATCGCCGCGGCGTCCTGCCGGCCGAAAATGCCGAAGACGCCGCATTCGTCATGGAAATGATCGTCGGCCTCTGCGGAGAGGAGTTTATCTGCGTCAACCATCGGGCCGCGGTCCAGTGTCGGAAAGCCGTCATATAGGGCAACAACGCCGGCAATGCCACCAGCAAATCAGCATGGCCGTATTGCAGGGTTGCGCCGCCTGGCTTCGGTCCCAATTACTCCCGGTGGAGTTTTTGCGGAAAAAGCCGATCGAGGTGTCCCGATGCTCAGGATAGGTTCCATTGTCTGGGGCGTACGAGATGTGCCACGTGCAGTCGCATTCTGGACGAAAGCCCTGGGCTACCGGCCGCGCGAGGCGCCATCAGACGACTGGGCGGTCCTTGTTCCCGGCAGCGGGCAGGGAGTTCAGATGGCGATCAAGCTCGTCACCTCGGAAGCATCGAGCCATCAACGCCATCATCTCGATGTGTATGTGGACGATGCCGGAACCGAAATCGATCGACTGATCGGATTGGGCGCACGGCGCGTCGAGTGGCACTATCCACCAGACGCTGACTATACCGTCCTTGCTGACCCTGACGGCAACACATTCTGCGTGGTCGAGAAGAGAGACAGATAGCAAAAGGCGTTCCCAAAGGTCGGGCCGCCGTTCCTTGACGCAAAATATTCCACTGGCCTAGCGTGATGGCGCTGCTGTAGGGCGCATCGGCACACAGCTGATTGCGTTCGCAGGAGGCAGGAGCGGCTAAATCCGCTTTATCCAAGCCGAATTCGGCTGGGCCATCATCAAGATCAATTGTTGGCCGGCGGCGCTTCCCCAGCAGGCGGCTGCTCCGTTGGAGCGGCGTCGGCCGCGGGCGGCTCGGCGGCCGGCGGCGCTTCGGTTCCCGCCTCGGGAGCCTCGTCGACCTGCAACCGCTTCAGGATCGAATTTTCCGGGTCGTCGGGCAGCATGGATTCGAGCGTGCCGCCGATCGATTCGAGCAGCGGGCGCGATTTTGCCTCTGCGATCCAGGACGGCGGATTTGTGCCGACCAGCCAGTTGAAGAACAGCAGGCCGACCGCGACCACCAAAATGCCGCGCGCCGCGCCGTAGAGGAAGCCCAGCGTGCGGTCGAGCGCGCCGACTCGGCTGTCGATGATGAAATCGGCGATCTTCATCGTGATGACCGTGACGACGATCAGCGCGACGATGAAGACGATGCCGGCCGCCGCCGCCATGGCGAGATGCTCATTGTCTATATAGGGCTGCACATAAGGCAGCACCGGCCTGTAGAAGAAGAATGCCGCAGCCGCCGCCGCCGCCCAGGACGCGATCGACAGGACCTCGCGGGAGAAGCCGCGCACCATGGCCAGCATGGCCGAAACCAGGGTGAAGCCGACGAGAATTCCGTCAAGCAGCGTTATCGGCATTGTTTTCCCACTCCATCTCCGGGTGCGTTGATATTCAGGCGATGCCGGCACGCAAATAGCGGCTTTCTGCACTTCCGGTACTCACGTACTCAAAGTACGCTCCGTTCCGGCTCTCGAAATCCACCACTTCGACTCGGCCTGACCTGAACCTCCACACACCCACGGCCGCCTGCAAATGCGACCGGTTCAGTCTTCCGCGTTCCGACGCAATGTGCCTGCGATCCGCACCACCAGATCGGTGAGCGTTTCAGGCTGAAAAGCGCCGGATCCGTTCCCCCCGGAAATTTCCTCGCTGCCGCGCGGCAGAACCGCCTGTCCAAACCCCAGCTTTTCCGCTTCCTTGAGCCGTTGCTGCGCATGCGCAACCGGCCTGATGGCGCCCGAAAGGCTGATTTCGCCGAAATAGACGCAATCGGCGGGAAGGGCAATACCGGTGAGCGAGGAAACCAGGGCGGCGGCGACGGCGAGATCGGCGGCAGGCTCGGTGATGCGGTAGCCGCCGGCAACGTTGAGATAGACGTCGTGCGTGGCGAAACGCACGCCGCAATGGGCTTCGAGCACGGCGAGGATCATGGACAGCCGCGCCGAATCCCAGCCGACCACGGCGCGCCGCGGCGTGCCGAGCGGCGAAGGAGCGACCAGCGCCTGGATTTCAACCAGAACCGGCCGTGTGCCTTCCATGCCGGCGAAGACCGCCGCACCCGGAGATTTTGCGTGGCGTTCGCCGAGGAAAAGCTCGGACGGATTGGACACCTCGCGCAGGCCCTTGTCGGACATTTCGAACACGCCGATCTCGTCAGTCGGGCCGAAGCGGTTCTTCACGGTGCGCAGGATGCGGTAGTGGTGACCGCCTTCGCCCTCGAAATAGAGCACGGCGTCGACCATGTGCTCGACGACGCGAGGGCCGGCAATCTGGCCCTCCTTGGTGACGTGGCCGACCAGGACGACGGCGGCTCCGGTCGACTTGGCGTAGCGGATCATCGCCTGGGCCGACGAGCGCACTTGGGTGACCGTTCCCGGCGCCGAATCGGCCATGTCGGTCCACAGCGTCTGGATGGAATCGAGGATGAGGAGGTCGGGGCGGCGGCCGTCGGCGATTGTCGCCAGAATGTCTTCGACATTGGTTTCGGCGGCCAGTTCGACCGGCGTCGCGGCGACGCCGAGACGCTGGGCACGCAGCCTGATCTGGGCGACGGCCTCTTCGCCCGAGACATAGACGATGCGGTGGCCCTTGGCGGCGAGGGCGGCGGCGGCCTGCGTCAGAAGCGTCGACTTGCCGATGCCGGGATCGCCGCCGACGAGAAGCGCCGAGCCACGGACAAAACCGCCGCCGGTGGCGCGGTCGAGTTCGCCGATGCCCGAGGCGATGCGCGGCGCGTCCTCGATATCGCCCGAAAGCGTGGTGAGCGCCACCGCGCGGCCCTTACGGGCGCTGCGCATGGCCGCCGGACCGCTGCCTATGCCGCTGTTGGTGCCTTCCTCTACGAGTGTGTTCCACTCGCCGCAGGCATCGCATTTGCCGGCCCAGCGCTGATGCACCGAGCCGCAATTCTGGCAGATGAACTGGATGCGGGATTTAGCCATGGGGTTACCCTCCCCCTTGCGGGGAGGGTCGGCGAAAGAGCGTTGCAAAGCAAAGCGATTGTGTGGGGGTAATGAAGAACACAAGATTCTTGCAGGACGGAGCACGTCGTCTCCACCCCCACCCGGCCCTTCGGGCCACCCTCCCCGCAAGGGGGAGGGCAAGGCGCTTGCGCCTACTCATATCGTTCCGGCAAATGGTGCTCTTCCGCCAGGTCGGAGAACCGGGTGAATTCGCCGGTGAAGGCCAGCGAAACCGTGCCCGTGGGGCCGTGGCGCTGCTTGGCGATGATGACTTCCGCCTTGCCGCGCACCTCGTTCATATCGAGTTCCCACTTGATGTATTCCTCGGTGCCGGGCTTGGGCTCCTTGTTCTTGAGGTAATATTCCTCGCGGTAGACGAAAAGCACCACGTCGGCGTCCTGCTCGATGGAGCCGGATTCGCGCAGGTCCGAGAGTTGCGGGCGCTTGTCGTCGCGGCTTTCGACCTGACGCGACAGCTGCGACAGCGCGATTATGGGAACGCCGAGTTCTTTTCCCAGCGCTTTAAGGCCCGTAGTGATCTCGGTGATTTCCTGGACGCGGTTCTGCGAGGCCTTGGCGGAAGAGCCCTGCATGAGCTGGATATAGTCGATCACGATGACGTCGAGACCGCGCTGGCGCTTCAGGCGGCGGGCGCGCGCCGCAAGCTGCGCGATCGAGATGCCGCCGGTCTGGTCGATGAACAGCGGGATCTTCTGCATGGTCTGCGAGCAGGCGACGAGCTTTTCGAAATCGGTCTCGGTGATTTCGCCGCGGCGTATCTTCGACGACGGGATTTCGGTCTGCTCGGAAATGATGCGGGTGGCGAGCTGCTC
Organism: Mesorhizobium sp. WSM2240; assembly: GCF_040438645.1. NCBI lineage: Bacteria > Pseudomonadati > Pseudomonadota > Alphaproteobacteria > Hyphomicrobiales > Phyllobacteriaceae > Mesorhizobium > Mesorhizobium sp. WSM2240. Next base: position 1,717,298 of record NZ_CP159253.1, read on the forward strand.
GGACGACATTTCGAGCGAGAAGAAGCCGATGACGCCGCCATTGGCGGCCTTGAACGAGCCGTCAGCCTGCTGCGCCGGCTCGTAGGCATGAGCGATGTTGAAGGCGATGTTGGTGGCGAGCGAGGTCTTGCCCATGCCCGGGCGTCCGGCGAGCACGATAAGATCGGAAGGCTGCAAGCCGCCCATGCGGCGGTCGAGGTCGCGCAGGCCGGTGGCTATGCCCGAAAGATGGCCGTCGCGCATGTAGGCGGCATTGGCCATGTCGACCGCAGTCTTGACCGCATCGGTGAAGCTTTCGAAGCCGCCATCGTAGCGGCCGGTTTCGGCAAGCTCGAACAGCCGGCGCTCGGCGTCCTCGATCTGGTCGGAGGGCGACATGTCGACGGGCGCGTCATAGGCGATGTTGACCATGTCCTCGCCGACCGTGATCAGCGCACGCCGAGTGGCAAGGTCGTAGATGGCGCGACCGTAATCGGCGGCATTGATGACGTTGACGGCCTCGGCGGCGAGGCGGGCGAGATAGTGGGCGACGGTCATATCGCCGACCTTCTCCTCGGACGGCAGGAAGGTCTTTATGGTGACCGGATTGGCCATCTTGCCCATGCGGATGAGCTCGGCCGCGACCTCGTAAATCTTGCGGTGCAGGGGTTCGTAGAAATGGCCGGACTTCAGAAAATCCGAAACGCGGTAAAAGGCGTCGTTGTTGACCAGGATCGCGCCGAGCAGCGCCTGTTCGGCCTCTATATTGTTGGGCGCCTCGCGATAAAGCGGTTGCTCCGCCACGCCGAACTTGCGCGCTGCCTCTGCCATTTCTGTCCCCGGTCCTGTCTTGCGTCATGGGTATCAGAAGCCGCGGCCGGCGACCGAACAAAAGCCAGGTTTTCCCGCTTGTGCCCGCGATCCACAGGAGTTGGGAAAATGCCTTCGGCTGTCAGATTCCCGATTGACGCGAATCAATTGGCAAGCATAACGCGTGAATGAAGAACAAAACAAGAAAATGTGGTGCTCCACCCCGACCGATGGAGCCTGCATTCGGGAATTCATCGGATGGCCCTTCCTTGTTAGGTTCGCGTGATTCCGATCGAGAGCAAGAGAGCGAGGCGGCATGAGAGTTCTGGTTACGGGAAGCGCCGGTCACTTGGGCGAGGCGCTGGTCCGCGCCCTGAGGGATTTGCGATATGAGGTCGTGGGTCTCGACATTTCGGCGTCGCCGTTCACGACCGAAACCGGCTCGATAACCGACCGCGCTTTAGTGGGGCGATGCATGGACGGCGTGCAGGCCGTGTTCCATGCGGCCACCTTGCACAAGCCGCACGTTGCCACCCACAGCCGGCAGGATTTTGTCGATACCAATATTTCGGGCACGCTCAATCTTTTGGAAGAGGCGACAAGGGCGGGCGTCAGATCGTTCATCTATACGAGCACGACCAGCGTCTTCGGCGACGCGCTCGTGCCGCCGGCCGGAGCGCCGGCCGCTTGGGTGACCGAGGAGGTCTCTCCTCGGCCAAAGAACATCTATGGCGTCACCAAGTCGGCGGCCGAAGACCTTTGCCATTTGTTCAGCAGGAACCAAGGGCTTGCCTGCATCGTGCTGCGGACCTCCCGCTTCTTTCCGGAGGAGGATGACAGCAGGGACGTGCGCGACGCCTATTCGGACGAGAACGTCAAGGCGAACGAGTACCTCCATCGCCGCGTCGATATCGAGGATATTGTCAGCGCGCATTTGCTTGCTGCGGAACATGCGCCGGCGATCGGGTTTCGCAAATACATCGTCAGCGCGACCACGCCCTTTCAGCCCGGGGACCTCACCGACCTGCGCGCAGATGCGCCGCGCGTGGTGGGAAAGCGCGTTCCCGCCTATGAGGCGGAATACCGGCGGCGGGGCTGGAAAATGTTTCCGAGCATCGAAAGGGTCTATGTAAACGAGCGCGCGCGAAAAGAACTCGGCTGGCGGCCGCGCCATGATTTCGGGTCGATCGTCGATCGGTTGAGCAAAGGCGGCGAGGTCGCCAGTCCCTTGGCCCGGCTTGTCGGGTCGAAAGGGTATCATGCCGAAACATTCGCCGAGGGGCCGTATCCGGTGGAATGAGCCTTGGCCCGTCCGCTCGGTCGGGCTCCAGGCATCGCATCTGGCTGATGCTCCTGCTCCGCGGGAGAGGCCGGCAGAATTATTCGCCCGGCTCCGAAATCCGCTTCGCGCGCGATTTTCGGGCGGCTGCCGGCTTCCGGTGCGCTTCCTCGTGGATGGCCAACGCCCTCTCGCATTTGCCGATATAGTCGCGGGTCACCGGGAGCGTGTCGTTGCGGCGCGTAAGCTGGATCTGGAAAACCATCAGGTCCTGCCAGCGGAACGAGGCTTCCGAGCCGGCGAGGTAGAATTCCCACATGCGGCAGAAGCGCTCGTCGTAGATCGCCTTGGCGCGATCGCGATTGGCGAGGAAGCGCTCGCGCCAATGCTTCAGGGTTTCGGCGTAGTGCAGGCGCAGGATCTCCACGTCGGCGAGCATGAGCCCTGACTTTTCTATCGCCGGCAGCACCTCGGAAAGCGCCGGGATGTAACCGCCGGGGAAAATGTGTTTGCGGATGAAGGCGTTGGTCGCCCAGGGCGGGCCGTTGCGGCCGATCGAATGCAGCAGCATGACGCCGTCTGGCTTCAGCAGCGAAGCGCATTTGTCGAAGAAGGTGGCGTAGTGGTTGACTCCGACATGCTCGAACATGCCGACCGAGACGATGCGGTCGAAACGCTCGGTGAGGTCGCGATAGTCCCTGAGCTCGAAATGGACGTGATTTTCCAGGCCTTCGGCATGGGTGCGCTCGGCGGCGACGGCATGCTGTTCGGTCGAAAGCGTGACGCCGAGCACCTCGGCCTCGAAGGTTCGCGCCAGATAAATGCCGAGGCCGCCCCAGCCGGAACCGATGTCGAGCACCGTCTGGCCGGGCTTCATCGCCAGTTTCGCGGCGATGTGCCGCTTCTTGGCCGCCTGCGCCTCCTCCAGCGTCATGCCGGGGCGCTCGAAATAGGCGCAGGAATACTGCATGTCCGCGTCGAGGAAGAGCTTGTAGAATTCGCCCGAGAGATCGTAGTGGCGCTGGACGTTGCGGCGGGCGCGCGCCGCGGTGTTGACCTGCTGCAGTCGGCGGAAGGCGTGGCGGAAACCTTCGACGGCCTTGGTCCACGACGCCTCGATGCCGCCCGGTCCCATATTCTGGTAGACGATTTTCAGGAGGCCGAGCATATCGCCCTGGATGACATCCAGTTCGCCTTCCATGAACGCTTCGCCCAGCGCCAGCATGGGATCGAAGGTGATGGCGCGTTCGGCGTGCTTTGTCTTGATGACGACGTGGACTGGATCGCCGCTGCCGTCGCCGAAAACATGGTTGGTTCCGTCTGGACCGGTGACGGTGAGATTCCCCGTCCTTACCAGCCGTTCGACAACATGCTGCAGCAGTTTGTTCATCGCAATGCCCTCGATCGTCGCAAGGCGACACCCAAGTTCGTGCGGTCCCAATAGATTCCAAATAGCAAAAAAAAGCCCGGGCACAAGGCCCGGGCATTGGTCCAGCATTATGCGAACCGGATTAGGCTTCTTCGCCTTCCTCCGCATTCGGATCGAAGAAGTTATCCGGGCGCGCATTGTCGTTGATGTCCTCGCCGTAGATCGCCTCGGCGGTGGTCAGGGTTTCGCCCTTGGCCTGGCGCTCGGCTTCGTCGGCCGTGCGGGCGATGTTGAGCGTGATCGTGACCTCGACCTCGGGATGCAGCGCGATCGCCACATTGGTGAGGCCGATCGTCTTGATCGGCTGGTTGAGCTCGACCTGGTTGCGGCTGACCGTAAAGCCTTCCGCGGTGACGATCTCGGAAATGTCGCGGGTCGAGACCGAGCCGTAGAGCTGGCCGGTTTCGCCGGCCGAGCGCACGACGATGAAGCTCTTGCCGTCGAGCTGGTCGGCGATATTCTGGGCTTCCGACTTGCGCTCGAGGTTGCGCGCCTCAAGCTGGGCGCGCTGGCCTTCGAACTTCTTCTTGTTGGCCTCGTTGGCGCGCAGCGCCTTGCCCTGCGGCAGGAGGAAATTGCGGGCGAAGCCGTCCTTGACCTTGACGGTTTCACCCATCTGGCCGAGGCGGGAAATGCGTTCTAGAAGAATGACTTCCATTGTCTTGTCCTTTCAGAGCCTGAAGCGGCTGATTCAAAAGACGAGGTCAGGAAGCAAGATGGCGGCGCGGCCGCCTGTGTCGCTGTCCTGCCTGTCGCGGCAGTTAGGGTTCAGAACCGAGAGAACCCAACCCGGGATTTGATGTCGCCCGAACCGCGCCCGTCGCGGAAGGGGAATGGCAGCGGGCGGCAAACCGCCCGCTGCCGAAGAGATTTACCTGACTACGTAAGGCAGGAGGCCGAGGAAACGGGCGCGCTTGATCGCCTTGGCGAGTTCGCGCTGCTTCTTCTGGCTGACCGCCGTGATGCGCGACGGCACGATCTTGCCGCGCTCGGAGATGTAGCGCTGCAGGAGACGCACGTCCTTGTAGTCGATCTTCGGAGCGTTGGCGCCGGAGAACGGGCAGGTCTTGCGGCGGCGATGGAACGGGCGCCGGGTCGGGATCTGGTTGATGTCGACCATTATTCTGCACCTCCTTCAACGCCTTCGCGCGGACGGCGCGGGCCACGATCCCCACGATCACCGCGGTCGCCGCGATCACGGTCGCCGAACGAGCGCGGGCCGCGGTCGCCGAAGCCACGGTCGCCGCGGTCGGAACGCTCTTCGCGCTTCTGCATCATCGCGGACGCGCCTTCTTCATGCTTCTCGACCTTGATCGTCAGGAAGCGCAGCACATCCTCGGAGAGGCCCATCTGGCGTTCCATCTCGCTAAGAGCGGCCGGAGGACAATCGAGATCCATCAGCGTGTAGTAAGCCTTCCGGTTCTTCTTGACCCGGTAGGTAAGGGACTTCAGTCCCCAGTTCTCGACCCTGCCGATCGACCCGCCATGCGAGGAGACGACGTCCCTGTAATGCTCCACAAGGGCGTCGACCTGCTGCTGCGAGAGGTCCTGCCGGGCAAGAAACACATGTTCGTATAGAGCCATTGTTCTTTGCCTTTCTTCGTTTCCCTGTCCGGTTCCCGGCGGCTAAAGCCTCTGCAACTTCTCTTGGACCCTTCGAGGCCTTGCGGCCTCCTCAGGGGAAGAAAGGAGCATGACGAGACGGTCGAGAGCGGAGACACGGGAGGCGGAAGCACTTTTGCTTCACACGGCGGCTTTCCTGAAGAAAACCTCCGGCCCTCCGTTCAGCCCCCAGCTGGGACCGGCAGATTGCGCGGGTCTATACAGCATTCCTGCCGGAAGGCAAGGCTTGCGGGAAACCGTGCGGCAAAGCACGTCAAGGGCGTGGCAAATATTGGTTAACCACAGTCACCATCGCAGCCGCAGGCATCGGAAACCATAAGCCTATTTTCACCAAGAGCAGGCAGAAATCGCCATGCAGGTTTTTTTGGGGGTTCACAATGCTTCTCAAGCGGTTCTGGCGCTCGACGGCCGGAAATTTCAGCATGATGATGGTGGTCACGCTGCCGGCTACCCTCGGGGCCGCGGGCCTGGCAATCGACGTGACCAATCTTCTGACGGCCAGAACCAATCTTCAGAACGCGCTGGATTCGGCGGTGCTTGCCGCCTCGCGCCTGATGGATGGATCGAAGTCGCGCCAGGAGGCGTTCGATGGCTTCTTCGCCGCCAATATCTACGGCCGCAACGGTCTGGAGAACGCCGAAGCCGATTTATCGGTGGAGGAGGGGGTCAACTACATCAAGACGTCCGCGACCGCGCACGCCGATGTCAACCTGCATTTCGCCTTCCTCTTCGGCAAGAGCGCCAGAGTGACCGCCGAAGCCAGCGCCTATGAATCGACCGCAAACCTCGAAGTCGCCCTGGTGCTCGACAATACCGGCTCGATGGGAGCCACTAACATGAAGGCGTTGCGGGAAGCCGCGACCGACCTGATCGAAACCCTGCAAGCCGAACAAAAGGCAAAGCCCGACCGCGAAATCCGCGCGGCTCTCGTTCCTTTCGTCACCGCGGTGAACATCAAGACCCCGGGTGAAAACTACATGTCATGGATCGACACCAGGACGAACCTGCCCGAGAACGACCCCGGCTTGAACGGGAAGAATTTCGAGCCCAACGAGCAAGGGAAGCGTGTCGGTCACTGGTTATTGTTCAACAAACTGCACGCAATTATCCCTGAGGTTGAGTGGAAAGGCTGCGTGGAGGCGCGGCTTGCCAGGTTCAATGCGGACGGCACGCCCAAATTGGGGGACTCGCCGAATCTCGACGACACGCCGCCCGATCCGTCGAAGCCTGAAACCTTGTTCGTGCCCTATTTCGCTCCGGACGAGCCCGGGAAAGCTCGCGCGGCGATCAACAGTTCAAACGAACTGAACAACACCTATCTCGACGACACAGACGTTCCCAACAATGCGGACGCGCGAACGATTCAGAAGTCGCTCGCCAAATACAGCGTCAAGGGCATCGCAAATGTCATCAGCGAAAAGGCGCCGACGACAAGCGGCCCGAACTATGCCTGCGCGACACCGATAGCCCCGCTCACCAAGGATCTGACGGCGCTCAAGACCGAAATCGGAAAGATGGTTTACTGGTATGGCTCCGGCACGAACGTGTCCGAGGGGCTGGCCTGGGGTCTGCGGGTGCTGTCGCCAGGCAAGCCATATACGCAAGGAAACCCGTTCGACGCCAAGGAGACGACGAAGGTGGTCGTGGTCTTCACCGATGGCGAGAACAACGTCTTCGGCGCTGCCAACGCCTCGATCAACAAGTCCGACTACGGCTCATACAATTTTCTGGACACAGGCCGAATGGGAACGACCGACCGGAGCAAGGCGCTGGACAACGTCAACAAGATGACCCTGGGGGCGTGCAATCTTTTGAAAGACAAGGATGTCCGGATATTCACCGTCGTGCTGGGCGCCGATTCGAAGAAAAACCGGGATCTCTACAGCACCTGCGCGACCAGCCCGGCCGACTACTATCCGACGAAGAACCCCGCCGAACTCAAAGCTGCCTTCCAGCAGATCAGCTACTCCATCTCGCAGCTTTCGGTTACGAACTGACGGGGGCGGGCTGGGAGTTCAGCTGGTCCCGGGGTGCTGTTTCTTCGTTGTTTCCGGGAAGAACGTTTTCGCGCCGTGGCGCTTGCCGAACATGATGTCGAACTGCAGCAGGCGGAAATCGCGGATCGCCGGATCGATCTTCTTGTCGCGCGCCCAGTCCGGCGTCGCCATCCCCCGCGGGGTCACGAGCACGTTGCGGTCGACAACGCGGAAACGCTGGCGCATATCGCCGAGGAAGCCAGTGTAATAGGGGTGGCTGATACCGGCCGTCTCCAGCACATGCAGCGGCAGGAAGGCCGGGCTGATCGACCCGAGATTGCCGACCGGGCCCTGGCGATTCGACCAGATCACCAGCGGCGTCTCGTGCTGCGCTTGCATATTGGCGAGCGGCGCCTTGCGGTCGGCGACCGGCTTTTTCATGAAACCGGTCTCGACGAAGACAGGACCGAGCGGTGGAAGGTGGTCGCCGAAGAAGGCGATGACGGTCGGGCGTTCGCGCTTTTCAGCCCACTCGATAAGCCGGGCCAGGCCGTGGTCGGCATCGGCGGCACCCTCGGCGAAGGTCAGGATCGAACCCTTGGCCCAGGCGCTCGCGGTAGTCTCGACCGTGTGCGTGGTCCCGGTATAACGGTTCGGCTCGTAGGGGCCGTGGCTCTGCAGCGTCACTGCGAAGAAGAAGAACGGCTCGGCGGTCGCTTCGGCCTGCCGGATGATCTCCTCGGTAAGCGCTGCATCCGACGCGAGCGGTCCGCGCTTTTCCAGCGGCGGCAAATTCTCTTCGGACATGAAGCGGTCGAAGCCGAACGCATCATAGACCGGAGCGCGATTCCAGAACCAGCCTTCGAACGGGTGGATCGCGCGGGTGGCATAGCCCTGGGTCTTGAGGAAGGTGGCGAGCGAGGGCATCGGCTCCCGGACATACTGCTGGTAGGGGATGCTGCCATAGGGCAGGAAGGCGTTCGAGAAGCCGGTCAGCGCCTCGAACTCGACATTGGCGGTCATGCCGCCGAACTCCGGCGAAAATACATGGCCGGACTGGATCGCGCGGACATTGGCGATCGGGTCGGGCGTGATCGTGACGCCCGGCAGCCGGGTCGGATCCCAGAAGGATTCGCTCATCACAACGATGATGTCGGGCCGCTCGGCCGGAACCGTCGGGGCGGCGTCGCCAGGCTTGCGGATCGCCTCTATCGCTTCCTTCGAATAGCCGTCGGGCGCATTCACCTTGGCCATCGGCACGTTGAGCGCAAAGGCGATGGCAAAGCCGTTCGAGGCGTAATTTTCCTTCTGGTCCCACATCATCGGGATGATCTGCAGCCGGTCGCGCGCCCAGGAGAACGTCGCGTAGTCCATGATCGAGCCGAAGAACAGGAGCGCGGGGAGGGCGACGGCGAGCCGTGCGGCGCGGGCCTTCAGCGGCAGGGCCGGAAATCGCCGCCGCCAGAAACGCCACAGGCTCACCAGAAGCGCGATGCCTGCCACCACGGAAACGCCGAGCACGACGGCCAGAATCGGGCGCTCGCGCACCAGGAGCGGCGCCAGCTCGATAATTTGGCGCGCGTAGAGGAAATCGGTCGGATAGAGTGGATCGCCGAGATAATGCGACTTCTGGTGGCCGACAAAGGCCAGAAGCAGAACGGCGGGCGCAACCACCAGCAGCGCGAGATAGGCGCGGCCCAGAAGCGCGTCGAAGAAGAGGATGAGCAGCGCGAACAGGAGGACCGTGGTCCAGCCGGGGCGGAAGGGCTGCTGAAAGAAAAGCAGCGTCTCCGCGAGTGAGCCGCGCACGATCAGTTCGACCGAAAACACAAGGATGGTCGACACCAGTAGCGTCAGCCCGACCGATCCTGCAAGGCGCAGTAGATATCTGCGACGCCCATCCGTTCTGACCGTCCGCCCTACCTCAAATCCGTTTTGCGCCACCGACCCTTGGCCTGTAACGATTTTTCCCAACTCAATATCCTCAACCGCAATAAAAACGTCATGCAAGTGTCATCGTTCCGTCACAGAAGCTAGAGCCCGTGGCAAAATTGAGAAGGGGGCGGCCTGCGCGCGCGTTCAAAGCAGGACCTGCCGGCATTTTCGGCACGAAGCCGGCGTGGGCTTGACTCGCCGGCCCGCCTCGCGTCACACGGCAGCGGACGAGACACTGCGGAGCGAGAGATCATGGCCGTCGCATTCACCTTTCCGGGGCAGGGCAGCCAGGCTGTCGGCATGGGCAAGGATCTGGCCGACTCTTTTCCCGAAGCGAGACGGGTTTTCGAGGAGGTCGACGATGCGCTCGGCCAGAAGCTTTCGAAAATAATATGGGAAGGGCCTGAAGAGACGCTGACGCTGACGGCCAATGCGCAGCCGGCGTTGATGGCCGTCTCGCTTGCAGCGGTGCGTGCGCTGGAGGCGCGCGGCTTCTCGCTGAAGGACAGGGTTTCCTACGTCGCCGGTCATTCGCTCGGCGAGTATTCCGCACTCGCCGCCGCCGGCATGTTCTCCATCGCCGATACGGCCAGGCTCCTGCGCATCCGCGGCAATGCCATGCAGGCTGCGGTTCCGGTCGGCGAGGGCGCGATGGCCGCGATCATCGGGCTGGAGCAGGGCGATGTCGAGGCGGCCTGCGCCGAGGCTGCGAAAGGCTCGGTGTGCCAGGTCGCCAACGACAATGGCGGCGGCCAACTGGTGATCTCCGGCGCCAAGGCGGCGGTGGAACTGGCGGCGAGGCTCTGCACGGAAAAGGGCGCCAAGCGGGCGCTGATGCTCCAGGTCTCCGCGCCGTTCCATTCGGCGCTGATGGCGCCGGCCGCAGAGATAATGCGCGAGGCGCTGGCGAGCGTGACAAAGCACGCACCGATGGTGCCCGTTGTGGCGAACGTTACCGCGACGCCGCTGAGCAACCCGGACGAGATCGTTGCGCGCCTGGTCGAACAGGTGACCGGACGCGTGCGCTGGCGCGAGACGGTGGAATGGTTCGCGGCAAACGGCGTGACCGTGCTCTACGAAGTCGGAGCAGGAAAAGTGCTGTCGGGGCTGGCGCGGCGTATCAACAAGGAAGTCGCGACCAGGGCGGTCGGCAGCGCAGCGGATGTCGACGCGGCGCTCTGATCCGCCGGGTTGCGTAAACTGGCCCGGTGAGATACATTGAATACATGTATCTCACCGGGATTCGATATGCCCACATCCATCAGACTGTCGGAAGAAACCGAGACGCGCCTGAATGTGCTCGCGCAACGCACGGGTCGCACCAAGGCCTATTATCTACGCGAACTGGTCGAGCGCGGCCTGGAAGACCTTGAGGATTATTATCTCGCCGTGGAAGTCATGGAGCGCATACGCCGTGGCGAGGAGGATATCCTAACTTCCGAGGAAGCCTGGCGTGGCCTGGACGATTGAATACTCGCGAACCGCACGCAAGTTCTTCGAGAAAACGGACTCACGGACACGCCGGCAGATCAGGGATTTTTGCGAGGTGCGCTTGGCGACACTCGATGATCCCCGCAGCCTCGGAAAGGCGTTGAAGGGCCAGTTGGGCAGTTTCTGGGGCTATCGGTCGGGCGATATGCGCATCATCTGCGATATCCAGGATAAGAAGCTCGTCATTCTTGTTGTCGCGATTGGAAATCGGCGGGACGTGTACAAATAGCCGATTTGAAGGGAAAAGGTTTCATAGATGTTCGACTTGACTGGAAAAAAGGCGCTCGTCACCGGGGCAAGCGGTGGTATCGGCGAGGCCGTAGCGCGGGCGCTGCACGCGCAGGGCGCGACCGTCGGCCTGCACGGCACGCGTGTCGAAAAGCTTGAGGCGCTGGCCGCGGAGCTTGGCGAGCGGGTGAAGCTGTTCCCGGCGAATCTTTCGAATCGCGACGAGGTCAAGGCATTGGGCGCAAAGGCTGAAGCCGATCTCGAGGGCGTCGACATATTGGTCAACAATGCCGGCATCACCAAGGACGGACTCTTTGTCCGCATGTCGGACGCGGATTGGGACGCCGTGCTGGAGGTGAACCTGACCGCGGTGTTCCGGCTCACCCGCGAACTGACCCATCCGATGATGCGCCGCCGCAGCGGCCGGATCGTCAACATCACCTCGGTCGTGGGCGTCACCGGCAATCCTGGCCAGGCGAACTATTGCGCCTCCAAGGCCGGCATGATCGGCATGTCGAAATCGCTCGCGCAAGAGATCGCGACACGCGGCGTGACGGTCAACTGCGTGGCGCCGGGTTTCATCGAATCAGCCATGACCGACAAGCTCAACGACAAGCAGAAGGAGGCGATCATGGCCGCCATTCCGGCAAAGCGCATGGGCACCGGCGCGGAGGTCGCCTCCGCTGTGGTTTACCTGGCCTCGAACGAGGCCGCCTACATCACCGGGCAGACGATTCATGTGAATGGCGGCATGGCAATGATTTAGGTGCATCGATATTCGGGTGAGGCCGGCCTGCGCGGCTCGGCCTGACCTGAATCTCAACGCACCTAACCGTCTGCCGCACGCTCCGCTCCGGATCTCTGCTCGGCATCTATGTTGCCCCTGGCGCTGCGGCGCCCCGTTCTCAACAATCATCGCACGGACCGAGTTATCCAACAGCCATACCGCTGGTGTCGGTGGAGAAGCTGTTTTCGCCTTGGACGTGCGCGTTTTTTCGTGTAATGCCGCGCTCAACCCGGCGGTTCGCACCTGTTCGCGCCGCGGCGATTGCGTTCCTGCAGGGAACATCTTTCAGCTTGATTAGCGGCATTCCGCCCGCTAACGAGGACCAGACAAACACATAGACGAGGATGCCCAAATGAGTGACACCGCAGAGCGCGTCAAAAAGATCGTTGTCGAACACCTCGGCGTCGAAGCCGAAAAGGTGACGGAAGGGGCGAGCTTCATCGACGATCTCGGCGCCGACAGCCTTGATACGGTCGAACTCGTTATGGCCTTTGAGGAAGAATTCGGCGTCGAGATCCCGGACGATGCGGCCGAGACGATCCTGACCGTCGGCGACGCCGTCAAGTACATCGATAAGGCATCGGCCTGACGCTTTCGCCAGCGGTCAGTTCGGGAATTCCGCAATGAGACGTGTAGTCGTCACCGGCATGGGTCTGCTCTCGCCGTTCGGCGTGGGCGTCGAACATGGCTGGCGTGAATTGCTCTCCGGCCGCAGCGCCGCCAAGCGGATCACCGAATTCGAGGTCGAGGATCTGCCCTGCAAGGTGGCGCACGTCATCCCTCGCGGCGACGGCACGGGCGGCACCTTCAATCCTGAGGCGTATCTCGAGCCGAAGGAACTCAGGAAGATAGGCGACTTCATCCTCTACGGGATCGCGGCCGCCGACGAGGCACTGAAGGATGCCGGCTGGGAGCCGCAAGCCGAGGAAGACCGTTGCGCCACGGGCGTCATGATCGGCTCCGGCATCGGCGGCATCGACGGCATCGCCGACAACGCCATGGTGCTGAAGGAGCGCGGTCCGCGCCGCATCAGCCCGTTCTTCATTCCAGGCAACATCATCAACCTTGTGTCGGGCCAGGTGTCGATCCGGCACGGGCTCAAGGGTCCCAACCACGCCGTGGTGACCGCCTGTTCCACCGGCGCGCACGCGATCGGCGACGCGGCTCGGCTTATCATGTTCGGCGACGCCGACGTGATGCTGGCCGGCGGCGCGGAATCGCCGGTCACGCGCCTGTCGCTCGCGGGCTTCGCTGCTTGCAAAGCGTTGTCGACCGACCGCAACGACGCCCCTGGTACCGCCTCGCGCCCCTATGACCGCGACCGCGACGGCTTCGTCATGGGCGAGGGCGCTGGCGTCGTGGTTCTGGAAGAGCTGGAGCACGCCAAGGCGCGCGGCGCGAAAATCTATGCCGAGGTGACCGGCTACGGCCTGACCGGCGACGCCTACCACATCACGGCCCCGGCGGCCGACGGCGACGGCGCATTCCGCTGCATGAGCGCGGCGATCAAGCGGGCCGGACTGGCGCCCGCCGATGTCGACTACATCAACGCCCATGGCACCTCGACCATGGCCGACACGATCGAGCTCGGCGCTGTCGAGAGGCTGGTCGGCAATGCGGCGTCGAAAGTCTCGATGTCATCGACCAAATCGTCGATCGGCCATCTGCTCGGCGCGGCCGGCGCCGCCGAGGCGATCTTCTCGGTTCTCGCCATTCGCGACAACGTCGCGCCGCCGACCATCAATCTCGACAATCCCGAGCGCGAATCGGCGATCGACCTCGTGCCGCACAAGCCGCGTTCGCGCCAGATAGATGTCGCGCTGTCGAATTCCTTCGGCTTCGGCGGCACCAACGCATCGCTGGTTTTCCAGCGCTACAATGGCTGAGCGCCGGAACAGCGCTGCTTCGCCGCGAATTTTGCCATACTCTGGTGGTTGAGGAATGATGCGCGGCGGGGCCGGCGCATGTGGATTTGTCGAGGCAATATGAACACCAGTCCAGCGAACCCGGGGGAGTTCGGCCAGCGTACCGAAGCGCCAAAGCCGATTGTGCCCAAGACCGCGAGCGAGGCCCTGAGGCCGGAAATCGGGACGCCGCCGCCGAAGCGGTCGCGCGCCTCGCGCAACCAGATCGTGGTGTTCATGAACTTCATAGTCTCGTCGGCGATGCTCCTGGTGCTGGCGGCGGGTCTCGCCGTCTATCTCGGCAAGCGCGAATTCGACGGTCCCGGCCCCACGGAGACTACGCAGACCTTCCTGGTCAAGCCCAATAGCGGCCTGATCGACATTGCCGACCAGCTCGAACGGCGCGGCCTGATCAGTGATGCGCGCGTCTTCCACCTCGGGGTTCGCGCCTATGGCAATGAAGGATCGCTGAAAGCCGGCGAGTACGAAATTGCAGCCGGCGCCTCGATGCGCGATATCATGGAGATCCTGAAGAGCGGCAAGTCGGTGATGCAGTCGCTGACCATTCCCGAAGGGCTGACGGTCGTGCAGGCTTTCCGCAGGATCGCCGAGCATGAGGCGCTGACCGGCGACATGCCTTCCGATATCCCGCCGGAGGGCAGCCTGGCCGCCGATACGCAGCGCTTCACACGCGGCGCCGACCGCAAGCAGATCATTGACAAGATGCTGGCCGACCAGAAGAAGCTGGTGGAGGAAATCTGGGCGCGCCGCGTGCCCGACCTGCCGCTGGCCGATATAAACGAATTCGTCACGCTGGCCTCGATCGTGGAAAAAGAAACCGGCAAAGGCGATGAGCGTTCACGCGTCGCCGCGGTGTTCCTCAACCGCCTGAAGAACAAGATGCGGCTGCAATCGGACCCGACGATCCTCTATGGTCTGTTCGGCGGTTCCGGAAAACCAGCCGACCGGCCGATCTATCAGTCGGACATCGAGAAGCCGACGCCGTACAACACCTATACGATAGACGGCCTGCCGCCGACGCCGATCGCCAATCCGGGCAAGGCCGCGCTTGAAGCCGTGGCCAATCCGTCGAAGACCGACGACCTCTATTTCGTTGCTGATGGCACCGGTGGGCATGTCTTCGCCAAGACCCTGGAAGAGCACAACGAGAACGTTGCTCGCTGGCGCAAGATACGGAAGCAGCAGGCGGAGGAAGCTGCCAAGGCGGCTTCCGGCGCAGCGGTGGAGCCGGCCGCCGCGCAGTAGCGTGGCATGAGCCTGGTTCGTCGGGGTCGAACCGGGCTGTTTGAGGCATTGCCCATTCCGGGCCATGCCGTTGGGGGGACGCGGGGCGCGCTATGAATCTGCAGAGCATGACCGGCTTTTCGCGTGCCGCCGCCGAACATGACGGCGCGTCGATCGCCTGGGAGCTGAAATCTGTGAACGGCAAGACCATCGAAGCCAGGCTGCGTCTGCAGCAAGGCTTCGAAAGGCTGGAGCCGATCGTCAGGCAATTGGTGCAGAAACGCTTTTCGCGCGGCAACATCCAGGCGTCGCTGACCGTCGGTCGGGCTGCGGGAACTTTGGTGCAGCCGGTCATCAACGAAGCGTTCCTGAAGGATTTGGCAGGGCTGGCAAAACGTCTGGAAGAGCAGTTCGGCTTGGCGCCCGCGAGCGCCGACGGGCTTTTGGCGCTGCGCGGCGTGCTCGAAATTCCCGAAGCGACCGAAACGGAGGAGGCGCGCGCCGCAATCGACGCCGCCGTTCTTTCCGTGCTGGAGAGGGCTCTGGACGGGCTCGAGCAGGCGCGACAAGCCGAGGGTGCTGCGCTGAAGGCCGTACTCGGCGTCCATATCGGCACGATTGAAGTGCTGGTGCTGAGGGCCGAAGCCGACCCGTCGCGTGAGCCGGCTGCGATACGCGCCCGCATCGCTGAGCAGGTGGCGCTGCTGATGGACGCGTCGGCCAATCTCGACGAGAGCCGGCTGCACCAGGAAGCGGCGTTCCTCGCCACCAAGGCCGACATACGCGAGGAGATCGATCGGCTGAAGACGCATGTCGCTTCGGCGCGCGCGCTCCTCGACGGCGGCGGCGCGGTAGGCCGCAAGCTCGATTTTCTTGCGCAGGAATTCAACCGCGAATCGAATACTCTGTGCTCGAAGTCCAATGCTGCAACAGTGACCGCTATCGGGCTGGAGCTGAAAGCGGTGGTCGACCAGTTCCGGGAACAGGTTCAGAATCTGGAGTAGTAGCGCATGAGCGCGGAAAACCCCTCGGCCGCCATTCGCCGTCGCGGTCTGATGCTGGTTCTGTCGTCGCCCTCGGGCGCCGGCAAATCGACGATCGCGCGCAACCTGCTGGAAAACGACCACGATCTCAGCCTGTCGGTCAGCGTCACCACGCGGCCGCGCCGCGCCAGCGAGATCGAGGGCGTGCATTATCATTTCGTTTCGCAGCGCGAGTTTGACCGACTGCGCGATTCGGACGCCCTGCTGGAATGGGCGGAGGTTCACGGCAATTGCTATGCGACGCCGCGCGAGCCGGTGGAAAAGGCGATGGCCGAGGGTCGCGACATGCTGTTCGACATCGACTGGCAGGGTGCGCAGCAGCTCAAGGAAAAGATGCGCGCCGACATCGTCTCGATCTTCATCCTGCCGCCTTCGATGCGCGAACTGAAGGCGCGGCTGAAGCGTCGCGCAGAAGACCAGGAGGCGGTGATCGAGACGCGGCTGACCAATGCCCGCACCGAGATCGAGCACTGGAAGGAATACGACTTCATCGTCATCAACAACGATCTCGACCGCGCCTATGCCGAGGTGAAGGCGATCGTCACCGCCGAAAGGCTGAGGCGCGACCGCCGGCCGGGACTGTTCGATTTCGTGTCGGGACTGCTGGACGAGAAGACCGGATAGGGCAGCTCACTGAGCCAAGCTTCACACCGCGTTGGCCAGCGCCACGAACTCCTCGACGGAAAGCGTCTCGGCGCGGCGGGTTCCATCGATGCCGGCGGCTTCCAGCAGGCGAGCGCCCTCCATGCTCTTGAGGCTCTGGCGAAGCATCTTGCGGCGCTGGCCGAAAGCCGCCTCGGTGACACGGCCGAGCGTGCGGACATCGGCTGGCAACGGAGCCGGCCGCGGAACCAGATGGACCACGGACGAGGTGACCTTGGGGGGCGGCGTAAAAGCCTGCGGCGGCACGTCAAAGGCGATCCTGGCCTCGGTGCGCCAGCCAGCGAGAACGCCGAGCCTGCCGTAGGCGTCACTGCCCGGCCGCGCCACGATGCGCTCGGCCACCTCGCGCTGAAACATCAGCGTCATCGACTGGTAGAAGGGCGGCCATTCGGCGACGGTCAGCCAGCGCACGAGAAGCTCGGTGCCGATATTGTAGGGCAAGTTGGCGACGATCTTGACTGGGCCATCGCTGGCGATGGCAGCGAAATCGGTCTTCAGCGCGTCGCCGGAAATGGTTTCGAAGCGGTCGGGATAATGCGCTGCGATCTCCGCCAGCGCCGCCAGGCAGCGCTCGTCGCGCTCGATAGCGATTACCCGGGCAGCCCCGTTCATCAGCAGCGCGCGGGTGAGGCCGCCGGGGCCTGGGCCAACCTCGATGACGGTCGCTTGCGACAGATCGCCGGCGGCGCGGGCGACCTTGCCGGTAAGATTGAGGTCTAGCAGGAAATTCTGGCCGAGCGATTTCTTCGCCTGCAACCCGTGCCGCTCGATGACCTCGCGCAGCGGCGGCAGGCCGTCCGGAGAACTCATCTGGAGCGGCTTTCATTGTTGGCGAGATGCCGCGCCAGCTTCAGTGCCGCGATCAAGCTGTCCGGGCGGGCGATGCCCTTGCCGGCAATGTCGAAGGCCGTGCCGTGGTCGGGCGAGGTGCGGATGAAGGGCAGGCCGAGCGTGACATTGACGGTTTCGTCGAAGGCCAGCGCCTTGGCCGGGATAAGCGCCTGGTCGTGATACATGCAGATCGCCGCGTCGTAGTTTTGGCGGGCGCGGGCATGGAACATAGTGTCCGCCGGTAACGGCCCGAAGGCTTCGACGCCTTCGTTTTGAAGTGTCTCGATGGCCGGTCGGATGATCGTCTCGTCTTCAGTGCCCATCGCACCGCTTTCGCCGGCATGCGGGTTGAGGCCGGAGACGGCTAGGCGCGGCTTTGCAATGCCGAAGCGGGTCCTGAGATCGCGCGCGGTGATCCGCACGGTGCGCAGAATGGCATCTGTGGTCAGCGCGCCTGGAACTTCGGCCAAAGCTATGTGGATCGTTACCGGCACGGCGCGCAGGTCGGGTCCGGCCAGCATCATCACCGGCGATATTTCCGCGCCCGTCTTCAGGCCGGCCAGATAGGCGAGGTATTCGGTGTGGCCTGGAAAGCGGAAACCGGCGTCGTAGAGCGGCTTCTTGGCGATCGGGCAGGTGACGACCGCCGAAGCGTGACCGGACAAGGTATCGGCCACGGCGCGGTCGATCGCTTCCACGATGCCATCGGCATTGGCCTTGTCGGGCACGCCGGGCGCATCGACGAAGCGCGCCGCGAGCGGCACGACGGGCAGGGCGCCGGCAAACCGGGCGGCGGCTTTTTCGGGCGTCGTCTCTACCACCGGGACCACCAGCCCGAGGCGCTGGGCACAGGCCGCGACCGAAGCGGGATCGCTGAGGAGGTAGAATGGCGAGATGGCGTTTTCAGCGCGCCGAAACCACGCGGCGATGGCGATTTCGGGGCCGATGCCTGAAGGATCGCCCGCCGTCAGCGCCAGAGGCGGCCTGCTCACGGCGCGCTAGCGTTCGACGATGCGGGCTCTTTTCCGCAACTCGGCGATGTACTTCTTGTCGAGTTCGCTGGCCTGGTCGTCGGTCTTGGTTTCGGACTGGAACACCATCTTGGCGACCCGGTCGTCCGAGACTTCGCGGCTGCTGCAGATGCCGATGAATTCGACGCCGCGGTCGGTTTCCTTGACGGCGGTCGCACCGCCGGTCTTGGTATTCTTGATCTGGTCGGCCCATTCCGGCGGTAGCTCCGGGGCAAGCACACGGCCGAGATCGCGCACCGTCACGTCGAGCAGTCCCTTGGCGAATTCACGAGAGCTGTCGCAGCCGTTGAAGCGCGCGCGCATGGCCTCGGCTTCGCGCTTGCGCTGGCCCATCTTTCCTTTTTCCGCCGCAGGCACGACGAAGATGACCTGCTGGAGCATGTATTCGGTGGCGCTGGGCTTGTTGCCGCCTTGCTGCTGCATGCGGCGCACCACGTCCTGCTCGCTCATCGTGCCGCCCTGCGACTTGAACCGCGCGGAAAGCGCCTGGTTCCAGCCCATCTGGGAACGAATGAAATCCTTGAAATGTCCTTCGGTGATGCCGGCCTTGTTGAGGATTTCGGACATCTGCGCCGGCGAGAGCTTGTTGGAGCCTGCGAAACGCTTGAAAGCGGCATCGACCGCCTCGTCTGTGATCTTGATGCCGAGGCGCTTGATCTCGGCGGTCCGCAGGGTTTGCTCGACCATCTCGTCGGCTGCCATCTGGTTCAGATTGCCCTTGCGATTCTGCAGCTTCAGGAAGGCGGCGCGACGCTGGATGTCGTAAGTGGTGACCGGAACATTGTTGACGACATATTTGATTTCGCTCGCCGCCGCGGGCGAGGCGACTAGAACAACAGGCAGCGAGCCCGCTGCAACAGCCACAGCAAAACTTGCCGAAAACAAATATTTCCCGATCGAAAACATGCCAGACACTCCCCGCATTCCGCTTTTGTTCTGAATGGATACGGCCGTGATGCCCATCCTATGCGGCGAAACGATGACGCCGCGCCGTCCGCTACTGCTCGATGATCTCGCTGGTAGCCGAGCCGAAGTCGCCGAGCGTGCGGAACGAGATGTTGAAGCCGATCGAATGTTCGTCGTCTTCTCTCAACGAGACGTTCTGGTCGTTGTCCCGCTTGGTCGACCAAGTCATCGTGTAGGAAAAACATTCGTCGTCATAGGCGAATCCCACGGAATTCCTGACGAGCACCCCGGATTCGAAATCGTAGGTGCCGGAGCCGAAAGCCCGCCAGTTTTCGTGGACGCGGCCCGAGGCGGCCAGCGTGACTTCGCGGCGGTCCTGGCTGAAGCCGTAGAGCGGCTGCGCCTGGACGAAGGCATATTGAGCGGTGAGCGAGAGCGGCCTTGAGAAGTAGCCGACCTTGGTTTCGGCGCGCCGCACCTCGAAGGTCTGCTCGTCGAAGCGGGCGCTGACCGAGGCGGAGAGGCCGTTGGGCGCTATGAAGCCGGCCAGGCCAACATAGTCGGACGTGTCCGTGTCGAGCCCGGAATAGGCGCCGACATTGACCAGATCGGGCGCGGCGAAGGGGTTGTCGCCGGCGAGTTGGTAGGATTGGCCGAACAGGGCGTTGGTGGCCCAGCCATTGCCGAACGAGCCAGAATAGCGCAGGCCGATATTGGCGCGAGAGCCGCCTTCGATACGGTCATAGCCGGAGAATTTGTCGCGCTCGAACAGAGTCGAGGCGTCGAAGACGAAGCTCTGCGCATCCTCATTCGGGATGCCGAGCGTCTCTTCGTAACGGGCATCGGGACGCGCGAAAACCTGCGCCATGGGCTCCAGCACATGCGTAGCGCTGGTGGTGGAGAACAAAACGGGCCAGCGCAGTTCAAGGCCGGCGGTGGCCATGGCGCGGTAATAGGCAGAACGGATGTCGGTAGCCACGTCGATATCTGGATCGCTAGCCATGGCGTTGATTGCTTCTATCGACCGGTCCGACTGGCTCACATAGGTGGTGTCGGCCTGGAAGGCCAGCAGCGGCGTCACCACGAGGCCGCCATCAGTGATGTAGGAGCGTTTCCATTCGGCCTCGGCGGTCAGCCGGGTGGAATCGCCGTCTATGCCGCGGATAAGTGGCGAGCGCTCGTCATCTAGGCCGAGGGTGGCACACGGATCGTCCAGCGAAGTTGGCGTCGGATCCGGGACCAGACAATCCAAGGCAGAACGCCTGACCGAGCGCGCATTGATGTCGATGTTGAGTTCGCCGCCTGCGACGGGAGCATCCGGCGTGTAGGAATAATCGAAGGACGGGAGCACCCAGGGCTGCTTTTCGGCTGCGGAGCCGGAGGCGCTGTCGAAGGCATCCTCCTGTAACTGGAAATACATTCCGCGCAGATCGAAATAGTTCCGGTCGTGAAGGCCCGTCAAATAGACTTCCGATGTGTGGACGTATTTGTCGTATTTCTCGATTTCATAGGTGCGTGAGAAATTCTTGTCGGTCTGGACGAGCACGTCCCAGCCGAAAACCCAGCGCGGATTGATGTCGAAGCGCCCCTGGGTGCCGAACATACCGCGGAACTTGTTGGGGTCGTCTTCGCGTCCGGAATCGACGTTGCGGCGGCCGTTCTCGTCGATGAATGCGTCTGGATCGTTCTGGTGGATGCCGGCGATCTTCAGGCTGTATTCGCCATTGTTGAAGCGCTGGCGCCATTCAGCTTCGCCTAGGAAGCCCTGCTTCGTGTAACCGGTGCCGGTCAGTGTCAGATCGTAGGTCGGCGACAAAGCGAGGTAATAAGGGATTGATACGCCGGCCCCGAGCTCGCTCTTGTATTTGATGCCGGGGAACAGGAAGCCGCTCTTGCGCTTCACGGTCGGGTCGGCGATCTCAAAGGAGGGCAGGAATGCAAGGGGGAAGCCGAAGAACTCGAAACGCGAATTCTCGAAACGGATCGTCTTGGCCTTGCCGTCCCAGATGATCTTGCGCGCCTTGATGCGCCAGATCGGCGCCTGGTCCGGCTTTTCTTCGCAAGGCTCGCAGGCGGTATAGACGCCGTTGTTGAAGGTGGTCAGCCTACCGCCCTTCCGCTCGGCGCTCTCGGCCGCGAAATAGGTCTTGTCGACGGTTTCGACCCGCAGCGCATTGACGAAGCCGTCGCCGAAATCATCCGTGATGTCGATCTCGTCGGAGAATATCCTGGTACCGCTGCTGTCGACGATCTCGACATTGCCGCTGGCGATCAGACGCGCGGTCTTCCGGTCATAGGTTACACGCTGTGCGACGAGGCGGTTGCCGCCATAATCGATCTGCACGCCGCCGACCGCGGTCACCGTATTGGCGTCGTTGTCGTAGACGAGCGTGTCGGCCTCAAGCAGCATCTGGCTGCCTTCGGGAATATCCGCCCCGAGATCGGGCAGTTCCTGCGCCAAGGCGGGCAGGGCAGGCAAAACGCACGTCATGACGCATACAAGCGCCGTCGCGCCATACAGGCGCGCCAAACGGGCCGATTTGCGGTCAGATGTCACCGCCAACCCCACTAACCGTCCTCCTTGTAGAGCAGAAACGTCACCCCGAAAAATAATGCTACGACAACCGGCAGCCATGCCGCCACAAATGGCGGAACGAATCCGGCATTACCAAACGCTTTTACCAATACCGAAACGACATAAAGCAGAAAGCCGGCGAGGACGCCACCCAGAATCATCGTCGCCGACTGGCCCATTCTGGCGAAGCGCATCGACACGGTGGCGGCGATCAGCGTCATGGCCACGAGAAGCGGCGGAAGCGCCAGCAATGAGTGGAACTGCATGGCGAAAGCATTGGCCCTGAGGCCGAAGGAGCGGGCCACCTCGATCTTGCTCGGCAGGTCGAAAAACGGGATCGTTTCGGGTCTAGCCAGCCGCTCCTGCACGAATTCGGGTTTGAGATTAGTCGCGACGCGGTCCTGCTCAAGCGATTCGGCCGCGCCGCCGCGATAGCGCTTGACCTCGTTGAGTTCCCAGTAGCCGTCGCGCAGATAGGCCCGCTTGGCGTCCTTGCGCTCGACGATGTCGCCGTCGGCGTCGATCTCGAAGAACACCGCGTCGGCCAGTTCCAGCCCCTGATTCAGGATGGCACGGGCGCCGATGATGGTGTCGACATTGTTGGCCTTCTGGCGAATCCATGGCGCCGAGAACGCCGAAACCTGGTTGGACTCGCCCGAACGCAATCTGGATTCGAGGACCTCGGAGCGTGAAAATCCGTGTGCTGCAATAGGGTTGAGCAGGGTGACGCTCAGTATACCGAAAAGCAGCGCGCCGATGCAGGCCGGCAACAGGAACTGCCATGCGGAAATGCCGGCGGAGCGGGCGATGACCAGTTCGTATTTGCGGTTGAGCGAGATCAGTGTGGCCATCGCCGCAAACAGCGCGATGAAAGGCACCGTCTGCAGCATAATCATGGGAACGCGCAGCGCTGAAACCGCAAGCGCTGTCTGGAAGGTGAAGCCGGGCAGGCCGGAGGTCCGGCTGGAAAATTCCGTGAAGTCGATCAGGAAGACCAGCGCGAAGATGCCGACGAAGAACCATGCCGTGATGGCCGAATAGCGCACGAAGAAATAGCGGCCGAGCGTCCAGCCCATCATGCGCCTCCCGGTGAGGCGGCCCGGCGGCCGGCAAGTCTCTGCCAGAGCCGCCCGAATCGTTCGCCGGCATTGCGGCCGAAGGAGACCAGCCCCTCAGCCCACGAGATGGGCAGTTCCATGGTCCGGTTGCTTCTGATGAACCAGATCGCCGCGGCCGAGGCGGCGATGGGCACGGCGTAGACGAAGGGCGTGAAAGCCGCCGACGACTGCGCCTGGTTGGTCACGAAGAAGCCGAGCCAGCGGACGAAAAGCGCGATCGTCACCGCGGTTATCAGTGGATTGATTCGTGCCTCCCGATGCGAACGCGCATCGCCGGCGACGGCCAGCGCGATCAGGGCGAAAACTAATGGGTAGGTCCATTCGGTAAAGCGCCTGTGGAGCTCAGCGCGGAACGATTGCGGCTTTTGCTGATAGACGTCGTCATTGGGATCGGGATTCATGAGATAGGCGATCGTCCGGTCCTTCGGATACATCGTGATCCTGTCGCCGGACGACGAAAAGGCCGAGAGGTCGAAAGCGTAGGAGGTGAAGCGGATGACGGAGACCTCGCCGGCGGGTGTCTTCCGATGGACGACGCCGTCGGCCATCACCAGTAGGCTCTTATCATCGCTTTCGACCACCGAGCCTTTCTTGGCGTAGTAGACGAGGTCGATGCCTTCCTCGCGCGAATCGGCGACGAAGATGCTGCCGAGCTGGCCGTCCGGCAACCGCTCGCCGACCTGCACAAAGAGGCCCTCATCGATCTTGCGGAACGTTCCCTCCTGGATGACCAGCGACAGAAGATCGGCCCTGGCCGCGGCGACCAACTGGCGGCCGCGCTCACGCGCATAAGGATCGACGCCATTGTCGACCGCGAATGAGAAAACGCTCGCCGCGACTGCGAGAATGATGACGGGGCGGATGACCGTCGAGCGCGAACTGCCGGCGGCGGCAACGACGACCAGCTCCGAATCGGTATTCATCACGCTCAGCGTCTGCGCAACGGCGATGATCAGGGCAAAGGGAATGACGATCGGGATGATCGACGGCAGGATCAGCGTCGCGATTTCGAAGAAGGTGAGGGCGGACTGGCCGCTGTCGGTGACAAGGTCAATGCGCGCCAGAACCTGCGTGGTCCAGACGATCGCCAGCGTCCAGAACAGCGCGGCTGCAAAAACTTCGAGCGTGCGACGCAATATGTAGCGTTCGACGACCTTCATGAGACGCGCGATTCCGTTACGGGGGCGACTGTCCTGCCGCGGACAATCCCCGCAACCAGATACGTGCGCAAACTACCCGCCGGACGGCGGGAGCACAACCGGCTCGAATTGGTATCCGTCCCGTCTCGACTTTCCGGCATGCTCAAATTGTCCCCACTATTGGATAAGGAAGTGCCAACGCGAATGGTTACCTGGATATTAACCGGCTTTTGGCGGCCGCAAGATTGTGGCGGGGAATTGGAGCAAAAAGCTGGCGCAACGGCTTTCGCCTTGCCAAATGCCGTAAAACGACCAAATGTCGCGCACCACGACAGTCCATCCCCGAAAGCAGGTATCCATGACGTCCAGACCATCGATCAGCTTTGCGAAACCCGGCATGCCCAAAAAGGGCAGCGTCATCGTTCTGGCGACCGAGGGCGGCGCGCTGAGCGACGCAGCGAAGGCATGCGATCCCGGCGACACGTTTGCGCGCGCCTTTCCGGTGGCGGATTTCAACGGCAAGCTGGCCAGCGCCGTCGAGGTGCTGGCGCCGCAAGGCACGCAATTTGATCGCCTCGTGGCGCTCGGAGCTGGCAAGGTGGACAGCCTGGACGCTCACGCCTGGCTGAAGCTCGGCGGCGCGGTTGCGGGCCAGTTGCGCAAGGCGAGCGAAGTGGCGGTTGTCGCCGATCTTCCGGGCGCCGAAGTCGATGCGGCCGCGGTGGCGAACCTCGCCGCAGGCATCCTGCTCAGGACCTATTCCTTCGACAAGTACAAGACCAAGAAGGACAATGCCGAAGGCGAGCAGCCGAAAGCGGCCAAACCGGCCAAGATCACCATATACTGCGCAAACCCGGCGGCTGCCAAAAAGGCATTTGCCGATGCCGAGGCGGTGGTGGACGGGGTGACGCTGGCGCGCGACCTCGTCAATGAGCCGGCCAACATACTCGGCCCGGTGGAATTCGCAGCGCGCGCGAAGGAACTCGAGGCGCTCGGCGTGACGGTCGAGATTCTCACCGAAAAGGAGATGCGGAAGCTCGGCATGGGCGCGCTGCTCGGCGTGGGACAAGGCTCGGCCCGGCCCCCGCGGCTGGTCATCATGAGTTGGAACGGCGGCAAATCCAAGGACAAGCCGGTCGCCTTTATCGGCAAGGGCGTGGTCTTCGATTCGGGCGGCGTCTCGATCAAGCCGGCCGCCGGCATGGAAGACATGAAGGGCGACATGGGCGGTGCGGCCGCTGTGACCGGCCTGATGCATGCGCTCGCCGCGCGCAAGGCCAAGGTGAACGTCGTCGGTATCCTCGGATGCGTGGAAAACATGCTCGACGGCAACGCCCAGCGGCCCGGCGACATCGTCACCTCCATGTCGGGGCAGACCATCGAGGTCCTGAATACCGACGCGGAAGGGCGCCTCGTGCTCGCCGACGCGCTCTGGTATTGCAATGACCGCTTCCAGCCGAAATTCATGGTCAATCTGGCGACGCTGACCGGCGCCATCATGGTTGCGCTCGGGCAGAGCCATGCCGGCCTGTTCTCCAATAATGATGAACTGGCCGGGCGGCTGACCGCAGCCGGCCTCTCCACCCAGGAAAAGCTCTGGCGTATGCCGCTCGGGGCCGAATACGACAAGCTGATCGACACCAAGAACGCCGACATGAAGAATATCGGCGGACGCTTCGCCGGCGCCATCACTGCGGCGCAGTTCCTGCAGCGTTTCGTCAAGGATACGCCATGGGCGCATCTCGACATCGCCGGCACCGCGATGGGGTCGCCGTCGAGCGAGATCAACCAGTCATGGGGTTCCGGCTTCGGCGTGCGGCTGCTCGATCAACTGGTCCGTGACCATTATGAAAGCTAAATGCCTTCAGCGCTGGCCAGGATGACGGAAGTTCTGTTTTACCACCTGACCGAATCGACACTCGAGGAGGCGCTGCCGGGCTTGCTGGAAAAGAGCGTCCAGCGCGGCTGGCGCGCCGTCGTGCAGACCGGAACCGAGGAGCGGCGCGACGCGCTAGACGCGCATCTGTGGACATTCCGGGACGATTCGTTCCTGGCGCACGGGACGGATCGCGAGCCGCATGCAGCCGAACAGCCGGTGCTGCTGACGACGGAGGCGGAAAACGGCAACGGCGCCGAAATCCGCTTCATCGTCGACGGTGCGACACCGCCCGATGTCGCGGCCTATGAGCGGGCGGTGTTCATGTTCGATGGGCATGACGCCGCGCAGCTCGAAACGGCGCGTGAACACTGGAAGGCAATGAAGGCGGGCGGGCACGCTGTCACTTACTGGCAGCAGACGCCGGAGCGCCGCTGGGAGCGGAAGGCGTGACGGCCGGCGCGGCTAAGCAGGTTTCGTGATGCGCCTGCTGTTTCTCCTGATCTTCCTGATCGGCGCGGCGATGGGCGTCGGCTATCCCTATGTGATCCGGAATTTTTCCGGTCATGAGATCGGCACATGGCGGGTTTACGACAGCGTCGGCGGCTTCCGGCCGGTCGACGCGACGCTGGGCGCGACCGATGCGCCGGTCCGGGTACTGGTCGACATCACGAGCACGGCTGCGCCTGAGGTCGCCGAAAACGCAGCCATCCTGACCATCACGGCTGCGGCCGGTGGCCGGACGGTCCTGGCCGAGACGCTCGGGCTGGCCGGAGCGACAGCGCGTGACGACACCCCGCAAACGCCGCAGAAGATCTATCGCATCGACGCCGGCGCGATCGCCGAGGTCGAGGACGGTGTTCATACGTTCACGCTCGGCCCTGGAGATGCGGAAGAGGTCGATATCGAAGCCGTCGATCTGATCCTGCTCGCCGGCGCGGGCGCCTATGACCAGCGGGCGCAGCCGCTGGGCTTTTCGCTGATGGCGATCGGCTTCATCGGCTTCGTGCTGGCGCTGCGGCGCGGAAAGCCCGATCGAAACCCGAACTCGCAGCCGCCGAAGCCCCGCTGGGGCAGGGGCGGCGAGCGCTGAAGAGGGGCGGATGAACTACCGCCACGCCTATCATGCCGGCAATTTCGCCGACGTGGTCAAGCACGCGGTGCTGGCCCGGCTGGTCGAGTACCTGAAGCTCAAGGACAAGGCGTTCCGCGTCATCGACACCCATGCCGGTGTGGGGCTCTATGATCTCTCGGCGGAGGAGGCGCAGAAGACCGGCGAATGGCGAAGCGGCATAGCGCGCCTGCTCGAGGCGAGGCTTGCGCCCGAAGCGGCGGCGCTGCTGGCGCCTTATCTCGATGCGGTGCGGGCGGCTAATCCCGATGGCGGGCTTCTGTGCTATCCGGGCTCGCCGCTGATCGTGCGCGGGCTTTTGCGCAAGCAGGACCGCCTGTCGGCGATCGAACTGCACCCGCAGGATTTCGCAGTACTGAAAACCCTGTTCGCCGACGATTATCAGGTCCGGGTGCTGGAACTGGATGGGTGGCTGGCGCTCGGAGCGCATCTGCCGCCGAAGGAGAAGCGCGGCCTGGTGCTGGTCGATCCGCCCTTCGAGCAGGAGGGCGAGTTCGCCCGCCTGGCGGAGGGACTGCGCAAGGCTCATCGGCGCTGGCCGGGCGGCATCTACGCGCTGTGGTATCCGGTCAAGGACCGCCCCGCGGTGAGGAGGTTCCGCGAGGCCCTGGCCGGTTCCGGCATCCCGAAGATCTTGGACATTCGCTTCGATGTCAGGCCGGCTGCCGACGAGCCGCGTTTCGACGGGACCGGCATGATTATTGTCAATCCGCCCTTCACGCTGGAGAAGGAACTCGGCCTCATACTGCCTGCGCTGCATGCGGTGCTCGCCGAGACAAAGGCAGCCGGGTGGCAGGTCGAATGGCTGACGGGGGAAGACACCGCCGCCTGACGGCGGCTTGACCCTTGCGCGGCCTTTGCGCAAACTGCCGGCCATAGTGCTTCGCGCCGGCCATCATTAACGAGGACAGTATGACCCGCATCGCCCGTTTCGCCATGGCCGCAACGCTGGCCCTCGGTTCGTTCATGACGCCGGCAGCTGCGCCCGCCGCCGACATGAGGATTTACCAGCAGCAAGATTCTGGGGTCTGCGCCGACAGGCGCTTCCTGGCCAAGATCACCGACCGCTTCCGTTACCAGGTGCGGCACGTTCCGCACCTGCCCGACGTCGCGATTACCGATTTCCAGCGCATCCGCGCCACCCTTTTCGAGCCGAGAGCCGAGCGCAAGCCCATCGCGCGGCAATATTGCGAGGCCGAGGTCGTGCTTTCCGACGGCTACACACGTAATATCTGGTACCTGATCGAAGGCGGCATGGGATTTGCCGGCATCGGCGACAATGTCGAATTCTGCGTCGACGGCTTCGACCGCTGGTACGTCTATAACGGCCGCTGCCGCGTCCTACGCCCGGGTGTGGATAGGATCCAGGTGGGGACGGCCTACAAATGACGGCTTTCTGTGCTT
This sequence comes from Mesorhizobium sp. WSM2240, assembly GCF_040438645.1. Lineage (NCBI taxonomy): Bacteria > Pseudomonadati > Pseudomonadota > Alphaproteobacteria > Hyphomicrobiales > Phyllobacteriaceae > Mesorhizobium > Mesorhizobium sp. WSM2240. The sequence continues at coordinate 1,745,702 of NZ_CP159253.1, forward strand.
CCGGTGCTCACGTACCTGAATGTACGCTCCGCTCCGGTTCTCGAAATCCGCCATTTTGGTCGCTGCGCGCCCTCTTCGATCCGGCTCGTCCTGACCTGAATCGCAACACACCCTAAGCCGACGCATGGCAGCGTATCGACGCTGGCTGTATGCCGCCGGGGCAGGACTGGCGCTGATCGCGGCGATCGCGTTCGGCTGGGACCTTGTCGGCCAGGGCGGCGTCGGGCAGATGGCTGAGCCGGCTGGCGTCCGCGCTGGAGGCGACGTGCCGGTCGGGACTGGTTTCGACTTCTACGTTCTGTCTCTCTCGTGGTCGCCTAGCTATTGCGAGGCGGAGGGAGAGGACGCCAATCGCCAGCAATGCCAGTCCGCGAGGCCCTATGCCTTCGTGGTGCACGGACTGTGGCCGCAATTCGAACGCGGCTATCCCGAAAATTGCCGGACGGACGAGGACAGCGTCGACAATGCGACGCTACGCACGCTCTACGACATCATGCCGTCGGCCGGCCTGATCCGGCATCAGTGGCGCAAACATGGCAGTTGTGCCGGACTTTCGCAGGACGATTATTTCGACGTGCTGCGCGCCGCCCGCGGGACGATCGCTATTCCCGCGGAATTCAACCGGCTCGATGCCCACAGAACGCTCGATCCGGACGACGCCGAGCGCGCCTTCCTCGGCGCCAATCCGGGGCTCGCCGGGGAAGGGATTGCCGTGACCTGCGACAGGCGTTTCTTGCGCGAGGTGCGCCTTTGCCTGACCAAGGATCTGGCGTTCCGCTCCTGCCCGGAGGTCGACCGCCGCGCCTGCCGGCTCGATAGGGTCGTGATGCCGCCGGTACGCTGAGATTCATGTCATGCCGGCCTGCAAACGGCAGTAGCCGGGCAGGTTCAGTGAATCGCGCCTCACCCTTACCCTCTCCCCGTGAAGAACGGGGGGAGGGGGTCGCCAGCGTTGCGGCCATCTTCTTGTAATACACGAGGACAGGGTGCCGGCAGGCGGATGAGGACGAATCGAACCGCTCCATCGCATACTGCCGACCCACCTCAGAAGATGTTCGCAGTCGGCAGGCCGAGCGCCGTCGCCCCGGCATATTCCGCCTGCGGTCCGGACTGGAGCGGGTGGTAGCGCGCGCCCTGTATGTCGCGAAAACGCCGCTCCAGGCCCTGGCTGCGGTAGAACCCGGCGCCGCCGGCGAGTTCCATTGCCAATTCGACGGCCTCTATCGCATGGCGGGCGACCAGAGTGCGGCCGATCATCGACTCATTGATCGAGTCCGCCGATGGCGCATTGCGCTCGGCGACTTCGATCATGTGCCGCTGCGCAAGCTGGGCGGCTCGCAGGGCGGTATCCATCCGGCCGGCGAGTTCCGTGGCATGGCGGGCGGCTGGTCTCTTCTTAGCCAGTTCGACCGCTATGTCGCGGGCGCTTTCGGCCACGCCGAGATAGACCGAATAGATCAGCGGGAAGGCGATGGTTGCGATTATCTGGAACAGCGGGTGCCATTCGCCGCTGCGCCGCGTGACGGCGACGCTCGCATCGGGAACGAACAGTCCCTCGATCAGTACGTCGTTCGACCCGGTTCCGCGCATGCCGAGCGTGCGCCAGGTATCGGCGATCTTTACTTCCGGCGCCTTCATCGAGACAGGGAAATGGATGACCATGTCCGGCTCGCCCTCCGACCGCACGATCGCGCTCGTCATCAGGAGGTCGCCCGCTTCAGCGCCGGAGGTGAATACCTTCCGCGCCGAGATCCGGTAGCCGCCATCGACCTTGACGGCCTGTCCCGAGCCGGAAATCCAGTCGGAACCGCCGCTCGACAGAAGAACGAGGCGTTCGCTGGCGACCCGTTTCAAAAGCGGTTCAACGGCGGCAACTTTTTGATGACGCCACCGCCATGCCGGAATGGCGACCTGGTGCGTGTGCATGGAGAAGGCGAGGGCGGTCGAGCCGCAGTGGCGCGCCAGTTCGCGCAGCATGGCCGCGAGTTCCGCGACTTCCGCGCCGCCGCCGCCGAGTTCGCGCGGCACCGCTGCCTCGACGAGGCCGGCTTGCTTGAGAGATTTGTAGTTCTCCGCGACGAAGCGATCATTCTCGTCCGCATCGGCGGCGCGAGCGGTAAGTTGCGGGCCGAGAGAGCGGGCGATTGCGACAAAGTCGGTGGGGGCCAGTTCTACCTGCTCGGTCGGCATGGCGACAGCAAGTCCTGTGGTGCTCATGGTTTTATTCCTCCTTGATTGTATTTTCAGACACCGCGGAAGAATTGCGCCGGGACAACATCCTGTCCAGTTCAGGAACTGTATCGCCATGCAACCCATGGAGGAGAGGGCATTGCGATACTGCGAGTCAACTTGGCAGGAGCGCTGCCGAGGCGTATCCTCGACATGAAAAATTGGTTTCCGGGGAACAGCATGGAAGAGCGAGGCGGATATGGACAGTTCTGTCCCGTAGCAATGGCCGCCGAAATACTGTGCACGCGGTGGACGACGTTGATAGTTCGCGAACTGCTGTGCGGCACGACGCGCTTTAATGATTTGAGGCGCGGCGTTCCCCGCATGTCCCCGTCCCTGCTGTCCAAGCGATTGAAAGAACTCGAGAAAGCCGGCGTCATCGCGACTGCGCGTAGTGCCGGCGGATCAGTCGAATACCGCCTGACGGCGGCCGGCGAGGAGCTTGGCCCGATCGTGATGGCGATGGGATTCTGGGGCCAGCGCTGGGTTGAATCGACCCTGTCTCTGAAGAACCTCGACCCGTCCCTGCTGATGTGGGACATGCGGCGCAAGCTCAATCCCCAGCCTTTGCCGCCCGGGCGGTGTACGATTCAATTTCAATACCCCGAATTGCCGCCGGCGCGACAAAACTGGTGGTTGGTCATCGAGGATGGGAGCGTCGATCTTTGCGGCTTCGACCCGGGCTACGAACTGAACCTCCTGGTCAGGAGCTCGCTGAAGGTCATGACCGCGATATGGATGGGCCTGACCGTCGTTCGCACGGAGATCGAGGCCGGACGCCTCGAACTGGACGGCGATCCGTCGATCGCAAATTCCATGCAGCGATGGCTCGGCCTTAGTCCTTTCGCCGCCGAGAGCCGGCGAGTTCCTGATCCGACCGGCAAATTTTCAGAACTGGCCTAGCAAATCCCGAGCGTATGAACGCTGTTAGCCGTTGCCTCCGGCCTTACGCGGCAATAGCGTTGCGCCGCAACGTCAGGAGCCAGCATGCCAAAGATCCTCTATTCGCCCACTTCCCCCTACAGCGCCAAGGTACGCATGGCCGCGGCCTATGCCGGCATTCCGCTGGAAATGGTAGTGGTCGACGCGAATTCGCAGGCGCCGGAACTGACCGGCCCCAATCCGCTGGGCAAGATCCCGACGCTGGTGACCGACGAAGGGCAGGGGATTTACGACAGCCGGACGATCACCCAGTATCTGAACCGCCTGTCCGGCAGTGCGCTGTTTCCGCGCAATCCTACCAAGCGGCTGGAGGCCGAAATGCTGGAGGCCCTGGCAGACGGCGTCTGCGACTGCCTGCTCGCCCACGTCTATGAGCGGCGCATGCGGCCGGCCGAGAAGGTGCACCAGCCGTGGCTCGACCTGCAATGGTCGAAGGCGATGCGGGCTTTCGATCTCCTGAACGCCAACCCGCCGAAGCTGCCCAAAAAGATCACCGCCGGCCATATCGCACTGCGCGCCTGCCTCGGCTACATCGACCTTCGCTTTCCCGGACAGTGGGAGAAGGGCCGCGCCAGGCTGAAACGCTGGGCGGCGCGCTTCGACGAGAAATTTCCAGAGTTGAAGCAATACGTCCCGGCTTGACCTTTCGGGAGCTGACACAAAAACCGGGCGTCGAAACGCCCGGTTTTTCTTTGAACGATTTTACGCCGATCAGAACTTCATGCCGACGCCGAAGGTGATGCGGTGATCCTTGGCATCGACATCGCCCGAACCGCCGGCTGTGGTGAACTCTTCACTGCCGTAATCCGTATAGCGATACTCGACGCGGCCGAACACCTGCTCCGTGATCTTGACGTCGGTGCCGACGCCGGCCGTCCAGCCGACCATGGTGTTGTCATCGGAGACGCCGCCTTCGGTGACTTCCATCTGCTTCGCGGCGCCACCGGCGGTGGTGTAGAGCAGAACGTCCGGGGTCACGACATAGCCGAGACGGGCGCGCAGCGAGCCCTCGACGCCGGATTCGACTTCGGTGCCGGCATTGTCGCCCTTGACGCCGCTGTAGCCGATATCGGCTTCAACGCCAGCCACGATGCCGCCGGTTTCCCAATTGTAGCCGGCGAAAGCGCCGCCGACGAAGCCGTCGGTGTCGATGTTGTTGTCGAACGACTCATCTTCGGATTCGCCGCCGAAGGCGTAGCCGGCGCTGAGACCGGCATAGGGGCCAGCCCAGGAAGCCACCGGCAGTTCCTCGATCGGCGCCGGTGCAGGCGGCTCTTCCATGATGACGTCGGCGGCGTTTGCCGCATTCACGCCCATGACGGCGATGAGCCCCAAAGCGGTGGCAGTCGGCCACGCGAGATTCAGTATGCTTTTCATTTTTTACTCCTTGCCACAGCGCACTCACGACAGACTGTGGTTTTCGTTCGATAGGAGCCCCTGCCCGCGGGGAGGATAAACGGGCTCGGCGCCTCACCGTCCGAATTTCGGGACCAAATACGGCTGGAGCTTACCAAAAATCGGGTCATTCCCTGGCGCCAATGAGGCAGAACCATGGCGTTGCACATGCGCAACAAGCCTGTCAGGAGCTTTGCCGGCGCGGGCCGAAACCCCGCTTGGTGCAAGGCGTCCCGGCCCCTATATTGCGGGCATGCAACTCTCGCCTTTGCGGCTCACGGCAGCGAGGCATAGGCCTGTCGCCACATTGCCGTCAAAAGAACGAACCGCAGTTTAACGAAACCGCCGCCGGGCATCGCATCGGGATCTCGACAATGGCGCAAGCCCGAAACACAGCATTGGTGACCGGCGGGGCCAAACGCATCGGCAAGGCGATCGTGGAAGATCTTGCGGCACATGGGTTTGCCGTGGCTATCCACTGCAACCGTTCGCGAGCGGAAGCCGAGGCCTTGGCCCGCGCGGTTCGTGACGGAGGCGGTCGCGCCGAAGTGGTCGCGGCTGACCTGACAGATATGGCGGCGGCTGGCGGATTGCTCGAAACGGCCGAACGCGCCGTCGGGCCGGTGTCGCTGCTCGTCAACAACGCGTCGGTTTTCGAGGATGATTCGGTGACGGATCCCGACTGGGGTGCCTGGGACCGGCATTTCGCCGTGCACGTCAAGGCGCCGGCGCTGCTGGCCGGGCGGTTTGCCGCCGCACTCCCCGATGGCGAGGAGGGATTGATCGTCAACATCATCGACCAACGCGTCTGGAAGCCGACGCCGCACTATTTCTCCTATGCGCTGTCGAAATCGGCCCTGTGGGCCGCCACGCGGACGATGGCGCAGGCGCTGGCGCCGCGGATCCGCGTCAATGCCATCGGGCCTGGGCCGACGCTCGCCAGCGTCCGGCAGGCGCCCGGCGACCTGGACGCCCAGATCGAAGGCCTGATTCTCGGGCGTGGGCCGCAGCTTTCGGAATTCGGCGTGACGATCCGCTATCTCTGGGAGGCGCGCTCGGTGACAGGCCAGATGATCGCTATAGATGGCGGCCAGCATCTTGCATGGCAGACGCCCGATGTGACAGGCATGGCGGAATGACGGTCAAGGACGACACGATGAAGCGGCCGCCGATACCGCGCGGCGACAAGGCAGGCGGCGACATAGCCGGCTATATGCCCGGCCATGACGTCGAGGACGACGAGCCGGCAGTCGAGGCGTCGCCCCTTGCCGGACCGGACGTGCCGTTCACCGCGATAGACTGGAGCGCGCATGCCGGCGATGCCGACGGCATGGTCGGCGCGGAGGTCATCCAGACGCTGGTCAAGCGCCTGCCTAATGCGCCTGGCGTCTACCGGATGATGAACGCGGCCGGCGACGTTCTCTATGTCGGCAAGGCGCGCAGCCTGAAGAAGCGGGTGACCAATTACGCGCAGGGCCGGTTCCACACCAACCGCATCGGCCGGATGGTACGCGAGACCGCGACGATGGAATTCGTCGTGACCCGCACTGAGGTCGAGGCGCTGCTGCTCGAAGCCAATCTTATCAAGCGCTTACGGCCGCGCTTCAATGTGCTTCTGCGCGACGATAAATCGTTTCCCTATATCATGCTGACCGGCGATCATCCTTCGCCCGGCATTTTCAAGCACCGGGGGGCGCGCTCGCGCAAGGGCGACTATTTCGGGCCGTTCGCCTCGGCAGGCGCGGTCGGGCGCACCATCAATTCGCTGCAGCGGGCGTTCCTTTTGCGCACCTGCACCGATTCGGTGTTTGAGAGCCGCACGCGGCCCTGCCTGCTCTACCAGATCAAGCGCTGCTCAGGTCCGTGCACGGGCGAGATCTCCGCGGCCGAGTACGGCGAACTGGTTTCGGAGGCGAAGGATTTCCTGTCGGGCCGCAGCCAGAAGGTGAAGACCGAGATTTCGGCGGCCATGCAGGAGGCAGCCGAAGACCTCGATTTCGAGCGTGCCGCGATCTACCGCGACCGGCTGGCGGCGCTGTCGCATGTGCAGAGCCATCAGGGCATCAACCCGCAATCGATCGAGGAAGCCGATGTGTTTGCCATCCACCAGGAAGGCGGACAGGTCTGCATCCAGGTATTCTTCTTCCGCACCGGCCAGAACTGGGGCAATCGCGCCTATTTCCCGAAAGCCGATCCGGCGCTTGAGGGAGCGGAAGTGCTCGGCTCATTCCTGGCTCAGTTCTATGACGACAAGCCGTGCCCGCGCTTGATCCTGCTGTCGCATGCGGTCGAGGACCAGGAATTGCTGTCGGCGGCGCTGGCGACCCGCGCGGGCCACAAGGTCACCGTCACCGTTCCGCAGCGCGGCGAAAAGAAGGATCTCGTCGACCACGCCGTCCAGAACGCCCGCGAGGCGCTAGGGCGCAGGCTCGCCGAGACCTCGACGCAAGGGCGACTTCTGGCCGGAATGGCGGAGACGTTCGGGCTGGAAAAGCCGCCGGTGCGCATCGAGGTTTACGACAACTCGCATATCATGGGCACGAATGCCGTAGGCGCCATGATCGTGGCCGGGCCGGAAGGCTTCGTGAAGAACCAGTACCGCAAGTTCAACATCCGCTCGACCGAGATCACGCCGGGCGACGATTTCGGCATGATGCGCGAGGTGATGGAACGGCGCTTCTCGCGGCTTTTGAAGGAGCATGGCGAGAACAGTGATGCAACGGAAAACGAGGCGGACGAGGTCAACGGCTCCGGCTTCCCGGCCTGGCCCGACGTGATCCTGATCGATGGCGGGCAGGGGCAGATGACGGCGGTCCGTTCAATCCTGGAAAATCTCGGCATCGCCGACCGGGTCCAGGCGATCGGCGTCGCCAAGGGCCAGGATCGCGACGCCGGCCGCGAGCGCTTCTTCGTCAAGGGACGCGAATCCTTCTCGCTGCCGGTCCGCGATCCGGTGCTCTATTTCGTCCAGCGCCTCCGCGACGAAGCGCACCGCTTCGCCCTCGGCTCGCACCGCGCCCGGCGCAAGAAGGAGATGGTGAAGAATCCGCTCGACGAGATCAGCGGCATCGGGCCGGGACGCAAGCGGGCGCTGCTCCTTCATTTCGGAACAGCCAAGGCGGTGAGCCGTGCCGCGGTGGAAGATCTGATGGCCGTCGACGGAATTTCGGAATCGATGGCAAAATTGGTCTACAATCACTTCCATGAAAATTGACATAATTGCGCTGGCTCATTGCTTTTCGATGATTGACCCCCCACGGAGGCATCTGATTTGAGTATCTCTGGATCTGGAGAATTGCGGAAAGACATGGGCAAGCGGGCATTCAATCTTCCCAATATGCTGACGTATGCGCGAATTCTTGCCGTGCCGATGGTCGTGCTGTGCTTCTTTCTGGAAGGCCGGCTGCAGTCGAGCGAGTTCGCGCGCTGGACCGCGCTTGCCATTTTCATCGCCGCCAGCGTGACCGATTATCTCGACGGATATCTCGCCCGCGCCTGGCAGCAGACTTCGAATATCGGGCGCATGCTCGACCCGATCGCCGACAAGCTTCTGGTCGCGACCTGCCTGCTGCTGCTCGCCGCGGACACCGACAGGACGATCGCCGGCTGGTCGCTTTGGGCTGCGATCATCATACTGTGCCGCGAAATACTCGTGTCGGGCCTGCGCGAATACCTCGCCGCGCTGAAGGTAAGCGTGCCGGTGACGCAGCTCGCCAAATGGAAGACCGCGATCCAGATGGTCGCCATCGCGTTCCTGCTGCTCGGCCCGGCGGGCGACAAGATGGTCCCCTATTGGACGCAGATCGGCATATTCCTGCTCTGGGTCTCGGCCATCGTGACGCTCTACACCGGCTATGACTATTTTCGCGCCGGCGCCAAGCATATCATGGACGAATGACAGAGCCCCTGACCAAACTCGTTTACTTCGCCTGGGTTCGGGAACGGATCGGCAAGCCCGAGGAAGAGGTTTCGCTGCCTCTAGCGGTCAAGACAGTGGCCGACCTCCTGCAGTGGTTGAAGGCGCGCGGCGAGGAATATGAAAACGCGCTGCAATATCCGGATGTGATCCGCGTCGCGATCGATCACGAGCATGTTGATCACCGAGAGAAAATCGCCGGCGCGCGTGAGATCGCGCTGTTTCCGCCGATGACCGGAGGCTGAAATGCCGGCCGGCGTCGCGCCCGTCGTTCGCATCCAGCGGGAAGATTTCGACGTCGCTGCCGAGATCGGCCGGCTGACCGAAGGGCGCGCCGATGTCGGCGCGGTCGTGACGTTCTCCGGCCTGTGCCGCGACGAGGCGGGCACGCTCGCCGCGCTCGAGCTCGAGCACTATCCGGGCATGGCCGAAGCCGAGATCGCGCGCATCGCCGACGAGGCTCTGGGCCGCTGGCCGCTCATGGGCCTTATCGCAATCCACCGTTTCGGCAAGATCGCTCCCGGCGAAAACATCGTGCTCGTCGTGGCGGCGTCCGCGCACCGGCAGGCGGCATTCGAGGCGGCGTCCTTCCTGATGGACTATCTGAAGTCGCGCGCGCCTTTTTGGAAAAAGGAGCATCGCGCCGACGGATCCGAAGGCAATTGGGTCGACGCTAAGGAAGCCGACGACCAGGCTGCCGCACGCTGGAAAACTCAAAGAGATTTCGGCTAGTGGCTGAAACCTGCCGTTAAGCATGCGTTTCGACTGTTTGCCGGTTTAGAGTTTTCTAAAGTTGTCCTAATTACCTTCGCTGGCGACAAACCGCATCGCGAAGCAGAATGCATCCATTGCTGAGTTCATTGTTCGACGTTTGGGCCGGCAAGGACTGGCTGATCGCCGCAAACGTCGTATTGGCGGCTTTTGTCGGGCTTTGGACCGTTCGCTACCGCGGCCTCTACTTGCGGGCGCTCGCCGAGCAGGAAAACAATAGCGATCTGGTCGAGCACCTGTCGGAAGGCATCTACCGGGCGCTGCCGAACGGGCGGCACATCAAGAGCAACCGGGCTTTGGTGCGGCTGAACGGCTACGAGAGCGAAGAGGAGATGCTTGCGGGCATCCTCGACAGCGATCAGCCGTGGTATGTCGAGCCGGACCGCCGTAACGAATTCCACGGCGTCCTGATGCGCGACGGCAAGGTCGAGGATTTCGTCTCCGAAATTTACCGCCACAAGACGCGCGAGCGCATCTGGATCACCGAGTCGGCGAGGCTCGTCCATGACAGGAAAACCGGCCGAAAGCTGTTCTACGAGGGATCGGTGCGCGAGATCACCGAAACCATCAAGCGGCTCAAGCTCGAGGAGCAGTTCCAAAAGCTGACCAGCCAATTGCCGGGCGGCCTGTTCCAGTTCAGGAGCGCGCCTGGCGAGAAGCATGAAATGCTCTATGTCAGCGCCGGCATAGAGCAGATTTCAGACATTTCGCCCGAAGAGCATCTGGCGGATCCGTGGGCGTTTACAAACCTGGTCGTCGAGGAAGATCGCGAGGCCTATCTCGCGTCCCAGCAGGAAGCGGCCGAGAAGCTGGAGTCCTGGAATTGCGAGGTCCGGATACGCACTCGGGGCGGCAAGGAAAAATGGGTGAGCCTCGATGCGCGGCCGGAAAGGTCGGGCGACTGCGTGACGTGGCATGGCTATGTCTCCGACATTTCGGTGCGCAAGCGGCACGAAATGGAAATCGAGGAACTGGCCTATTTCGATCCGCTGACCCGGCTGCCAAACCGCCGCATGTTCCTCGATCGCATGACCCAGGCCATCGCCGCCTGCGAGCGGCGAGGCGACACCGGGGCGCTTCTGTTCATCGACCTCGACAACTTTAAGACGCTGAACGACACGCAGGGCCATGACATAGGTGATTGCTTCCTGGTGCAGGTCGCAGACCGGCTGCGCCGCTGCATCAATCCGCGCGACATGGTCGCCCGCATCGGCGGCGACGAGTTCGTGGTCGTGCTGGAGGAAACCGGCTCCGAGGCTGCACACGGCACGCTTCGAGCCATCACCACGGCTAATCAGATACTTTCGGCGCTGAACAGGCCGTTTGAACTCGGCCCGTTGCGCCATGTCGGGTCGGCCAGCGTCGGCGTAGTAGTGTTCGACGGCGGCGAAAAGCGTGCCGACGAGATTTTGAAGCGCGCCGACATCGCCATGTACCAGGCCAAGGCCGCGGGCCGGAACAGCACAGCGCTGTTCGATCCGGCGACGATGGACCGGGAAGCGCAGCGCTACCGGATGCTCAGCGACCTTCGCACGGCGTTTTCCGACGACCAGCTAGACCTCTATTTCCAGCCGCAAGTGGATCATACCGGCCGCGTGACCGGCGCCGAGGCGCTGGTGCGCTGGGAGCATCCCACACTGGGAAGAATTCATCCGGACGAGTTCGTCGCGCTGGCCGAGCAGTTCGGTCTCAACGACGAGCTTGCCGAATTCGTGTTCGTCAAGGGCCTGGAAGCGCTGGCGTGCTGGCAGCGTGACCCGGTGATGGCGCATTTGCGGCTGGCCCTGAATGTCAGCGTGCAGTCGTTCTCGTGCAACGGTTTCATTGCAATGGCCCGGAGTAAGATCAAGGCCTATGGCGTCGATCCGACAATGCTGACTTTCGAGCTGACCGAGCATGTCATGGCCAAGGACCATCAGCTTGTCGCCGCCAGGATGGCCGAGGCCAAGAAGCTGGGCGTCCGCCTGTCGCTCGACGATTTCGGCACCGGCTATTCGTCGCTGGCCTACCTCAAGCAATTGCCGTTCGACGAGCTCAAGATCGACGGCGGCTTCGTCGCCGATATCGAGAATTCAGACGGCGACCGGGCGCTGGTGAAGACGATACTGGCGATGGCGCGCACACTAGGCCTGTCGGCGGTAGCCGAGCATGTCGAGAACGTCCGGCAGGAGGCTTTCCTGAGGGCCTTCGGATGCGATTTCTTCCAGGGCTTCCTGTACAGCCCCGCCGTCCCTGCCGACCGCTTCGCGGAACTGTTTCACGGCGCGCGACCGCAGGTTGCCGCGCCACTGCCAGCCATGCTGCAGAGGGCATGAAAAAAGCCGGAGCGTTTGCCCCGGCTTTTTCATTTTTAATTCAGGCGCTTACAGCGTGAAACGGACTCAAATAGTCAGCCGACGATCTCGGTGTCTGAAAACCAGTACTTGATCTCCTGCGCGGCGGTCTCGGGCGCGTCGGAACCGTGCACCGAATTCTCGCCGATTGACAGGGCATGGACTTTGCGGATCGTCCCTTCGGCGGCGTTGGCCGGGTTGGTGGCGCCCATCACGTCGCGGTTCTTGGCAATGGCGTTCTCGCCTTCAAGGACCTGCACGACCGTCGGGCCCGACGACATGAATTCGACGAGCTCGCCGAAGAAGGGGCGTTCCTTGTGGACAGCGTAGAAGCCCTCGGCCTCGCGGCGGCTCATCCAGACGCGGCGGGAAGCGACGACACGTAGGCCGGCATCCTCCAGCATCTTGGTGATTGCGCCGGTCAGGTTGCGCCGGGTCGCGTCGGGTTTGATCATCGAAAACGTGCGTTCGATCGCCATAGTGTATCCTTCTGAGCAATGGGGATGAAAAGGTGGCGGACCTATACAGACCGCCCGCTGCATTGCCAAGCCCGAGGCGCTTCGGTCGCTCTATGCCGCAGCCGGAACCTTTCGGCCAATGCCGCCGTGCAGATCGAGGCAGCGGCCGAACCATTCGGCCACCGGATCAACCGCGGCGAGCGCCTGGAAGGGGGAGGTGATGCGCACCCACTGGAATGCGCCGAAGACGATGTAGTCGGCGAACAGCGGCGAAGCGCCGCCGATCCAGGGCTGGTAGGAAAGCATTGACCTAAGCGGTTCCAGCGAGGTGCGGAACGCGGCGAGGCCGGCCTCGCGGCCGGCCGGCACCTCTTCGAGCGGCTTGCCGAAGCGCGCCTCGCGGCTTTTGCGGAAATAGGCCTGATCCTCCGGCGCCAGAACGTCGTGGATGTCCATCAGCGCCGCCGAACCGAGATAAGGATGGATAATCAACTGTGACCAGCGCTCTATGAAGCGCGCCATCGCCTTGCCGCCGTCACCGCCGAACAGCGTCGGCCGGTCCGGATAGGCGTCCTCCAGATAAAGCGCGATTGCGAAGGAATCGGCGATAGTCTTATCGCCGTCGCGGATCACCGGAACGATCTTGCTGACGCCGCCCTCGACGCCCGGCACCGCGGTGAATGGCGTCGGCACGCTCTTGAAATCCAGGCCCTTGTGGGCAAGCGCCATCGCCGTCTTCCAGCAATGTGGGCTGAACGGGCGGGACGCATCGCGGCCGACGAGATCGTAGAGCAGAATGGTCATTGGCGCTTCTTTCACTGCAGTTTAGGAATGGCGCGCATATTCAGCGCTTCGCGCGTCAAAGGTAAAGTCCATGAAACAGCATTTCACGATGTTCGCGGCCTATAATTCATGGGCCAACCAGCGGGTCTATGACGCGGCGGCGGCACTCTCGCCCGAAGAGTTCCGGCGCGATACCGGGGCGTTCTTCAAGTCGATGATGGGCACGCTCAACCATCTCGTGGCAGCCGACCGCATCTGGATGAAGCGCTTCACCGGCGAGGGTGATGCGCCGACCGCGCTCGACGCCATCATCCACGAGGATTTCACCAAACTCCGGGCGGCGCGCGAGGCGGAGGACAAGAGGATCGCCAAATGGATCGGCAGCCTGGGCGAAAAGGCGTTCTCGGGGCGATTCACTTACATGACCGTCACCGACATGCGTACCGTATCTCAACGGCTCGCGCCCGCGCTCGACCATTTCTTCAACCATCAGACCCACCATCGCGGACAGGCGCACATGATCCTGACTGTGCTCGGCAAGCCGTCGCTTCAGCTCGACCTGATCTACTTCCAGCGCACCGAAGAGGGCAGGGCCTATGCGTGAGCCGGCGGTGGGCTCGACCAGGGACCGGCTCGAAGAAATCCTCGCGCGGCTCGCCGATCGCGCGGACGATGAACGGGTTTTCCTGAAGCTCTATTCCGAGCTGGCCAGGCTCGCTGCTGATGCGGCGGATGCGCGCCGCAAAGCGGGGATTTCGCTCGGCCCGCTCGACGGCAGAATTGTCTCGATCAAGGATCTGTTCGATGTCGCCGGCGAGACGACGACTGCTGGTTCGGCAGCACTTGCCGAAGCACCGCCAGCGGCCCGGGACGCCGCAGTCGTGGGGCGGCTGAGGCGGGCAGGGGCCGTGATCATCGGCAAGACAAATATGACTGAATTCGCCTTTTCCGGCATCGGCCTCAACCGGCATTTCGGCACGCCGGGCAACGCGGCGGATGCGACGCGCGTTCCGGGCGGCTCGTCGTCGGGCGCAGGCGTATCCGTTGCGGAAGGGACGAGCGATATCGCTATCGGCTCGGATACGGGCGGATCGGTGCGCATTCCCGCTGCGTTGAACGGCGTGGTCGGCTTCAAGCCAACGGCCGGGCGCGTTCCGCTCTCAGGCGCATTTCCGCTGTCCGCGACGCTCGATTCGATTGGCCCGCTGGCGCGCAACGTGGCGGATTGCGCAATCGCTGACGCGGTGATGGCCGGTGAGGAGCCGGACGCACTTGAGCCATTTCCTCTGGCCAGCATGCGCATCGGCATTCCGCAAGGCCGCCTATTCGGCGACATCGATGCTGCCGTGGCCGAGGGCTTTGCGCGCAGCCTGAAACCGCTGGAGGCAGCCGGCGCGATAATCGCCGACCATTCAGTCGACGACCTGCTGAACAATATGGCCGAAGCGACGAAAGGAGCCTCTATCGCATCGGTGGAGGCAGCAGAAATTCATGCCGACTTGGCCGCGACTCCGGCATGGTCGCTGGTTGATCCGCGTATCGGCGGGCCGATCAAACGCCGCGCCGCCGTTCCGGCACACGCCTATATAAGGATACTGCGAAAGCGGGCGGCGCTCGCCGCCGCCATGGACCGGCGGCTGATGCCGGTAGATGTGCTGGTTTTGCCGACGACGCCGATCGTCGCACCGGCCATCCAGCCGCTGCTGGAGGACGATGACCTCTACGACCGCACCGACGGATTGCTACTTCGAAATCCGCAGGTCGCCAACCAGTTCGATCTGGCCGGCATTTCGCTGCCGATGCCGGGCATGAGCCTTCCGGGCGGCTTCATGCTCTTGGCGCGCAACGGCCACGATCGGCGCCTGCTGAGCATCGCAGCCGCCGTCGAGGAATCTTTCCGCCGCGCTTCCTGAGATTACGTCTTCAACCGGTAGCCGGTGCGGAAGATCCAGGCGACGACGGCGAGGCAGATTGCCAGGAAGACGAGCGTCATGCCGAGGCTGATGCCGACGCTGACGTCGGCCGCGCCGTAAAAACTCCAGCGGAAGCCGCTGACTAGGTAGAGTACCGGGTTGAACAGTGTCACGTTCTGCCAGAAGGGCGGCAGCATGCTGATGGAATAGAAGCTGCCGCCGAGGAATGTCAGCGGCGTGACGATGAGGAGCGGCACAAGCTGCAGCTTCTCGAAGCCGTCGGCCCAGATGCCGATGATGAAGCCGAACAGGCTGAACGTGACCGCCGTCAGCACCAGGAACAGGATCATCCAGAAGGGATGAACGATCGTGAGATCCACGAAAAGCGCCGCGGTCGCCAATATGATCGTTCCGAGGATGACCGATTTGGTTGCCGCCGCCCCGACATAGGCGATGGTGATCTCCAGGAACGACACCGGCGCCGAGAGGATTTCATAAATCGTGCCGACGAATTTCGGGAAATAGATGCCGAACGAGGCGTTGGAGATGCTCTGGGTGAGCAGCGACAGCATGATCAGCCCCGGCACGATGAAGGCGCCGTAGCTGACGCCGTCGATCTCTGGGATGCGTGAGCCGATGGCCGCGCCGAAGACGACGAAATAGAGCGACGTCGATATGACCGGCGAAACGATGCTTTGCAAAAGGGTGCGCCAGGTGCGCGCCATCTCGAAGATGTAGATCGCGCGGATCGCGTGGAAATTCATGACCGCTCCCTCACCAGACTGACGAAGATCTCCTCGAGCGAGCTCTGGTTGGTCTGGATATCCTTGAACCGTATTCCCGCCGCACTGAGATCCTGCAGCAGCGTCGTGATGCCGGTTCGCTCGCCTTGGGTGTCGTAGGTGTAGACCAGTTCGTGGCCGTCTTCGGCGAGTTCCATTCCGTATGAGCGCAGGTTCTCCGGGATGGCGGCCAACGGGTGCTGGAGTTGCAGCGTCAGCCGTTTCTTGCCGAGCTTGCGCATCAGCTCGACCTTGTCCTCGACGAGGATGAGCTCGCCATGGCTGATCACCCCGATACGGTCGGCCATCTCCTCGGCCTCCTCGATGTAGTGGGTGGTGAGGATGATGGTGACGCCGGTATCGCGCAATGAGCGCACGACATTCCACATGTCGCGGCGCAATTCCACGTCGACGCCGGCGGTCGGCTCGTCGAGGAACAGGATTCGCGGCTCGTGCGACAGCGCCTTGGCGATCATCACCCGGCGTTTCATGCCGCCCGAGAGCGTCATAATCTTGCTGTCCTTCTTGTCCCAGAGCGACAGGTCGCGCAGCACGCGCTCTATATGCGCTGGGTCGCGCCCTTTGCCGAACAGGCCGCGGCTGAAGCTGACCGTCGCCCAGACCGTCTCGAACGCGTCCGTCGTCAGTTCCTGCGGCACGAGGCCGATCTGCGAGCGGGCCTGACGGTAATCGGAGATGATGTCGTAGCCGTCGGCGTGGACCGTTCCTTCCGTCGGATTTACGATGCCGCAGATGATGCCGATCAGCGTGGTCTTGCCGGCGCCGTTTGGTCCCAGAAGCGCGAATATCTCGCCGCGCCTGATCTCCAGGTTGATGTTCTTGAGCGCCTGGAACCCGGACTCGTAGGTCTTGGAAAGGTTCGAGACGGAAATGACTGGCTGCATGGGAATGGCGATGCGGTTGGAGGGGCGACGCGAGACGCTGGGTGGATCGCAATATGGCGGGATCGAAAAGTCAGACGAATATATGGGCTGCGGGTGAATGCACAAGGTGGCCAAGCCGGTATGCTGTCAAGCGCGCCTTGTGGCCGCGCGAATGGCGGCCCTTGCCTTCCGCGGTAGTCTCGGCCAAAACGCCGCCCATGCTAATCATCAATGATCTTTCGCTCCGTATAGCCGGACGCCTGCTCCTCGATCACGCCTCGCTGACGCTGCCGGCGGGAACGAAGGCTGGTCTTGTCGGCCGCAACGGCACCGGCAAGACCACGCTGTTCAAGGCGATTACCGGCGACATGTCGGCCGAGACCGGCTCTGTCAGCCTGCCCAAGAACACGCGCATCGGACAGGTGGCGCAGGAGGCGCCCGGCACCGAGGAGCCGCTGATCGACATCGTGCTCAAGGCCGACGTCGAGCGAACCGCGCTGCTCGCCGAGGAGCAGACGACGACCGATCCGCACCGCATTGGCGAGATTCACATGCGGCTGGCCGACATCGACGCGCATTCGGCGGAAGCGCGCGCGGCGACCATCCTGGCCGGCCTGGGCTTCGACTCCGAGGCGCAGAAGCGGCCGGCTTCTTCTTTCTCCGGCGGCTGGCGCATGCGCGTGGCGCTGGCGGCAGTGCTGTTTTCTGAGCCGGACCTTCTGCTGCTCGACGAACCGACGAACTATCTCGATCTCGAAGGCACGTTGTGGCTGGAAACCTATGTTTCGAAATATCCGCACACTGTCCTGCTGATCTCGCATGACCGCGACCTGCTCAATCGTGCGGTCAATTCGATCGTGCATCTGGAGAAGCAGAAGCTGACTTTCTGGCGCGGCGCCTACGACCAGTTCGAGCGCCAGCGCGCCGAACAGGCGCTGCTGCAGGAGAAGAGCCGCGCCAAGCAGGAGGCGGCCCGCAAGCACATGGAATCCTTCGTGGAGCGGTTTCGGGCCAAGGCTTCCAAGGCGCGCCAGGCGCAGTCGCGGCTTAAGGCGCTGGAGCGGATGAAGCCGATTGCCGCGGTGGTAAACGAGACGGTGCGGCCGTTCTCCTTTCCTGAGCCGGTGAAGACGGTGGCTTCGCCGATCATTGCGCTCGACCGCGTCGATGTGGGCTATCAGCCGGGTCACCCGATCCTGAAAAAGATGACACTCCGGATCGACGCCGACGACCGTATCGCGCTGCTCGGCGCCAACGGCAACGGCAAGTCGACCTTCGCCAAGCTTCTGGCTGGCCGGCTGAAGGCGGAGACCGGCACGATGACGATCGCTCCGGGGCTGAAGGTCGCGATTTTCGCCCAGCACCAGCTCGACGATCTGCGGCCGGAGGAGAACGCCTATGAGCATGTCCGTCGCCTGATGCCGGAGGCGCCGGAATCGAAGGTGCGAGCGCGGGTCGCGCAGTTCGGCCTGGCGACGGAGAAGATGAATACGCCGGCCAAGGATCTGTCCGGCGGCGAAAAAGCGCGGCTGTTGATGGGGCTCTCGGCATTCGAGGGCCCGAACCTGTTCATCCTAGACGAGCCGACGAATCATCTGGATATCGATTCGCGCGAATCGCTGATCCATGCGCTCAACGATTTTCCGGGCGCGGTGATCCTGATCTCGCACGATCGCCATCTGATCGAGGCGACGGCCGACCGGCTGTGGCTGGTCAAGGACGGGCAGGTGAATCCCTATGACGGCGATCTGGCGGATTATCGCCAGCAGGTCACCGGCGTTGCTGGCGATCGCAAGGAGCGGCGCGAGGCGGAAAAGGCATCCAAGGCCGACCGCCGCCGCGAGGCTGCCCAGCGCCGCGCCGCCTTGGAACCGGTCGCCAAGGAGATCCGCGCCACCGAGGCGCTGATGGACCGCATCCGCAAGCGCATCGACGGCATCGAGGACGAGCTTGCCAATCCGGCGGTCTATGAGAAGGATCCTTCGACAGCGACGCGGCTCGCCAAGGAGCGCTCGCAGCTTGCCCAGACGCTGGCCGGCCATGAGGAAAAATGGCTTGCATTGTCGACGGAATATGAGGAAGGCACGGCGGAGTAGATCGACTTATGGGGGAGCCAACCTTCGACCGCGTCTGCCTAGAGGACTGCTATTTCCTCGGAATGATCGCTGATGGAACGCGGCTTCGTCTGCGCGTATTATTTGCCCTACTGCCTAGTCACCCTTTCTATGCGCGGCCTCTTCCAAATGAAGCGTATTGCTACCGTGAGGGCGATATCACGTTTGAATCGCCCCATATAGCCGAGTTGCATGCCGCTCAAGTCGGTCTAACAAAACATCGGATAACTGCTGATCCAGATGGCACACTAGATCTGGGAAGCATTGAGGTCGTTACGGAAGGTGATCACTACCGCGTCATAACCGAGTGGTTCGATCTAAGACTTAGCGCCGAAAGCGTGTCTGTGACGATGGAAGCTGGAATCGATTCGGACTAGGATCATCCTATGAACCAGCATCAGGAAGCCGAGGACTTCTTTCGTGCGAGAGCGGCAAGGGCTGACCGCAATGCCTTTCTCGATTTTCTCGACGGCGGAGGAAATGAGCCTCCTCCCGAAGGCGATGTCCTTCCAGCAAAACCTGCGCATGTAAAATCGATAAGCGGTGTACGCGGCGGGAAGACCGGCTAAAGTCCATCTCATGAACCAGCACGCTAGGATAAGAATCGGCCATTCGGCCTGTCCGCATGACTGTCCTTCGACCTGTGCGCTCGACGTGGAGATCCTTGACGGCAACCGCATCGGCAGGGTGCACGGGGCGAAGGAGAACAGCTACACGGCCGGTGTGATCTGCGCCAAGGTGGCGCGCTATGCTGACCGCATCCACCATCCCGACCGGCTTCTGAAGCCGCTGGTGCGCGCCGGCGACAAGGGCGAGGGCGTCTGGAAGGAGGCAAGCTGGGAAGCCGCGCTCGATCTCGTGGCGGAAAAGTTCATAGCCGCGGAGGAGAAGCACGGCTCGGAGACGGTCTGGCCGTATTTCTACGCCGGAACGATGGGTTTGGTACAGCGCGACGGCATTGAGCGGCTGCGCCACGCCAAGAAATATTCGGGCTTCTTCGGCTCGATCTGCACCAATCTCGCCTGGACGGCTGGATGATGGGCGCCGGAGCGTTGCGGGGGCCGGACCCACGCGAGATGGCGAAGTCAGATTGCGTGGTGATCTGGGGCACCAATGCGGTGGTCACCCAGGTCAATGTGATGACCCACGCGGTCAGGGCGCGCAAGGAACGCGGGGCGAAGATCGTCGTCATCGACGTGTATGAGAACGCGACGATGAAGCAGGCCGACATGGGGCTGGTGCTGAAGCCCGGCACCGACGGCGCGCTGGCCTGCGCCGTCATGCACGTGCTGTTCCGCGACGGCATGGCCGACTGGAACTATCTCGAAAAATACACCGACGAGCCGAAGGGGCTGGAAGCGCATCTGGCGACCCGCACGCCCGAATGGGCCGCTTCGATCACCGGCCTTTCGGTCGAGGAGATCGAAGCCTTCGCGCGGCTGGTCGGCACGACGAAAAAGACCTATTTCCGGCTTGGCTACGGGTTCTCGCGCCAGCGCAACGGTTCGGTGAACATGCACGCGGCCATGTCCATCGCGTCGGTGACGGGATGCTGGCAATATGAAGGCGGCGGCGCTTTCCACTCCAATTCGGGCGTGCTCAAGCTCAATGGCGAGCTGCACGAGGGCACGCGGCTGCGCGATCCCAACATCCGCTATCTCGACCATTCGCGGATCGGCGCCGTGCTGACGGGCGCTGCCGACGCCCTGTATGGCGGCCCGCCGGTCACCGCGATGCTGATCCAGAACACGAATCCGGCCAATGTGGCGCCCGAGCAGCGGCTGGTGAAGCAAGGTTTCCTGCGCGACGACCTCTTCACCTGCGTACACGAGCAGTTCATGACCGACACTGCGAAGCTCGCCGATGTCGTGCTGCCGGCCACCATGTTCATGGAGCATGACGATATCTACAAGGGCGGCGGCAATCAGCACATCACCCTGGGACCGAAGCTGATCGACCCGCCGGAAGGGCCGCGCACAAATCACTTCGTGATCGAGGAGTTGGGTAGGCGGCTGGGTGTGTCGCATCTGCCGGGCTTCGGCATGACAGAGCGCGAGCACATTGAAATCATGCTCGAAAAGAAGGGGCTGAGCAGCTTTGACGCATTCAGAGAGGAGCGCTGGGCCGACCTGCAGCCGGATTTCGAAGAGGCGCATTTCCTCAAGGGTTTCGGTCATCACGACGGAAAGTTCCGCTTCAAGCCCGACTGGACCGGGCAGGCGGCGCCCAACCGTCCGCCGAAGAGCATGGGCATCTTCGGCCCGCATGAACTTCTGCCGGCATTTCCCGACCATGTGGACCTGATCGAGGTTGCGGACGAGGCGCACCCGTTCAGGCTAGCGACATCGCCGGCGCGCAATTTCTTGAACTCGACCTTCACCGAAACGCCGGTTTCGAAGGCGCGCGAAGGCCGGCCGGAACTGCTTATCCATCCCGAAGACGCGGCGTCGCTGTCGATATTGGACGGCGACCGCGTCGAGATCGGCAATTCGCGTGGCGAAGTGGTGCTGCACGCCAAGCTTTTCGACGGGATGAAACGCGGCGTGGTGATCGCCGAAGGTATTTGGCCGAACGATGCGCATGAACGCGGCGAGGGGATCAACGTGCTGACCGGCGCCGATGCCCCCGCGCCTTATGGCGGCGCGGCGTTCCACGACAACAAGGTGTGGGTGCGGGCTGCCAAATCGAACGGCGCGGACTGAGGCGCGTCTATAGGAGCGTCGTCAGATCGCGCGCGCCGTGCACGACGCGGACAATCTCCACGTGTTTACCCATGTGCCGGTAAAGAACCAGATAACTTCCGACAACCAGCGCGCGCGCATCTGGAGCGATATCGGGCCTTCGCGAGCCGGAATCGGGGAATGTCGCAAGCTGCTTGATCCGAACAGCGAAGGTCTCGAGAACCTGATCTGCTGCGGCGGGATTGTCCATCGCGACACTGCACCAGATGTCGATGAGATCGTCTTCAGCCGCCGGGCTGCGGACGATCCAATACTCAGCCATTGCGCGATGTGTCCGATCCGTTCTCGAACCGGTTGCGCGCGCGCCGCACAATGTCGTCGATATCAAACGGCTCGGGCCGGCCGCTTTCAAGCCCTTGGGCCCAGGCTTTTCTTAGTCGATCTAACTCCGCTTGGCGCAAGGGTTGCCGAAGCCGCCACTCACGCAGGGCCTCACGGATGACCTCACTTGCCGAACCATATTCACCAGTGGCGACGGCCTTCTTGACCACATCGAGCAGTTCCGGCGACAGCGCTACGCTT
Organism: Mesorhizobium sp. WSM2240; assembly: GCF_040438645.1. Taxonomy (NCBI): domain Bacteria; kingdom Pseudomonadati; phylum Pseudomonadota; class Alphaproteobacteria; order Hyphomicrobiales; family Phyllobacteriaceae; genus Mesorhizobium; species Mesorhizobium sp. WSM2240. Next base: position 1,767,485 of record NZ_CP159253.1, read on the forward strand.
ACTTTTTCGACAGACGACATTCGGCGAACTCCTTGGGAAAACTGGTAGCAAATTTTGCTACCAGTTTCAAGATTCGGTATCGATTTGGGGATAAGCCCCGCCGACCTTCAGCCGAGGTCTTTGGGTCGCAGAAAATGCGTCAGCCGCGCACGGCCGAGGCCAAGTTCGACCCATTTGCCGTCGAAATCAAAGCGGGCGAGCGCAGCGGTCGGGAATTTTTCGTGAAGCCGCTTCAGGGCTTTGGCCCCCGAATCGTCGCCCGCAAGCTGCTTGGCGAGGTCTTCGAAACCGGGATTGTGGCCGAGGATGAGCAGGGTTCTCACTGCTTCCGGCGTTCGCCGAATTTCGGACAGCACGTCTTCCGCTGCAGCGTCATAGAGGGTGTCGGGGAAATCGACTGAGACGGAGCTGGGCAGTGCGGCCGCGACCACCTCCCATGTCTCGCGCGTGCGCGCGGCCGGCGACACCAGCGCCAGTTGCGGCAGCCAGTTGCGGGCGGCAAGTTCTCTCCCCATGCGCTCAGCAGCTTTGCGTCCGCGCGGGGCGAGCGGCCGGTCGAAATCCATGAGTGACGGATCGTCCCAGCTCGACTTCGCGTGGCGCAACAACAGCAGCTGTTTCATGAACCCGGTTTGCGGTTGACGGGCTGTGTCACGGCGTGAAGCGGGCGAGTTGCTCCAGGTCGACGGCTTCGCGGATAGCACTTGGCGAAGACAGGAAACCGCCTGCGCTCTGCTCGACCAGTTCGGTATCGGCAAAGACAGTGCGGCCGTTTTCCATACGCGCCATGCCGAGCGCGACCATGCGCAGGGCGAGCGGATAGAGATGGTGCTCGGCCTTGAGCACGCGCGCGGCAAGCGTGGCTTCGGTGTCGTCCAGAAGCACCGGGACCGCCGCCTGCGCGATGATCGGGCCGGAATCGGTTTCGGCCGTGACGAAATGGACCGTGCAGCCGTGGATGCGCATTCCGGCTTCGAGCGCACGTGCATGGGTGTCAAGCCCCCGGAAGGCGGGAAGCAGGGCGGGGTGGATGTTGAGCATCCGTCCCTTCCATTTTTCCACGAAACCGGTGGTCAGGAGCCGCATGTAGCCGGCGAGGCACACTATCTCGGCCTCGAAGGCCGAGAGCGCATCGTCGATTGCCGCGTCGTGGGCTTCCTTGCTGGAAAAATCGCCCCGCGCGATTGTGCGGGCCGGCAGATCCTTGGCTGCGGCGATATGGAGGCCGCGCGCGTCGGCCTTGTCGGAGATGACGCCGACGATCTCTGCCGGGAAGTTCCGCTCGGAAGCCGCCTCGATCAGCGACGCCATGTTGGAGCCGCGCCCGGAAATCATGATGACTGTGCGTTTGCGGCTGATGCTCATAGCGCGATCGCTCCCCGGTAGATGACGCCTGCGTCGCGGCGCGGCACGATGCGGCCGATCGGCGATACGGTTTCGCCGGCCTCTTGGAGCACGGCCGCGACCTGAGCGGCCTGGCCCGAGGCGACGACGAGGATCATGCCGACGCCGCAATTGAAGGTGCGCATCATCTCGTTCGGCGCGACACCGCCCGTCTTGGCGAGCCAGCCGAACACCGGCGGCACGTCGATCGCCTCGAGGTCGAGTTCGGCGGAAAAGTCCTTGGGCAGCACGCGCGGTATGTTTTCGGGAAAGCCGCCGCCGGTGATGTGCGCCAGCGCCTTGATGCCGTGAGTGCCGCGTATCGCCTTCAACACCGATTTCACATAGATGCGAGTAGGCTCGAGCAGCGCTTCGGCCAATGTGCCTTCGTCGGCGAAAGGCGCGGCGTCCTGCCAGCCGACGCCACTTGCGGCGACGATGCGGCGGACCAGCGAAAAACCGTTGGAGTGCAGCCCGGATGAGGCGAGGCCAAGCAGCACGTCGCCCTCGACAATGTCGTCGGTGGGCAGGAGCTGGCCGCGTTCGGCGGCGCCGACGGCAAAGCCGGCGAGGTCGTAGTCGTTGCCGTGATACATTCCGGGCATTTCCGCCGTCTCGCCGCCTATCAGCGCGCAGCCGGCTTGGCGGCAGCCTTCGGCAATGCCCGCGACGATTGCCGCGCCCTGGTCGGGATCGAGCTTGCCCGTGGCGAAATAATCGAGGAAGAACAGCGGCTCCGCGCCCTGCACGACGATATCGTTGACGCACATCGCGACGAGGTCGATGCCGATCGTGTCGTGCTTGCCGGCCTCGATCGCGACTTTGAGCTTGGTGCCGACTCCGTCATTGGCGGCGACCAATATGGGATCGGAAAAACCGGCGGCCTTCAGGTCGAACAGCCCGCCGAAGCCGCCGATCTCGCCATCCGCGCCGGGACGCCTCGTCGAGCGGACCAGCGGCTTGATCTTTTCCACCATCGCATTGCCGGCGTCGATGTCGACACCCGCCTCGGCGTAGGTGAGTCCGTTTTTCCGTTCGCCCATTTCGCTTCCCTGGCTGCGGCCGCTATCATGGCGCTATTCGCATGAACCGTCACGCCCCGCAAGAAGACGAGCGGATGCCGGGCAGGTTCGGCGAGCAGGCAGCCTGCAAACAGGACTTGCGCGCCCGCACCTTGAGGCCGATGCTCGTTTTGACCATGTATCGGAAGGGGCGATCTGAATATGGAGATGATGTGACCGTCGCCAACATGATCACGATCCTGCGCTTTGTGCTGGTGCCGGGCGTTGTCTATGCGCTTTTGGCCGGCCACATGGATTGGGCCTTCGCCGGCTTCCTGATTGCGGGCATTTCGGACGGTGTCGACGGCTTCGTCGCCCGGCACTTCAACCAACGCTCCGAACTTGGCGCGTATATGGACCCAATGGCCGACAAGCTGCTGCTGGTCAGCGTTTTCGTCGTGCTGGGCTTTATGGGCGAACTGCCTCTGTGGCTGGTGATCGCCGCCGTCTCGCGCGACGCGCTCATAGTATGCGCCGTGCTTCTGTCGACGATCATGGGCAGGCCGGTGGCCATGAAACCGCTGATGGTTTCCAAGGCCAACACGCTCATCCAGATCGTGCTTGCAGCTGTGGTGCTTGCCGAACTTGCCTTCGAAACGCTTTTCGGCCCGCTCCGCACGGGCCTGATATTCCTGTCCGGGCTCTTGACCGTGGCTTCGGCCGCAGCCTATCTCGTTGCCTGGCTGAGGCATATGAGCGGCTATGGCGAAAGCAAGACTCCAGACAGTTGACGTGACGCTGCAGGACGCCGCCGCCGCCGCGTTCCGCCGGCAGATCCTGTTCTGGACCACCACCGCCGTCATCCTCGCGGTATTCATCTATCTGTTCAGCGACATCCTGCTGCCTTTCGTGGCCGGCATGGTGCTCGCCTATTTCCTTGACCCGGTCGCCGACCGGCTCGAGCGGCTCGGCCTGTCGCGGGTGATGGCGACGATCCTGATCCTGATCGCCTTCCTTATCGTGCTGGTGCTCGCACTGGTGATACTGATCCCGGTGCTCGCCTCCCAGCTTTCCGATTTCATCGTCAGGCTGCCGGAATATCTGAGCCGCTTCCAGGCATTGGTCACCTCTTATGATCCGAACTGGTTGGAACAGAGATTCGGACTGGATGCGGGCAGCCTGCAGGAGGGCCTGAATTCGCTGCTGACGTCGGGCATGGGCCTCGTCACCACTGTGTTTCAGTCTATCTGGAGCTCAGGCGTCGCCATATTCAGCATTGCCGGCCTGTTCATCGTCACCCCGGTCGTGGCGTTCTACATGCTGCTCGACTGGGACCGCATGGTGGCGACCGTCGACGGCTGGGTGCCGCGCGACCATGTCGAAACGGTCCGCCAACTCGCCACCGACATCAATACCGCGACGGCGGGTTTCGTTCGCGGGCAGGGCACGCTCTGCCTGATCCTCGGCGCCATGTACGCTTTCGGGCTGACGCTCACCGGCTTGAACTTCGGCATCCTCATCGGCCTCTTTGCCGGGCTGATCAGTTTCATCCCCTATGTGGGCTCGCTGGTCGGGCTGGTGCTTTCGGTCGGTCTCGCGGTCGTGCAGTTCTGGCCGGACTGGACCATGGTGCTCGCGGTGGCCGGCGTTTTCTTCGCCGGCCAGTTTATCGAGGGCAACATCCTGCAGCCGCGCCTTGTCGGGAAAAGCGTCGGGCTGCATCCCGTCTGGCTTATGTTTGCGCTGTTCGCGTTCGGCGCGCTGTTCGGCTTCGTCGGCTTGCTGATCGCGGTGCCGGCGGCGGCGGCGGTGGCGGTGCTGGTTCGCTTCGCCATCTCGCGCTATCTCGAATCGCCGCTCTACAAGGGCCATGTCGAAGAACCAGTGAAGGCCAAGGCCGTCCGGCAGACCAAGCCGGCGGGTGGCGCCGGTGAACGTGACGGCGATGCGCGCGCCTGAAAAACCGCGCCAACTGCCGCTCGATCTCGGCCATTCCACGGGCTATTCGCGCGACGACCTCGTGGTTTCGGACGCCAACAGGCAGGCCGTGGCGCTGATCGACCGCTGGCCGGACTGGCCGGCGACTGTGGTCGTGCTGGCCGGTCCGGCCGGCTCGGGCAAATCGCATCTGGCTTCGATCTGGCGCGAAGGGACCGGCGCGGCGGTGCTAGATCCGGCACGGATCGAAACGGACGCCGCCGCACTCGAAACCGGCCGGCCGGCACTGATCGACGACGCGGACCTCGGCGGCCTCGACGAGCAGGGACTGTTCCATCTGATCAATGCGGCGCGGGCGGCCGGCACACATGTGCTGCTTACCGCGCGGCGGTTTCCCGCGGCCTGGGGCGTGGCGCTCCCCGACCTTATCTCGCGGCTCAAAGCCGCAGCAACGGTAGAAATCCACGAGCCGGACGATCTGCTTCTGGCAGGCGTCATCACCAAGCTGTTCGCCGACCGGCAGATCGAGGTCGATCCCAATGTGGTGCAGTTCCTGGTACGGCGCATCGAGCGCTCGCTGGCGACGGCCATACGCATCGTCGACCGGCTGGACCGCGCGGCCCTTGAGCACAAGACGCGCATCACGCGCAGCCTTGCCGCCGATGCAATCGACGCTATCGACCGCGGCCAGGCCGAATTCGAGATATAGAAGCTGCACAATCGCAAATAGCGCCGTTCGACGCAGCGGCTAAAAATTTAGGCAATTCGATAAACGGTATTTCACGCCGCGCGCGCAATATCCGCGCATGGACCAGCGGACGAAACGCATCGTGGGGAGGCTTTCGATCGTCATCGCTATTGCGGTGGCGTCGACCTATGCCATTTCATTTTCCGTCCGGTGGGCTGCCGGCATGCCGATCGATTGGCTGAGCTGGATCGAATGCCTGGTCATTCCGATCGTCATCGGAACGCCGATCGGCTGGTATGTTTTCTCGCAGGCCGAAAACCTCCAGGCTGCGCATGGTAGACTGGAGAAGGCGCATCTGGACCTCAACAAGGCGCACGAGCGCCTCGCCTTTATCGCCCGCCATGACCACATGACAGGCCTGCTCAACCGTGAAGGCTTTCTGCATCAGCTCGAACAGCACCGCGAGCGCAACGACAGCCACGTCGTGCTGATCGTCGATGCCGACCATTTCAAGCGCATCAATGACCGCTACGGCCATCCCAAGGGTGACGAGGCGCTGATGAAGATCGCGAAGGCGCTGCAATATGCGGTGCGCCGGAAGGACGTCGTCGGCAGGATCGGCGGCGAGGAGTTCGGAATATTGCTGGTCTCGGTCAGCCTCGAGGAAGCCATGCAGATGGCCGACCTCATTCGACGGCAAGTGCAGTGCATCCCCTGGAATCCGGATGCTTCGGAGGCGCCTGGCCTCACCGTCAGCATCGGCGGTGCGGTGATGGATCGCTCTGCGAAAGTCGCCGACGTGCTGCGCCAGGCGGACCGCTGCCTCTATGAAGCCAAGCGGCTCGGCCGCAACCGCGTCGCTTTCGACTATTCAATCCCGGCAGTGGCGTAGCTCAGCACGTCTTGAGGCCGCACGCGGGCCTACCAAGATCTATGCAAGTCATTGGGCGCGGTCACTTTCGGGAGAATTGCTTTCCTTCAGGCGCTGGAGACGCAGTTCCTCGTCTTCCGCCATCTTCGCCCACTTCCGCTTCAGCCGCTCTTCGATTCCGAAGAGTGCCCGAATGCGCCTTCGGATACCCCAGTAGGCGCGCTCCAAAAAGCTCTGACTCAATGCATACACCCCCATCTGTTGTCGCAACACCAATACCATGCCTGGCGGCGGGACCCCAAAAGCGGAGGAAACCACGGCGCGCCAGATGGAGCAGCATGCGCCCAAGCCTGGCTGGAGGCAACCGGGGGAATGCACGCCTGCCACGGAAGCAGGAAGCACACGACAATGCCCGCCTCCGGCAGGGGATCAGACGGGAGTCGTGATCGCATGCGCCGGATTGCTAGGTCAGAGGCAAGATTTCAGTCACGGGACGCTCCGGTGCTCGCGCCGGCCAGTTCGTCCGTCCAGCGCCGGAATAGCGCGCTGGCATTGACTCCTCCGAAGCCAAAGCCATTGGAGATCGCGTATTCCATCGCCATTGGCCGAGCCCGGTTTGCGACGAAGTCGATTCCGTCGCCGGCCGTATCGGGAGCGCTCAGATTGAGTGTCGGCGGCGCCACCTGATCCCTGAGCGCCAGAATCGCGAAGATGGCTCCGAGCCCGCCGGCGGCGCCAAGCAGGTGTCCGGTCGCCGATTTCGTCGCGCTGACAGCAATCGCGAAATCGCGCCCGAACAGCCTCTTGATCGCTTCCATCTCGCCCAGATCTCCGACCGGCGTGGAAGTCGCATGCGCGTTGAGGTGGCTGACGTCGCGCGGCGAAATTCCTGCCTGAGCGATTGCTATCTCCATGGCCCGGCGCGCGCCGTCGCCGTCCTCCGGTCCTGAGGTGACGTGGTGAGCGTCCGCGGTCGTGCCGTAGCCGACGAGCTCGGCGAGCGGCTTTGCACCTCGCGCAAGCGCGTGGTCCAATTCCTCGATTACCAGGACACCGGCTCCCTCACCCATGACGAAGCCGTCCCGTGACATGTCGAAAGGTCGGGAAGCTTCATCAGGACGATGATTGAAGGATGTCGAAAGGGAGCGTGCCGCGGCAAACCCGCCGAGGCTGACGATGTTCATGCACGCTTCCGTGCCACCGCACACGGCGATGTCGGCCTCGTTGGCGCGGATAAGACGAGCCGCGTCGCCGATCGCCTGGATGCCGGCTGCACAGGCCGTCACCGGTGCACCGAGCGGACCTTTGAAGCCGTGGCGGATCGAGATCTGGCCTGCCGCGAGGTTCACCAGGAAGGACGGCACCGTAAAAGGCGACAGACGGCGGACGCCGCGCCGGTCGACCGTGCGCACCGCCTCGGTTATGGCGGGGAAGCCGCCGATGCCCGAGGCGATGATCGTGGCCGTGCGCAAGCGATCCGCTTCCGAGAGGGGTCTCCAGTCCGCCTGAGCAAGCGCCTCGTGTGCAGCCGCGAGCCCGAAGAGGATGAAGCGGTCTACCTTGCGCTGGTCCTTCGGCGCAAAGACGGAATTCGGATCAAACCCAGCTTCGGGGTCTTCTTCCAGGGAGGGGACCACTCCGCCGACTTTCGCCGGCAGGTCTCCCACCACATCGTCCGAAAGCCTCCGGATACCCGAGCGACCGGCCAGGAGGCGCGACCAAGACGCTTCGATATCTGCAGCAAGGGGCGTGACCGCTCCCATGCCCGTAACAACAATCCGTCGCATCTATTCTCCTATCAGTTCGGCTGCGCCGTCAGCGCTGCCCAAGCCGTTCAAGCGGCGACGGCTGCGCGAACCTGTTTTCTCGCCGCATCCAGAAAGGCCTGGGCGAGGTCGGGGTCATTGACGACGCGCGATAGAATCACCGCACCGACCATCGTCGAGAGAACGGCCATGGCCTTGTCATCGGTCTCCTTGCCGTCGGTCGCGGCAGTCAACCGGCCGAGGATTCCGAGATACTCCCTGATCCCCGCTTCGAACGACGCTTTCACGTCGCTGCCTTGCCTGGCTGCGTCCGAGCCGAGCGCCACGATCGGGCAGCCGTCCATCCTTTCTCCGCGATGGTCCATGCTGAGGTAGAATGCGATCACCGCGCCAAGCGGATCCTCGGATTTTTCCGCGGTCGCGGCCGACCATCGGTGGGTGGCGCTCTCCATCGCCCGCCTGGACGCCTGCGCTGCCAGGTCCTCCTTTGACGCGAACTGCTTGTAAAAGGCGCCTTGGGTCAGCCCGGCGCCCTTCATCAGATCCTTGAGGCCGATGCCGTCAAAGCCGTGCTCCCGAAAAAGCCGGCTTGCCACATTGATTACGGTTTCGCGGTTTTCCGCAGCCTGCATGCGACTTACACGCATCATCAATTTCCTTTTTTAGATTGCATTCGTAATCTATACGCTATATAGAGTGCGAACGCAATCTATTTTGACATGAGGCGACGAGCGTGAAAAAGAGACCCGTTCTTGTGCTGGGAGCATTCCTGACCGCAGTCTCAGGGACGGCTGCATTCGTCACACTTGCCATTCCCACGCAGGGAGCCTCTGCCGTGAGCGACCCGAGGCAGGAGGCGCCGATCGTCAGACTGGTGACGGCAGCGCGGGTGACCGGGGCCGAACGCGGCTTCACGGGCATCATCGGAGCGAGGGTGGAGAGCAATCTCGGTTTCCGCGTCCCCGGAAAGATCGTGGAACGGTTCGTGGATGTCGGACAGGAGGTCAAAGCCGGCCAGCCGCTGATGCGGATCGACGACACCGACCTTCGCCTCGCACTCACGGCCAAGCGCAACGCCGTTGCCGCAGCGCGTGCAATAGTCGCTCAGACAGAACCGGATGAACGGCGATACGCCAGTTTGCTCAAAGATGGATGGGTCGCCCGACAGCGCTACGAGCAGGCGAAGGCTGCATTGGATACAGCCGAGGCGCAACTCGCCGCCGCCGAAGCCGAAGCACGGGTCGCCGAGAATGAGGCGACCTATGCTGTCCTGGTAGCGGACGCGGGTGGAACGGTGGTCGAAGCGCTTGGCGAGCCGGGGCAGGTCGTCTCTGCCGGCCAGCCGGTGGTCCGGATCGCCCAGGCAGGCCCCCGCGAAGCGGTGGTCGCGCTTCCCGAAACGATCCGGCCGGCGATCGGCTCGGTGGCCGAGGCCAGCGTGTATGGGGGAGATGGGCGTCGCTATACGGCACATCTCCGGCAGCTGTCGGACTCCGCCGATGCCCAGACCCGTACCTTTGAGGCCCGCTATGTGCTTGACGGTGAGGCCGCGGCGGCACCGCTTGGCGCCACGGTAACCATTCGGCTTGCAAGCCAGGCGAGCCAGCCGGAAGTCCAGGTGCCGCTGGGAGCCGTGCTCGATGACGGCGAGAAGACCGGCGTCTGGGCTTTGGACAGCGCCACCTCGACCGTGCGCTTTCAGCCCGTCAAGCTTGTCCGTGTGACCAGCGAAACCGCCGTGATCTCCGGACTGAACTCTGGCGATCCGATTGTTTCGCTCGGGGCCCATCTTCTGCAGGAGGGCGCTCGCGTCAGGACTGCGTCTCAAAGCAGGGCCAACTGAGCTTCAATCTTTCCGCAATCACCGTTGGAGAGGTCCAATGCTATACAGTTCCATCGTCGAGAAAGAAATCCGAAAGACCTTCGACCACGTCAACAACCATCGCTGGGACGAGGCGGTGAAAGCAGTCGCGCCGCACGTCCATCACCGCGTTTCCGGCGCCCACGCGCTTGGTGGTGAGCGCCACGGCAAAGAAGCCCTGCGCCGCTGGTTTGAGCGCCTCGGCCGCGTCCTGCCCAATCTCCATATCAAGGTCAACAACGTCTGGGTGAAGGGCTGGCCGTGGCATACTACCGTGTTTGCCCAGTGGGACGGCACCGCAACGCTGCTCAACGGCGACGCGTCGTACGTCAACCGTGGTCTCCATGTGTTCACCCTGCGGTGGGGCAGGGTCTATGCACTCGAGGAATTTCAAGATTCACAAGCAGCGGCCCATGCTCTTGCCGCCCAAGCGGCAGCTGGCCTCGAAGAGGCTGCCGCCGAACAATTGTAAGCTAGCGGAGCGCGCAGTTGGAGGCCCACGCCTTCGGATAAGCGCAGTTCACTCGGCACCAACTTCTGCAGGACGGCGCGAGCGTCGGGACGACGAATGCCGAGGAAATAGGATAGCCAACCGATGAACCTCAATCTTTCCGCGATCGCCGTTCGCGAACGCGCCGTCACCCTGTTCTTCATTCTCCTGCTGGTGGCCGCCGGCGCCTACGCGTTCGTCATGCTCGGGCGGGCGGAGGACCCCAACTTCACCATCAAGACCCTGACGGTCACGACCGTATGGCCGGGCGCGACGGCGCGCGAGATGCAGGACCTCGTCGCCGAGCCATTGGAGAAGCGGCTTCAGGAGCTGACCTGGTATGACCGGGTTGAGACGACCACGCGGCCGGGTTACGCCTATATGACGGTCACGCTGAAGGACAGCACACCGCCTTATGTGGTGCAGGAGGAGTTCTACCAGGCCCGCAAGAAGCTCGGGGATGAAGCCCGCAACCTGCCGTCCGGTGTCTTCGGCCCCTTCGTCAACGACGAATATTCGGACGTGAGCTTTGCCCTTTATGCTCTCAAGGCGAAGGGCATGCCGATGCGTGAGTTGGCCAGGCAGGCCGAGGCGATCCGCCAGGACCTCCTGCACGTATCAGGCGTCAAGAAGATCAACATCCTCGGCGAGCGGCCCGAGCAGATATTCGTCGAGTTCTCCTACGCCAAACTGGCGACCCTCGGCGTCTCGGCGCAGGATATCATTGCCGCCTTGCAGCGGCAGAACACCGTCACACCGGCCGGCTCGATCGACATCCAGGGACCGCAGGTCTTCATCCGGGTCGACGGCGCTTATGACAGTGTCCAGGCGATTGCCGACACACCGATCGTCACTGCGGGGCGGACCCTGAAGCTCTCTGACATCGCCGACGTCCGCCGCGGCTACGAGGATCCTCCGACCTACCTTATCCGACGCCAGGGTGAGCCCACCATCATGCTCGCAGCCGTTATGCAGGAGGGCTGGGACGGTCTCGCGCTCGGCAAGGCGCTGGAGGACAGGACTGCGGAAATCGCGCAGACACTGCCCCTCGGAATGACGCTCGACAAGGTGACTGATCAGGCCATCAACATCACGCATGCAGTTGACGAATTCATGATGAAGTTCGCGATGGCGCTCGGAGTGGTGCTGCTGGTGAGCCTGCTCAGCCTAGGCTGGCGCGTCGGCATTGTCGTGGCGGCTGCTGTCCCCCTGACGCTTGCCGTCGTGTTCCTCATCATGCTGGAAACCGGCCGGTTCTTCGACCGCATCACGCTCGGCGCCCTCATCCTGGCGCTCGGTCTTCTCGTCGACGACGCCATCATCGCCATCGAGGTCATGGTGGTGAAGATGGAAGAGGGCATGGACCGCATCAAGGCCGCGGCCTATGCGTGGAGCCACACCGCGGCGCCGATGCTGTCCGGAACACTCGTGACGATCGCCGGGTTCCTGCCGGTGGGCTTCGCGCGCTCGACGGCCGGCGAATACGCCGGCAACATCTTCTGGGTCGTGGGATTCGCCCTTATCGTCTCCTGGATCGTCGCGGTGATCTTCACGCCTTATCTTGGCGTCAAGATGCTGCCTGAGATCAAACCGGTCGAGGGCGGTCACCACGCGATCTACGACACACCGAACTATCGGCGTCTGCGACGGCTCATCACCTTTGCCGTGCGCCACAAGTTCGTAACCAGCGCTATCGTCGGCATCGCCTTCGCGCTTTCCGTTGTCGGCATGGGCTCCCTCAAACAGCAGTTCTTCCCGACATCCGACCGCCCGGAAGTGCTGGTGGAGGTTCGCCTGCCGGAAGGCACCAGCATCGAGACGACGACCGCCACAGTCGAGAAGCTCGAAAACTGGCTGGACGAACAGCCCGAGGCTGAGATCGTCACGAGCTATGTCGGTCAGGGCGCGCCCCGCTTCTTCTTCGCAATGGCGCCGGAACTGCCTGATCCCGCCTTCGCCAAGATCGTCGTGCTGACACCGGACGCGGCGGCGCGCGAGGCCTTGAAGCACCGGCTCCGGGAGGCGGTTTCACAGGGGCTTGCACCTGAGGCCTATGTGCGCGTCACTCAGCTTGTGTTCGGACCCTACACGCCGTTCCCGGTCGAGTTTCGGGTCATGGGACCTGATCCCGCACAATTGTACGGTATTTCCGAGAAGGCCCTCGACATCATGCGAGGCGTCCCGGACGTACGGCAGGCCAACCGCGATTGGGGCAATCGCACGCCCGTACTTCGCTTCATCCCGGATCAGGATCGGCTGAACCTCATCGGCCTCTCGCCGGCCGAGGTGGCCCAGCAACTGCAATTCCTCCTCACCGGCATTCCCGTTACGCAGGTCCGTGAGGACATCCGCAATGTCCCCATCGTTGCACGCAGCGCCGGCGGCGAGCGGCTGGATCCGGCACGTCTGGCGGATTTCTCGTTGATAAGCCGGGACGGCCGGCAGATTCCGCTCGACCAGATCGGCCATTCGGAAGTCCGTCTGGAAGAGCCGATCCTGAAGCGCCGCGATCGCACACCGGTCATCACGATCCGCTCGGATATCAACGAGGCGACCCAGCCTCCAGAAGTTTCCAAGGAGATCATGAAGGCCCTTCAGCCGCTGATCGCATCCCTTCCGGCCGGCTATCGCATTGAACTGGGTGGATCGATCGAGGAGGCTGAAAAAGCCAACACCGCGCTGGGTAAAGTCTTCCCGGCCATGATCGCCGCCATGCTGATCGTCATCATGCTGCAGGTGCGATCCTTCTCCACGATGGCCATGGTCATGCTGACGGCGCCGCTCGGCCTCGTAGGCGTCGTGCCGATGTTGCTCGCCTTCAACCAGCCCTTCGGATTCAACGCTATTCTGGGAATGATAGGACTGGCCGGCATTTTGATGCGCAACACGCTCATCTTGACCGAACAGATCAAGGAGAACCGTGCTGCCGGCCTCGACGACTATCACGCCGTCATCGAAGCCACGGTGCAACGCACAAGGCCCGTGGTCCTGACCGCACTTGCCGCCGTTCTGGCCTTCATTCCTCTCACGAGCTCCGTTTTCTGGGGATCGATGGCCTATACGCTGATCGGCGGCACGGCGGTCGGCACGGTGCTGATCCTGCTCTTCCTTCCCGCGCTCTATGCCGCGTGGTTCCGGATCAAACCAACAGCAGACGACGTTCAAGAGGAGCCATCCGGCTCGACGGATGAACCGGAAATGCAAACAGCAATTGCTGCCGAATAGAGCTCTGTTGTCGCAGGAGGCGGTTCAAGTTCTCGCCCGCTGGCTTTGCCTGAACGCAGGGCCAGCTGCGATAGCCGAATTCGGCATGAGCCGCGCGTTCGGGCAAAGTGTTACCTATGTCTCTGGAATAAATGGAACCCATGCGTCCGGAACGGACCCGTGGGTTAATGGCGATCCCGGCAGGAGCGCCATTTTCGAGGGATTTCAATGGCATATTGTGGCTAACCCCGCCAAACCCGCTCATTGAAAGCAAAAGCGAATTTCCCCCGACTGCTAACCTCTTTCTCAGCCCTTGAAGCACGAAAGCCCCCGGTTCCGCTCCGGGGCTTTCACACCGTTTGGACGGTGCAAGGTCTGTAGAGGACCGTCAACACGATAGCACCGTTCGTCCCCGCCGCAAGGCGCACTCCATCAAGTGGGGCAAAGGATGAACCACCTGCAAAATCCCGCCGCTAAGGCGAAACTCAAAACCTACATCGCAGCCGACAAGCCGAAGAAGGAACGCAAGCCGAAAGAGATCGTCCACGAAATCGAGACCAAGGCGGACTTCGCCGGATGGTGTGCGCAGTTCCCCGGTCCCGCGAAGCTGTTCGGCATGATCGTGCGACGGTGGGGCGGCTCCACCGCGACCGCCCGCGACAGCAAAGGCCAGTGGGCGGCATACACGCATGATGAATGGTGCAAGGTCGCTGGCGTTGCTGCCGTATCGACGTTGAAGCATCGCCTCGACCGGATAGAGGAAGCCGGACTTATCGAGCGCGCCTTGCACCGGCACAATGGCACGGCGGTCAAATCCTTCATCCGTCCGACGCCCTTGGCTCTTTCCGTCACGAACGCCAAGGCGGAAGATTGGAAGCGCCTTGGCTTGTCTGCCCCCGTGAACGGCAAGGCGGCGGCTGGGAAACCAAAGGTCGAAAAGCCTGAAAAGACGTTCGGCGGGACGTTCGTGGTGAAGCCCAAACCAGAAGACTGACAGGGGGTTCCGACTAGCCAATCTCGGCGGTCCAGATTGGCTAGTCTGTTGGCTAGTCCATTGGCTAGTCGATTACACTAAGACACTCTCATTCACTTCGTTCATTCGAGCATCTTTATCCGGGATGTAAACATCCATTCCGTTCCGGCCTGTTTTCGCAAACAGGCTCGGAGTGCATTTTCCGAACCATGTTCGGGGAAGACAAGTCGCTTCGCTCCTTATCCCCTTCCGGGGAGCCATCCCCCCTGTAGTCCCCCCTTCCGCTGGGACGCATTCTGCACCAAGTCCGGTTTGACCGCTGCTCCCGCGCTTTGTAGGATGGCGGCGCTTAATCGACCTGCATCCCTCCGGTTTGCCTTAGAGTGTCGATAGAGCGGGGCGCACCCGCAAGCAAATCCAACGCTTGCAGGTGCGCATGTTCCACTTCTTCCGCGACCGAAAGACCGGATTGGCAGTGCAATCAATTGCACAAGCCGATGAAGTCCGTTCGCTTGCCGATCCTGCCGAATGGCTGCTGGACCTGTTCGGCGCGACCCCGGCCTTGTCGGGCGTTGCAGTCTCTCCCGCCACCGCCATGCGCTGCACAGCCGTCCGCGCCGCCGTGGAGGCGATCAGCGAGGGCATCGGCGGGCTTCCACTCCACGTCTATGAACGGGAAGGCGATGCCCGCGAACGCGCCCCGGATCATCCGGCCTATGCCGTCCTCCACGATCAGGCGAATGACTGGACGCCCGCGAGCCTGTTTCGAGAGCAAGTCACCCGTGACGCCCTGCTACACGGCAACGGCTTCGCGTTCGTCAATCGGCAGGAAGGTCAGCCCCGTGAGTTGATCCGGCTTCGCCCGGAAGCGGTGACGGTGGAGCTTGACCGCATCACGTCCGAACCCCTCTATCGCCTCAGCGAGGGCTCACAGCAGCGGTTCCTTGATCGGCGGGACGTGCTGCATATCGCTGCCCCTTCAATCGACGGCATAAGCGGGGCAAGCCCGGTGACGCAATGCCGGGAAGCCATCGCGCTCGCCATCGTCATGGAACGCCATGCCGCCCGCCTGTTTGGGCGTGGAGGCCGTCCGTCCGGCCTGCTGAAATTCCCTCAGCGGCTGGGAGCCGAGACGGCGAAGCGGATCAAGCAGTCATGGCAAGCTGCCCATGCTGGCGAGAACTCAGGCGGAACCGCCGTCTTGGAGGAAGGCGGAGAGTTTCAGGCGCTCACCCTCAATTCCGTAGACAGCCAGTTCCAGCAGCTTTGGCAGCATTCCATCCTCGAAATCTGCCGAGTGTTTCGCGTACCCCCGCACCTCGTATTCGAGCTTGGACGGGCGACATGGGGCAACGCCGCCGAAATGGGCGCGACCTTCCTTCGCTTCACATTGATGCGCTGGATCAAGGCATGGGAGGGCGAAATCCGGCTGAAGCTGATCGCCCCGGAAGACCGCGCCCGGTTCTATGCCGAGTTCCTAGCGGACGACCTGTTGCGGGCCGATCTTGCCGCCCGCGCCGATGCTTACGGCAAGCTGATCGCCGCCCGCGTCCTGAACCCGAACGAAGTCCGGGCGATGGAGAACCGCGCCGCTTATGCGGGCGGGGACACCTTCCTGAACCCGAACACGACGGCGGGAGGTGGCAATGCCTGAAGCGTCCGCACACCGCCAGTTCTTTGGGGACGCGGAACGCAACTTCCGGCTCACCCCCGAACTCATTGTCGAGCTTGAACGCAAGGCCGGCGCGGGCATCGGCGGATTGTCCCGCAGGTTCTTCAACGGCGACTTCCGCCACCAAGAGCTTTTGGAAGTCGTGCGCCTTGGACTGATCGGCGGCGGGGAGCGCCCGGAAATCGCCGCCAGCCTGGTCGCCGCATACGCCGCCCCGGCTCCAGTGATGGAGCTTTACGGCTTGGCCCTGCCGATCATCGAAACAGTCATGTTCGGTTCCGTGCAATCAATTGCAAACGACCTTCCCGGCGAACATCGGGAGGCCGCAGAATGACCCCCGATCTTCTGGAATGCGAAGTCCGGTTCGCGCCGCCCGCCGATGACGGCACGATTGAGGGCTTGGCTGTCCGCTTCGACGTGCTGGACAGCTACCGCACGACCTTCGACCGCCGCGCCTTCGCATGGGATGGCAAGCGCCTGCCGCTGCTTTGGAGCCACGACCGCAATGAGGTTGTCGGCAGCGTCCGCGCCGTCACCATGGAAGCGGACGGGCTGAAGGTGCGCGGCAAACTGAACCTCGACGTTCAGCGGGCGCGGGAAGTGCGCGCCATGCTGATCGAAGGCGACATATCTGGCCTGTCTATCGGCTTCCGCCGCCTGAAGGACGAAGCCCGCGCCGGGGGCATCCGCCACATCACGCGAGCCGAACTTGTCGAAGTGTCCTTCGTCGCGCTGCCATCCGTCCCCGGTTCAGGCGTGACCTCAGTCCGCGTCCATCAAGTCGAAACAGGCCGCGCGAGCGCAGCGGCCTTTGTCGCAGCCTGCCGCAAGGCCTCGCGCTCATTGGAGAAGTTGAAATGACCCGCCATGCCAAAATCGAGACCCGCAGCGCGGAGCCGATTGAAACCCGTGATGACGATCCGCTTGCCGCCGCCGTTCAGGGCGTCGAAGAACTCCGCACCGCTTCGGAACAGTTCCGCACCCAATTGGACACGCGTCTGACAACCGAACTCCGGGGCATCACCGAACGCATCGCGGGCATCGAAACCCGGTTGAACCGTCCCGGCACGGGCGGCACGGAAAGGCGCGATGACCGGGATGCGGAACGCCGCGCCTTCGATCACTATCTTCGCCATCACGGAACCGAACGCTTCCGGGCCGATGAAATCCGTGCGCTGAACACGTCAGACGATGGCGCTTTGGTCCCGGAGCATTTCATCAGGGAAATCGTCCGGGACATCACCGAGTTCAGCCCGATGCGGCAGCTTGCCCGCATTACCAATGCGACCGGTTCAAGCGCCAAGCTGCCCCGCCGCCTCACCAAGCCCACGGCTGGCATCGTCGCTGAAGGGGCCGCAACGACGGGCAGCGAAAGCACCTATGGCGAATGGGACATCCCGATCTTCGAAATCCGGGAGCACACGGACATTTCGAACCAGATGATCGAGGATAGCGGCTTCGACATGGAAGCCGAAATCCGCGCCGACCTTGCCGAAGCCTTCGGCGAGAAAGAGGGCAACCTGTTCTTCACCGGCACGGGCACGGGCGAAACGCTGGGGCTGCTGAACGACCCCGATTTCCAGACCGTGGACGCCGCCGCCATCGACATAGACGGCGATGAACTGATTGACCTGTTCTATGGCGTCAAGACCACTTACAGCCGCCGTGGCGCGTGGGGAATGAACCGGGGCGTCATCAAGGAAGTACGCAAGCTCAAGAATACGAACGGCGATTACCTGTGGTCCGACAGCATCGCCGCCGATCAGCCGCCGACATTCTTGGGCAAGCCCGTGGTGGAGGTTCCCGCCTTGGGCGACGTGGCCGCCAACGCCATCGTTGCCGTGTTTGGCGATTGGGATCGCGGCTTCCGCATCCTTGACCGCATCAACATGTCCGTCCTTCGCGACAATTTTACCCGCGCCGCGAACGGACAGGTGCGGTTCCATGGACGCCGCCGCGTTGGCGGCAAGCTGATCCAGCCGCAAGCCCTGATCGGCTTGAAGATGCCCGCCGCCTAAGCGTCATTGGCGGCGGACGCTCCCGCCGCCTTTCTCCCATTTTGAAAGGCAACTGCAATGACCATCAACACGACCGCGAAGGCCAAGGTCTTCATCGGCAATCCCAACGCCACCATCGCCCTGTTGGCCGAGTTTGAGGCCGAAGACTGGACCGAAATCAAGGAAGTCGAAGACCTTGGCGAGTGGGGAGCCGAAGGCACGGAAGTCACTTTCATTTCCCTTGCCGACAGTCACACCCGCCGCCGCAAAGGCTCGATTGACAGCGGCACCGTCGCCCTGATCGTCGGGCGCGACCCGCTTGACCCCGGCCAGACCAAGGCCCGCGCCGCCGTGGAAGAATGGCTTCCCTATGCGTTCAAGGTGGAGCTGAACGACAAGCCGACGCCAACCGGGGAAAACACGGTCTTCTATTTCCGCGCTCCCGTCATGTCCGCCCGCAATCAGTTCGGCACGGCGGATGACATTACGAAGACGACGTTCAGTCTCGGCATCGACGGGGCCATTCTGGAAATCCCGTCCGCCGTTGTGGTGGCATTCTTGCCAGCGGCGGGCGCGCTGCCCGGCGCGACACAGAACACCGCCTATAACCAGACCATAGCGGCATCCGGTGGACTTGGCACCGTCTCCTATGCGGTGACGGCGGGGGCGCTGCCGGCAGGGCTTACGCTGAACGCCGCGACCGGCGCTATCAGCGGGACGCCAACGGCGGTGGAGAATGCCAACTTCACCATCACCGCGACCTATACGGGCAGCGGCGAGGCCGAAGCCGCATACACGCTTGCCGTGACGGCGTAAGCCATGCGGCTGGCGGATGAAATCACCATCACCATCGCGGGGGAAGCCGTCGTGCTTGTCCCCGCGTTGCGTCATGCCATCCGCCTTGAACGCCGCCCCGGTTCCTTCTCCGGCCTTGCCCGCGAGATCATAGACGGGAGCCTGTCCGCCGCATGCGACATCATAGGCGATCACACGGACATGCCGTTCTTGGAAAGCCGCGTCCTAGACGAGTTGGACAGGCTGAAGGAACCGCTGCTGCAATATGTGATGGCGCTTGCCGGGATAGACCCCGAAGACAGGCCACATGCCGACGCAACGCGGCAGGGGAGGAAGCCAAGGGACATCCCGTTCAAGGAGTATCAGGCGAACCTCTACCGCATAGGCACGGGATGGCTTGGCTGGACGCCTGAAACGGCGCTTGACGCCACCCCAGCCGAAATCTTGGAAGCCTATCGCGGCAGGCTGGACATGCTGAAGGCGATCTTCGGCAGTTCGGAAGAACCCGACGATAAGCCATCCCCGCTTAGCCTGGACGATAAGTTCAAGATCGCGTTCGGTTCCTTCGGTACGACCAAGGTTCACCGGAAGAAAGCGGCATGACATGCCGATACGCGCCCCTTCCATTCGAGCATGCGGATGCGTCCTGTCCAGCGGGGAGCGTTGCCAGCACATGATTGCCGCAGACCGGGAGCGCAAGGCCCGTTTCGATCAGCAGCGACCCAGCGCCCGCCAACGCGGCTATGACAGCAAGTGGGATAAGGAACGTGCGGCCTATCTGAAGGCGCATCCCCGTTGCGTCCGCTGCCCGTCGCCCGCAACCGTCGTGGATCACGTCACCCCGCACAAGGGAGACAGGCGCCTATTCTGGTCCCGGTCCAACTGGCAACCCCTGTGCACCCCCTGTCATTCGAGCGGCAAGCAGCGAGAGGAACGGCGATGACCAAGCGCGTCAGAACCTACACCTTCGCCGGCAAGACCCTGACGCTCCCGCAATGGGCCGATGAAGTCGGAATTAAAGCCGCCACGCTCCGCGACCGCATAGGCGAATGGAAGTGGCCGCTTGAACGGGCGCTAACCGAACCCGTCATGACTGCCGATCAGCGCACAGTCTACAACCACAACCGCCGCATAATCCGCCGCATTACAGCCTTCGTCCGTACCGGGGGGTATGAAGCAACTTTCCACACTCCCTCGGGGACCGGCGCGGGGAGCGTTCCGGGCGATTTGCAATCCGACAGCCGGGGGAATGCGCCATGACAGTCATCACTGTTGCGGACATCAAGGCGCATGCGAACATCACCATTGACGATGACGACGCGCTGATTGGCGACAAGATCGCCGCCGCCGAAGCTTGGATTGCCAAGTTCATCGGCTCACCGCTGGACGACGCTGTCGCCTTCCCGGACGGCACACCCGAACCGCTGAAGGAAGCTGTCCGCCAGCTTGTCGCGCATCTTTATGAGAACCGGGAAGCCACGCTTGTCGGCGTGACCATGAGCGACGTGTCCCCCGGTCTCTTCGACCTCATGGCACCCTATCGGGAATGGTGCTTCTGACATGAGCGTCCAAACCCAAAGGCTCAGCCGCCTGAACGCCATCCCGAAGGCGGTGCGCAAGGCCGTTCAGCCCGCCTTGGTTCAGTCGGGTAATGAGCTGGCCCAGCGCATGAAGGCGCTGGCACCGGAAGACACCGGGGCGCTGAAGGACAGCATCACCGCAACGCGCCCCGGCCAATCGACGCCGCCCTATTCGCAGCCGGGCGGTTCTCGTATCGCGGCGGAAAACAAAGTGCTTGTGACAGCGGGCAACACGGATGTCCGTTACCCGCATCTTGTCGAATACGGAACCGCCCATGCCGCCGCCCAACCGTTCTTCTGGCCCGCATTCCGGCTGTCCCGGAAGAAGATCGCCAACCGGATCAAGCGGGCCGTCAAGAAGGCCGTGCGGGAGGCGTAACAGTGGAACCCTCCCTTGACCTTCAGAAGTCTTTGCGCAACCGGCTTGTGGCTACGTCCGCCGTAACGGCGCTGGTTCCGGCAACGTCGATACTGGACCGCAATGCCCGCCCCGAACTGGACAACGCCATCATCATTGGCGAAGGCCAGACGCTCCCCGATGAAGGTCTTGCCCGCCACCGGCATCAAGCCTTCGCAGACTTGCATATCTGGCGGAAAGAAGTTGGGCTTGCCGGGAGCAAGCAGATAGCGGGCGCAATCAGGGACGCGCTGAATGATGGTCCGTTGACGCTGGACCATTTCCGTATCGCGGACCTACGCATCGCCAGCACCCGCTTTCTACGCGACCCGGACGGCATCCATTCGCACGCCGTCATGTCCCTTGAAGCCCGTCTTGTGGAGCTGGCGTGATGCGGGCGGGCAAACTTGACCGGATCATCACGATTGAGCGGGCCACGACCACCGTGGACGACTACGGCACGCCGGCTGAAGGCTGGGCGATCCTCGCCACCATTCGGGCGCAACTCATTCAGGGGACAGCGGAAGAATTCATACGATCCTTCGGCACAGCGACTGAAAGCGCCGTCATCTTCCGCATCCGCTATCTGGACGGCATCACTCTTGCCGACCGCGTGACCCATGCCGGGCGCACCTTCGACCTGAAGGAAGTGAAGGAACTCGGCAGGCGCGAAGGCTTGGAACTCCGCTGCCTCGCGACGGGGCAATAGGGATGCCCGTCATCATCAAGAAAAAGCCCGTGCAATCAATTGCACTGAACCCGTTCCCGGACGTTGCCGACCCGTTCGGGTATGGGCAACGGGCGGTTGATTTCCTCCGCGACCTGAAACACCCGAAGTCACGGATGCCGGATAAGGCGTTTCAGCTTGACCCGTGGCAGGAAGAAATCGTCCGCCGCATCTATGGCCCGTGCGACGATCAGGGACGCCGTATCATCCGCAATGTCGTGATGCTGCTGCCCCGTGGCAACCGGAAGACCTCGCTCGGCGCGGCGCTTTCTCTCTTGCACACCATCGGGCCGGAACGTGTCCCCGGTGGCGAAACCATCATGGCCGCCGCCGATCAGAAGCAAGCCAAGATCGGCTTCCGCGAATGCGAGGGCATCATAGAGGCCGGGGGGCACATGTGGCGGAAGGGGCAGGCCAGCCGCCGCTTCGACGCCGCCAATCATATCAAGCTTCAGGAGTACAAGAACCGGATCAGCTTCCCGGACGGATGCACCCTTGAAGCCCTGTCCAATGACGCCGGAACCCAGCACGGTAGGACGCCCGTCTTCGCCTTGGTGGACGAACTCCACGCATGGAAGAAGCGTGAGCTTTGGGACGTGATCCGCACTGGATTGGTGAAGGTTCCGGGATCCCTGCTTGTCGTCATCACCACGGCGGGACGCGGGCAAGAGAACATCGCCTTCGACATTATCGACTATGCCCGCAAGGTGGCGCGTGGGGAGATTGACGACCCGTCCACGCTGCCCGTCCTGTTCGAGACGCCACGCGATGCCGACTGGCAGGACGAAGCCGTATGGCAGGCCGTGAACCCCGGCCTGAAGCATGGCTATCCCGATCTTGCCGCGCTTCGCCAGCTTGCCCGTGAAGCATCGCAGCGCCCAGCCGATCGGGAGGCATTCCGGCAACTCCACCTCAATGTGTGGCTGGACCATTCGTCCGACCCATTCCTTGATATGGCTGTCTATGACGAAGGAGCCGAACCCTTCGAACTTGCCGACATGGAAGACGAGCCCTGTTGGCTGGCGGTGGACCTGTCCAGCAATTCGGACCTCACTGTCATTGTCGCTTGCTGGCGTGACGGGGAAGACGGTTATCGGGTTTGGGCATGGTTCTTCTGCCCGCGAGACAATCTCCACCGCCGTGCGGAGCGGGACGGGGTTCCCTATCCGCTATGGGCGGAACAGGGCTTTATTGAACCGACGCCCGGCAATGTGGTGGACTTCCGCGCGGTGGAAGACACGATCCGTGACCTTTGCGACCGCTTCGACGTGCGGGAAATCGCCTTCGATCCGCATCTTGCCCGCAACATGATGAACACGCTTCGGGAGGATGGCTATCCCGCCGTGGAGATGCGGCAAGGCTGGGTGACGATGGCACCGGCCATCAAAGAACTAGAAAGGGCGATTGTCGGCGGACGCTTCCGCCATGGCGGGCATCCGGTTCTTCGCTGGAACTTCGACAACATCGCCGTGGAGACGGATAAAGCCGGGAACAAGGCATTCCACAAGGGCAAAAGCCGCGACCGCATAGACGGGGCCGTTGCCGCCGCCATGGCCGTCGCCCGCGCCTCTACCGGCGAAGACACACGATCAATCTATGACAGTGACGAGCGGGCCGAAGGGCTGCTTGTGTGGTGAGGTGAGCCGTGGCCCGTGAAACAGAACAGCTTGTTGTCAGCCTTGAAGCGCGCATCCGCGATTTCGAGCGCAATTTCCAGAAGGCAGGCAAGACCGCTAACGACAACTTCGACCGTATAGAGAAGCGGGCGAAGCGTTCCGGCGACGTGCTGGAAAGATCGCTTGGCGGGGCCGCGTCCCGCGCAGGGGCCGCGCTGAAGACTTTCGGCACGGGGTTCGCGGGAGGCATCCTTGGCGGGCTGACAGTCGGCGGGCTTCAGCAGATTGCGGGCAGCATCCGCGACGTGGCGAACAGCGTGGCGCTGATCGGCAGCAACGCCAAGATGGCGGGACTGACGAACAAGGCGTTTCAGGAACTCTCCTATGTCGCGGAGCAGTCCCGCATAGGCGTGGACACGCTGGCGGATGGCATGAAGGAACTTCAGCTTCGCGCTGACGAATTCATTGCCACCGGAGGCGGGCCAGCAGCCGAAAGTTTCCAGCGTCTCGGCTTTACCGCCGAAGAACTGAAGACCAAGCTGAAAGACCCGTCCGCCCTGCTTGTCGAGATCATCGGCAGGATGGAACAACTGGACAAGGCGGCGCAAATCCGCGTGTCCGACGAACTGTTCGGCGGCTCCGCTGGCGAACGCTTCGTGGAGCTTCTGGACAAGGGCGCGGCGGGCATCCGCAAGATGATCCAAGAGGCCAACGAGTTCGGCCTTGTCCTGTCCGATGACGTGATTGCCCGCGCCGATGAAATCGACCGCAAGTTCAACCTGATTTCCCGAACGATCAGCACCCGCCTGAAAGGCTCCATCGTGGAGGCGACGGGGGCGCTGCTCGAATGGTTCGATGGCTTCAACGCAATCGAGGCACAGCAGACGCGCACGCTCGGCAATGAACTTGCCGATATAGGCAAGCGCCGCCTCGACATCGAAAACCAAATCCTGAAGCTTCGCGGCGACAAAGACAGCACCATCGGCGGGGCGTTGTTCGGCGGTGCATACGACAAGCAGATAGAGCACCTTGAACGGGAAAGCGCCGAACTCCACGAAACCGAACAGCGCATCTTGAAGGTGCTGGGGGAACGCTCATCGGACGCCGCCGACGCGGCCAAGGAAGCCGCCCCGGAAGTCGGCAAGCTCAATTCGGCCATTCAGGATACCAGCACCGCCACGGGCGGCGCGGCAAGCGGCCTGAACAGCTATGCCGACGCCATCCGCGCCTTGAAAGGGGAAATCCCCGAACTGGCGGAACAACTCGCCACGCTGGACGCCAGGGCGAAGATTGACAGCACCTATCGCGCCGCCCTCCAGAAGGCCCGGACGATAGGCGAAGTTCAGCAAGCCAATGTCCTTCGGGACAAGGCGCTGGGGGCGCTCGCCAGCAAGGATGCACATTCAGCCGCCGACAAGGGCATGCTCGACCTGATCGGCTTTGCCGAAGGGACTGATAAGGGACGCGGCTATAACGAGACGCTTGGCTATGGCGCGTTCTCCGGGGGAGCCAAGAACCTTGTCGGCATGACGCTGGACGAAATCGACGCCCTGCAATCGTCCATGCTTCAGCACCCGGACAACACGTTCAATTCGTCGGCGCTGGGGCGATACCAGATCGTTCAGAAGACCCTTCGCGGGCTTCGCAACGAAATGGGCTTGTCCGGCTCCGAAACCTTCTCTCCCGAATTGCAGGACCGGCTTGCGCAGCAGCTCTTGCGCCGTCGCGGCAATGACGTGGGAGGGCTTCGGAACGAATGGGAAGGGCTTCGCCGCATAGACGACGCCACCATTCGCCGCGCCTATGACGGCAATTCGCTTCAGGCTCCCGCCGTCGATCCGGGCATGCAGGCCAATCAGGACGCCCAACAGCAGCAGGCGGACGCCGCCCGCCAGCAGGCCGAAGAACAAGCCTCAGCCTATTCCCGCATCATCATGGGGGCGAAGGAATACGCCACCGCCCAGCAGCAGGAACGGCAAGCGTTGTCCATGACCGGACAGGCGGCGGCAGCATTCCGTGCCGAACAGGACATGCTCAATCAGGCCATGCAGGCGGGCATTCAGCTATCGCCCCAACAGCGGCAGGAAATCCAATCGCTCGCCCAAGGCATGGCGTCCGCCGAAGCCGCCACGATGCGCTTTGCAGAGACGCAGGAACAGGCGGCGGAACTTTCGCAGATGTTTGGGCAAACCGCCGTGGACGCCCTGCATGGCATCCTCACCGGCTCCATGACGGCGGAAGAGGCCCTTGCCAATCTCGGCTCCCAACTGCTGAAGATGGCGCTTCAGGCGCTCTTGCTGGGGCAAGGGCCGCTTGCCAGCATCGGCGGCGGTGGAGGCGGCGGCGGGCTGTTCGGGGCGCTGCTAGGCGGGCTGTTGGGTTTGGCCGAAGGCGGGCGCGTCCGGGGACGGGGAACGGGCACGTCTGACAGCATCCCGGCCATGCTGTCCGATGGCGAGTATGTGGTGAACGCAAAGGCCACGCGGAAATACCTGCCCGCGCTTGAAGCCATCAACAGTGGCAAGGCTCCCGCCTTCGCCACGGGCGGCATCGTCGGCAGGAACAGCTTCGCTAACACCTATGCGCCGAACCTCAGCATCAATGTTGCGGGTTCCGGCAATGCCCGACAGGACGCGCACCTTGCGCATCAAATCGCGGACCATGTGGACCGGGCATTGAAGGCCAATCAGCCGAAGGACGGCTTCCGGCGCTCACAGGGGCAGGTGCTGGGGGAAGCAGCACGCATGCTTCAGCGAGCCGGAGCGCGGCAGGGGTGACTATCAATCGGCAGAAGGAGAAGTGGCTTCAGAACGGCCAAAATGCTGCCACTCTGCGTCCGTCAATTTGATCGGCGTTAGGGAATACTCGCAGTCGAAACCATTGTTGTCACTGTAGTATCCCGTGTAAATCCATATCGACGGAAACGGTACTGCCTCTAAGAAGTCGCTTAGTTTCGCAGCAGCATCAAACATTTCATCCGGTTCGCTATGCGTCGTCAAATTGTCGATCACTAGGATCGTGCGATCTTTCCCGGTGTGTCGTTTAGCCGCCTTTTTTTGGATTGCGTTCCTAATCCCGGCTTCAAGATCAAGGTGCGGATTGATAGGAGGTCGCATGAAAAGCCTAGGCCCGGAGTTCTGCTCCTCATGCAATGTAAAGAGCTTCTGCTTTCCCGCTTTGCCCCCAATTTCTTCGAGGATGTGTTTCGGTACGCTTCCGGGGAAGCTCTTTTCTAACTTGAGCACTTCGTACCCGCGTACTGTCCCTTTGCCCATCAGCGTGGCAAATTCGTTCTCCGCACGTATCGCCTTCAGTAGACCTCTATCAGCCATCCGGCAGATTTCGAGGAAGAACGTGGTGCCATCATGCATCACATACTCGAAATCCCACGGGCAGTCTCGTCCCACTATGTAAAATTGAGGTTGTTCTGACTGGTCTCGATAGTGAATTTCGGCATACTGGCGTGCGAATTGAAATGCTACAATCTCTTCTCGATGTCGATCGTCAAGGACATTCAGCCTAACGACTTCTTTTATGCTGCCATCCCGGTCTATGAAGACATGTCGCGTAAAATTTTGCTTTCCGTCAAGATCGAGATTGGGCGAATACGTCCGACCTGGGCCGCGCAAAATTTGAGATGAAAATGCACTTCCGGTCATCATGACACCGTAGTTAGGTGAAGGCGCAGCCGTTGCGTTTTTAGCCCTTGGTCCCGCCCTCCGGCCTCCATCGCCGCCGAAGCTGCTGTCGTTGACGGTTTCCCAGTTTACACCGAAGTATGGTCTTTCCGAAGGGGAGGAAGTCCGTGTCTGAAAACGATGCCGAATACTTTAAGCTACGCAAGGAGGGGAAAATCTACCTCTCCAAAGTCTTCACGCATGGCGCGGTCAATGAACAGCGCAGACGCTTCGCCCACGCTGTTTTCGAGGGGACGGAGCGTGCAGTCCTAGGAGAGGTGGAAGGCGCACTTTGCTTGCGGCTTACGGGCGACCAGCGCAAGACACAGGTCACTGCATTGATTAGCCAAGACGACGCAGCTATTCGGCGCATAACGCTACAAACCTTTAAGTCCCGTGCTGGCGGCTGGTACGAAGGCTACGAGAAGGAGGCTTTCACTTTCAGGGCTGACGAATTTGAACGGCTCTTGGAGTTCCTTCGCCGATTGAAATTCATCGACTTGTCCAATGAAGAGCGTTTCCAGATTGAAGACCTATCTGAAGCTGCCGGTCCGAAGATCATCACCGATGCAACCGACCGGGCGCTGATCGGCAAAATCAAGAAGCTCGATGCCAACGAAAGGGAACGCCTCTTTCGGTCCCTCCACGACAATCTAACTCAGGAGGAAATTAACCTACTGCTTGGCCGCCGACAGGCTCTTGAGCAATTTGACGCCCAACTTGCTTTGGGAGCGTGGTCTGAAGCAAATTGGCAAGACTTCTTTGAGGCCCAGAATTGGGTCTTTGGTTATGGTCTTGACTACAGGATCATGCGACAGTTCGACCGGGAAATGGTTGTCGGTGCAGGCGGCACGGACAACCGTGAAAAGCCCACGGTCGATTTCCTGATGAACTTCACGGACTACACTGTACTGGTGGAGATCAAGCGACCTGACACGCCTATATTCCAACCTCAGAAGTCCGCCCGTGCGGGAACGTGGCGGTTCAGCGCCGACTTCATGGATGCAATCTCGCAAGTCCTAGAGCAAAAAGCGGAGTGGCTTAACGCGGCACAATCCGGCGAGCATTTCAACAAGGCGGGCACAAGCCGTTTGGAGGCCAGAACCCGCGACGCCAAGACAATACTGGTCATCGGAAATCGTGCGGAATTTGGTCGGTCGGGCAACGTACGCGAAACCAACATCAAGCGTGATACGTTCGAGCTGTTTCGGAGGGACACGCGGTCAATTGAAATCGTGACGTTTGACGAACTACTTGAGCGGGCAAATTTCATTATCAAAGAGTAGTTTTAGCTTTTCTCGTCTTACCTTCCAAAGCGTCAAGTCGTTCCTCGACCTCCTTTAAGCGCCGAAGGATTGCGCCATCGTTTGCTTGATCCTCGGTGACATAGGCCCCGCCTACCGAGGCGTTTAGCCGGTCCACAATCAGTTGATTGAGGGATACCGCAGATGCCTTCGCCTCTTTGGAAAGGGCGGTGTGAACCTGCAACGGCAGGCGCACGCTTAGTTTCATCCACACCGGCATAGTTTGCTCCTAACCCGACGCTGCCGCCAGAATGACCTTGACGCGCCAGTAAAGTGCCACCACAATATGGTGGCACATATGGAGGCACTGAGATGGACGATAAGGTCAAGCTCACGGCACGTCTACCCGCCGAACTGTCGGCATGGATCGCAAAGCGAGCGGCACAAAATGAACGGTCGCAGAACCGAGAGATCATCGCGATTTTAAAGGCTGCGAAGGCGACCGAAGCGAGGGCTGCATGAGCAGCACCCTAGTCACGATCAGCAAAGACCTGCGCGGTATCTACTGGGCGCATAAGATCGGCAAGCATTTGGCATCAAAGACCCACGCTGAAGCCAAGGCAAGTGCGAAGCAGCTTTTTGATGCGGCAGGCGGTGAAGGAAAAGCCGAAATCAGAGACCTGACCGGCGAAGCTAACGATGACTAAGCCGCCGCTCCCCTTCATCGCGAAAATGATAGCGCAACGCCCAAAGCCCAAGTCCGCCGTGCCGACGATGAGACGGATGACGAAGGCCATAGAGGCGATGGGCAAGAGCGTCGGCGGCTACGAAATGCGCCCGGACGGCGCGGTGCGCGTCTTGATCGCTGACGCCGCGAAGCCTGCCGACGAACCCAATCCGTGGGACGAGGTGCTGCCATGATCCGGCACAAGAAGCCGCAATATGTACACGTCTACAGTGACCGGCACGGCAAACCCCGTTGTTATTTTCGTCGCCCCGGCCAGCCGCAAATCCCCTTGCCGTGGCCAATGTTCACAAAAGAATGGTGGCTAGCCTATGACAAGGCCAAAGAGGGCGCTCCCGCCGATCCGCCGTTGATTGGCGCATCCCGCACCAAAGCTGGCACCGTGACCGCGCTCGTTGCCGATTATTACGCTTCGTCCCTGTTCACGGCCTTAGAGAGCTCGACGCAGGCTGCCTATCGGAACCAGCTTGAACGCTTTCGGCAGAAGCACGGCGACAAGCCGGTTGCGCTTCTAGAAGCCAAGCACGTCGATATGATCTTGGGCGAGGAAGCGGCCAAGTCCAAGTCGATGGCGAGCAACCTTCGCAAGCGCCTTGCTACGCTCATGCAGTGCGCGGTGAAATGGAATTACCGCCGGGACGACCCGATGCGCCTTGTGGACCGGGTGAAATACAAGACGGCGGGCATTCGCACATGGACCGATGACGATCTTGCCAAGTTCCGCGCCCGTTGGCCGGAAGGCTCACCACAGCGTGTCGCCGTTGAAATCCTTCTCTACACCGGCCTTCGCCGGTCGGATGCGGTGCGGCTTGGACGCCAGCACGTTCAGGGCGACCATATCGTTATCAGTACGAAAAAGAGCGGTGAAACCGTTCAGCTTCAAATCCCGGTGCATCCCGACTTCCGGGCATTCCTCGATACGATCAAGCACGGCCACCTGAATTTCATCGTGACCGGACGCGGCTCGGCTCGCACGGAACAAGGCTTCACCAACTGGATCATCGAAGCCGCACGGGATGCCGGACTACCCCCGAAAAGTTCGCCTCACGGGGTTCGCAAGGCGGCATGTCGCATGCTGGCGGAAGCCGGATGTTCGGCGCTGGAAATCATGTCCATCACCGGCCACCGAGACATCAAGGAAATCGAACTCTATTGCCGCGCAGTCAATGCGAAGCACCTAGCCGCAAGCGGCATCAAGAAGCTGAAAGGTGCGTGACGGTGAGAACAAAGGGAACACGAAAATTGGCTAACCCCGGAACCGGGTTAGCCGAAATCGCCGGTAAGGCGTTGAAAAGTCTCACCCTCAAGAGGGGAATGGCGATCCCGGCAGGATTCGAACCTGCGACCATCGGCTTAGAAGGCCGGTGCTCTATCCAGCTGAGCTACGGGACCGCACGCCGCCCTTGCGGGCCGCGTCCGCCACGGCGCGCCTGGCGCGGGAATTCGCGCTCAATGCGTCCAGGGGATCTTGCGGTCATAGCGGAAATTCTCCGCATAGGAAATCTGCCGGCGCTTGGCTTCCTTCGGCTCCTGCACCCTGAAAGCGATGCCGTGCTTCTGCGCATAGGCGACGGCCTCTTCCTTCGTGTTGAAGGTGAGGCGGATCTGGCTCTTCATGTCGCCGGAGCTGGTGTAACCCATCAGCGGGTCGATCTTGCGGGGCTCTTCGGCGTCGAACTCGAGAACCCAGAAGCCGGTCTTGGCCTTGCCCGACTGCATGGCGGTCTTGGCGGGGCTGAAAATGCGCGCTGACATCAGTGCCTCATCATCTGGTTCGCTGGTCGGAGTGGCAGGATTCGAACCTGCGACCCCCTGATCCCAAATCAGGTGCGCTACCAGGCTGCGCTACACTCCGTGCCGACGCTCGGCGCTGAATTCCCTAGAGTTTCCGCTGTTCTGGCGCAAGGCCAGAACAGCGTGACCACGCCATAAATGGGGATAAATCGTATGGAGCGATACGGATTGACGCCGAAATCCCACGGAAATCCCGTCAGCGTCAAAACATTCTTCTCGGATTTGACCACCGATTCGTGGTGGAAATCGCCCAGAAGAAATCATTCCTGCCGATCGGTCATCAAGGTCTTTGCCACGGCGGATCGACACGCTAGGGAAGAGAACGTCGGCAGCGAGGCGCAATCTGCGCGGGAGGCCGATTCCAATCTCCGGCGGCCTCGGTCTGAGCGCCGCTCGCAAGCCACAGGTGATGCCGATGATCCGTAATCCTATCCTGCCCGGTTTCAATCCAGATCCGTCGATCTGCCGCGTCGGGCAGGACTACTTCATCGCCACCTCGACCTTCGAATGGTATCCCGGCGTCCAGATCCACCATTCGACCGATCTCGTGAACTGGCGGCTGGTCAAGCGCCCTCTCGATCGCGCCGCCCAGCTCGACATGCGCGGCGCTCCCGATTCCGGCGGCATATGGGCGCCGTGTCTTTCTTATGCCGACGGGCTGTTCTGGCTGGTCTATACCGACGTCAAGCGGCTCGACGGCAATTTCAAGGATGCGCACAACTACATCGTGACGGCGCCATCGATCGAGGGCCCATGGTCGGATCCGGTCTATATCAATTCGAGCGGCTTCGACCCGTCGCTCTTCCATGACGACGACGGCAGGAAGTGGTTCCTCAACATGGTCTGGAACCATGTCTCCACCGGCGTCGGCGGCAGCCCCAAGCATCCATCCTTTGCCGGGATACTTCTGCAGGAGTACGATCCGGCGGGCAAGAAGCTCGTCGGGCCGGTCAGGAACATCTTTGCCGGCAGCCCGCACGGGCTGGTCGAGGGGCCGCATCTCTGGAAGCGCAACGGCTGGTATTATCTGACCACCGCCGAAGGCGGCACCGGCTACGGCCATGCCGTCACCATGGCCCGCTCGCGTGACATTGGCGGCCCGTATGAGCTTCACCCCGACACGCACGTCATCACCTCCAAGGACGCGCCGACAGCCGTGCTGCAGCGCGCCGGCCACGGTCAGATCGTCGAGACGCCGGACGGCGCGGTCTATCACACGCATCTCTGCTCGCGGCCTTTGCCGGGACTGCGGCGCTCGCCGCTCGGCCGCGAGACGGCTATACAGAAATGCGCCTGGGGTGAGGACGGCTGGCTGCGGCTCGAGAAGGGCGGACCCGTGCCGGAGGTCGAGGTGCCGGCGCCCGCTGCGGCTTTGCGCAAGCCACGCCCTGAGACGATTCGCCATGATTTCGACGGCGCAGAGCTGCCGCTCGATTTTCAGTGGCTGCGAACGCCTTATCCCGAGCGGCTTTTCTCGCTATCCGGAAAGTCCGGCGCTCTACGCCTCTTCGGGCGCGAATCGATCGGCAGTTGGTACGAGCAGGCGCTGGTCGCCCGGCGGCAGGAAGATTTCTCCTTCCGCGCCGAAACCGAACTCGCCTTTGCGCCGGAGAGTTTCCAGCAGGCGGCCGGGCTGACGCATTATTATAACCGCCACAAGTTCCATTTCCTGGCCGTCACGCATGACGCAAGCCGCGGCCGCGTGCTCACCATCCTGTCCTGCCCCGGCGACTGGCCGAACGGCAAGCTGGACTTTCCGCTCGCCGAGCCGCTGCCGCTCCGCGGAGAGCGTCCGATCGGTCTCGCCGCGGAAGTGGCAGGCGACACCTTGCAGTTCTGGTATCGGGAAGGCGGCGATTGGACGAAGGCAGGACCGGTGCTGGACGCCAGCGTCATTTCCGACGAGGGCGGCCGCGGCGAGCATGGCTCCTTCACCGGCGCCTTCGTCGGCATGGCCGCTTTCGACACGAGCGGCTCCGGCATGCCAGCCGATTTTGAATATTTCAGCTACATCAGGCGCGAGGAGTGAGGTGACGGTCTGGCCACTCGCGGACTTTGCGCATCAAGGGATAATGGTCGACGCGGGCGGGTTGGGCCGGAGGACGGCAAGCCTCTCATCGAGGCAGCGGATAGGTCTGCGGCGACTTGCGATACGCCTCTTCGCATTGGGGCGAGCAAAACCACGGGCCGTCCGGGGCAGCCCGCCGATACGATGCATAAGGAGCATGCATCTTGCACACCGGATCGATCCAGGCCGGGTCTGGCGACGGGGCAAGCTCGATCTCGTAAAGAGGGACTTCATCGGCTACCGATCTAAGCGCCATTTTTCCGAGATCACGCACCACGATTCCTTTGGCGGCAGCCGTCTCGGCAATTGGTTGAGTAGCAAGCAATTGACCGGGGGCTGCAAGCGCGGCGATGCGCGCTGCTATGTTGACGGTCGATCCGAATATATCACTTCCCCTGCGGATGACCTGCCCATGGTTCAGCCCTGCACGCGTTAGCGGCAGGCGCGGCTCTTTTCGGCATGCCTGCAACAGTGTCCCGAGAACCTGGATCGCGATTTCCGGCTCGGGAAACGAGAGCATCGCCTCATCGCCGATCCATTTGATCGGCGGTTCATATCCGTCCAGGGCTTCGCGGACCATTTTCTCGAAAATGTCGAGCACGTCTATCGCGGCTGCGTCTCCGTAGACGTCCGCAATGGCGCTGAATCCGGCAAGATCTATGAATGCGACAGTAGCCGCCGCGCCGGCGGAACTCTGTGTCGGGCTCGCATGGCGTTCCATCGAGATTGCTTAACGCCGATCGCATCGAGTTTCAAATGCAGCCGTCAAGGCGAACTGGCGCTGATCCCAGCCGCTGGGGGAACATTGCTGCAGACCAGCTCCGCATTCTTATAACCTCAATGCAGGTCCACGCCCGCTGCGGGCGTGGACCTGCGCCGTACTAGAAGTCCATACCCGGGCCGCCCGGCATGGCCGGAGCGGGCGTTTCCTTCTTCGGCTTCTCGGCAACCATGGCCTCGGTGGTCACCAGCAGGCCGGCGACCGACGCGGCGTCCTGGAGCGCGGTGCGCACGACCTTGGCCGGGTCGATCACGCCCTGGCCGTAGAGATCGCCGAACTCGTTGGTCTGGGCGTTCCAACCATAGCCGAAGTCGGCGTTTTCGCGCAGCCTGCCGACGATGATCGAGCCCTCGGCGCCAGCATTCTCGGCGATCTGGCGCACCGGCCACTCGATCGCCTTGCGTACGATTTCGACGCCGGTCTTCTGGTCGGGATTGTCGACCTGCACCGTCTCGAGCGCCTTGGCGGCCCTGAGCAGCGCCACGCCGCCGCCGGGCAGGATGCCTTCCTCGACCGCCGCGCGCGTCGCATGCAACGCGTCGTCGACTCTGTCCTTGCGCTCCTTGACCTCGACCTCGGTCGAGCCGCCGACGCGGATGACGGCCACGCCGCCTGCAAGCTTGGCCAACCGCTCCTGCAGCTTCTCGCGGTCGTAGTCAGAGGTGGTCTCCTCGATCTGCGCCTTGATCTGCGTGACGCGGCCCTGGATCTCGTCCTTGCGGCCGGCGCCGTCGACGATTGTGGTGTTCTCCTTCTCGATCACAACCTTCTTGGCCCTGCCGAGCATCTCCAACGTCACATTCTCGAGCTTGATGCCGAGATCTTCGCTGATCGCGGTGCCGCCGGTCAGGATCGCGATATCTTCCAGCATGGCCTTGCGGCGGTCGCCGAAACCCGGCGCCTTGACCGCCGCGACCTTGAGCCCGCCGCGCAGCTTGTTGACCACCAGCGTGGCGAGAGCCTCGCCCTCGACGTCCTCGGCGATGATCAGCAGCGGCTTGGCCGACTGGACCACGGCTTCCAGCACAGGCAGCATGGCCTGCAGGTTGGAGAGCTTCTTCTCATGGATCAGCACATAAGGTTCATCCAGCTCGACCCGCATCTTGTCCTGGTTGGTGATGAAATAGGGCGAGAGATAGCCGCGGTCGAACTGCATGCCTTCGACGACTTCGAGTTCGGTCTCGGCGGTCTTGGCTTCCTCGACGGTGATGACGCCTTCATTGCCGACCTTCTGCATGGCCTCGGCGAGGAAGCGGCCGATCTCGGCGTCGCCATTGGCCGAGATGGTGCCGACCTGCGCGATCTCGTCATTGTTGGTGACTTTGCGGGCGTTGGCCTTCAGCTCGGCAACGACCGCTTCCACGGCCTTGTCGATGCCGCGCTTCAGGTCCATCGGGTTCATGCCCGACGCCACCGCTTTGGCGCCTTCCTTGACGATGGCCTGGGCGAGCACGGTCGCTGTCGTGGTGCCGTCGCCGGCGATGTCGCTGGTCTTGGAGGCGACTTCGCGCACCATCTGCGCGCCCATGTTCTCGAACTTGTCCTCGAGCTCGATTTCCTTGGCGACGGTGACGCCGTCCTTGGTGATGCGCGGGGCGCCGAACGATTTGTCGAGAATGACGTTGCGGCCCTTGGGGCCGAGCGTCACCTTCACCGCATTGGCGAGGATGTCGACGCCGCGCAGCATCTTCTCGCGAGCGTCGGTGTGGAACTTCACTTCCTTGGCAGCCATTGGATCACTCCTTCGAATAGGCAGCTTTCATTGACTGGTGGTTCGCCGTCAGAACCCGTCAGGCGGCGTTCTTCAGTTCGGCGGTGTTCTCGATCACGCCCATCACGTCGCTTTCCTTCATGATGAGCAGATCCTCGCCGTTCAGCTTGATCTCGGTGCCGGACCATTTGCCGAACAGGATACGGTCTCCGACCTTGACGTCGAGCGGCTGAAGCTGGCCGGCTTCGTTGCGCGCGCCGGGTCCGGTGGCGATGACTTCGCCCTCCTGCGGCTTCTCCTTGGCGGTGTCGGGGATGATGATGCCTCCGGCCGTTTTCTCGTCGACCTCGACGCGGCGAACCAGAATACGGTCATGCAATGGACGGAACGTCATGTTGCTCTCCTCATGGACAAACAGATTTGAGGTCCCTGCGCACCGGGCCGGCAATATCGGGCGGCGCGGGGAGCCGCGACCCTTGTTGAGGCGCCGCGCGATTATCGAGCTAGTTTGGAAATTTCAGCTTTCAAGAGGCTCCGGCAAAAATTTTGGCACTCGCGACCGACGAGTGCTAACTCGCCGTGAACCCGTGGCAGTCCGGGGCCAGATTGAAGGCACGCAGGCCAACACCGCAGTTGCGCTATCGTCATCCATCTGTTACGTCCTCCTTAATCTAATTAATCTGGATTTGTGGATACATGGATAAAAAGGCAGCGCTCGCCAGCCTCTCCGCGCTGGGCCAGGATACGAGGCTCGAAGTATTCCGGTTGCTGGTGCGCGCTGGCACCGAAGGTATGCCGGCCGGCGAGGTCGCAACCTCCCTCGGTGCGGTGCAGAACACCATGTCGGCGCATTTGAAAGTGCTCGATCACGCCGGCCTGGTGCGCGCCGAACGCGACGGTCGCACCGTACGCTACGTCGCCGACATGACCGGCTTCCGCGATCTTTTGGCCTACCTGATGGAAGATTGCTGCAATGGTTCGCCGGAGCTCTGCCAGCCAGTGATCCAGGCCGTCACCTGCAATTGCTAGGGAGATTTTCGCCGATGAGCGACCAGCTTTTCAACGTATTGTTTCTCTGCACCGGGAATTCGGCCAGGTCCATTCTCGCCGAGGCGATCCTGAACCGCGTGGGGCAGGGCCGTTTCCGGGCGTTCTCGGCCGGTTCGCAGCCGAAAGGCGAGGTGCATCCCTACGCCCTCCAACTTCTCACGAGCCTCAACCATGATGCTTCCTTTGCCCGCTCGAAAAGCTGGGAAGAGTTTGCCGCCCGGGGCGCGCCGGAGATGAACTTCGTCTTCACCGTCTGCGACAATGCGGCGAACGAGGCCTGCCCGGTGTGGCCGGGGCAGCCGATGACAGCGCATTGGGGCGTGCCGGACCCCGCGGCGGTCGACGGCACCGAGGCGGAAAAGCACCTCGCCTTCGCCGACGCATACCGCATGCTCAACAACCGGATCTCGATCTTCACCAACCTGCCGATGGCCAGGCTGGACCGGCTCTCGCTGCAGAAGCGGCTGGACGAGATCGGGCGCAATCTGCCCGAGGCCGGCTGACCCGAGGAATACGAAATGACAGACCGCACTTTCGACACCGCCGAGCGTACGCCGGCCGGCATCGGCTTCTTCGAAAAATACCTGACGCTCTGGGTCGCGCTTTGCATAGTTGCCGGCATAGCGCTCGGCCACATCCTGCCGGGGGCGTTCCGCGTAATCGCCGCGGCTGAAGTGGCCAAGGTCAACATACCGGTGGCGGTGCTCATCTGGCTGATGATCGTCCCGATGCTGCTGCGCGTCGATTTCGGCTCGCTTGCCCGGGTCGGCACATATTGGCGCGGCATCGGCGTAACGCTATTCGTCAACTGGGCGGTGAAGCCGTTCTCGATGGCGCTGCTCGGCTGGCTCTTCATAGGCTGGCTGTTCCGGCCCTGGCTGCCCGGCGACCAGATCGATTCCTATATTGCCGGCCTGATCATCCTGGCGGCGGCGCCCTGTACGGCGATGGTGTTCGTGTGGTCGAACCTGACCAGGGGAGAGCCGAATTTCACGCTGTCGCAGGTTGCGCTCAACGACGCGATCATGATCGTCGCCTTCGCGCCGATCGTTGGACTGCTCCTCGGGCTGTCGGCGATCACCGTGCCTTGGGATACGCTCGTGCTATCGGTCGTCCTCTACATCCTCATTCCGGTAATCGTAGCACAGGTAGTCCGCCGCCGCGTACTCGCGAGCGGGGGCGAGGGCGCGCTGAACAGCCTGCTCGCTGCCATGCAGCCGCTGTCCCTGGTATCGCTGCTGGCGACGCTCGTGCTCTTGTTCGGGTTCCAGGGCGAGCAGATCATCGCCCAGCCGATGGTGATCGCGCTGCTTGCCGTGCCTATCCTGATCCAGGTCTATTTCAATTCGGGGCTTGCCTACCTCCTGAACCGCATTTCGGGTGAACGGCATTGCGTCGCCGGGCCGTCGGCCCTCATCGGCGCATCCAACTTCTTCGAGCTCGCAGTAGCCGCGGCGATCGTATTGTTCGGGTTGAATTCGGGGGCGGCTCTCGCCACTGTGGTCGGCGTGCTGATCGAGGTGCCGGTCATGCTGTCCGTGGTGTGGATCGTCAACCGCAGCAAGGGCTGGTACGAGAGCGGCCCCGCTGTGCGCCGCGCAACGCCGATTGAAGGGCCTGCCGAATGACCGTCACTATCTATCACAATCCGGCCTGCGGCACGTCCCGCAACACGCTGGCCATGATCAGGCAGTCCGGCGAGGAGCCGGAGGTGATCGAATATCTCAAGAATCCGCCGTCGCGCGAAAGACTTGTCGAGCTTCTCAAGGCGATGGGAATGACCCCGCGCGAACTGCTTCGCGAGAAGGGCACGCCCTATTCGGAGCTTGGGCTGGGCGATCCGAAATTGAGCGACGACGAACTGATAGATTTCATGCTGGCGCACCCGATCCTGATCAATCGCCCGATCGTCGTGACGCCGCTGGGCTCGGTTCTGGCGCGGCCCTCCGAACGGGTCCTCGAGGTCCTGCCCAATCCGGAGATCGGCTCTTTCACGAAAGAAGACGGCGAGGTGGTGAGCGGATCCAGGGGCCGGCGCGGCTGACAGCCTGCCGTATCGCCATCTATTTCGATTTTCATCGAAATTCTATTGACAACCCACAAGGCCAGCAATATGGTATTTCCATGAAACTCGAAAAAGCAGCCAATCAACTCGAAGCGCTGGGAAATCCGACCCGGCTCCAACTCTACCGCACCTTGGTTCGCGCCGGGGAGGAGGGGCTGCCAGTCGGGCGTATCCAGGAAAAGCTGGATATAGCCGCTTCGACGCTCTCGCATCATTTGAAGCGCCTGGTCGACACCGGACTGGTGACGCAAGAGCGGCAGGCGACGACGCTGATCTGCCGCGCCCATTATCCAGGCATGCAGGCACTGATCGGCTACCTGGCCGACGAATGCTGTGCCGATGGAACCTGCCCGCCGGTGGCGAAAGAAGCGGTTGCATAAGGCCGGCATTTTTTTGACTTGATAATTCGAAGTTACTAGAAGGATGGAAGGTGTGAACATGACTTTGAACGGAGAACTTCCTGTTGCGATTGTCGGCGCCGGTCCCGTAGGTCTGGCGGCGGCTGCTCATCTGGTATTGCGCGGCTTGACACCGATTGTCTTCGAGCGTGGCGAGACGGTCGGCTCGGCGCTGCTCCAATGGGGGCATGTCCGGGTGTTTTCGCCGTGGCGCTATAATAGCGATGCGGCGGCGCGGTCGCTGCTCGAGCAATCGGGCTGGGAAGCCCCGGACGACGAGGCGCTGCCGACGGGATCGGAGATCGTACGGGACTATCTCACACCGCTGGCGGCGCTTCCGCAGATCGCGCCCAATCTGAGGCTTGGCGCGGCGGTGACGGCGATCACGCGCCGGGGACACGACAAGGTCTCCGATGAAGGCAGGCAGGAGTCGCCATTCGTCATCCGCTATCGGGATGCAGATGGGGAGCACCGCATGCTTGCCCGCGCTGTGATCGACGCGTCAGGAACCTGGTCGCGGCCCAATCCGATCGGCGTCGACGGTCTTCCGGTTCCGGGGGAGCGCGAGGCAGGCGAACGGATCGCCTACGGCATCCCGGACGTGATCGGCGCGCGCAGGAGCGACTATGCCGGAAAACGCGTGCTGGTGATCGGTGGCGGACATTCCGCGATCAATGTGGCGCTGGCGCTGATAGAGCTTCAGGGCGAGGCGCCGGGCACCGAGATCTTCTGGGCGCTCCGCCGCAACAGTGTCGCGAAGCTTCTCGGCGGCGGCCTGAACGACCAACTGCCGGAGCGCGGTGCGCTCGGCCTGGCCGCCAAGCGGGCGATCGAGGACGGCAGCATGAACATGCTGGCTCCGTTCTCGGCAGATAGCATCGAAGCGACGGGTGACGGTCTCGCGGTCGAGGCGACTCTGGCTGGGAAACCCTTCAGCCTGTCGGTGGACCGCATCGTCGCCGCGACAGGCTTCCGGCCCGACCTGTCGTTCCTTAGCGAGCTTCGCGTCGCGCTTGATCCGGCCGTGGAAGCGCCACCGGCGCTCGCTCCGCTCATCGACCCGAACCTTCATTCCTGCGGCACGGTCCCGCCGCATGGGGTCGAGGAACTCGCCCATCCGGAGACTGGCTTCACGATCGTCGGGTCGAAGTCATACGGCCGCGCGCCGACCTTCCTGATGGCGACCGGTTACGAGCAGGTACGCTCGGTGGTTGCCGAGATCGCCGGGGATCATCGCGCAGCGCGTGAAGTGCACCTCGTGCTACCGGAAACCGGCGTCTGCAGCGCAGGGCCAGCCGCAGGGGACGGAGAGAAGGCGTCGTCCGGATGCTGCGGTGGACCCGCGCCGAAACAGATCGATGCGTGCTGCGTCGCCGATGCGGATGCCAAGGCGGAGGGCCGTGCCGGCTGCGGTTGCGGCGGCAGATCGGCAGACATACAAGCGACTGCCTCGGACAAATCGCTGGAACCCGCCGAATGACACGAAAGACGCCGGCCGCGGTCATCTGGGCGCTGGGGCTCACCCAGATCGTCGGCTACGGCACGCTCTATTACGGGTTCAGTATCCTTGCGCCGGCGATGGCCGCCGATTTCGGTTGGCCGGAGCAGTGGATATTCGGAGCGCTGTCGGCGTCGCTGCTCGCCGGAGCGATCGTGGCTCCGGTGGCGGGCCATTGGGCGGACCGGTTCGGTGCAGGCCGCCTGATGACGTTCGGGTCGGTGTTCGCCGCCATGGCGCTTGCTGCACCGGCGCTCGCCCCGTCAGGCCCGGTATTCGTGCTGGCGCTGGTCGTTGTCGAGATCGCGGCCTCCTTCGTGCTCTACAGTACCGCCTTTGCCGCGATCGTGCAGATCGGAGGGCAGGGCGCGCAGCGAAGCATCACGCATCTCACTCTGATCGCCGGCTTCGCCTCGACCCTTTTCTGGCCGCTGACGGCGACGCTGCACGCGCATCTGGATTGGCGGGAAGTTTATTTCGTCTTCGCCGCGCTCAATCTGGTTTTGTGCCTGCCGATCCATGTCTGGCTCGCCCGCTTCCCGGTCCAGACCAGAGCCAAGGCGGCAGGCGAGGGCGGCGCGCAGCCGGAGCCTGCGGACGGTGGACGCGCAATCGGCCGGCCCGGAATATTCCTGCTGATGCTCGCCGGCTTCGCCATCGAGGGCTTTGTCCTCTCCTCCGTGCTGGTGCATATGGTGCCGCTGACGGCGGCGCTGGGGTTCGGAGCGGCGGGCGTGTTCGTCACCACCCTGTTTGGTCCGGCGCAGGTGCTGAGCCGCCTGACCAACATGGTCTTTGGCGGACGGCTGGCGCAAACCAGGCTGGCCGTGATCGCGGCCTGCCTGCTTCCGGTCGGTCTTGGCGTTCTCCTGTTGACGTCGCCGATGCTGGCCGGCGGCCTTGCCTTTGTTGTCCTGTTCGGGCTCGGTTCCGGCCTGACCAGCATTGTCGGCGGAACGCTGCCGCTCGAACTCTTCGGCCGGCATGGCTACGGAGCCCGGCTTGGCTGGGTATCCGCGGCGCGCCAGCTTTCATCCTCGGTCGCGCCTTTCGGCCTGTCGCTTATGATGGCGCTCGGAGGCACGGCCGTCGCGCTGGGCTGGCTGGCCGCCATCGGCGCCCTGGGTCTCATCGCCTTCGCGGCAGTCGCTTTTATGTGCCGCCAGCCGCGGAGCAGCCGCGCAGAACTCGCAGTGGAAGGCAGCCGCAGTTAGCTGGACGCCCGGGCCGCGGAAGCCGGTTTCACCAGAGCGGCCTGGATGCCGTCGATCAGCGCGGCGTCGGTGAACGGCTTGCTCAGAAGCGGCACGTCTCCCGGACGGTCGGCGACGGCATGGGCGTCGGCGTAACCGCTCATGATGATGGCCGGCCAGTCGGCCCGGACGCTGCGCGCAAAGCGGATGACGTCGAGGCCCGAAACCAGCGGCATGGCGAAATCGGTCAGGATAAGGTCGAATTTTTGCGGCTCGCGCTCGAGCAGGCCGAGAGCCTCGGCGCCGCCGCCGGCGCTGACGACGTTGAAGCCGTTGTCGCGCAGCACGCGGACGGTCAGCTCGCGCAGGCTGATGCTGTCGTCCACGAGCAGGATGACCGGAGATTTCTTGCCGGAGCGGGACCACTGCTTGCCCGCCGGCTTCGGCGGAGCCGAAGGCGCAGCCGGCTCCTGCAACGATCTCGGCAGCCAGATGTGCATGGCGGTCCCGCTGTCGACGACACTCTCGATGCGCAGCGTGCCGCCCGACTGCTTGGCGAAACCATAGACGGTGCTCAAACCCAGCCCCGTACCCTTGCCGACGTCCTTGGTAGTGAAGAACGGCTCGATGACCTTGGCCAGCAGATCCGGCGAGATGCCGAAACCGGTGTCCTCGACGGTCAGCACTGCATAGTCGCCGGCCGGCAGATCCTCCAGATCGTGTTCGACGGTCCTGTTGGAGCCACGCACGGTGATGGTACCGCCCGACGGCATTGCGTCGCGCGCATTGAAGATCAGGTTCAAAAGAGCGAGTTCCAGCTGCCCGGCGTCGACATAGGCAGGCCACACGCTTTCGTCCACCCGCCATTCGAAGCGCACAAGGCCGCCGAGAACCGGGGCCACCAGCCCGTTCATCGTTTCGCCGAGATGGGTGAGGCGCACCGTGTCCGGCTTCAGCCGCTGGCGGCGGGAGAAGGCAAGCATGCGGTTGATGAGCTCGGCGCCCTGCTTGGCGGCATGGCGCATCATCTGGAGGATCTGGGTGGTTTCCTCGGTTGTCGGCACCCTGCGCTCCAGCAGGCCGAGCCCGCTTAGGATCGCGGCGAGAAGATTGTTGAAATCGTGCGCGATGCCGCCCGTCAGCTTGCCGATGGCGTCGAGCCGCTGCGAATGCATGAGCTGGTCTTCGAGCTGCCGGCGGTCGGTGACGTCGAGCAGCGTGCCCAATATTTCTGCCGGCTTTCCGTCGTCGCCGGTCGAGATGACGCCCTGGTCGAGGAAGATGCGGTAGCCGCCGTCAGCGCAGCGCCAGCGGAATTCGCAGGTGTAGGAGCCGGTCTCGCGCGCGCCGTTTAGCGCCCTCGTCAAACGCGGCAGGTCATCCGGATGA
The DNA here is from genome assembly GCF_040438645.1 of Mesorhizobium sp. WSM2240. Lineage (NCBI taxonomy): Bacteria > Pseudomonadati > Pseudomonadota > Alphaproteobacteria > Hyphomicrobiales > Phyllobacteriaceae > Mesorhizobium > Mesorhizobium sp. WSM2240. Next base: position 1,810,057 of record NZ_CP159253.1, read on the forward strand.
ACCCGGCTCAGCCCGAACTCCGGCTCTGCGGTCAGGCGCTCCGGCAGAAAGCCGGTCAGCCGCTCGACCGCCTCGCTGACGAAGCGTGCGCCGAAGGGTGGGTCGATCTCGCGGGAGTGGAAGCAGATGGGCACGGACCGCAAGATGGCTTCCTGACGCTCTTCGGACCGGCGTAGCGCCTGTTCCGCCAGCAATCTCTCCGACTTGGCGCGGAGATTCTCCTCCATCAGGCGCTGTTCGATCTCGGCCTGATGCTTGATCTCGCGGGTTTTCTCGAACAAGTCGACAAAAACCGCGACTTTCGACTGGAGCATGACGGGGTCGAAGGGCTTGAAGACGTAGTCGACGGCACCAGCGTCGTAGCCGCGCAACATATGCGCATCTTCCTTGTTGATGGCCGTCAGGAAGATGATCGGCGTGCGCTTTGATTGCTCGCGCTGGCGTATGAAGCCGGCCGTCTCATAACCATCGAGCCCGGGCATGAAGACGTCGAGCAGGATGACTGCAAACTCGTCCTTCAGCAGAAAGCGCAGGGCCTCCTCGCCGGAACGCGCGCAGACGATCTCGGCTATCTCCTCCAGCACGACGCTGATCGCCTGCAGGTTACGCTCGTCGTCATCGACAACGAGCACCTTCGTCCGCTCCATTGCGGCGTGCTCCGGCGCGGCGACAGCCGTACTTGCCGCGACCTTGGCAGCGCTCATCTTCGGCTTCCTCACCTGACGACTTTGGCTCATCAGTTGACGGCGGCCAGTGTTTCGCCGGCGTCGGCGCGCGGCAGGCCGGCCCGCTCACGTGAACGGCCGACCCAGACGCGAAGCAGCGCCAGCAGGAGGTCGAGATCGACCGGCTTGGCAATGTAGTCGGAGGCGCCCGCTTCGAGGCACTTCTGCCGGTCTCCTTTCATCGCCTTGGCAGTCACGGAAATCAGTGGGATGTCGGCGATAGCCGGCCGCTTGCGGATTTCGCGCATGGTTTCGTACCCGTCCATCTCCGGCATCATGATGTCGACCAGCGCAACCGCAGTGTCGGGCGTCTGCTCGAGGATAGCGATGCCGTCCCGTCCCCGTTCGGCATGAAGCACCTGTATGCCGTAGGTTTCAAGCACGCTGGTCAGCGAATAGATGTTTCGGATGTCGTCGTCGACGATCAGCACCTTTGCTCCGGTAAGCTCAGCATTTCCAACGATTGCAGATCGCTCGTCGTCCTCGAGAGCGGCACCTTCACCTTCCATGCTCGGCAGCGCGGCGGCCATCAGTTGGGTCAGCTGCGCAAAATTCTCCGCCCGCGGCGCACCGGCCAGAGCGGGGTTCTGTGCCAGCGCAGGTTCGAGCGCGTCGGCATTGGGCGCGAAAATCAGCACTTTGGAGATGAGGTCGCCCAGATGCTGCGACAACGTCGACACCTGGTGCGCGTTATCCTTGAGGCTGCGCCCGAAGCCAAGCACGATCGCGTCGTAACCGGAAAGATCCATGTCGTCGGCATTGGCGGCCAAACGCCCGATTGCAGCAACCGACGTAACGCCGTCGCGTATTTCATCAACCAGCGACAGCCGCCGGTCGGGGTCGGCGTCGACAACCAGTACCCTGCGCTGTGTCCTGACTTTGCGGTTGTGGATGTCCTGAAACACCCGCATCAGCTCTTCCTGCGTCACCGGCTTGGTCGATACGCTGGACGCCCCCTGACGGACAAGCGAATCGAGGTGGTCCGCGCCAGATATGACGGAAATCGGAATGCCTTTCGTCTTGGGATCGTGGCGCAGAAGGTCGAACAGCACCCAGCCGTCTATGTCGGACAGTCCGAGATCGAGCGTGATCGCGTCGGGCATCAATCTGCGCGCGAGCGCCAGCGTGCCCGAACCGGCAGTGGACAGCACGCCCTTCAGCCCCGAAGAACGGGCGAGGCCAAGCAGGATTTCGCCGAATGTCGGATCGTCCTCGACGATGAGAACGACCCGGTCGCCGGGCGCTATGGAGTCCCGATCATCGCTGAACTCCACAGTGCTATCGGAATCCGGGGAGAGGGGCGCCGCGATCTGCGGCGTGGCCGCCGTTTGCGACACGGTCGTTACAGCTGTGCGCGGTCCATCGAAGGGAATGACCAGCGTGAAGGTCGAGCCCTTGCCGGGTTTGCTTTCGACGCGAAGTTCGCCGCCAAGAAGGCGAGCGATCTCGCGGCTGATCGAAAGGCCCAGGCCGGTGCCGCCATATTTGCGGCTGGTAGTGCCGTCGGCCTGCTGGAAGGCCTCGAAGATCAGCTTTTGCTTGTCCTTGGGAATGCCGATGCCCGTGTCGGTCACAGAGATGGCCAGCGCGTCGTTTGCGGGCTTCACGATGCCGTTGCCGCCGCTGCCCGGCACGGCCTTGAGATCGAGCACGACGCGCCCTTCCGAGGTGAATTTAAAGGCGTTCGACAAAAGGTTCAGCACAATCTGCTGCAGCCGCTTCTCGTCGGTCCTGACGGTTTCGGGAAGGTTCGGGTCGACATTGATGCTGAAGCCCAGGCCCTTGTCGGAAGCGAGCTGCCGGAACGTCCGCTCCATGTGCTGCCGAAGGTGGGTGAGGGGCATGTCGCCTACTTCGATCGAGACAGTGCCGGACTCGATCTTCGACAGATCGAGAATGTCGTTGATGAGGCTGAGCAGGTCCGTTCCCGCGGAGTTGATGGTGCGCGCGAAATCGACCTGCTTCTCGTTGAGGTTGCCCTGCTGATTGCTGGCGAGCAGCTTCGACAGGATCAGAAGGGAATTGAGCGGCGTACGCAGTTCGTGGCTCATATTGGCCAGGAACTCCGATTTGTATTTGGAGGTGAGCGCAAGCTGCTCGGCCTTTTCCTCCAGCGCCCGCCGCGCCATCTCGATTTCGAGGTTCTTGGTTTCGACCTGCTTCTTCTCGTTTTCAAGAAGCTGGGCCTTTTCCTGCAGCTCTTCGTTGGTGGCGTGGAGTTCCTCCTGCTTCTTGGTCAATTCGCTCTGACGCGCCTGCAACTCGGCGGTGAGCAACTGCGACTGCTTCAGCAGCCCCTCGGTGCGCATCGTCGCCGCGATCGTGTTCAAGACGATGCCGACGGACTCCATCAGCTGGTTGAGGAAGGACTGGTGGGTATCGCGGAACTCGCCGAAGGAGGCGAGTTCGATGACCGCTTTGACGTCGTCTTCGAACAGCGCAGGCAGAATGATGACGTTGGTCGGGCCGGCGTCGCCGAGTCCGGAGGTAATGCGCACAAAATTTTCGGGCACATTGTCGAGCAGGATGGCGCGCTTGTCGGCGGCGCTCTGGCCGATCAGGCCTTCGCGCAAATCGAGGCGCTGCTTCATCGTCGTCGAGCTCTCCGCCCCGTAGCTGGCGGCGAGTTCGAGATAGGTTTCGTTCTCGTCGCGGCTGGCGACATAGAACACGCCGTATTGCGCATTCACCAGCGGCGCCAGTTCCGACATGATCAGCCGGGAGACAGTAGTGAGATCGCGCTCGCCCTGCAGCATGCGCGAAAAGCGGGCGAGGTTAGTCTTCAGCCAGTCCTGCTCGGCGTTCTTCAGCGTCTGATCCTTCAGGTTGCGGATCATCTCGTTGATGTTGTCCTTCAGCGCCGCAACCTCGCCGGAAGCCTCGACGGCGATGGAGCGGGTCAGGTCTCCCTTGGTCACGGCGGTCGAGACTTCCGCGATGGCGCGCACCTGCGTCGTCAGATTCGCCGCGAGCTGGTTGACGTTGTCGGTGAGGTCGCGCCACAGTCCGGCCGCGCCCGGCACGCGCGCCTGGCCGCCGAGCTTGCCCTCGATGCCGACCTCGCGCGCCACATTGGTGACTTGGTCGGCGAAAATCGCGAGCGTCTCGATCATGCCGTTGATCGTGTCGGCGAGCGAGGCGATTTCGCCCTTCGCATCCACGGCCAGCTTGCGCTTCAGATTGCCCTGCGCCACCGCCGTGACGACGTCGGCGATGCCGCGCACCTGGTTGGTCAGGTTGGTTGCCATCAGGTTGACGTTGTCGGTCAAATCCTTCCAGGTGCCGGCGACGCCCTCGACCCGCGCCTGCCCGCCGAGCTTGCCTTCGGTGCCGACTTCACGCGCCACGCGCGTCACCTCGCCGGCGAAGGAATTGAGCTGGTCGACCATCGTGTTGATGGTCGATTTCAGCTCGAGGATTTCGCCCTTCACGTCGACGGTGATCTTCTTGGAAAGGTCGCCGCGCGCCACGGCGGTGGTCACCTCGGCAATGTTGCGCACCTGGCCCGTCAGGTTCTCGGCCATCGAATTCACATTGTCGGTCAGATCCTTCCAGGTGCCGGCGACGCCGCGCACCTGCGCCTGTCCGCCGAGCTTGCCTTCCGTACCGACCTCGCGCGCCACGCGCGTCACCTCTGAGGCGAAGGAATTCAACTGGTCCACCATCGTGTTGATGGTGTCCTTGAGCTCCAGGATTTCGCCGCGCACATCGACGGTGATCTTCTTGGAAAGATCGCCGAGCGCCACGGCGGTGGTCACTTCGGCGATATTGCGCACCTGGCCGGTCAGGTTGGCGGCCATGGCGTTGACGTTGTCGGTCAGGTCTTTCCACGTGCCTGCGACGCCGCGCACCTGCGCCTGTCCCCCCAGCTTGCCATCGGAACCCACTTCGCGGGCGACGCGCGTCACCTCCGATGCGAAAGAGTTGAGCTGGTCGACCATCGTGTTGATCACGTCCTTGATCTGCAGGATCTCGCCCAGCGCATCGACGGTGATCTTCTGCGTAAGGTCGCCTGTGGCGATAGCGGTCGCGACCTTGGACACGTCGCGCAACTGCACGGTCAGATTGCCGGCCATGGCGTTGACGTTGTCGGTCAGATCCTTCCAGGTGCCGCCGACGCCCTCAACATGGGCCTGGCCGCCCAGCTTGCCTTCGGTGCCGACCTCACGCGCAACGCGTGAGACCTCCGAGGCAAAGGAGTTCAACTGGTCCACCATCGTGTTGACGGTGTCCTTCAGCTCCAGGATCTCGCCCTTCACATCGACGGTGATCTTCTTGGAAAGGTCGCCGCGCGCCACGGCGGTGGTCACCTCGGCGATGTTGCGCACCTGCCCGGTCAGGTTGGCCGCCATCAGATTGACGTTGTCGGTCAGATCCTTCCAGGTGCCGGCGACGCCTTTCACTTCCGCCTGGCCGCCGAGCTTGCCCTCGGTGCCGACTTCGCGGGCGACGCGCGTCACTTCCGATGCGAAGGAATTGAGCTGGTCCACCATCGTATTGATGGTGTCCTTCAGCTCCAGGATCTCGCCCTTCACCGCGACGGTGATCTTCTTCGACAGGTCGCCCGACGCGACCGCGGTGGTCACATCGGCGATGTTGCGCACCTGACCGGTCAGATTTTCCGCCATGAGATTGACGTTGTCGGTCAGATCCTTCCAGGTGCCGCCGACGCCGCGCACCTGCGCCTGGCCGCCGAGCTTGCCTTCGGTGCCGACCTCGCGCGCCACACGGGTAACTTCGGATGCAAAGGAATTCAGCTGGTCCACCATCGTGTTGATGGTGTTCTTCAGCTCCAGGATTTCCCCCTTCACGTCGACGGTAATCTTCTTCGACAGGTCGCCCGAAGCGACGGCGGTGGTCACTTCCGCGATGTTGCGCACCTGACCGGTCAGATTGTCGGCCATAAGATTGACGTTGTCGGTCAGATCCTTCCAGGTGCCGCCGACGCCTTCCACGCGCGCCTGGCCGCCGAGCTTGCCTTCGGTGCCGACCTCGCGCGCCACACGGGTAACTTCGGACGCGAAGGAATTCAGCTGGTCCACCATCGTGTTGATGGTGTTCTTCAACTCGAGGATCTCACCCTTCACGTCGACGGTGATCTTCTTCGACAGGTCGCCCGAGGCAACGGCCGTGGTCACTTCGGCGATGTTTCTCACCTGGCCGGTAAGATTGGTGGCCATGGCATTGACGTTGTCGGTCAGATCCTTCCAGGTGCCCGCCACACCCTTCACCTTGGCCTGTCCGCCGAGCTTGCCTTCGGTGCCGACCTCGCGCGCCACGCGCGTCACTTCCGAGGCGAAGGAGGCGAGCTGGCCCACCATGGTGTTGACGATCTTGCCTATGCGCAGGAATTCGCCGCGCAGCGGCCGGCCGTCGATTTCGACCATCATCGTCTGCGAGAGATCGCCCTTGGCGACCGCGCCGATAACGCGCGCCACTTCGGCGGTGGGCTGCACCATATCCTCGATCAGATCGTTGACCGAACGGACGCCTGATTCCCAGGAACCGGTGGCGTTGCGGACATGGCCGCGCTCGCCGATGCGGCCATCCTTGCCCACGACACGGGAAAGGCGCTCGAATTCGCGGGTGAGTTGATCGTTGAGCTCGACGATTTCGTTGAAGGTTTCGGCAATCTCCGAATCGAGCCCGTCATAATTGTTGACGAGGCGAACCGAAAAATCGCCGCGTCGGAAGGCCCGCAGGGCCATCAGAACCTGGCGGCGATCAAGCTGTTCCCGTGGAGCCTCGATGTTCATGGCTTGCTCCTCAGGATTGCCGGAAAATTGGATGTGAGGCTAACGCCCGTTCGATATGCCAAGTTCGCCCCCCTGCGAATGTGGACTGCGGGCAACCTGCTAGACCCCCGCCGACGCGCTCAACGCACCACCCGCCCTTTGGTTCCATTGAATCGGACTCTGGCGAATTTTCGCCTGAGGGTTGTCTATGGGCGCTTCGAGCCATAAAACCGTTCCTGTGGCTGCCCAACATTGCGTCGGGGAATTTTCGTTGACGCTGCCGCGCGTCGACCTTTTTTGGGGATAATGAACAGCGATCTGATCGAATTTGTGGAGGTATCGTTCGGATCGGTCTGGTCGGTCGAACTGCTCCTCCTGCTGTATCGCGACCCGCAACGGGCTTGGACCTCCGAAGGGCTTATTCGGGAGCTGCGGAGCAGCGAAGTGCTCGTGGCGCGGAGTGTCGAGCGCCTTGTTGCAGCCGGTCTTGTGCTTGCAGAGACTGACGGAACGGTCCGCTATGGACCGGCATCCGCCCAGCAGAACGACCTCGTTGCGCAGTTGGAAGAGGAATACCGCAAGACGCCGGCGGCAATCCGCCGGCTGATCCTGCAGAGCCCGGTCGAGAAGCTGAGAACCTTCGCCGACGCGTTCAAACTGAAGAAGAGTTGACGGTCATGGAAACACTCAAGATCGCAATTTACGTGTTGTGCATCCTGACCAGCGCGGCCTGTTCGTATCTGCTGTTGCGCGGCTACTGGCGCAGCAGCACGCGCCTGCTGTTCTGGAGCGGCCTTTGCTTCGGCTTCCTCTCGGCCAACAGTTTCGTGGTCATTCTCGACATAATGGTGTTTCCCGCGGCCGATCTGCAGTTCTTCCGCCACTCGGCATCGTTGGCGGCGGTAGGAACCCTGCTGTTCGGGCTGGTATGGGAAACGGAATAGGAGCGGCCATGTTCGATTTCGTTTCGGGGCTGATTACCATGGGTTTCGTGGTCGCCGGCCTGTTCTTCCTCCGCTTCTGGCGGCGCACAGGAGACCAATTGTTCGCAGCCTTCGCCCTCGCGTTCTGGATACTGGCGGCCAACCAGGCGCTACTCGTCTTCGTGCGGATCCCGATCGAGGAGCGCAGCTGGATCTATCTGCTTCGCCTAGGCGCCTTCACCCTGATACTTGCAGCCGTAATCGCGAAGAACCGACGCGCCTAGGCTCAAATAGCCGCAGCGGCTGCCAGCCCCCGAGCGATATCGGCTTTCAGGTCCTCGACGTTTTCGAGCCCGATCTGCAACCGGATGATCGGGCCTTCATATGGGCCCTTGGCGATGGTGCGGTCGGCGAGCGAAACGTGCACCGCAAGGCTTTCGTAACCGCCCCAGGAATAGCCGAGCCCGAAAATCCTGAGCGCGTCGAGGAAGGCGTGCGCCTGTTTCACTCCGCCGCCAGCCAGAACCACCGAGAATATGCCGCTCGAACCGCAGAAATCGCGCTTCCAGAGCGCGTGCCCGGGATGGCTCTCCAGCGCCGGGTGCAGGACGCAGGCGACGCCAGCCTGCGTCTCCAGCCAGCACGCAATGTTGATCGCACTGTCCTGGTGCCGTTCCAGGCGAACGCCCATGGTGCGCAAGCCCCGCAGCACCTGATAGACATCGTCGGGACCGGCGCAGCAGCCGAGCGTGATGAATCCCTCATGCAGTTTCGGCCAGCATTCGGCATTGGCCGAAACCGTGCCGAGCAGCACGTCGGAATGGCCGGCCGGGTATTTGGTCGCTGCGTGGATCGAAATGTCGACGCCATGATCGAGCGGCTTGAAATAGAGCGGCGTCGCCCAAGTGTTGTCCATCATCACAACCGCGCCGCCGGCACGCGCTGCCTTAGCGATGGCGGGAATATCCTGCATTTCGAAGGTGTTCGAGGCTGGCGATTCAGTGAACACGACTTTCGTGTTCGGCTTCATCAGCGCCGCGATGCCCGCACCGACATGCGGGTCGTAATACTCGACCTCGATGCCGAGGCGCTTCAGCATGGTGTCGGCAAAATTGCGTGTCGGAAAATAGATGGAATCGACGATCAGCACATGGTCGCCGACCGACAGGAAAGCCAGCAGCGGAACCGTTACAGCGGCAAGCCCTGAGGGGACAATGATGGTGCCTGCCGAACCTTCGAGCCCATCGATCGCCTCGGCGAGCGCGTCGCTGGTCGGCGTGCCGCGTGTGCCGTAGGTGTATTTCTGCGAACGCGCCGCCATTGTCGCCGCATCGGGAAACAGCACGGTCGAGGCATGCACGACAGGCGGATTGACGAAGCCGAAATAATCGCGCGGGTCATTGCCGGCATGCGCCAGCCGCGTGTGGATGCCCATGGTGTCGAAATCGCGTCCGGCCATCTTGGTCCCTGCTATTCTGATGAAGTCCAAACGCATAGAGCGGCGCGGTAGCGGACGCAACCGGACAGGCGGCAGGCCCGGTAGAAGTCGTCTCGGCCAGAGCGGCTATTTGCCGGTCGAGCCCAATTCGCGTCAAACCGGTTGCCTGGCGGCCATTTCATGGCCAATTGGCCTAACAAATGGTCATTTTTGGCTCAGGATTTTCAAACTCTTGCCGATTCCGTCATTCCACTTGACCTCACTAAAATAATCGCCTTCGATGCAGTTCGTGAACGGGAGCGCAGTGGCAACGCAGCAGGCGGGGCGACGTTTCGGAAGTGGGCCGAGACGGCAATGCTGCTTTCGCACGAAAAAAAACAGGGATTTGATCCCGAACAACAGAAAAGGGTTAGTGGGTATGAAACACACTGTGAAAGTCATTCTCGGCGCGGCCGCGCTCGGAATGGCGGCCTCGGCCGCTTCCGCCGCCACGCTTGACGATGTCAAGGCGAAGGGATTCGTCCAATGCGGCGTCAACACCGCGCTGGCGGGCTTTTCGGCGCCGAACGACAAGGGCGAATGGACCGGTTTCGACGTCGATCTCTGTCGCGCGGTTGCGGCTGCCGTCTTTGGCGATCCGACCAAGGTGAAATTCACCCCGACCAACGCCAAGGAGCGTTTCACCGCGCTACAATCCGGAGAGATTGACCTTCTCTCCCGCAACACGACCTGGACGCTGAGCCGCGACACCTCGCTCGGATTCAACTTTGCCGGCGTCAACTACTACGACGGCCAGGGCTTCATGATCAACGCCAAGAAGCTGCCCGGCGTGAACTCCGCCCTGCAGCTTTCCGGCGCTTCGGTATGCGTTCAGACCGGCACGACGACCGAACTCAACCTCGCCGACTATTTCAAGGCCAATAACCTCGAATACAATCCGGTGGTGTTCGAGAAGCTCGAGGAAGTCAATGCCGCCTATGATTCCGGACGCTGCGACGCCTACACGACCGACCAATCGGGTCTCTACTCGATTCGCCTGACGCTGGCTTCTCCGGACGATCACGTTGTCTTGCCTGAGATCATCTCAAAGGAGCCACTCGGCCCCGCCGTCCGTCAGGGCGACGACCAATGGCTCGACATCGTGAAGTGGACGCTCTATGCGATGATCCTTGCCGAGGAGCACGGCATCACACAGGCGAATGTCGACGAGATGAAGAATTCGCCGAATCCCGACATCAAGCGCATTCTGGGCCAGGAAGCCGATTCCAAGCTCGGCACCGACCTCGGCCTTAGCAATGATTGGGTCGTCAACATCATCAAGGGCGTCGGCAACTACGGCGAGAGCTTCGAGCGCAACATCGGACAGGACAGCCCGCTCAAGATCGCTCGCGGCCTGAACGCGCTGTGGACCAAGGGTGGACTCCAATACGCGATGCCAATCCGCTGAGTTGAGTAAACTTGGCGATCCGGAAGGCGGAAATCCGCCTTCCGGTCTCCGTGCAAAGGAGACAATATGGCTTCGCAGGATGTAGCCGGGCGGGCTGAGAGCTCACTCGCATCGTATGTGAATGATCCGAAGATCCGCGGGATCGTCTATCAGATTCTGCTTTTCGCTGCTCTTGTGTTCTTCGTTTACTGGGTCGTCGGCAACACGGTCGAGAATCTCAGACGCTCGAACATAGCGTCCGGTTTTGCGTTCCTGAACGGTCGCAGCGGTTTCGATATCAGTCAAAGCCTGATCTCATTCTCTTCCGACTCGCGCTACTCACGCGCATTGGTCGTAGGACTTCTCAACACTCTGCTCGTAGCCGCGGTCGGTATCGTGACGGCGTCGATCATCGGCTTCATCGTCGGCGTCGGGCGGCTCTCCAGGAACTGGCTGATCCGCAAGCTCTGCATGGTTTATGTCGAGGTGTTCCGGAACATTCCGCCGCTGCTCGTCATCTTCTTCTGGTATTTCGGCGTAATCTCCGTGCTGCCGGCGCCGCGTGACAGCATCGCGCTCGGCATTCCGCTGGGTTTCGAGACCTCGCGCGGCCATTTCGGGCTGGATTATTTTCTGAGCTTCGGCTCGTATCTCAACAATCGCGGTTTCTTCCTGCCTAAGACGATGTGGGGCGAGGGCGCCTGGCTCATAGCCGCCGCAATCGTCGTCGCGATCGCCATGATCTGGTTCGTCGCCCGTAAGGCGCGCCAGCGGCAGGAAGCGACCGGGCAGCAATTTCCGGTTTTCTGGACTTCGGCAGCATTGCTCATAGGCCTGCCGCTCTTGGCCTTCGCGCTGGCCGGCTTTCCGCTGACGCTGGAGTTCCCGACACCCTCGACCTTCAACTTGGTCGGCGGTTTCCAGGTGAAGCCGGAGTTCCTGGCGCTCTACCTCGCTCTATCGTTCTATACCGCGGCGTTCATTGCCGAGATCGTACGAGCCGGCATTCTAGGTGTCAGCAAAGGCCAGACGGAAGCGTCCTACGCGCTCGGCCTGCGCTCGGGGCAGGCGCTGCGGCTGGTCATCATTCCGCAGGCGATGCGCATCATCATTCCCCCACTGACCAGTCAATACCTCAACCTGACCAAGAACTCGTCGCTGGCCATCGCGATAGGCTATCCCGACCTTGTGGCTATCGGCGGGACCATCCTTAACCAGACCGGCCAGTCGATCGAGATTGTCGCCATATGGATGGTTGTCTATCTCGGCCTCAGCCTTGCGACATCCGCCTTCATGAACTGGTTCAATGCCAAAATGGCGCTGGTCGAGAGGTAGGATCATGCAGGAACACGATCTCTCCTACGTCCGTGCCGAAATGGTGAATGCGCAGGCCGCGCCCGCCGGCGAGCGCGGCCTCGTTCGCTGGCTGCGCATCAATCTGTTCGCTACGCCGGCCGACGCTGTCATGACGCTGATCGGTCTCGTTGTCGTGGCGCTGGCGCTGCCGCCGCTCGTCAACTGGCTGTTCATAAGCGCGCAATGGACCGGCCCCGACCGCAGCGTCTGCGCCACTATCTCGCAGGGCGGCCTGCAGCCGGATGGCTGGTCCGGCGCCTGCTGGGCGTTTATCAACGCCAAGTTCGAACAGTTCATGGTCGGCCGCTACACGATCTCGGAGCGCTGGCGCGTATGGCTGGTGGCCATCATGTTCGTGGCCTTGCTCGTCCCGCTGATGATCCCGCGCGCTCCCCACAAGGGATTGAACGCCATCGTGCTTTTCGGCGTCTTTCCGATCGTCGCGTTCGTCCTGCTTGTCGGCGGCGTGTTTGGCCTGCCCTATGTCGAAACGCAGCTCTGGGGCGGTCTGATGGTCACGCTGGTCCTGTCCTTCGTCGGCATCGCCGTGTCGTTGCCGCTCGGGATAGTCTTGGCGCTTGGCCGGCGCTCGAGGCTGCCGGTGGTCAAGATGATCTGCGTCATCTTCATCGAAGCTATACGCGGCGTGCCCCTGGTGACCGTGCTGTTCATGGCAAGCGTCATGCTGCCTCTGTTCCTGCCAGCCGGCATGACCTTCGACAAGTTCCTGCGGGCGCTGATCGGAGTGGCGATGTTCGCTTCGGCCTACATGGCGGAGGTCGTCCGCGGCGGACTGCAGGCCATCCCGAAAGGTCAGTACGAAGGCGCCGATTCCCTCGGCCTCAGCTACTGGCAAAAGACCGGGCTGATCATCCTGCCGCAGGCGCTGAAGCTCGTCATCCCCGGCATCGTCAACACCTTCATCGGCCTGTTTAAGGACACCAGCCTCGTCTACATCATCGGAATGTTCGACCTGCTCGGCATCGTCCGGCAGAATTTCGCCGACGCCACCTGGGCGTCCGCTCAGACGCCGATGAGTGGATTGGTCTTTTCGGGTTTCGTGTTCTGGGTGTTCTGCTTCGGCATGTCGCGCTATTCTATGTACATAGAACGCCGGCTCGATACCGGCCACAAACGATAGAAAAACAAGGGGAACGGCCGATGGCCACAGAAAACGCTGTAAGCGCCGAAGACATCAGGGTCGACGCCGCCAAGATGCACATCTCGGAGACGGATGTCGCCATCGACATCGTCAACATGCACAAATGGTACGGCGATTTCCATGTCTTGAAGGACATCAATCTGAGGGTGATGCGCGGCGAGCGCATCGTCGTCTGCGGACCTTCCGGTTCGGGCAAATCGACGATGATCCGCTGCATCAACCGTTTGGAAGAGCACCAGAAGGGCAAGATCATCGTCGACGGCAAGGAACTCACCAATGATCTGAAGAAGATCGATGAGGTCCGCCGCGAAGTCGGCATGGTGTTCCAGCACTTTAACCTGTTTCCGCACCTGACGATCCTCGAAAACTGCACGCTGGCGCCGATCTGGGTGCGCAAGACGCCGAAGAGGCAGGCCGAAGAGATCGCCATGCATTTCCTGACGCGGGTGAAGATCCCCGAGCAGGCCCACAAATATCCGGGTCAGCTTTCGGGCGGCCAGCAGCAGCGCGTCGCCATTGCGCGTTCGCTCTGCATGAACCCACGCATCATGCTGTTCGACGAGCCGACTTCGGCGCTCGATCCCGAAATGATCAAGGAAGTGCTCGAAACCATGGTCGGCCTCGCCGAGGAGGGCATGACCATGATCTGCGTGACACACGAAATGGGATTTGCCCGCAAGGTTGCGAACCGGGTGATCTTCATGGATCAGGGTCAGATCGTCGAGCAGAACACGCCGAGCCAGTTCTTCGACAACCCGCAGCACGAGCGCACGAAACTGTTCCTGAGCCAGATACTGCATTAGCCGAACGGTTCTTCGATCGGAAGGCCGGCGCGTGAGAGCGCTGATTTTGCGCTTGCTGGCCGTCATCCAGCGGCTCGCTTCACATAGTACTTCGTCCAGGGGATTATGAGAAAGATCGCAAGACGGTTCTTCCTGATGATCTTTGCCGCGGCGTTGTCGGTTGCCTTGGGGATGCTTATCCCACGCCCAATCTTTTCCGCCGCCGAAGCCGAGGGCACCGACACAACCCGGCGTATCCTGGTGCTGACCAATCCGATCCACACCGATATCGCGGTCTCCATCGATGCCTTCATCCGAGAAAAGTTTGGATTCCTGGAGCATGCCGGTGTCCCTGCCGGACACTCGGACGCCCGCTGGCTGATCTTCGGGTGGGGCGGCCGCGCCTTCTATCTGGAAACGCCGACGTGGAGCGAGTTGAAGCCGCTGCCCGTGCTCAAGGCGCTGACGCTCGACCGCTCGGTCATGCACGTCGACGTGGCGGGCGACATCGCCGAACCGCACCCGGCGGTAACTGGCTTCGACGTGAGCGAGGCCGAGTTCGTCCGGCTGATCGACTTCATCGCAGACAGCTTTGAGCGAGGAGAGGGCGGGCCGATCGTCATTGCAGGCGCCGAATACAGCTCAGATGACCGCTTCTTCGAGGCGAAGGGGTATTTCAACGCATTTTTAGGTTGCAATACCTGGACGGCGCGAGCCTTGCGCGAAGCGGGCCTGCGGACCGGATGGTGGAACCCTCTCCCAGTGACATTGGCCGCATCGCTGCGGCTCCACAATTGACCAAGGACTACAGTTCCGGCGGCTCCCAGCCGTAGAGCCAGTCGAGGTCGACAGCGAGTTTTTCGGGCGGGCGGGTCTTCAGCACGAGGTTGCGCGCGAGCGCAACCGGCCCCGATGCGTGCCAGGCAAAACGGTTGAAGGCGCCGCGCCGCGCGACTTTTTCGACGCGCGGGCGTCGCTCGGCTTCCCATCTGGAAAGCGCGCTCGCGAGATCGCCCGGAGCAGCGGCGACGTTGGCGGCCAGTGTCCAGGCGTCCTCGATGGCCATCGCAGCCCCTTGGGCGGCGAACGGCGTCATCGCATGCGCTGCGTCGCCGATCAGGGCCACGCCGTCGGGCAAGGTCCATGGCGGTCGACGGTCGACCGTATGGATGGGCCAAGCTGTCCAAGGCCCGGCTTCGTCGGCAAGCCGGGCGAGCGCCGGCGCGGTGGTGCGCATCGCGTGCCGCAGCGGTGCCACGTCCACAGCGCCGGCCCGGTTGTCGGCAAGCCCGTCGCTCGCCGTGAAGGCAGCGAGGTTGATTGCCGCGCCTCCGCGTACAGGATAGGCGATCAGGTGGAAGCCGCTGTGGAGGAAGGCGACCACCGCTTCGGGACTAGCCGCTTCGCGCAGCGCCCGGCCGGCGGCGCTGTCGGCAGGCAGGGTGGTTCGCCAGGCGACTTCCCCCGAATAGCGGCTCTCGCGCGGCGTGCCCAAAAACGCCCGGACCGCTGATCGGACGCCGTCGGCCCCGACAAGCAGCAAACCGCCTGCTTCGGTGCGGCCAGCCTCACCGGCGATCGTCGCTGCGACGCCGACGCTTGATTGCGCAACGCCGGTTATGGCCGCGCCCGTTACCAAGCAGATGCTGGGTGTTTCGAGCACCCGTGAAAGCAAGGTGTTTTGCAGGTCTGCGCGGTGAAGCGCGAGATAGGGCGCGCGCCAGCGCTTTTCGGCGGCCTCGCCAAGCGGCACCCGGGCAAGTTCGGCGAGCGTGCGGCCATCGCGCAAGAGAACGGCGCTCGGCCGCACTGCGGTTTTCAGCAACGCCGGCAGCACGCCGAGCCGGTCGAGGATGCGGGTCGCATTGGGCGAGAGCTGGAGGCCGGCGCCGACTTCTTCCAGCTGCGGCGCACGTTCAAACACCTGGACGGAAAAGCCGCGCGACGCGAAAGCCAGCGCGGCGGCAAGCCCGGCGATGCCTGCGCCGGCAACGATGATGTCAGCGGGGCGTGCGCCGTTCACCGGACGGCCAAGTGGCCCGATCAGGCGGCGCGATGATAAAAACTGCCTTCCGGTCGGGTCTCATCGGCCTTCAGCGTCTTGTTGAACCGAAAGAGCGTGGAGCAGTAGGGGCAGACCTTTTCGTCGTCGCTACCCATGTCCAGGAACACGTGCGGATGGTCGAAGGGCGGGTTGGCGCCGACGCACATGAATTCCTTGACGCCGATTTCGATGACGGGATGGCCCGCATCGTTCTGGAAGTGGGGAATGGTGCCGCCGGCCATCGTCGTCTCCTGTCGCTTGCGCGTCGCGTCATAGCAAGCGCTTGCAGCATAGCCAATCCGTTTGCAAGCCATGTGAAATCAAACTGTCGCAAAAGCCTGTCAGAAGCTAAGCTGAGCCGGATAACGGCCGAGAAGCGATGAAGGGCAGCGGCAAACAATGAACGAGCTAAAACCGGTCCAGTCTGAATTCACCACGGTCGCGGCGGACGGCGACGCCCGGTTGGGCAATCCCGACCGGTTCGTCAACCGCGAGTTCTCTTGGCTGCAGTTTAACCGGCGGGTGCTGGAGGAATCGCTCAACTCGAACCATCCGGCACTGGAGCGCGTGCGCTTCCTGTCGATCTCGGCCGACAATCTCGACGAGTTCTTCATGGTCCGCGTCGCGGGCCTCGCCGGCCAGATCCGCGAGGGCATCACGCTCAGGAGCCATGACGGACGAACTCCGGAACAGCAGCTCGAGCAATTGCTGCTCGAAGTCGGACGCCTTCAGGAGGACCAGCAGAAAAGCCTGTCGGTTCTGATGGGCCTTCTCAAGAAGGAAGGCATCGAGATCGTCACCGCCGAGGCGATGAACAAGGACGAAAAGAGCTGGCTGGAAGACCATTTTCTGGAACAGATTTTTCCGGTTCTGACGCCACTTTCAATCGACCCGGCGCACCCGTTCCCGTTCATTCCCAATCTCGGCTTCTCGATTGCACTGCAGCTTCGCCATCGCAAGAATAGCGAGCAGATGACGGCGCTCCTGCGCCTGCCCGTCGCCCTCAAGCGCTATATCAGGCTGCCCGACCGCAAGGGCGCGGTCCGCTTCATCCCGATCGAGGAAACCGTCGGCGTCTTCATAGGCAAGCTGTTCCCGGGCTACGAGGTAAGGGGGTCGGGCACTTTCCGCATCATCCGAGACAGCGATATCGAGGTCGAGGAAGAGGCCGAGGATCTGGTGCAGCTCTTCGAAACGGCGCTCAAGCGGCGGCGGCGCGGTTCGGTCATCCGCATCGAATTCGACGCGCAGATGCCATGGGAATTGCGCGACTTCGTGGCCGGCGAACTTGGCGTTGCCGCCGGGCGCATCAGCGTGCTGACCGGCCCGCTGGCGCTCAGCCAGATCTCGGAGATCGTCGCCGTGCCTCGCGACGACCTGAAGTTCCCGCCCTACAATCCACGTTTTCCGGAGCGCATCCGCGAGCATGGCGGCGACTGCTTCGCCGCCATCCGCGAGAAGGACATCATCGTCCATCACCCCTACGAATCCTTCGATGTGGTCGTGCAGTTCCTGCGCCAGGCCGCCGCTGACACGGAAGTGGTGGCGATTAAGCAGACGCTCTACCGCACCTCCAACGACAGCCCCATCGTGCGCGCACTGATCGATGCGGCCGAAGCCGGCAAGTCGGTGACGGCGCTGGTCGAGCTCAAGGCGCGCTTCGACGAGGAAGCCAACATCCGCTGGGCGCGCGACCTCGAACGCGCCGGCGTGCAGGTGGTGTTTGGATTCCTGGAACTGAAGACCCACTCGAAAATATCGCTGGTGGTTCGCCGCGAGGACGGCCGCCTGCGCAACTACGTCCATCTCGGAACGGGCAACTACCACCCGATCACGGCGCGCATCTATACCGACCTGTCCTTCTTCACCACCGACCCGAAGATTGCCCGTGATGTGGCGCAATTGTTCAATTTCATCACCGGCTATGCCGAACCTGCCGGGGAAATGCGCCTTGCGATTTCGCCGTTTACGCTCCGAAGCCGCATTCTCCAGCATATCTCGGACGAAATAGCGCATGCGCGTGAAGGTCATCCGGCGCGCATCTGGATGAAGATGAACTCGCTGGTCGATCCCGTTATAATCGACGCACTTTACGACGCCAGCCGCGCCGGGGTGGAAATCGACCTTGTGGTTCGGGGCATCTGCTGCCTGAGACCGCAGGTACCCGGCCTGTCGGAAAACATAAGGGTCAAGTCGATCGTCGGGCGCTTCCTCGAGCACAGCCGCATCTACTGCTTCGGTAACGGCCATGGTCTGCCTTCGGACGAGGCGATCGTCTATATCAGCTCGGCCGACCTGATGCCGCGCAATCTCGACCGCCGAGTCGAGGCCATGGTGCCGATCACCAACCCGACTGTGCACGAACAGGTGCTCGGCCAGATCATGCTCGGCAACATTATGGACAACCAGCAAAGTTTCGAAGTATTGGCTGACGGTACCTCGCGGCGCGTGACGCTGGATGAGGGCGAAGAACCGTTCAACGCGCAGGAATATTTCATGACCAATCCTAGCCTTTCGGGACGGGGTGACGCGCTGAAGTCGCATGCGCCCAAGCGCATTGCGCAGTTCAAGCGCCGCAAGAAATCCATCGCGTCCGTCGACTGATGATCGCCCAATCCCAGGGCCGGCTGCAGAATCGCCGGCCGCTGTCGATCATCGACATCGGATCGAACTCGATCCGCCTCGTCATCTATGAGGGCATCGCCCGTTCGCCGACCGTTCTGTTCAACGAAAAGATGCTGGCTGGTCTCGGCCGCGGCATCGTTTCGACCGGCAAGCTCGATCCGGAAGCGGTAACCCGCGCCATCGAGGAGTTCCGCCGCTTCCGGGCACTGTCCGATCAGGCCGGCGCCGAGGAACTTTGCGTGATCGCCACCGCGGCGGCGCGCGAGGCGGTGAACGGTCCCGATTTCATCCATCGCGCCGAAAAAATCCTCGGCACGGAAATCCGCGTTCTCAGCGGCCGCGAGGAGGCCTACTACTCGGCGCTCGGAGTCATATCGGGCTTTCATCCGGCCGACGGCATCGCTGGAGATCTCGGTGGCGGCAGCCTGGAACTGGTCGATGTTGCCGGCGAAGCCATCGGCGACGGCATCACCCTGCCGCTCGGCGGATTGCGATTGCAGGACATGTCGAGGAACTCGCCCGGCGTTGCGGCCCGGATCGCTCGCGAGGAGCTTGCGAAGGCCAAGCTACTCAACGCCGGGCAGGGCAGAGTGTTTTACGCCGTTGGCGGCACATGGCGAAATCTTGCCCGGCTGCACATGAACATGACGGGCTATCCGCTAAGCGTCATGCATCATTACGAACTCGGCGTCGAAAGCTCCGCCGGCTTCCTGCGGCAGGTCGCGCGCGGCGAAATTGACAAGATGAAGGGGATCGAGGGCATTTCCAAGAACCGCCGCGCGCTGCTGCCTTATGGCGCAGCGGTGCTGCTCGAGATCATCGCCGCAATGAAGCCGTCGAAGATCGTAGTTTCGGCGCTCGGCGTGCGCGAAGGCTTCCTGTTTTCGCTGTTGTCCAAAGAGGAGCAGCGCCTCGACCCGCTGGTTACGGCGTCCCAGGAGCTTGCCGTGCTGCGTGCCCGTTCGGTCACGCATGCGCATGAGCTTGTCCGATGGACGAGAGAATCCTTCGCAGCCTTCGGCATCGAGGAGACAGAGGAGGAGGCGCGCTATCGCCACGCCGCCTGCCTGCTCGCCGACATCGGCTGGCGCGCGCATCCGGAATATCGCGGCACGCAATCGCTGAATATCATCGCCCACGCGTCGTTCATCGGCGTGGATCATCCCGGCCGCGCTTTCCTGGCGCTGGCAAATTTCTACCGTCATGAAGGGGTGTTCACCGAAACGGCGGCCGCAGAACTGAAGGCGCTGGCGACGCCCCGCTACGTGGAGCGCGCGCGGCTGCTCGGCGCGATGCTGCGCGTCGTTTACCTGCTGTCGGCTTCCATGCCAGGCGTCATTCCGAAGCTCAGATGGGAAAGCCGGGCCAATGGCGCCCTGGCGCTGGTCATACCGGCAAGCCATGCCGGGCTGGATGGCGAGCGACCGGCCGGGCGTCTGGCGCAACTGGCCAAGCTCACCGGGCGCAGGCTCGAACTTGTCGTGGGAGGCGAGCAGGCTATCTTCGCGGCCAAGTAAGTCGGACCGTCGCGGGTTAGCCGCGCTGCGCGTCGATCGACAGCGAGCCGGGTCCATGAATAGCGAGGACCAGGAAACCGCCGGCAATTGCGATATTCTTCATCAGCGCCTGCATGTTCATCAGGACCAGCACCGGATCGTCACCGCCCTGGCCGTAGTGGCCGATGAAAGCGGCCGCGATGCAGAAGGCGGCTAGCAGCCAGGCAGCCATCGTGGTCTGAAAGCCCACGAGGATACACAGTCCGGCAATCAGTTCGAACAGACCGCTGACCCATGTCATTACACCCGGCATCGGTAGGCCAAGGGCGGCGAAATAGCCAGTTGTGCCCTCGATATCGCCGAACTTGTCGAAGCTGGCGAGGATGAACATGGCTGAAAGAAGAATACGGCCGACGAGGACGATCGCGCTGCCGGTCATGGTGATTCATCCAATTGCAGATTGGGGCAAGATACCGCGTTTTCTTTTGCGGGCGAGTCACGGTTGAGCGAGCTTCTGGACGCAAAAAGCCCGGGCGAGCCCGGGCTTTTTGCTAGCGATGCGGAGAAGATCAGCCGCGGCGGCCGTCGACCGAAAGCGCTCCGGCGCCGAAGGCGGCAAGAACCGCCAGGCCACCGGCAATCGCCAAATTCTTCTGGAAGAACAGAAGCTGGACCTGATCGGCGAAGTCGAGATGCGCGATCAGCGTGGCGCCGATAGTGAAGAGCGCAAGAGCGATCGCGGCGATACGCGTCTTGTAGCCTACCAGAATGGCAAGGCCGCCGAAGAGTTCGAGCAAGCCGACGAGCACCGCAACGACCGTCGGGAAGGGCAGGCCGATGCTGCCGAACCAGCCCGCTGTTCCGGCGATGCTGGTAAGCTTGGCGAAGCCGGCAAGGATGAAGATCAGCGACAGCAAGACGCGCCCGACCGCGATCAGGGCGGCGTTGTTCGCGAGGAAGCCGCCTTGGACGACCGCGACGTTGGAAGAAGACATGGGTGATTCTCCTGAGGGGTTTGTTCCTCCCCCAGATAGACAAATCCGGCTGTTCACCAAAGTCCGGAATCTGGCGACAGATCGTTCACCACAGGAATAGTTAGCCGGGCCGCGTCATGTCCTCGGGACGAACCAGCCGATCATATTCCTCGGCGGAGACAAGGCCGGTGGCGAGCGCCTCCTCGCGCAATGTTGTCCCGTTCTTGTGCGCAGTCTTGGCGATCTTGGCGGCATTGTCGTAGCCGATCGTGGGCGCCAGCGCCGTGACCAACATCAGCGAACGATCGAGCGCGGCCTTGATGTTGTCCTCCCGCGCCTCGATGCCCACGACGCAATTATCGGTGAACGAGACCGCCGCATCGGCCATCAGCTGCACCGACTGCAGAAAGTTGTAGGCCATCAGCGGATTGTAGACATTGAGCTCGAAATGGCCTTGGCTGCCGGCGAAGGTGATCGCCGCATGATTGCCGAACACCTGAACGCAGACCTGTGTCAGCGCCTCGGACTGGGTCGGGTTGACCTTGCCCGGCATGATCGACGAGCCCGGCTCGTTTTCCGGCAGCGCCAGCTCTCCGAGGCCCGAGCGTGGGCCCGAGCCGAGGAAGCGGATGTCGTTGGCGATCTTGAAGAGCGCCGCCGCGGCCGAATTGATGGCGCCGTGCGAGAACACCATGGAGTCATGCGCGGCCAGCGCCTCGAACTTGTTGGGCGCGGTGACGAAGGCAAGTCCGGTGATCGCGGCGATGCGCTCGGCGACCTTTTCGGCGAAGCCGACGGGCGCGTTGAGGCCGGTGCCGACAGCCGTGCCGCCCTGCGCCAGTTCCATCAGTCCCGGAAGGGTCAGTTCGATCCGCTTTATCGACGAGGCGACCTGTGCGGCGTAGCCGGAAAACTCCTGGCCGAGCGTCAACGGCGTGGCGTCCTGCGTGTGGGTGCGGCCGATCTTGACGATCTCGGCGAAGTCCCTGGTCTTCTCCTCCAGCGCCGCATGCAAGTGCCGCAGGGCGGGCAGCAAGTGGTGAGCGATCCGCTCGGCGCAGGCTATGTGCATCGCCGTCGGATAGGTGTCATTCGACGACTGGCTCATATTGACGTGGTCGTTGGGATGCACGGGCTTCTTCGAACCCATGACGCCGCCCAGCATTTCGATGGCACGGTTGGAGATGACCTCGTTGGCGTTCATGTTGGACTGCGTGCCGGAACCAGTCTGCCAGACCACGAGCGGGAAATGCTCGTCGAGCTTGCCTTCTATGACTTCCTGTGCCGCCTTGACGATCGTCTCGCCCAGCGCCGGATCGAGGCGGCCGAGTTCCATGTTCGCTTCCGCGGCGGCGCGCTTGACGATGCCCAGCGCCCGCACAATCGAAAGAGGCTGCTTTTCCCAGCCGATCCTGAAATTGCCCAGCGAGCGCTCGGCCTGCGCGCCCCAATAGCGGTCGGCCGTGACCTGGATCGGACCGAACGTGTCGGTTTCGGTTCTGGAATTCTCAGCGCCCACGGCCGTCTCCCCGGAAATTTTGCAATGCCGGCAACGGCCTACCGCTTTGCACAATGGGCTTCAAGCAGAGATTGGGCGCTCTCCCGATGCAAATCGGTTCAAAGCAGCGAACGCTCTGTTCGCGCGAGCCTGAGCGTTCCCGATGGTCTGGAATAATGCCTCTCCAGGTGGGGGAGCAGGTCGCCTTGCCAAACCGCGGAATTGGCCAGTGCGGTTTCATGGCGCGCATGCGCCGCCGCGTTGACGAAGCGGAAGAATGCGACGAAGACATTTTCGTCGGTTCGGACCGGCAGACGCGGAAAGCTGTTTTCGGCGTGCTCGGTGACGAAGGCGGCGAGAAGCGGCGCGCCGAGATCGGCAAGCAACGGCGCTACCTCGTTCCGGAAAAGCTCTACGAAATCCGCTTCTCCGGCATGTTCGACATGAAAGATCCTCGCCGTGACGATCGCGTCTGCCGGGTCACGCCTGCCGCGCTTGGCGCCGGCAAGGTCGAAGGCTGAATCCGGCCAGGCCGGCGCAAGCTGCAGCACGTCGTCGGACGAGATCATCGTCGCATTGGCGGCGTCCTTGTACTCGGCCCAGACCGGCCCGCCATAAAAGGCACTCAGCGAAGCCCGCCGCGACTCCATGTCGTCGAAGCCGCGCAGCCAGACGAAGCTGTCATCCCGGTCCAGGTCACGGAACTGGCCGATGACCTTCATGCCTGTCTCTTCCTGCGTTTCGACGAGATGGTTGTCGAAGACATCGATCAGCGCATCGCGCCTGCCGGGATGAAGCGTATACTGGCGAAGTTCGACAACCGGCGAAAAGGTGGCCTGTGAGACGGCGGCGGATGCGGCTTCGTCCTGTGCGTGCTGGTGCAAACGCTTTCTCCAAAACAGGTTAATCATCCTGTTTATAACAGACCGGTTGTCCGGTTTTGTCAATGTGCTAATTTCGCGGTGAAGGAGACACTATGGCCGAAACGCGAGGATCTGCGCGCAAGCGGACAAACGATCCCGAAGGCATGCGCCAGAGAATCCTGGACGTGGCCGAACTGGCCTTCCAGGAGCGGGGCTATCACGCGACGAGCCTGGGCGACCTGATGCAGGCGGCCGGCGTGACGGGAGGTGCACTGCATCATCATTTCGCGACCAAGAAGGCGCTCGGCATGGCGGTGATCGCCGAGCGGGTGGCGGCCGCGGTCGAGGAGACCTGGCTGAGGCGGGTCGAAGAGGCTCCGTCGGCGCGCGAGGGCGTTGCCCAGGTCTTCGCGGCGGTGGCCGAGGAACTGGAGCGCCAGGGTTTCGTGCGCGGCTGCCCGCTGAACAACCTGGCGCATGAACTGTCGCTCGCCGACGATGACTTCCGTATGGTGCTTGCCGGCATTTTCGAGGCGTGGCGGACGGCCATTGCCGACAGGATGCGCCTAGACCAGGAAGCCGGGACCGAAGTAGGCGTCGACCCCGACCGCTTCGCAGCGCTGACCGTCGCGGCTTACTCAGGGGCGATGTCTATGGCCAAGACCGACCAGGATGCGGCCATGCTGAGGGTGTGCGCCGACGCCTTGGCCGCGAGGCGCTGAAACCGAGGCAACCTCCGTCAGACGAAACCCAGCTGCTGGACCGTCTGGAACAACGCCAGCAGCATGATGAGAAAGCCGACAAGCCGCAGAAGCGTCCGTTCGGCAATCGCCTTCACCATCCATCCGGCGAGCGGCGCGGCGACTATGCCGCCCACGATCAACCCCAGCACCGAACTTGCATGCGTCGACAACGCTCCCGCTTCCTGCCAGTGCCCGGTTACGAGCGCGAGGATAAAGGTGATGGACACGGCGAGCGTGATCAGGAACTCGGCGGCATTGACGGTGCCTATCACGTAACGGGGCGGCGCGCCGGCGCCGAGCAGGCCGGTCACGACCATCGGTCCCCATCCACCGCCGCCCGCCGCGTCGAGGAAGCCGCCGACGGTGCCCAGCGGAGCTATCAGTCTTCCCGGGACCGGATTGCTCGGAATCTTGCGAAACGACCGCAGGAACAGCCAGAGCCCGATCACGGCGAGATAGGTTGTGACGTAGGGCTTCACCATGTCGCCGTCGAATGAGGTCAGCACGAACGCGCCGAGGCAGCCGCCGAGGATGCCGAATGGCGCAAGCCGCCAGAACAGTTTCCAGTCGATGTTGCGGTGGTAGTGGTGCGCCGTCCCGGAAGCGGCCGTGGTGAACACTTCCGCCGCATGCACGGCAGCGGAGGCCTGCGCCGGCGGAACGCCGAAGGAGAGCAGCACGGTGGAGGAGATCGCGCCGTAGGCCATGCCGAGCGCGCCGTCGACCGCTTGGGCAAGAAAGCCGACTATGGCGAACAGAATGAATTCAGTCATTGAAAGTGCGCCATATGGCTTGTGAATTGGGCTTGCCCTTCCGCACTGTAGAGCACGCTGGCCACCTGTGGGCAAAGTACGATATTCCAGAGACGGCTGCCGGCTTGGCGGAAATATCGTGACGCCGTGCAAATTTTTGAAAAGCGAATCCTAGAGGCTCAAGGCAAAGGCAATTTCGCCGGATGGTTCGGGATTCGCCGTGCGCCATCGGTCGTGTTTGCTCATATGAAAAAGCGCCCCTCACAGCTTTTAGGTGCGGGGGGCGCCTTTTTGTCAAATTCGTTTCTTCGGATTTCTCTTCCGAAACTCCTCTGACATCGCGCTAACGCCGACCCCGGTCGTTGGTTCCAAAAAAATTTCGCAAGCGCCGAACTTTTTCCAACCGGGTTCGCCGCAAAGAAAAAGGGCGGCATCGCTGCCGCCCTTCCGAGATTTTCGAGATGCGTGGACCTTAGAAATCCATGCCGCCCATGCCGCCCATGCCGCCGCCGGGCATGCCGCCCGGCATGCCGCCAGCGGACTCCTTCTTCGGAGCCTCGGCGATCATGGCTTCGGTGGTGACCAGCAGGCCGGCGACCGAGGCCGCATCCTGGAGAGCCGTGCGAACGACCTTCATCGGATCGACGATACCCATGGCGATCATGTCGCCATACTCGCCGGTCTGGGCATTGAAGCCGTAGGTCACGCTCTTGTTGTCGAGGATCTTGCCGGCAACGATCGAGGCTTCGGCCCCGGCGTTAGCGGCGATCTGACGAGCCGGCGCCTGCAGTGCGCGCCGCACGATGTTGACGCCGGCTTGCTGGTCCGAGTTCACACCGGTCGCCTTGATGGCCAGTGAAGCGCGCAGAAGCGCTACACCGCCGCCAGCGACAATGCCTTCTTCAACGGCCGCACGCGTCGCGTTCAGCGCGTCGTCGACGCGGTCCTTCTTCTCCTTGACCTCGACTTCGGTCGCACCGCCGACGCGGATGACGGCAACGCCGCCGGCCAGCTTGGCGAGACGCTCCTGCAGCTTTTCACGGTCGTAGTCCGAGGTGGTCTCCTCGATCTGCTGCTTGATCTGGGCGACGCGGCCCTGGATCTCGGCCTTCTTGCCGGCGCCGTCGACGATGGTGGTGTTCTCCTTGGAGATCGACACCTTCTTGGCGCGGCCGAGCATGTTGAGGCCGACATTCTCAAGCTTGATGCCGAGGTCTTCGGAGATGACCTGGCCGCCTGTCAGGATGGCGATGTCTTCCAGCATGGCCTTGCGGCGATCGCCGAAGCCCGGAGCCTTGACGGCAGCGATCTTCAGGCCGCCACGCAGCTTGTTGACCACCAGCGTGGCCAGAGCCTCGCCCTCGACGTCCTCGGAGATGATGAGGAGCGGCTTGGAGGTCTGGACGACAGCCTCAAGGATCGGCAGCATCGCCTGGAGGTTGGACAGCTTCTTCTCGTGGAGCAGGATGTAGGCGTCTTCCAGGTCAGCAACCATCTTGTCAGGGTTGGTGACGAAGTAGGGGCTGAGGTAGCCGCGGTCGAACTGCATGCCTTCAACGACCTCGAGCTCGGTCTCGGCGGTCTTGGCTTCCTCGACGGTGATGACGCCTTCGTTGCCGACCTTCTGCATCGCCTTGGCGATCATTTCGCCGATGTCGGTCTCGCCGTTAGCGGAGATCGTGCCGACCTGTGCGACTTCCTCGGAAGTCTTGATCTTCTTGGTGTTCTTGTTGAGGAACGCCACTACCTCGGTCACGGCCAGATCGATGCCGCGCTTCAGGTCCATCGGGTTCATGCCGGCGGCAACGGCCTTGTGGCCTTCCTGCACGATCGACTGGGCGAGAACCGTGGCGGTCGTGGTGCCGTCGCCGGCGATGTCGTTGGTCTTCGAAGCGACTTCGCGGACCATCTGGGCGCCCATGTTCTCGAACTTGTCCTCAAGCTCGATTTCCTTGGCGACGGTGACGCCGTCCTTGGTGATGCGCGGGGCGCCGAACGACTTGTCGATGACGACGTTGCGGCCCTTGGGGCCGAGCGTCACCTTCACCGCATCGGCGAGGATGTTGACGCCGCGCAGCATGCGCTCGCGGGCGTCGCGGGAGAATTTTACGTCTTTAGCAGCCATTTTTTAGCTCCTGGGCTCAGTGCCCTTAAAGGTCTGTTGAAGAGGCGAACTGGTTTCGGCGATTCAGCCGATGATGCCCATGATGTCGGATTCCTTCATGATCAGAAGGTCTTCGCCATTGAGCTTCACTTCGGTGCCGGACCACTTGCCGAACAGGATGCGGTCGCCCGCCTTGACATCGAGCGGAACAAGCTTGCCCGCTTCGTCGCGCGCGCCGGAGCCGACGGCGATGATCTCGCCTTCCTGCGGCTTTTCCTTTGCGGTGTCGGGAATGATGATCCCGCCGGCGGTCTTCGCTTCGGACTCGACGCGGCGAACGACCACGCGGTCATGCAGCGGCCGGAAATTCGACTTTGCCATTTTTGGATGTCCCTGGTGCGGATGTTGAACGGTGCTCCGTTGCCGGAGCGGGGGTTAGCACTCATTGGAGGCGAGTGCTAACGTGGCGGTGAAATAGGCTCTCGGCAAATGCGAGTCAAGATGGGAGAGCAGCGGCGAGAAGCAAAGTTTTCGCGTGGCTGCGGCAGCGGAGGGGCGGTTTTGCGGCCCCTCCAAAGGTGAAAGCGTTTCCTGTGTTGCGGGCGGGCCGACAGGCGCAGTTTGGCTGCCAGCCGCTTGTTCCGCTGTCTCACAGCACGTCCGCCAGCACCGGCGGGCAGGTGAAGTCGGCAGGCAAGGGCTTGAACCGCAGCTGATTGAACGACCCTTCGGCGAAGAACATCGCGTGAAGATCGTCAGGACCGGCGCGCAGCAGGAAAAAAATCATGCTCATCGCCAGCGCCTGGGATCGCGGCGTGTCGGTGAGGCCGTCAGGCGACAGAGCGTCGCCGGTGAGCAGCGCCGAGAGCCGGTGCGCAAGGACGATGAGGCGCTCATAGGCCGCACCGCATTCGGGACTGAACTCGATGTCTTGTCTGCTCTTTCTGGTCATGTGTCGGTCTTTCCTTGTTTGAGGCCAAGCGGAAGCGTTCCCGCGCTTCATCTCGAAGCCGGGGTGTGGGGAGCGGCGCATGGCAGCGACGCCTAATCAATAGTTTAGTTGACGCGCTGCCATGCGCCGCCGGCGTTTTCTCCCCTGATCGCAGTCCGGCCCATCGCTCTGTCCCGGTATTTAAGGGACGGAGCGCGGGCGCTCAGGCGCGACCCGGGGCCGGAGAGACCCGCGCGACCCAGCGGGCATCGTCTCCGGCGCCACACTTGCCTGGATGCCGGTCGTGTACACCCGTCCCCACCAGCAAGCTGCCGGGAGTTAGTATGAGGGAGCGGCCGGATGTGTGAACAAACAGGAGGGTGAAGATTCCTGAAGAATCTTACATCCCATTGATCCGGAAGCAATATTTCTTCGTTTTGGCCGGAACGGGAGTGAATTCCATCCACAACGGAAGCTCGTGTGGCGGGTCAGGAGTACACGGAGAGGGGACCATGCGAAGCATGGTAGAGGGGCGAGAACGGCACCGCCAAACCGCCAACTTTGGCGATTTGCTGCAAACCCCTCAGCGCTGCGCCTCGGTCGCCATCCTGAGCGCCAGGCCGGCGAGCACCGTACCCATCAGCCAGCGCTGAACGACCAGCCAGAGCGGCCGTCCGGCCAGGAAAGCGGCGATTGAACCCGCCATGACCGCGATGATCGAATTGACGGTGACGCTGATAGTGATCTGCACCCCGCCGAGCACCAGCAGTTGCGCAAGAACGCTACCCTGCTCGGGGCTGATGAACTGCGGCAGCAGCGACAGATACATGACCGCCACCTTGGGGTTCAGGAGGTTGGTCATGAGCCCCATCATGAACAGTTTTCTGGCGCTATCCTTCGGCAGTTGCCGCACCTGGAACGGCGAACGGCCGCCCGGCCGCACCGCCTGCCAGGCAAGCCACAGGAGATAGAGCGCGCCGCCGAAGCGCAGCGCGTCATAGGCATAGGGCACGGCGAGCACCAATGCGGTGATGCCGAAGGCGGCGCAGAGGATGTAGAAGACGAAGCCCACCGCTACGCCGCCCAGAGAAACCAGCCCGGCTATCGGCCCCTGCGACAGCGAGCGCGAGATCAGGTAGATCATGTTGGGCCCGGGCGTCAGCACCATGCCCAGCGCAATCAGGGCGAAGGCTGCGAGATTCGTAAGCTCGGGCATGGAAAAATCCGGAACCGGGATTGCGGCGGGCGGATAGCCCAACCGCGCGGACCATGGTCCAGCTGCGCTCGATCCTCAAGTTCCTGGCGCGGAAAAGGATTGCGCCACGCCAGGATTGTCAAAGCCGTCGACGAAAAGCAAAACGCCCCACCGGAAGGGCGGGGCGTCGTCGTCCGCGGCTTGAAATTGCGCTATCCGACGATGCGCAGGTTCGAAAGTTCGTCGGCGATCTCCTTGAACTTTTCCGCGAGATTGCTGCCGGTGGCATTGTAAAACAGCTTCTTCGGCGTTCCATCCGCGTTTTTCTTGAAACGGGAGTCGGAGGCGCACTTGGTCAACGCCTCGATAGCCTTCTTCTCGCTCGCCACGCTGGTGCTCAAATCGAGCGAGACGGTCACCACGATGATGTTGCCTTGGTCGGGAGCCTTTGCGTTGGCGCAGACCATCTGCAACTGCTCGTCCATCGCCGCCTGATAGTTTGTGCTCGTATAGGTCGATTTGCCGACATTGCCAGACGTGTCCATGAACATGCGCGTGATGCCGGTGCCGTTGTATCCCTTGCCGGTATAGCCATAGGCCGCGTAGGTCGATCTAAGTCGGGCAAGATCATAGCCGCTGTTGTCGGATAGATCGCCATAGGTGTTTGCGCCATCGGTTAGCACGATGATGACCTTGTCATTGCCTTTCTCGATCTCGGGACGGCCTTCCGTGAAGGGCGCGCCGTGGGAGACCACGCGCCAACCCCACGCAGTTCCTTCCGGTACGTTGGTGTTGCCGCCCGGCTTCATGCTATCGATCGCGCCGAGGATCACCTTCTTGCCCTCGGCGGTCGTAACGTCGTGCAGGGGTGTTATGGGATTGGTGGTGCATGAGGAATTGGGTCCGTCGCCAGAATCCGGATTGGTGGACCCGAAAGGCTTGACCCGAAAGTATTTGCGCATGTCGGTCAGCCGGGAAACAGCGCCGGCGGTCGTGTAGGCCGTGTCGGCCCAGTCGGTCCACCAATTGTTCGAGTAGTAGAAATCGTCCGCATTGAGATCGGCGACGCCGTCACGGTCCAGATCGCGCCAAAGATGTTTGGGTTCGTCCGGAGCAAACATCGGCACGAACAGTGTGGCGGGATTGGAGCTTGTTGGCGTCGCGTCGTTGTTGTTGTAGGGAGCGGGTCGAGCCTCGATGCAACCCTGCCACGATGCAAACTGGCTTGTTATATAAGTATAGTCCCAGCTATACTGTCTGCACGTGCCGTTGCTCCACCATTTGACGCAATGACGCGAGCCGGGAACCTCTTCCCGTCCGGTTTCCGCGATTATATCGGCGTAAAGGCTGAAGCGGGTGAGCGGCTGGTCTTTTGTTTCACCCCAGCCCACGCCACGCTTGTACCAGACGTCGCCGACCTTTTCGGCGTATTTGTTCGGGTCCCTGGCGGCGGTCATAGTTGACCAGTCGAAATTTTCGTGATGGACGGGCGAAATGCCCTTCGTGTCCATCCAGGGCTCAGCATCGTTATCGGGAGCGATGTTGACCGAGGCGGCAAACGGCACCAGCCCGAACTGGACCGGCTTCGGCACCTGCTTCATCATGGCGGCCTGATTGGCCATCGTTTCGACCAGTTGCTTGGCAGCGGCCTTTAAGAGAACAATTCGCTGCTGGCCGGTGCCCGAGCCGTATTCGGCCATCGATCCGGAATTGTCGAGAACCAGCGCCACTTCGAGCGTGTTCTTCAGCCGCACTTCCGACTTGGCCGCGACATTGACCGTACTCTGATCGCGCGGCTGCCCGATCAGTTCCGTGAAGGCCGGCAGGAAGTACGGTTCATATTTCAGACCCGCCGTCAACTTAAGCGTACCGCCGCCGGCATTGTTGTTTGGCAACCCGACGGAGAGCGTGGTGTTTGTCGGCTTCACCGGCCCGAGATTGGCTACGAAAAAATCCTGGGCGTATTTCTTGATCGCCGTCTCATAGGCGACCGGGTCGGCAGAACTGACGCTGCCACTGATTATATGGGCGCCAGTCGCGACCGCCGCGGCGTCCAGCGCATTGAGGACTATCTGCCGCTGCCTGGACAGTTCCGAATAATCGACGGCAAGCGCCAGGCCGCCCAGTATCGGGACGGTTGCGATAACCATCATCATTGCAAAATTGCCGCGCTGGTCCCTCGCAAATCTGCGTAACATGTCGCACCCCAAACCTGGCCCTAGGTTCAGGCAGAATCTCATGAATCGTTAAAAAAACCGGCGCGAAAAACCGTTGAAATGGCGGGATGCGGCTCACCCGGCATTAACCAAAACGGGCCTGGAGGATTGGGGATGTCGGCCGGCGAAGTCAGAGATTTGCGAAGCGCTCGGCGGGGCCGGCTGCTTCCGGACTGTATTCGGAGCGGCTCGCAAAGCGCGGGCCGGCCATCAGGTTGACGCCGAGGTCGATCAGTCGGACGGCGTCTTCGTCGCCCGTGACATCTGTCGCGACGACCGGCAGGTTCACGGCTGCCGCGCGGCCGAGAAGTGTTTCGACAGCTTGCGCTGAGGCCGGCGGCTGGTCGAGCAATTGCGCCGCCGGGAGCTTCAGCATGGAGACACCATGGCCGCGCATCGCCTCAAGTTCCTCCGGCGAACCCGACCATCCTTCGGCTGCGAGGCGCGCGCCGGTCTCGGCAAGGAGCGCCAGCGCCTGACCGTGCTGGCCATCGGCGATAGCGGCCGCCGGCGCCGAGAGGATAATGGAGCGCGACAAAGCAGGATTCTGGCCAAGCAGGGTGAGCACGGCGGCGAATTCGGAGCCGTGGTCGAGCAGGGCGCCGGAAATGGCGACGTGCAGCGGCATCGCCTCGCCGGAATGGCCGGACCGGCGCTGGACGGCCGCGGCCGCCGCAAACACCATCAGCCGCTCGCACGAAGCCGCCGAAATGCCGGGCAGGTCGAAATCGGCGCGACCGAGCCGGACCGGTTCACCGCCAGCCGGCTCCACCAGCCCGACCGCCTCGTGCCCGACCGCCATGCCTTGCGATATCGAGACGATCGGCTGCAGGTCGAGTTCGATCCGATCTGCAGCCAGAGCCCGCTGGATGGCCGCGCGAAGGGCGGTGTTGGCAGCCGGCCCGGCCTCGACCGGCTGTAGCCGAATGGCCGGATGCGGCACGACTGTTGCGCTTTTCGTCGTCGCCGGCCGCGGCTGGCGCGCGGCCAGGCTTGCCGCGAGCGCATCGAGCCGGCGCGACAGGGAACCGTCGATCTCGCTAATGGTGACGGCGTCGCCGTCGCTGCGCGCCGAAAAATCGCGCAGCGCCACCTCGACCGAAAGCGCCACGCGGCGGATCTCCTGGTTGGAGACGTTGGCTCGCACGAGCGCCATCAGGCTGAAGGCCGCCGCGACTACCGCAAGCGTGAGTGCCGCCGCGCAGGTGGCGAGCACGATCTCCTCCAGCGCGCGGCCACTGCCGACCATCCCCTGCAGGAAATAATAGCACAGGCCGCACAGCAATGCGGCCGAAGCGACGACTGACAGTCCGCGCGACATATTTTAGAACTTCCCCAAAAGCGCCCTGGCGCTTCTTCGCAAACCCCTGACATTGGATGAGCCTATGCCGACGCCTAATTTCGCATGGCGCGCGGCGGCTGTCAGCCGAAAGCTCGTGACAGGGTGAAGAGGTTCGGTTAATTGCGCATCGGCCCGGCCGGGCATCCGGCCTGAAACCGATGAGCGAACGGACGAGGAAGATCATGGCGGCTTCGCCCGAAAACATCGCATCGCTGGATGCTGTCGCCGGCAGATATTCGGCGCTGCTCTGCGATGTCTGGGGCGTCGTCCATAACGGGGTTGATGCCTTTCCCGACGCCAGCGCGGCGCTTAAGCGGGCGCGCGAAAAGGGCGTCGCTGTTGTGCTCATCACCAATTCCCCGCGTCCGCATGAAGGGGTAGAGGCGCAATCGCGCACGCTCGGCGTGCCGGACGATGCCTGGGACCGCGTTGTGACTTCCGGCGACGTAACGCGCGACCTGATCCGCGAGGCGCCGCGAAAGCTCTTTCATCTCGGGCCGGAGCGCGAACTCGCGATCTATGACGGCATCGATGTCGAACTGGTCGAGGAATTCGAAGCGCAGGCCGTGGTCTGCACCGGCCTGTTCGACGATGAGACGGAGACGCCGGAGGAGTACGCGGAAATGCTGCGGCGGTTCCGGTCGCGCAACCTGCCCTTCATCTGCGCCAATCCCGACATCGTGGTGGAGCGCGGCGAGCGGCTGATCTGGTGCGCCGGCGCGCTGGCCCGCGACTATTCGCAGCTCGGCGGCCGCACGCTGGTTTCGGGCAAGCCGCACCGGCCGATCTACGAGGCGGCGCTGAAGGCAGCGAGCGAGGTGCTCGGCCGCGAGATCGTACGCTCCGAGGCGCTGGCGATCGGCGACGGCATGCTGACCGACATAAAGGGCGCGGCCGACCAGGGCATCGGCGCGCTCTATGTTTCCGGCGGCATCCACGCCAGCGACTATGGCCATCCGCTGGCGCCCGATCAGGAACGCCTTGCGGCTTTCCTGCAAAAGCACGGCGCCACGCCCGTCGCCGTCATTCCGCGTCTGCGCTAGGCGGCTAGGTGATGGGCGACGGCTTCAGGCGCATTCCCGGAGATGAAAGGTTGCCAGCCGCCCTGCGCGGCGGCGTCGTGGCGATCGGCAATTTCGACGGCGTGCATCGTGGGCATCAGGCCGTGCTGCAGCGCGCGCTGGACGAGGCGCGCCGCCGCGGCGCGCCGGCCCTGGTGCTGACCTTCGAACCACACCCGCGCAAGGTCTTTCGGCCCGACGTGCCGCTGTTCATCCTGACGCCGCCGCCGATGAAGGCGCGGCTGCTGGCGCATCTGGGCTTCGACGCGGTCGTGGAGCAGGCGTTCACGCGCGATTTCGCCAGCCTCGACGCCGAGGAGTTCGTGACGCGGGTGCTGGAGGAAAACCTCGGCATCAGCCATTCGGTGACCGGGTTCGACTTCCATTTCGGCAAGAACCGCCAGGGCGGCCCGGCCTATCTGATGGCGGCGGGCGAGCGGCACGGTTTCGGCGTGACGCTGGTCGATGCCTTTCGCGACGAGGGCGCCGAGATCGTTTCCTCCAGCCGCATACGCGAGCTGCTTGCCGAAGGCGACGTGGCGCAGGCGGCGGGCCTGCTCGGCTACCGCTTCACGATCGAGGCGGAGGTGACCCAGGGAAAACAACTCGGCCGCACGCTGGGCTTCCCGACCGCCAACATGGTCCTGCCGCCGGAGGCCGAACTGAAGCATGGCATCTATGCTGTGCGGCTGCGCCGCTCCGACGGCTCGCTGCATGTCGGCGTCGCCAGTTTTGGCCGCCGCCCGACAGTGGACGAGGACGGCGCGCCGCTGCTCGAAACGTTTGTGTTCGACCATTCCGGCGACTTTTACGGCGAGACCTGCCAGGTATCGCTGTTCGGCTACCTGCGCGGTGAGGAAAAATTCGACGGGCTCGAAGCGCTGGTGGCGCAGATGAAGCGCGACGAGGAAGAGGCGAGGGCGCTGCTGGCGGGCGTCAAGCCTCTCAGTGACCTGGACGCCAAGGTGGCGTTCGGGTGATGGGCCTGTACAAACAGAGCTTCGCAAAACCCCTTTATTCCCGGCCGCGCCTCCGCTAAAAGCGCCGCCATGACATTTTTCGCGCGCTTCATAGCTGCCATACGAATTACTAGCCCGGTCTTCCGGGCAGGCTGAGCGCTCGCTCGCCTGCCGGAGGCTCCGGGAGTTTTTTGGCGGCGCACCCTCGCGCTTTTTCCAGATCGTGATAGTTGAACGCCCGAGGCCGCGCGGGGCCGGGCAAACTCATGGCTAGATGATGACCGACACGTCCGAAAAGATCGATTACTCGAAAACGCTCTATCTGCCGCAGACGGAATTTCCGATGCGCGCCGGCCTGCCCGAAAAGGAGCCGCTGCTGGTCAAGCGCTGGCAGGAAATGGGCATGTACAGGCGCCTGCGTGAGGACGCCGCCGGCCGCGAGAAATACGTGCTGCATGACGGTCCGCCCTACGCCAACGGCAACATCCATATCGGCCACGCGCTGAACAAGATCCTGAAGGACGTCATCACCCGCTCGTTCCAGATGCGCGGCTACGATTCCAACTATGTGCCCGGCTGGGACTGCCACGGCCTGCCGATCGAATGGAAGATCGAGGAGGAGAACTACCGCTCGAAGGGCAAGGCCAAGCCCGACCTTTCCGAGCCTTCGGCGATGATCGAATTCCGCAAGGAATGCCGAGCCTATGCACAGCACTGGATCAAGGTGCAGACGGAAGAATTCAAGCGGCTCGGCGTCGTCGGCGATTTCGAGAACCCGTATCTGACGATGGCCTTTCACGCCGAGGCGCGGATCGCCGGCGAGCTTTTGAAATTCGCCATGAGCGGCCAGCTCTATCGCGGTTCCAAGCCGGTGATGTGGAGCGTGGTGGAACGCACCGCACTGGCGGAGGCCGAAGTCGAGTACGCCGACTACGAGAGCGACACGATCTGGGTACAATTCCCCATCAAACATTTTGACGGTATGGTCGAGGAAAAGATCATCCGAGAGACTTTCCCGGTAGAGCAGATCAGCTACGGATTTGACGACTACAGTCTCAAGGATGCTGATGTCGTCATCTGGACGACTACGCCGTGGACCATTCCTGGTAATCGGGCGATCAGTTACTCACCTCGCATTCCGTACGGGCTGTACGAGGTTAGCGTGCCGAATTTCGACCCTGCGACATCGAGTAGTGCGCCAACGCGCCTTAAGCGGATCGTCATCGCTGACGCACTTGCGGACGATGCCTTTGCGAAAGCGAAATCCGACGAGCATCGGCGCCTCAGAACGGTTCTGAAGGAGGAACTTGCGGCCATTCTTTGCGCCCATCCGTTCGCTGACATGGGCTATGGATTTTGGGTGCCCCTTCTCCCCGGCGAGCACGTCACCGACGATGCGGGCACCGGCTTTGTGCATACCGCTCCCAGCCATGGCCGCGAAGACTTTGATGCCTGGATCGATGCGGCGAAGGACCTGCGCGAGCGCGGCATCGACACGGCCATCCCGTTCCCGGTCGACGATGCGGGATTCTTCACCAAGGACGCACCCGGTTTCGGCCCGGACCGGCCGGGCGGGGCGGCGCGCGTTATCGATGATTCCGGCAAGAAGGGCGATGCCAACAAGGCCGTCATCGACGCGCTGATCGAGAAGAATATGCTGTTCGCTCGCGGGCGGCTGAAGCACCAGTATCCGCATAGCTGGCGGTCGAAGAAGCCGGTTATCTTCCGCAACACGCCGCAATGGTTCGTCCACATGGACAAGGAATTGGGCGGGTTTGGGCTCGCGACCTCCTCCCCCGCAAGGGGGAGGGAGGGCGCCAACCCCGACACGCTCCGCTCCCGCGCCCTTGCAGCCATCGACGCTACGCGCTTCGTGCCTGCTGCAGGGCAGACGCGGCTGCGCGCCATGATCGAGGAGCGGCCGGACTGGGTGCTTTCGCGCCAGCGCGCCTGGGGCGTGCCGATCTGCGTCTTCGCGGACGCCGACGGCAATGTGCTGAAGGACGAAGCGGTGAACGCCCGCATCGTCGATGCCTTCGAGAAGGAGGGCGCCGACGCCTGGTTCGCTGAAGGCGCGCGCGAGCGCTTCCTCGGCTCCCGCGCCAACGAGCCGTGGACGATGGTCAAGGACATCCTCGATGTCTGGTTCGATTCGGGCTCGACGCACGTCTTCACGCTGGAGGACCGGCCGGACCTCAAATGGCCGGCCGACGTCTATCTGGAAGGCTCCGACCAGCATCGCGGCTGGTTCCACTCCTCGCTGCTGGAAAGCTGCGGCACGCGTGGCCGCGCGCCTTACGACACAGTCGTCACCCATGGCTTCACCATGGACGAGGACGGGCGGAAAATGTCGAAGTCGCTCGGCAATACGGTCGTGCCGCAGGACGTGATGAAGCAGTCGGGCGCTGACATCCTGCGCCTCTGGGTGATGACGACCGATTATTGGGAAGACCAGCGGCTCGGCAAGAATGTGCTGCAGACCAACATCGACGCCTACCGCAAGCTGCGCAACACGATCCGCTGGATGCTGGGCACACTCGCCCATGACGAGGGCGATGTCGTCCCGCTGAAGGAGATGCCCGAACTGGAGCAGCTGGTGCTGCACCGGCTGGCGGAGATCGACGAGATCGTGCGCGCCGGCTACGACGCGTTCGAGTTCAAGCGCATCACCCGGGCGCTGATCGATTTCATGGTGGTCGAACTCTCGGCCTTCTATTTCGATATCCGCAAGGACGCGCTGTACTGTGAGGCGCCGTCGAGCCTGAAGCGCAAATCGGCGGTGCAGGTCGTGCGCCATTTGTTCGAACGGCTGACGACATGGCTCGCGCCCATGTTGCCCTTCACCATGGAGGAAGCCTGGCTCGAGCGCTATCCGGATGCGGAGTCGGTGCATCTCGAACAGTTCCGCCAGACGCCGGCGGAATGGAGGAACGAGGCGCTGGCCGAGAAGTGGAGAAAGGTCCGCCAGGTTCGGCGCGTCGTTACAGGCGCGCTGGAGATCGAGCGTGCGAAGAAGACGATCGGCTCGTCGCTGGAGGCGGTGCCGGTGGTCTATATGGCCAACGCCGCGCTTGAGGCCGCCATCAGCGATGTCGACATGGCCGAAATGGCTATCACCAGCGACCTCATCATCTCGCATGAGAACGCGCCCGCGGCCGCCTTCAGGCTGGACGATGTGGCCGGCGTTGCGGTGGTAGTCGAAAAGGCGGCGGAGCGCGGGCTGGTCAAATGCGCGCGCTCCTGGCGCTATACAGATGATGTCGGCAGCGATCGGGAATTTCCGGACGTTTCGGCGCGCGACGCGGCCGTACTCAGGGAATTGCAGGCGCTAGGCCGGCTTTAAGCGGTGCAAAAAGGCAACGGCGGGCGGGGCATTGCCGCCCGTGCGTTGCCGTTAACAAACGGTTGAGGTACAAGCGCGAAACTCGGGCCGACAAATTGTCGCCGGATTTTCGTCGGATGGACATAGCCGGCAAGGCTCGGCTTTTGGGTCGCCAACAATCGCGAGGCGGGGGTTCAGTGAAGTTTTCTGGCATGATCGAGAGAAATCGGTTGGTGCTGATTGCGCCGCTCGTCGTCTCGGGGCTCGCGCTTTCGGGATGCATGAGCTCTCCGACCTATGGCACCGACAAGACCGCCAGCGAGCAGCTTGTCGGCGACGTGACCGGCATTCTTTCGCTCGGTCCCAAGGAGCGCCAGAAGATCGAATACAAGCCGCGTCCGGAACTGGTGAAGCCGTCCCCCGCCGCAGTCGCCAATCTGCCCGCCCCGCAGGCGCCCGCCACCGCCGAAAACCCGAACTGGCCGGAATCGCCGGAGCAGAAGCGGGCGAGGGTTATTGCCCACGCCACCGAGAACCGCGACAAGCCTGGTTTCAGGCCCGAAATAGTAAACGACATTGCTGATGGGCCGGCATCGTCGACCCCGATCGGCGGCAATGCCAGGGCCCAGGATTCAGGCCTGTTGTCGGCTGTCAACAAGGATCAGCAGCGCGAGGCGTTCAACAAGCGCCTGGCCGAAACGCGCCAGGGCAGCGAGACGTCGCGCAAATATCTGAGCGAGCCGCCGCTGGTCTATCGGGCGCCTTCCCCGACCGCGCCGGTGGACGATATCGGTGAAGATGAGCTCAAGAAGGAACGCCGGCTCAAGGCCGCGGCCCGCAAGAGTGGCGACTGGTCCTGGCGCGACCTGATCCCGGGCGTCTAGGGTGTATTGATATTCAGGTGAGGCCGGCCTGCAAACGGCGGCTTTCTGCGCTTCCGGTGCTCACGGACCCGAACGTCCGCTCCGCTCCGGTTCTCGAAATCCACCATTTTCGGCACGGCCTGACCTGAATCTCAACACACCCTGGCTAGTTTGATCCGGCGTGATTAGTTGTCGCGCCGCAATCTGAAGAAATCGCGTAGGATCGCCGAGGCTTCCCGCTCGGCAATGCCCGGATAGATTTCGGGCGCGTGGTGGCAAGTGGGCGAGGAAAAAAAACGCACGCCGCTGACCACCGCGCCGCCCTTCTCGTCGGCTGCGCCGAAATAGAGCCGCCTGATGCGGGCAAACGAGATGGCGCCGGCGCACATGGCGCAAGGCTCGAGCGTCACGTAGAGATCCACGCCGCCGAGCCGTTCGGACGAGAGTTTTTTCGAAGCCTCGCGGATGACCAGCATTTCGGCGTGAGCGGTCGGGTCGCTGAGTTCGCGGGTGCGGTTTCCGGCGCTGGCGACGACTTCGCCGTTGCCGGCGATGACCGCGCCGACCGGCACTTCGCCGCGCGCGGCCGCGGCCTCCGCTTCGGCCAGCGCCAGGCTCATGAAA
The DNA here is from genome assembly GCF_040438645.1 of Mesorhizobium sp. WSM2240. Classification (NCBI taxonomy): domain Bacteria; kingdom Pseudomonadati; phylum Pseudomonadota; class Alphaproteobacteria; order Hyphomicrobiales; family Phyllobacteriaceae; genus Mesorhizobium; species Mesorhizobium sp. WSM2240. The sequence goes on from NZ_CP159253.1 coordinate 1,849,216, forward strand.
TCCGGACGCTTCACGTTTCGCCCATCCCTGATTCTCCTCGCAACCCCACGACGTTCCTGTTATCTACCGCCCCGGAAAGGCAAACGCCACATGGCCGACGACGACAAGAAATTTACCCGCAAGAGCGGCCCGAAACCGTCCGGCCCGCGCGGCGGCCCGAAGAAGGGCGGCAAGCCCGGCTTTGCCGGCAAGCCGCGTTTCGAAGGCGGCAAGCCGTTCGAGAAGCGCGACGGCGCGGCCAAGAAGCCGTTCGCCAAGCGCCGCGACGAGGCAGCCGGCGACGAGCGCCCGAAGCGCGAATTCAGGCGCGACGACCGCCCGCGCGCGGCTGGCGATGCTCGGCCGGAGCGCAGCGGCGCGCCGTTCCGCAAGGGCCCGCGTCCTGAAGGCAAGCCGTATCAGAAGCGCGAGGACGGCGCGGAAGCACGCCCCGGCCGGTTCGAACGCAGCGCTCGTGAGGGCCAGCGGACGGAGGGCGGCGAGAGAACGTTTCGGCCACGGCCGGACGGGAAGCCATTCGCCAGGCGCGATGAGCGTGGCGAGGAAGCCGGCGGCGAGCGGCCCGCCCGCCGCCTCGACCGTGCGCAAAATGCGCGCGACGGCGCTGCCGACAGACGCCCGAGGCCCGAGGGCTTCAAGCCGGGCGGCGACCGCAAGCCGTTTGCCAGGCCCCGCGAGACGGCCGAGGATGCGCCCGGCGAGCGCATTGCCAAGCGGCTCGCCCGCGTCGGCATCGCCTCGCGCCGCGACGCCGAGGAACTGATCGCCGCCGGCCGCGTCAGGGTCAACGGCAAGGTGCTGGCGTCGCCGGCCTTCAACGTGATGCCGGACGACACGATCGAGCTTGACGGCACCGCCATCCCGCCGATCGAGCGCACCCGGCTGTTCCTGTTCCACAAGCCGGCCGGCGTGGTGACCACGAATCGCGACCCGGAAGGGCGCAAGACCGTCTTCGATCTGCTGCCCGACAATCTGCCTCGCCTGATGACGATCGGCAGGCTGGACATCAACACCGAGGGCCTGCTGCTTCTGACCAATGATGGCGGGCTGTCGCGCGTGCTGGAGCTGCCGGCGACGGGCTGGCTCAGGCGCTATCGCGCGCGGGTGCATGGGAAGGTCGACGAGAAGCAGCTTGCCGGCCTGAAGGACGGCATGGCCGTCGACGGTGTGTTCTACGGCTCGATCGAAGCCTCGCTCGACCGTGAACAGGGAACGAATGCGTGGCTGACCATCGGTCTGCGCGAAGGCAAGAATCGCGAGGTGAAGAATATCCTCGGCGCGCTCGGCCTCGACGTGACGCGGCTGATCCGCTTCTCCTACGGGCCGTTCCAGCTCGGCGAGCTGCCGGAAGGCCATGTCCAGGAGATCAGCGGCCGCATGCTGCGCGACCAGCTCGGCGAGCGGCTGGTCGAGGAGTCGGGCGCGAATTTCGACGCCGACATCGTAAAACCGTTCTCGAACAAGCCGGTACGGCGGGAGTACGCGAAACCGGTTGAAGTGGGTCCCGATCGCAGGCCGTCGCCGCGGCGGCCGGAGCGGATCGGCGAGGGCGGCCTGATCAAGAACCGCAGGCGCGACAATGAGCGCCACCGCGAGGACATGCTCGGGCGGCTGCAGACGAAGCCGGATCGTCCCGCGCGACCGGATCGCGGCGAACGACCGGAGCGCGGACCGAAGCCGGGATACGGCGACAAGCCGCGCGGCAAGAAAGCCGGCGAGCGCGAGTCGCGCCCGATCGAACCGCCGGGCGGGCGGAAAGCCAATGTCTGGATGGCGCCGGGCGCGAGGCCGATCGGCAAAGGCCGGGCCGCAGCGGAAAAGGCCGAGCACGAGGCCCGCAAGGCGAGCAAGGCAAGCTACGGCAAGCCGGGCGGCGGCAAACCCGGTTTCAGCAAGTCTCGCGGCGAGGATGCCAGGGGCGGTGACAGGCCGCCGCGCGGCGATCGGCCGTCGGGGCCGCGCAAGGGAAGGCCCGATGCGGATCGTCGGCGGTGAGTTTCGCGGCAGGCCGCTGGCCACGCCGCGCACCAATGCCATCCGCCCGACCACCGACCGTACGCGGGAGGCGGTGTTCAACGTCCTGGCGCACCGTTTCCCGGACCGGCTTCAGGGCGCGCGCGTCCTCGACCTGTTTGCCGGAACCGGCGCGCTCGGGCTGGAGGCGATGTCGCGCGGCGCGTCGTTCTGCATGTTCATCGAGGATTCGGCAGAGGGCCGCGGCCTGATCCGCGACAATGTCGAGGCCTTCGGGCTCACCGGCCGCACCAAAATATTCCGGCGCGACGCGACCGGCCTCGGCGAGGCCGGGACAGTGCAGCCTTTCGGCCTGGTCTTTGCCGATCCGCCCTACGGCAAGGGGCTGGGCGAGCGGGCGCTGCGCTCGGCGCGAGCCGGCGGGTGGCTTTTGCCAGGCGCGCTTTGCGTGGTGGAGGAAGCGGCGACCGCTTCATTCGATCCCGGCGAGGGCTTTTCGGTCATCGACGAGCGCGACTATGGGGAAACCACCATACGCTTCGTCGAATACGCGTGAATCCGGCCCTCTCAGTTCCCACATGACGAACAATTAACTTTCCGTGGGCTTGCCGCACTGCATATACCCGTCCCAGCTATTGATGCGCAGGAGCCGCCGATGAATTTCAATGCTCAATCCCTGCCACAATCCGGTCGGCGCATTCTTGCCGGTTGCCTGCTGCTGGCGGCGGCATTTGCGCCGGCAGCGGTTGCCTTTGCCGAAACGGCGAGTCAGCCTCAGCAGCAGCCCCAACAGCAGCAAGTCGAGAACTTCCTGCTCGGCAACGGGATGGAAGTTGTGGTGATCCCGGATCACCGCGCCCCGATCGTCACCCATATGGTTTGGTACAAGATCGGCAGCGCCGACGAGCCGGCCGGCAAATCCGGCATCGCGCATTTCTTCGAGCATCTGATGTTCAAGGGGACCTCGACGCACAAAGCCGGCGAGTTCGGCCGAAAAATCGCCGAGATCGGCGGCAGCGAGAACGCATTTACCTCCTACGACTACACCGCCTACTACCAACAGGTTTCGCCCGAAGCGCTCGAGACGATGATGTCGTTCGAGGCCGACCGCATGCGCAATCTGATCCTGACCGATCAGGTGATCGGCCCGGAGCGAGACGTGATCCTGGAGGAGCGGCGCTCGCGCGTCGACGGCAATCCGGAAGCGCTGCTCAGCGAGGAAGTCCAGGCGACGCTCTACCAGAATCATCCCTACCGCATCCCGGTCATCGGCTGGATGCATGAGATGGAAAAGCTGAACCGTGACGATGCGGTGGCCTTCTATGACCGCTACTATGCGCCCAACAACGCGATCCTGGTGGTGGCCGGCGACGTCGAGCCGGCGACGGTGCGCACCCTGGCCGAAAAGACGTATGGCGAGGTGCCGCGCGGCCCGGACCTGCCGCCGCGGGTGCGTCCCCAGGAGCCTGAGCAGAACACGAAGCGCACCGTGACAATGACCGACGAGCGTGTGTCGATCCCGAGCGTCTCCAGAAACTGGGTGACGCCTTCCTACACCAGCGCCGAGCCCGGCGAAGCCGAGGCGCTGGACCTTCTGTCTGAAATACTGGGCGGCGGCACGCGCAGCCGGCTCTATCAGGAGCTGGTGGTGAAGAATCGTATCGCCGCCGGTACCGGCGCCTATTTCAGCGGAACGATGCTCGATTCATCGAGCTTTACCGTCTACGGTGCGCCGCATGACGCGGAAGGTCTGGAAAAGGTGGAAGCCGCGATCGAGGCGGAGATAGCCCGGATCATCAGCGGCGGGGTGACCGACGCGGAACTCGACGCCGCCAAGGACCGTTTCGTGCGCAGCATGATCTTCGCGCGAGACAACCAGTCAAGCATGGCCAACATATATGGACAGACGCTCGCCACGGGCGGAACGGTCGAGGACGTGCAGGAATGGCCCGACCGGATAAGGGCCGTGACCGCCGACCAAGTCCAGGCCGTAGCGGCGAAATATCTGAAGCCGGACGTGGCCGTGAGCGGATATCTGCTTCCCGAAGAGACAGCGCGGAATTGAGCTTCAAATGAACGGCATGACATCCATTGCGGATCTGCGATTGCGGGCGAACGCGCTTGCCGCGACCTTCTTCCTCTCCTTGATATTCCTCGTGCTGCCGGCTGTGGTGGCCAAGGCCGAGGTCCAGATCCAGGAGGTGACGTCGAAGAGCGGCGTCACGGCGTGGCTGGTCGAGGACTATTCGGTCCCGATCATCGCCATCCGCTTCGCCTTCGAAGGCGGCAGCACGCAGGACCCGCCGGGCAAGGAGGGGCTTGCGAACCTGATGACGGGACTGTTCGACGAGGGTGCGGGCGATCTCGACAGCGAAGCCTTCCAGATCCAGCTCGACAATGCCGGCGCCGAGATGCGGTTCAGCGCGGGCCGCGACCATGTTTACGGATCGATGCGAATGCTGGCCGACCGCAAGGACGAGGCGCTTGCGCTTCTGCAAGTCGCGATCGAGAAGCCGCGTTTCGATGCGGCCCCAATCGACCGCATTCGCAGCCAGATCGTCTCGGGCATCGTTTCCAGTCAGCGCGATCCTGAAACGGCAGCACAGTATCAATGGGCGGCCGCACTCTACGGCGACCATCCCTATGCGCGCCGCGACGAGGGCACGGAGGCGTCGCTGGCCGCTATCAGTGCCGAGGATCTTAGGGCATTCCACAAGGCAAACTTCGCCCGCGGCAATTTGCATGTAGCGGTGGTGGGCGCAATCGACGCCGAGACACTCGCCAAAGAACTGGACAGGCTGTTTTCCGGCCTGCCGGAGAAGCCGGCGTTGAGGGCGGTCGACTATGTAAAGCCGAAGCTCGACCAGGAAATCCGCGTCGAATATGCATTGCCGCAGGCCTCACTGCAGCTTGCCTATCCCGGGATCGAGCGCGAGGAGCCGGAATTCTTCGGAGCCGTGCTGATGAACCATGTGCTCGGCGGCGGTTCGTTTTCGTCGCGTCTGTTCGAGGAAGTGCGTGAGAGGCGCGGCCTCACCTACGGGATCAGCTCTTCGATCGTCAATCGCGAGCATGCCGCGGCGCTGGTGATCGGCACCTCGACCCGCGCCGACAAGGCGGACGAAACGCTCTCTGTCATTCGCGACGTGGTGCGGAAGATGGCCGAAGATGGGCCGACCGAGGCTGAACTCGAAGCGGCGAAAAAGTATCTGATCGGCTCCTATGCCATCAACAATCTGGATTCGTCGGCGGCAATCGCGGCCACGCTGGTGGAGTTGCAGATAGAGGATCTCGGCATCGACTACATGGACCGGCGCGCCGACCTGATCAATGCGGTGACCCTGGACGACGCCAAAGCGGCGGCTCGGAAGCTGCTCTTGGCTGAGCCCGCCGTGCTGATCGTCGGGCCGGCAGTGACGGACGGGAACAAGGAATGAACCCGACCTTCGCGATAGCTTTCGGCGGCGGCGGAGCACGGGGCCTCGCCCACATTCATGTCATCGAGGCGTTGGACGAACTTGGCATCAAGCCGGTCGCAATATCGGGTTCGTCGATCGGCGCTATCATGGGCGCGGGGATGGCTGCGGGGATGACCGGCAAGGAAATCCACGACTTTGCCCGCTCGATCCTGTGCCGGCGCACGGAGGTGGCGAGCCGCATGTGGCGCGCCCGTCCGGGCAGCTTCGCCGAAGTGATGGAAAGCGGAATACGCGTCAGCCAGTTCAACATCGAACGCATTATCAAGGCGTTCTTGCCCGACGCGATCCCCGATACCTTCGCCGAACTGCAGATTCCGCTCAAGGTCACCGCCACCGATTTCTTCGGCCATAGCCTGGAAGTTTTCAGCGAAGGGGACCTTCACTCGGCGCTCGCCGCGTCGGCGGCGATACCGGCCATATTCCGTCCGGTCCGCCGCAACGGGCGGCTGCTGATCGATGGCGGAATTTACAATCCCGTCCCATTCGACCTCGTGACCGGCGAGGCCGACATCGTGATCGCAATCGACGTCGTCGGCGCACCGGACGAAAACGGCCGCAAGAAACCCAATTCGATCGACCTGATGTTTGGCGCGTCGCAATTGATGATGCAGTCGATCATCGCCGCCAAGCTGCTGCAAAGTCAGCCCGATATATTCCTGCGGCCGCCGGTTTCGCGTTTCCGCGCGCTCAATTTCCTGAAGATCGACGCTGTGATGCACGAGACGGCGGCGATCAAGGACGAACTGAAACGCGCGGTGGAGAAGGCGGTCGGCGTGCGCGAAAAGGTGGCGCAGTTATAGGCATCGCGCGGTCCGAACCGGCCATCCAAGACGAAATGACGAGCCATCGCCGGTGACGGCCTGTGGCTTCTTGCGCCATTGCACAAGCAGGGGCAGGGCAATAGATGGTTCTGGCAAGCGCACGCGCCGCTCTGCGAACCGAACAGGAATGACCAAATGAACGAAGCGCCCGATGCCGCGAAACTGACCGACCAGGTCGCGGCCCTGGTGGAGGCCGCCAAGACGGCCGGCGCCGACGCAGCGGATGCGGTCGCGGTGCGCGGCCGCTCGACCAGTGTCTCGGTGCGTCTCGGCAAGGTCGAAGGAACCGAAGCTTCCGAAAGCGATGATGTTTCGCTGCGGGTCTTCGTCGGCCAGCGGGTCGCCAGTGTTTCGGCGACCGCAGCTTCCGATCCGAAGACGCTTGCTGAACGAGCCGTGGCGATGGCCAAGGTTTCGCCCGAGGATCCGTATCAGGGCCTTGCCGACGCCTCGTTACTGGCCTCGAAAATACGCGATCTCGATCTCTTCGACCCGACTGCCGTCTCAGCCGAAAAGCTGAAGGAGGATGCGCTCGCCGCCGAAGAGGCGGCGCTGGCTGTGCCCGGCGTCACTAATTCGAGCGGCAGCAGCGCGAGCGCCGGCCTTGGCGGGTTGGTGCTGGCTACATCGCACGGCTTTCTCGGCCATTATGTCGGTTCGCGCTTTTCGCGCTCGGCCAGCGTCATCGCCGGCGAGGGCACTGGCATGGAGCGCGACTACGAGTTTTCCTCGCGCCAGCATTTTGTGGACCTCGATTCGCCGCAATGGGTTGGACGCCGGGCGGCCGAACGTGCGGTGCGCAGGCTGAACGCACGCAAGGCCAAGACCGGGCCAGTGGACGTGGTGTTCGATCCGCGCGTGGCGCGGGGCATTGCGGGCCATCTCGCCAGCGCGATCAATGGCGCGTCGGTCGCGCGCAAGACCAGCTTTCTGCGCGACATGATGGGCAAGCAGGTGGCGGCCTCCGCCATTACCGTGATCGACGAACCGCTCCGTGTGCGGGGCCAGGCCTCGCGGCCGTTCGACGGCGAGGGAGTCGAGGGACAGAAGCTGACGATGGTCGAAAATGGGGTGCTCATGCACTGGTTTCTGTCGACCTCGGCGGCGAAGGAACTCGGGCTCACGACCAATGGCCGCGGCGCCCGCAGCGGCTCGTCGGTGTCGCCGTCCTCGACAAACCTCTCGATCGAGCCGGGAGAAAGAACGCCGGAGGAACTGATCGCGTCGCTGAAGACCGGCTTCTACGTCACCGAAGTGTTCGGCCAGGGCGTCAACATGATCACCGGCGAATACAGCCGCGGCGCTTCGGGCTTCTGGATCGAGAATGGCGAGCTCGCCCATCCGGTTTCCGAGGTGACTATCGCCTCCAACCTCAAGGACATGTTCCTGAACATGGCGCCTGCGAGCGACCTCGATCGCAATTTCGCCACCGCCGCGCCGACGCTGCTGATCGAAGGAATGACCCTTGCCGGTAGTTGATCGAGTGGACGCGGCCGAAACGACCAGCGATCTGCCGCTGTTGCGGGAGGCGGCGCGCGAGGCCGGCAAGATCGCGCTGCGTTACTTCAGGCAAAGTCCGGAAGTGTGGATGAAAACTGGCCAATCCCCAGTCAGCGAGGCCGATTTCGCGGTCGACCGCTATTTGCGAGAGACGCTGCTGGCGGCGCGGCCGGACTATGGCTGGTTGTCTGAAGAGACGCTCGATTCGGCAGAGAGGCTTGGCTCGCGGCGTCTCTTCGTGGTCGATCCGATCGACGGAACACGCGGCTTTCTCGATGGCCGGACCGCATGGTGCGTCAGCATCGCTGTGGTGGAGGAAGGCGCGCCGATAGCGGGCGTGCTCGAATGCCCGGCGCGCGACGAAACTTTTTGGGCCGCGCCAGGCATGGGCACCAGGAAGAACGGAGCGGCGCTCGAAGTGCGCGACATCGGCGATGCGCCTGAAATCGCCGGCCCCAAGCAGATGATCAATGCAATGCCGCAGAACTGGCGCGACCGTTGCCGGCCGATAGCCTACATACCATCACTGGCCTACCGGATAGCGATGATCGCCGACGGCAAGCTCGATGCGACATTCATCAAACCGAACGCCCAGGACTGGGATCTCGCCGCCGCCGACCTGATATTGCGCGAGGCCGGCGGCAAGGTGCTGACCTACAAGGGCAAGCCGCCGGTCTATGGCGGCGCGGTCACCACGCATGGCAAGCTCGTGGCCGGCAGCGGCAGGTTGCTGGACGTGATGGGCCGCGTGATCGCCGAGCAGGCGTAGGTGTGTCGAGATTCAGGTGAGGCCGGCCTGCAAATGGCAGATTTCTGCGCTTCCGGTACTCACGTATCAAACGTACGCTCCGTTCCGGTTCTCGAAATCTACCATTTTCGACTCGGCCTGACCCGAACCTCGATACACCCTGGCGGGTACAGACCAAACCAGCTGGAAATAGTTTCAAACCGAACCGAACTGCTTTAGACAGTTGCCGTTTGCCGAACATGGATTCAAGGAAGACGATGCCCGAGAACGACGGAAACAAACAGCTTTTGCATCTGGTGTTCGGGGGCGAACTGAAGTCGCTGGGCTCGACCGAGTTCCGCGATCTCGACGCGCTCGATATTGTCGGCATCTATCCCGACTACGCGTCGGCGAAGTCGGCCTGGAAAGCCAAGGCGCAGGCCAGCGTCGACAACGCTCACATGCGCTATTTCGTGGTCCATCTGCACCGCCTGCTGCAGCCAGAGGCCAAGGCATCCGGTTCGAGCTGATGACGTCCGGACCAGGCGCGCCGACGGCCATCCGGGCCAAGGCCAAGAAAAAGCGCGACGCCGGTGCGCTGAAGACCTTCTGGCGCAAGGCGCGCAAGCCGCTGGCGCAGTCGCGCTTCGTCAAAGGCGCCATCGCCACGATGCTGGTGCATTGGCTGCGGCTCGTCAGGTTCACCAATCCGCTGGCCAAGGGCTCCGCCGACCTGGAGAAGGCGAACGCCGAAATGGCGCCGGCTATCGTCGCGATGTGGCATGGCCAGCACTTGCTCGCGCCGGCGGTCTATCCGCGCGGGCGAGGGCTGGTGGCGATGGTTTCGCGCAGCGCCGATGCCGAGCTCAACGCGCTGGTGGTCGAGAAATTCGGCCTGCAGGCGGTGCGCGGTTCGGGCGGCCGGGTCGACAAGCGCCATCTCGACAAGGGCGGCGCGCGTGCGCTCATCGCCCTGAAAAAGGCGCTCGATGCCGGCATGAATGTCTGCATGATCGCAGACATTCCGCATGGGACACCGCGTCAGGCCGGACTCGGCATCGTGACGCTGGCGCGGCTGACCGGTCGGCCGATCGTTCCGGTGGCGATAACCACCAGCCGCCGCAAGGTGCTGGAGAAGAGCTGGGACAAGACGACCGTCAACATGCCGTTCGGGCGCTGCGCCGTGACGGTCGGCGAGCCCGTCCTTGTTTCCGCTAAGGCGGACGAGGCCGAGATGGAATTGAAGCGCCAGGAGGTGACCGCCTCGCTCAACGCCGCGACGGAAGACGCCTACCGCATCGCCGACGGTGCCCGATGAGTGAACGCTGGGCGCGCGCATTGCTGTCGAGCTACCGCCTTGCGGGCGCCGCCGTCTATCCGCTGATCGGCACCTATGTCGCCTGGCGCGCCTCCAAGGGCAAGGAAGACCGCACTCGCCGCCGTGAACGCTACGGCCTGGCGGGCAGGGAACGCCCAAGCGGGCCGGTGATCTGGGTGCATGCCGCGAGCGTCGGCGAGACGATCGCCGTCGTTCCACTGGTGCAGCATATACTGGGCTACGGCGTGAACGTGGTGCTGACGACCGGCACGGTAACCTCCGCGCATGTGGCGGAAGAGCGCCTGGGAAACAGCATCATCCATCAATATGTGCCGCTTGATCTGAAGCCGGCGGTAAGCCGCTTCCTCGACCATTGGCAGCCCGATCTCGCCATCATTGCCGAATCCGAAATCTGGCCGATGACCATACTGGAACTCGGCTCGCGGCGGGTGCCGCAGGTGCTGGTCAATGGACGGCTTTCGGACCGTTCCTTCAAATCGTGGAAGAAGCGCGCCTATCTGGCCGAGGCGCTGTTCGAGAATCTGGCGCATGTGGTCGCCCAGTCGGAGGCGGACGGCGAGCGCTTCCAGGCCCTGGGCGCCAGGCCGGTCACCGTGTCGGGCAATCTGAAGGTCGACACCGTGCCGCCGCCCGCAGACGGAAAGGCGTTGGCATCGCTGCAGCGTCAGATCGGCCGGCGTCCGACCTGGGCGGCCGTCTCCACCCATGACGGCGAGGAGGCGGTGGCGGCGGAGGTCCATGCGATGCTGCGCGGACGCCATCGCGGCCTCCTCACCGTCATCGTACCACGCCATCCCGAACGCACGGACGCGATCGCCGCCCAGTTCACCGCCATGGGCCTGAACGTCGCCCGGCGCAGCGCCGGCGCGAAGGTAACCGCAGACACCGACATTCTGCTCGGCGACACGATCGGCGAGATGGGGCTTTACCTCCGCCTGACCGAAATCGCCTTTGTCGGGCGCTCGCTGACGTCGGAAGGTGGACAGAATCCACTGGAGCCGGCGATGCTCGACACCGCCGTCCTGGCAGGCCGCAACGTGCAGAATTTCCGGGAAGCCTATCAGCGGTTGATCGACAGCGGCGGGGCGAAGCTGGTGCGCGACCGCGACATGCTGGCCGGCGCGGTCAATTACCTGCTCGTCAACGAGGTCGCCCGCCATGAGATGATGGCGGCAGCCGCGGCGACCGTCGACCAGATGCGCGGCGCGCTCGCCATCACGCTCAGGGCGCTCGAGCCGTTCATCCAGCCGCTGGTGGTCAAGGCGCGGCTCGAAAGGCCGGGCAGGTAGTATGACCAGCGAAGCGCCTCCCTTCTGGTGGCAGAAGCCGGACTGGCGCGCTTATGCGCTGTCGCCGGTTTCGGCGCTTTATGGATACGTGGCGAGCCGCAGGATGGCGGCGGCGAGGCGGGAGAAGGTCGGGCTGCCGGTTCTTTGCATCGGCAATTTCACGGTCGGAGGCACCGGCAAGACCCCGGTTGCCATCGCGCTGGCCAGACAGGCGAAGCGCATGCGGCTGAAGCCCGGCGTCCTTTCGCGAGGCCATGGAGGCAGCTTCGCCGAGCCGCATATCGTCGATCCAGCGCATGACAGCGCCAAGCATGTCGGCGACGAGCCGCTGCTTCTCGCCGAACATGCGCCGGTGGCCGTGACGCCGAACCGGGCGGCCGGCGCGGGGCTGCTCGTCGAACAGGGGTGCGATTTCCTGATCATGGATGACGGCTTCCAGAGCGCGCGCATCCATATCGACTACGCGCTGTTGGTGGTCGATGCGCGCTACGGTCTCGGCAACGGCCATGTCATTCCCGGCGGCCCGATGCGCGCGCCGCTTGTGGATCAGCTGCGTTTCGCCGACGCTCTCCTAAAGATGGGAACGGGCAGCGGCGGCGATGAGGCGGTGCGCAAGGCCGCTCGCGCCGGCAAGCCGGTGTTCGAGGCGGCGACGCGGCCGAAGGATGCCGGCCGGTTTTCCGGTAAGCGGTTCCTTGCCTTCGCCGGCATCGGACATCCCGAAAAATTCTTTGATACCGTCGCCGATGCGGGTGGCGTCGTCGCGCTGACGCGCGCATTTCCCGACCATCATTTCTACAGCGACGACGAATTGCAGGAACTTGCCGCCACCGCGCGCGCTGGACAGTTGCGGCTGGTGACGACCGCCAAGGATGCGGCCAGGCTGCGCAATGGCGGAGCGCCGGCGGATTTCCTGAAGCGTCTGGATGTCCTGGAGATCGAAACGGTGTTTGACCTCGACCACGCGCCTGCACGCATCATCGAAGAGACGCTGGCCGCCTGGCGTCGGCGGCGCAACGGCGGCTGAGCCATACCTACCGTTTGCGCAGGCTTGGATCGGACTCGATCTCGCGCGTCAGCGAGGCTGCGGCGTTGAGGTAAGGCTCCTGCCGCGCGACGCTCCAGTATTTGAGCTCATCGAGCGGGATCTGCTCGCCGGTCACAGCGCAGCGGACGAAGGATCCAGGGCTGGTGACCTGGAAATCTCCGTCGAGGTAGCGAATGCGGGCTTCCCTGGCGCCGGGGCCTTCGAAGCGGTTCATCATCGGACGTACTCTGGCGCTGTCACCCGTTTCTTCCGCCACAAATCCAGGACGAGGTCAAGGCGAGACGCCCACGGCGGCGACATTTATGCTCTCCGGATTCCGGCCGCGCGAAGTGGTGATCAGGCTGCTCTGATCCGGCCCGGCACCGGGTGCCTTGGCTCGTAGAGCCCAAGCTTTCCGCCGCCAGGAAGCGGGACATGAGTCAGCAGACCCCATCCTTCGTCGGTTACCGCGGTGCATTCGACATTGCTCGAATTCAGCTCACGGACGGCGGCGTTGATGTCGTCGCACATCAGGTAGAGTTCGTGGGTCTCGCTCTCCGCCGTCGGGTGGATCGCGACTTCGGCGGGAGGCAAGGCGAATATCAGCCAGCCGCCGCCGGCATCGACACCGGGAAACCGCAAAGTATCGCGGAAGAACGCCCGGTCGGCATCCGCGTCGTTGCTGTAGATGATCACATGCGCACCCGTAATCATGGCTCTCCTCCGTCATGCCCTGAGGGAGGATGTAGCGCGCCGGCGGGTTGCAGACAGATCGGGCGTTTCAGCGCCGCCCGAACAGCCGCTCGAGGTCAGCGAGCTTCAGCTCGATGTAGGTCGGGCGACCGTGGTTGCAGGTGCCGGAGCCCGGCGTCGCCTCCATCTGTCGCAGGAGCGCATTCATCTCCTCCGGCTTCAGCCGCCGGCCGGAGCGCACCGAGCCATGGCAGGCCATGGTCGCGGCGATGCGGTCAAGCCGGTCCTTCAGCGTGTCGGTGGTGTCGTTGTCGGCGATTTCGTCGGCGAGGTCGCGGACGAGCTGCTGCACATTGGTCTCGCCGAGCATGGAGGGGGTCTCGCGCACCGCGACGGCGCCCGGCCCGAAGCGCTCGACGCCGAGCCCGAATTTCTTCAGCATGTCGGAATGCGCCGCGATGCGCGAGGCGTCGTCCTCGGGCAGGTCGACGATCTCCGGCAGGAGCAGCATCTGCGCGGGAACCGGCCGCGAATGCAGCGCCTGCTTCAGCGCCTCATAGACAAGGCGTTCATGCGCCGCATGCTGGTCGACGATGATCAGCGAATCCTGCGTCTGCGCGACGATGTAGTTTTCATGCACCTGTGCTCTTGCAGCGCCCAGCTGCGCCTGCAGCAGCTCTTCCGCCACTTCGCCATGGCCGCCGCGCGAATCCGCACTGGCGAGCGGGCCTGCGTCGAAGGCCGTCTGCGCCGGCTCGGCGAAGCCGTCGAGCGGGCGGTGCGGCGAGCGCCTCGCCTCGAAACCGGCCGAGGTCGAGGCGCGGAAGCCCGGATTGAAGGAGCGGTGGCCATTGGCCGGACCGGGATGGCCGTAGGGCGCCGGACCCGGGCGGAACGCGCCCATCATCGCCGCCGCCCCCGAGGTTGCCGCGCGCATGCCGGCATTGGCGAGCGCCTCGCGGATCGCGCCGACGATCAGCCCGCGCACCAGGCCGGGGTCGCGGAAACGGACATCCGCCTTGGCAGGGTGGACGTTGACGTCGACGGTCGCCGGATCGAGCGTCAGGAACAGCACCGTCACCGCGTGGCGGTCGCGCGGCAACACGTCGGCGAAAGCGCCGCGAATGGCCGAGGCGATCAGCTTGTCGCGCACCGGGCGGCCGTTGACATAGGCGTATTGCTGCAGCGCGTTGGCTCTGTTGTAGGACGGGATCGAGACATGCCCCGTAAGCCGCACGCCTTCGCGCACAGCGTCGATTGCGATCGAATTGTCGGGGAATTCCGCGCCCATGACCTGCGCGATGCGGCTGAGTCGGCCCTCGGCGCTGTCGTCGGCGGCCGGAAACTCCAGCGTCGAGCGATCCGGGCCGGAAAGCGTGAAGCGCACCGCCGGAAAGGCGATGGCGATGCGCCTGACGATATCGGCCGTGGCCGTGCTCTCGGCGCGTTCGCCCTTCATGAATTTGAGGCGCGCCGGCGTTGCGAAGAACAGATCGCGGACCTCGACCGTGGTGCCGCGATTGGCTGCGGCCGGACGCACCGGCGCGAGGCGGCCGCCCTCGACCGCGATCTCGGCGCCGCTGTCGCTTGTCGCCGTGCGCGAGCGGATCGTCAGCCGCGCTACCGAGCCGATCGAGGGCAGGGCTTCGCCGCGAAAGCCGAGCGAGCGTATGTCGTGTATGTCGGTGGAGAGCTTCGACGTGCAGTGGCGCGCCACCGCCAGTTCCAATTCGTCTTCCGGAATGCCGGAGCCGTCGTCGCTGACGCGAACCAGATTGAGCCCGCCGCCGGCCGTGACGATCTCGACGCGGGCTGCCCCCGCATCGATGGCATTTTCCACCAGTTCCTTGACCACGCTCGCCGGACGCTCGATGACCTCGCCGGCGGCGATCTGGTTGATCATCGTTTCTGAAAGCTGGCGTATCGGCATGGCCGCATCATATGCGGATTCTGCGCTTGAGCGAAAGCGCCTCACGCCTGCGCGGCGAGCCAGTCGCGCACCTTTCTCGCGCTGGCCGACAACTCGCGATTTTTCGGCCAGACGACGTGGAAGGCCTTGCCGGTCCTCATCACATGGTCGGTGACCTGAACCAGCAGACCGCTCTCGACCAGCCTGTCGGTCAAGTGCCGCCAGCCGAGCGCGATGCCCTGGCCCCCCATTACCGCCTGGATGACGGGGACATAGTCATTGATGAGCAGCCCGCGATTGGCCACTGCGCCGTTGATGCCGGCCGATTGGAACCATTCATTCCACGTCGCGGCCTCTCGGAACGGCTCCTCGAGGTGGATGAGACGGTGGCGCGTCAGCTCGGCAACCGATTTAGGCGCGCCGTTGCGGCCGGCATAGGACGCGCCCGCCACGGCGTAGATCTCCTCCTGCGCCAGTGGCAGGCACTCGTAGAATGGAAAATCCGCCGGCGCCCCGCCGCGAATGCCGAGCGGGATGCCTTCGGCGATGAGGTCTATGTCCCGGTCCGAGGTCTGGATGCGCAGATCGGTGCCGGGCAGGTCGTCGCGGAACTGCTGCAGCCGCGGCATCATCCAGAAGGAGGCAAAGGCAGTGGACGCCGAGAGCGTCACATGTCCGCCGCCTGCGAAGGCGCGCAACTCTTCGGCCGACTTGCGAATATGCGAGAGACCGAGCGTGACGTCGGCGAAGAAGCGCTCACCGGCCTCCGTCAGCCGCACCTGACGATGCTTGCGCAGGAACAGGGTCACGCCGAGTTGCCGTTCCAGTCCGCGGACAGCGTAGGAGACGGCGGCCTGCGTCATGCCGAGCTCTCGCCCGGCGGCGGTAAAGCTGCCAAGCCTTCCGGCAGCCTCGAAGACAATGAGGGCGCCCGCGGAGGGGAGGAGATGGCGGAGGCTTTGCATAAGCGCAGCTTATAGAAGCCATGAGGATTTTCCAGCGTCACAACGACAGAACGTGCGGCTAGCTTCATGAAAACAAGGTCGATGATTTGCCGGAGGCGAAATGGCCGAAACGACGGGCGAAATGATTGAGAAACCGGCGCCCCGCCGCGAGCGCGGCGGCGGCAGGGTCGCGCGGCGCGAACTTCGCTCGCACGGCAGCCAGGGCCACGGCCGGCCCTATATCGCCCGCAACATCCCGACCTACGATATTTTGTCCGAGGAGAACTTGCTTCGCATCGAGGCGACGGCAGATCGCATCCTGGCCGAGATCGGGATCGAGTTTCGCGACGACCCGGTTGTGCTCGACCACTGGAAGCGGGCGGGGGCGAACATCAATGGCGCGCTGGTGAAGTTCGAACCCGGTATGCTGCGCGAGATATTGAGGACAGCGCCGGCCGAATTCACGCAGCATGCTCGCAATCCCGCCAATTCGGTGAAGATCGGCGGCAAGAATGTGGTCTTCTCGCCGGCCTACGGCTCGCCCTTCGTCATGGACCTCGACAAGGGCCGCCGCTACGGCACGATCGAGGATTTCCGCAATTTCGTGAAGCTGGCGCAGTCGTCGCCCTGGCTGCACCATTCCGGCGGCACGATCTGCGAGCCGGTCGATGTGCCGGTGAATAAGCGCCATCTCGACATGGTGTATTCCCACGTCAAATATTCCGACCGGGGCTTCATGGGGTCGGTGACGGCGGAGAGCCGGGCGGAAGATTCGATCGACATGGCGCGCATCGTCTTCGGCGAGAAATTCGCCGACGAGAACTGCGTCATCCTCGGCAACGTCAACGTCAACTCGCCGCTGGTCTGGGATGCGACGATGACGACGGCGCTGCGCGCTTATGCCCGCGCCAACCAGGCGGCGGTGATCGTGCCGTTCATCCTCGGCGGCGCCATGGGGCCGGTGACCAACGCCGGCGCCATCGCCCAGTCGCTCGCCGAAACCATGGCCGGGTGCGCGCTGACGCAGCTCGAACGCCCCGGAGCGCCGGTGATCTTCGGCAATTTCTTGTCCTCCATGTCGCTCCGCTCGGGCTCGCCGACCTTCGGCACGCCGGAGCCGGCAATCGGCTCGATGGTGATCGGGCAGCTTGCGCGGCGGCTGAACCTGCCGCTGCGCTGTTCTGGCAACTTCACCACGTCGAAGCTGCCGGACGCGCATGCGATGAACGAGGGCACCATGTCGATGCTCGCCGCGGTCCATTGCGGCGCGAATTTTATTCTCCACTCAGCCGGTTTCCTCGACGGGCTTTTGTCCATGTCCTACGAAAAGTTCGTCATGGACGCGGATTTCTGCGGCGCGCTGCACACCTATCTCGACGGCGTCAGGATCGACGACAACCAGCTTGCGCTGGACGCCTTTAAGGAGGTTGGGCCGGGCAGCCACTTCTTCGGCTGCGCCCACACCATGCAGAACTACGAAACCGCGTTCTGGGATTCCGAGGTCGCTGACAATGAGCCTTTCGAGAAATGGGAGGCGGCGGGAAGCGAAGACGCCGCCATCCGCGCCAACAAGCGCTGGAAGAAGGCGCTCGCCGAATATGAGGCCCCGCCGCTCGACGAAGGGATCGACGAAGCCCTGAAGGACTTCATGGCGCGCCGGAAGGGCCAGATGGACGACGCCTGGTACTGAGGCGGCGAGCACAAGCAACAAGGGAACATTGGGAGGAACACATGGCATTCTTCAGGAGCAATGAAGACCGCGTCCCCGCGGTCATCGAGCAAATGGCCGAGGCGGCTCGGGCCGGGCGCATGGATCGGCGCGAATTCCTGGCGATGGCGAGTGCGATGGGCGCATCGACCGCATTCGCCTATGGCATGATCGGGCTGGCCGCTCCCACGCGGGCGCTGGCCCAGGAAGCGAAGAAGGGCGGCGTGCTGAAGGTGGCTATGGCCGTGAAGGCGCAGAAGGATCCGCGCACTTATGACTGGGTGGAGATGGCGAACATCACCCGGACTTTCCTGGAACCGCTGGTCAAATACACGCGGGAATTCACTTTCGAGCCGGTTTTGCTCGAAAGCTGGGACGTGAATGACGAAGCCACCGAATATGTCCTGCACGTCAGGAAAGACGTGACCTGGAACAATGGCGATGAGTTCAATGCCGACGACGTGATCTTCAACCTCAACCGCTGGTGCGACAAGGCGGCCACGGGCAACTCCATGGCCGCGCGGGTGGGCTCGCTGATCGACGAGGCGACCGGCCGTGCCAGAGAAGGCGCCATCACCCGCGTCGACGACCACACGGTGAAGCTGGCGCTCAATAACCCGGACATTTCGATCATTCCCAACCTGACGGACTATCCGGCGCTCGTCGTGCACCGGAACTTCGAGGCGGACGGCGCCGATCCGATCGCCAAGCCGATAGGCACCGGGGCGTTCGAACTCGTTTCTTACGACGTCGGCTCCAAAGCCGTGGTCAAACGCCGTGAAAATGGAAGCTGGTGGGGCGGGGAGTCGCTGCTGGACGGAGTCGAATTCATCGACTACGGCACCGATCCGGCGGCGATGCTGAATGCGTTCGAATCCGGAGAGATCCAGGCCAATTTCGAGACGCCGGCCGATTATGTGGACATACTCGACGGCATGGGCCTGGTGAAATCGGAAGTGGCGACGGCGACAACGCTGGTGGCGCGCACCAACGTGACCCACAAGCCATACGACGACCAGCGGGTGCGCAATGCCCTGCAGATGGCGGTGGACAATAATGTGGTGCTGCAACTCGGCTATAGCGGCCGCGGCACGGTGGGAGAAAACCACCACGTCAGCCCGATTCATCCCGAATACGCGGAACTGCCGAAGAAGCAGCGCGATCTGGAAGGTGCAAAAAAGCTTCTGGAAGAGGCCGGGCAGATCGATTTCGAGCACGATCTGATAACCGTCGAGGACGACTGGCAGAAGAACACAGGCGACGCCATCGCGGCGCAACTCCGCGAAGCCGGAATCAAAGTGAAGCGCACGGTTCTGCCGGGCTCCACCTTCTGGAACGACTGGACGAAATATCCCTATTCGATGACCATCTGGTACATGCGTCCGCTAGGGGTGCAGGTCCTGGCGCTTGGCTACAGGACGGGAGAGGCCTGGAACGAGAGCGGCTACTCCAACCCTGAATTCGACGCCAAGCTCAATGAGGCGCTTGCGATCGTCGATCCCGAAAAACGCCGCGAGGTCATGAGGGAGGTCGAGCAGATACTCCAGGACTCCGGCGTCATCATCCAGCCATTCTGGCAATCTCTCTATTGCCACATGGCCGAGGCGGTGAAGGATCATGGCATCCATCCGACCTTCCAGATGGACCTGCAGAAGGTTTGGCTTGAGACGGCATGACGGCGCCGTGATTGACGGCGCTCTTGGGCGGCGATCGACGACCCGCCGCAGGGCTGAGTGACGCTTGGTGTTGAGGGCTGTGCGATGAAGATCACCAATATCCGCGTCACCCATGTCAACGTGCCGCTGGATGCCCCCTTCTGGTGGACCGCCGGCCTCTATGGCGGCGCCTCGAAATCAATCGTCGAGGTCGAGACTGACGCAGGCGTGGTGGGTCTGGGCGAAGCGCCGTGGTGGCATTTCGGCGAGGTCATAAAGGCCGAGATTGCGCCGGCGCTGATCGGCGCCGACCCTCTCGACCTCGCCGACTGCGAGGCACGCTGCGTGCCGCCGTGGCAGATCACCGCCAACACCGGGGAGAACGCTTCCTCGGTTGCCTTCGGCGCGGTCGAGCTTGCGCTCTGGGACATCCGCGGCAAGGTTTTCGGCATGCCGCTTTACAAGCTTCTCGGCGGCGCGGTCCGCAAGGACATCCCGTTTTCCGAATATTTCGCCTTCCGTCCCGCGCATGACGGCGCCGGCGGCGAGATGACGCCGGAGGCCATCGTCGATTATTGCCTCAAGATGCGGGAGGAGCATGGCTCCACGATTTTCGAGGGCAAATTGATCATGGGCGATCCGGGGCTGGAGATCCGGACCGTCAGGAAACTGCGCGAGGCGCTGGGGCTGGATGTCCAGCTCAAGCTTGATTCCAACATGCAGTGGTCGCTCACGACGGCGCGCCGGGTGCTTCGCGAGATCGAGCCTTACGACATCCGGAACTACGAAGACCCGGTGGCTACTTTCGAGGAAATGGCGGCGCTGAGACAGCACTCGACCATTCCTTTCTCAACTCATATCCCGGATTTGAGGCGGGCGGTGGCGCTCGGTGCGCCCGACTATTTCGTCTGTAACTTCGCGGCGCTCGGCGGGTTGTCAAAGACGCTCAAATTCATCGCCGCCTGCGAAGCGATGGGAAAGGGCTTCTGGTGCTATTCCAACGATCTCGGCATCATGACCGCCGCCTATCTGCACGTCGTCGCGGCGACGCCCTGGATCACGGAGGCATCGCAGTCGCTGTTTCGCTGGCAGATCGGCGATGTGGTCAGAAATGGCCCTTTCCGCCAGACGAACAACACAGTCCGGGTGCCGGAAGGCGACGGGCTAGGTGTCGAGCTTGATCCGGAAGCGATGAGCCGCTGGGCGAAGCATTTTGCCGAGAATGGCCCGATGGGCCATTTCAGTGATCCCGACAATCCCGGCCGCTACCGCCGGCTGCCGCTGCACTGATGTAGGCGGGTTCGCAGATGCTTAGAGCCTCTCCCCTTGCAGTGCTGGTGCCCCTGACGCTGCTTGGCGCGGGACTATGGTCGGTTGGTTCCGAGGCGATTGCGCGTGTGCCGCGGGCGGTTCTCAGGCCGCCGGCTGATTTTCCCCTCGAAACGGTTGCCCTCGCCGACCTGGCGCGTCCTGAACTTTCCGGATGGGTGGCCGAGCGCCCCGGCAGCTGCGCTGTTGTCGTGCTTCTCCATGGACGAGGTGCGAGCAAGGCCGACATGGTCGCGCGCGCAAAGCTGCTTTTTGCCTTCGGCTATTCGGTCGCGCTTTTCGATCTCTCCGGCCACGGCGAAAGCGCCGGGACCATGCGCGGCTTTGGCTATGCAGAGGCTGAAGATGTGCACCGCATCCTTACTTTTGCGAAGGGCCGCTTTGACGGGCAGCGGATCGGCGCCGTCGGATCATCCCTTGGCGCGGCCGCCTTAGTCTTTGCCGCCGACAAAGAGCCAGCGGACGCCTACGTTCTGGAACAGCTCTACGCGACGCTTATCGAAACAACCGCCTTACGGTCGCCAATCCCCTTCGCCCGCAAGCTGCAGGCATGGCTGCTCCTTTCGCAAATGCCGCTGAGACTTGGCTACGGCGCGGCGGATGTCAGGCCAATCGACCATATGGGCGGGATCGGCGGACCGGCACTGCTACTTGCAGGCGCGTCCGATCCCTTCATCGATCCGAGCCAGACGCACGCGCTGAAGCAGGCTTCGCACCTGCGTGCGGAGTTGGTGTGGTTCGAGGGCGCCGGGCATGTCGATCTCCAGCGCTATGATGCGGGCAAATACCGCAATGCGGTTGTTCCCTTCCTCGAGAAAAATCTCTGCCGGAACGGGGTAGATCCGAAATGACGGGCAGCGTGGCGCACCGCTTAACCCCGCCCGCGATAGGGCGCGACGCCGGTATCCGGCAGCCAGGCGCCTTCCGGCGGGGCGCCGGTCTGCCAGAACACGTCGATCGGAATGCCGCCGCGCGGATACCAATAGCCGGCGATGCGCAGCCACAGCGGCTTGGTCGCCTCGATGATGCGCCGGCCGATCATGACAGTGCAATCCTCGTGAAACGCGCCGTGATTGCGGAACGAGGTCAGAAAAAGCTTCAGCGACTTCGATTCCACGAGCGCGGCGTCGGGTGCGTAATCGACGACGATATGCGCGAAATCGGGCTGGCCGGTCACCGGGCAGAGCGAGGTGAATTCCGGGCAGGTGAAGCGCACGATCGCCGGCGGACCGTCGCCGCGCGTATACGGCACGGTCTCCAGGGTGGCGGTTTCCGGCGAGGCAGGCGTTTCCACACGCGCGCCGAGTTGGGTAAGGCTGTCGGTTTCGGTCATCTTCTGCTCCTCTCATTCCTATGCAACCGGAATGAGACTTGTTGATTGGCCGCATGATCTCGTCCGGAAAGTCTGCGGGATCATGCTTTAGCGGGCGCTTATAAGCATATTGTGTCGGAACAAAAGACCATGATGAGCAACGATCCGCTTCTTCAGCCCTATCAGCTGAAACACCTGACGCTCAAGAACCGCGTCATGTCGACAGCGCACGAGCCGGCCTATTCCGAAGACGGCATGCCGAAGGAACGCTACCGGCTCTACCATGCCGAAAAGGCCAAGGGCGGCATGGCGCTGACCATGACGGCGGGCTCGGCGATCGTGAGCAGAGACAGTCCGGCGGCCTTCGGCAATCTCCAGGCTTATCGCGACGAGATCGTGCCCTGGATGCGCGAGCTCGCCGATTCCTGCCATGAGCACGACTGCAAGGTGATGATCCAGCTCACCCATCTCGGCCGCCGCACAGGCTGGAACAGGGCCGACTGGCTGCCGGTGCTCTCGGCTTCGCCGGTGCGCGAACCGGCGCACCGCTCGTTTCCGAAGATCGCCGAGGATTGGGATCTGGACCGCATCGTCGCCGACTATGCGTCGGCCGCGCAGAGGATGCAGGCGGCAGGCCTCGACGGCCTGGAGTTCGAGGCCTACGGCCATCTGATGGACGGGTTCTGGTCGCCGGCCACGAATTTTCGCGACGACGAATATGGCGGATCGCTCGACAACCGGCTGCGCTTCACCTGGCGGGTCATCGATGCGGTGCGCAAGGCGGTCGGCGATGAGTTCATCGTCGGCATCCGGATGGTGGCGGACGAGGATTTCGAAAAGGGCCTGTCGAAGGACGAGGGCGTCGAGATCGCCCGGCGGCTGGCGGCGTCCGGAAAATTCGATTTCCTGAATATCATCCGTGGCTCGATCCAGACGGACGCCGCACTGACCAATGTCATCCCGATAACCGGCATGCGCTCATCGCCGCATCTCGATTTTGCCGGCGAGGTGAGGGCGGCGACGAAATTTCCGACCTTCCATGCTGCCCGCATCGCCGACATCGCGACGGCGCGGCACGCCATCGCGGGCGGAAAACTCGACATGGTCGGCATGACCCGCGCGCATCTCGCCGACCCGCACATCGTCCGCAAGGTCATGGAAGGCCGCGAACACGAAATCCGCCCATGCGTCGGCGCCACCTACTGCCTCGACCGCATCTATGAGGGCGGCGAAGCGCTGTGCATCCACAACGCCGCGACCGGCCGCGAGGCGACTATTCCGCATGTTATTTCCCGAGCGGACGGTCCGCTGAAAAAAGTCGTGGTGGTGGGGGCAGGCCCGGCGGGGCTCGAGGCGGCCAGGGTGGCGGCCGAGCGCGGCCATTCGGTGACGGTGCTGGAGGCGTCGGGGCAGGCGGGTGGCCAAGTCAGGCTCGCGGCGCAGAACATGCGCCGACGGGAACTGATAGGCATCGTCGACTGGCGGCTATCCGAACTGGAGAGGCTCGGAGTCGAAATCCGCTACGACACATGGGCGGAAAAGGACGACGTGCTGGCGCTTAAACCCGATGTGGTGATCGTCGCCACCGGCGGCCTGCCGCAGAACCCGCCGCTGGAAACGGGCGACGACCTCGTCACCTCGAGCTGGGACATCGTCGCGGGCAGCGTGAAGCCGGCCGAAAACGTGCTTCTCTACGACGACAATGGCGGCCATCAGGGCATGACCGCGGCCGAACTGATCGCCAATGCCGGCTCGAAGCTCGAACTCGTTTCGCCGGAGCGGTTCTTCGCGCCGGAAATGGGCGGCATGAACCACGTGCCCTATATGGGCGCCTTCCACGAGAAGGGCGTGACCATCACCATCAACACCCGGCTTCATGCGGTACGGCGCGAAGGAAATCAACTGGTTGCGACGCTTTCCTCGGATTTCGCCAAAGGCTGGCGGGATGAGCGCCGCGTCGACCAAGTGGTGGTGGAGCACGGCACGCTGCCGCTCGACGACCTCTATCTCGCGCTGAAGCCGCTTTCGAGGAACGGCGGCGCGGTCGACTACGAGAAGCTGGTCGAGGGCGGCGAGATTTTCCCGCTGAAAAGCCTCGATGCCGGCTTCACGCTGCTTCGCATCGGCGACGCGGTTGCAGCGCGCAACATACACGCGGCGGTCTATGACGGGATCAGATTCGGGATACGAATCTAGCTCCTCAGCGGCCAGAGCGATCTATTGCGGTAGATTCTCCGCGATGAAGTCGCCGGTCTTGACGATCAGTTCGTCGACCGTCTTGGCGTCCTGGAAGGCGTTGAAGACGTGGTCCATCGGGCGGACCCACAGTTCTTCCGGGCCGTCATGGTAATCGAGCAGCACTTGGCCTGCCGCCGGTTGCGGGAAGACGACGTCGTCCTTGGTGCCGACCGCGACCAGAAGCGGCCCGTCATATCGGGTGATCTCCGCCACGGGGTCGATCGCATAGAGGCTATCGAAGAAGCCGGTCTTGAGCGAGACCTCGGCGCCCCAGGGCAGCTTCGCGCTCACCGGCTGGCCGCCGCTGGCGAGGCCCTGTTTGACGGTCTCATGGCCTAGTACGAAGGCCATCGAACCGGCCATATTGGTGCCCGGCGCCCAGAGCGAGACCGAGGTAAGCTCGTGTTCGGTACGGCCGGCGACTGCAGACGCAACCGCGCCGCCCATGCTCCAGCCGACCAGTGCGATCCTGTCCTTATCGACTTCGCCGCCGGCTGCAAGAAAATCGAGCGCTGCCAGCGCGTCCTTTATCTGCCCGTCGAGCGTGGTGTCCTCGAACTTGCCTTCGCTCTCGCCGCTGCCGCGGAAGTCTATACGGAGGCTTGCGATGCCTTTGTCCGCCCACATGCGGGCGGCGCGCTCGAAAATGCCCTCCTTCTCGGAAGGGATCTCCAACTCGTCGCGGCTGCCGGTAAAGCCGTGCAGAAGGAGGACGGCCGGCGGCGCTGTGACGCCGTCAGGCAACGCCAGAGTGCCGATCACCTTTTGCCCGTCGACAGTGAAGTCGACCATCCGTTCCGCGGATTGCGCGGCCGGCGCAAGAAGGATCGAGGCGGCGAGGACGACGAAATGGGCATTCAGCTTCGGCATGATTGTTCCTCTTGAAGACGGCTTCTTTTCCGTTCGCCTCTAGCGGTAGCATGGCCCGCCTCGTGGGCAAATCCGATCGTGGCAGCGGAATTGCGATGCCAGCATGTCAGGAACATCCAGTCTCGGCGCGCGTTGGCCAAATTCGAAAAAAACCACGGGAGCGTTGAACATGCTTACCCGCATCCGTCCATCGCAGGTCGCGCAATCGAGATCGGCCGCGCTCCAGGCAATGGCCGTAGGCGCGGTAGCGGTCGGCGCGCTCGCCTTCGGGGCTATGGCAATCGGCCGTCTTTCAATCCGCAAGGCGCGGATACGATCACTGGAGGTCGATGATCTGACGGTGCGCAATCTCAACATCGTCGAAGGCGCACGGCCCGGCGGCGGGGCTCGAAAGCGGTAGAGCACGGCACATAGCGGACAGCACCCGACACAGGATAGCGATTGGAAGGTCTCGCTTGACCGAATTTTTCGGTCCCGAGCGAATCCTTTCGCATGTCCCGGACGTCTTTTTGGCAAGACACACAAATGGAGCAACTTGCCATGAAACGAACTTTGGTACGATATCGGACCAAGCCGGAAAGCATCGCGGAGAACGAGCGCCTGATAAAGGATGTGTTCAAGGAGCTTCACGCTCAAGCGCCGGAAGGCATCCGCTATATGGCCCTGAAGCTCGCTGACGGTTCTTTCGTGCATCTGGTGGAGAGCGACGGCGGCGACAGTCCTCTCCCCAAACTGGATGCATTTCGAAAATTCCAGGCCGATCTCAAGGAGCGTGTGATGGAGCAGCCGCAGGCGAACGAGGCGACCATAGTCGGCGACTATCGGATGCTCGGCGCGTGAACGAGAGTCCCGCCAACGCGCCGCGGGCCGACCAGCCGGAGGGAAGCGAGGCTTTTGCCCGGCTGTTTCGCGAATTGCGGCCAAAGCTGCACCGCTATTGCGCGCGCATGACCGGCTCCGTCATCGACGGCGAGGACATTTTGCAGGAGGCGCTGCTGCGGGCCATGGAAGCCCTGCCCAAGGCGGGACCAATCGCCCGGCCGGAGGGCTGGCTGTTTCGCATCGCGCACAATGCGGCGCTCGATTTCCTGCGCCGCCGCGCCCGGCGAGACGCCGTCCAAACCGACGAGGAAACGGAAATGATCGCCGATCCTGTATCCGCCGTGGACGATCGCCAGGCCGCCGCGGCAAGCCTGCGCACCTTCATGCGCCTGTCGGTGGCGCAGCGCAGCAGCGTCATCCTGATGGACGTTCTCGGCTATTCGCTGCAGGAAATCGGCAGCGTTACCGGCCTGACCATGCCGTCGGTCAAGGCGTCCCTGCATCGCGGCCGCATGCGGCTGCGCGAACTGGCCGGCGAGCCTGACGACCTTGCGCCGCCTGTGCTGGAGGAGCGCGAGCGCAGGTGCCTTGCGCTTTATGTCGACCGCTTCAATGCGCGCGACTTCGATGCGCTGCGCGACCTGCTGGCCGACGAGGTCCGGCTCGAACTCGTCAACCAGAGCCGGATGAACGGCCGGCGCGAGGTGGCTAACTATTTCGGCAATTACGCGCGAATCGCCGGCTGGCGTCTCGCTGCGGGTTTTGTCGAGAGGCGTCCCGCGGTGCTGGTGTTCGACGACGCCGACCCTTCCGGCGCGCCGAGCTACTTTATCCTGCTGCAATGGTCGGGTGGCGAGATCCTGAACATTCGCGACTTTCGCTACGCCCGATATGCCATCGCGGATGCGGATGTGATCGCCGTGGATTAATCGGCGAGAGCAATCGGTTCGCTGAGCCTCCGAGCGCCGCTACTTCAGCCATCCTCCTTACTTGCAGCCCGCCCTAGGCCGCCGCCTCGAGAGGCTGTAGTATTGCGCCGTTCCCGTTGAATGAGGTGAAGCGATGGATCGACGCTTGGCCGCCATTCTCTCTGCTGACATTGCTGGTTACAGCCGTTTGATGGGAGAGGACGAGGAGGGTACCGTCCGCGCTCTGCAGGACCATCAGGCTGCCGTGCTTCCGGTGATCCGGGAAAATGGTGGACGTGTCATCAACGTTGCTGGAGATGGCATGCTGGCCGAATTCGGCAGCGTGTTGGGCGCGGTCCGCGCCGCAGTCGCAATCCAGAAGCTGCTAGCCGCGCGCAACGCCGAAATCGCTGTATCGCGCCGTTTGGAGTTCCGGATCGGCGTCAACCAGGGCGAAATCGTAGCCGACAGTAACGAGGTCTATGGAGACGGCATC
Source organism: Mesorhizobium sp. WSM2240 (assembly GCF_040438645.1). Lineage (NCBI taxonomy): Bacteria > Pseudomonadati > Pseudomonadota > Alphaproteobacteria > Hyphomicrobiales > Phyllobacteriaceae > Mesorhizobium > Mesorhizobium sp. WSM2240. The sequence continues at coordinate 1,876,256 of NZ_CP159253.1, forward strand.
AATGTCGCCGCAAGGCTTCAGGCGTTGGCTGAACCCGGAGGAATAGCAATTTCGGGCCGCGTTCATGAAGACGTGGCCGGCAAGCTCGACCTAATATGGCGGGATTCCGGCAAGCAAAGCCTGAAGAATATCGCCCGGCCGATACGCGTCTGGCAGTGGTCGGAAGCGGGCATACCCGAACCGCCCCGCCTGCCGCTGCCGGAGAAACCGTCCGTCGCTGTTTTGCCGTTCGACAATCTGAGCGGAGGGGGCGGCGATACATTCTTCAGCGACGGCATAACTGAAGACATCATCACCGGACTTGCACGGTTCCGTTCGCTTTTCGTCGTCGCCCGCAATTCGTCATTCGCGTTCCGGGGCAAGTCGGTCGGGCTGACTGAGATCGGCCGGCAGCTTGGCGTGTCCTATCTTCTGGAGGGAAGTGTCCGGCGTGCTGGAGAGCGCATCCGCATCACGGCGCAGCTTGTCGATGCGGCGAGCGGCGTTCACGTCTGGGCCGACCGCTACGATCGCGATGCAGTCGAAATCTTCGAAGTGCAGGACGAAGTCGTCGCGATGATCGTATCGACCCTCGTCGGAAGGATAGAGGAAGCGAATTATCAGCGATCCGTACGCAAGCCCCCGACGAGTCTCGCCGCCTACGATCTTCTTCTGCGCGGCATCGTCCATTTCAGGGGCTATGCCGACGACGACAACAGCCGGGCCTGCGACTGCTTCGAAAAAGCCATTGCCTTGGACGAGCGATACGCTCTGGCCTATGCATATCTCGCGCTCGCCAGATTGGCCCTGCATGGTTACATTGCCGCTTCGGCCGACGTGAAGAAAACATCATGCGCAACGGCGAGGCGAGCGGTCGAACTGGACCCGCAAGACGGACGCTGCCATCGCGCGCTGGGGCACATTCTGCTCTATGTTCGCGACTATGACCTTGCCGAACATCATACAAGGCGGGCCGTCGATCTGAACCCCAGCGACGCCGACTGTGCGGTATCCATGGGTTTCCTTCTGGCGGTCCGAGGGCGCTCGGCGGAAGGTGTGGTGTGGATCGAAAAGGCAATGCGGCTCAATCCGTTCCACCCGCCATGGTACCATGTGCAACTCGGGGTGGCGCTTTACTCGCTCCGCCGATTCTCTGACGCTGCACAGGCTTTCAGGCGCACGCCGCATATCGGCGGATGGTCCTACCGGCTTGCGGCATGCTACGGCCAGCTCGGGCAGGCTCGAGAGGCAGCGGAAGAGGTGGAAGCTGTCCTGCGGTCCAACCCGGATTTCTCGATCGACCGCTTTCTGGAGAACTATACCCTGCTCGAACGGCTAGAGGATCGTGAACTTCTGCGCGAAGGAATGATCAAGGCGGGCCTACCAGAATAACCCTAAGCCCGGCTCCCCTGCAGCACCGTCAGAACGGGCCTTTTCGGCGCGCGCGACATCAGCCATTCGCGCGCCTTGTCGTCTGGCATGGGGAAGGCGATGTGGTAGCCCTGGACCTGGTCGCAGCCGATCGACACGAGGGAATCGAGCTCGGCCTCGGTCTCGGCGCCCTCGGCGATGATCGAGATGCCGAGCCCGCGCGCGAGTTCGGTGATGGCGCGCACGATCTTGGAGTTGTCGCCGTTTGAGTTGATGTTCTGGACGAAGCGCCGGTCTATCTTGAGGCGGTCGATCTCGTTGGGATTGACGTGGCTGAGCGAGGCGTAGCCGGTGCCGAAATCGTCAAGCTCCAGATGCACGCCGGCCGAGCGGATGTGGCGCAGTTTCGCGGCGATGCCGGTCTTTTCGTCATCCAGGATGACGGATTCGACGATTTCCAGCGACAGTTTTTCCGGCGGCAGCCCGGCTCTTTCCAGGGTCTCGAACAGGAAGCTGTCGAAGTCGTTCTCGCGCAGCTCCGAGCCTGAGACGTTGATGGCTATACGGCCGAAGCCGATGCCGGCGCGGTGCCATTCGGCCGCCTCGTTGATCGCCTTGCGCACGATGATGCGGCCGATCTCGGCCATCAGGCCGGATTTTTCCGCTACCGGTATGAACTCGCCCGGCGAGACCATGCCGCGCTCGGGGTGCTTCCAGCGCACCAGCGCCTCGACGCCGGTGATCGTGCCGTTCGATATCGAAACCTGCGGCTGGTAGTAGACGCTGAACGATTCCAGCGCGATCGCCGCCTTGAGGTCGGCTTCGAGCTGCTTGCGGTGCTCCAGCTCGCGACGCAGCTCCTCCGAGAAGAAGGAGAACGCGCCGCCGCCAAGCTTCTTGGCGGAATAGAGCGCGAGATCGGCATGCACCAGCAGGTCGGCCGCATTGTCGGCGTCGACCGGATAGACCGCGATGCCGGCGCTGGCGCCGGGGTGGATGGTCGCACCCTGGAAGCTGATCGGCTCGTTGATGCATTCGAGAATGCGCTTGGCGACCATGTTGATGTCTTCGGTGGCGCCGGCGCCGTTCAGGATCATGACGAATTCGTCGCCGCCGAGCCGAACGCAAAGGTCGGAGGCGCGGCAGGAATCGCGCATGCGCTGGGCGGTCACCACGAGCACGTAATCGCCTGCGGCGTGTCCGAGCGTGTCGTTTATCTGCTTGAACCGGTCGAGGTCGATCTGGACGACGGCGAGGCGTTCCTGGCGCCGGTGCGCGCCCTTTATCAGCGTGTCGAAATGATCGGTCAGGAAGGTGCGGTTGTAGAGGCCGGTCAGGCCGTCATGAATGGCGATGAAAGCCATGGAATTGCGCGCGTCGACCAGTTCGTGGGTCCGCCGCAGGATGACGTCCGACATCGGCCGGAAGATGAAGAGCGCGACCATGACGATGATGCCGATCGTCGTGTAGAACAGCGTGCGGTGGAGGTCGAGCAGGCTTTCCAGGCGCTGGTCGGCATTGAAGGCGATGCGCTCGCCAAGGGCTGCGTAGCCGTCTAGCGTGGCGCGAGCGGCGGTCTCGTCGAGCCGCGCGCGCTCCCGGCCGGCCATGTAGTCGACGCCGGAAGTGCCGATGCCGAGCTGCGATTCGAGCGCGGCGACGAAGCGCCAGCCATTCGCCGCCAGGCCCGCCGAGAAGAAATCGAGGTGGTGCGGTTTGGCAAACAGCACGGCTTCAACCGACTGCGGGTCGTGACGGGCCGGAGACAGCGGATCGGCCCCGGTGCGCGCGAGCAGCAGGTCGTAGTTCTTCTCGAACTCGTTTGTCGCCTCCTTCAGTAGGCCGACCAGCGCCGGCTGCTCGTTGCGCGGCGCGGTCTCGGCGGCGTTGGCCAGGAACACGATGCGTTGCGAAAGCGCTTTTTGGGTGCCGGTAAGTGCCAGTAGCGCCTGATCGTGCTGCTGCGCGGCCATCAACTGCTGCAGAACCATGAAGGAGGCCATCGCCATCGCCGCGATGATCAGAAGCGCGATCCAGTAGGCGCTCTTGAAGTGCAGGATAAGCCTTCGAGCGCTGGTGTTTGCCGGCTGCTGCGACATGTGAAAATAGCCCCTGAAACCCAATGCCCCGATACGTCATTGGACCATGTCCGGCAAAGGGTTAACAGGTCGGCAAATCAAGCCGGAGCAGCGTCGCCGTTCGCTGCAAACACGGATGCTGGTTAGCGATGCGTTGCGGGAATAGGGAGGATTTGGCGGATTCGCGGCGGCGTGCCTCGATAATAGGCATTTCACTGCCGGACATTACCCATTAAACTGTCCGTCGAACCCCAAGAAAAATTTCGGAAATGATCATGAACATTGAAAGCAGGACGGCCAAGGCCGCCGCGTCCTTCGTCTGGAACGACCCATTCCTCCTCGAGGATCAGCTCTCCGAGGAAGAGCGGATGATCCGCGACGCGGCCGCAAGCTTCGCCGCCGACAAGCTCGCGCCCCGCGTCGAGGAAGCCTATCTCAACGAAGTCACGGACCCGTCGATCTTTCGCGAGATGGGCGAGGCGGGCCTGCTCGGCATCACCATTCCGGAGGAATATGGCGGCATCGGCGCCGGTTACGTGACCTATGGGCTGGTTGCGCGCGAGGTCGAACGCGTCGATTCCGGCTACCGCTCGATGATGAGCGTGCAGTCGTCGCTGGTGATGTATCCGATCCACGCCTACGGCTCGGAAGAACAGCGGAAAAAATACCTGCCGAAACTGGCCTCGGGCGAATGGATCGGCTGTTTCGGCCTGACAGAGCCGGATGCGGGCTCCGATCCGGGCGGCATGAAGACGCGCGCTGAGAAGACCGCGAACGGCTACCGTATTTCCGGCTCGAAAATGTGGATCTCCAACTCGCCGATCGCCGACGTTTTCGTCGTCTGGGCCAAATCCGCCGCGCACGACAACCAGATTCGCGGCTTTGTCCTAGAAAAGGGCATAAAAGGGCTCTCGGCGCCGAAGATCGGCGGCAAGCTCTCGCTGCGGGCGTCGATCACCGGTGAGGTGGTGATGGACGGCGTGGAAGTCGGCGAGGAGGCGCTTCTGCCTAACGTCTCGGGCCTGAAAGGGCCGTTCGGCTGTCTCAACCGCGCGCGCTACGGCATCTCATGGGGCGCGATGGGCGCGGCCGAGGATTGCTGGCACAGGGCGCGGCAATATGGCCTTGACCGCAAACAGTTCGGCAGGCCGCTGGCGCAGACGCAGCTTTTCCAGAAGAAGCTCGCCGACATGCAAACCGAAATCGCGCTCGGCCTGCAGGGGTCGCTTCGCGTGGGCCGGCTGATGGACGAGGGCAAGATGGCTCCAGAGATGATCTCGATCGTCAAGCGCAACAATTGCGGCAAGGCGCTCGACATCGCCCGTCAGGCCCGTGACATGCATGGCGGCAACGGCATTCAGATCGGTTATCACGTCATGCGCCACGCGCAGAACCTGGAAACGGTCAACACCTACGAGGGCACGCACGACGTGCATGCGCTGATCCTCGGCCGTGCGCAGACCGGACTGCAGGCGTTTTTCTGAGTCGCAATCGCTCCGCGTTCTAAAGCTTGGCGACGAAGATCGGGTCACCCAGCGCCGCCGTATCGACCTCGACGCCAAGTCCCGGCCCGCCGGGCGGCGTCATTGCGCCGTCGGCGATGCTGAACTCGGCCCGGGCGTTCGAGACGGTCACCCAATTGTGGAAATCGACCGTGTGCTGCCTGAGCGCCTCGGGCGTCGACAGCATCAGCCCGGAATAGGCTGCGGTATCGATCTCTGCGCCGCCGGTGTCCTCGATCGTAACCTTGATGTTGCGCGCGATGGCGATATCGCGCAGCAGTTTTGATTTGGTCAGCCCGCCGACGCGGGCGAGTTTTATTGTGATGCCGTCGGCAAGCCCGTCAGCAATGGCGCGCAGCAGAACGTCCGTGCCGTCGATGGTTTCGTCGAGCACCAGCGGCCGGTCGCAGGCGCGGCGAATGGCGAGGTTTTCCTCATAGCTCGCGCAGGGCTGCTCAAGCGTATAGTCGAGATGCCGCGTCGCCATGAGGAAGCGCCGCGTCTCTGCGGTTCCCCAGCTCGCATTGGCGTCGCAGAACAGCACGGTGCCTGTCGGGACTGCCGCATGGGCCGCTTCAAGCCGAGCGATGTCCTCGTTTACATCGAGCCCCACTTTCACCTGCAGCCGGCGATAACCTTCCTCAGCATATTTTCGCGCCCGCGCCGCCATATCGTCCGGCGATTGCTGGGCGATCGAGCGGTAAAGCGCGATACTCTCGCCTTCCGCGCCGCCGCCCATCGCCGCGAGCGACAGGCCGCTTCGCCTGCCGGCGAGATCCCACAGCGCCATGTCGATGGCCGATTTCGCGTAGGGATGGCCCTTGAGCAGCAGGTCCATGCGGCGGTTCAGCGCCTCGATGCCTCTTGTCTCGCAGCCGAGAAGCTGCGGCGCAAGCTCGCGCATCGCCGCCCGCGCGCCCTCGGCGAAAGCGGGGTCGTAGAAGCTGCCGAGCGGCGCCACCTCGCCATGGCCGCGATGGCCGTCACGAGTCATGATCTCGACGATGGTCGAATCGAAGCCCTCGGCGCTGCGGCCGCCGGAACAGCGATAGGTGCCGTCGCGAAAGGGCTGCCACTGACGGTAGAGGGTGATGCTGGCGATCGTCACGCTTATGGTCCCCGGTTTTGACCTGAGACGAGGCTAGACGGAATCCCCGTAAAATGAAGCCAGGGAAGCGTCGCGGGCGCCGGTCGCATTTGTAACAGCGCGGAGCTCCCCTACTTGGTCGTCGCCTGGAACTTGCTCATCAGATAGGGACCGGACAGAACCGGCTTGTATTTCGGCGATTCGCCGGGCGCGAGGCATTGTTCGAGGCAGACGATCTCGGCATCCCAGTTGGGCTGGTGGAAGAACGCCAGCGACTGTCGGCGCGCCATGCCGCCATCCTGCGGCGACGGATTGACCACCCGATGCATGGTCGACACCCAGCGGTCGTTGGTCCAGCGCGCCATCAGGTCGCCGATGTTGATGATGAAGGCGCCGGGCACCGGCGGAACGGGCGTCCAGGCGCCGTCCGGCGCAACGATTTCGAGGCCTTTCGATCCCTCCTGCGGCAGAAGGATCGTGAGGCTGCCATAATCGGTATGCGCGCCGGCCCGCAGTTGGCCGGGCTTAGGGGCGACCGTCTGTTCGGGATAGTTGAGCGCTCTCATCGCGCTGATCGGCGTATCGATAAAGCCGACGAAATGGTCTTCCGGCAGTTTCAGCGCGACTGCAAACAGGCGCATGATCCGCGCCGCGAGATCTTCGAGCGCGGCATAATAGGCCTTCCAGGCCTCGACGAAGCCCTCCGGGGCTTCCGGCCAGATCGTCGGCGCATAGCAGAAAGCGAGCGCGTCCTTGTCCGTCATGCCGGCGGGCGCGGAGGCAGGCCCGCCGTTAAAACTTTCCTTGAGGTCGGGCGGGCTGTCCACGTCACGAGACCTGGCCAGCGCCTCGAGTTCCGGCCCGAGATAGCCATAGGGATAGCCCTTGTAAGGCGCCTTCGCCCGCTGTTTGACCTCGGCGGGCAGGTCGAAGAAGTCACGCGCCTTGCGCCAGACGCCGTCGATCACCGCCTGCGGCACTCCGTGATTGGCGATGGCCAGGAAACCGGTCGAGCGGCAGATTTCGTCGACCTTAGCTCCCATTGCGCGCCGCTCTTTCGAAGCCGCGCGTTCGAAGCGGGCGAGGTCGAATACGGGAAAGGTCGAAGCGGACATGGCGGACTCCGGAGCGCGGGATTCGTTCATGCTAGCTGCCGTCCGGTCGTTTCTCCAGCCGATTGACCTATATCCGCCAGCAGCGGCTGCTGCCGGACATTGCTCGGCGCGCCGCGAACACCTGCAGCATGGCCGGCGGTCGTATTTCCGATAGCTTTCTGCCATATGTGGCGCGAATGTCGGACGTGACTTCCAACAAGGCGGTTTTTCATGAGCGGCGCGTTTCTCTCCCATCTGTCATCTGAGCTCGACGGGCTGAAGGCGGCCGGCCTCTACAAATCCGAGCGAGTGATCACTTCGCCGCAATCCGCCGAGATCGAGGTCGGCGGCAAGGCGTTGCTGAATTTCTGCGCCAACAATTATCTCGGCCTCGCCGACAGCGAGGAGCTGCGCGAGGCGGCGAAGTCGGCGCTCGACCGTTATGGCTACGGCATGGCCTCGGTGCGCTTCATCTGCGGCACGCAGGAAGAGCACAAGCAGCTGGAAGCGAAGATCTCCGGCTTCCTCGGCATGGAGGACACGATACTCTACGGCTCGTGCTTCGACGCCAATGGCGGCCTGTTCGAGACGCTTCTCGGCGAAGAGGACGCCGTCATTTCCGACGCGCTGAACCATGCCTCGATCATCGACGGCGTCAGGCTCTCCAAGGCAAAACGCTTCCGTTACGCCAACAACGACATGGCGGCATTGGAGGAAGAGCTGAAGAAGGCCGAAGGCAGCCGCTTCAAGCTGATCGCCACCGACGGCGTCTTTTCCATGGACGGCATCATCGCCAATCTGCGGGGGGTGTGCGACCTGGCCGAGAAATACGATGCCATGGTGATGGTCGACGACAGCCACGCGGTGGGTTTCGTCGGCGCCAATGGCCGCGGCTCGGCCGAGCATTGCGGCGTCGAGGGCCGCGTCGACATCATCACCGGCACGCTCGGCAAGGCACTCGGCGGCGCGTCGGGCGGATATACCAGCGGCAAGCGGCAGGTGGTTGACTGGCTGCGCCAGCGCTCCCGGCCCTATCTCTTTTCCAATACGCTGATGCCGGCGATCGCCGGTGCCTCGCTGAAGGTTTTCGACATGATCGAGACGGGCGATGGGCTGCGGAAACACCTATATGAGAATGCGATGCGCTTCCGCGCCGGCATGGCGAAGCTCGGCTTCACGCTGGCGGGTGCCGATCACCCGATCATACCGGTGATGCTCGGCGAAGCCACGCTGGCGCAGCAGATGGCTGAAAAAATGCTGGAGCGCGGCATCTATGTGATCGGCTTCTCCTTTCCCGTCGTGCCGAAGGGTCAGGCGAGGATCAGGACGCAGATGTCGGCCGCGCATTCGCCCGAAGACATAGACCGGGCGATCGAGGCGTTCGGAGTGGTTGGAAAAGAGTTGGGCGTCATTTCCTGACGCCGAAAGAATTCTGGATCAAGGATTCGGAGAAAATTTGTATGTCCAACATGATGCGCGCCCTGGTGAAGGCAAAGGCCGAGCCGGGAATCTGGATGGAACAGGTGCCGGTGCCGGAGATCGGCCCCAACGACGTGCTGATCAAGGTGAAGAAGACCGCGATCTGCGGTACCGATGTCCACATCTACAATTGGGACCAGTGGGCGCAGAAGACGGTGCCGGTGCCGATGGTCACCGGCCATGAATTCGTCGGCGAGGTCGCCGATTTCGGCAAGGCGGTGACGGAATACAAGATCGGCCAGCGTGTCTCAGGCGAAGGACACATCGTTTGCGGCCATTGCCGCAACTGCCGCGCGGGCAGGGGGCACCTCTGCCGCAACACGCTCGGCGTCGGCGTCAACCGGCCGGGCGCGTTCGCCGAATATCTCGCCATTCCGCAACACAATGTCGTTCCGATCCCCGACGATATTCCCGACGAGGTGGCTGCGATCTTCGATCCGCTGGGCAACGCCGTCCACACGGCGTTGTCATTCGACCTGGTCGGCGAGGACGTGCTGGTCACCGGCGCCGGGCCGATAGGCATTATGGGAGCGCTGGTGGCGCAATGCGTGGGCGCGCGAAAAGTCGTCATCACCGACATCAACCCGGCGCGTCTTGCACTGGCGAGGAAGCTAGGCGTCCATCATGTCGTCGACGCCTCGAAGGAAAAGCTGCGCGACGTGATGCGCGAGGAGGGCATGACCGAGGGGTTCGACGTGGGCCTCGAAATGTCCGGCTCGGCGGCCGCCTTTCGCGACATGATCGACACGATGAACAATGGCGGCAAGATCGCCATTCTCGGTATTGCGCCGACCGGCTTCGAGATCGACTGGAACAAGGTCATCTTCAAGATGCTGATCCTGAAAGGCATTTATGGACGCGAAATGTTCGAGACCTGGTATAAGATGATCGCGCTGGTGCAGGGCCCGCTCGACGTCACCGGGCTTATTACGCACCGCATCGGCATCGATGACTATCAGGCCGGCTTCGACGCTATGCGCAGCGGCAATTCGGGCAAGGTGGTGATGGATTGGTGAGGGTCAGTCCGATTCCGCGAGGCAGCCCCATTCTCGGACTGGTTTAGTCGAAAATTCCACCCTAGCCAAAAATTCGGAAAACCTTGCGTTGCAAAAGCCTCGTGACGATTGCTAACGAGGCGGACTTTCGCTCCGGATCCGTGCATGCGCCGCCACATTCGAACCTTTACCGCCAGGCATGAGCCGGGCGGACAACTCATCCTGCACCTCAAATCCGGCTCCGGCGCCGTCGCGGGCATGTCGCTGGTTGGCGCACTCGCTTCCTTCACCGGGTTGCCCATGCTGATTGCGCCGCTCGGGGCGACGGCGGTTCTGCTGTTCGGCCAACCGGCAAGCCCGCTTGCGCAGCCGATAAACATTTTCGCAGGCTACCTCGTCGCCTCCCTGATCGGCGTCGGCGCCGCCATCCTGTTTCCGGGGCTCTGGGTGGCCGCCGCGGTGGCGGTTGGCCTGTCGATTGCGCTGATGCTGATCCTGCGCGTCACGCACCCGCCGGCCGGCGCCATTCCGCTGGTCGCGACCGCGTCTCCCTATCAGGGTTCGACGCTGTTCGTCGTGGTTCTGCTGGGCTGCGTCAGCCTGCTGGCGCTGGCGCTGGTGCATCACCGGATTCCGCCTCGGGTCCAGTATCCGCGAAGCCTGGATTGAAGCGCGAGACGGCTTTTTTGCGGCGTCGGCTGCCCGCGCTTGCGATTCATGATCCTGTCGACGGCTTCCCATCAGTTCGATCTGCCTCGAGCGCTTCGAGCGCCATTGAAACGGCGTCCCTCTGCGCTGCGTTCATCTTCCGCAGTAGATTGGCCTCGAACGCTTTCGCTATCGGCACCATCTCCCTGTAGGTGCGCAGGCCCTCCGCCGTCAGCGCGAGATGCTCCACCCGCCGATCGCCTTCATCGGCCGATCGCGTCAGCCATCTGCGCTTTTCCAGGGCCGCGACGGCGCGCGAAACCTTGGTCTTGTGCATGGCGGAATGCGCGCCGACCGCGGTTGCGGTCATCGTGCCATACTGGCCGAGCGTCGCGAGCAGCCTCCATTCCGGCCGGGTCAGGCCGTAGCGATCGCGATAAATCCTGGAGAATTCGCGGCTCACCGCGTCGGCAAGCCGGTTGAGCCGGTAAGGCAGAAAGGATTCGAGAGCGAGGATTTCGTTTTCCATGCTGTTCCGCCCCCGGAGTGGGTGGTTTTGGTGCGTCCTTGATAGTTACATTTTTGATGGTTACAAACGCAACCATCTGCTGTCAATCGACGGAGGCGCGCCATGAGCTATTCCTATATGCCGGGCTTCGGCAATGATTTCGAAACCGAGACGCTTCCCGGCTCGCTGCCGCAGGGCCGAAATTCGCCGCAGCGTCCCGCCTACGGCCTTTATGCCGAGCAGCTTTCCGGCTCGCCCTTCACCGCGCCGCGCGGAACCAATGAAAGGTCGTGGCTGTACCGCATCCGGCCCAGCGTAAAACATACCGGCCGCTTCAAGCGGACCGATTTTTCCGACTGGAAGACCGCGCCATACCTTCCCGACCACGAACTGGGGCTCGGCCAGTATCGCTGGGGACCGGTGGCAATGCCGACCGTGCTGACGGATTTCGTTTCCGGCGTCCGAACCATGACCACGGCCGGCGACGCTCTCGGCCAGGCGGGGATGGCGGCGCATCTCTATACCGCCAATGCCGACATGGTGGACGACCATTTCTTCAACGCCGACGGCGAATTGCTGGTCGTGCCGCAGGTCGGCGGCGTCCGCTTCGTCACCGAGATGGGCGTGATGGAAATCCGGCCGGGCGAGATCTGCGTGCTGCCGCGCGGGCTGGTGTTCAAGGCCGAGCTGATCGATGGACCCGTGCGCGGCTATATCTGCGAAAATTACGGCGCGAAGTTCACGCTGCCCGACCGCGGTCCGATCGGCGCCAACTGCCTCGCCAATCCGCGCGACTTCAAGACGCCGGCCGCCTGGTTCGAGGAAAAGGAGACGCGGTGCCGGCTGATCGTCAAATGGTGCGGCAAATTCCACGTGACGGAGCTCGACCACTCGCCGCTCGACGTGGTGGCGTGGCATGGCAACTACGCGCCTTACAAATATGATCTTGCTACCTATTCGCCGGTCGGGGCGATCCTGTTCGACCATCCCGACCCGTCGATCTTCACCGTGCTGACGGCGCCGAGCGGCGAGGAGGGCACGGCCAATATCGACTTCGTGATCTTTCCGCCGCGCTGGCTGGTGGCTGAAAACACCTTCCGCCCGCCCTGGTATCACCGCAACATCATGAGCGAGTTCATGGGCCTGATCCACGGCCAGTACGACGCCAAGGAGGAAGGTTTTGTCCCCGGCGGCATCAGCCTGCACAATCTGATGCTGGCGCATGGTCCCGACGCTTCCGGGTTCGAAAAGGCGTCTCGGGCGGAACTGAAACCCGCAAAGCTCGAAAACACCATGGCCTTCATGTTCGAGACGCGCTTTCCCCAGATGGTCACGCGCTACGCCGCCGAACTGGAGACGCTGCAGAAGGACTACATCGACTGCTGGGCCGGCCTGAAAAAACGCTTCAACGGCACGCCGGAAGGCGAGTGGTCTTGAGCGCCAATCCGGCGGGAGATCGCCTGGTTCTGCTCGGCTCCAAGGGAGGTCCGGCGATCAGGCCCGGCGGGCCCAGGCCGACCTCGTCGCTGCTCGAGATCGGCGGCCGGAACATCGTCGTCGATTGCGGGCTCGGCGTAACGCGGGCGCTGACCGACACGGGCGTGGGCCTGAAGGCGCTCGACCTGGTCTTCGTCACGCATCTCCATTCCGACCACATCCTCGAGCTCGGTCCGCTCATCCACACCGCCTGGACCGCCGGGCTGGCGACCTCGGTCAGGGTGTTCGGGCCCGCCGGTACGCGGGACTATTGGCGGAATTTTCTGCAGGCGATGGCATTCGACATCGACACGCGCATTGTCGATGAAGGCAGGCCGGATATTCGCGATCTGGTTTCGGTTGCGGAATTCGGCCAGGGCGTCGTGCTGGAGGAAGGCGGGCTGGTCGTAACGAGCCTGCGCGTCGATCACCCGCCGGTCACCGACTGCTTCGCCCTGCGCTTCGATTGTAGCGGCAGGAGCGTCGTCTTCTCGGCCGACACCGCATACTTCCCGCCATTGGCCGGCTTTGCTCAAGGCGCGGATATTCTGGTCCACGAGGCCATGCTGGAGGAGGGCGTCGACAGGCTGGTAGCCCGCACCGGCAATGGCGCCAGGCTGAAAGAACATCTGATGGCGAGCCACACGCTGGCGGCCGATGCCGGGCGGATCGCCGCGTCCGCCAACGTCGGCCGCCTGGTGCTCAACCATCTCATTCCGGCCGACGATCCTGGGGTCGGTGAGGCCGACTGGATCGAGGCTGTCAGGAAAACATGGGATGGAGCCTTGACGATCGGCCGCGATGGCCTTGTTGTGGCTCTTGCGGACGCTCCGCGCATGGCCCTGAAAAGTTGAAGATTTTTTCGAAGGATCATGCGGAGCCAGAGCTGCGTAACGGGAGGACTGCATGAAGCTTGCAACGCTGAAGAATGGCACTCGCGACGGGAAACTCGTCGTCGTCTCGCGCGACCTGACGCGGTTTACCGACGCGTCCTTTCTTGTGCCGACGCTGCAGGCCGCTCTCGACGATTGGCAACGGATTTCGCCACATCTGGCGGCGATGGCGGAATCGCTGGAGGCCGGCGCGGTGCCCGCTTCCCGCTTCCACGAGCACGACGCCCACTCGCCTCTGCCGCGCGCCTACCAATGGGCCGATGGCTCGGCCTACGTCAATCACGTCGAACTTGTGCGCAAGGCGCGCGGCGCGGAAATGCCTGAAAGTTTCTGGACGGACCCGCTGATCTATCAGGGCGGCTCGGACGCCTTTCTGGCGCCGCGCGATCCGATCGTCGCGGCCGACGAGGCCTGGGGCGTCGACATGGAGGGCGAGGTCACGGTCATCGTCGACGACGTCCCAATGGGCGCGAGCGTCGACGAAGCGCGCGAGGCGATCCGGCTGGTCATGCTGGTCAACGATGTGTCGCTGCGCGGGCTGATCCCGGCCGAACTGGCGAAAGGTTTCGGCTTCTACCAGTCCAAGCCGGCCTCCGCCTTTTCGCCGGTGGCGGTTACGCCGGACGAACTGGGCGGCGCCTGGGACGGCGGCAAGGTGAGCTTGCCGCTCTGCGTCGATCTCAACGGCAAGCCGTTCGGCCGCGCCAATGCCGGCGTCGACATGACCTTCGATTTTCCGCAGCTTATTTCGCACGCGGCAAAGACCAGGGCGCTTGGCGCTGGCTCGATCATCGGCTCGGGCACAGTCTCCAACAAGCTCGACAGCGGCCCCGGCAGGCCGGTTTCGGAAGGCGGCGCCGGCTATTCCTGCATCGCTGAAATCCGCATGATTGAAACGATCGCCGGCGGGACAGCGACAACGCCGTTCATGCGCTTCGGCGACACCGTGCGTATTGAGATGAAGGACCGCGCTGGCCATTCGATCTTCGGCGCCATCGAGCAGACGGTGCAGAGATACGAAGGCCAGTGAAATTTGGGGAGGTCAGGAATGGATCTCGTCAGTCACAACCGAAAAATGGCGCGGAACAATCGCTGGTCCAACGACCGTCTTTACCGGGCCGTCCTCGCCTTGCAGCCCGGCGAGTTCGAAGCTGCGCGGACGAGTTTCTTCCCGTCGATCAGGGAAACGCTCAACCACATGCTGGCGGTCGACCTGCTCTACCTGGGTTTCCTGGAAGAAAGCCGCGTAGGCGCCGCCGCTTACGACGATTTTGCCGGCTATGACGACCCGGCGAAGCTCGCCGAAGCGCAGGCGGCAGCCGACTGGCGGCTGATCGCCTTCTGCGACGGACTGTCGGAAAGCGATCCCGATCGCCGCGTCGTCACGGACCGGCGCGAGAATGGCATGATCCCCGAACGCATCGCCGATCTTTTGGCGCATTTGTTCCTGCACGAGATCCACCATCGCGGGCAGGTGCATGCGATGCTCTCCGGCACGACGGTGGCGCCGCCGCAACTCGACGAGTTCCTGCTCGATTATGACCTGCATTTGCGCCGCGAAGAGGTGGAGCGGCTGGGGCTTGGAGATTCGGGCCGCAGCAAGCAGCCCTGAATGCGGCCGAGGCAAAGCGCTGTGTACAGGCAGGATGAAGGGATCGCCCCAAGATTCCCGCAGCGCTGTGCCGGTTTCGTCTCCGCCCTACGTGTCTCCGCCACTTCCATCCACGATGGTTGGCTTGGGTGCAGGGGTGTTGCCTGAGACGCGCCGACGAGAAACAAGCCGCGCACCCGCAAAGTGCGCGCGACATGGTTAAGAAGTCGTTTCCATAGATAGAAAACGACGCCGTACCTCGGGGCTGCGAGATGCTTTGGCTTTGATGGGGATTGTCGGGGAATTTGGTCGGAGTGGCCGGATTCGAACCGACGACCCCTTGACCCCCAGTCAAGTGCGCTACCGGGCTGCGCTACACTCCGGACCGCGAAAACCCCTATATTCTCAAGGGTTGTAGTGCAAGGGTCAAAGTGACGCTTATCAAAGGAATCGGAACAAAAGGCGTCCTGGTATCCCTTTGATGACTCAAAGCCACACCGGATACCAGTTGTTGCCCGACATCTTTTAACGCGTTCGACTCGAACGATAACCGGACCGGGCCCCCAAAAATCGAAACGTTACCAGTCGCTTGGCCGAGTATGATGATCCCGGGCTGAGGAACGCGGCCGTCGCGATAGCAGCGAAGGGACAGGTCTCTCTCGCCTGCGGCGAAACCTCGACCAGCGCGCCGTTGTGTTTTTCGTCTCTGGTGGGTTGACCTTTTCCGAGGGATACGCGAAAGGCGCGTAATTGTATAACATACATTTGGAGTCCGTAATGCATATCGCACGCTTGCTTGCCGCCGCCCTTGTGATCGGCTTCTCGGCTGTCGGAAATTCGGGCCAGGCTCAGGCTCAAGTCCTCAAGGTGGCCGGCCCTTGGGAGATCGGTGGCATTGACCCGGCGCAGACAGGATATGTGTTCAGCCGCCTGCAAGTGGCCGAGACGCTGGTCAGCGCAGATCCCAGCGGCAAACTCGTTCCGGCCCTGGCCGAAGCATGGTCGGTCAGCGATGACGGCCTCACCTGGCGTTTCACCATGCGCACGAACGCGATCTTCCATGATGGCACGCCAGTGACGGCGGAAGCCGCCGCCGCAGGCTTGAAACAGGCCCATGCGGGCGTTGGCGTTCTCACCCAGGCCCCGATCTCCAAGATTGCAAGCGACGGCAGGGACGTCGTCATCCAGCTGGAAAAGCCGTTCGCTGCCTTGCCCGCCTATCTCGTCCACTTCAGCACGATCATTCTTGCTCCCTTGTCCTTCGACGATTCCGGCCGCGTTGCGAAGATCATCGGCTCCGGCCCGTACAAGGTGAAGAGCCTGACGCCGCCGCTAAAGCTCGAGTTGGAAGATTCGGGGAAGTGGTGGGGCGGCGCGCCCGGCATCGGTGACGTGAGCTATCTTGCCGTCGGCCAGGGCGAGACGCGCGCCCTGATGGCCGAAGCCGGCGCGGCCGATCTCGTTTTCTCGATGCTGCCCGTCTCCGTTGACCGTCTGAAGCGCAATCCCATGCTCGACGTGCGGATCGCCACCATTCCCCGCACGCGCATCCTGAAGGTGAATGCGGGCTCTTCCTTCTTCGACGATGCGGAGGAAAGACAGGCACTCAGCTACGCCATTGACCGGGCGGGGATCACGAAGGTCATCCTGCGCAACGCGGAACTTGCCGCCACTCAGCTCTTTCCGCCCGCGCTGCCGGGCTGGCACATGCCTGATCTGCAACCGCTTACGCGCGATCTCGACCGTGCCAGGCAGTTGCTTACCGAAGCAGGCTGGACGCCCGGCGCCGATGGTATTCTCGAGCAGGACGGCGAACGCTTCAGCGTCACGCTGCTGACCTATTCCAGCTGGCCGGAGCTCCCGCCCATCGCCACGGCGCTCCAGGCGCAGCTGAGGGAAGTGGGAATCGACGTGAAGGTCTCCGTGGGCAACAGCTCCGAGATCCCCAGCCGGCATCAGGACGGGACGCTGGAAATGGGCCTCATTTCCCGCCTCTACTCCATCGTGCCGGATCCGGTCGGAACCCTGCTCCAGGACTACGGCCCGGGCGGCAGCGACTGGGGCGCGATGGGCTGGTCCAACGACGAACTCCATTCCGTAGTGGAGCAGCTTGCCGTGACTACCGATCCCGAGGAGCGTGCGCCCCTCCAGCGCCGGGCGGTCGAGATCCTGCAGGAGGAGCTGCCAAGCATCCCGGTCACCTGGTCGGAACTCGCGGTCGTCGCCAACAAGCGCATCACCGGCGTGCAGATCGATCCTCTAGAGGTCAATTACGGGCTCGCCTCCATCCGCTGGGCTGAGTGACGGAACGGCTCTGATGAGACGCTTTCTTCTTACGCGCCTGGCGCAGGCCGGCATTGTAGCGCTCGTCGTCGGTGCGCTTTCCTTCGCGCTGATGCACGCGCTGCCCGGAGATCCCGCAATGCGCATCGCGGCGGGGCGATACGGCCCCGACGCGCGGATCGTGGATGCTGCCGAAAAGGTGCGGCTGGAACTCGGCCTGGACCGACCGTGGGCAGTTCAGCTCACGGACTGGATTGGCAGTCTCGCCCGCTTCGATCTCGGCCACTCCCTCGTCACCGGCGCTCCTGTTCTCGAGGAACTGAAGGTACAGCTCGGAGCCTCCGTGTGGCTGGCCGGTGCCGCGCTGCTCCTTTCGCTCTTGATCGGCCCGACCATCGGCGTGTTCTCAGGCCTAAGGCCTGGCAGCCTAACCGACCGCCTTGGCCTTGTCGGCGCGGTGATCCTGCGCGCCATGCCGCCCTTCGTGCTCGGCCTCATCCTGATGCTCGTCTTGGCGATTTGGCTCGGCTGGCTTCCGCCGGCGGGCTTCGGATCCTGGAGAGAACTCCTTCTGCCGGCTTTGACGCTGGCGCTCGGTCTCGCGGCAGTCTCGAGCCAGGTGACGCGCAACGCGATCGCCGCCGTGGCAAAGGCTCCGTATTTCGCTTTCGCAAGGCACAAAGGCCTTCCGGAAGCTGTGGTCGTGCGCCGGCATGGATTGCGCAACGCGGCCATTCCGGTCGTTTCCTTTCTCGGGTTGCAGGCGATCTACCTGGTTGAAGGCGTTGTGGTGGTGGAATCCATCTTCGCCTATCCCGGAATCGGACACGCGCTGGTCCACGCGATCATTGAGCGGGACGTGCCTATGGTCCAAGGGACGGCGCTCGTCATGGGACTGATGTTCGTCGTCCTCGCGGCGACCGTCGACCTGGCTTCGGCCTGGCTCGATCCGCGGCTGAGGAGCACGCAATGAGCACCGACATTGCTTCTGTTCCTCTCTTGCGCCGGCCACTCAATGGCGCCCGTCTCTTCGGCTCGGCACTCCTTGTCGTCCTCGCGGGCTTCGCGATCCTCGGCCCTTGGCTGGTTCAGGCGGATCCTGCCACGCAGGACTTCGGCGCCAGCCTTGCTCCGATCGGCGGCGACTATCTCCTGGGTGCGGATCACTATGGCCGCAGTCTGCTGGCGCGGCTTGCCTATGGCGCCAGGCTGTCCTTCGGCATGGCCTTTCTTACTACGCTCGCCGCCGCAATTCCCGGCGCTCTGCTCGGCCTTGCGGCTGCCTGGTACGGCGGCTGGATTGAACGCGGGCTCGAACTCCTCGCGACCGTCGTGCTGGCGCTTCCCGGTCTGATGCTCGTCCTTCTCCTCCTCGCCTTCGCGCCCGGCAATTTCGGGCCGCTCTTCCTCGGCCTGGCGCTTACCTTGTGGGTCGAGTTCTACCGGGTGACGCGCGCCACGACGGCGGCGATCCTAAGACAACCGCATATCGAGGCGGCGAAGCTTCTGGGCTTCGGGTCCGGCTATATCCTACGCTGCTATATCATGCCTGTTATCGCCCCCACGATCGCGACGCTGGCCGCATTCGCCATGGCCACCGCGATCATCGCAGTCTCCACGCTGAGCGCCATCAGCGTCGGGCTGCAGCCGCCGACGCCCGAACTCGGCAGCATGATTGTGGAATTGCTTCCCTACTATGCCGAGGCCCCGGTCCATGTCCTGCTGCCGGCAGTGCTCATTTTCCTGCTCGTGCTCGGCCTGCAACTCGTCGCGCAAAGGAGCGACCGATGAACGCTCCCGTCAGGCTCCGCGAACTCACCGCAACCGCGCTCGCCATCCACGCCGGTGCCGGGCACATTGTCTCGGACGTCTCCTTTTCCGTCCGGCCGGGCGAGCCGCTGACGCTGCTCGGCGAGAGCGGGTCGGGGAAATCCCTCGTGGCACAGGCCGTGATGGGGACCTTGCCGCCGGAGTTGAAGGCGTCGGGAACAATCCACCTCGACGGCGCAGATCTCCTTGCGGAACCGCTACAGGAGCGACGCAAGCTCTGGGGACGCTCGATCGCGCTCCTCCCGCAGGAGCCGTGGCTCGCGCTCGACCCCACCATGCGCATTGCTCCGCAGCTGGCGGAAGTCCACCGCTTCGTCGGAGGAAAGACAGTGCGGGACAGCGATGCTCGCGCCCTGGACAATCTCGGCGAGGTCGGTCTTGACCACGCTGGTTCGCTCTATCCGTTTCAGATGTCGGGCGGCATGTGCCAGCGCGCGGCGATTGCCATCACCCATGCTGCCGGCAGCGGGCTCCTCATCGCCGACGAGCCGACAAAAGGCCTGGATGCCGAGCTGCGACAAGGCGTCGTCACGCGGCTCAAGCAGGAGGTCGAGGCCGGCAAGCTCCTTCTGACCATCACGCACGACGTCGCGGTGGCCCGGGCACTCGGCGGGACGATCGGCATCATGCTGGACGGCCGCATGGTGGATTATGGCCCGGTAGATGAGGTGCTTGCCGCTCCAAGCCACCCTTACAGCCAGGCGCTCCTGGCCGCCGACCCCGAGACGTGGGACCGCCGGGCGCCGGCGGCATCAGGAGACGTGGTGCTGGCGGGCCGCGGCCTCGCCAAGGCATTCGGCGATCGCGTCCTGTTCGGTGACCTGGATCTGGAGGTGCGGAAGGGCGAGATCGTTGCCGTGGTCGGCCCCAGCGGATGCGGCAAGACCACGGTCGGCAATATCCTCCTCGAGCTGGTCAAGCCCGATGCGGGGAACGTGGAGAGGCGCTCGGGCATCTCGCCGCTGCGCTTCCAGAAACTCTACCAGGATCCGCCGGCGGCCTTTGCGCTGCACCAGCCGATCAGCAAAGGATTGCGCGATCTCGTGAAGCTGCACCGGCGCGAGTGGAGCGACGTGGAGAGGCTGCTTGCGCGTCTTCGGCTGCGCGGCAGCCTGCTCGACCGTTTGCCCAGCCAGATCTCCGGAGGCGAACTGCAACGCTTCGCGCTTCTCCGCGCATTGCTGCTCGAACCGGTTTTCCTGTTTGCGGATGAGGCCACATCGCGCCTCGACCCGGTCGGCCAGAAGGAGGTGATCGAATTCCTGCTTGAGATCGTGCAAGAGACCGGGCTAGCCGTTTTTCTGGTCACGCACGACCAGGCGCTTGCCGAAAGAATTTCCACAAGGATGCTGCACCTGGCTGGCGGTGAGATTTGATTAAAGGCTGAACGGCCGCCGACCGGAAAGAGGCCGCTGCGGGACAGGCAGGCTTCTCTAACCGGTAAGCAAGCCACGCTGATAGCGATACTCAAGCCCCATGCCGGCCCAGATCAGACCCAGCAGCAGGTAGAAATGCCGCCAGTGATCGGTGTCGATGACCGTGCCGAGGGCGATGTGGCCGATGAAAACTACATAGGCGCACAGCACATAAGGCTGCCACGGCCGGTTGCGGAACAGGATTCGGAAGCCGCCGGCAAGCGTCCAAGCGATCAGGATGATGTAAGAAGCAAAGCCCAGCCAGCCATAATCGAGCAGCGCCTTCAGCCAGATGTCGTGCGTGTCCTCGCCGAGCATCTGGCCGAATACCAGCGGGCCGATGCCGAACGGGTACTCCATCGCCATCTGGAAGCCGATGCCGAAGCGGGCAAAGCGCCCCAGGCGCGCACTGTCATAGTCCTGGACGAGTTGGGCGCGGGCGGTGAACAGTTCCGCAACAGCCGGAATCTGCAGGGCGACCAGAAGTGCGGCGGTCAGAAGAACGGCGGCGGCGATGCTCATGACGACGATTCGCAGGCGGAACGAGCCGCTCGAACTCTGTAGGAACAGCGTCGCTGTAAGCAGCACGGCCGACGCGCCGAACAGCCCCCATGCGCCACGCGAGAAGGAAAGGAAAATGCCGCCTACGATGATCAGCAATGGCACGGCGTAGAATGCCATCTTCGCGGGGCTGCCCGTCAGCAGGCGGTAGAGCAGGTAGATGCCGGGGAGCGTCAGGAACGGACCGAACACGTTCGGATCCTGAAAGGCGCCGGCGGCGCGTTCGAACTTGGTAAACATCTCCGCGCCGGGGAAGGCGTGAAAATAGCCGAGGATGCCGAGTGCAGCCGTGCCGATGGCGGCTATCACCCAGGCTATGAAGATCACGCGGTAGAGGCCGGGCTGCCGCTCCACGGCGGCGGCGAAGAACACGGCTGTCAGTGCCAGGAACAGCGACACGGCTATGTAGAGCGGCGCGTCCTTGAGCGCCGACATCTGCGTCATGGCAATCATGCCGCCAATGTTGAAGGCGACGAGCAGCACCAGCAATGGCGCTATGGTGCGTGAAATCCTGAGGCCGAACAACGCCCATACCGCGATCAGCCCGGCCATATAAAGCTCGTAGGGGGCAGGCTCACGGATGACGAAACCCGACAGCAGGACGCCCAGCGAGATCGCGCCGGCCGAGATCAGCGCGACGAGCTTGGCGTTGACCGCCTCGCGCGGCAGCTCATGCGTGATCGCGGTCAATAGGCATTTTCCGTGTTCAGCAGGCGGATCGGTGTCAGCAAGAGGATCTTCAGGTCGAACCAGAGCGACCAGTTCTCGATGTAGTAGAGGTCGTATTCGGTGCGTTTGCGGATCTTCTCGTCGGTGTCCATCTCGCCGCGCCAGCCATTGATCTGAGCCCAGCCGGTCACGCCGGGCTTGACCCGGTGGCGGGCGAAATAGCCGTCGACCACCTCGTTGTAGAGGAGGTTGTGCGACTGCGCGGCGATCGCATGCGGACGCGGGCCGACCAGCGACAGCGAGCCGAATAGCGCATTGAAAAACTGCGGCAGCTCGTCGATCGAGGTCTTGCGGATAATGCGGCCGACGCGGGTGACGCGCGGATCGTTCTTGGTCACAGCCTGCCTGGCGCTCGGGTCAGACAGTTCCGTGTACATCGAACGGAACTTGTAGACCTCGATCACCTCATTGTTGAAGCCGTGCCGCTTCTGGCGGAAAATGACCGGGCCCTTGCTGTCGAGTTTTATCGCGATCGCGGTGATCAGCATCACCGGCGAGAAGATAGCGATGCCGATCAGGCTGAGCACGATATCGAAGGCGCGCTTGGCGACAGAGTCCCAGTCGTTGATCGGCTTGTCGAAAATATCGAGCATCGGCACCGAGCCGATGTAGGAATAGGAGCGGGGGCGGAACTGCAGCTGGTTGGAATGCGCCGACAGGCGGATGTCCACCGGCAGCACCCAGAGTTTCTTGAGCAGCGCCAGAACGCGCGTCTCGGCGGTGATCGGCAGCGACACGATCAGCATGTCGATGCGGGCGATGCGCGCGAACTCGATCAGCTCGGCTATGTTGCCGAGCTTCGGGTAGCCGGCCACGATGGACGGCGAGCGCTTATCGTCACGGTCGTCGAAGATCCCGCAGATGCGGATGTCGTTGTAGGGTTGCTGCTCGACCGAGCGGATCAGCGCTTCGGCGGCCTTGCCGCCGCCGACGATGACGGCGCGCCGTTCCATCGCGCCGTTGCGCGCCCAGCGGCGGATCATGTTCGACAGCACCAGCCGCAGTCCGAAGACCAGCGCAAAACCGATGACGAACCAGCCGCCGAACAGAAGACGCGAAAATTCCTCGGAAACCTTCATGAAGAAACCGGCCAGCGCCAGAAGCGCGAAGGCGCCCGACCAGACAAGCAATATGCGGCCGAGATTGCGCACTGGCCGCATCAGCGCCTGGACCTGGTAGCAGTCGCTCAATTCGAGCAGGATGACGGTGGCCAGCGACACCGCTGCGATGATTGCCGCATATTCCCAGAACAGGTGTGTGTTGAGACCGACGCGATAGGCGAACAGTACGAAGCCGGAGGCGAACAGCAGCGCGAATTCGACGAGCCGCAGCACGCCGCTGACCATCACCGGGGACATGGTGTCGCGGCGATATTGCGAGGCGACCTGGCGCGCGACCTTGTTCAGCCGGCCGACGGGTTCGCCACCCGTGCCCTCTACCTTTTGCACCGCATCCAGCGAAAAACGATTTGCCGGGTCGATCTCGTTCATTGGCCATGATCCTTGAGCCTGGATCCTTACGAAAGAGGAGCTAAGAAACCCTTGCGTGGACCGTTCGCTTTGAAGCGGTCGGGCAGAAGCTTTTCGGAAGATTTCTCGGCACAGGTGTGCCACGGTTGCGGAAGGTCCACCGGAGGTGCAGCGACGCGATGTCGTTTACTCAATCTAGAATTTGCAAAGGCTGCTGGCAGCAGATGCGTCTGCCTGTGCCGCTTCGTGGACCGGCTTCTATCCCGTTTCGCGCCTTCGGCATCCGTCCGAGCCGGATGAATCCGAACACCTGCACGATTTGCGAACTCATGTTTACGCGCGTGATGAAAGCCCGCCAGATCAGGGTGGACGTGTCAGTGCTTTTTGTGGATCTGAGAGGTTATACGACGCTTTCGCAGTCGCTTCCGGCAAATACCGTTTCGTCGCTGCTGGATGATTTCTACGATGAATGCGCAGCAGCGATCTGGGAGTATGACGGGCTTCTCAACAAGACCGTTGGCGACGCAATTATGGCGATATTCAACTTCCCGGTCCGCCATGACGATCATGTTCAACGCGCCGTGG
Source organism: Mesorhizobium sp. WSM2240 (assembly GCF_040438645.1). Classification (NCBI taxonomy): domain Bacteria; kingdom Pseudomonadati; phylum Pseudomonadota; class Alphaproteobacteria; order Hyphomicrobiales; family Phyllobacteriaceae; genus Mesorhizobium; species Mesorhizobium sp. WSM2240. The sequence goes on from NZ_CP159253.1 coordinate 1,899,829, forward strand.
GCGCTGCGCAGGAGATCCAGCGCCGCTGCCGCCATCTGAATGAGCATCATATATCCGAAGGTGCTGAAGGGAGTGGAAGCGGGTTCGGCGTTGGTATTGGCATAGATGCCGGCGAGACGAGCTTTGGGGAATTCGGCCGGTCGCACCGCGACCTGACCGCCATCGGGACGGTAGTTAACACTGCGGCGCGTGCGCAGTCAGTTGCCGAGGCAGGCTGTATTCTCGTCACCAAGGCCGTTTGCGATCGGGCTCCTCAACAAACGGCCGAGAGACGAAGTCGGGAATACCACCTGAAAGGCTTCGAGAAGCCAACCGAACTTTACGCAATCTGAGCAAGTTCCGGGTCAAAGGCCATTTCTACCGCCTGAGCGCGGCGAAATAGGCCCTCTCGATCGCGGCCGCCATTACATCGGCGCCGAACCGCGCCTTGAGTTCTGCGGGAGCGGGCATCAGGGTATGGTAAGATGCCGGGTCGGCCAGCGCCTCGGCCATCTTTTCCGCAAGTTCGCCGGCATCGGGATGGACCAGCGCCGGTGAGTTCTGCCCGAAAATCTCCGGAATGCCGCCGACGGCGGTCGCCGCCATCGGCAAGCCGGCGGCCAGGGCTTCGAGGACTATGTAAGGCATGGCCTCGGCGCGGGAGGGAACGACGATCAGCCTGCCGAGCGCGAAGGCGTGGCGTGCCGGCATGGGATCGAGGAAGCGCACCCGGCCGGCGAGGCCCTGCCTGTCGACCTCGCTCTTGTAGCGGGGCAGATCCTCGCCGTCGCCGACCATGACGGCTGTTACCTCGCGGTCGAGCCGCGCTTCGACTTCCGGCAGCGCGGCGATGAACAGGTCCGGGCCCTTCAGGTCGCGCATCATGCCGATATAGAGGAGGTCCGCGGCGTCAGCCTCGGCCCGCACCGGGTCGAATTCCGGCGCGGTCAGGCCGTTGTAGACCAAGCTGTTGGCCACGCGCGGCGGTCCGATCTTGCGGACGAAGGTACGCCGCTCATAATCGGAGACGAAGAGCAGATGGTCGGTGAAACGCTCCATCAAGCGTTCCAGACCGAAGAACAGTTTCCCCGTCGTCGTCCCTTCGTCATAGTGCAGGCTGCCGCCATGCGGCGAATAAAGGCGGGCTACGCGAGACCTTGATACCCGCAACAGTGAGCCGAACATCCGTGCATAGACGCCGCCTTTGGCGCCGTGGCCGTGCAGAACGTCCGGCTTCAATTCCTTGATGATCCTGTAGGTTCGCCAGGCCGAGGCGATGTCGCCCGGACCGACATGGCGCTGCATCGGCGTGCGCGATACGCCGAGCGCCAGCATCTCCTTCATCTCCGCGAACAGGCGCTCCTCGAAATCGCCGCCGGTCGTGGAATCGCAGACGATGCCGACCGCATGGCCGGCGGCCACCTGCGCCTGGGCAAGATCGCGCACATGCCGGAAGATGCCGCCGACCGGTGAGCGGAAACAATGGACGATGCGCAATTTTTCGGTCACGGCCGGCCCGCTGGCTCTAGAAGAGACGCTCGCGAACAAAAACGGTATCGCCGGGAAGAAGCGGGTCCGACGTCAGCACCCGGCCTGTCATCACCTTGCCGTTGATGGTGCGGGTAATGTCGACATTTGCCTGATTGGCGCGGGGGGTGAAGCCGCCGGCGATCGCCACCGCCTGGTGGACGGTCAGGCCCGGCACGTATGAATATTGCCCGGCCGCACCCACTTCGCCCATGACGAAGATCGGGCGGTAGCGGTCGACTTCGACGGAGACGTCGGGATCGCGCAAAAAGCCTTCACGCAGCTTGGCGGCAAGGGCTGCCTCGACCTGCTGAGCGGTGTGGCCGCGCGCCGGCACCGATCCGACCAGCGGAAAGGCGATGTAGCCGGACTGATCGACGGCGTAGGTGTTGGTCAGGCCTTCCTGTTCGAAGACGGTGACGCGAACACGGTCGCCTGCGCCCAGAATGTAAGGCTGGTCGAGCACTTCGTGAAAAGCGGCAGGCGCCGGCCGATAGCTCGAACACCCGGCTACCAGCAGTGCAGCGGCAAGCGCGTGGAAGACGGGCAGGGGTCTTTTCATGGCCTTACACGTACCTTTGACGAATCTTCCCCGGAGACGGGCGCCGGTAACCTTTGCTCGAAGCGGTTATCGTCCTGTTAGGGTTAATGGCCGGTAAAGGCAGCTTGTCCGGGGCGGATTGCAGGCGGGAATTGCGGGATTCTTCCCCGCTTTAGCGAATATCGTCGACCCACTTTCCAGGCGACGGCGCTCGCATCCCGCGTCTTAACCCCTGAGTTACCATAGTTGTTTACGGTGCCTTCCGTTACGTCCCGGAGTAGGAATGCAATGTCAGGCGTCCAATCCACCGCCAGCGATATCGATGTCGATCTGGGCCGGCTGTTTTCCAGCCTGGCGCGGAACTGGTTGCGCATACTGACCGCAGCGCTCACTGTCACGGCGCTGGCTTTCGTTCTCGCATGGACGGCGACGCCTCATTACAAGGCCGAGACGCGTATCCTGATCGAGACGCGCGAATCCGTGTTCACGCGGCCGCAGGGCAGCGGCGAGAACGAGCGGCCGATCCTCGATGAGGAGGGGGTCACCAGCCAGGTCGAGGTGATCTCGTCGACCGATATATTAAAGCAGGTGGCCAGGGAACTCGACCTTGCCAGCCTGCCGGAGTTCGACCCGGCTGCGAGCATGTCGCTGGTCGGCAAGCTCATGGTCATAGCCGGGCTGAAGAGCGACCCGGCCGAAGTGCCGCCCGAGGAGCGCGTGCTCAAGGCGATGCGTGAAAAGCTTATTGTCTACCGCGTCGAGAATTCGCGCGTCATCGTCATCGAATTCTCTTCCGAGGACCCGAAGCTGGCTGCTGCCGTGCCAAACGCCATCGCCGACGCTTATCTGGCGGTCAGCCGTGACGCCAAGCTGCAGTCCAACTCGGCGGCTACCGACTGGCTGGAGCCTGAAATCGCCGATTTGAGCAGACGGGTGAAGGAAGCGGAAGCGCGCGTCGCCGCGTTCCGCTCGCAATCCGACCTCCTGGTCGGCCAGAACAATTCGGTCCTCGCCACGCAGCAGCTTTCCGAGCTCTCGACCGAATTGTCGCGGGTGCGCGCTAACCGCGCGGCGGCCGAAGCGACTGCGCAGGCGGTCCGGGCCGCGCTCGACAGCGGCGGCTCGCTGGACGCGTTTCCGGAAGTGCTGTCCTCAAGCCTGATCCAGCGCCTGCGCGAACGGCAGGTGCAATTGCAGGCAGATATTGCCGATCTCTCCACCACGTTGCTCGACAATCATCCCCGCATCAGGGCGCTGCGGTCGCAGCTTGCCGATCTCGACCGGCAGATCCGGCAGGAAGCGGAAAACGTGCTGAAGGGGCTTTCGGCCGAGGCCAAGACCGCGCAGGCGCGCGAGCAACAGCTTATAGCTGACCTGAACACGCTGAAGGCCGAATCGTCGCGCGCCGGCGAGGAAGAGGTGGAACTCAGGGCGCTGGAGCGGGAAGCCGCGGCGCAACGCCAATTGCTGGAATCCTACCTGACCCGCTATCGCGAGGCGTCGTCGCGCCGCGACGGCAACTATCTGCCGGCTGATGCGCGGGTGTTTTCGCGGGCCATCGTGCCTTCCGAGCCGTATTTCCCGAAAATCCTGCCGATCGTAATCGCGACCTTCGTCGCCACGCTGATGATTATGGCGATCCTCACATTGCTGCAGGAGCTGTTTTCAGGGCGCGCGATGCGGCCGGCCTCCGGCGCGCGCTTCGCTCCGGTCGAGCAGGTGGTCATGCCCGCGCCGGCCGGACCGGCCGAGATCGTCGCCGAGCACATCGAGCCGCAGCCCGTCGCCGGCAATTTCGAGCCGGAGCCGGAATCTGAGCCTGAGCTGGAGCCGCAGCCCATCATGCCGGGCCTCGGCGAGATCGACATAGCGGGTGCGGCCGAAAAGCTGATTGCGGGCGGCGCGACGCGGGCGTTGTTCATTTCGCCGGAGGGCGACGAGGCGGCGGCGACCGCCGTGCTGGTTGCGCGTGAAGTCGCCGATGCCGGCCTGCGCGTACTCCTGCTCGACCTGACCGCGTCGGGGGCGGCGTCGCGGCCGATGCTCGACAGCGGCCGCTTTCCCGGCATCACCAATCTGCTCGCCTCCGAGGCGCAGTTCACCGACGTGATCCACGCCGACCGCTATTCGGACTGCCACGTCATTCCGGTCGGCACCGCCGATCCGGTCCACGCCATGCGCGCAGCCGACCGGCTGCCGATCATTCTGGAATCGCTGACCACCGCCTACGATGTCGTGATCGTCGAATGCGGCCCCGCCGACGCCGCCGGTATCGGGCGGCTGGTGGCCGAGGGAACAGAGATACTGGTATCCGTGCTGTCGCCGGCTGATGAGGTGCTGGCCGCCCGCGACGACCTTGAGGCCAGCGGCTATGGAAGCCCGATCCTCGTCACGCCCGAGGGCAGCGAAAGCCCGATGTCGCCGGTTCCGGGAAGGAGCGCCGCCTAGTCGTCAGCGGAAGGGGCCGCCTGCCTCGCAGCCTTCCTGCGCAGCGCCTTGGTCAGCTTCCAGATCGTCGGATTGGTTTTGACGAAGGCTTTCAGCCGCGCTTTGAGCCGCATAGAGCCCGCGAAGGCGCGGCCTTTCAGCGTTAGCGGCACGACCACGTCCATCTGGCGCGTCTCGATATCGCACCAGAGCCGTTTGTAGGGTTCGTCGCCGACGCTGAAATCATAAACCGAAAAGCCTTGCGCGCAGGCCTCTTGGATATTGTCGAAGAACAGGAAATCGCCGGGGCTGGCATGCGCCAGCTCGTCCTCTGCGATGGCGCCGAACTCGCAGATCAGCCGCTTTCCCGAGCGGCTTGAGCCGGTGACCGCGCGCAGCCTACCGTTGACCTCCAGCGCGTGCAGCACGAAGTGCGGCGGCGAGGCTGCGAGCGCGTCAGTGAACAGCGTGCGGAAGAACGCCTGCACCCTGGCCTCGCCGAAGACGTTGACGATGCCGGCCCGGCGGAAGCGGTCCTCCTTCATGATGAAGAACGCGTCGAGCATGCCCGCAACCTCGGCGGGTGACGTCGCCTCGATGCGCCTGAATCCGCCTGCCGCCTCGAATTTGCGGGTCTGCGAGCGGTGCTTCTTTCGTTTGCGCTTGCCGCTCGCCCGGTCGAGCAGCGCGTCGAAGCCGCCGTCGAGGCAGACGGCCAGCGACAAATTGGGGCTAGGGTAATGAGCCAGCGCCAGCAGCGGGTTGGCCAGGCCTTCCAGGTCGGGCAGCAGGCGTTCCAGCGCGACGATGTCGACGTCTGGCCGCGCCCGGCCGATTTCGGCGGCGAGCGCCTTCATCTCCGCAGCGCCGGCTGTCGCCAGCCAGGAAGGGTCGGCCGCAGCGAAATTGCCGTTGGCGTGCGAGCCGCCCATGAAGCGGGCTATCCCCACGGGGCCGGCATGGACGATTTCGAGCGCCAGCGCAAACACCAGGCGTCCGCTGGAAAAAGCCGCCGCAAAGACTTGATCTATCTCTGTTTTCGCCGTCCAGGCCTCGACCCATTCCGCGCTCTGCGCAGGTGCGAATGCGCCCGTCCGGCAAAGCTCCTTATATCGTCCGAGAATTTCCGGGGTGGCGCTGCAGATCGTCACGGAAAAGGCCGGGGCCGTCTCGCGGCTCGAAACGGCCAAGGCCCTCTTGGCGCCAATTGACCGGGCCGCGTCAACCATCCTTCAATCCTTCGGGCGTAAGCATTGCGCCGTGGGGCTTCGCGTCACAGCGTTCCATGATGGGACGAGACTAGCCGCTAAAGGTGAAGGAATGATCGACGGGGGCGAAGCGATCCGCAAACTGGCTCTCAACGTGGCCAGGTTTACCGGATTGGCGCCCCTGGCCAGATCGCTGGTCGGCGGCGTCGGCGCGATCCTGATGCTGCACCGGGTCACCGCCAATCCCGAAAAGCCGCTCGGCGTGAACCGGCATTTGAACATAGCGCCTGATTTCCTCGACGCTGTGCTGTCGGACATGAAGGCGCGCGGCTACGAATTCGTGACGCTGGACGAGGCGATCGAGCGCCTGCGCAAAGGCGGCAATACCGGCCAGTTCGCCACCATCACCGCAGACGACGCCTACCGCGACAATTTCACCGAGGCGTTGCCGGTGCTGGAGACGCATCGCGCGCCGCTGACGATCTATGTGGCGCCTGCGCTGATCAGCGGCGACGCCGATCTCTGGTGGGACGTCGTCGACGAGATCGTCGGCAAGGGCGAGCCGATCTCGCTGGAGACGAGGCGCGGCCGGGAAATCATCGACTGTTCTACGCCGGCCAAAAGATTCGCTGCCAATGCCCGCCTGCACGAATACCTGACCGCCGATGTGCGCGAGGAGGATCAGCGCGAGGTCTTGCACGTCCTGGCGCGGTCGAGCGGCGTCGATCCGGACGCGCCGCGGCGCAAGACGCTGATGGACTGGGACGAGATTCGCCGGATCGCCGCGCATCCTCTGGTGACGATCGGGGCGCATACGGTGCACCACTATAATCTGATGCGGCTCGACCAGCAGACCGCGCGGCGCGAATTGGCCGAGGCCATGCTGATGCTCGAAGCCGAGATTGGGCAAAAGCCGAAACATATGGCCTATCCCTATGGCTATGCGAGCGCGGTCGGCGCGCGCGAAGTGGCGTTGGCGCGCGAGGCCGGCTACGCCTCGGCGGTGACCACCCGCCACGGCGTGCTGCGCGCCGAGCATGCGAGCCATCTCCATGCCCTACCGCGCATATCGGTCAACGGCCGCTACCAGCGCGTGGCGCACATCCGCACCATGCTGTCAGGGGTGACCACCCCGCTCGCCAATGCCGGCAGGATGGTGGTTACGGTTTAGGGTGAGGCTAAGGCAGTTCAGGGTGGACTACTGCCATACCAGCTCGCCAATCGGATGGGCAATAAGCGCCAAGTTCCTGACTTTCGGAGGTCTCGTGAGCGGAGCGAGGGCTTCGGACCGGTCTCATGCGACGCACAGCTGCCGCGTGATACGCATCGGCCTTTGGCGGCTTAACGCCCTCCGAATTCTGCGGCGTGAGGTAGCGATCATCCAAGCGTCGTGGGCAGAGTTTAGAGAAGGTACGGGATGATCATCTTGGTTTTCTGCCGATAAATGGCGTAGCGCCCGTCAAACGTGCGGCTGAGCAGTTTCTCCTCCGCGCGGGCGCGCCAGGCGAAGGTCGGGCCAACTCCGAACAGCACAATAAGGAAAGCTGGCCAGCTGCCGAAGGCGAGCGCTGCGCCCACGGCGAGCAGTGTGAGGCCCAGGTAGATGGGGTGGCGCACGAGGCGATAGGGGCCGGTTGTGACGAGGCCAGTGCTCGGATCTGTCTTAGGGGTAAGGCTCCATGCGGCACCGAGCTCGGCCCGGGATCGGAGGACAATGGTGGCCCCCGCGAGGGCGAGAAGGCATCCTGACAGCGCCAGCGGCAGCGCCATGGGAGCCTCGGAGCTGCCGGAAAAAATCAGGAGCGAAGGGAAGAACAGGCCGAATGCGGCGAGGTTCGCCACCAGCGGTGCCTGGTCGCCTCCACCGTGGCGTGGCCGCGCCCTGCGTCCTCCGGCCCGCCGGCCGATGCCCAACAGCGACATGGGCCCCGCAAAGGCGACGAGGGAGACCGCGCGGAGAAGGATGACGAGCGTCGACATTTGTTAGGCGCGGAGCCGGATGAGATAGAGGGCGAGAGGCAGCAGGAGAATGGGGACCACGTAGCTCACTACAAGGGCCAGGATCGGTTGGTCCGCCCACCCAGCGCCTATGGCTGCAAACGCGAACCCCGTGGGCACGCTTCCGACGGTCAGCGCCGCCATGAATTTTCGCAACGGCATGCCCGCAAGTCCGGCGAGGAAGACCATGGCCTCCGGGACGCTGTATGGAAGGCTGCGGGTCAGCACGATCGCCCAGGCGCCGCCACGGTCGAAGAAGCTCTCCATCCTGTGCAGAGACCGGGGCCCGGTGAAGCGCTGAGCGAAGCGTCGCGCGGAGGTGAGCATCAGGCCGTAGCCGAGAAGGCCGCCGGTGATCAGGGCGAGGCTGCCGAGCAATCCGCCGAGCAGTGTTCCATAGATGATGCCAAGCGCGGCGATCACGGCGGTCTGCGGGACCGGCAGCACAATATCGACCCAGATGAGAGCAATGCCGACCGCCCAGGCCCAACTATCGTAATCCCGGAGCGCCAGTACGGCGTCATTGGCCTCCTCGGGTGTCGGCATCTTCGCGCAGGAGGCGAGCACGGCCACCAGAATACCGACGATCAGGGCTGATCTCATTTCGGCCTCCTAACGCGTAGAGCCGGCGCTCCTGCCCGACGGCTACAGCCATCGGCGCACACGGGCTTTGTAGTCCCGATAGGCGTCGCCGAATCGCCGCTCCAGGTACGCCTCCTCGCGTGCGACGACGCCGTAGCGGATCGCGATTGCCAGAGGCAGCGTAAGAATGAGGAGCCACGAGCTTTGTGCGGCTACGCCGACGCCGCCGTAGATGAGAAACATGCCGAGATAGATGGGATTGCGGGTCCAGCCGTTGATGCCGGTCGTCACCAGCGCGCGGGTGGGTTCGTTGGTGGGTATCGGCGTCCCCGCTCGTAAGAAGTTGCGGACTCCCGCGGCAAAGATCGCAAGTCCGATGAGGATCAGCGAGCCGCCGATGCTCCAGTAGACCAGGTCGCCCCCGGGAACCGGGAACGACAAAGGCAGCAGGCGATCCAAGACGAAGCCGATCAGAAGAGCGGCAAGGAAGAGGAGGGGCGGTCTCGCGATGACGCCTGCGGTTCCGGTGTCAGTTAATTTCGGCTCGGCAGAGTCCATATCCGTCCTCCTTCCGCTGGGGCCGTACGGCCCAGCTTCGCCGGAAATGACAACTAAGGTGTCATTCTAGAAGTTGACAACTTAGGTGTCAATTGGAGATATTTGGCGCAGGACATGAAAACGGAAGCGAAGCGATGGCATCAGCAAGACAAAGGACCCAGGTGGCCCGAGCAACGGCGGCGGGGCCTAACCCCGACAACAAGGCAGAGGCGGTCGCCGAATTGATGCTCGAAGTGGCCCAGTGCTTCTTCAAAATTCGGGCTCTCGGCCAGAAGACAGGACTCATCACGAGTTGGGGCGGTGGTGCGTTCGGCTTCATGCGAAGCCTCGCGCTGCTTGGTCCGCTCACTGTGCCGCAGCTCGCCCAAATGCGCCCTACCAGCCGCCAGCGCATGCAGCGACTGGCGGACGAGCTTGCGGCCGAGGGGCTCGTGGAATTCATCGACAATCCGAAGCACCGGCGCTCGAAGCTCGTGCGGCTGACGCCCAAGGGTGACGCGCGCTACCGGGAGTTCAACGCCCGGCTCCTCTCGATCGCTTCGACCATGGGCATCGCTCTCAGCGAAACGGATATCCGCAAGGCGATCGAAACCGTGCGGCAGATGAGTGATGACGTGAAAGCGCGGTCGGAGCAACTGCCGTAGCCTTCCGCAGTCCCGCGAGATTCGGGACCTTACTTCAGGAGAGCGGAATAAGCTTTCGGATGTGAATTACTTGGCAGGTGCAGTGCGGAAGATCGCGGCGGCGGCGGCCACCAGGGCGGCATTGTCGAACGCGATCGTTCCGTCCGCGAGATGCTTGCCGTCTTCCAATCCGACCCGCGTCGACCATCGCCGTTGACGCGCAAGCTCGACGAACTGCCAAACCGTCGCGTCGAACCCGTGCAGGAGGATGGGTCGCCTTGTGCCCGCGCGTTCAAGCACGTTGGCGATTCCGTCTGTCATCTCTCGCGCGATTGCCGGATTCTGTTCCTCGATTTCTATGAGGACGCGGAAAACCCGTTGGTGATCGGAAAGGTTTACAAGACGCTCTGCGTCGGCAACCGAGGCAAGTCCTGCCTCTATCCCGATCCCGCGATGCCGAAGCAGTTCCATGACGGCCGGCGCATCGGCTTCCGACAGATTTACGGAGGCATAATCCGGAAGCTCGCTCCACCTGGCGATGGAATCGCGGGTTTGTTTCTCATCATTCTCGATCCAGGCCCCTGTGGACACGCCGATAAGCGTGCCGGGGCAGGCGCGGCGAACGGCTGCAATGGTCGCGTCCACCGCAGCCAGGCTTTCCTGCCCGTTCGGTCCGCGCGGGTGAATGTGCAGTTCGGCCGCCCCAGCGGCTACGCAGGACACGCCATCGCGCGCCATTGCTTCCGCCGTGAGTGGAAGTCGAGGGTGGAAGTTGTTAGGACGCGCGCCGTTCAGGCAGGCTTGAACGATCATGTGGCTTTCCGATCAACGACAGGTACAGTCACTGCGTACCGGAAATCTGCAAGTCGGCTCCGGCATTCAGTGCCGAGTATAAACATCGAATTGCGTGTTAATCACCTACCGGCCAGCCTTCGGCGGCAGGATCATCCATTTGATGATCGCCATGGCCGGCAGGATCCACAAAAGCCCGCTGAGCAGGAAGAAGACGAAATGCGTCAGCGGCCCGGATTCGGCGAGCTGCGCCACCGCGACCGTCGTCGCGGCCAGCGCATAGACGATCACCAGCAGGATCAGGAGAACAGTTCCGATGAGCTTCTTCAGGCGAACGGGCATTTTTCCGGTCCAGTGTCGAGGTTCCGCATAGAGCCTTGCCGTGCGCGGCACAAGGCGGCCGCCATTTCCCTGGCGCGGCGCGACGGCGTGCCGCGCCCGCAAAAGCCTTGAAAGCGCCGCGCCATTGGTCCACCACTCGACCGAAATATTCGGGAAATGGGCTTGATGGCATCGATCACGACAGGCGGCGAACCGATCGCTACCCGCGACCGCGAACTGCACAACCGGGCACTGGTGCGCGGCTGGCTTTATTGCGTGCTGGTGGTGCTGTTTGCGCTGGTGCTGGTCGGCGGCGCGACGCGGCTCACCGATTCCGGCCTGTCGATCACCGAATGGAAGCCTATCCACGGCGTGATCCCGCCGCTTTCCGATGCCGACTGGCAGGAAGAGTTCCAAAAATACCGGCAGATTCCGGAATATCAGCAGATCAACCAGGGCATGAGCCTCGACGCCTTCAAGCGCATTTTCTGGTGGGAGTGGGCTCATCGCATCCTTGCGCGCGGCGTCGGCTTCGTCTTCGCGCTGCCGCTGCTGTTCTTCTGGGTGACCGGACGGATCGAGCGCGGCCTGATGCCCAAGCTTCTGGGCATTCTGGCGCTCGGCGGCCTGCAGGGCGCGATCGGCTGGTGGATGGTCGCTTCCGGCCTGGTCGAGCGCGTCGACGTCAGCCAGTACAGGCTGGCCACGCACCTGACGCTGGCGGCCGCCATCTTCGCCGCGACCATGATCGTGGCGCGCGGGCTTGCGCCGCATTCAGAGGCCGGGGCCGGGCAGGCGACGAGGCGCTTCGCCGGCCTGCTGGTGCTCTTGACGCTCATCCAGATCTATCTCGGCGGGCTGGTGGCCGGGCTCGACGGCGGCATGAGCTACAACACCTGGCCGCTGATGGACGGAAGGCTCATGCCCGGCGACATGTTCATCCTGGAGCCCTGGTGGCGCAATTTCTTCGAAAACCCGAAGACAGTGCAGTTCGTCCATCGCCTTGGAGCCTACATCGTATTTGTCGCAGCGCTCTGGCACATGATTTCCGTGCGCCGCCGCGAGCCCGGAACGACGCATGCCCGCCGGGCGCTGGTGCTGTTCCATCTGGTGCTGGCGCAGGCCCTGATCGGCATCGCCACGCTGGTCATGCAGGTGCCGATGCACTGGGCGCTGCTCCACCAGGGTTTCGCGCTGATCGTACTCGGCTTCGCCGCCGCCCACTGGCGCGGCACGAAAGGCGCCTATCCGCTGCCGGGCGAAGCGGTCAGGAATTAGCTCGCGCCGCGTATCGCTGCCGCGATCGACAGTTCGCGGCGCTCGTCTACTTCGTTGCGGTCCTCGCCATGCCACGCCGCCGACAGGCAGCCATAGGCGACAGCATGGTCGAGAATGGAGCGGACGTCCTGTCCGAGCGTGCGAGCGAAAATTTCGGCCATGGAGGCGATGCGGTTCGGGTCCAGGCAAAGATCGTCGCGATCGAGCGGGTTGTAGAACATATTTGCGGCGTCGAAGCCCGGATCGCCCAGCACGCCTTTCGGGTCGATCGCCAGCCAGCCGCGCGGGCCGTGCATGATATTTTCGTGGTGCAGGTCGCCATGCAAGGGACGGACGTCGCGCGGATCGGCGAGCAGCCTCTCCGCGAGCGTGGCCGCCTCGACGTAGAAGCCATCCCGGCCTGCGTCGCGATCGGCCTTCGCTCGTTGGAACAGGCTCTTAAAACGCTCCCGGAGCGGCTGCAGGTCGCCGGGAATAGGAAGGTCTGACGGCGCGAAGAGCCGCGCCATCACTTCCGCTGCGATCTCGGTGGCGACGCTGTCACCATATGTGTTGAGGTCGTCGACCAGATGCCGCTCGCCGGCGTATTCGAGCAGCATCTTATTGCTGTCGAAGCCGAGCAGCTTTACCGCGCCGTCGCCGTTCCGCCAGGACAGGAAATGCGCCCCGCGCAACTCGTCCTCGACGTCGTCGAAGGGCTTCAGATCCTTGACCACGGCGGGCTTGCCGTCGTCCAGCCGCACCTTCCAGATGCGGCTGCTGAAGGTCTGGGCAATAAGGATAGGATCGCTGACGTTCCAGCGCGCTGGAAAGGCAGGCTGATCCATTCAGTGCTTGAGGCCCAGCATAATATCCATGTTCTGGACTGCGGCGCCGGAAGCGCCCTTGCCGAGATTGTCGAGCAGCGCGACCAGATTGACCTGCCCCTGGCCTTCGGTGCCGAAGACGTAGAGCTTCATCAAATCGGTGTCGTTGAGTTCCGTCGGGTCGAGGCGCGTGAGCTTCGCGCTTTCCGCCAGCGGTACGACCTGTACGATCTCCTGGCCGGCATAATGCGCTTCAAGCGTCGCGTGGATCTCGCCCAGCGACGCTACGCCGTTGAGGTCGGACAAATGCAGTGGCGCCTGCACGATCATGCCCTGCGCGAAGCGGCCCACGCTCGGCGAGAAGATTGGCCGGCGTTCGAGCAGCCCGTGCTTCTGCATTTCGGGCACGTGCTTGTGCTGCAGCGTGAGGCCGTAGAGGAAATGCGGCGCCGCGACATAGTCGTCGCGCGAGGCGTCTTCCATCTGCGCGATCATCTGCTTGCCGCCGCCCGTATAGCCGGACACGGCGTTGACCGTGATCGGATGATCGGCAGACAGAATGCCGGCCGCCACCAGCGGGCGGATCAGCGCGATCGCGCCGGTCGGATAGCAGCCAGGATTGGCGACCAGCCGCGCCTCGGCGATCTTGTCGCGCTGTTCAGAATCCAGTTCGGCGAAGCCGTAGGCCCAGTCGGGATGGACGCGGAACGCCGTCGACGTGTCGATGACACGGGTCGAATTGTGGCCTTCGAGGATGGCGACCGCCTCTCGCGAGGCGTCGTCGGGCAGGCACAGCATGGCGATGTCGGCCGATTTCAGGAAATCGGCGCGCATGTCCATGTTGCGCCGCTCCGCTTCCGGAATCGACAGAATGTCCAGGTCGGCGCGGCGGGCGAGGCGGGCGCGGATCTGCAGTCCCGTCGTGCCGTGTTCGCCGTCGATGAAGATCTTTGGTTTCATGCCTGCCGTTCCGTGCAAATCTAGATGTCGCTGCCGTGGTTCACAGCAGTATTGTTGTTCAGCGCCTCGAGCCTGGCCTTACGCTCCGCCAGCAGCCCGATATAGTACAGCGCCACCGACGCGCCGGCGATCGCGGTAATATCGGCATGGTCGTAGGCTGGCGCAACCTCTACGACATCTGCACCGACAATGTCGATCTGCGTCATCTGCCGCAACACCGAAAGAATCTTGGCCGAGGAGGGCCCGCCGGCGACCGGCGTGCCGGTGCCGGGCGCATAGGCGGGGTCCAGGCAGTCTATATCGAAGGTCACATAGGTCTTCCTGCCGCCGGTACGCTCGGCGATGGCGTAGGCGATATCGGCCGCGCGCATTTCCTCGATCTCGTAGCCGTGCAAGATCTTGATCCCGAATGTATCGGGCGCATGGGTGCGCACGCCGATCTGGATCGAGCGGTCGGGATCGATGATGCCATCGCGCACCGCGCGCGCGACGAAGGAGCCGTGGTCGATGCGCTTGCCGTCGTCGAACCAGGTGTCCTGATGGGCATCGAACTGCACCAGCGCCAGCGGCCCGTGCAGCGCCGCATGCGCCTTGAGCAGCGGCCAGGTGACGAAATGATCGCCGCCAAGCGTCAGCAGGAAAGCGCCTGAGGAGATCAGCCTTGCGGCCTCGCGCTCGATGGTCTTCGGCGTCTTTTGATGGTTGCCGTAGTCGAGCAGGCAGTCGCCATAGTCGACGACGCCGAGCTTGTCGAACAGGTCGAGATGGAAGGGATATTGCGGATCGTTGTCGAAGATCGCCGACGCGCGGCGGATCGCCTGCGGCCCGAAACGCGATCCAGGCCTGTTGCTCACTGCGGCGTCGAACGGAATGCCCCAGACCACGACGTCCGCGCCTGTCACGTTTTTCGTGTAGCGGCGGCGCATGAAGGAAAGCCCGCCGGCATAGGTCGGATCGCTCGCGGCGCCGGTATTTCCGCGCGCGGTGAAGGCGTGATCGATCGATCTGGCTGGCATCGTGCGGGGTTCCCCTCTGTTTTGCGGAGGCAAGCTATTGGCCGGATATGACGCAGGTGCAACCAAAAAGACGGCCCATCGCGCGCAACCGGCAGTTTCGGCAGGGTTTCGCCGCCTTCATTTGCCTGTCATGACCGGCCGCTAATCCGTCGCTCGACCATTCGGCCACGGAGCGAATCGCATGCGCATCATTTCCCTGAGCGCGCTCATTCTCGGACTTCTGGCGGCCCAACCCGCCGCCGCTGAAGGCCCGCGGATGCGGCAGATCATTGATCGGCTCGAAAACGCCAATCAGTGGCGCGACCATGTGATGATCGTCGCTCATCGCGGCGGCTGGAAGGAAGGCGGAAAGATCCGCAACGCCGAAAACTCGGTCGCGGGCGTCAAGCGCTCGATCGAACTCGGCGTCGAGATCGTCGAACTCGACGTGCAAAAGTCGAAGGACGGCGAGTACATCGTCCTGCATGACAGCTGGCTCGACCGCACCACGACCTGCAAGGGCAGGGCGGTCGAGAGGACGCTGGCCGAGCTGAAGGGCTGCCGGCTGGTGGTGGAAGGAACCGGCGAGGTCACGGCCGAAAGCGTGCCGGCGCTGCGCAACATGTTCGCCGTCACAAAAGGCCGCGTGATGGTCAACATCGACAACAAGATGGAAGTCGAGGAGCTTGCCGGCGTCGCCGAAATCGCTCGGGAGATGGGCATGGCCGACCAGGTCATCATCAAGCACAATCTCTGGAATTCCGAGAAGCTCGGCGCGATGACGAAAACAATGACCGCGATCGGCGAGGGTGTCCGCTTCATGCCGATCATCGCGGATGATGCGGTCGACGATATCAGCTTCATCGAAAAGGTGGGCCGGACGTTTTCGGCCGATGTCATCGAGATGATCGCATGGCGCGGCGAAGGCCAAAGCATGCCCGAGAATGGCGGCGCGCTGTTCAGCGCCCGCAGCCGGGCCGTGTCGGCGCGCGGCGACTGGCATCTCTGGGTGAACACCTTCACCATCGTCAACAAGCCGGGCGGCTATCTCGCGGGCGGGCGCGGCGACGAACTGGTGCAGGCGAACTATCCGCAGGAGACGTTCGGCTTCTGGGCCGAGCAGGGCGCGACGATCATCCAGACCGACGAACCCAAAGCGGCGATCGAATGGCTGGAGAAGAACGGCTACCGCGTTCCCTATGCCGAGCGGATCGAGCCCGCCGACACCGCCAGCATCAACTGATCGCAGAATCGAGCGCGGCAACCCTCGAAGGACGCACTGAGCAGAAATAACAAGGCCGCCCGGAGGCGGCCTTGTTGCAGTCGAAAATGATCGCGTTTAGCGCTTCGAGAACTGGAAGCTGCGGCGGGCCTTCGCCTTGCCGTACTTCTTGCGCTCGACGGTGCGGCTGTCGCGGGTCAGGAAGCCGCCCTTCTTGAGCACGCCGCGCAGGCCGGGCTCGTAGTAGGTCAGCGCCTTGGAGATGCCGTGGCGAACCGCGCCGGCCTGGCCCGAAAGGCCGCCGCCGATGACGGTGGCGACGATGTCGAACTGGCCTTCACGGGCTGCCGCGACGATCGGCTGCTTCAGGATCATCTGCAGAACCGGCCGCGCGAAATAAGCCGCGAATTCCTTGTCGTTGACGACGATCTTGCCGGAGCCGGGCTTCACCCAGACGCGGGCGATGGCGTCCTTGCGCTTCCCGGTGGCGTAGGCGCGGCCCTGCTTGTCCAGCTTCTGGACATAGACGGGCGCGGCCGGCTGCGCGGTCGGGGCGACCGTGCCGAGATCGGCGAGCGAGTTGAGATCGGCCATATCAGGAAACCTTCTTGTTCTTGCCGTTCAGCGCGGCGACGTCGAGTGTCTCGGGCTGCTGGGCGACGTGAGGATGGTCGGCGCCGGCATAGACGCGGAGATTCTTCATCTGGCGGCGGCCGAGCGGGCCGCGGGGGATCATGCGCTCCACGGCCTTTTCAAGCACGCGCTCGGGGAAGCGGCCTTCGAGCAGCTGGCGCGCGGTGCGCTCCTTGATGCCGCCGGGATGGCCGGTGTGCCAGTAATACACCTTGTCGGTGTACTTCTTGCCGGTGAACACGACCTTGTCGGCGTTGATGATGATGACATTGTCGCCATCGTCGACATGGGGCGTGAAGGAGGGCTTGTGCTTGCCGCGGAGACGGTTGGCGACGACGGTGGCGAGACGGCCGACGACGAGACCCTCGGCGTCGATCAGCACCCACTTCTTCACCACGTCCGCAGGCTTCTGCGAAAAGGTTTTCATGGATTTTGCTTTCTTACAGGGACCTTCCGGAGAAGGCGTTTCTTGTTGCTTGGATTTGGAGGAACGGCTTTTCCGGTCCGCCAAAAAGAAACCGCGGCCGGTGGGCCGCTGTTTCGTGACGGCTTATAGGGGAGGGCGATGGTGACGTCAAGCCGCGAAAAGCGGATAGAGAAGCAATAACACTCATAAAAACAACACTTTAAGGTGAAGGTATTATTTTACCGCAAAGCTTGATCGTCATAGACCGGTGCGCTTCGGCGGGATCGAATAGGTTCCGGTCGCGTGCGCCACCGTCTGGCCTTCCGGCCCCGCGACGATGTCTATCTCGAACATCATCAGGGCTTTGCCGAGTTTCAGGATGCGGCAATGGCCATCGATCGGCCCGGCCTCGGCCTTGCGCACGAAATTGATGTTGAGGTTCGTCGTTACCGACAATGCGTCGGGCCCGGCATGCGAGAGCACGCAGACATAGCCGCCAATGTCGGCGAGCGTGAAGAGCGAGGGGCCAGAAACCGTGCCGCCGGGGCGCAGATGCCGCTCGTCTGCGTTGAGCCGGACCGTGCAGCCGCCGGGAAAGACGTCCACGGTCTCGTAGAAGGCGAATTTGTCGTTGAGCTGCGGATAGACGGATTTCAGCAGCTCATTGACCTCGCCGGCCGTCATCATCGGTGTGAGGCCTGCTTGAACCGGCATTTCGCGTCTCCGTCGCTTCAGTGATGGCGGCCAGGCCGCTTCCGTTTGCGTAAACGGAAGCCAGAAAACACGCGCCGCCCCTGTTCATCAACCCGGTGCGTGATATTTATTCGTCGAACGAGCGCCTCGGAGCGCCCCCAGATAGGTCGAGGTTGAAATGGCGGAAGTAGTAGCGATCAAACGCGCTCCGGAAGGACCGGTCGTCTCCGCGCTGGAGAACAGCATACTGCGCATCACGCTGGCTCGGCCACCGGCTAACACGCTGTCCATCGCGGCCATGGAGTCTCTGCAGGCGGAGCTCGACCGGGCGCGCGACGATGATGCGGTGCGCGTCATCGTGCTGGCCGCCGCCTCCGGCAAGGTTTTTTGCGCCGGCCATGATTTGAAGGAGATGAATGCACGTCGAACGGATGCCGACAAGGGCCGGGCGTTCTTCGAGGAAACTTTCGCCATATGCTCGCGGCTTATGCAGTCGATCGTCCGGTATCCCAAACCTGTCATCGCCGAAGTCGATGGCATCGCCACGGCGGCAGGCTGCCAGCTCGTCGCGTCCTGCGACCTTGCCATCTCCTCCGACCAGGCAACATTCGGGGTCAACGGCATCAATGTCGGACTGTTCTGCACGACGCCGGGCGTGGCCCTGGTGCGCGGAGTGAAACCCAAGCACGCCATGGAAATGCTCTTGACCGGCGAAATGGTCGACGCGTCGACGGCGAAGGACTTTGGCCTGGTCAATCGCGTGGTGCCGCGCGAATACTTGACGCAGATTGTGACGAAATATGCCCAAACGATTGCAGCGAAATCACCTTTGACGCTGAAGATCGGCAAGGAAGCGTTCTACGCCCAAGCCGAGATGGGCCTGTCCGAAGCATATGAATACGCCTCGAGGGTCATGGTCGAGAACATGCTCGCCTGCGATGCCAAGGAAGGCATCGACGCATTCATAGGCAAGCGCGACCCGAAATGGACGGGGGAATGACATGGAGCCGCGCATCTCGATCATCACGATCGCAGTCGACGATCTCGATCGTGCGGCCGGATTCTATGAGGCCATGGGGCTAAAGCGCCATCGCATTACGGACGGTGTGGCCTTCTTCCAGATGGGCGGCGTGATCCTGTCGCTTTTCCCGCGCGAAAGCGCCGAGGAGGATTCCGGCGTGCGTTTCGGCGATGGGCCTTCGCGTGTCTACCTCGCCTACAACACGCGCTCCGACGCGGAAGTCGACGAGGTTCTGGCCAAGGCGGAAAAGGCTGGCGGCCAGGTGATAAAGCCGGGGCAGCGTGCCTTCTGGGGCGGATGGTACGGCTATTTCGCCGATACCGAGGGCAATCTTTGGGAAGTGGCGCACAATCCGGACTTCCCGCTCGACGCGGAAGGCAGGATTTCACTGCCGGGATAGCAAGGCTGATCCTCCTGCGAGCGGGGGAGACCCCGAGGCGGTGGAGCGGGCGGGCCGCGATCCACTCTTCACCGTGTCTATACGGAGCCGCCGCCACTCGGATGGGGATAAACCCACCGCCAACAGCGGAAATAGCGGTCATTTCAATGGCTGGCGAGAAAAATACGCGAAATTTGTACATCACCCCCTGACCCTCCCGCATAATCACCGGCAGTTTCTCCCGCGGGAACGCCGGTCGCGACGGTGATCTGTGGGGAGGAACCGGCGCCTCCGTCCTGCCGCCAACGTAGCCGGGGACAGTTACTTTCTTTCCGCGGCAAGGCGGCGGCAGTCGAGGCGTTCGCGCCAGCGGAAGTAAACTGTCCCCTGCGGGGAGCGTGCCGGCCCTCCAGGAACAAACTCGTCCGGCTGCCGTTGTCGCTCGGGAGCATTTCGATGCGAGGCCCGGTTGCTCTTTTGCGTGCCAGGAAACGCGAAAAAGCGCCAATCTTAGGCGGTCTGAGAGGGAGAGCCGACATCCGGGGAACGACGAAACGGAGCGGTCGGCCATATGTGCAAGCGCGGCGCTGCGGTCTCGCGCTGCCCTTGCTTGTGCTTGGCGGCTGTTCCGGTATCCAGTCGGCGCTCGATCCGGCGGGCGACGAGGCGGCGACCGTCGCCCGCCTGTTCTGGGTGATGGCTCTCGCCGGCGCCCTGATCTGGTCGGCGGTTATCGGCACGCTGATCTATGCCACGCGGGAGCGCCGGCGGGTCCAGAGCGACCACGCAGCGGGGCTTCTGATCCTTTGGGGCGGCGCGATCGTTCCGGCGTTGCTGCTTGGATTTCTGCTGGGTTATGCGCTCTGGCTGATGCCCAATATCAGGCCGTGGTCCGCGCCGGATGAGCCGGCCGGCCTTCGCATCGAGGTCGTGGGCGAGCAGTTCTGGTGGCGGGTCCGCTACCACCCCGCCGGCGGTCCACCCATCGATGCCGCCAACGAGATCAGGCTGCCGGTCGGCGAGCGCGTCGAATTCACCTTGACCGCCAGCGACGTGATCCATTCCTTCTGGATCCCCGTTCTCGGCGGCAAGATGGACATGATACCGGGCCGGACCAACCGGCTGACGCTCAGGGCCGCCAAGCCCGGGATCTATCGCGGCCCCTGCACCGAATTCTGCGGCACGTCGCATGCGCTGATGGCGTTTTCGGTGGTGGTGATGGAGCCGGACGCCTTCCGTGCCTGGCTCGCCTGGCAGGCAGAGCCCTCGCAAAGCGCCGGCGCTCCAGGCAGCGAACTGTTCTTGGCCAATGGCTGCCCCGCCTGCCACACGATCAGGGGCACCGAGGCCGCCGGCCGCGTCGGCCCGGATCTGTCGCATGTCGGTTCGCGCGAAACGCTTGCCGCCGGCATTCTGCCCGTCAACGCCGACGCCATCGCCCGATTCATCGAACGGCCCGACATCATCAAGCCCGACTCGCACATGCCCGCCTTCCGCATGTTGCCCGAGGCCGACATCGCCGCCATCGCCGCCTATCTGGAGGGGCTGAAATGAAGCCGCCTCCAATAGCCTCCGAGGAAGTTCGCCGCGACCAGGAGAAGCGGCTGCGCGCCGTCTGGGAAACGCCGGCCGGCTGGCGTTACTGGACTTCGGTGAACAACACCCAGGTCGGCGTCTGGTACACGGGCACCGCCTTCGCCTTCATGTTGTTTGCCGGCGTTCTGGCCCTGCTGATGCGGACACAACTCGCCGTGCCGGACAATGATTTCGTCTCGGCGGATTTCTTCAACCAGGCGTTCACGCTGCACGGCACGGTGATGATGTTCCTGTTCGCCGTGCCGATGTTCGAAGCGGTCGCGATCTATCTTCTGCCGCAGATGCTCGGCGCGCGCGACCTGCCGTTCCCGCGGCTGTCGGCCTTCGGCTTCTGGAGTTTTCTGATCGGCGGCGTCTTCGTCTGCGGCTCGATCTTCTTCGACGCCGCGCCCAACGCCGGCTGGTTCATGTATCCGCCGCTCGCCACCAACAAGGAGTATTCGGGCATCGGCGCCGACATCTGGCTGCTCGGCCTGTCCTTCATCGAAGTCGCCTCGATCGCCGCTGCGGTGGAGCTTATCGTCGGGACGATGAAGTGCCGCGCACCCGGTATGCGCGTCAACATGATGCCGCTCTTTGCCTGGTACCTGCTGATCGTTGCCGGCATGATCCTGTTCGCCTTTCCGCCGCTGATCGCCGGCGACCTCCTGTTTGAACTGGAGCGCATGTTCGGCTGGCCGTTCTTCGACGCGACGCGCGGCGGCGACCCGATCCTCTGGCAGCATCTGTTCTGGATATTCGGCCACCCGGAGGTCTACATCATCTTCCTGCCGGCTATCGCGCTGATGGCGATGATCGTGCCGACGTTCGCGCAGCGCCCGATCATCGGTTATTCCTGGATCGTGCTCGCCGCCGTCGGCACCGGCTTCCTCTCCTTCGGCCTGTGGGTCCACCACATGTTCGCGACCGGCCTGCCGCAGATTTCGCTGGCCTTCTTCTCGGCGGCCTCGGAAGCGGTGGTGATCCCGACCGGCGTGCAGATATTCGTCTTCATCGCGACGCTGCTCGCGGGCCGCGTCATCTTCGCCGTGCCGATGCTGTTCGGGGCGGGCGGGCTCGCCATCTTCATCATCGGCGGGCTGACGGGGGTGATGGTGGCGCTCGCGCCTTTCGACTGGCAGGCGCACGACACCTATTTCATCGTAGCCCACCTGCATTACGTGCTGATCGGCGGCATGCTGTTTCCGGTCGTCGCCGGCCTCTATTACTTTTACCCTCTTCTCGACGGCAAAAAACTGTCCGACCGGCTCGGCAAGATCGCCTTCTGGCTGATGTTCGTCGGCTTCAACGTCGCCTTCTTCCCGATGCATCTCTCCGGCCTGCGCGGCATGCCGCGCCGCGTATTCACCTATCCCGAGGGCCTGGGCTGGGACTGGTTCAATCTCATCTCCACGGTCGGCGCCTTCATCTTCGCCGCTGGCGTGCTGGTCGTCGTCTTCGACGTGCTGCGGCCCAAGAGCCGTCAGCCCCAGCTCCAGCGGAATCCGTGGAATGCCGGGACGCTGGAATGGATCGCCGACCCGAACGAGAATTGGGGCGTGCGCTCGGTTCCGCCGATCGAAGGCCGCTATCCCGTATGGGACCAGCAAGACCTGATCCGGCATACCGACGAGGGCCGCTTCTATCTGCCGGACGCGGAGGAGGGGCGGCGCGAGACGCTGGTGACCTCAGTGCTCGACGCCGAGCCGATCTACTGCATGCGCGTCGGCGGAAATGCCGTCTCTCCGATCGTCGCCGCCTTCGCGCTGGGCGCGGTCTTCATCGCACTGACGTTCGAATGGTGGATCGCCACCGCGGCAAGCGCCGTCCTGACGCTCGGCGCGATCCTTTTCTGGGCCTGGACCGGCACCGCGGAAATCCCGGAAAAGCCGGAAAAACATGTCGGCCTCGGCCTGATCTTGCCGCTCTACCGGTCGGGGCCGGAATCGGTCGGATGGTGGGCGATGTTCATCACCATGGTCGGCGACGGAACGGCTTTCGGTAGCCTCGTCTTCGGCTATTTCTTCTACTGGACCGTCCATGAGGATTTCACCGCCGGGTTGGCCGGGCCTGGCGTGCTCTGGCCGATGGTCGCTCTGGCATGCTTCGTGGCGGCATGGGCGCTGATGCTGGCCGCGCGCGGCGCGAATACGCGCGGCTCTGCCGTCGGAATGCGGCTTGCTATCGGTGCGGCTCTGGTGCTGACGGCTGCCGGAAGCCTCGCCGGCCTTTACGGTCCCTGGATCTATCGAATGGAGCCGACGGCGCATGTCTATCCCGCGATCGTCTGGGTGCTTGTGGGGTGGACGGCGGTGC
Source organism: Mesorhizobium sp. WSM2240 (assembly GCF_040438645.1). Classification (NCBI taxonomy): domain Bacteria; kingdom Pseudomonadati; phylum Pseudomonadota; class Alphaproteobacteria; order Hyphomicrobiales; family Phyllobacteriaceae; genus Mesorhizobium; species Mesorhizobium sp. WSM2240. Next base: position 1,922,669 of record NZ_CP159253.1, read on the forward strand.
ACGGAGCCGTGGGGATCGTCATGCAGCTCTACTGCCTGGCGAGGAGCTTTGCGGGAAAGCTCACGCCCACTTACGACATCGACATCCACAACGTCGTTCTCTTCTTCCACTTCCTGACCGTCACGGCGGTGACGACCTTCGCCGTCGTCGGCCTGTTTCCATTGGTGTTGTGAGGCGACAATGCGGTTCCTCCCCAAGGAAATCGAAACGCTCTGGACGCTGTTCACCGCTCCCGTCGTGTGGGCGCTGCACTTCCTTGTCTGTTATGTCGGGGCCGCCCTTTACTGCGCCAAGGAAGATGCGGTCGATTTCGGCTTCGGCGTGGTCCGGGCGGGCATCGGCGCGGTCACGGCGGCGGCGCTGGCGATGATCGTGCTTTCGGCCTATCTCGCCTGGCGGCAATGGGGTTTCGGAACCTACGAGCCGCCGCATGACGACCCGACCCAGCACGACCGCAGGCATTTCCAGGGGTTTGCGACGCTGCTGCTCTCCGGCCTTAGTTTCGTCGCCGTGATTTATACGGGGATGGCTGCGCTGATGATCTCCGGGTGCTTTCGATGAAGCGCGCGGCGCTCATCATCGGCCTGCTGTTCCTCGCGATCATCTGGGGCGGTCCGCTGTTTGCCGCCGATGAAAACTCCTTCACTGCACACATGTTGGCGCATATGGGCGTCGTCGCTGTCGCCGCACCGCTGATCGCGCTGGGAATTGCGGGAACCGAATGGGATTTCTCGCGGCGCTTGCGGCTTTTCTCGCCTGTGCCTGCATCTCTGCTCGAACTGGTAGTGGTCTGGATGTGGCACGCGCCGGCGCTCCGCGCGCTGGCCGAAACTTCACCGGCCGCCGCAACCGCCGAACAGGCGAGCTTCCTGGCGGCCGGGCTGATCCTCTGGCTGTCCTGCACCGGCCATAGCGGCCATGACAGAAACGAAAGAAGCGCTGCCGGCGCGTTCGGGCTGCTGTTTACCTCGGTTCACATGACGCTGCTCGGCGCGCTGTTGGCGCTGACGCCGCGTCCGCTCTACAGGGCGGGCGAGGTGACCTGTCTCGGCGTGACGCTCAGCGCCGGCCAGGACCAGCAACTCGGCGGCGTCATCATGCTCATGGTCGGCGCGGCCGTCTATCTGATCGGCGGGCTGGCGCTGCTGGCGCGGCTTCTGGCCGCCCATGATGCGCGCGGCCGAACTGATCGGAGGCTCGCGCGATGATTCGGTTCCACTGGAGGCAAATCGCAATCGCGCTGGCGATTCTGCCTTTCGCGGCGGTGTTCGTCGCCTGGATCGGCTTCTTCAATATCGGAGCATCGACCGGGCACTGGAAGATCACCGAGTGGTTCCTGCATTTCGCCATGCGCTCGGCAATACGCACCTACTCGCTCGCCGTCGAGGTTCCCGAGCGACTGCCCGTCGAGGGCATTCAACCGGCGGCGGGACATTTCGCACGCGGCTGCGCAATCTGCCACGGCGCGCCGGGCGAACCGCGCTCGCCGGCGGTCCTGCAGATGCTGCCGCGGCCCCCCGATCTGGCGTCGGTTGTCGGCAGCTGGAGCGACGCCGAGCTCTTCCGCATCGTCAAATACGGGGTGCGCTTCACCGGCATGCCTGCATGGCCCACCCAGGAGCGCGACGACGAGGTCTGGGCGATGGTGGCGTTCCTGCGCTCGCTGCCGCAGATGGACGCCCGGACCTACCGCGAACTGGCATTTGGAGGCGAGGGCGCTGCGGTAACGCTTGCGAACGGTTTTGAGACCGCGCTCGCCGACTGCGCCCGCTGCCACGGCCGAGACGGGCGCGGCCGCAGCGCGGGCGTGCCGATCATTTCGGGCCAACGCGAAGAATATCTTCGAGCAAGCCTCGAGGCGTTCGCCGAAGGAAAGCGCCCGAGCGGCGTCATGGAGCTCGCGGCCGTCGAGACCGATCCTCGCCTGTTTGCAGACCTTGCCCGCCATTTCGCATCGCAACCGCCCGTTTCCGCGTCTGCCGCCGGCTCGAGCGACGCCGCACGTGGGCGCGAAATCGCCGAACGCGGCATTCCCGAAAAAAGGGTGCCAGCCTGCCTGAGTTGCCATGGCGGTGCGCCCCGTAACCCGGTCTATCCGAAACTCGACGGCCAGCACGCCGACTACCTGAAGATGCAGCTTCGTCTCTTTGCCGAAGGCAAGCGCGGCGGAACGCCCTACGCCCATCTCATGGAAAAGACGGCAAGATCGCTGGAAGCCCGTGACATAGAGGATCTCGCCGCCTATTTCTCGTCGGTAAAATGAGGGTATTCGCCGATTGGCATGGCGGACGCCGTTCGTGCTAATACGGCTCAAAGCCGGGCCTACGGCCGGGGCGCGCCCGCAGTTCGATTACACGAGACCGATAGCAATGAGTGAGATCATAGGGAGCAGGGGAGGAGCGCTATTTACGGCCACCCTGTTCTGGCCGTCGCGCCGATGATGGATTGGGCGAAAAGCGCAGGAATTTCAGCGTGTTATTGAAGTCACCGTGCAATTTCGGTGCAGCAAGAGAGCGAAATTGAGCCGATCTTGGCGTGCTCTTTGGCGTCGTCGGGTCCTACGCCGACGGCGCGCTTCCGAGCAGAGGGACCTTGCTCTCCTTAAGATCAAATGGCCGCAATGCGCCGCAATGTCAGCCATAGAGCAAACTTTGCCTCCGCCCGGAAGCAGACATCGCGGGTGACCATACTGCAGGTCACAGTTGCGCCAGAGACATTAGCGGTGCTTCTCCAGAGCTGACAATTCGTCCACCGGCAGGAGTCCACCCGTGTGAGAAGTTCATCGCAGCGCCTGTTTTGATGCTTTTTGATGCAGCGCTTCATTTGCCTTGCCCCAGCTACCCCGCTAGCCCTCCCTTGCCGCAGAAACATGCAATCAAAATGCCTGATTCTGGCGCTGTTCGATCACAAACATGCTTTTCATATCAATATAATCATGAAATAGTCGACGCCGGATCGACTGGGGATGCGGTAGATGCGCAACGTTGCCGGCCACGGCAAGAAGCTGTCCTATTACGATTTCGGGCACACCACAGTGTATGCCTCGCGGTTTGATCAGCGCTTTCCCTATTGCGCTTACGTGCCGCAGGATTACGACGAGGACGGTTCGAAGAGTTATCCGCTGGCCGTGATCGTTCATGGAACTGAACGCGGCATGCTCGCTTACCGGGACGCCTTTGCCGATTTCGCGGAAGCGAACGGCGTCATCGTGCTTTGCCCGCTGTTTCCGGCGAACATCTGCTTTCCCGGCGACCTTTCATCCTACAAGATGCTGCGCGCCGGCGATCTGCATTACGATGCGATCATGCTCGATATGATCGAGGAGATGCGGGAACGCTACCGGATCAATGGCGACCGCGTCATGATGTACGGCTTCTCCGGCGGCGGGCATTTCACGCATCGATTCCTATACCTCCATCCGGAACGTCTTCTGGCGGCCTCGATAGGCGCGCCGGGCGTCGTCACCCTGCTCGATTTCGAGCATGATTTCTGGGTCGGCGTTCGCGATTTCGAGAAGGTGTTCGGCAAGCCGGTCGACCTGGAGGCCATGCGACGCGTCGCGGTGCAGATGGTCATCGGCGCCGATGACCTGGAAACATGGGAAATCACGATCACTCCTAACGACGCGTTGTGGATGCCTGGAGCCGAACTCGCCGGCGCCACGAGGAACGACCGCATCCGCATGCTGAAATCCAGTCTCGAAAACCACGGCGTCGCGGTCCATCTCGATGTGGAGCCAGAGGTCGCGCATGACGACCGCATGCTCCTCAAGCACGTCAAGGACTTCTTCGCAAACACGCTGCAGAAGTGCCGCAAGGCGGCCTGAGGAGCCGACGAACAAAGCAGAACCGAACAGAACAAAGGGGTAAAGAAAATGGGAAGATTGACCATACGAGCACTGTTGGCCGGAGCGGCAATGCTGTTCGCCCTTCCAGCGTCGGCGCAGGAGCCGGTCCAGGGCGGGACGCTTACGATCAGGATCAACGCCGATCTTCGCGCGACGGACGGGCTTAACCGCGACTCCAACACCGACACGATCCTTCATCATATTTTCGAGACGCTCGTCGGTTTCCGCGACGACCTGTCGATCGGGCCGGTACTCGCGGAGAAATGGGAGGTTTCCGACGACGGACGCACCTATACCTTCACGCTGCGCGAAGGAGCGACCTTTCACAATGGCGACCCGGTCACGTCTGCCGACGTGAAGTGGAATTGGGATCGCAGGGTCGCGGCCGGGGAAGAGTGGTTCTGCAATCCATTCTTTGACGGCAGCCAGGGCCTGAAGGTCGAGGCGGTCGAGACGCCGGACGAGCGCACCGTCATTTTCAGGATCAACGAACCCAACGCTCTATTCCTGGCGCAACTTGCGAACGTCCAGTGCAATGGCTGGATCGCCAGCCCGAAGAACGCCGGTCCTGACGGCGCGTGGATCGCTGATTCCGCAATCGGAAGCGGCTCTTTCAAGCTGAAGGAATGGCAGAAGGGCCAGTTCGTCAAACTGGAGCGCTATGCCGACTACAAGCCGCTCTCCGAGAAAGCGAGCGGCCTTGCAGGCGATCGCACTGCCTACGTGGACGAGGTGAACTTCCTGATCATCCCCGACACTTCGGCGGCCGAGACCGCACTGTTTGCGGGTGAGATCGATATTCTGCCCAATCTTGAGACGAGCCGCATCGAGGAAGCGAAGAGCCGTGGCGTCGAGGTGAAATCGACTCCTGGACTGGCCTGGACGCCCATTCTCATCCAGACCTCGGATCCGCTGATGTCGGACGTCCGCATGCGGCGGGCAATCGCGCATGCCATCGACTTCAAGCAGATCGCGGAAGTCCGCACCAGCGGCCTTTCGAGCTTTAACCCGTCCGGCGTTGCGCAGGCGAGCGCCTATTTCGACGACGACTTTTTAGCCTGGCCCGAATACGATCCGGCGAAGGCGCAGGCCTTGCTTGCGGAAGCCGGATACAAGGGTGAACCGATCAAGATCCAGACGAACACGCGTTATCAGGGCATGTACGAGAATTCGGTCATGGTCCAGGCCATGCTGCAGGCCGCGGGCATCAGGGCCGAACTCGAGGTGCTGGACTGGGCGGCGCAGCTCGACAATTATCTCGCGGGCAAATTCCAGATCCAATCGTTCGGCTATTCGGCGCGTCTCGATCCGTCGCAGCTTTACGGCATCCTGATCGGCAAGAAGGAAGCAGCGCCCACTCGCCAGTGGGAAAGCGACGAGGCCTACGCGCTTTACCTGAAGTCGACGCAGACCACCGATTTTGAGGAACGCAAGGCGATCTTCAAGCAGATCCATGCGCTCATGGCCAAGGACGTGCCTATCCTCGGCCTCTACTATGAGGCCGTCACCGACGCAGTCGCGACTGGCGTGAAGGGATATGATGTCTGGCCGGCGGACAAAACCCGCGCCTGGGGCGTGTGGAAGAGCAACTGATTGTCAGCCTGCGATCGATGCAATGGGCGGTATCATCCCGCCCATTGCGGCTATTGAGGTGGAGCACCGATGAAGACCGAGCTGCTTCCTATCGTAGATTGCGCCGGCTCGCCCCGTCAGCGGGGACGCGCTCACGGTGAAGCGCTGCGTGCCGTCATCGTCGAGAAGACGGCGCGCTGGCGCGATGCCATCGGCGAAGCCTACGGCATCCCCGCCGAGACGTTTCTCCCGCGCTTTCTGGCGGCGACTCGCTTCGGCGATGCGATCGAGCGATACACGCCGGATCTTGCCGAAGAGGTGGCCGGCATAGCGGAAGGCTCGGGTATCGGAAGCGAGACGGCCTACGCGCTGCAGCTTATGGACGAGGAGTGGTGGTTCGGCGGGTCGGCCGGAGACGGACATTGTTCCAGCCTCGCCATCGCGCCTGGCGGGGCCAGGCCGACGATCGTCGCTCAGACGATGGATCTGCCGTGCTGGCACGACGGCGCACAGGCACTGCTGAGAATACAGGATCCGGAAGCCGGCGAGACCATGGTCTTTACATCCGCAGGCATGATCGGCCTTATGGGCGTTTCCCAGCGTGGCGTCGGCATCTGCGTCAATACGCTGTGGCAACTCGCCGTCAGCCCGGCAGGGCTGCCGGTCGCCTTCGCCATGCGGGGCGCTCTTAACCACTCGACGGTTGCGGAAGCGGTCGCATTTCTTCGCGACGTGCCGCATGCATCCGGCCAGAACTACCAGATTGGAGACCGTCAGGGCATCGCGACCGTCGAATGTTCGGCTGGCGCAGCGTTGCCGCTGACGATTGCTTCTGGACGCTCGCTGCACACCAATCATCCGCTCGCAAACGAGGATAAACTTTCCCCGGCAGTCTCCCTTGCGGGAAGCGACAATTCGCGCGCCCGCCTCGAAAGCCTGCGCATCGATCTCGAGGGCGTGGACGTGACGCGGGATCGCGTCAAGGCGGCGCTGGCTGCATACCGGTCCGGCGGCGAGGTTTCTATCGCCGCCCAGCAGGATGCGCCTGCGACGGAAGCGATGACCGTCGGCGCGGTCGTCTATGAGATCGGCGAACCCACCAGCCTGTCGGTCTGCGCCGGACCGCCGAGCATCGAGGCTTGGCGCGAGATCACGCTGGGAACCTGACCTCGTCGCCGATCCGGATCGATCCGGCGGACTCCACCGAACACAGCACGCCAAAGCCGCCGTCGCCATGCTTCGCGATCTGGTGCAGAACCGCGGGCTCGAAGGAAAGCTCGCCCTGCGCCAGCGCCGTGAACGAGCAGCGCGCGCACGGTTCGCTTATGGCTATGGTCACCTCGCCGATAGTCAATCTGGATCCGACGAGCTGCTGCTCGGCGAACCCGTCGAATTCATGCCCCGTTTCCACCACGAGGTTCGGCCGGAAGCGCCGGCTGTCGATTTCGCCCGGATTGCCGAGCAGATCCGCCAGCTTCCGCATGGAAGCCGTAGTCACCAAGTGGAGGTCGGCGCGTGCATAGCGGGGAGCCACATGTCCCGGCATGGTTGTTTCATGTGGAGTGTGTGGCATCAGCGCGGCCGGAAATCCGAGATGTGCCGACAGGAGAGACCTCGCCTCGGCGGAATCCGCGGGCAGCCAGGGCTCGTCACCGCTGCCGATCTCCGGTCCGGCCTCGCCCATGCGGGAGGACAGGTTCGGGAGCGAACGCCAATGACGGCGCTTTTCCGGCGCGGCAACTTCGCCGTCGCGCGTATCCACCACGCCCCAGAGACGGTCGGCGACGACACCGCCCGGCCCCACCTTTACGCTCGTCAGGCGTTCTCCGCCCACAGAGCTGACCGGATAACGCCAGATCTCGGAGACGTGTCCCAGGACCCTCACGGCCTCTCATTCTCCTTCGCGTGAGACTGTTCCAGCACCTTGGCGAACCATTTCTCGACAAGGGGCAGCATCAGCCTGCCGTCATGCGCCGCGCCCGCAACCACGTCCTGTTCGACCGGCACGCCGTTGTCCTCGAGACTCGCGCGCAGCGCGGCCATCCTTTCGATGCGGTTCGCCTCTGCAAGCGCCTCGGCCCCTTCCATCCACCAACTGTCCGCCGGCGTCAGTCTTATCTCCCAGGTCTCTGTATCATCCGCGCCGATCACCATATGCACGGGAACTTCGCGTATCCTTTCCAGCTCGAGCGGCTTTCCGAACACGGCTTCGAAGTCGCGAGTACCCACCCAGAAATCGTGATGTGGATCGAGCAGCGTGACGATGCCCGGCGCGCCGATCGAGCAGCCCAGCAACCGTTCGGGGTGGATCAACAGGAAGCGATGCGCGAAATGTCCGCCGCCCGAGAAGCCGTGCAGCAGGAAGCGGCGAGATCGCAGTCGATACCGCTCGGCCACCTCCGCGACCATGTCGAGCAGGATCAGATCGTAGGCGATCCAGCCGTTGCGGATCAGTTTGTAGCTCGACAGTTCGCGATCGGCCGTCATGCCTGCGGGAAATAGAGGCGCCAGGATCACAGCGCGATGCGTGAAGGCAAAGTTGGAAAAGGATCTGCGGTAGTGTTCCGCCCATCGCGCCGTGCCATGGACGAGCACGACCAAATCCAGCTCTTCATCGCCGTCCTGATCGTAATCCTCCGGCACATAGAGGCAGTAGGAGAAGCGCTGATCGGCCTGGCTGGCGAAATACGGCGTAGCCCCGAGATCATAATAACCGAGACGGCCCGGCGCCCGGCCCTCGGCGATCTTCGGCCTGCTCACGAGACGACGCTCCGCAGTTTGTGGGGCTCCGCCCCCGCGAAACGTCGGTCGAGCAGCATCGCCGCATCCAGGAGCCGGCGCGTATATTCGTGCTGCGGCCGATCGAAGATATCGTCGCGGTGACCCACTTCGACAATGCGGCCGTTCTCCATTACGGCGACGCGGTCCGCAACCTGTTCCACCGCGCCGAGGTCGTGCGAAACGAACAGGCACGCGAAGCCGTAGCGCTCCTGGAGGCTGCGGATCAAAAGCAGTATCTGCTTCTGGACGGTCATATCCAACGCGGAAACCGGCTCGTCGGCGACGACGAATGCGGGCCGTCGCACGATAGCGCGCGCAATCGCCACGCGCTGGCGTTGGCCACCGGAAAGCTGGTGAGGCAGCCGGCGCAGGAAATCCAGGGACAGGCCGACGTCTCCGCAGACCTCCTTCACGCGCTCCTTGCGTTCCTTTCGCGCCATGCCTCGATCGAGCTTCAAGGGCTCCTCGACAATGTCCTCGACGCGCTGACGCGGGTCGAGCGACGAATACGGGTCCTGGAACACGATCTGCATGTCGCGGCGCTGCCTTCGCGCCGCTTCGCTACGCCCGCCCTCGATCTGTTCGCCTCGGAAGCGAATCGTGCCAGCGCTGGGCTGCACCAGCCCGACAATGGCGCGGCCGAGCGTCGTTTTGCCGGAGCCCGACGCGCCGACCAGCGCCAAGGTTTCGCCGCGGCCGACCGTGAGGTCCACACCATGCACGGCGCGCTTTCCTTCGGTTTTGCCGAAGAGTCGCGTTCGGCCCGGATAGTCGATGACCACGTCCTCGACGTGGAGAAGCGGTTCGGACGTCCCTTTCGTCCGCGCACCGCCGGCGCTGCGGCGCGGCAGGGCGTCCACGAGCCTGCGGGTATAGTCCTGCTGCGGCGCGCGCAGCACCTGCTCGGTGCGGCCTTGTTCCACCGACCTGCCATCGCGCATCACGAGGACGTCGCGCACGTAATGCGACACCATGCCCAGATCGTGGCTGATCAGCAGGACAGCGGTGCCCTTTTCCTGCGTGAGTTCGACCATCAGGTCGAGCACATCACGCTGGACCAGCATGTCAAGCGCCGTCGTGGGCTCATCCGCGATGAGCAATTTCGGTTCCAGCAGCATCACAGAGGCGAGCATGATGCGCTGGCGCATGCCGCCGGAGAATTCGTGCGGATATGCGGCGAGGCTGCGCTCCGGATCGCTGATCCGTATCCGCCTCAGCATCGCCAGGGAGCGCTCGCGGATCTCGTCGCTGCCCATGCTCCGGTGTAGCCGCAGCCCCTCGGCCATCTGCTCGCCGATGGTCATCGACGGATTGAGCGAAACCATAGGTTCCTGGAAAACCATGCCGATTTCGCCGCCCCTGATCTGCCGCAGGGCCGCCGTCGGCAGCTTCGTCAGGTCCCGGCCTTCCAGAAGGACCTCGCTGTCCGCCGTCATGACCAGCGGCGGCGGCAGCAGGTTGAGGATCGCCCGTGCGGCCATCGTCTTGCCCGAGCCGGACTCCCCCACCAGCGCCAACATGTCGCCTGCGGCCAGATCGAAGGAAAGCCCGTCGACGATGCGCTGGCCGGAAGGTCCTATCGAAACCGAGAGATCGCGGATGCTGAGCATGGGTCCTGGGCCTCTTCCGGATCTAGACCTGCATCTTGGGGTCGAGCCAGTCGCGCACCGCGTCGCCGAGCAGGTTGACTCCGAGCAGGGTGATCGAGATGCAAAGCCCCGGCAGGATGATCAGATGCGGCGCCTGGTTGATATAGGGTCGCGCCGTCGACAGCATGTTTCCCCAGCTGGGCGCCGGTGGCGGCACACCCAGGCCCAGGAATGAAAGCGCACTCTCCGACAGGATGATCCATCCGAACATGGTGGTGGCAAGGACGGTTACAGGCGCCACGCAGTTCGGCAGGACGTGACGGATCATCGTCACCAGTTCGCTGTTGCCCGTCACGCGCGACGCCTCGACATATTCCCGCTCCCGGATCGACATTACGGTGGCGCGCACGACCCGCACGACGACAGGCATGTAGGCGAGCCCGAGCGCGATGATGATGCCGTTCCGGCTGGCTCCGAACACGGCCATGTAGCCGAGCGCGAGAAGCAGGCCGGGGAAAGCCAGGAAGGCGTCGTTGACCATCATGATGACGCGGTCGATCCAGCCGCGCAGGAAACCTGCGAGCGTTCCAAAGACAGTTCCAGTGAACAGCGCAAACGCTACGGTCGACAGCGCGATCCAGCCACTCGTTCGCGCGCCTGTGATCAGGCGGCTGAGGATGTCTCGGCCGAATTCATCGGTCCCCAGCCAATGATCAGGCCCGAAGCCGCTCATCCGGGCCATCAGATTGAGGCGCAAGGGGTCGTGCGGGACAATGAGCGGGCCGAAAACGGCGGCGATGAACAGCAACGCAACCACCAGGCCGCCGAATACCGCGTTGAAGCGCAGGCCGGGTATCCCGAAGGCACGCGCAATCATGCCGTCACCCTGGGGTCGAGCAATGGATAGACGAGATCGACGATCAGGTTGACGACGACATACATGGCGGCGATGTACAGCATGCATCCTTGGACGACCGGATAGTCGCGGGCGTAGATGCCGTCGACGAGAAGCCTCCCCAGCCCCGGTATCGTGAACACGGTCTCGATCACGGCGATGTTCGCCAGCAGGCTCCCCAGAATAAGGCCGATCAGCGTCCAGGTTGGCGCGAAAGCGTTCTTGAACGCATGCCGCCACATCACGGCCGGTTCGGACAACCCTTTGGCACGCGCATGCGTTATGTATTCCATGCGCGAGACTTCGATGGTGCTGGCGCGGGCCATGCGGGCGATCGATCCCGATTCAGCCAGAACGAGAGTCGCGACAGGCAGTATGATGTAGAGCGCGGCTTGGGAGAAATCGCGACTGAACGGGACGTAGCCGACGACCGGGAGCCAACCCAGCCAGAGTCCAAAAACCAGAAGCAACATCAGCCCGAGCCAGAAGCTTGGGATCGACAGGAGGACCGTGGCGACGGCGATCACCGATATGTCGCTCAATTTGTCCTGCCGCCATGCGGCTATCATGCCTGCCGGCACTGCGATGAGGGCCGCCAGGAAAACGGACAACAGCACGATATTGGCCGAGACGAGGAAGCGGTCCCAGATGAGTGGCAGCACCGGCTGCCTTGTTGAGATCGACGTTCCGAAGTCGCCCGTCAGGACATTGCCGAGCCAGATGAAGTACTGGACGATCACGGGCTGATCCAAACCCATTTTCTGCTTCATCGCCCCGACCTGGCCAGGCTGGGCTAGGTCGCCCAGCATCAGCGTTGCCGGGTCGCCCGGGATCATTCGCATGAGCACGAAGATCGTCAGCGAGACGATCAGCAGCGTCGGGATCGCGCTTAGGGTTCGGGTAATGAGGAAACGCGCCATTCCGTTCTTTCCTGCTTGCGCCGGCCCCTTTGCCTTTAAGCAGCCCGCGCCGCGGCGGGCGCTTCCATGGCGAGCTCATATTTGGCGAAGGTTCTGTTTATCGCCGGAAGCGGCGCGATCTCCATCACGCCTTCAGACGGCGTCATGATGATCATCGCAACCGTTGCGGACAGATTGCCGCCTTCCTTTCGCATGGGCGGGCGGCAGACGCAGAAGGGGCTTGCGAAATCATCGAAAAGCGCGGCCTGCAGATCCTCCTGTGCAAGGTTTCCGCCTCCCGCCTTCAGTATCTTGCGGACGCGGGCATCGCGATAGAGGCTGTCCGGAACGTCGGCAAGACCTGTCTCCTTCAGCTTCGACAAGGCGACCGGGCTGAGCCAATGGTTGGCATGCACGATTATCCCGCCTTCCGGATGAAGCGCGAACGATTCATCCGGTGCACACTCCAAGTCGACGGCATAGCCTTCCGCCGTGCTCAATATCATGTTGTTGGAGCCGGATTTGGGCGTGATGGCGACCACCCGCAGCGCCAGCGCGAAGTGCTGCGCCTCGAGCGCGCGGCGGCGGATGAAAGGCAGCGGAATTCCGAGCTCGCGATAGTCCCGGTCGGACTCTAGATAGTTCGCCGTGATGGCGATGCCTGCCGCGTTGAAGCCGCTGCGCGCGAGACCGCCCGCCTCGGTGAACGTCAAAATGTCGGGACCGTCGTCGCGCAGGATGCGCAGAACAATCGATGTCTCGGCGCACTCGGCCTTCCAGTCCCAGTTCTGGCCATGGATGAGTATTCCCGCCCGCGTCTGTTCGGGCAGGATCACTGCGCCGGTGCAGCCGTCAGGCTCGTTGTCGGCGACACCCTTCTCGCGCCGTGCAAGTTGCAGCACCTCGGTGCGTGCATTCACCAGCATGATCGAGGAGAAATCTAGCGCCGCGCCTTCGGCGATGCCCTCCATTTCCTCGACGAGATCGGGCGCCCAGGCCTGCAGCCGAGGCCTGAAGACCGCTGTGAAGCGTCGTACCTCTTCCTCGCAGAAGCCGAGCCGGCCGAGGCTGCCGCCATAAAGATCGACCGAACCCCTGATCCGGTCGCGCGCTGCCTCGCCATATGCGCGCCCCCTCTCGCGTGGCGCGCCGCTGACCTCTACGAGCGGAAAGGGCTGGACAGTCATAACGTGGTGATCCCCGAATTTGCGATTGCCATCACGATAATGCATTTTGCTGCAATGAAAAGCATTTCTTTATCGTTATGGACCACTATGCGCTGCGGCATGGCCGACTATAATCCGCGCCGGGAGGCACCATGGACATTACCGACGATCACGATACGGCAGCCGCTGATGGGGCTAGCCCCCTGCAGGTCGATCTCGCGCGGAGGATATTCGAGCGCATCCGCGATCTCGGGTGGGGTGTCGGCACGCGCGTTTCGGTGCCGGAACTCGCGCGAGCCTTCGGCGTGTCGCGTTCGCCGGTGAGCGCCGCCCTCGATCTTCTCGTTGACAGAGGCGTGCTACAACCGCTGGAGACGCGCGGGCTGCAGGTCGCCTGCGATTTGGCGAGTCTCGATCCCGAAAGCATTCTCCCGGCGTCCCCGCAAGAGACGCTATATCGCCGCATGATGCGGGAAAGGGCGCGCGGGGAACTGCCGCAGGACGTCTCCGAGGCCGAATTGATGCCCCGGTACGGCGCATCGCGCGGCGTCGTGCGCAAATTGTTGTTGCGGTTCGCGGCGGAGGGATTGGCCCAACGCCTGCCGGGGCATGGCTGGAGGTTCGTTGACACGCTTGTCGGCGAGGACGCCTACCGCGAGAGCTACGAGTTCCGGATGATTGTGGAATGCGCGGCGTTGCGCTCCCCCAGTTTCCACATAGAGCCACAGCAACTGTCGCCGATCCGTAGTGCGCATCAGCGGATCCTGGCCGATGGCGGACGGACCACCGGCGGCAACGAATGGTTTCGAATCAATTCGAGCTTCCATGAGAGCCTTGCCGCCTGCTCCGGCAACCGTTTCCTAACCGAGGCCGTGCGCCAGCAGAACAATCTAAGGCGTTTGCAGGAATCGGCGGGTTTCGAGGAGCTTCCGGCTGAGCGGATCGAGCAGTCCTGCCGCGAGCACCTGGCGATTCTGGACGCAGTGGAAGCGGGAGATGTCGAGTGGGCGGAAGCACTGCTTCGGCAGCACTTGCGTCAGGCCGCGGAATTCAGCTTCCGCAGCGGTGAAATACCTGGTCGCTCACTTTAAGCGTGTCGTGATACGACTGATCGTGTTCGACAGGCGGCATGTCCGTATGGAAACGACCGTTCTGGGTCCGGAATTCCGGTTCCGCTGGATGTCAGCTGTCGGGAAGGCACGTCGGCTGAGGAACGTCGGCTTAGGGGTCATGAGCGCTGGTCGTCGCGCTCAAATGTTCGGTGAGGACCCGAGCTTCGAAGCTGCGCGCAGGCGAAGCGGCAGTTGTCCCCTGTCGAAACGGCGTCATTCACACGCTGCAGAGCAGGATTCCAGCTGGAGGCGCGGTCGGAATTGACATCCGATCCGCGTTGGTGGAGTTCGGGCGAGCAGCTATTGGGCGCCGGTGCCTTCCAGATAGATGATGATGGCCGTCCGCTGTCCTGCATTTGGGACTGTCATCGACGTGCCGGGCACCGTCTGGCGGGGCGCGGCAAGGAAGGCGCCGAGCGACTGAACGTCCCGGACGATGCCTGGATTCCGCATCGCGGCCGAATAGCGCGCGCCGTCAACGCTGCCAGCGGTGCGGCCGACGATGCCGGACAAATGCGGGCCGGCTCGGTTCTGGCTAGGGTCCATCGTGTGGCAGGCGCCGCCACTCTGGCGAGCGTCGCGCGGAGAGCAGGACACACGGGGGAGGCTGTAAAAAGTCGGCGGCTCCGTTCGGTTCGACAAATGCGGCTTTCGGGTGCAGGCGGCACGGCTGCGCCCGGCTCAGCGGGTCGTGGATCAGACCGGCAACGATCTCAGACCCGCGGGCTTCGAGGCTTCGGGGGCCGGCGCTGGTGCAATGTGCCTTGCCATATCGATCAGCGGCAGCCTGATGACGGCGCGCAGGCCCCCGTTCAGGTTCTCGAGCACGATGTCGCCGCCGTGATGACGGGCAATCGCCCGGGCGATCGACAAGCCGAGCCCAACGCCCCCGGTCTCGCGATTGCGCGACTGCTCCAGGCGGAAGAAGGGGGCAAAGACCTGCTCCATATCGGCGGGCGGAATGCCCGGCCCTGAGTCCTCCACCATGATGTCCAGGCTGTCGGGCTTCCTGATCACGCTCACGGTCGCGCGCTCGCCGTAGCGGACGGCGTTCTCGACAAGATTTCGGATGGCCCGGCGCAGGGAGTCCGGGCGGCAGCGATAGAGCACCTTGGGCTCGTCCATCACGGTGACGTTCTGGCCGAGCTCGGCGAGGTCGTCGCACAGGCTGCCGACTAGTGCGGAAAGATCAACCGTCCGCGTCGCCTCGACCGTGGCGTCCTCCCGCGCGTAGGCGAGCGCGGCTTCGGTCATCGTCTGGATCTCCTCGATGGTCTTCAGCATCTTTTCCTGAAGATCGTGATCCTGGACGAACTCGGCGCGCAGCCTGAGCGATGTCAGCGGCGTGCGCAAATCGTGGCTGATCGCCGCCAGCATGCGCGTACGGTCCTCGACAAAGCGCTGCAGGCGCTCCTGCATGCGGTTGAACGCCTCGGCGGTCCGGCGGATATCGTCCGGCCCGGATTCCGGCAGCCGCGGCACGGTCTCACCGCGGCCGAACAGCTCGGCGGCGTTGGCAAGGCGGCGCAACGGTCGGGCGATCGCCCGCGCGCCGAAGATGGCGATGGCGGAAAGGATGACTGCGGTTAGCGCCAGCGATATCGCGGACTGCGACGTCCAGAAGGTGTTCGGCATTGCCTTGGCGAAGGCGGCGTTCAGCCAGGTGCCGTCCTCGAGGCGGACGGACAAGCCCATGCCATTGGGAGCCGCATCCATATAGAGGAACTTGGCCGGCCGCGAAAACGGCGCGCCATTTTGCGAAAGATCCAGCATGCGCGGCGGCACCGAGGGGTCGGCGGTCTCGACCCCGGTCGAAGCCTGTCCGTTCATGTAACGGGCATATTTGGCGGCGATGCCGGGCAGGGGCTTGGCGAGCTGGGCGAATGCTTCCTTCTGCCAGGCGAGGGGATCGCTCGGTCCGTCGCTGGACGTCCAGAAGCGCGTGTAGGCCGTGCCGCTCACGTCCAGTATGTCGGGCCGAAGGGACGGCGGCGTCGTCTCGAGCAAAAGGGCGAGCGAGGAGGTGCGGCTCACGAATTCGCCTTTTGCCGCCGCATGCAAAGCCTGGCCGCGTTCTCCCCATGAGATCAGGAAGGTGATCGCCTGCGAAAGGGCGAGCGCGAGCAGTACCAGCATAAGGAAGCGGGCCGCCAGGCTGCGTCTCCATATGAGCATCATGCCTGGCCCACCTCGGCCGTAAAGCAATAGCCGCCGCCCCAGTGCGTCTTGATCAGCACCGGATTGCGCGAATCGGCCTCGATCTTCTTGCGCAGCCGGCTCACCTGGTTGTCGATTGCGCGGTCGAAGCCGTCGGCGGTGCGCCCGGCGGTGAGATCGAGCAGTTGGTCGCGGCTGAGCACGATGCCGACATGCTCGATGAAGGCGGTCAGCAGGCGGAACTCGGCCGTACTCAGCGCAACCGCTACGCCATCGAGGCCGACAAGCTCACGGCGACCGACGTTCAGCGTCCACCGATCGAAGCGCAGTGCGCTCGACTTCAGCCGGCCGCGCTGTGGCGGCAGGCTGTTCACCCGCCTGAGGACGGCCTTGATGCGCGCCAGCAACTCGCGCGGGTTGAAGGGCTTGGTTAGGTAATCGTCGGCTCCGATCTCCAAGCCTACGATACGGTCGATCTCTTCGGCCATTGCGGTCAGAAAGATGATCGGAATGTCGCCGGTGCCGCGCACATGCCGACAGGCGGCCAATCCGTCCTCGCCCGGCATCATGATGTCGAGCACGATGAGGTCTGGCAGGCTGCGGTCGAGCAGCCGCTTGAGCGCCGCCGTGCTGTCGGCGACGCTGACGCGATAGCCCTGCTGGGTGAGGTACTTCCCCACCAGATCGCGAATGTCCCTGTGGTCGTCGACGACCGCGATGTGCTGTGCCGCTTCCATGCAATGCTCCAGGCCCGCCGAATAGTCGGCCAGCACCGACGATATCCAGTCGGCGTCTACGGATGTTCACCTTCCGCGCCATGACGGCAATCTCGCGGCACTTCAACAAAGCGTGAGAAATGTAACGAAATGTATCAGCCGCTTCTGCCTGCGACAGCTTGCGATGAACTGCCGGTGACCGGGACAAGGTTCTGCGACAGCTTCCACCTAGCTTGGCCGGGTCGCTAGCTGGAACTTCCCCCTGCCGCCCTGCCACGCCGCGCGGCCTGGTCGGTTGATTCCCCCACCAGCCTTGATCGAAAGGAACGCAAATGGCCAGACTGACCATCAACGGAACCTCACGGGATGTCGATGTCGATCCGGATACGCCGCTGCTGTGGGTGATCCGCGAGCAGATCGGGCTTACCGGGACGAAGTACGGTTGCGGCGTGGCCGCCTGCGGTGCCTGCACCGTCCACATAGACGGCGTTGCCACGCGCTCCTGCGTGCTTCCGGTGAGCGCGGTAGAGGTGAGCCAGCAAATCACCACGATCGAGGGGCTTTCGCCGGACAGTTCGCATCCGGTCCAGCAGGCCTGGCTGGCGCTCGACGTGCCGCAATGCGGCTATTGCCAAGCCGGCATGATCATGGCGGCGGCGGGCCTGCTGTCACAGAACCCGAATCCGTCCGACGAGGACATCAACGCCGAGATCACCAACATCTGCCGGTGCGGCACCTACAACCGGGTGCGCGCCGCCATCAAGCTGGCCGCCAATGGCGGCGAAGCCACACAGCGCGGTTGAGGAGGATGGTCATGAACGCGACAATCGTCATTTCGCGCCGCAGTTTCATCGTCAGCGCGGCCTCCACCGCCGGCGCCCTGTCGCTCGGCTTCAATGTGCCTTTCCTCAAATCCGCGCTCGCGCAGGGTGCCGAGACCACGCCCGAGGTCAACGCCTGGGTGGTGATCCGGCCCGACGATACGGTGGTGATCCGCATCGCCCGCTCCGAGATGGGGCAAGGGACGCTGACTGGCCTGGCGCAGCTCGTAGCCGAGGAGCTGAACTGCGACTGGTCGAAGGTCACGACTGAATATCCGTCGCCGGCCCAAAATCTCGCCCGTGACCGCGTTTGGGGTAATTTCTCCACAGGCGGCAGCCGCGGCATCCGCGAATCGCATGAATATGTGCGCATGGGCGGCGCGACCGCCCGCGAGATGCTGATAGCGGCCGCTGCCGCCGAATGGGGCGTGCCGGCCAGCGAATGCGCGGCGAACATGGGCATGGTCACGCATGCCGCGTCGGATCGTGCGGCCAGCTACGGTCAGCTGGCGGCGGCTGCCGCCCAGATGACGCCTCCGGCCAACGTCCAGCTCAAGGATCCGAAGGACTGGACCATCGCGGGCAAGCCGCTGCCCCGGCTCGATACGGCCGACAAGCTCAATGGCTCCCAGGTCTACGGCATCGACCTGAAGCTGCCCGGCATGCTTAATGCGGTGGTCCGCGCCTGCCCGTATTTCGGCGGCAAGGTTGCGGGATTCGACGCCGCCGCGGTTGCCGACATGCCCGGTGTTCGAAACATCGTCCAGGTCGACGAGACGGCCGTCGCCGTGGTCGCCGACACATGGTGGCAGGCGAAGACCGCGCTCGACGCGCTTCCAGTAACCTGGGACGAGGGTCCCAACCGGGAAGTGACGAGCGCTTCCATCGCCGCAATGCTCTCGGAAGGACTCGATGCCTCCGACGCCTTCATCGGGGCCGAGGCTGGCGACGCCCGCGCGGCGCTGTCGTCGGCGGCCCGCACGGTGACGGCGACCTACGCCTTCCCCTACCAGAACCACGCCACGATGGAGCCGATGAACGCCACGGCGCTCTACACGCCGGATCGCTGCGAGGTGTGGGTGCCGACACAGAACGGCGAGGCGAGCCTGGCCGCGGCTGCCGAGGCCGCAGGCCTGCCGGTGCAGCAATGCGAGGTGCACAAGATCCATCTCGGCGGCGGTTTTGGCCGGCGCGGCAATTTCCAGGACTATGTGCGCCAGGCCGTCGGCATCGCCAGGCAGATGCCGGGTACGCCGGTCAAGCTCATATGGTCGCGCGAGGAGGACATGCTGCACGGCGCCTACCATCCGACGACGCAATGCAAGCTGACCGGCGCGCTCGACGCGGACGGCAATCTGACCGCCCTGCACATGCGCATATCCGGCCAGTCGATCCTGGCGTCGGTGCGGCCGGAAGGCATGCAGGGGGGCATGGATCCGGTGGTCTTCCAGGGCCTTGTCCTCAGCGGAACGGAAGGCACGCTGGGCTATACGGTGGACAACCTTTTGATCGACCACGCTATGCGCAATCCGCCGATCCCGCCGGGTTTCTGGCGCGGCGTCAATCTCAATCAGAACGCCGTCTACATGGAATGTTTCATGGACGAGCTCGCCCATGCCGCAGGCCTGGACCCGCTCGCTTTCCGCCGCAAGCTGATGGCGAACAATCCCAAGCACCTCGCCGTGCTGGAGGCAGTGGCGGAGCGGATCGGCTGGGACACGCCGCCGGCGGCCGGCATCCATCGCGGCCTGGCGCAGATCATGGGCTTCGGCAGCTATGTCGCGGCGGCGGCCGAGGTATCGGTCACCGACGGACAACTGAAAATCCACCGTATAATTGCCGCCACCGACCCCGGTCATATCGTCAACCCTGCGCAAATTGAACGGCAGGTCGAAGGCTCCTTTGTCTACGGCCTCTCCGCCTGCCTCTACGGCGAATGCACGGTCAATGGCGGCCGCATGGAGCAGGAGAATTTTGACAGCTACGAGGTTGTGCGCATGGCCGACATGCCGGCGGTGGAGACGATCATTATGCCGTCCGGCGGTTTTTGGGGTGGCGTCGGCGAGCCGACCATCGCGGTGGCGGCACCGGCAGTCCTCAACGCCATCTTCGCGGCCACCGGAAAACGCATCCGCACGCTGCCGCTGAAGAACCATGAGCTGGTGTGATCTCACGAAGGGCAGGCGCGGACGATTTTCCGCGCCGGTCCTGCTTGCGGCGGTCGCGGCGAGCGCACCGGCTTTTGCCGGTGCGCCGCCCGGCGCGACGGCCTGCACCGGTTGCCACGGGCCGGCGGCTCTCGATACGGCGATACCGTCGCTCGACGCTCATGCGGCGGCCGACATCGTTGACCAGATGCAAGCGTTCCGGACCGGCCAGCGCGACGCTACGGTGATGGGCCGCATCGCAAAAGGATTTTCCGACGAAGAAACGCGCGCCATCGCCGAATGGCTCGCCCAACCGGAGGCAGCACGCCATGCCGAGCCGTAGAGCTGTCCTCGGCGTCGCTGCGGCCAGCGTCGCTGCGGCCGCGTTCCCCTTGCCGCAGCTGCGCGCACAGGCCCGACCCCGCGTGGTCGTGATCGGCGGCGGCTTTGCGGGGGCGAGCTGCGCCCGTGCACTGAAGCAGATGGACCGGGACCTGGCAGTGACACTGGTCGAACCGGAGGCGGCCTATGTCGCCTGCCCATTCAGCAATACCGTCCTTGCCGGACTGCGCGGCATCGAAGCGCAGACGTTCGGCTATGACGGACTTGGCGACGTCGGACTCATCCGCAAGCGCGCAGTCGCAGTGGATGCTGAGCGCGGCCGCGTTCGTCTGAATGATGGCACGAACATCGACTATGCCCGGCTGGTGCTGGCGCCCGGCATCGAGCTCAACTTCGACGCGCTACCCGGCTATGACGCGGCCGCCGCGGAGATCATGCCGCATGCCTGGAAGGCAGGGCCGCAGACGCTGCTTCTGCGCGACCAGCTCGCGGCGATACAGGACGGCGGGACCGTCATCCTTTCGGCGCCGGCCAATCCGTTCCGCTGCCCGCCCGGGCCGTATGAGCGGGCGAGCCTGATCGCGCACTACCTCAAAACCAGCAAGCCGCGCTCCAAGCTGATCATCCTCGATGCCAAGGACGCCTTCTCCAAGCAGCGGCTTTTCGAGGCGGCGTGGCAGGAGCTTTACCCCGGCCTGATCGAATGGGTGCCGCTGTCCGCGGGCGGCCAGGTGACGGAAGTCGATGCGGCGACCAGGACGTTCGTGACCGAGTTCGGCAGCCACAAGGCCGATGTCGCCAGCGTCATCCCGCCGCAGCGGGCGGGCGCGATCGCGCAGGTCGCCGGCGTCGCCGATCAGACGGGCTGGTGCCCGATCGATCCGGTCACCTTCGAGTCGCAGCTCCGGCCCGGCATCCATGTCATCGGCGACGCGGCGATCGGGGGGGCGATGCCTAAATCGGCCTTCAGCGCCAACGCCCAGGCGAAAGCCTGCGCGGCGGCGGTCGCGGCCCTCCTGCGCGAGCGGGAGCCGACCCAGCCGAAGCTCATCAACACCTGCTACAGTCTGGTGGCGCCGGACTACGGCATCTCGATCGCCGGCGTCTACCAGCCACGCGACGGCTTGCTTGCTGAAGTCGAGGGCGCCGGCGGCACCAGCCCGCTCGACGCGGCCAAAGAAGTCCGTGAGCTCGAAGCCGCCTATGCCGAGGACTGGTTCCGGACGATCACCAGCGAAGTGTTCGGATGAGCAGGATGGCAGGTCTTGCTCTGGCGATCACGATGCTCGCAGCCTCGCACTCTGTCGGCGAGGAAGCGGGACCCTATGTGGTGACCGGCGACGGGATTCTTCAGCCGCTCACCGGCGCAAAGGGCGAACCGGCGCGTGGAGCCGCGCTGATCACCGACCGGCAACGCAGTCTCTGCACGCTCTGCCACAGCGGCCCGTTCCCCGACCCGCATCTGCACGGCACGCTGGCGCCCAACTTCGCGGGCGTAGGCGCGCGGCTCTCCGAAGGCCAGATACGGTTGCGCGTCGTCGACATGAAGCGGCTGGTACCGAACACGATCATGCCGTCCTACTACCGGATCGCCGACGAGGAGGGCCAGCGCGTCGCCGCCGGCTGGCGCGGCAAGCCGATCCTGTCGGGCACAGAGATCGAGGACATCGTCGCCTATCTGGCGACGCTGAAGGGGTGAGGATGCACGATCTACGCCGAAGTCACGGTCTCTCGTTTCCTGTTCGACGGCGGCAGGTGCTGGCAGCCGGCATTGCCGGCCTTGTGGTGCTCAGCCTGCCGCGGCGGGCGCTCGCCCGGCCGAGTCTCGAAGAGGCTATCAACACTTTCACCGGCGGAGCCGAGGTGCTGGAAGGCCGCGTCCGGCTGGAGCTGCCGCCGCTGGTCGAGAACGGCAATGCCGTCGGGATCACGGTCACCGCCCAAAGCCCGATGACCGCGGCCGACCATGTGCGGCGCATCGGCGTCTTCAACGAGAAGAACCCGGAGGCGAGTGTCGCCGTCTTCCGTCTCGGCCCGCGCTCCGGGCGCGCAGAAGTCTCGACGCGCATCCGGCTGGCGACCTCGCAGGTCGTCGTCGCCGTCGCCGAGATGAGCGACGGCAGCTTCTGGTCCAGCCGGGCGAGCGCCATCGTCACGCTGGCCGCCTGCATCGAGGATCTTTCGTGATGGCGCGTGCACTCATTAACGTGCCGGAGACGGCCAGGCGCGGCGAGATCGTCCAGGTCAGGGCGATGATCGCCCATCCGATGGAAACCGGCTACCGCATGGGCACGAACGGCGCAAACATCCCGCGCGACATCATCCGCCGCTTTATCTGCGCCTATGACGGCGAGGAGGTGTTTTCCGCTGAGCTCTTTCCGGCGGTGTCGGCGAATCCCTTTATCGCCTTCACGCTTGTCGCCACGACGAGCGGCACCATTACCTTCGCCTGGACGGACGACGCCGGCGAGACGCAGACTGCGTCGGCCGAGATCGCGGTGAGTTGATGCGCGCCCTGCGGGGCTTTGCGGGTATGGCCGCTGCCTTGATCTGCAGCGTGGTCGCCGCTGCCGAAATCGAAGATGGGGACAGGCGATCCGGCTTCGACTTCATGACGCCGGAGACACAGGCGCTGCAGGCCGACGACATAGCCAATCCAGGCATGCTGTGGGTGCTGCAGGGCGAGCAGCTCTGGCGACAGGCTGACGGCCGAGTGAGCATTGCCTGCTCCCGCTGTCATGGGGATGCGGCTCAGTCGATGCGCGGCGTCGCCGCCCGCTACCCCGCCTTCGACGAGGCGACAGGGAGGCCGATCGACCTTGCCGGACGCATCAATTCCTGCCGTGCCTCAAGGCAACAGGGCGAGCCACTGGCGTCGGAGTCGGACGAGCTGCTGGCTCTCACCACCTACGTCGCGCACCAGTCGCGCGGCATGCCGGTGACGCCGGCAGCCGACCCGCGGCTCACCCCGTTTCGCGACAATGGACGGCGCCTGTTCCAGGCTCGCATCGGCCAGATCGACCTCTCCTGCGCTTCCTGCCACGACGACAACTGGGGCAAGCGGCTGGGCGGCGCCGTCATTCCGCAGGCACATCCGAACGGCTACCCGCTCTACCGGCTGGAGTGGCAGGCGGTCGGCACGCTTCAGCGGCGGCTGCGCAACTGCATGATCGGGGTGAGGGCGGAGCCGTTCGCCTTCGGCTCGGCCGAATTCGTCGACCTGGAGCTTTACCTGATGGAGCGGGCGCGCGGACTGCCGATCGAAGCGCCGGCCGTGCGGCCGTGACGCCCGATCGCTCCTTGCTGGCTCAAGGGAATGATAGCCGAGTGGTCGGCGGCCGCGGAAACGGTTGGTGACGGTTTGCCGCAGACTCCCGCTGCCAGCAAACAGCCGGCCAAAAAACGGCGGTCGAGACAGACGGATACAACTTCACCCCTGGATGGCAAACTCCTGCGACAAGCGCGGCTTATGGTCCAGCGGTATGAAGTGGAGTCTAAAAAATGCGTCATTTGCCCGATTCTGAGCGACCGCCTTATGTGTCCGACCGCTTGTCGGCGGTCAGCCACGTCCCAATGCAGTTTCTGATGAGCATTGGCATAGGAGCGGTCATGCTGACCGCGATCTCGCTTGCTGATTTGGCGCCGCCAAAGGAGGGAGCCGCCGGGTTCGTTAGCGCTGAGCATACCAGTTCCGTCGACCTACGCTCGACGTCGACCTGCTCTTTCCCAACGCTTTCGGCGCTGCAACTGGGGCAGACGCGGCTATGATCTAGCAGCCTCCGCCATCGAGCAGCGCCGCGTCGCCGCCGTTCGATCTGGTTGAATTTTACAGGCGGCAAATCGGCAGCGACCGGGTTAGGCGTCTTGTTGGCGATGTCTTGGCCCGTAGGTTTGGGGGCCGGTGTCGTGCTGGCTATTTCTCGGATTGTTTCCCCCGGTTGCCGCCGGTGATGTAGCGCTGGGCGGTCTCATACGGACTGGGAGCGAGCGGAAGGACTGCTGTCAGGATTAAGACAGACAGCGAGATCGATCGATGTTTTCGATGTCCTCGCAACGTTGCGAAGACGCCGCAACTTCGACGTTTCATGGTTAGAGACGAGACCTGAAAGCTCGCGCCGGCTTGGTCGCGCGGATCGCGTAGCGATGCTGCGTCGAGCGTTCCAGCGCCTTGAAGAACCCCATGTGCCGCGCCTGCGCGCGATGAATCGCGCCGAGCCTGGTGTCTGTCACAGGCGCCTCGAAGCCCGCCTCCACGAGATGCGCGCAGACCTTGTCTGCTTTGGCGCCGCGCGAAAAGTGGAGCCGTGAAAGGATGTTGCGATGACGCTCTGCCATCGCCTGGTCCAGTCCGCCGGACGGCTCGATTGTCTGGCGGCCAGTGATCTTTCCAAGGGCGGTG
Organism: Mesorhizobium sp. WSM2240; assembly: GCF_040438645.1. Lineage (NCBI taxonomy): Bacteria > Pseudomonadati > Pseudomonadota > Alphaproteobacteria > Hyphomicrobiales > Phyllobacteriaceae > Mesorhizobium > Mesorhizobium sp. WSM2240. The sequence goes on from NZ_CP159253.1 coordinate 1,947,112, forward strand.
CGGAGACGGGCCGCCCAAGTTTCGGTGACGAAATCACCGTCGACGATCAGCAGCCGACCGCCGGGCTTGAGCAGCGCGAACCATTCGGCGAACGCCGCTTGTGGATCGACCAACGTCCAGACTAGATGACGGGTGACGAGGACGTCGTAGCTTTTCTTTTCTTCGAGCGTACGCTCCGCGTCGCCGAGCAGGAATCGGATATCGCTCTCCCTCTGCGCTGCCTTCGCACGCGCTTTGGAAAGCATGGCCTCAGACCAGTCGAGCCCCGTGACGGCATAGCCCAGATCGTGCATGAGATGGGAGACGACGCCCGTACCGCAGGCGAGGTCCAGCGCTCGTCGCCCCTCACCGGGACCCAGATGCCTGAGAATCAGCCCGTGCCACGCCGTGCGCTCCCGCTGGGAGAAGATTTCATGTCCCACCGAGAGGTCGAAGGTCTCGGCACGCGCCGACCAATAGTCGCGTATTTCGTCCCGCAGCGAATAGTTGGTTTCGCCCGCCATTTCGAACCCTTGTTGCCGTTCCAGTTTGGAACGGCTCTAAAAGATATTTCTTGATAGGTGAAGTCATCTTTTATAAGCCGCCTCTGGCAATCCACTTCAAGAGAGGGCGCGATGAATTTCCGAAGGTTGGCAGCAGTTACGATGGCGGCCGCCATCGTCGGCCTGTTGATGACGCTGGCCGCAAGGGCCGAAATGGTCACAGTGACTGACATCACGGGCCGCCAGGTCGAGGTGAACGTCCCGGTCGAGAGGGTAATCCTGGGTGAAGGCCGGCAAGTCTATCTCGTCGCGGCGCTCGACACCGAGGATCCGTTCAAGCGCATTGTCGGCTGGCGCGAGGACTTCAGCCAAGCGGATCCGGACAATTACGCTGCCTATCTCGAAAAATTCCCCGGGGTGGCGAAAATCCCCACTTTCGGCGGTTTCAAGGACGGCACCTTCGACGTCGAGCAGGCGGTCTCGCTTAAGCCCGACGTCATCCTGATGAACATCGAATCGAAGCAGGCCACCGAAGACGCCAAATACATTGAGAAGCTCGCCGCCGCCGGCATTCCGTTGGTCTATGTCGATTTCCGGGAGCGCCCCTTCACCAACACGGAACCCAGCATGCGTCTGTTCGGCAACCTGTTCGGCAAGGAGGAGCGCGCCGAGGAGTTCATCGCCTGGCGGGCCGCCGAGATCGCGCGCGTTACCGACATCATCGAGAAGGCCAATCCTGAGAGGCCCAAGGTCTTCATCGAGCGCGCCGGCGGATACTCGGAAGATTGCTGCATGAGCTTCGGCGACGACAATTTCGGCAAGTTCGTCGAGATGGCGGGTGGCGACAACATCGCCAAGAACATCATTCCCGGCACATTCGGCACGCTCAATCCCGAACAGATTATCGCCTCGAACCCGGATCAGATCATCGTCACCGGCGGCTGGTGGGAAGCCTATGTGCCGGGCGGCGCTTGGGTCGGCGTTGGCCCCGGCCGCGACGAGGACGAGGCGCTGCGTAAGCTGAAGGCGCTCACTGAGCGGCCGGCGCTGACAGGCGTGAAGGCCGTCGAGAACAACCAGGTCCACGCCATCTGGCATCAGTTCTACAACAGCCCCTATCAGTTCGTCGCGATCCAGCAGATGGCGAAGTGGCTGCATCCGGAACTCTTCGCCGACCTCGACTCAGATTCGACCTTCAGGGAGTTGCATGAGCGCTTCCTGCCCGTCGCCTACAGGCCCGGCCACTGGGTCTCGCTGACCGATGTCGACTGATACGAGGGCCGTCGGCGCCACAATCGGCCGCACCGAGGGACAAGGGCGTTACCGCGCCCTCGTCTGGCGGCGGCAGCTCATTCTCTTTGGCCTCGCCGTCGCCTTGCTCTTCAGCCTCTGCGTCGACCTTGCGATTGGTCCTGCCCGCTACGGACTCGGTGAGGTCGTGCGGGCGCTTCTTGTTCCCGAGACGGTGCCGCAGCAGGTGCGCGTCGTGCTCTGGGAAATCCGCATGCCGGTGGCGTTGATGGCCATCGTCGTTGGGGCGTCGCTCGCCGTGGCTGGCGCGCAGATGCAAACGATCCTCAACAATCCGCTGGCGAGCCCCTTCACGCTCGGCATATCAGCCGCCGCGAGTTTCGGCGCAGCACTTGCCCTGGCCTTCGGAGTAAGGCTTATCCCCGCCGCGGTCGGATATGTCGTGCCGGTCAACGCCTTCGTCATGGCGATGCTCGCCGCGTTCCTCATTCACATGCTGAGCGTCAAGCGTGGCGTCAACGTGGAAACCATCGTTCTGCTCGGCATCGCGCTGGTCTTCACCTTCAATGCACTGCTCGCGCTGGTCCAGTTTTTCGCGTCGGCGGAAGCGCTGGCGGCGGTCGTCTTCTGGACCATGGGCAGCCTCACCAAGGCCACCTGGCCCAAGCTTGCAGTCACCACATTTATTCTCCTCGCGGTCCTCCCCATCTTGGCGCGGCGCGCCTGGGCGCTAACCGCGCTGCGGCTTGGTGAGGACAAGGCGGCCAGCTTCGGCGTCAAGGTTGGCCGCCTGCGGCTCGAGACGCTGATTCTGGTGAGTCTTCTCGCCGCCATTCCCGTCGCCTTTGTCGGCACCATAGGTTTTATTGGCCTTGTCGGCCCGCACATTGCTCGGATGGTCATCGGCGAGGACCAGCGTTTCTTCCTGCCGGCCTCGGCCTTGTCGGGTGCGCTCATCCTGTCAGCCAGTTCGGTCGTCAGCAAGGCGCTCATCCCGGGCACCGTCTTCCCGATTGGCATCGTCACCTCGCTCATCGGCATCCCGTTCTTCATCTCACTCATCCTGTCCAGCACGAGGCGCTCATGGTGACGATCCGGCTCGAGGCGCTCGGCGCGCGCTACGGCAAGAGCCTCCGGCTTCGGGATGTGACGACGCCTGCGTTCAAGGGCGGGGACATCGTGGCCGTGATCGGTCCGAACGCCGCCGGCAAGTCGACGCTCTTCCGGCGCATCGCCGGCCTTCTGCACGGACCGGGAGCCGTGCATGTCGAAGGCGCGTCCCGAGGGAAGAACGGCATCTGCTACATGCCGCAGGACACATCCGCCAACGCGGTGCTCACCGTCTATGAGTCAGTGTTGCTCGCCCGTAAGCAGGGAATGGGCTGGTCTGTAGGCGACGACGATCTGGCTCGCATAGACGAGACCCTTGCCGCGCTCGGCATCTCCGATATCGCCTTCCGGAACATCGGCGAGCTTTCCGGCGGCCAGCGGCAACTCGCCAGCCTGGCACAGACGCTGGTGCGGGAGCCGGAGATCCTGTTGATGGACGAGCCAACATCAGCACTCGATCTGTCGCGGCAGGTGGAAGTGCTCGGCCTCATGCGGGAACTTGCCCGGATACGAGGCATGGTCGTGCTGATCGCCCTGCACGACCTCAATCACACCCTGCGCTTTAGTGATCAGACCATGGTCATCGCGGACGGCCGACTGGTCGCCTGCGGGTCATCGCCGGAGGTCATCACATCCGATCTGCTGCGGGATGTTTATCGCGTCAATGCGCGCATCGAGCCGTGCTCCCGCGGCATCGGCCATGTTATTGTGGATGGCGTGGCGGATGGGGCGTCGGACGGTTATTATGTCGGCAGCGGGAACCGCGTCGCGGATGCCGGAGAGATCAGGAGCGGCAGCAGTTCCGGCCGCATGACCGCAACCGCCTAACGCCGCTTGAGGCGGCGGACATGAACTTGCACTCAGCTCAACGCGTGGCCGGCCAATCCATAAACCCATGGTCCATTGTCTTCCCGGTTCAGGAACCGGCGGCCTTTGGACATTGTCGTCACGGTTTCGGCAATGCCGAGGCCGCTCTGCTGAAGAAACTCGGCAAACACGCCATCCCTCTCGCGCGTATCGACGCGCGTGAATCGGCCTGCCAGCTTTTTCAGATGGACGGCTGTGAGATGCACCGCGTCCTGGTCGTTTCGGGCTACTGTGGGCCCAATCACAAAGCCGCGCCCGAACTCGCGACACATGGAATAGCCAACGATCTCGCCGCCACGGCTCAGAGTGGCTATCGAGGCATCCGCTGCGAGTAACGCAAGTAGCCTCGCACGATCTGTCCCGAATGCGCGCTCGTCCAGCGCGGTAATCTCGCCGAGCCTGTCGCTGGGCAAGTCACTCAGTTCCCCGTCCAGAGCCGACATTGCCGGGAGGGTTTGTGGGGCCTCTCCCTGGCGCATGTAAACGATCGCCTCGCTCGTGAAGCCGAGCGAAACATAAAGAGGATAGGCGGCATGGGTGGCGTTCAGCGCGAGATTGCGATCTCCACATCGCTCGAGGATCTGATCCATGAGCCATCGGCCACCGCCCTGCGCCTGAGCGCGGGGTGTCGTGATCACCAGTCCGATGGTGGCAAAGTCGTCACCGTGAGGAAACCACATCGCGCTTCCGAACACGCGCCCAATACCGTCAACGGCAACAATGCCGTGGCCGGCGCGACGCAGCAGGTCCCAGTCCTTCGGCCGATGCGGCCAGCGAACCGAGATCGACAGCGCATGCAGTAGCTCGACGTCGACATCGTTGATGTCCCGCGCAAACAGTTCGAAGGATTTCAGGCGCACTGATCTCTGCATGTCAGTCGATCCGCTCCTTCAACCGATGCACCCGGGGTTGCGCGCAAGCGGTGTTGATCCTGCCGCCGATTGCCATGTTTGTGACAGTCCTCTTTTGCCGCAACTTTACATCGGAAGGCCAGCAGGTTCCGCTGGTTCGAGACGCTTTTTCGCAATCTTCGGCCGAAGCACGGCGCGATTCGGCAGGGAACACTCCTGCCGGTAGTTACACTGGTGGCGTCCGCCGAGTTGCAAGCAGAAGTAGCCGTCATGAACGTGGAAGAGATTCTCGCGAGGCTGATTGCATTTCCCTCTGTTGTGGGCACGCCAAACGGCGCGATTGTAGATTGGATCAGCAACTACTGTCGAGCAGCCGGAGCCGACGTAACGGTTCTCCCCGGCCCCGAGGGCGACCGGTCCAACCTCTTTGCCACAATCGGCCCGAGTGAGGGCAGGGGTTACATCATCTCCGGCCACATGGACGTCGTGCCGGCGGGCGAGCCGGAATGGAGCTCCGATCCCTTCGTTCTGCGCCGCGACGGCGACAGGCTTTACGGCCGCGGCGCCACCGATATGAAGGGCTTTCTTGCCTGCGCATTGGCCGCGCTCCCAGAACTTGCGGCGATGAGCCTGCGGCATCCCATCCATCTGGCCTTCTCCTATGATGAAGAGGCGGGCTGCCGCGGCGTGCCGCATCTCTTGGCTGCGTTGCCTACCCTATGCGAGCCGCCGCTCGGCGCGATTATCGGCGAGCCGAGCCGGATGCGGCCTGTGCTGGCGCACAAAGGGAAGATGGCCACGCGGCTGGAGGTTATCGGAAGATCCGGCCATTCGTCGCGCCCCGATCTCGGCCTCAATGCCATCCAAGCCATGGCCGGGGTCATCACCTACGCGGTGGGCTATGGCCAGTCTCTCGCCGACGGGCCGCTCGATGGCAATTTCGAGCCCCCATATTCTTCCCTGCAAGTGGGCGTGATAGCTGGCGGACAAGCCGTCAATATCATCCCCGACCGCTGCACTGCCGATATCGAAGTGCGTGCCGTCCCGGGCGTTTCTCCCTCCTCCCTGCTCGAGCCGGTGAAGGCCCGGCTTTTCGCACTGCGCGACAGCGGCTTCGAGGTGGCCTGGCACGAGATGAGCGCCTATCCCGCCCTTGCGCCCGTCGAGGAGAGCGGACTGGTTGCCGTTCTGGCCGAGCTCACGGGGGAGAAGCTGCTCACGGCAGTCAGCTATGGAACTGAAGCCGGGCTTTACCAGCAGGCCGGCATTGACGCGATCATTTGCGGTCCTGGCGAGATCGGCCGCGCCCATCGTCCGAACGAATACATCGAACTCGGCGAGCTCGCGGCATGCCGAAAGATGATCGAGGACCTCGGCGCACGACTTGCGGCGTGACAGAAGGGCGGTTTCGATGGCGTTTCTCTTCAATTCCGATGCAGCCCGCAGTTCTGTCTTTCGCGAGGTCTTCGCGCGGGAGCTGCCGGACCTCGAATTCTTCCAGTCCGGCCACCGCGTGGAGCCCGAGAAGGTCCGCTATCTCATCACCTGGACGGTGCCGGACGACATCTCGCGGTACAGCAATCTTGAAGTGCTGTTTTCCATCGGAGCGGGCGTCGATCAGTTCAAGGCGGATATCGTGCCCGGCCATGTGAAGTTGGTTCGCATGGTCGAGGACGGCATCATCCGCATGATGCAGGAATACGTCGCTCTCGGCGTGCTGGCGCTTTACCGCGACCTGCCTGCCTACCTCGACCAGCAGAGAAGGCACGTCTGGAGGGGCATTCCCGCGCGCCAGGCCCATGAGTGCCGAGTTGGCTTTCTGGGGCTCGGCATGTTGGCACAGGCGGCGATCGAGCGCCTGAAGCCGCTCCAGTTTCCGCTGGCCGGGTGGAGCCGTAGCCAAAAGCAGATCGACGGCGTCACCTGCTTTCACGGCGCGGATCAGTTGCCCCACTTTCTGAAGCAGACGGACATTCTTGTCTGCCTGCTGCCGCTGACTGACCAAACACGCGGCATTCTAAATGCGCAGCTCTTCGCCCTGCTGCCCGCCAGGGCGCGTCTGCTGCATGTCGGCCGCGGTTCGCAACTCGACCAGACCGCGTTGGTCGAAGCGCTCGACAGCGACCGACTTGCGGCGGCGATGCTCGACGTCACCGATCCGGAGCCGCTGCCGGAGAACCATCCGCTGTGGTCGCATCCCAAGGTGATAATCACCCCGCACATCGCGTCCGTGACCCAGCCGCATACGGCGGCGCAATCGGTCGTCGAAAACATCCGGCGCCACCGCGCCGGGGAAGAACTGATCGGCCTCGTCGATCGGACACTTGGCTACTAACAGGAACCCTCACATGTCACTTCTGATCACGATCGACACGAATCCTTCCTTCGCTCCCAAGGAGTCATTGCCGTTGCCGGAGCGGCTCATTTCCGGCGCTCCATCCTTCAAGAGCTGGCCGCAGGATGCCTCGAAAGGCGAGAAGGTTCTCAGCGGCGTCTGGGAAGCGACGCCCGGCGAGACGCATTCGATCAAGGGCACCACCTACGAGTTCTGCCACATCCTTTCGGGCGTGATCGAAATCGAGGAGAAGGGCGGAGAGACCAAGACCTACCGCGCCGGCGACAGTTTCGTCATGAAGCCCGGCTTTGTCGGCGTCTGGCGCACGATCGAGACCGTGCGCAAGATCTACGTCGTCGTTAATGACTGAACCCAACGCCAGTGGTCCGGCCGCATAGAGCGCGCCGCGACTGCGGAATGATCGACTTCCAAAGGGCCGTCTGACGCAATTCTACGCAGTCAGGCGGCTCATCCTCGACGAAAAATGCGGCGCGCGGTCCCCTATTGTTGCGACGAAGCCTTCCGACCGGCGGATATAAGCATTCCGGGATCGGCAAGGCTCCCGGTCGCGAGGCCTGTCTCGCCCCTCGCAATCGAGAAGCGTGCTCATCGTCCTCAAGGTGCCGTCCATGAAAACCTACTCCATAGCGCTCATTCCCGGCGACGGTGTCGGCAAGGACGTGACTGACGCGGCATGGCAGGTGCTGCTGGCGGCGGCACGGCGAGGCGGTTTCGCCCTCGACGGCACGAACTTCCCGTGGTCCTGTGCCTACTATTTGGAAACCGGCGCAATGATGCCGCCGGACGGCATCGAGACACTGCGGAAATTCGACGCGATCCTCCTCGGCGCTGTAGGCTGGCCAGCGGAAGTGCCGGATTCGGTATCGCTTCATGGACTGCTGCTGCCGATCCGGAAAACCTTCACGCAATATGCCAACATAAGGCCGCACAGGTTGTTGCCGGGAGTCGAAGGCCCCCTCCGCTCGGAGGGCTTCGACATCCTTTGCATCCGCGAGAACACGGAAGGCGAATATTCCGGCGCCGGTGGGCGTGTTCATTCCGGCACGGACAACGAGGTAGCGATCGAGACGGCAATCTTCACGCGTCCGGGCGTCGAACGGATTCTCAGGTTCGGTTTCGAACAGGCGCAGGCGCGCCGCAAGAAGCTCGCATCGGTCACGAAATCCAATGCACAGAAACACTCCATGGTGTTCTGGGACGAGGTCACGCGCGAGGTGGCGAGGGACTATCCCGATGTGGAGGTCTCGCCTTACCACATCGACGCCATGGCCGCGCGGATGGTCCTGGCGCCGGATAGCCTCGACGTGGTCGTCGCCTCGAATCTGTTCGGCGACATCCTCACGGATATCGGAGCAGCCATCCAGGGCGGGCTGGGTTACGCCGCCTCGGCCAACATCAATCCCGATCGTAGCGCGCCTTCGATGTTCGAGCCGGTCCACGGTTCGGCGCCCGACATCGCACATCTCGGTATCGCCAATCCAATCGCCGCGATCTGGTCCGGCGCGATGATGCTCGAGCATCTGGGCGAGGGGCATGCTGCAGCCGAAGTGATGTCGGCGATCGCGTCCGTAACCGCACGGGGAATAGGCACGATCGCGGGCAAGGACAGGACAGAGACAATCACGCAAGCCGTGCTTGCGGCATTGAGCTGAAAAGGGGAGAGGCTGATGAATGCAATAACGAAGATTGGCGTCTTTAACGATGCTGACCTGTTGCGGCAGCAGGCGCTGATTGGCGGCATCTGGCGGGATGCGGATACGAAGGCTGTCGTCGATGTCATCAATCCTGCCAGCCTGACCGTTCTTGGCGCCGTTCCCGATATGGGCGGCGGCGAAACCAGGGCCGCAATCGACGCCGCGGCAGAAGCATTCAAAAGCTGGAAGAAAAAGACCCACGCCGAGCGTGCCGCTCTTCTCGAGCGCTGGCACGACCTGATGCTGGAGAACGCAGAGGATCTGGCGCTCCTCCTGACATTGGAACAGGGCAAACCGCTTGCCGAGGCGCTCGCGGAAATCCGCTATGGCGCCTCCTTCGTGAAATGGTTCGCGGAAGAGGCGCGCCGCATTGGCGGATCGACCATTCCGTCGCCTACTTCCGATCGCCGCATTGTCGTGCTGAAGGAAGCCGTCGGCGTGTGCGCCATCATCACCCCGTGGAATTTCCCGAACGCGATGATCACCCGCAAGGTGGCTCCGGCGCTGGCCGCCGGCTGCACAGTTGTCATCAAGCCATCGGAATTCACGCCGTTCTCAGCGCTGGCGCTCGGCGTTCTGGCGGAGCGCGCGGGCATTCCGGCAGGCGTGATCAACATCGTCACCGGCATGCCGGCAGACATCGGCAAGGAGCTGATGGCCAACGAGACGGTGCGCAAGATCTCCTTCACCGGTTCCACGCGGGTCGGCGCGCTTCTGATGAAGGGCGCCGCCGATAGCATCAAGCGGCTGAGCCTCGAACTCGGCGGCAACGCGCCCTTCATCGTCTTCGACGACGCCGATCTCGATCTCGCCGTGGAAGGCGCGATAAACTCGAAATTCCGCAATGGCGGCCAGACCTGCGTCTGCGCCAACCGCATTCTCGTGCAGGCAGGAGTCTACGAGGCGTTTGCCGCGAAGCTCGCCGACCGAGTTGCCAAGATGAAGGTCGGCTCCGGAACGGATGAAGGTGTTGCCATCGGGCCGATGATCAACGGTGCCGCCATCGAGAAGATCGAGCGGCACATCGCCGATGCCCTTGAGAAAGGCGCAAGGATTATCGCCCAGAGGGATACGGTGCCGGAGGGCCGGCAATACGCCCGTCCCATTCTGCTCGGCGAGGCGACGACCGAAATGCTGCTGGCGTCGGAAGAGACGTTCGGACCGGTAGCGCCGCTTTTCCGCTTCGAAACCGAGGAGGAAGCCATCGCGATCGCCAACGGCACGCCCTTTGGTCTCGCCGCCTATTTCTTCACGGAGAATCTCAAGCGGTCCTGGCGCGTTGCCGAGGCGCTGGAGTTCGGAATGGTCGGGCTCAACACTGGCCTGATCTCCACCGAAGTCGCACCATTCGGTGGCGTGAAGCAGTCGGGGCTCGGACGCGAAGGATCGCAGCTCGGGATCGAGGAGTATCTCGAGGTGAAGGCGCTGCACGTCGGCGGACTGCACTAGAGGCTTTGCCGGCGCGAACAGCGCGGACTAGCAATGAGAAAGGGGCGGTCGAACCGCCCCTTTCTCATTCGATGCTTCAGATGCCCCGATGCAGCGGGAGGATGGCCGGCCTCAAGCGATCTTCCGGACCTGCTCCAGGCCGACGGCGGCGGCGAGCCCGCCGATATCCTTGACCTCGGTGTATTCGTAGAACGGGTTAGCCGGCTCATGGCCGCGATTGATCCAGACCTTGCTCTTGATGCCGAGGTCGTAGGCGGTCATCAGGTCGTAGCGGAACGAGGAGGAGACGTGGGTGATATCCTCCGGCCCGCAGCCCAGCTTGTCGAGCATGTATTCGAAGCCCTTCATCTGTGGCTTGTAGGCGCCGGTCTCCTCCGCCGTGATGACCATGTGGAAGGGCGCGCCGAGTTTCTCGACATTTGACGGGATCTGGCTCTTCATCGCGTTCGACAGGATCACCAGCGGGATCTCCTTAGCGACCTTGGCCAAGCCAGCCGGCACATCCGGATGCGGGCCCCATGTCGGTACTTCTTCATAGATCCGCTGGGCATCCTCCGGGCGGAATGCGACACTGTGGCGCTTGCACGTACGCTCGATGGCATTGTGCACGACCTCGGCGTAGGGCTTCCAGGCACCTAGCACCTCGTCCAGGCGATAGGCTGCGAAATCCTTGATGAACTGCGTCATTGCAACCGCGGACAGTTGGGAGCCGTAGACGCGCTTCGCGGCACCGGCCATGTCGAAATTGGTCAGCGTGCCGTAGCAGTCGAAGGTGATATATTTCGGTCTGAACTTGGTCATAGCGACCATCCTCCTAATCCTCTCGGCACAGCGTGCCTGTACCGCAAGCACCATAGTCAGCCGCTGGGAAGACTAATCGCCGCATTTCATGCGATCCGAAGCAGATCGTTTTGTATTCCATCGCTGCTTTGGCAGAGAGTTGCGCCAGCCGTCCCCCTCCGGCTTTGGCGGGGCGGGCTTGTGGGCCATGCTTCGGCAGAAGATGCGGCGCGGGCGGCGATGGATAGCGAAAACGCGTTGCGCATGGACGGCGGTCGGGACGAACTGCTGCCTTCCGCGGTTTAGCCTATGCACCTCAGGCACTCGGTTTATCTGGAGGAAGAAATGCTTGCGAATTCGCTGATCGAACTTGATCGCGCGCATCTGGTTCACCCGGTTGCGTCCTATCGCAGCCATGAGGCGATGGGCGTGCGGGTGCTGAAATCCGGCAGGGGCGCGACTGTCACCGATGCCGCGGGACACAACCTGCTCGACGGGTTCGCCGGTCTGTGGTGCGTCAATGCCGGATACGGGCAGGACAGCATCGTCGAGGCTGCTGCCAAGCAGCTGCGCGAGCTTCCTTATGCAACCGGTTATTTCGGTCTGGGCTCCGAACCGGCCATTCGGCTGGCGGCCAGGCTGGCGGAACTGGCGCCCGGCGACCTGAACCACATCTATTTCACTCTCGGCGGCTCCGACGCGGTGGACAGCACGATCCGCTTCATCCGCTACTACTACCACGCTAAGGGGACGCCGCAGAAGGACCAGTTCATCTCGGTCGAATATGGCTACCACGGATCATCGACTACGGGGTCCGGCCTGACGGCAATTCCGCTGTTCCATGCAGGTTTCGGGGTACCTTACGACTGGCAGCACAAAATCCCCTCGCACTATGCCTACCGCAATCCTGCCGGCTCCGAACCGCAGGCCATCATTGACGCTTCGGTCGCCGCCCTGCGGGGTAAGATCGCGGAAATCGGGGCGGACCGCGTGGCCGCCTTCTGTGTGGAGCCGATCCAGGGCTCGGGCGGCGTGCTCGTTCCGCCGGCGGGCTGGCTGAAGGCCATGCGCGCGGTCTGCACGGAAAATGGCGTCCTGTTCGTCGCCGACGAGGTCATCACCGGCTTCGGCCGCACCGGTCCGCTATTCGCCTGCGAGGAGGACGATGTGGTTCCCGATCTTATGACGACCGCGAAGGGATTGACCTCCGGCTACGTGCCGATGGGAGCAGTCTTCATGTCCGACCACGTCTACAACACGATCGCGGACGGGGCCGGCAAGGCACTCGTCGGCCATGGGTACACCTATTCCGCACATCCCGTGAGCGCGGCGGTCGGCCTCGAATGCCTGCGCCTCTACGAAGAGGGCTTGCTGGACAACGGTCGGAGAGCCGGGAAGCGCCTTATGGAAGGTCTTCATTCGCTGGCCGATCACCCGCTGGTCGGCGACGTACGCGGTCGCGGCATGCTGGCCGCGGTCGAACTGGTGACCGACAAAGAGCGCAAGACGCCCTTGCCGCCGGAGGCCGACCCTGCGCGCCGCATCTTCGACCGCGCATGGAACAACGGCCTTGTCATCCGCGCCTTCGCCAATGGCGTCCTGGGCTATGCGCCGCCTCTCTGCTGCACGGATGAGGAGATCGACGGGATCATCGAACGCACCCGATTGACGCTCGACCAGACGCTCGAAGACAAGGACGTGCGGGCGGCGATGACAAGATGACTGGCGGGGCTGCCGCCGCGCATGGGCGGGGCAGCCTCTTCCTCATTGGTCGAATATGGCGTCGAGCGGAAGGTGAGACTTCACGATGGGGGACTTCAGCACGACAAAGCTGAAGTACTTGTCGATGCCGATATCCATTTCGATCAGGCGCTCCATGATCGTCTGGTACTCCGTAATTCCCGCCGTGATGAACTTCACGAGATAGTCGTAGCCGCCCGAAACGAGATGGCATTCGATAACGGAATCGATCTTTTCGACCGTCGCAAGAAACCGTGCGAAGTCGTTCTGCCGATGGTTCCTGAGCGTGATCTCAGTGAAGACGGTTAGCGTTTGCCCAAGCTTGGAGACATCGATCTGCGCTGAATAACCGGTGATGAAGCCCTCCGCCTGAAGCTTCTTGACCCGCATCAGGCAGGGGCTCGGTGACAGATGCACCAGGTCAGCGAGCTCCACGTTGGATATGCGGCCGTTCTTCTGCAATTCGGACAGGATCCTGATGTCGATATTGTCGAGCTTCATGAAGAGACCCCATCAAACCAAGATCTGCGGATGGCCCCGCGGACAGCGTCCGTCATTACTTGAGAGGGCCGGCAACAAACCCGCGTTGAGCTAGCTGGCGCTGATCGGATCGGGCTCTGAAGCTTTGGAGTCATGCGCTTATCATAGCATCGACCAATATCTTGTCCCATCTGGCAAGCGGGAACCGACACCTGCGTTTCGCGCCAAGAGTGCGGCCGCCCCAGGCTCTGATCAGAATTCCGCGACCTTGCCCCACGCAGCCGTCTTCAGACGCTCTGGCAGGTATGGACGCGGATCGACGATCGGCTCGCTGCCTGTGATGATGTCTGCAATCATATGTCCGGCGCCCGGGCCAATTCCGAAGCCGTGACCGCTGAATCCTGCCGCCAAGATGAAGCCAGGAATCCCCTCCACTTCACCGATGGCGGGAATTCCGTCGGGGGTGCTGTCGATATAGCCCGCCCAGACATCGGCAATAGTGACGCGGCGGAACTCGGGGATCAGCTCGCAGGCGCGCCGATAGGTGAGACTGATCTGACCCAAGTCCGGCCGCGGATCGAGTATCCGGGTCCGTTCCATGGGTGTCACCTCACCAGGCGACCATTTGGCAAGCGTTTCATGACACTGCCGCCAGCCCTCCAACCCGCCCGGCGTCAGGCTCCGCCAGCGGCGCGCGAACATGGGCACGAACTCCCGGCCGAACCTGAATTGCTGCGGCGTCGGGTCGACGCGCGCTCGCCCGCTGATGGCCAGCGTGTATCCGCCGTTGCCGCGCCGCGTCAGCGAGGCGCGCGCGGTATGCAGGGCATCCGGCACGCCGTTAGCTCCGGGCGCCACGGCGAGAATCGACTGGCGCACGGAAGCCTGCGGAAAACGAATGCCGAGCTGGTTACAAAACGATGATGCCCACGCGCCTCCGGCCATGACCACGGTCTTCGTGCGGATGGCGCCTGCTTCGGTCACCACAGCGCTCACCCGGCCGGCGCTCAGTTCCAGACCGCGGGCCGCGCAGTGCTGGTGTACAGTTCCGCCCGCCGCCATGATGCCGCACGCGACAACTGGCACGGCCTTGGAAGGATCGGCGGTTCCGTCCGTCGGGGAGAACACGCCGCCTTTCCATTTCCGACCGGTCGCCCTGCCTCGTTCCGTCGCCTCCTCCGCGCTCAACACGTGCGTTGTGACGCCGACCGTCCGGGCAAAGTCGCGCCACTTTGCCCACCCTGCCACTTCGTTGTCGTCCTCAGAGAGATAAAGCAGCCCACAGCGGCGGAAGCCGGTGTCCTCGCCCGTCTGCTCTGCCACCTTCTCCCAGAGATCGAGGCTCTTTGTTGCCATGGGCAATTCGCGTGCGTCGCGGTTTTGCTGGCGGCACCATCCCCAATTGCGGCTGGACTGTTCGGCGGCCACGCGTCCTTTCTCAAGCAGGGCGACGCTGACGCCGCGGCGCGCCAGATAATATGCCGTAAACACTCCCACCACACCGCCGCCGATGACGACGACGTCGACCTCCCGGGGCAAGGACGGGCTGGACTCAATGTTCATGAGCGGCGCGGGCATGGACGAGGCTCCGGTGTTTTGAAGCATCCTAACCTTCGGTCCGCGGAGGCAGGCTGCGGAGTTCGTGCCTGAACGGAATATCCTGCCGTTAGCCGCGTATAGGACAGGCATTTGTTGCGCGAAAGCTCCCACCTCACCGGGTCCAAGCAGGAGTACACTGCGTGCAGCCGCGTCATCTGCATGGGCTTTTCGGAACGAGGCGCGCAACGTCCACCGTGGTCCGAGTACCCTTGGACGACATTGCGGTGTGCCGCGCGAATCCAACCGCTCGATGGCATCGCCATGCAGGCAGGCGCGCACTACCGGATGAACGACACGGCGGTCTGATCCCGGTTTCTAGGCTGGAACAGGTGCAGAGTGAAATGCCGATCTGGACGGTTCATTCAGAAGTTCCTGCTGCCCGAGGGCCAAGTTCCGATGACTCTGCGGAAGCAGAACAGCCAGACTGGCTGAAAGAACGGAGCAACCCGTCTTGATTGCGGGCAGGCTCCAGAGGACTTCCGGCAGGCAGGCTTTGTCCCCCGGCGAGTTCTCCAAGAAAAGGGAACAGTGTCCGGTCTGCGGCCGGGCTAACCTAGGAGCGCCGGAATGAGCAGAACCCGTCTCTCGCAGTTCCAAGGCGCGAAGAGTCCAGATGGCGAAACCATGGCCCCTGCGGTGACGTGCTTCTGCTCAAAGGGCGCCGATGCGGTCCGAAACCAGGTGGACCCACTCCGTTGAAAAGGGAGGTGATCGCGATGGTCGCAAGCATCCAACCAGTAGCCGCCCACAATGTGGCGCTTTCGGTGCGCGACCTCACGGTCACCTTGCCGCAAGGCATGGAACGGACCCATGCGGTCGAGAACGTCTCCTTCGATCTGATGCGCGGCCAGATCCTGTGCATCATTGGCGAATCCGGATCGGGAAAATCCGTTACGGCCAATGCGATCATGGGGCTTCTGCCCAGGGTGATCCGCGTCACCTCGGGCGCCATCCATCTGGATGGCACGAACATCATAGGTTTGCCGCCCGAAAAGCTGCGCAGCTTGCGCGGCCGAGTGGTCTCGATGATCTTTCAGGACCCACTCTCGGCTCTGAACCCGCTGATGACCGTGGGCGCGCAGATCGACGAGATCATGGCGGCGCATTGCATCGGCTCCCCGAAGTCCCGGCGCAACCGCGCTCTCGAGTTGCTGACCGAGGTGGGGCTGCCTGACCCAGAACTCATGTACCACCAGTATCCGTTCCGGCTCTCGGGCGGTCAGCGCCAGCGGGTGATGATCGCCATGGCGCTGGCGCTCGAGCCGACCATCCTGATCGCGGATGAGCCCACGACCGCGCTCGACGTGACCACCCAGGCGCAAATCCTGGCGCTGATCCGCGATATCCAGCGCCGCAAGGGAATGAGCGTCATGTTCATTACCCACGACTTCGGGGTGGTGGCGGAGATCGCAGATAGCGTCGTGGTGATGGAGAAGGGCCGCATTATCGAGCAGGGCAGCGCCCGGCAGGTCCTGAAGTCCCCCAGCCATCCCTATACAAAACGCCTCATCGCTGCCGTCCCGCGCCTGACCGGCGAGGACCGCGTTCCTCTGGCGCCGGCCGACAATGAGCCGATCCTGAAGGTCGAGGGCCTGGTGAAAACCTACCGCAGCGGCAGTGCGCTGTTCGGTTCACAGCGGATCGTCCCGGCGGTGAACGAGGTATCGTTCGATCTGGCGCCGGGGCGCACGCTGGGCGTTGTCGGCGAAAGCGGTTCGGGCAAATCGTCGCTTGGCCGGCTTTTGATCAAGCTGCTGGACAGCGACGGCGGTGGGATTCTATTCGAGGGCCGCGACATCGCCAGGCTATCCGAAGCCGAGTTCCGCCAGCTGCGGCCGCGGGTCCAGATGATCTTCCAGGATCCCTTCGCCTCGCTCAACCCGCGCTCGACGATCGGCCACATCCTGACCGTTGGCCCAGTCGCGCACGGGACGCCCTATGCCCGGGCGCGTGAGGAGGCGAAAGCCATGTTGGCTCATGTCGGGCTCGATGCCGGCGCCTTCGGCCGCTATCCGCACGAATTTTCCGGTGGGCAGCGCCAGCGCATCGGCATCGCCCGCGCGCTGATGTTCAAGCCGAAGCTGCTGATCGCCGACGAGGCGGTCTCGGCGCTCGACGTGTCGATCCAGGCCCAGATCCTGCAGCTTCTGGACCAGATCCAGCGAGAGACCGGCGTATCGATGATCTTCATCACCCACGATCTGCGCGTCGCCAGCCAGATCTGCGACGAAATCGCGGTGATGCAGAAAGGGCGGATCGTTGAACGCGGACCACCCTCGCAAATCTTCCTCGACCCGCAATCGGCCTACACCCGGGAACTGGTGGCGGCGATTCCGGGAGAGCAGCCGGGAGCCGTCCGGCCGGCTGCGGCGAACGGGTGAAAACCAAACAGGACAGCATCAAGCAAAAGGGGAATTCCGATGACCGAATCTTCCAAACCAAGAATGAGCTACTCGCGTCGCGATGCTCTTCGGATGCTAGCAGTAGGCGGAGCTGCGGGCCTCCTCGCACCGAACGTGCTGGGCAAGCCCGCCTTCGCCCAGACCCCGTCGGCGAGCCCGACCGGCCGCGTCGTTGTCGGATTTTCGCAGGAACCCACCGTCTTCAATCCATTGATGCCGCATACCGAGTGCGACGACGCTGTGCATTTCTCGGTGTTTGATGCACTCGTTCGAATGGATCCCAAGGGCGTTCTTCAGCCCAATCTTGTGGTCGAAGTGCCGAGCCAGGAGAACGGCGGCATCTCGGAGGATGGACTTTTGTGGCGCATCCGCCTGCGTGATGATGTTCGCTGGCACGATGGCCAACCCTTCACGGCCGACGACGTGAAGTTCACGCTTGAGCTCATCACCAATCCGAAATTCCGCGCGTGGCGCACGGCGGGCCATTCGCTGGTCCGCGATATCAAGGTGGTCTCTCCAACCGAGCTCACTTGGCGGATGGAGGAGGCTTTCGCCCCTTACCTGTCGTTTCTCGCCGAAACCTTCATGGTGCCCAAGCACATCCTCGAAAAAGAGGCCGACCCCAACGCCGCCGCCTTCAATCAGGCGCCTGTCGGCACTGGCGCATTCAAGTGGGCGCAGCGCATCGCCGGCGATCACATCGAACTCGTCGCGAACACGGACTATGCCGGGGAGGGTCCCTATTTGGAGCGGCTCGTCTTCAAATACATCCCCGACATGACAGTGCTCTACACGCAGTTCAAGAGCGGTGACATTGATCTTGTCGACCAGGCATTCATAACCGCCGACAACTATGCGGAAGCCAGCAAACTACCGGATCGCGTGGTCATGTTGGAGCGCGGAGCATCGGTCGAGTCGATCTATCTCAATCTTGAGAAGCCGCAATTCAAGGACCCTGCGGTTCGCCAGGCGCTCTACGCCGCAATAGATAGGAACGCGATCCTCGAAGGACTTTATTACGGGGTCCACAGCCCCACCGAGACCTTCATGCCGCAGAATTCCTACTACTACAATCCGAACCTGCCGGCGCAGGAGTTCAACATCGAGCGCGCGCGCCAGATCCTCGACGAGGCCGGATGGGTACCCGGATCCGATGGAATACGCGTGAAGGACGGGGTGCGTCTGTCGTTCGCAAACTCCACCACCTCCGGCAACCACCTGCGCGAGCAGACGCAGCAGTTCCTGCAGCAGACATTCGCCGAGATCGGAGTGGAGATGACCATTTCGAACCTGCCTGCCGCCGTCATGTGGGGCGATTTCTGGCTCAAATCGCAGTTCGAGTCAGCCATCTCCGGTGTAACCAATGTCATCGCGGGCGACCCCGACGTTACCAACCGCCTGCACACAAAAGCGATCGTCGCGAAGGGCGGAAAGGGCTCAAACACAGGCCAATACTCCAACCCGGAGGTTGATGCGCTGCTCGACAAGGGCACCCGCACCTTCGATCGGGAAGAGCGGCGCGCCATCTATCTGCGCGTTCAGGAAATTGTTCGTCAGGATCTGCCGTTCCTGCCTCTCTTTGCCTACGCCAATGTGTTCGGCCGCAAGGAAGGGCTGGAGGGTTTCGAGGCAAATTCCAACACCCGCGTCGCATCCTGGCATGCCGCCGGATGGCATTGGAAGGACTGAGATACTTACGCCGCCGCCGCCCTGCGGCGGCGGCCAATCATAGGCGTTGTCTCGGAAGAGGAGAGTTGAATGCGCGGCTTCCTGCTCAACCGGCTCTCGCAGAGCCTCATCCTGCTCCTGATCGTGTCGGTCATCGGGTTCGTTGTCCTGAACCTGCTACCGGGGGGACCACTGGCGCAATTCGGGCTCGATCCCGGCATGACGCAGGACGATCTCGATCGCCTGAAAGAGCAACTAGGGCTCAATCGACCGCTGTGGATGCAATATCTCGACTGGATCTGGCGGCTTCTCCAGGGCGACTGGGGCAACTCCTTCCGCGATGGCGCGCCGGTGCTATCAGTTATCGGCCGGCATCTCTTCGCCACGTTGCTGCTGATGGGGACTTCCACCGCGATTGCCATCGCCATCGGCACCTGGATCGGCATCCGTGGCGCCACGCACCGCTATTCGCTGTTCGACCATTTGGCGACGGTCGGTGCCATGGTCGCGCTGTCGATCCCGACGTTCTGGTTCGGGCTCGTCGGCATCTACATCTTCTCGCTCAAGCTCGGCTGGGTGCCCGCGGGCAACATGTACACCATCGGAGACGGTTCGGTGCTGAACTATCTGCATCACCTGATCCTGCCGAGCGTCGTGCTGTCGCTGGTGCATGTGGCGATCTGGAGCCGCTACATGCGCACCGCCACCCTCGACGCCATCAGCCAGGATTTTGTCAAGACTGCCCGCGCCAAGGGTTTGAGCGAGCGCCGAGTCATAATGAAGCACGTTGTTGGCAATGCACTGTTGCCGATGATCACGCTGGCAGGGGTGCAACTTCCCAGCATTCTGACCGGCGCGCTGGTGACGGAGACAGTGTTTACCTGGCCGGGCATGGGGCGGCTGTTCCTCGATAGCCTCGGCTACAGCGACTACCCGGTCGTGATGGGACTGCTGATGTTCTCGGCCATTCTCGTCGTTCTGGGCAACCTGATCGCAGATATCGCGGTGGCCATCGTCGACCCCCGCATTCGTCTGGGTTGAGCGCACAACCTCACGCCCGACAGGAGGCAGCAAAAATGACCGCTCTCGCCGCAAATGCAGGACAAAGCCGCTGGTGGCGCAGCCGCACGGTGCGCCGTTTCACCAGCCATCATCTGGCGCTGCTGGGGCTGGCGATGATCACCCTTCTCACGCTGGCATGCGTCTTCGGCCCCTATCTTCTGCCCTATGATTCGCTCTACATCGATTTGCGCGCCCGGTTTTCCCCACCGCTGACCGGCCACCATTATCTGGGGACAGACCCGCTGGGGCGCGATCTGGCAGCGAGATTGCTCATGGCGGGAAGGATCTCGCTGGCGGTGGCCTTCTTCGCCATGTTGCTGTCGACGCTGATCGGAACGCTCGTCGGCGTAATCGCGGGCTATCGCGGCGGCTGGATCGGCGCGGCGCTGATGCGCACGGTCGACGGTTTTCTGTCGTTCCCGTCGATCTTCCTGCTGCTGGCCTTGGCCGCGGCGCTGAAGCCGAGCCCGGCCATGGTCACCGTCATCATCGCCGTCACCAGCTGGATGGAAGTGGCCCGAATCGTCGAGGCCGAGGTCCGCTCACTGCGCGAGCGCGAGTTCGTTCTGGCCGGGCGCATGCTGGGACTGAGCGGGACGCATATCATGTTCCGCGAGATACTTCCCAACGCCATTGGCCCAATCATCGTCGCCGCTACTCTAACGGTCGCTCACGCCATCCTGCTGGAGGCCTACATCAGCTTTCTTGGATATGGGATTCAGCCGCCACTGGCCAGCTGGGGCAACATGCTTGAGGGGGCCCAGCAATATCTGGCGAGCGCGCCCTGGCTGGCGATCATCCCCGGCGCCGCCATCACTATCGCCGTAACCAGCTTCAACTTTATCGGTGACGGACTACGCGACGCGCTCGATGTTCGAGATGACCGTGTCTGATTTCGTCAGCAAACGCGACTCACTGCAGATCCCAACAACGCAACGGGAAGTAGCGCACGTGCATCAGGAGAAAGTCGCCGATAAGAACACGCCCTACTGGTGGGAAGCCGCACCTGTTAGGCCGCTGCCGTCGCAGCCCCTGGCAAAGCGGCTCGACGTGGCAATCGTCGGCGCTGGCTATGCCGGGCTGTCCGCCGGGCTGGTCCTGGCCCGCGAAGGGCGTTCCGTTGCGGCCTTTGATGCGATGAATCCCGGCGAGGGGGCCTCGTCACGCAACGGCGGCATCACCAGTGGAACCATCCGCCCGGACTACGCCGCGATCGCCCGGCGCTTCGGTGAAGAGAAGGCGATGGCGATCGAGGCCGAGGGCAAGATCGCCCGCGATTTCTTGTACGACTTCATCAAAACCGAAGGGCTCGACTGCGATTTCCGGCTGGTTGGCGCCTTCAAGGGGGCCCTCGGATACAACCAGTACGAGACAATGGCCCGCGGCGCCGAGAGATTGGCTAAGGTGCTGAGGATCGAGTGCTACGCCGTTCCGCATCCCGAGCAGCGCAACTATATTGGCACCGACTTCTACCGCGGCGGCACGGTCCGGATGGACATCGGCGGACTGCATCCGGCCAAGTTCCACGCCGAGCTTCTGCGGGTGGCGCTTGCCTCCGGGCTGGCTGTCCATGCGAACACGCCTGTTTTTGCAATCAAAAGGGAAGGCGACGGGTTCCGGGTCACCACATCGGCCGGCCCGGTGCAGGCGCGGCAGGTGCTGGTCTGCACGAACGGGTATACAGATGGCGCAGCGCCCTTCCTGCGGCGTCGCCTGGTGCCCGTGCGCAGCCGGATCATCGTCACAGAGGAACTTGCGCCCGAATTGATGGCGCGGCTGATGCCGAAGCTGATGATGATGGGCGAGAACCGTCAACTGGGCTTCTACTACCGCCCCACGCCGGACGGCAGGCGTATCCTGCTCGGCGGACGCGACAGCTCCCGCACCGGCGATCCGGCCGCGCCATCGCTCAGATTGCGCAACGGGCTGGTGGAACTCTTTCCCGAGTTGGAGAACGTTCGCCTTTCGCACAGCTGGTTCGGCAATGTGGCGATGAATCGCGACATGCTGCCCCGCATCTTCGAGAAGGATGGCCTGGTCTATGCGGCCGGATTCTGCGGTTCCGGCGTGGTCTGGGCGCCCTGGCTCGGCATGCACGCGGCGCACAAGCTGATGGGTCGCGCGCAAGACGCCGGCACGGCTTTCGACTTCCGACCGCCAGCTTCCATCCCTTTCTATAGGGGCGAACCCTGGTTCTTGCCGGCGATCATCAAGGGCTATGCGCTGCAGGACAAGATCGCCTGGTGGCGGGCCCGCCGCTGACGGCCCGGTCGAGAGGATGAACCGCACGATCAAGGACGCCACGGTCAAACGCTTCTACTACGAGAGCCACGATCAGCTCAGGTAACACCTCGCCACTTCGTTGCCGCTTACAACTTCGCTCGCAGGCTCAAGACCCTCAAGCGCGATCCGACGCACTCGCGAGCAGGTGCCGCTCTGCGCGGAACTGGCACTCGATCGGGCTTGAGCAGCTCGTATCGATCAAGCGATCAAAAACCTGCATATCTGGCGAAGTCCTGGATGATTTCGGCACATTCTTTCGAACGCACGATGCGATGAAGGGCTGATCGGAACTTTGCTTCCGCATTCTTGGCAGCCGAGGTTGGTTGGAACATGTCGCCCCGAGTCGAACGCATTCACAGCGATGAGCGTCTCCCGGCCGAGGTCGACGTCGTCATCGTCGGCGGCGGCATCCTCGGCTCTACGGCCGCCTATTTCTTGGCGAAGCGTGGCCTCTCTGTGGCTCTGCTCGAGAAGGGCCACGTCGCCTGTGAACAATCGAGCCGAAACTGGGGTTGGTGCCGCCAGCAGAATCGCGATCGGCGCGAACTGCCGCTCTCGGTGATCTCCATGCGACTGTGGGACGAGCTCACGCGCGATATCAATCGGGACCTTGGATTTCGACGCTGCGGTCTCGTCTATGCCACCCACGACGAGGCTGTGCTCGCCGGCTGGGAAAGGTGGCGCGAGGTCGCCAGGGAGTACGAAGTCGAGACCCGCTTGCTGAACCGGGCGGAAGTGGCCGAGCGCGTTCCCGAAGCGCGCGACAAATGGGTCGGCGGGACCTATTCGGACCGGGACGGTAAGGCCGAACCTGCGCTCGCCGCGCCGGCTATCGCCGATGGGGCCAGAGCTCTGGGCGCCACGATCCACCAGGGATGCGCCGCGCGGGCGCTCGACTTGGCCAATGGCAAGATCGCGGGCGTGCACACGGAGAAGGGCTACATCAGAACCAGCGCGGTGCTGTGCGCCGCTGGCGCTTGGTCCTCGCGCTTCTTGAGGCCGCTCGGAATCAGTTTCCCCCAAGCGAGCATCCGGCAGACCGCGCTGCGTTCCACCCCGACAATCAACATAGGCGAGGCGGTATCCACACCCTACTGCACGATCACGCGCCGACTGGACGGCAGCTATACGCTTGCGATCAGCGGCAAGGCGAACCTCGAATTCACGCCCCGGGCTATTCGGTATAGCCGGGAATTCATGCCGCAGTTCTTGCGTCGCCTGAAGAACGTCAGGCTCGGCATCGGCCAATCGTTCGTTTCGGGGCCGGATTCATTGCCGGCGCTCCTGACCAGCGACGATCGGATCTTCGAAAAGAATCGCGTGTTGGATCCTCCACCCTTGAAATGGCTGGTAAGCCAAGTGGTGGAGAGTGTCCGGAAAACCTTCCCTCAACTCGGCGATATAGAGATCGATAGCGCCTGGGGCGGCTTCGTCGATTGCACGCCGGACGCAGTGCCTGTGGTGTCGCAGGTGGACGGGGTGAAAGGCCTCGTCCTCGCGGCGGGCTGCTCGGGCCACGGCTTCGGTTTGGGCCCGGGGCTTGGCCATCTGGCCGCAGAGCTCGTCGTAAACGACACGCCTTGCGTCGATCCTACACCGTTCCGCCTGTCGCGTCTGGTAGACGGCTCGAAGCTGGACATTGCCGCTATCTGAAGGTCAGCCGGAAGTCAGGCCTGACGCGCACCATCCCTCCACCCCTCGGTGCCGCGCCCAACGGAAATTCGCTTCTACGACCATCACTTTCTGATCGTTGAAGCCGCATCGGCGGGGTTGGGCGTTGTCCTCAGTCCCATGGTCCTCGCAACCGACGACATAGATAGAGAGCGGCTCATCGCACCGGTCGGCTTCGATCCCGACGGAAGCGACTACGGGCTCATATGGACAGGAGAAACTGAACTGTCTGGGAAAGCCCACAATCTTGCTCGATGGCTGGAAGCAGAATGCAAGATTTCGTTTGGCTAAGCAGGTATGCAGTAGATGTCGGTCAAATCCCACGTGCGCTAGATCAACGGTGGGACGCTTTAGCGCGGATCAGCGCCTCGGCCATGTAGAGATCCTGTAGGGATATGCCGGAACTGTCGAAGACGGTGATCTCCTCGTCGGAACGGCGTCCCGGCCCACGGCCTTCGATCACATCGCCGATTGGCGTCACGATGAGTGTGCCCGCTTCGACTGACTCGCGCACATGCTGGAACTCACCGATTTGAATGGACTGGGAAGGCAGGTCGCAAAACAGGCTGGCCCTCGACAATAATTCGCTCGTCAATTCGCGCTTGCCCGGGGCATCCGAACCCATGCTCACGATATGAGTCCCGGGTTTCACCCACGTCGCATCGAACAGCGGTTGGCGCGAGGGTGTCGCCGTCACCACGATGTCGGCCGCGCGTACGGCTTCTTCGGCCGGTACGGCGCGTGCAGTCAGGCCGTGGTTCCCGATCCGGTCTACGAAAGCGTCGCGGCGTGGTGAGGGACTGGCCACGACCAACACGGTCTCGATGGGGCGGATGCGAGCAAGGGCTGTCACCTCGAAACCCGCCTGATTGCCTGCGCCGAAGATCGCCAGAACCTTGGCTTGTCGGCGCGCGAGAAGGTCCGCCGCAACCGCGTCGGCGGCGGCGGTCCTATAGGCATTAACCTTGCCCGCCTCGACCACCGCGCCGAGGCGTCCTGTGTCCTGGTCGAGCAGCACGATGATCGAGTTGTGACGGGGAAGGCCACGTGCCGGATTGCGCGACCAGAAGGAGCCGATTTTCACGCCGGTAAGGTCGTTCGACGAACCGGATTTGATTGAGAAGGTATTGGTCGCCTCCCGTGCACGCCCGAGAACCGCGGGAAAGACCAGGCTCTGTTTCGAAGCGGCAGCAACGAGAGCTCTCCGCACGGCTTCGAAAGCCAGTTCATGGGTGACCAGGGCGACTGACTCCTCTTCGCTGATGTAAATCATCCCGAATACCTCCTGAGCAACAAGCGGTTCATCGATGGGGAGTGTTGCGACTGCGATTGCGAGGGCTTGGATCGCATTCATTGTGAATCGTGCGGGCGCGACACGGATCACCAAACGATCAAAGCGAGGCGATACGAGGTGCCGGATATACTTCGCCCGCTTTGCGCAGTTTGGTATGCCGGGGAATGGCCCAAAACGAATAATCTCGCTGATCTGAGCGGGCAAAACAGCAGCGAAATCTGCGCGCCGGACGCCACCTTGAGATTCGATCTCTGGGTAAATTGAAGGCGTCTTGCGCATGGCCGTTGGGCTTAGCATAGACATCGTCGGCGATCCGACCGAGCTGACCGCGTTCGAGACCCGCCATGTGCCGGGCGCGCTGAAGCTGTCGCAGGAAATGGGCTGGCCTTACCGCAGCGAGGACTGGGAGTTTGCCGCCAGGGCGGGCGAGGGCCTCGTCCTTGAGCGTTCAGGCGAGGTGATCGGGTCGGCCATGTGGTGGAACTACGGGCAGGCCTATGCCTCGGCCGGGATGATCATCGTCACCCGCTCCGCGCAAGGCGGCGGCAATGGCTCGCGCCTCTTCAACGCGTTGCTTGAGGCGACGGAAGGTCGCAACGTGCTGCTCAATTCGACCGAAGATGGGCTTACGCTCTACAGGCGACGCGGCTTCACCGTGTGGGGCACCGTGCTTCAGCACCAGGGCCAACTGAACGTCCCCGTACCCGCGAAGGCCTGCGCCGACATCAGGCCGGCGACGGTATCGGACCTGCCGGCACTCCGCGCCTTCGACGAACGGGCCACCGGAATGCCTCGCGGGCCGATGGTCGCTGCGCTTGCCGATGTGGGCGACGTGGTGGTGATCGACCGCCGTGGACGGGTCACCGGTTACGCGATCGCCAGGAAGTTCGGGCGCGGCTACGTTGTCGGCCCAGTGGCCGCCGAAAGCGCCGAAGACGCGCAACGCCTGATCCTAGACCAGCTTTCGAGGCTCCACGGCCAGTTCGTGCGCATCGACGTCTATGCCGAGCATGGATTGGGCAACTGGCTGGAAAGACTGGGCCTTGTCAGGGTCGGTGGGGCCACCGCCATGGTCAAGGGGCGGCGACCAATGCCGGACGGTGCGGCCTGTATGTACGCCCTGGCGAACCAGTCCTTCGGTTAGTGATGAGGAACATCGAGAACATGGAAACGAACGCGAAATCGCTGGAACCGGTCCAAAAGATCGATGGCCTTGTCACACCGGCGCTGCTGCTGGATCGCGGGAAGCTCGAGCGCAACATAAACCGGCTCGCCGACCACGCCAGGGCGCTGGGCGTCGTGTTGCGCCCGCACATGAAGACGGCCAAGAGCATTGACGTCGCCCGACAGGTCTTCCCCACTGAACCCGGCCCGATCACGGTCTCGACCATCGCCGAAGCGGAATACTTCGCCAGCCACGGCTATCGCGACATGACCTATGCGGTCGGCCCGTCGCCGGCCTCGGCTCTGCGTGCCTCGGAGCTCTGCCGCCGCACCGGCGTCGACCTGAAGCTGCTGCTTGATACCGTTGAACAGGCCGATGCCCTGGCCGATGTGCGCAAGGCCACGGGCGTTACTCCATCCGTGTTCATCGAACTGGATTGCGACGACCATCGCGGTGGACTGAAGCCGGACGACCCCAAGCTCATCGAGGTCGCCGACCGGGTGGTCGCGGCGGGCGCCCACCTCGTCGGCGTCCTCGCCCATGCGGGCGAGTCCTATGGTTTGAGCACGCCCGATGCTCTGGTGAGGGCAGCCGAGAACGAGCGTTCGGCTACCGTGCGAGCCGCCGAAATTCTGCGCGCTCGAGGCCATGCCTGTCCGATCGTCAGCCTCGGCTCGACGCCCACTGCACACTTCGCCGAGAATCTCGATGGCGTCACCGAACTGCGCGCCGGTGTCTACATGTTCTTCGACCTCGTCCAGCACGGAGTCGGGGTCTGTGCCGTCGACGACATCGCGATTTCAGTGCTGGCCACGGTGGTCGGCGTTAAGCCGGAGAAGGGCTGGGTGCTTGTCGACGCGGGGTGGATGGCGCTCTCGCGCGATCGCGGCACCGCGAGCCAGCGGGTAGATCAGGGTTACGGCTTGGTATGCGACGAGGCGGGTCGCGTGCTCGAAGACGTGATCGTGTCACAGGCCAGCCAGGAACACGGCATCCTGGCGATCCGCAGCGGCTCGGCCAAGAGCATGCCAGACCTTCGGGTCGGTACCCGGGTGCGGATCCTGCCAAACCACGCCTGCGCGATGGCCTGCCAGCACGATTTCTACAGCGTCGTCAACGGAGGAAGTCCGGAGATCGACGCGCGGTGGGAGCGGATCCGCGGCTGGTAGAAGTTCCGCTGGCCGGCGATCCCCGGATATTTCGGGCGTCCCCGGTTCTTGCCGATCCTCGGCGCCTACTATCGGATGAAGGACCTCGTGACATGACCACGCCCCTCGAGCACCTGTCTCGCAACGGCCGCCTCGGCACATTCTTCATCGACGGCGAATGGCGCGAGCCAAAGGGTACCGCCAGGGGCGTCGTGGTCAATCCGGCCACGGAAGAGGTCCTGACGCAATTTCCGCTCGGAAATGGCGAGGACGTGGACGCGGCCGTTTCCGCGGCCCGCCGGGCATTCGCCACCTGGGGCCTGACCGAGCCGGATTTCCGCGCGAGCTTGCTCCATCGTCTGCAGGCGCTGCTCGAGGAGCGCCGTGAACTCATCGCACAATGTCTGACCCTCGAAATGGGGGCCGCCATCGGCTATGCGCGCACGGCGCAGGTTCCGCTGGCGATCGCCCATGTGAAAACCGCTCGCGATGTCCTGACAGCCTTCACCTTCGTCGAGCAGCGCGGCCACACCGCCGTCACCCGCGAACCGGTCGGTGTCTGCGCACTGATCACGCCCTGGAATTGGCCGCTCTACCAGATCACCGCCAAGGTAGCGCCGGCGCTCGCCGCAGGCTGCACGATCGTCTTGAAGCCAAGCGAGCTTTCTCCCTTGAGCGCCCTTCTGTTCGCCGAGGCGATTGAGGAAGCCGGGTTCCCGGCCGGTGTTTTTAACCTGGTGAATGGCGACGGGCCAGGCGTGGGTACAGGGCTTGCCTCCCATCCGGATGTGGATATGATCTCCATCACCGGCTCGACCCGCGCGGGCATCGCAGTTGCGCAGGCGGCGGCGCCGACGGTGAAGCGCGTCGCGCAGGAACTCGGCGGCAAGTCGCCGAACGTGATCCTGCCCGACGCCGACTTCGATCGCGCCGTCTCTCTGGGCGTAGCCGCCGGCTTCCGCAATCTCGGCCAGTCGTGCAGCGCGCCGACGCGCATGATCGTGCCGCGGGCGCGGCTTGCCGAGATCGAGTTGATCGCCGAGCGCGCCGCGGACGAGATCGTCGTCGGCGATCCTCTCTTGGAGACCACCACCCATGGTGCGATCGCCAACCGTGCCCAATTCGACCGGATCCAGGCCATGATCGGCGTCGCCATTTCGGAAGGCGCGAAACTCGTCACCGGCGGCGCGGGCCGTCCGGGCGGCCTGAACGCCGGGCTCTATGTTAGGCCGACGATCTTTTCGGAGGTGCGCACTGACATGCACATCGCCCAGGAGGAGATCTTCGGCCCGGTTCTTTGCATCATCCCCTACGACACCGTGGACGAGGCAGTCGCTATCGCCAACGACACGGTCTATGGCCTCGGGGCCCATGTGCAGGGCAGAGATATGGACCGTGCCAAAGACGTCGCGTCACGCATCCGCGCCGGTCAGGTGCATCTCAACTACCCGGCCTGGGATCCCCACGCGCCGTTCGGAGGCTTCAAGCAATCCGGAAACGGACGCGAGTACGGTCTCGAGGGCATTTTGGAGTATCTCGAGGTCAAATCCATCCTCGGCTATTTCTAGGCTCCTGCCTTGTGCACAAACGCTGGCCCTTCATGCTTATTGTGTCGCGATCAGCTGTCTTTTTTGGGAGACCTTCGAAGAGCCTCTGCCGTCCGAATGTGGGGAGCGCTGGTCAGCGCTGATCGAGCAGCTTGATCTGGAGATCTTCCCAGTGCTCCTTGAAGGCCTCCCGGGCGGTGTCGAAGTGGCGGCTTCTCAGACTTTTGACAAGTCGCTCATGCTCCAGCGCCATTTCCTCGGCGGTGCCGTAGAAGGCCTGCCGCTGGACAAGAAGAAGCTCGATCTCCCCTTCGAGGTTCGAATAGGCTCGCTTCAGGCGGGCGCTCCCGCTCGCTGCGATGATGGCGCGATGGAAGTCGCGGTCCGCAGTAACCAGCGCCGACCTGTCTGAGGATAGGGTCGAGGCATGCATGACCTCGACCGCCTCGAGCGCCAGGGGCGGAATGACTCCGGTCAGCACGATCAAACGAATGGCTTCGCCCTCTATGGCGCCGCGCACCCGTGTGATGTCGACAATGTCGTCCGGTCCGAATTCGGGCAGCATGAAGCCTCGGTTCGGGATCTGGCGCAGCAAGCCCTGTGTGACGAGCAACTGGGCCGCCGCAGGGAACGTGTGCCGTGAGGTCGAGTGCTCTTCGCACATCCTGGCGTCGCGGAGGAATTCGCCAGGCTGGAAATCTCCCGACAGGATGCGGCATCGCAAGTTCTGCGCCAGGATATCTACAGCGCTAACGGGGACGGGTTCAGCGTTGGCGTCAAGGTCCTGGACTTGCTTCATGGGCCGGGTCGTTGATGATGTTGCGCGTGCAGCTGCGTCAGGTGCCGCAGCGCCGGCAAAGGATCCTATTGCATCCGCTCTTAGGTCTGCACCGCCCGCAGCGCATTGTCGACACCTTCGAGCAGACGTCCCGCATTCGCTGATGTGAAGACAAGAGGCGGCCTGATCTTGAGAATATGCGCATCTGCTCCGGTCGCGGAGATGAGAATGTGCTGGTCGCGCAGAGCATTGACGGCCGCAAGCGCACGATCCATGTCCGGAACCTTTCGGTCGCGGTCCTTGACGAGTTCGACGGCAAAATAGAGGCCCGCCCCACGCACATCGCCGACGAATTCGTATTTGTTCTGCAGGTTGCGGAGGCCGTCGAGGACTTCACCGCCGACCCTGGTCGCGTTGTCCATCAGATTCTCTTCGAAGATCGTATCGAGCACGGCCTGCGCGGCGGCGATAGCGACGGAATTGCCGCCGAACGTGTTGAAATAGCGCATGCTGGCCCCGAACTCGGCTACAAGCTCTGGTCGCACCACCAGACCCGCAACCGGATAGCCGTTGCCCATGGGTTTTCCAAGGGTGACGATATCCGGATCGACCTTGTGACGGGCGTGCCCCCAAAGGTGGGTGCCGGTCCGCCCGAAACCGGATTGTACTTCGTCGGCGATGAACAGGCCGCCGGCCTTGCGTACGACTTCCGCCACCGGCGCCAGCACGTCCGTGGGCTCGACATAGAGACCGTCGGAAGAGAAGACGGAGTCGGCGATGAACGCGGCCAGGCCGTGGCCATGCCTTTCGAGATCGGCAATCTGTCGCGCAACATCCTCCGCCATCCGCCGGCCGATTTCCGCGACGGGCAAGCGGTATGAATCCGGGGCGGCGACCGTTCGAACATAGGGATCTAGCGCCGATTTCTTGCCGAGCGACGGCGAGATTGCCGCCACCGCGCCGCTATTGCCGTGATAGGCTTCGGCCGTGACGATGACGCCGGTCCTGCGTGTGTGATAGCGGGCGATGCGCAAGGCGAGATCATTGGCTTCGGAGCCGGTGCAGGTGAACATCGCGCATCCGGTCCGGCCGAGTTCGCCACCCAAGGTATTGATCAGGGCTTCGGCATAGTCCAGCAGGGATTCCTGCATGTAACGCGTGTGGGTGCAGAGGATTTCGAGCTGTTTCTGAACAGCCTCGACGACGTGTGGATGAGCGTGACCCAGCGATACAACATTGTTGTAGGCGTCGAGATATTCGTTGCCATGCTTGTCATAGAGGAAAACGCCCCTGGCGCGGGAAATCTCCACCGGCGTCTTGTAGAAAAGCCGATAGGCGGGGCCAAGCAGCCTTTGCCGCCTGGCCACATGCGCGGCGGCTTCACTTGGGAGATGAGCCGCGTCCTGAGGGTTGAAGCCATTCGCCATATCGCCACGGAAGCCCTTGGGCAGGGTGGTCGCTTGCTTGGACATTACGGTTCCTCTCGTGTCAGAAGGTCTGATATTTGTGCGACCGACAACGAATTGAACCACTCGAGGTGAGCTCAACCCGCTTCGGTGTTGCGCAGGATGTAGCGGCTGTTCTCAGGGAAAAGTTCGGCGCGCCAGCAAGTCAGCAGCGCGCGAACCGCAAGTCGGCCCTGTGCCAGGAAGGGGATGAGCCGGAGCTCCTCGTCCGTCAGATCAGCGTGGCGGAGATAGCCGCGCAGAACGTCGCGGGGTTCGTCGAACAGGTCACGCCGCTTCCCACGGTCGAAGGTTTTGGGCATCTGGTTCATCAACGCCGTGGAGACATCGACGGCGATGGCAGTACGAACCGCATCGCCGAAGTCGATGACGCCGGTCAGGAACTCCGAGCAAGTGTGATCAACGACAAGGTTGGACGTATTGAAATCGTTGTGAAGCACCTGCCGCCGGCACAGGTCGAGCTGCGGCTTGATCTCTGCAAACCGCTCCAGCGCACGAATGGTCCATGCGCGCTTGCCGCCCGCTGGAATGAAGCCCAGCAGATCGGAGAGATCGAGCAGGTGGGTGACATCCCATGCCAAGGTTCGACTGTCCGCGGGATGGGAAAAAACGGCCATGGCGAGGCGTAGTCTCGCCAGGATCTCGCCGATCCGCTCGCGCTGCCGGCCGGTAGAGGTCGTCCGGTCGAGCGGGGTGCCACTGAGAAAGGTGATGAGCCGCACCACGCGCCGCTCGCCGGCGCTAGTCGTGACGATGGGCAAATCACTGCCGTCGACGTCGCGATGGGCACGGGGAATGGGCAGGTCCGGAGCGCGTCCCTCGATGTCGCAAGAGCGCCACCTGGAAATCGAGTTCCTCCACCCGCTCGGAGGGATGAGCGATTTTCAGGACGAACTTGCCGCGGTCCGCGCAGTCGAGGAGAAACGTGTCGTCTTTCTCGGTCTCAAAGCGCGTGGCCGAGCCGCGAATATCATAGAGACGTTCGGCGATTGCTTCAGCTTCCGCTGCACCGACGGGATGGCAGGCTTCGGAAAGCTCCGACGCGCGGGCTGGCTTGGTCTGTCGAAAGTAGCCCATTTTCCACTCAGTTCAGGTGCCGCCGAAACAGGACTCAACGCCGCAGGCTTCCGTGTCGCGTACCCAGTTTTGTACAACAATCTGCGCGCGCTAATTCAAGATGGGCTTCTGGTTTAACAGGAAGCGCAGGGGAAGCCTCGACTCATTTTGGGCTTGCAATCCGGCAGATGTCGGGTCCAGTGCCATCACCACGAAATGTTGAGAGAATATTTGCCTTTGATGGAGCCAGCGGTCCTTTCGTGTGACGCGGACATCAAGGTGTGCGCCTTGCACCATCATGCCGTCGATGGCGGACCGGCGCCGAGTTCGCTCTCATAAATTGTTGTACAATACTCCGTAGTAGGGTAGCCCGGAATGCGGTGCGAGCGGATCGTTCGCCTGCGCGGGGGTGTCGATCGTGACGGCACGCTTTGGCCACCCTTCCGGCCTCAGGGCGACAGATTGTGCCTAAGGAGCGGCCAAATTCAGTACAATGCACTTCAAGCGGCGAACGTTCGAAAAGTTATGCTCCACTGTTCGCACAATTATGGCGTGCCGAGCGGCCAGTCTGGGTCGTCAAATTGAAAGGAACGCACGCCATGACCAAATTTAGGTCAAAATATATCACCTTCGACTGCTATGGTACGCTGACCAACTTCGACATGGCTGGTGCAGCGCGGCGTGTCTATGCCGGGCGTCTTTCTGCTGAGGTGATGGCCAACTTCGTCGAGGCTTTCAGGGGCTATCGCCTGGACGAGGTCCTGGGAGCCCTGGAAGCCTTTCGCCGAGGTGGTGCACAATGCCGTCGAACGCAGCTGCAAGCGCATCGGTATCCAGTTCAAGCCCGAAGACGCGCAGCACATCTATGACGAAGTGCCGACCTGGGGCCCGCACCCAGACGTTCCGGCAGGGCTCTCCAGGGTGGCCAAGGAAATTCCGCTGGTGATCCTGTCGAACTCGATGAAAAACCTGATCATGTCGAATGTGGAAAAGCTCGGCGCGCCCATTCACACCGTCATCACCGCCGAAGAGGTTGGCGCCTATAAGCCGCTGATGAAGGGCTTTGAGTATTTGCTCGACAAGCTCGGCTGCGGTCCCGAAGACATCACCCACGTCTCCTCCTCTTTTCGCTACGACCTGATGCCGGCCTATGATCTGGGGATCAAGAGCAAGGTCTGGGTCAACCGCGGCCACGAACCCGCCAATCCGTTCTATGAATATACCGAGGTCAAGGATATCGGCGGACTAGCCGCCGCCGTCGGCCTGGAACCGGTCCTGAAGCGCGCCTGAAAAACCAGCGCTCAGGCACTGTTGCTACGATGAGACCGGGGCGGTTCATTCGCCCCTTCTCTTTATCGTTCGAACGGGAGCAAGCATGGCCTTTTGGGGACCCCTTCCGCACGAGTGACCTGCTGGCGTCAGAAACCGGTGTGACCGAACGTGACGCCACGACACGTCGGGCCCGAATGTGTCGCCCGGATAGGCGACGTCAGTCGTCCGATAATTTTCTTGGATCACATCGAAGAAAGTTTTCTGGTGTCCGAACACGACCGAATATGGCCATAGAATGTTGATCCAGGAATCCCCGTCGGCGCAAATCTTCGGACCGACGGCCTCCCTCAGCGACCTCCATCGCCATGAGGTTCTCTCTTCCGTGAGGTATTCATCGTAAACTTGTTTTGGGGCGAGCGCCTTTCCTCTACTGTCCTAGACATCATAAACGAGACAAACGGACGGGTTCTTCTCCATCCGAAGGTTTGCAAGAGTTTGCTTTGCAGGCGCACTTTTGGTATTTGGCAGGTCTTCCTCCCTCAGTTGCACAATGCCACAACCTGCAACTCCGCGTGCCCAATATCAACAGGTCGCGTCTTGAGTTCGATGTCGAAGGTACAAGCCTAGCGGAAATCCTAAAGCCCGTTACGTCGCAGGAGTTAGCAGCTAAAGTCGTCACAGGTTTGGGGATAATTGCGAAACTGACCCCGAGGAGACGCGATGAGTGCAGGAGATGAAGCCGCAGGCCCCGCTTCTAAGCCCAGCGAATTCGAGATATGAGCGTTGATGACAAGTGAGGGTCCGCCACCTGCATCCCTGGCACGTTTAGGTTTGCTTGGCGCACCCCGAGCGACCGCGCCGGAGTCCACGCTTGTTAGCAGCGCAGTTCTGCCAGATACCGAGCCGGGAAACCGGAGAGGAACGAATGCGAAAGACGAAGGAGACTCATCATGCCTTATATTGAAGGATTCGTTGCCGCCGTGCCGACCGCCAACAAGGATGAGTATGTGAAGCATGCCAAGGAGGCTGTGGCATATTTCAAGAAGCTCGGAGCCACGCGATGCGTGGAATGCTGGGGCGACGACGTGCCCAAGGGCGTTCTTACCGACTTCTACAAGGCCATCCAGGCAAAGGATGATGAGACGCCCGTTTTTAGCTGGATCGAGTATCCCGACAAAGCCGCGCGAGACGCAGCCAACAAAGAAGATGAGCGAAGACCCGGACATGGCGAACATGCAGATGCCGTTCGACGGCAAACGAATGTTCTGGGGCGGCTTCGAGCAGATAGTGAACGAGTAGCCAGTTGCCACCAAGCTGTTGCTACGGCCTTCCTGGGCAGTGCGGTCGCACTACGTTGGAAACGACCGCAGCAGTCCCCAACATAGATTGAGGAATGACAGTTTCGGGGTGGGAAGCTGCCAGTCTGCTTTCGGAGAACAACGTAGGAAAGCTGACGTTCGGCTTGTACTTCTCTTGTCCCGCTCTCGGCACCCACGCCCAACATCCAAAATTGGGCGAGATAGACTCAAACTGCCGGCGCGAGGATGCGATAGACGTTCGACCGCAGCGCCTCAATCACCGATCGCAGGGTTTCCTGCCGGTGTTGTCCAGTGACGGGGAGCACATGGGCCTCGTATGGCCCAAGATCGGTGAATTGGGCATGAAGGTCTGCAACGACCTGTGGATCGCTCAGGCTATCTCCGCCGCGCGCCTCACCAGAGATTCAGAGTGCCGGGATTGAGCAACTTATTCCAGAGATAGACTGCTAGATCATATCCGAGCCAACCAGGACCGATGCACCGGAGACGTCACAGCTCTGCAAAAACGGTCGCGGTATGGATTACCACTGTGGCACTCAGTCGGCGAATGCACTTGCAGATTTTCTGGCGGCCTCATCACCGACAAGATGCGAATTCGTCGAGCGGGATCAATACAGCCGCTTCGTCGGCAATTGCTCTCGGACAGACGGCGAGAGCGTTCAGCGGTGGCTGGTTCGTGGCGGCCACGCGATGGACTGGCCCCGATAGAGCCACGGTGCATTCGCCCAGGAGCAGTCGGCCGCTAGGTTCGAAGGAATTGGCATCTGGCAGGGTGAGTTCCAGCCGCCGTGGGAATGGCGAGCCGCCAGCTTGAACCGACAGTCCCCTCGGCCGTGCCCTTGATGACGAGTTCGGCCGAAGTCGGATGCGATATCAAGGGCAACATCTCCTCAAAGGGCGAACGAATCTATCACGTGCCGGGGCAGGAACATTACGCCCGCACCAAGATATCGAGATCCAAGGGCGAGAAGTGGTTCTGTAGTGAAGAAGAAGCGCAAGCCGCAGGATGGCGACGCGCTAGACTAGAAGGTAATCTCAACACTTCCATCACGCGTCCGAGTACCGCGGCGGCAGCGACCACCCTCAGAGTCGAAAGAGAGGTACAGCGCACCTTCGCTGCAAACGCAGGTGCGCAAAATCGGAGGCCTGCCGATCAACTTGTATGAAGTTGGGTCCTCTTGGCGCAGCCGTTGCCGTCTCCCGGGCCTGCTGCAGCCGGCGCGATGGCGAACAGGGCGATGAGAACAGCGACGAGAATGCGCATGGTCAGAACTCCTGCTTTTCAGACTGCCCGAACTGTAGCGCGTAACTGCCGCCCGACGAGGGCAGGAAGTTCAACATTTTGAGAGCAACTTCTTCCGCCGAAGAACGCAGCGGCTACTTTTGAGCCGATCGTAACTTTCAGCTGCTGGCCGGTGAAGGGGCCGGGGACAACGGCCGGGTCCAGGGCCGGTGGCGACCAAGGGCGTCTGGACTCGCCTGCTTGAAAGAGGTCCGCTAAAGGTTCAGTCATTGCTGTGAGATTGAATGCCGTCGGCGGCGCAGCGGGCGGAGGAACGCCTGGTGATTGTTTGGATTTCGGGTCCGACTGGCTCGGGAAAGAGCACTGTGGCCGGGCTAATGGGTGGAACAGGCTATCGAGTCATTCGCGAAGAACTCCCCCAAGACCTGTTCCAAGCCTTTCGGCGTGATCCGGCACGTCACTGCGCCTCGCTGCAAGAAGCCATCATTCTGTCCCGAGCGACGCAGTGGCGGATCGCCGCCGGGCGCAAAAACGTGGTGTTCGATCGCAGCGTAGACGAGGACATAGACGTCTTCTGCCGGATGCACCACGAGCGCGGCCTTCTGGAATACAGCGCCTATGCACGCCTTCGCTTCCTGGCCGAGAACATCATTGCGGAATTGCCGAAGCCGGACCTGATAATTTACCTGTCGCCACGCCTGGACGTGCTTACCACTCGCGTCATTGACGTCGGACACCCTCAGTTCATCGCAGACAACCTCCAGCGCCAGGTGGCGCTGTATGAGGAGTGGTTTCGCAGACAAAACGGGGCAGCGATCAGAATCGACAATTCGGCTTGCGACCGGGGAACGCTCGAGAGCCTCTTCAAACTGGCGGCTGGGCATCACTCCTGACGGAGACAATCGCCTGCTTTGACCGGCGCAGAACCGTGGTCGGATACTCGCTAGCGAACAAGCTCGATGGACGGCAATGCCGCGATATCAAACCATTGGGCTATGCTCACCGCATTCATTCTCGGCGGAACCGGCCAGATCGGCCTCGCCGTTGCGAAGCGCAGGCAGGGTAAAGTAAATTTCACAACCTGACCCCGCGCCAGTACGCTACCGTCGATCCGGATTTAAGGAGGCGGTTATGGCCCACAACGAACGCTCACAGCACATCACCCGAGGCATCGCCCGTTCGCCGAACCGGGCGATGTATTACGCACTGGGTTATGAGAAAGCCGATTTCGACAAGCCGATGATCGGCATCGCCAATGGGCACTCCACGATCACGCCATGCAATGCCGGGCTCCAGCCGCTCGCGAACGCGGCCGTGGACGCCATCAAGGCGGCCGGGGCCAATCCGCAAATCTTCGGGACGCCCACCATCTCGGATGGCATGTCCATGGGAACGGAGGGCATGAAGTATTCCCTCGTCTCGCGTGAGGTCATCGCAGACTGTGTAGAGATTTCGGTGCAAGGACAGTGGATGGATGGCGTTCTGGTGATTGGGGGCTGCGACAAGAACATGCCCGGCGGCATGATCGGGATTCTCCGCGCCAATGTTCCAGCCATTTACGTCTATGGGGGCACCATCAAGCCCGGCCATTGGAAAGGCCAGAGCCTGTCCATCGTGTCGGCTTTCGAGGCCGTTGGCGCTTATATGGCGGGAAACTTGAGCGAGGAGGATTTCGAAGGCATAGAGCGCAACGCCTGTCCGACAACCGGCTCCTGCGCCGGCATGTACACCGCCAACACCATGAGTTCCTCCTTCGAGGCGCTGGGCATGTCGCTGTTCTACTCCTCCAACATGGCTAATCCCGACCAGGAGAAGATCGAGGGGAAGCATGCCTTGGGGGGCTCGCTTCGAGGGCAAAGAGAACGTGCGAAAAGCGCTGGCAATGCGTTTTGAAGGTCTCCCCGACGTCCACTACGGCAAGGATGAGCATTTTTTTGATTCGACTGCCGACACGGGAATCTCGAAATGGACACTCACGGGCACCACTCCCGACGGGACGCCAAAGGAGGTCCAAGGGTGCGACTTCTACACGTTCCGTGACGGTAAGGTCATCCGCAAAGACTCGTACTGGAAAATCGTGGAGTAATGGCGCGCGCCGACCGTTTCACACATGAGCAGACAGTCAGACCCATGTTCGGCAATGACTACAATGGGGCCGGATGCAGACCGGCAGCTTTCGGATCCGCAACGAAGATTGCAGACGCTCAACCTATGCGACCGAGGTCGCGATTTGATCCCCAAAGCCGACCTTGCGACCGGTCACGGATTCGGCCTCAAGCGTGCGGCCGTCAGCCCGAGGGTTTGCGACCGCTGGCGATAGTGATAACCGCGATGATGATCACACCGGTGAGCACCATCCTGATGCCAGCTCCGAAGCCATAAGTGTTGAGCATGGTGACGAGCAGGAACAGCAGCATGGCTGCGCCCCACAGGCCCGGCAGATTGGCGAAGCCACCCGCCACCGAGGTCCCGCCGATCACCACGACGGCAATCGAGGCGAGCAGGTACTCCGCGCCCATGTTGAGCGCGGCGCCGCCGGAGAAACCTGAAACCACATAGCCCGTCAGGCCGGCGAACATGCCGCACATGACATAGGTGGCGAAGCGCACGCGGTCGACTGGCAGGCCCGCAAGCCGCGCGGCGCGCGCGTTCTGGCCGATCGCCGTTACGGTCCGCCCGAACACCGTACGGTGCAGGATCACGCTCATCACGAACGTGATGAGCATGCCCGCCACGGCAAGGATCGGGATGCCCCACAGGATCCACGTGGTGAAGTCGGCGAGCAGTGGTGGCGGCTTGATGCGCAGGCCCCGGCTGTATGAGATGGCGGCGGACAGAAACAGGAAGCTGGACGACAGCGTGGCGATGATTGGCGGTATGCGAAGCAACCGGATCAGCCCGTAGTTAAAGACGCCGACGCCGGCGCCGCAGCCGAGCGCGATCGCCAGCCCCGGCACGATCATCGCGTTGCTGCCGTCCATGATCTTCATTGAGACCGCTCCGGCGAGTGTCATGGTGGCGGGAATGGAGAGGTCGACGTTGCCCGGACCGAGCGTGATGACATACATCTGCCCGATGGCTACCAGCACCGAGAAAGTGGCGAAGGACAGCGCAGCGGTCAGCACGCCGCCGCCGCCGAGCCCCTCGGTGAAGGCGATGGTGGCGAGCCAAATCGCCAGCGCCCCGGCATAGGCGCCGATCCACGGTTTCCTAAGCAGTAGGCGCAGTGCCGTCATGTGCCACGCGCCTCCGCCCGGTTGATGATCACGCGCAGCGCCAGTACCAGGATGAGGATGGCGCCCTGCGCGCCGATCTGCCAGTCGGGATTGAGCCGCAGGAAGGACAGGAAGGAGCCGGCAAGCGTCAACGTCATGGCGCCGATGACCGCGCCGACCGGCGAGATGCGGCCGCCGGTGAATTCGCCGCCGCCGAGGATAACACCGGCGATGGAGAGCAGCGTGTAACGCAAGGCGATGTTGGCGTCGCCGGAAGTAGTGAGCCCGACCAGCGACAGGCCTGAGCACATGCCGAACAGCCCGGCCAGCGCAAACATGATCATCTTGGCCTTCAGCAGCGACCAGCCGGCACGCTCGACCGAGCGTGGATTGCCGCCCACACCGCGCAGCACCGCGCCCAGGGCGGAGCGCATCAGCCAGAAGTGCACGACCACCGCGAGAGAGAGCAGGGCGTAGATCGTGAACGGCACCAGCGGCGTCTTCCAGGTCATCAGCGCTCGCAGCCAGTCCGGTGCCTTGCCGCCGGGCGTCGGCAGCACGAGGATCGCCAGGCCGAGCCAGACGAAGGACATGCCAAGCGTCACGACGATGGATGGCAGGTTCCTGAGATGGATCAACGCGCCGACCGCGGCATAGATCAGAATGCCGCCTGCCAGCGCCGCCATCCCGAGCAGCGGCTGCTCGTTGAGCCATGTGGCGGCGACGCAGGCGACGAACCCAACATAGGCGCCGAGCGACAGGTCAAGATCGTTTACTGTGATGACGAACATCTGGGCGATGGTCGCAAAGGCGATCGGCAGCGCGAGATTGAGCAGTAGGTTAAGGCCGACATAGCTCATGGCGCGTGGCTGCAGCCAGAATACCGCCAGCAGGATGGCGACGAAGGACAGCATTGGCAGCAGGATGCGGGCGTTGCGGGCCAGGAATGAAACTGGCATCAGGCGGCAGCCTCGAAAGAGGAATGCAGCACCCGTTCCTCAATGATGGAGTCGCCGGAAAGCTCGGCGACGATGCGCCCGTTGCGGAACACATAAACCCGGTCGCAATGCTTCAACTCGTCCATCTCGGTCGTGTACCAGAGGAACGTGCGCCCCGCCGCCGCTTCCTGCCTCAGCATGCCGTAAACTTCCTGCTTCGTGCCGATGTCGACACCGCGCATAGGATCGTCCATGAGAATGATGTCGGCGTCAGAACCGAGGGCGCGGGCGAACAGCACCTTCTGCTGATTGCCGCCGGACAGGGAGAGGATCGGATTGGCAATGTCCGGCGTACGGATGCCGATCTTCTGCTTCCACTCCTCGCCCATGCGCGCTTCCGCGCGCGGATCGATTAGCCACCCTTTGGTCAGACGCGTCAGAGAACTGATGGTGGCGTTGCCGCAAATCGACCAGAGCGGAAACAAGCCGTCGGTCTGCCGGTCGCCGGCAACCATTGCCGTGCTGCCGGACACTGTGACGCCGGCCTGCGCCTTGCGTTGACCTTGGAAGATGCGGACCAACATATCGGCCTGGCCATGACCGCCGAGACCGGCTAGGCCGATCACCTCGCCGCGATTGGCCACCAGCGTGGTTGAGTCGCCCTGCGCCTCGGGTACCGCCGAGACCTTGAGTTCAACGGCGGCGGTTGCCGAGCGCTGCTCGCGCGGAGCCTGTTCCTGTGCCACGCTGCCCATGCTCTCGACGAGCGTGGCCCGTGTGAAGTCGCGCGCCACCCGGTCTGCGACAACGCCGCCGTCGCGCATGACCACGATGCGGTCGGCGGTAGTCAGGATTTCGTTGAGAAGGTGCGAGATGAGGATCACTGCGCCGCCGCTGGTGACGAAGTTTCGCACAAAGGCGAGCAACTGGCCGGCCAGCACGCCGTCCAGCGACGAGGTCGGCTCGTCAAGGATAACCAGCCGGACCGGCGTGTCGGTTGCCGAGAAGGCGCGGGCGATCTCGACCATCTGCCGCCTCGCGATGGACAGGTCGCCTACGAGCTGTGACGGGTCGATGTCATGGCCGGGAAAAATTGAGTCGAGCATGCCGCCGATCAGCGTTGCGGCGCGGCGGCGCCAGCCGATCCCCTTCAGCGGCGGATGCATGATTCGAGCGTTCTCGGCGACCGACAGGTTCGGGCAGAGCGACAGCTCCTGGAAGACACAGCGTATGCCCAAGCGGTTCGCGGCGGTGACTCCATAGCGCTCGGAAACATCGTCGCCCGAAATCAGAATGCGGCCGGCCGACGCCGAGAGCGTGCCGGCGAGGATGTTCATCAGCGTTGACTTGCCGGCGCCGTTGTGCCCGACAAGGCCGAGGCACACGCCGGCCGGCATCGCGAGGCTGACCCGCGCAAGCGCGCGAACGGCGCCGAAACTCTTTTCGACGCCATCCAGATGAATGAGGACGTTATGGTCGTTCTGCATCCGCGTCGGCGGGCCGCCTGTCGAGTGGCCGCCCGCCCGGTCCAATATTACATGCCGCCGATGACCTTCTGCGCGTCCTCAAGCGAATATTCGGTGTTGGCCACGCCGCCCGCTTCCGTATTGGCGAGGTTCTCCTCGAGATTCGCCTGGTCGATGCGCAGGAATGGCACGGTCAGGTCCTTGGGTACGTTCTTGCCGTCCAGGATCTGCTGGGCAACCCAGAACGCCAGTGTCGAGACGCCGGGAGCGATCGACACCGACATGGTCTCGTAGCCGTTAGCGTCCTTCTGTTCCTTCCACCAGGCGAGTTCATCCTGGCGGTTGCCCATGATGATGAGCGGTGTCGGCCGTTTGGCGGCTTTGAAGGCCTGCGCCGCACCGTAGCCGTCGCCGCCCTGCGTCACGACCGCCTTGATCTCGGGCAACGAAGGCAGGATGCCGGCAACGGCCTTCTGCGCGACATCCTGCGCCCAGTCGCCATGCACCGAGCCGACGATCTTAAACTGCGGGTTCTCCGCCACGCCCTCGTGGATACCCTTCGAAATCTCGTCGTCGACGAAGACGCCGGCGAGGCCGCGGATCTCCAGCAGATTGCCGCCTTCTGGCATCTTCTCCTTAAGGTAGAGGACCTCATCCTTGCCCATCTGCTTGAAGTCGACGGCAATGCGCCATGCGCAGGGCTCAGTGACGATGCCATCGAAGGACACGACCGTTATGCCGGCGTCGCATGCCTCCTTCACGGCGCCGTTGAGCGCGTCCGGCGAGGCCGCGTTGATGACGATCGCATCATAACCCTGGAGGATCATGTTCTGAATCTGCGCCGCCTGCTCGGTTACCTGGTTCTCGGCCGTGGTGAAGGCGTCAGCCGCAGCGACGACCTTGTCGGCGACTGCCTGTTTGGTGACCTTGTCCCAGCTCTTCAGCATGGCCTGGCGCCATGAATTGCCGGCATAGTTGTTGGAAAGCGCGATCCGCTTGTCCGAGGTATCGGCTTGAGATGCGGTTGCCGCGAGGATGAACCCCGTGGCCAGAATTGCCCGATGCACAACTTTGTTCATTACTTCCTCCCTTTGGCGTCGTCGTCGCTGTTGGCGTGATCGACTGCCGGTTTGCGGCCTAATTGCGGATTTGGGTAAATTGCCCGAACCCCTCCACTTCGGCCCGGGCCAAGGCCGCCATTGGCACGCGGCAATCAACCTACTAACATGCCAGTATGGGCGCAACTGAAGAAACGGATCTGAAGGTGGGCTCCCCTGTAGTGCGCATGACGCGGCCCTCCGGGGCTACAGCTCGGGTCGTCGACGGGCTACGCCGTGCCATCGTCAACCTGGAATTTGAACCCGGGGCCAAACTGGACAAGGCCGAGCTGACGCGCCGATTCGGTGTGTCGCGTTGCCCCGTCGCCGAGGCGTTGAACCGCCTCAAGGCGGAGGGTCTGGTGGACATCCGCCCGCAAAGCGGATCGATCGTTGCGTGCATACGCCTTGCCGATGCGCGCGAGAATATGTTCCTCCGCCGCGCCCTGGAAGGGGAGGCCGTTGCGCACCACGCGCAACACCGCTCGAAAGAGCTGCTTTCAGCATTGCGGCTCAACATGCGCCAGCAGAAAGCAGCGATCGCTGCGGACGATCGTGCGCGCTTCCACCGGCTCGACCTGGAATTGCACGACCTGTTTGTCTCAGTGGTCGGCTTTCCGCGCGTACGGGCGGTGGCGGAGGGCGCGCGATTGTCGCTCGACCGCGCCCGCCGGTTGCTGATCACGCCGAGGCGGATTGCCCTGACCTGCAGGGAACATGCCGCAATCGTCGCGGCGATCGCCGCCGGCGATGCCCTTGCTGCCCGAAACGCAATGTCGGCCCATCTCGATTCGGTGATTGGGGAACTGGAAGACTTCGCCAGGGAATACCCGACGCTATTTGACGGCAACTGACTGGTGCACGGCCCCCGCTCAGGCTCCACCAGCGAATATCTTGACGTGCTGAGCGCATTCGTCGGACAGGCTTTAACGCGCTCGAAATCCTCCCAGTTGCATTGCGGCAGCCACAACGGTCAGTTCCTTTTTGTGGAATTCGGATCCATGAATTCGTGCCAGCATTCCATGCCTGTCTTTCCTGCGCTGCTGATCAAACTGTGAAGATACATGTCATTTCTTCTTCGGCTGCCATGGGCCGTCAGCGAACCGGCAGCTTCAGGCTGCAAATCTTCAGGAGCGGACATTCAGGTCGGCGTGGGGATCGTCGTGACCTGACCCAAATACGCCATTGAATAGCCGTTTCACCAATGACCGCTTTCGCATGCGGAAGGCGCCTTAAGCACTCGACAAAGCGAGTGCTGGACGACGCACGGTCGCCGGTCTGACATATCTTGGGATTCGCTGGCCGCGGCTCCGCTGTTCTGTCCATGCCGTGGATGCCCTGGCCCGACGCAGATGCTGCCGCAGGTGACGCCATTGACGCCACCGAAATGCGACCTGAATAACTCGGCTTTCGCATCGTGCCTTTCGAGATGCCGAAACAGATGGCGCCTAGGTGGTCGCCAAAATGCGCGAGATTCCGCTCGCTTCGGATCGTGAGAATGGTGTTGGTGCGCGAGACCGTTATGAACGCATGGCATCGCTGACGGCACGGCGAGCTTTGCGGCTGCGGTTCCAGCCGCCAGCATATTGTCGTCGACCACTTCACCGAAAGGCTGAGGCGGCACAGGGATCTGTGCCGCCTCAGATGAACCGGTTACTTGAGTGCTGCTTTGTCCAGGCCGAACTTGCCGTCTGCCGATCCAGGCTCGGTCTTGAAGCCGACGTTCAGACGGTTCCAGGAGTTGACCACCATGACGACGAAGGACAGATCGGAGATTTCCTTCTCCGACAGCTGGGTGCGGACGCGGTCATAGATATCGTCCGGAACGCCTTGCTCTGGCAGCTTGGTCAGAACTTCCGTCCAGGCCAATGCAGCACGCTCACGCGGAGCGAACAGAGTGGAGTCTCTCCACACCGCCAGATGATAGAGGCGCAGTTCCCGCTCGCCGTGGATTTTGGCCTGCTTGACGTGCATGTCGAGGCAGAAAGTGCAGCCG
The DNA here is from genome assembly GCF_040438645.1 of Mesorhizobium sp. WSM2240. Classification (NCBI taxonomy): domain Bacteria; kingdom Pseudomonadati; phylum Pseudomonadota; class Alphaproteobacteria; order Hyphomicrobiales; family Phyllobacteriaceae; genus Mesorhizobium; species Mesorhizobium sp. WSM2240. The sequence continues at coordinate 1,991,857 of NZ_CP159253.1, forward strand.
TTGAGCTGCGCAGCGCGAATGGCGACGAGATCCCGGATCGGCTCTTCGATCGAGCTTTCCCGGGTGGCGGCAAGAAGCTCGGTGAATTTCTTGAGCAGCTCCGGCGACTGCTCGGCGTAGTTGATGCGAGGTCCCGCGATTTTCTGCGCTCCGGCACCGGCAGGCGTTTTGGTAGCGATGTTCATGTATGACTCCTTGAAGGCGGTTTAGGTTTGTCGCCTAAAAATCATGCCGGGCGCGGCGGAACCAAGCCATCATGCGAGAGGGCCATGTCTCCGCCCGGGTGGTCTAGAAAGCATCATCCCGAAGGCTAGGTAGGTACGCTTCGGCTCGCCACCGTCTCATGGATTTCCATGAGGTGCGGCTGGGTTCTGGCGGGAGTAGGGTGGGGCGTGATTTCGCCAGCCAGCCAGAATCGAGCACAAGTGCTATCCGAAGCGCTGACAATCCCCAGGCTTTCTTTGTTTGGCAGGAGAGGCCAATGACGACAGCATTCAACTCGCTTGGCGAAATCGACTCCGAAGCGTTGCGAGCGGCTCGGGTCATCGAAAGCGTGGTTGGTAACGCATGGGCGACCGACGCCGCCGGTAAATTCACCTATGTGACTCCGGCGGCGTTGTCGCTCCTTGGCATGACGCTGGAGGAATTCAATTCGCCTTCGGAAGAGGGTCCTTCCGGTTGGAGGCGGATAATCCATCCAGACGATTATGACGGCGCCGTCGCCACATGGCGTCGCTGCCTGCAAACAGGTGAGCATTACAATGTCGAACACCGCCTATTACGCGCGAGCGGTGCTTACGGTTGGAGTCGAAGCTCGGGACAGCCATTGCGTGACAGCCAAGGTCGTGTCCTTGCATGGTACGGCACAATTATTGACGGCGATTTTCCCTCCGTCGCCAGTGCTGCGCTCGAGGAAAAAGCTGCGCCCGACGCACCGCATTCGCTGAGCCTTATTCATCCGGATGACCGGACTGCGGCGGCTCATGCGGCCGCCCGCGCCTTCTGGACGGGCGTTCCCCAAGTCACGAGACATCGGCAGCTCCAGGCCGACGGTAACTATCGTTGGACCGAGACCCGATCGGAGCCGGGGTACAGTGTAAGTGTCGACATCGATGATCTGGTGACAGACAGGGAGCCGCTAACTACGACAGGGTTAGATCCATTGGGTGAAAACGAAGCCGAACCAATCCGGTCGGCGAAGGCCATCGAGAGCATATTCGGCAACGGATGGGCATTCGATGCGGCCGGTAGATGGATCTACCTGCATCCGTTTGCCCAGAATTCCCTCGGGGTGACGCCGGAGGATTTAAATGCTTCTTTGAAGGAGGGTCATACCGCCTGGAAGCGGCTGCTTCATCCGGACGACTATGACCAGATCGCCGCCGCATGGCGACACTGCCTGGAGACCGGCGATCATTTCAATGTCGAGTTTCGCTTTCGGCGTGCGACCGGCATGTATGTCTGGGCTCGAACCGCCGCACGACCAACGCGCGACAGCCAAGGTCGTATCACGGGATGGTTTGGCATCGCGCTTGACATCGACGTTTACAAGAAAACCGTGGCGGCGTTGCGCGATCGGGAGCGGGAGCTCTCGCAACTCGTGGACATGGTTCCGATCCAAATCGCGCGGCATTCGCCCGATGGCCAGCCGACCTTTTTCAACAAGCGCGCGAAAGACTTTTTCGGCTTCGATCTGGCCGATCGCGAAAAGCCGGGCATGAGCCGACTGGCGGCCGCCATCGAGACCGCCGTCCATCCCGATGATGCAGCCAGCTTGACGGAACAGTTCAACCACTGCCTCGTCACCGGCGAACCCTTCTCCAATAAGCACCGCCTGCGTCGCGCGGACGGCGTGTATCGCTGGACGGAGTGCCGTGCGGAGCCGATGCGCGATCAGGATGGAGCGATTGTGCAATGGTACGCAGTCACTCTCGACATCGACGAAGAGGTGCGTGCACAGCAGGCATTGCGCGAAAGCGAGCGCTCGCTGCGCGAGCTCGTTGAAACGCTTCCCGCACGCATCTGGTGCACGACGCCGGATGGCGAGCCGTTCTACTTCAGCAAGCAGTTGCGTGAGTTCTACGGCTTCAACATGGATGCAAGGGATGAGCCCGATAGCACGCGGCTCTCCAGCATACTCGCTGCGACGATCCACCCGGACGATCTGGAGGTCGTGGGAACGCTGTTCGCCCAGAGCCTGGCCACCGGGGAGCCGTACATGGTCAGGCATCGCCAGCGGCGGTTCGACGGCGTGTATCGATGGGTTCAGACGCATGCCACCGCAATGCGCAACGCTGACGGTGCGATTGTGCGGTGGAATGGCGTGAACTTCGACATCGATAACCTGGTGCGCGCACAGGAAGCGCTGCGCGACCGGGAGCGGGAGCTCTCTCAGCTTGTGGATATGGTTCCGAGTCTGCTCTGGCGGCTCTCTCCGGAGGGAGAGCCGACCTTCTTCAACAAGCGCCTGATAAATTTTCTCGGCCTGGACATAGCAGATGCCGACAAGCCGGGCTTGAGTCGGCTGGCGGCCCTCATCGAAGCTGCCGTCCATCCCGATGATGCGTCCAGCCTTGCGGAGGCGTTCAATCATTCCTTTGTCACCGGCGAGCGCTTCTCCAAACGGTATCGCCTGCGGCGTGCCGATGGCGTCTACCGCTGGGTGGAAGCCAGCGCGGTTCCGCTGCGGGATGAGAGCGGTCGCATCGTCCAGTGGTACGGCCTCTCACATGATATCGACGATCAGTTGCGCGTCGAGGAAGCGCTGCGCGAGAGAGAACGCTTCCTCTGGCAGCTCGTCGAAACGCTGCCGGCCATGATCGATTGCGCCGCGCCGGATGGCGAGCCGGTCTATCGCAGCCAGCAGCTTCGCGAATTCCTCGGGTACGAGCTTGAAGAATTGGACGGCACGGGAAAGTCCCGGCTGGCGGGCACGCTCGACGCCGGCGTTCATCCTGACGACGTGGCGGGCGTCAAGGAGAACTATGCCCATTCGTTGGCGACCGGCGAGCCGTATGCGCGCAGGCATCGTCTGCGGCGCTTCGATGGCGAATATCGCTGGGTCGAGACGCGCGCTGCGCCGATGCGCAACGCCGAAGGTGCAATTGTACAGTGGAACGTCATCTGCCTGGAAATTGAAAGTGAGATTCGGGCGCAGGAAGAGCTGCGTCTGGCGCGAGAGGGGCTTGCACGGGCGAGCCAGGCGGCGAGCCTTGCGGAACTTTCGGCTTCTATCGCGCACGAGGTGAACCAGCCACTGGCGGCGATCGTCGCCAACTCACACGCCTGCCACCGTTGGCTTTCCGCCGAGCCTCCGAATGTCGAGCGCGCGAAGGGCACGGCCGATCGCATCATCCGGGACGCCAACTCGGCGGCGGATGTCGTCAGCCGCATCCGTGCATTGTTCAGACAATCTGTGGAGCCGAGGAACGACACGGCGCTCTCGAGCGTGATTGCCGAAGCACGTAATCTCATCGTCGAGGAGGCGGCGCGGCGGCGCATCCGCATGGACGTCGACGTCGACAGCGATCTTCCCTTGGTCGCGCTCGATCGCATCCAGATCCAGCAGGTTCTGGTCAATCTCATTCGTAATGGAATGGATGCGATGGACTCGGTTGCAGGCGAGAGAGTTCTTGCGGTGCGGGTGCGCCGCATGGGGGATGTGGTCCAGACCGAAATCAGCGATCACGGCCTGGGCGTGGAGTTTCCCGAGAGGATATTCGAGCCGTTCTTCACGACGAAAGAGCACGGGATGGGCATGGGGCTCGCGATCTGCCGTTCGATTGTCGAGTCTCACGGCGGACGGCTATGGGCGGAGAAGAACGAATCGCACGGTGCGACGTTCATCTTCACGCTGCCGGTAGAAGTGAAAGCTGCAGCATGACGATGGATAACCATATCGTCTTCATAGTCGATGATGATGCGCGCATTCGGGAGGCGCTCGGCGAGCTACTTGCCTCACACGGCATGTGCGCCATCGCGTTCGGATCGGCCGGCGACTATGTAAGCGCGGAAAAGCCGGATGTTCCTGCCTGCCTCATCCTCGATGTCGAGTTGCCGGATATCAACGGTCTCGATCTGCAGAGGCAGATCGCAGAGGGCAATCATCCGCCGATCGTCTTCGTAACAGGGCACGGCGACATCCCGTCCTCGGTGCGTGCGATCAAGCACGGCGCCGTGGACTTCCTGACCAAGCCTTTCAGCGATGCGGATCTCATGGTCGCGATCCACACGGCGATCGCCCAAGATCGGGAAAAGAGATCGGAGCGCGCTGAACTCGGCGTGCTGAGGCAACGCTATCTCGAGCTCACGCCGCGCGAACGCGAGGTGCTGCCGCTGGTTGTGAGCGGTCTGCTCAATAAGCAGGCCGCCGCCGAACTGAGGATCAGCGAGGTCACACTGGAAATTCATAGAAGGAACGTGATGCAGAAAATGATGGCGGCGTCGCTCGCCGATCTCGTGCGTATCGCGGAGCGATTGGAAATACCCATCACCCACTCGCGTCGAGGGGGGAACCGGGCGTGAGCAAGGTAAGACCAGTCGTGGCGGTTGTCGATGACGATCCAAGGCTGCTCGAGTCACTCGAGGATCTTCTGGAGTCCGCGGGCTATGTAGCCCGCAGCTTCTCGTCGGCGGGATCGCTGCTCGCCAGCGGGCTGTCGGGCATAGACGTTCTCATCACTGACATTGGGATGCCTAGCATGGACGGTTTTGAACTTCGCGACGTGGTGAAGAACGCGCGCCCGGAGCTGCCGGTGTTCCTGATCACCGGCCGCCACGAAATAGCCGATCAGCATCGCGCCCAAGGTGTCAACAGATGCTTTCGGAAGCCTTTCGATGCAAAGATCCTGCTGGCGGCCGTCAGCGATGCCTTACGCAACCGAGAAACTGGAGGGTGAGCATGAGAAATGACCAGCCGCTCGTGCGGAGATCGGCACCACGGTACTCGCAAGAGACCCGCGAGGCGGAACAGCCGCTTGTCATCATCGTTGACGACGACGCATCCGTCCGGGAGGCGTTGTCGGAATTGATCCTGTCGGCCGGCTTCCAGCCCGCGAGCTTTGCATCCACGCGTGAATTGCTCGACGCCGACTTACTGGACAAGCCCGGATGCCTGATCCTGGATGTTCGCATGCCAGGCGCGAGCGGCCTCGACCTGCAGCGTCAACTCGCCGGGAACGGCAATCCAAAACCGATCATCTTCCTGACCGGGCATGGCGACATTCCCATGACCGTTCAGGCGATGAAGGCCGGCGCCGTCGATTTTCTCACCAAGCCGGTCCGCGACCAGACGCTGCTTGACGCCGTGATTGCGGGCATTGCCATCGATGCCGCGCGGCGGGTGGAGGCCGTGGTCGTGAAGCGTAATGTCGAACGCCTCGAGACGCTGACGCCGCGCGAGCGCGAGGTCCTGCATCAAGTAGCGCGCGGGCGCCTCAACAAGCAGATCGCGTTCGACCTTGGCATCAGTGAAGTGACGGTGAAGCTGCATCGCGGCAATGTCATGCGCAAAATGGAGGCCGCCTCCATCGGCGAGCTGATCCGGACATGGGAAACGCTGCCTGCGCCGATGCGCGAGGCCGGCGCGACCAAGGCCGTGGCTTGAAGCCGACAGCAAGCCCCGCGGCGACCTCGTCTCGATTCGTGGGTGATGTTATGTTCCGCATGTTGGTCCTGTGCCAAGTTTGTGGATGACATCCTCAAGACGGAAGCGCCACAGCGCTTCGATCACTACGGCTCGGGATACGGTCTGAGGACGTCAAGAATACCGATATATCTTTGATAATCATCATCAAAGGACGGTAACGCCTTCTTGGAAGCATTTCGTTGGATATGCGAGATGTCGATCGTTTGAGCGGGAGGCGCCGCTAACGTTCTACCCGAGATAATGGATGGGGCAGTCAATAACAGGCCGGCTACGATTCCCAGAGATATCGAGATCAGAGTGAGTCTATTCGTTATGATAGCCTCCGTGATTTTGCATGTCTCTGGCTTGCTCAGCCGAGACTAAATAAATGATATGGTAGTATGTGAAGCAAATTTGGCCGATCACATTGAGAGATAGAGCCGGCAATACCTAAGAATAGGTTGGATTCACAAAAATTGGAATGATGATTATCTTACGAGTATTATGTACTGGAAAGAATTAATCGAATTTTCCTGGGTGAAGGCCACGGGAAGTCAGCCGACTGCGTCCCAAGGGCATTGATGTGCCATCGGTTTTGGTCGCAGAAGGTGGCTTGGCGCCAGCGCGTCATTGCCTGGCGATCCGCTACATCATCGAAGATCTGGGCGGGCGGTCATGTGAGGCCCAGACCTCCGTCGACGGCGATCACCTGCCCGGTTACCCACTCGGACGCCGGATCGGCCAGATGGACAATCCATCTGGCAACGTCGTCCGGAGTGCCGCGCCGTTTGAGCGGTATTTGCTCGCGCTCCGCTTCCTCGATAACCGCAGCATGCTCCGGCGAGAGTCCCATCATGCGTGTCAGCGCGCCCGATTCGGTCGGGCCGGCAGCGACGGCGTTAACGCGCACGCCCTGAGGCGCGAGCTCCAGCGCCCAGCAGCGGGTCAGGTGCTCCAGCGCTGCCTTGCTGGCGGCGTAATGCGAGAGACCAGCCCCGGGCTTGTGGCCGAACGTGCTCGATATATTGATTATCGTTCCCTTCGTCGCCGCCAGATGCGGAAGGGCGGCCGCTGCCAGCAGGCTGGGACCAACGACATTCACGGCGAAGATGTTCGTGATCAACTCGGCGGTAGCATCTTTGAGAGACAAGAGAGCGCCTGCGCCGGCATTGTTGACCAGCACGTCCAGGCGGCCCCATGTGTCGACTGCTTTCGCAATTGTCCGCGCCGCGTCCTCAGGTGCCGCAACGTCGGCGACGAGGCCCCTTATGTTCGGGTGCTCCGCGACCACTTCGTCCAGCATCGCCGAGCGGCGTCCCGTTATGACGACCTTCGCGCCTTGCCTCGCAAAGGTCAGCGCTGCCGCGCGGCCGATGCCGGAGCTTCCGCCGGTGACGATGACGACCTTATCATCCAGCATGGACATGATTTCGCTCCTCACGAATGGAGGACACTCGTTCATTGTCGATCAACGAGATCAGGCCCTCTTGCCGCATGGCGGCTTGCACTGCCGGACGGCTCGCCATGCGGTGGCGGAGCGCAACGAAAGATTCGGGGATGCGCACATCAAAACGCTCGGCCCACAACAGCATCACAAACAGATAAAAATCCGCCACACTGGGCGCTGCACCAAACAGGTAGTCGGTCACAATGCCGTCGGCCAGATTGTCCAGCAGTCTGGAAATGGTCGCTCTTGCTTGTGCCTTCTGGGCTTCGGTTCCCCCATGCCACATCGGCTTGAAGCTGCGGTGCACCTCAGTCGAGATGAAAGCCAGCGCTTCCAGAACCCGCGTGCGACCCAGGCTCCCCGGAACGGCAAGAGCTGGATATTCCATGGCAAGCCAATCGAGAATGGCGATGTTCTCGGTAAGAATCTCTCCGCTGTCCAGCACCAGTGCCGGAACGTAGCCCTTAGGCGTTACGTCGTTGAAGTCGGCTCCCGAAGCTGTCCGTTTCGTCTTGAGATTGACGCCCTCCCGTTCGAAGGGCACTCCCGTCTCGAGCAAGGCGATATGATCAGCCAGGCTGCAGGCAAAAGGGCTGTAGTATAATTTCATAATTGGGATCCTTTTGACGGGGACATTCTTCTAGGCGTCGTGCCGTCACTGCAGAGGAATGAGCTAGCGGTAACCGACGCCGGAGACGTAGTTGAACAGCATCCGCTCCTGCATTTCTTCTTGCTCGAACAGGACTTTCATCGCGTCGCGTATGTCCAGTATGCCGCGGGGCCTGGCGCCGACATCGATCACGGGAATGTTCTGCAGACTTCGCGCTGCCATGATCTGCCATACGTCATGGACGTCGTCCTGCGGACTGCACGAGACGATGGATCTGCTCATCAGGGCCGATACCGGTGGCGCCGACGAAGTCGGGCTGGTGAGATGGCGGACGAGGTCGGATTTGCTAAGCACGCCTTCCGCACCTCCGCCGACATTGCACACCACAACGAGGCCGATGCCGGGCCTGGAAAGCGAAAGAGCGGCCGCTTGTACGGTTGCATTGAAATCGATCACGGCAAGACGTGACGACGTCAAAGCATGCAGTTTGTCGATAGGCATTGCGGCCGTCCTTGGTTGGGTGGCCGTGCCGCCGAACTCTTCGGCGGGCGGCGCTCTTTCGTTCAAACAGGGCGATGAAATCCCAGCATCATTCGTCGTAGGGCAGCACCAGTTCCGTCTCGTTAGTGTCGACGACGAAGACGGCCAGCAGCCGGGCGGGTTCGGTTGCGCTGGCATTCTCGCTAACACTGTGACGATCGCCAGGAAACTCGGACCAGCTTTCGCCAGCGCGATAGGTGACCACCGGGCCATCATTGACCTGGCTCTTAATCGCCCCTTCAAGGACCGTGGCGTAGATGAAGGCGGATTTGGGATGGAGATGCGCGGGCGACGTGCCGCCTGGCTCATATTCGACGAGCACGCCTCTCATGCTCTTGCCGGGCACGTTCGGAAGCGGTTGGTCATAGACCAGAGTGACTTTGCCGGCGGCTAGCGCGCCGGACGCGAGGCTGACTGCCAGGGCGGCGGTGCATAGGATGATCCTGATCATTGTCTTGGCTCCAGTTTGCGGTTGAGGATGGATGGATGATCGCCGGCCGGAGGGGCGGCGCCGGCCGGCGATCTGGCTCTCGCTTGAGGAGGGTGCAGCTCGAGCCTATGAGTTGATGAAGGCAAGCAGGTCGGTGTTGACCTGATCCTGATGCGTGGCCGTGATGCCGTGTGGAGCGCCGGGATAGTAGACATCCTTGGCGCCCTTGATCAGCTTCGCCGACTTCCGGGCCGAATCCTTGACTGGGACGATCTGATCGTCTTCCCCATGCAGGACCAGCGTCGGGACATCGAATTTCTTGAGGTCTTCGGTGAAGTCCGTCTCGGAGAACGCCTTCACGCATTCATAGGCGTTCTTCATGCCTGCCTGCATGCTCCACAGCCAGAATTGATCCAGCATGCCTTGCGAGACTTTCGCGCCCGGCCGGTTTGCGCCGTAAAAGGCGACCGCCAGTTCCTTGTAGTATTGCGACCGGTCGCCGGCGACGCCGGCACGAATACCGTCGAAGACCTCGATCGCCAGGCCCTCCGGATTGGCCTCGGTCTTCAGCATGATCGGAGGAACGGCAGCAATGAGAACCGCCTTGGCGACCCGCTTGGTCCCGTGCCGACCGATGTAACGAGCGACCTCGCCGCCGCCTGTGGAGTGACCCACCAAAGTGGCGTCCTTGAGGTCGAGCGCCTCGATGACGGCGGCGAGATCGTCGGCATAGCCGTCCATGTCGTTCCCGGAGGAGGCCTGGCTCGACCGGCCGTGTCCGCGCCGGTCGTGTGCGACCACGCGGAACCCGTTCCGCACGAGGAAGAGCATCTGTCCGTCCCAGGCGTCAGAATTCAGCGGCCAGCCGTGAGAGAATGTTATGACCGGGCCAGCGCCCCAGTCCTTGTAGTAGATTTCCGTACCATCTTTGGTGGTTATCGTGCTCATCGTCTTGTTCTGTTGCTTGGGTGGGAAGCCTGAGGCCCGCGCGGCATCGGGGTGACGCGCGCGGGCCGCGGCGGATGCGGATCAGTGTCACTGGAGCGCAGCGTGGCTGAACCAGTCCTCGAAGCGCGTTGCGCCGATGCGCGGGTTGTCGCCGGGGACAAGCGACCTGTCATCGAGTTCCGTGCCGAAATAGCGCGCGTGGGGATCCGCAATCACCTTGCGCGGATCGTTGGTCGCTTTCAGGAACCGCGCGACAAGGTCGCTCATGCGGACCGGTTCGGGCCCGGCGATCTCGATTACGCCGTTGGTCGGCGCGGAGAGCGCCACGTCGGTCATGATGTCGGCGACGTCGTCAGACGCGATCGGCTGAAAATAAGCGGATGGCAGGGCGGCGGTTTCCCCGATCGTTGCCGACTGAGCGATGCCGCCCAGGAATTCAAAGAACTGCGTCGAGTGGACAATGGTATAGGGAATCCCGGAATCCCTGATCAGCTTCTCCTGAACCATCTTGGCGCGCAGATAGCCGCTGTTAGGCAGGCGCTCAGCCCCTACGACGGAGAGCGCGATGTGGTGTTTCACACCAGCCGATGCTTCGGCAGAGAGCAGGTTCCGGCCGGATGTCTCAAAGAACTCCAGAACGGCCTCGTCCTCGAACGAGGGCGAATTCGCCAGATCGATGACGACCTGGGCTCCCGCCACGGCCTCGGCCAGGCCCTCGCCAGTGATCGTGTTGACGCCAGAATTCGGCGATGCCGCCAACACTTCGTGGCCCTTCTTGCGCAGCCTCTCAACGGTCTTTGATCCGATGAGCCCGGTGCCGCCTATGACGACGATTTTCATGTCGAACCTCCTTGTTCGCTTGTTAAGGTTGGGTTGCCTCACTTAGCCGACCATGCGGCAGGCGCTCTTTCACTCTGCCTTCGCGGCGTCCTCGATGAGCGAGGCGACCTTGTCGGGATGCGAAACCATCAGTGCGTGAGATGCGCCCTCAACGACCACGGTCTTCACCGCATGCGCACGCTCGGCCATGAACTTCATGACCGCCGGCGGGATATTGCGATCGGCCGAGCCGTAGATCGCGTAGGACGGAATTGTCTTCCAGGAGGCGGCGCCGGAGGGCTCGGCCAAAGCGGCGTCCGTGACCGGGCGCTGGGTTGCCGCCATCAGGCTGGCTTGCGCCACTGAGACGTCGGCGGCGAACTGCTCGTGAAACTTTTCCGGCTGGATGTAGAGGTCCCGTACTCCATCGGCCCGTGCCACCGGCAGAAGCGCATCGCCCAGCGTACTGCCCGGGAACTTTCCGGCAAGCGTAAGGCTGGACTCACCGGTATCCGGCGCGAACCCGGCCACATAGACCAGCGCCTTCACATTGTTCTTTCCGTTCGCTGCCTCGGTTATGACCGGGCCGCCATAGGAGTGCCCCACCAGCACGACCGGTCCGGGGAGTGATCCGACGATGGCCGAAAAGGCCGCAGCATCGCCCGAAACACTGCGGAACGGGTTGGCCGCGGCGATCGTACGGTAGCCATCCTTGTTGAGTTCGGCGATGACACCGTTCCAGCTCGCTGATTCCGCAAAGGCCCCGTGTACCAGCACGATCGTCGGCTTGCTCTCAGCGACTTGCGCAGAGGCGCTTCCGGCAAGAGCAAGCGACGCAGCGAGCGTCATCGTTCCTATAAGTTTGCACATCGTCTTCTCCGCATGGGCCGGGGTGGCCAACGCTGTAAACAATGCGACGGAGGCGCCGGCCAAACTATCCGACGGAAGCATCTGTCGTGCGATGCGAAGGTCTAGGACCGCTGCACCAAGAGTTGGGAAACTCTGATCGGCAGGTAAGCCGAGGGCAGTATCCCAGGTATTGGTCGATCGGACATTGGGCAAATGGTCAGCACCGAACTCTGCGAGGTCCGCGCTGGCAGTTTGATCACTTCCATCGGCAGGAGCGCCCATCGCTCGCAACGCTGATGTGACGGGCCAATCCACCGAGACTGCAGCAAGACATATACCGCGGTATGGCTAGCCCTCACCCTCGATCCAATCGACCGCAAATCCCCGCCAATATAGCGTCTTCACATGACTAAGCCGCTAAGTGTCGACCGATCAAAAGGGATCTCATACCGACAGGGCGATGGCCGCTGAAACCACTCAGCCGCAGAAGAACGCGGCGCACAATTTTGAGGGGCTCGCAAATGAATGCGAACGTCATCGAAAATACTCAAGAAAGTCGTTTCGAGCTGCCGATCGCCGACGGAGCGCTCGCTGCGGCCTACTACCGGGTCGAGGACGGGCGAATTGTTCTGATCCACACGGAAGTTCCGTCGGAATTTTCTGGGCAAGGGATCGGATCGCGATTGGCGCACGGCACGTTCGAGCTGCTCCGCAAAACTGGCCGCAAGGCGATTCTGAAGTGCCCGTTCATGAGCCGGTTCTTCGTCAAGCACCCGGAGCACGCGGACATCGTCGCTGGATGATTGCAGGCGAAATTGTTGCTGTTTGGAAATAGGGTGAGCGAAAATGAGCGATGAATATAATTTGCAGAGGTTCGTCCGTGCACAGAACCGAGTCTACGGCGATGCGATCCGTATTCTACGTCGAGGAATGATGTGTACCCCCTACATGGAGTTCATCTTTCCGAGGCTGGCATGCAAACGAAGCGACGCGGCGCCTGAACCTTTCGCCATTACGTCCCTCGATGAAGCCAGCGCCTACCTCTCATCTCCGCTGCTGGGAGGTCGCTATCGGGAATGCGTTGGTACACTGCAACGGCTCTCGAACGTAAGTGCTGGCGCCGTCTTCGGCGATGCTGACGCGCGGAAATTGCACGCGTCACTGACGCTGTTTTCCGAAGCAAGCAGCGACGAGTTCCTGCTGGAGACTATGTTTGACGTCTGGTTCGACGGTCTGCTCGACGAGGAGACCATGATCCAGCTCAACCTGATGTCGTAGTGTCCGACCTCTGCCTGGTGGCCGCATTCCGTAATCTGGAAAGCGGAGAGTTCGTATTCGGTCCGTGATCATATCAGGACGGCTTGATCAAGCATCGATATTCAGCCCAAAACGCGCCTGAACTGCACGGCGCGAAAAACCGTCTGAATGGTTTTGTGCAGCGCAAATTTCGAACTCATGTGTGGTTGTCCGGCGGCGTCGCTGTCCCCGAAGCCCGACATCCTGTTCGACAGGATCGCCGCAAGATCTTCAGCCATTTCGGGCCGATCGAGTAGCAATGGAGCAAAGCTTTGCTGGTCGATTTCGTAGACCACGACGTGGCTCATTGCCCGCAATGTCGACGTCTCGCCAATGCCGGCGAGCAAACCCGTCTCACCGAAGAAGTCGCCCGGCGCAAGTCGACCGACTTCCTGCATGCGAGCATCGTCCTCGCCCCGTTGTCGGACGACGACGCCTGCCCGGACGATCATCAGAGACGGTAGCATCTCGCCCTGCCGTGCGATGATTTCGCCCTTACGGTAGGTGCGAACCGAGGTCGTTGCGGCGAGAGCCTCTTGCTCGTCCTCCGTCAGCATCGAGAATATCGGTATGGCCCTTATGAGTTCGATCGGGGTGATGCGCGGAGGATGCGCCGTCTCTTCGGTAGGCAACTCGCCCATGACAATCGATGAGGAAGGCGGCATAGCCAGCAGCAATCCAGCCGACTTGGAATGGCGATAGACGAGATCGAAAATTTCGTTTCTCGCTGCAATGCGCTGGCCAACATTTGCGACACGAAAATACAAGCCGACCTCGATCGCTGTCGCGTCCAGACCTCTGACAGCGACCACGGGCGGCGGCTCCTTCAGGATCGTGTTGCTGCTCTGTAAAGCCGCATTCATGATTTCTGCGACGATGGCCGGCATCTTGGTCGGCGCCAGCCTTATGGTGAGGGACAACCCATGGCTCTCCTCGGGGCTGCTGACGTTGGTCAAGCCAAGCTTGGCGAGAAAACTGTTTGGAAGCGCTACGACGTTATGGGCTAAGGTGAGCAGATGGGTCGATCGCCAATTGGTTTCGACAACGCGGCCTTCGGTACCGTCGCTCAGAACGATCCAGTCCCCAAGCACATAGGGGCGGCCGAGATTTAGCGCGATGCCTGAAAATACGTCGCTCAGCGTGTTCTGGAGTGCCAGCCCCAGGATGATGGCGAAGACGCCCGACGTGGCGATCAGCGTTCTGACCGGCGCGGCGAAGACGAATGCGAGGATCGACAGCAGCATTCCAACGTAGACGGCGCCGACGACCAGATCCTGCAGAAGACGTGCCTCGCGCGGCTTCCCCTCGAAGACGAGATAGAAGCGGACAAAGCCGATCAACGCCCAGGCGAGGTGAAGCCACCAGAGCACTTTGACCGATCCGATGAGGATGGCTCCGGCGGTTGTCTCATTATCCGATGTCGGTTCGTACGGGACGACGGCTCCGTCAAGAAGCATGGCCGACATCGTAAGGAAAAAGGCGATCTGAGTGATCAGCCTCGCGTTGGAGAAACGCTCCGGAATAAAGCGCCAGACGACAATTCCGGCGAGGCCGACCAACACGACATAGATAAGGGGAGCGTTCCACCCGTTCTTGACCGGAAGCAGTTCGACCATCAGCGTATGGTCTCCGGCCCGGCCGTCACGCCCGGCTGGTCGGCCTTTTTCTCGATAACTGCTTCGGTTATCGAGTTCGGCAGCCGACGCGGCGTCTCGATCAGACCAAGCAGCGGCATGGCGACGATGAAGAAGGCGAAATAGTAGAGCGTCGCCAACTGGGACAAGACAACATAGATGCCTTCCGCAGGCCGCGACCCCAGCCAGCCAAGGAAGATGGCGTTCGCGACGAACAGCCAGAAGAGCCATCTGTACCAGGGCCGGTAGACCGCCGAGCGCACTTTCGACGTGTCGAGCCAGGGGACGAAGAACAATACGGCGATGGCGCCGAACATCGCAAGCACACCGCCGAGCTTGGAGTCGACAGGCCCGATGTTGAAGGTGATGGCGCGCAGGATCGCGTAGAACGGCAGGAAGTACCATTCGGGCACGATATGGGCAGGGGTCTTCAGCGGGTCGGCGACGTTGTAGTTGTCAGGATGCCCGACATAGTTCGGCATGTAGAAGACGAAATAGGCCAGAACGAGCAGGAAGATCAGAATCCCGAAAACGTCCTTGACGGTGGCGTAGGGCGTGAAGTCCACGACATCGGCCGTCGACTTTACCTCGACGCCGGTTGGATTGTTCTGGCCGACTACGTGAAGCGCCCAGATGTGCAGGATTACCACGCCGGCAAGCATGAACGGCAGCAGATAGTGCAGCGCAAAGAAGCGATTGAGGGTCGGATTGTCGACCGCGAAGCCGCCGAGCAGCAGCTGCTGGATCCAGTCGCCGACCAGCGGGATGGCGGTGAAGAAGCTGGTGATGACGGTAGCGCCCCAGAACGACATCTGTCCCCAAGGCAGCACATAGCCCATGAAGGCCGTCGCCATCATCAACAGAAGGTTGGTGCAGCCGAGAACCCACAGCAGTTCGCGCGGCGCCTTGTAGGAGCCGTAATAGAGGCCCCGGGAGATGTGGATATAGACCGCGATAAAGAAGAACGACGCGCCGTTTGAATGCAGGTAGCGCAAAAGCCAGCCGGAATTCACGTCGCGCATGATCTTCTCGACCGCATTGAAGGCGAGCGTTGTGTCGGCCGCATAGTGCATCGCCAGCACAACGCCGGTGACGATCTGCGAAACCAGCATGATCGAAAGAATGCCGCCGAACGTATAGGCGTAGTTCAGGTTCCGCGGGACGGGATAGACGATGAAGGAATCGTACACCAGCCGCGGCAGCGGGAGGCGAGCATCGAACCAGCGCTCGATTCCGGTCTTGGGCGTATAGGTCGAATGTCCACCGCTCATCGCGTTGCTCCCCCGTTTTCTGAATTCCAGCACCGACCGCTGCGAGGTTTCTTGGCCAGTTGCCCTTCCAAGACAGCGGAGACGACTTATTCGCGAGCCGTGAGACGGCTGGGGGAGACGGAGACTTTGACCCCGCCGAGTATGTAAGTTCGCCGGGTCGCCGCCCTGGCAAACTCGTCCGGGCTACTGTCGCGACCCGCCAACGGTATTTCTGTCTCGACGCCCCAGAGTCTCAAACCGATCGGCAGCAACTTCGAAAGGGCGAAACGTAGCGTCATTTCCGACTTCCTTATGCCGGGTTGCAGACGACCCAACCATGCCATCCTTTCTGAGGTGTGAGCCATCGTGCCGAGGACGCGTGCGCTCGATGCCTTGGTTTGTAATGTCCTGATTGAAGGTATGGGGTCGACTGTCGGGGACACCATGCAAACCGGATCATCGATGAATGGCCGCGCCGCCGATATACGAACTTGCCGCAAGTCGCCTCGACGTCCGCGATGACGGCCTGGTCGATGTCCGTCCGGTAGTTGGTTAGGCGTAGGGGATAAGGCGTGCCCTTCAGCGCTCCGGTCTGCTGTGCCGTCGGACCTGACTGACACGAACTTGGCCTTCTGGTTGCTCGCATTCCCCCGGGATCGTCCAGTGTCGTGGTACTCCTCGACCGTGCGCCAGCGCCTCGGACGTCAGAACGCAACAACCAACCCTTTCAACGATCGGCGTGCGTTCTTCGAAGGGCAAATGATCCGCCGCGGGAATCCGGCGACAAACGCCGGCGAAACAGAAAAAAAATAGTTTCCTTCCAAAGACCACGAATTGCATTGTCCGCTAACGATGCACATTCCCGACGCCGAGGCGATCCGGGACCAACGTCTTCCAATGGCGCGACCACGACCTCCCGCATGGTCACCCGCGATGTCTGCTTCCGGGCACGGCCAAAGCTTGCCTCTATGGCCGACATTGCGGCGCAATGCGGCCTTAAATCATCTGGTCGGAATGGTTCGCCGGGTCGATCGAATCTGCATCGAAATGAGGTCGATTTGGAGCGAAGGCGGCGGGCACGCGGCGCGCTGGGCCGCCCGTTGCACTCCGCCAATTCGTCTGTTAAATACTGAACTACATGGTTCAGTATACCCAGGCCCGCTTAGATGCCTCGTTCGCCGCGCTCTCGGACGCCACCCGACGCGGCGTTCTGGAGCAGCTCGGACGTGCAGACGCTTCGATCACGGAGCTTGCCGAGAAGTTCCACATGACCCTCACGGGCATGAAGAAGCACGTCGGCGTCTTGGAGCAGGCGGAGCTCGTCACCACGGAGAAGATCGGCCGCGTGCGGACCTGCAAACTCGGCCTGCGCAGACTGGAGGAAGAGGCGGCATGGATCGAGAGGTACCGCCAGCTCTGGGACGCACGCTTCGACGAGTTGGACAAGGTGGTCGAGGAATTGAAACGGAAGGAGAAACTCGATGGACGAAAAAAGAGATAGTGAGCCCACCCCCATGAAGAACCGCACAACGGTGGAGCGGAAGTCCGATCGTGAGCTGGTCGTTACGCGAACCTTTGACGCCCCGGCGCGCATCGTGTTCGAGGCGTGGACCAAGCCCGAATTGTTCAAGCGGTGGTGGGTGCCGAAGTCGATGGGCATGTTCCTGCGTTCGTGCGAGATGGATGTTCGTGTCGGGGGCCGGTACCGTTTGGTGTTCGGCCACGATGCCTCAAAACCTGACGAGTTCTTCGGTAGGTATATCGAAGTGACACCGCACTCGCGCCTCGTATGGACCAATGACGAAGGTGGCGACGGTGGACCCGTCACCACGGTGACCTTCGAGGAAAAAGGTGGCAAGACGCTGCTGGTCATGCACGAGCTCTATCCCTCGAAGGAAGCTCTCGACGCTGCCGGCACCGGGGCGGCGGACGCGATGGCCGAGACGTTCGAGCAACTGGACGAGCTTCTCGTCACGCTGGGCGTGGGACAGTCATGAAGTCGTCGATCTCGCGGTCGGCCGCCTGGCATTTGCTACGCGGAGGAGGACCGACGAGGTCGTCGTCCTTCTCGACGACAAGACCGCGGCTCGGATCCGCGAGCTCGAAGCCCTGCATGGCGACGTTCGGCACGCCATCCTATGCTGCAACTGGATGGTGGATCGGCGGCATTTAACGCGTAGGCCGAAATAATCTGCTGGCACTCGGACAGGTCATAGGCACTGTCCGCTCTTGGAGATCGGCGAACGCAGCTTTGACGACGAGATTTGTGCGCGTTGCTGGCTGGCGGCCGTTGGGCCCGAGCGGACCGTCTGCATTGGAGCGCCATGCCGGAAATCCGGTCGCCTGTTCAGGTTGCTGGCCAAGGACAGCTACCGACTCATTGCGAATGAGGTGGGTGGCTCCCTTGGCTCGTTGTCGCGACAGCTTCCACACTTTTGGCATCAAGATGCCGTGAGCAGGAGCCGTCCACACAGGACCTTGGAGCATCAGTACCATGCGGTATGGAACGCGCCTTCCTCCTCCAGCACGAGCGGCACGACACTCAGCATGCAAAAGGCCATTGGCGTCTACTCGGTCATTTGGATCTTGATGTGCAGCCACTCAAATTCCGCCGGCTTGAGCGGCGCGAAGCCGATTTCGACGATCAGCAACCCAGATTCTATGTCAGCCTGTGTTGTCGTCTCGCGATCACATTTAACGATGTAGGCTTGCTTTGCGGTGACTCCGCGGAATGCGCCCTGTTGGAATAGGCCGTGCATGAAGGCCCCCGCGCTCAACCGGATCTGCGCCCACAACGGCTCGCTGTTTGGCTCAATCGCAGCCCATTGCAGTCCACGATAGAGGCACTCTTCAACGAACAATGCCGTTCGACGGACGGGAATATATTTCCATTCGGAAGCAAGGGTGTCAGCCCCAGCGAGCGTTCGAGATCCCCAAACAACGTTTCCATGAATAGGGAAATTGCGCAGCGCATTCAAACCCAGAGGGTTGATTTCACCTTGGTCGGCGTCAGTCAGGCCATAGCCAAGTCCTGCGACACCTCTGATTGCCGCCTCGGTACCAGCGGGCGCTTTCCACACGCCGCGCTGCTGATCCACGCGCGCATAGACGCCCGCGATGGCGCCTGAATTTGCGAATGAGCGAACCTGCCCCCCTTGTGCCGGGTCCTGCGCTAGAATGCGGGGAAAGTAAGCGGCGGAATTAGCATGCCGCGAGGCGCCATTGTGGGAGATCCAGGACTTGGCCTCCGCAAGAGTGTCAATCTCCCCAGGCAAGTCGAGGATAGCAAACGCGCGTCGCCGCTCGGCGTACGCAATCATTGCGCTTCGGACGGCAGGTTCGGATCGATCGGGAATTATCAGGAGGTTGAATAGATCGACCTTGTCCAGCGCAAACATGCCGCTCTTGTCGTGTTGGGAGCCTATAATTTCGGCGGCGGATGGGTCAGCTGCGTTGCCCGCTCCCACGACTCTCGCGATCCAAGCCTCAGCGCCACCATTCAGAAAGAAATGGGCGACCGAATACGAAAGACCGCTGGCAGGGTCGGTCGGGCCGAACGTCCCTTCGAAATCGGCAAGGCTGAGGATCCGAACCGGGTCATTGACTGGGCCTTCGTTTGTATAGCCAACAAATGCGGCGACGGACGTCGAGACCCCTTTAATCGATTGAGCCACGTTGAAACCTTCCGATGTAAGACCTAGACCCGATAACATGCGTCGGCATGAACCAAGAATTTACCTTGGACGGCGGCACCTCTATTTAAAGATCAAACCAGACCATGTTAAGTCTATCGCTCGGAGTCGATTGGTCCGCACGGCTGTCACCTGTCGGACTCGCCGGAGGCTTTGGTCATGAGAAAATGCGAACCGGACTTGGTGCGTGAGGCTGACCGGAGTGACAGCAACGGGCTGGGATTGAACTTGCGCGACAGATTGGAGGGAGGTCCGAACCTCAAGCGCCCAACGCTCTCATGAGTGCTCGACGTGCACGCCGAGTGCTGGAGGTTGAGCCACACCGGTTCGCCGACGGTCTTAACTTGCTTGAGGCGTATCAAGAAAGCGGCCCTAAACTCGCGGCAAAGCCGACAATCTTCGTTGACCTAATTCGCCCTGAGGATCTCGTCGCCTTCAGTGTTGCAGCGGTTGGCTGCGAGTTGGTGGCGGGCAAAAAGCCGGTACTTCGACCGCTCGCCGGTGAGACTGAAGCACATCTTGTGATGCGCTTCCCGTTCCAACACCTGGCGGAGCAAGCCTCGTATGAAGGCGGGAACATTGCGGCTCCAAACCCTTTCAATCCCGCCGAGGCGCCACTATCGGGCACAACCATCGCTGATCCCCGCCCGCAGACGCCCGTTGCTGCGCGCGCGGCGAATGGAAGCAGGCTGGTTTTTGCATTTCCGCCAGGCGAAACCATTCCCTTCAGCACATCCGGCATCCTTGCCGCAATGTCACGCCTTAAGCCGCTGGTGCACAAGCTGGCTTTGCCGGGCGCCGCCCCGACAGGGCAGTCGAAGCTGAGTAGCGAATTGCTGGACGACGTCAGACTGATTGCTCTGCCGGGCGGTCTCGTCGGTGTACTTTCGGGCACTTCGCTTTTTGCGCGCAAAGCAAAGCGGAGTGAAATTCGCGGCCTCGACGGCCCGAGGACCAGCGATGAAATCGGTTCGATCCGCTATCATGCCAATGCCTCGCGGCGGGCGCGCCGCGTCTTAAATGACCGTACGGCGCTGCTGGACCACAAGACCACGGCTCCTTCGCAGGCGGAAGACAGGGTCACAGTCAGGATTGGCAACGAGGAGGTTCACGTCAGCGCTATCTTCGGCCCGGCGGGGCTGATTGGCGAGCACCTGTCGCGGTCGCGCGTGCTGCGGAAGTACAGCTATCCCCCCGGCGCATTAGAAACGGCGATCGAGGCGCCGTATCGCTTGATAATTTCTCCGAGTGACGAGGGGCGGTGGTCGCATTCGCTGGAGCCTGTCACCAGCAAAAACGCCAGCCATGTCGAGCTGTGGCACAGTCGGCTCGGCCATTTGAAGCTCGATGCAGACGGCAATAAAAAAATCGACGAGCGCAATGCCGGGCGACGTATCGTTAGAGCCGTTTGGGCGCGTGACCGCGACCGTGTCACACCCAATGCCTGGCGGGACCCCGACTTCCTGGCCTCGGCGTCCCACTACCCGTTCCGTATGTCGCTCAGTCCACTCGATCGGCACATGCTTGTCCGCCAAACGTCGGAGACGATTCCCGGAGAAACTCGGCCGATCGAGCCGCTTCCGCTCGCTGCGCGGGCGCTCTGGCTGTCCGGGCTCGGCGCTTGGCTGAAGCTCGACGGCAGTTGGAACACGAAGCCTTACTCGGATGCGTCTTTCCCCTCGATCCTATTTATGAATTATGCGGCGCCGCTTGGCCGCGACCAGCATGTGGAAGTCGCCTATCCGGGCTATTTGTTCCCATTCGGCCACAGCGCGACGCTGGTTAAGGTGACCGACCGCAAGATGAAGGCAGCGTCGCCGTCGCTGGCGGCTCTCTATCAACGCAAGTTCCTGGTTATCGGCGAACCACGCAGAATCTACGCCGACAGACGAGATTTGCCTTTCAGCCAGATCGAGATCCGTCCCTTGGTGACTCCCACCCTGGACGATCCAGGAACATCGCCGCTGCTGTTCTGGCCCACGGTGGGCGGCCAGCCTTTCAACTTCATTATCGAGGCACTCGATCAGGAAATGCAGCCGGCAAGGCTGCAAATGCCACTGATGTGGGTCGCGGAGCGAAATCGCAATTTCGGGCTTATCGAAGCGGAATATATCAATGCAAACTTCGGCGGCCGTCCGCGCCGTGAGGTTCCTGCGTTTGGCCAGCTGGTCGCGTTTGCACCCTCGGTAGCTGGGGCGGTGGCGACCCTGCCAACAAGCACCCTTCGTTTCCTGGGGGAAGCCACGAGGGGCGGCTCAATTCCGAGAATGAGCAGCGCCGAAGTGGTCATCCCCGCCGTTCAACAATTATCCGCAGGACCGCCAATCCCGATCACGTATCACCCGCTATACAAGAGCAAGGGTTTCGGCGGCACTGACAACAAGGCCGAATTGTGGGCCCAAGTTCTTGTTGACGGGGAAGTGGCGCCGGAGGCGAAGGGGGATCTGCCCATCACGCTCCCGCAGCTTGGTTACGGGCTTGGTGGGGCCTCGACGGAGAAGAGCGGGGGATTCCTGGCGCCATCCATGCCGCTACGCAGCTTGTCCCGTGTGAACGGTGCCATGGGCAGCGCCGACAGCAACGCGGCGAAACAGAAGTTCAATCCAAAAGAATATTTCAACGGGACCGAGCCGAAATTGTTCGGCTTGATTCCTCTGTCGGACCTAGCGGTGTCGGTCGACAGCGACCTCCTCCGGATCCCCAAGCTCGTCTCGGCATTTGTGTCACGTGTCGAGGCACTGACCCAAGACATCGCGCGTGCTGCCTCAGTCGTCGCCGACGCGGCCGAAGAGGCCAAGCGAATGATGAGCCAACCGGGCGAAAACGCTGCCGAATGGGTCGTCAAAATCAATCAGGCGCTTCAAGAGGCAGAGGATATAAAGAACGCGTTCAAAGACATCCCCGATCAGTTCAAGGACGCGCTGACGACGATGAAGTCGCAGGGCAAAAACCCGGCAAAGACCTTCGTCGACAAACTGAAAACGCAGCTCGAGAAGACCATCAAACAGCTGGACGACCTCGCGGCCAAGTTGCCGCTATTCATTGGCGATTTGCTGCGTTCAATCGCCGGTTTGCTGCGTACTTCCGTGCACGGGACAATCGATCTCATTGAAGACATGTACAATTACGTAAACGGTCTTGCCGAGAGCGGTGCACTGGCGCGTGTGCAGTTCGAGTGGAAGCCACGGGTTCAATCGTGGCCCAAGGGCTCGCCATTGCTGGCGGTCAAGGAGAACAGTCTCGTCTTCGCCATCGGCGCGCAAGCTGGGATCAACGGCAAGAACGAAACCTACGCCCTGGCGCAGCTGGTGGATTTCACGCTGCACTTGTTTCCCGACGCCGAGCTGATTCATCTCGATTTCGATCGTTTCGCCTTCAAGTCGAGCGGCGGGAAGTCCGAAATTGATATCGTCTTTAGGAACATTGGCTTCCACGGCGTGCTGAAGTTCGTCGAAACAATCAAGGAACTGATCCCCCTTGACGGATTCTCGGATCCCCCAAACGTAAATGTTACCGCCGAAGGACTGACAGCCGGCTTCGGCCTCGCTCTGCCCGATATCGCAATGGGCATGTTCAGCATCACGAACATGTCACTCAACGCCGACGTTCAGGTGCCCTTCTTGGGTAAGGCGGTCACAGTCGGCTTCAGCTTCTGCACGAGGGATCGGCCGTTCACGATTGCAGTTGCGTTTATCGGCGGTGGCGGATGGTGCGGTATTCGCCTGTCAGCCAACGGCTTGGAAGTGCTGGAAGTCGGTCTGGAAGCCGGAGCCTGCATTGCCGTCGATTTCGGTGTGGCCTCCGGTTCCGTTTCGGCAATGCTCGGAATTTACATTCGCCTCGAGGGCGAGGCTGGCTCATTGGCCGCATATTTCAGGCTTCGCGGCGAAGTGGATGTCCTCGGCTTGGTGTCAGCCGCCATCGAGCTTTACATGGCGCTGCTCTACCATTTCGACAGCGGCAAGCTAATCGGCGAAGCGAAGATCACCGTGAACGTATCGGCGGTCGGCATCTCCAAGGAAGTCCACATCTACGCGCAACGCACCTTCAAGGGCGCAAACGGCGACCCATCGTTCAGGGACGTCATGCTCGAAGCGAACGGAAGTTCGCCAGCGTGGACGGACTACTGCCAAGCATTTGCGGAGGAGTAGGACATGGCTCAGGAATATGCTGTCGTCTGCGCTCTTCCTCACTCGCTAAGCAGTCAGAGGCCTTTCCAGGTATCGTTGTTTCTTTCGCCGACAATCGAGTCGCCCGAAGAGACGCGGCTCGACGAATGGGAACTGTTCCCGGACTGGGCTGAAGCGGCGTCCGGCCTGAGAGTAGAGCTGTCCGACCAGCAGGGCGTGATCGAGTGCGAACCCCAGCTCAACCCGATCAAGCCTGACCTATGGCGCGCAATGTTCCCTGGCTCCGTGCCGGTGCGGGCGCCCAGAGTTTCGAACTGGTCGGCTCGCAAGTGGCGCAGCTTCTCCGCCAAGCGCGTGCATGACATCGCGCTCGGCATGCATATGGCGACCGTCATCGCCGATCCTGCAAACCCGCCTGATCCGAGCAATCATCCATTGAGCGGGGACGTGCTTGAACTCGCGAGGAAAGCAGGCTGTTTTCGCCTGCGGGAGTCCGAACGAGAGAGGCGGCTGTTGTACGACGAGTCCCGCGCGACTGCCTACCTCGACGAAATCGTTGAAAGCCGTGAGTCGCTCGCAGTCGTCGAGAGGCGAATTGCCGGAGAGCGCGACTGGGTTAAGCACTTGGCGCTCGAGCTGCATCGCTGCCGGCGGTTCTACGAACGCCCCGAAGCGCAGTGGCCGTACCGACCCGATCCAATTCCCGGCGCCAAGCCACCGCCAACTCCAGATAATGAACCCGAATTCCACGCTCGATGCGCGCTTCTTGGAGATCATTCCGAGCTTCTCCGCCAGCTAGGCTTGGTCATCGATCTGGTGGCAGACAGAGAGCGTTTGCGTAGCGCGAAGTGGCTCTCTGCAGCGCTCTATATTATGGATACATCCGTCAGCCGCCCGACCCGCGTTCGCTGCCATGCTCGGGCCGATGTGTTCACCACCGTCTCGCAGACGGCGGACTGGGACGAGGGGGCTCTCCGCCTTGGAGATCCGGCGCGCTTTTCCGTACTGACGCTGGACACCGACGGGAGCGCACTCAAAGCGGACCGCTTCTTGTGGACATTGCCGCGGCTCATCGCGATTGAGCAGAACGGCGATCCCGTCAACGCCGCGACTCCTGCCCAGCGTTCGCCCGGCTTCACCGTGGCCGGCGCCGCACAGGCAGTCAGGACGCAGACCGACCTTTTACGACAGGCCAAGCTCGCGGATAATCTGAGACGCGGTCGAAACGTCGACCTGGACACGGAAGATTTAGTGCGCGGACTCCGAGTGGAAGTCTGGGACGACAAGAGCCGGGCGTGGCACTCGTTGCACAAGCGACTGAGCACCGCCACCGTCGATGGCTTCGGCAGTGTTTACGAGGACCACCCGGAAGAAGGGTTTATCCAGGGCACGGCCGCGCACGAGAACTTCCGCGCGACGGACGCACCCGTGCAGGTCCACGAGGCATTGTTCGGTTGGGAAGGCTGGAGCCTCTCGGCGCCGCGCCCGGGCAAGCGGATTTGGGAGAAAGATGGGGAACAGGCACTGCTGGCGCCCCAGGAGCCCCCTTCGCCCGACACACCACACCCCTTCCACGTCAGCGGCCACGTCGAGAACGTTAGCCTGCCGCGGCTGCGTTACGGTCGATCCTACTCCTTCCGTGCGTGGGCAGTGGATCTCGCCGGCAACTCTCGACCACATGACCTAAATCCGCGCGCTTTCGGCCCGGCTGATGTTTCCGGGCTCGACAATGGAGGCTCTGCAGCGGCGCCAGCCGATTGGACGACATCTCGGCTCATGAATGCAGCCCGCATGGCCTTGGAGCGTCGTTTGGAGCGCAACCCGGCCGACGAAATTGCACCGGTCTCGAGCGATGAACTGCTCCAGTCTCAAATAATGCCAGAAGTGACGCCGCACCTGCGCCTGAGACGTTCGAGCCATTTTTCGGGCAGGCTGCTCGGAGCTGGAACGAACCGGGCAGCAGGGCTGCCCACAGCCGTCTCCGAAGCACTCCGCTCGGCAAATATGGCGGGCTGGCCAGTGACTCAGCCACACGCGCCGAGCGATCTATCCGCGCTGATCGGCTCGCATGTAAGCGCCCTCGCGCCGGGTCGAGAAGCCGAGTCCGCTGTCCTCAAGAAGGCGCTCGAGACGGTGACCAAGCCGCAACGGTTTCTCCGCTGGGAGCCCATTTCCAGTCCCGCACTCGTTCCGCGCTGGCGCTACACCGAAGGAGAGTCGCTAACGGTGCTGGTGATCCGATCGGGCGTAACCCAGGACCCAACCACGCTGGCGATTGCGGTAGAGGAACCGGGAGACTATGTGGCGACCGCCTCCGCGATCGTTCCCAAGTGCGGCTATCACTCCACCAGCCAGCGCCATCTCGCGCCGCCCAAAGTCACGCAAGTTCAGGCCGAACTACACGGGATGTTCGATCTCGCGATCGGGTCGACGGCGGCCGTCGATCAAAGCCGGATGCTCGGCTGGGCGCTACGGGCGGACGGCACATTTGCCGATCGCGAGAGGGCCGACATCGACAACCCGCCCGAGAAGATCCCGCAGCCGGGCATGTCGATCGTCCATGTCGGTGTGCCTACCGAAAACGCAAAGAATTTGCCTCCCCTGCCGGGCGAACCGCAGCCTCCTGCCGAGAGGATATTGCAGTCTGGCGATCCACCAGCTCCAGGGCAAACGATCATCCATGATGTCGATGATCTCTCACTTCCTTATTTGCCAGATCCGATGGCGAAAGGAGTCGCGATCTACTTTCCGGAGGCTGGGCGAGAATGGGGTCTTCAATTTCCTTACGCGGTCGAGGGCTTCACCGTTTCTTATGGAGGTGACTGGCCCGAGTTGGAGCCATTCCGGCTGGTCGTTGAAGGTGGTGCCGCGCTGGCCGCAAAGGTTGAGGGGCGGCTGATCCGGATGCTACTGCCACCCGGTGACAAGCAGCTCCTGCGGACATCGAGTTCGTTGCCAAAGGACAAGCTCGAACTCATGGGCCCGTGGCAATTTCTGCCCGAAGCGGTGCGCACGAAGACTCAGGTCGCGGAAGCTGCGGCCGATGGCATGCTGTGGGGCCTTTCGCCTTTTGAGCAAATCACGTTGGTCCATGCCGTTAATCGCCCCATTGAGGCGCCCCGGCCGATTCGGATCACTCCGTTGCGGACCATCGGATCGACAAGCGCCACTCTCGCCGGAGCCGTCGATCTCCACGGGCCCAGCACAGGTACGTTGTCCGTCGAGGCGACATGGGAGGAGCCGCTGGACGACATCACCCTCCCGGCGTGTATTTTCCGAAAATCAGGCGGAAAGGCTTCCGAGACTATCATCCAGCCGGATGAAGACATCGCATTGCTTGGCGGATCGGACCAGAAGCTTAGCCTGCCGGACATTGGGCTGGTGAGAATCCATCGTGCTGTGCACGAGTTCAGCGACAACCGGCATCGTGTGATTGATTATACATTCCGCGCGTTCACTCGCTTCCGCGAATTTTTTCACCTTGACCTGCTAAAAAATGCGGAAGGCAACCCGACCGACGACATGCACAGCGTGGTCGCGCCGGTGCTCCGAGTGTCCATTCCTTCGTCAGCCCCTCCTGCGCCGCCAATTGTTCATTCCGTGCTGCCGATGTTCCGCTGGTCCGACGACATCGAACCCGAGCAGCCGATGGCATGGCGCCGGACCCGCCGCGCAGGAATTCGGCTGTATCTGGACCGTCCATGGTTTTCGAGCGGCGAAGGTGAACTTCTCGGCGTGCTCATTGCCCGAGGCGGGGACGATAGCCACTATCCAGACCTGAAGGATGGTTCCGGCTTCCCATTTGTCAGCAAGTGGGGGGCCGACCCGATTTGGCATGCGAGGGACGTCGACCGTCGCGCGCTTCCAATGCTGAGGCTGGATGATCTTCTTCGGCTCACCGCTGTCGATGACCGCCAAGAGCCGGCACGGCCCAGCATGCCGCCAATGGATCTCCCGCTGGCGGCTATTGACGGCCAACCTACGGTCACGGTGCTGGGCTATACGCCGCAGTTCAACGAAAACCGCGGCCTGTGGTTTGTGGATATCGCGATCGACCCAGGTCCGCAGTTCTGGCCGTTCCTGCGGCTCGCTGTCTCCCGCTACCAGCCCGAGAGCATCAGCGGGTGTCACCTCTCGGCACCGGTGCAATGCGACTTCGTCCAGCTTCCGCCGGAACGTACTGCGGCCATTAGTCGAACCGACGACCGCCACGTCCGCGTCCTCGTTAGCGGGCCCGTGGGCTCCCGCATAGTTGCGGACGATATCGATCCATCTGAGCGAATCCAGCGCAACCGACGCCTTGTTGCGCGCTTACAGCGGCGCGATCCGGCGATTGGGTCAGATTTGGGGTGGAAGACGGTCTCGGTCGAAAAGCTCGGCCTGCGCGGGCTTTCGTCGGACGGATATACTGCAACCTGGATTACCGAATTGGATTCACTCAGCGTCATCCACCTATCAAAACCTGGGGTTTTGGAAAGCGACTGGCGAGTGGCCATCGAGGAATGGGAGCTGCTGGAAGCGGACGATCTCATCGTGACCGTAGCGGGGCATGACCGCGGCGTTGCGCACACGGAGCGCCGACTCGTGTACGCAGATAACATCGCCATATAGGAGGCGCAGCAATGAAAACGCATTTCATGCTTGAGGTTCGCGGCTTCAACGCTGGCGAGACGGATATACGTGATCGTCTGGCGCGCGATCCAATTCTGGCGGCCGATCCGCAGCTCGCCTACGTCTACGAGGCTGTTTACGAAGCGGTATATGACAATCCCGATGGGCTGAAATACTGCGCGGTACTGTGCATCGGTCATGCAGATCGAGTGCCTGCAGGATCAGAAGACAATCGTCGCGCCGAGGAAGAGAAGGCCGCGCAAGAGCGCGCTGACAACGCTCGATCCTGGATACTCGAGATGGTCAACGATCTCGCCTACTCTGCTGGTTATTCACCGCAGCAAGACTGGCCGAACGTTGAGCGCGCCGTTGCATATCAAGTTGGAGTAGGTGCAGCCAGCCTTGCAACCCCACCAGGAACTCTGTCAGCCGGTCTGAAGAATCGTCGGGTCGAAATCGTGATCGCGGGCGTGAATGTGGACGTTATCGATACCTATGACGACC
The DNA here is from genome assembly GCF_040438645.1 of Mesorhizobium sp. WSM2240. NCBI lineage: Bacteria > Pseudomonadati > Pseudomonadota > Alphaproteobacteria > Hyphomicrobiales > Phyllobacteriaceae > Mesorhizobium > Mesorhizobium sp. WSM2240. The sequence goes on from NZ_CP159253.1 coordinate 2,020,243, forward strand.
AGAAATTCGTCCTGGGTGTCTGATATTTGAGTTCCGGTTCGAGCACTGCGACAAGGAGGCGGGCCGGGCAATTCTGCTATCTCGCGCCGATTGCCTTGCTTCCTTTGTAGTGCTGAGCTTAGTTAACGCATCTGTTCAAGCAGCCTCGTTTTCCAGCCTTGGACGGAATAAAGCAACGTGCCCGAGCGACCACTATACGGCGGGAGCTGTCGCGCTGCTTTCCCAGATCACGGGTCTCCCCACCACAGGTAGGCCAGCGGTAGGCGCCGCAGGTGCTTCGAGGTCAAAGTCCGCATTTCTTGAACACGGAACGTGAGCTTGTGGCGCAACTACGATGTCCAGGATGATCGCCGGCAAACGTCTGCTATCAGGCAACGGCAAAGATCACCGGAACGGCTAACATAGGGCGCGAAGCCGTCATTTAGTGTGTGCGGAAATAGAGATTGGTTTCGGGTCAAAACCCTGGGGCTATCATTTGAAGAGGTGCTGGAGCCGCACTAAAGAGCGGGAATCGCTAGAGACAAGGGGACGAATTTTGCGCGTGGAACGACCCGAGATCATTCCTCTTTCTGATCATTAGGTTCGCCAGACCATATGAGAGAATACGAGGGAAACGGGTTGGCGAACCAACCGCTAACATTTTGATTTTCTGTATAAGACGTTGACCCTCCGGGCCCACCATTTTGGAAATGATAGGCCAACAAGTCACTAGCCGTCAGCAAGAGTGCGCAAGAATTCCTCTTCGGTCGCCTGACCCTTCGTCTGGTGCTTGTGCAGATCCTCCGGCTTGAGGTTCGTATAACGTCGCAGCATTTCCAATCACGATGGCCAGTGACGAGCGCAACACGCTCAATCGATAATCCCGCTTCAAACAGCCTGCTCGTGACTTCGTGACGCAGATCGTGAAAGCGGAGGTCATCGATTTCCAATCGTTGTCGAGCGCGCCAGAAGGCGGTGCCAACAGATTGGTGATGATAAGGGAAATAACGGCCTTTTCCCGCCAGTTAGTACATTTTGCTCAAGCATGAGGTGCCATGCATCGAAGCCAGTGAGGTTAAGCAGAGGCACCTTCTGGTGATTTCCATCCTTGCGGCGTGGATCCTTGCGGTCTCGGATCAGCACAACTCGCTTGTTCAGATCAACATCGCTCCATTCGATCTTACAGATTTCTTCCTGGCGCATTGGTGGCAATCGCGAAGCGGACAATCCGGCCCATCGGATGATGGTGTTGATGCTTTTGTCGAAGTAATCGAGCAGGGCCTCGATCTCGGCTTCGGTGGGCCGGCGATCCCGTTCGTGCGAGCGGCCAACAAGACCCAGCCGGGTAAGTGCGGCTCGCGCAAGGCGGATGCTTTCGGTGTCGACCGAAATTCCATGGATAGCAGCGGCGTGGGTAAGCACCGTTCTCAGATAAGAGAGGTCAACCGAAAGGGTCACAGGGCCGGCACCCTGCTTCGCGCGGCGTTGCCAGTACTTGATGATCGTTGCTCTATCGAGCCGATCGATGCGTGTTGCGCCCGGGTCGCGTTTCAATGCTTCCATGACCGCTTGCTTAGATCGCCGTAATGGGCGCCCGACTTCGTGCAGGTCGGCGATATGCAAATCGACGAGATCAGCGATTGTCCTGAGGTCCCGAATTCGATGACTACTGGGCTCGCCGCCGAGATCGATTAGCCGCTCGGTTTCAACCGCCCACTCGTTCGCGAGCGTCTTAAGTCGAAGGGTCTGCGAAGCGTACTTGCCTTTACGCCGGACTTGCACTCGCCAGTTCCCTTCCTTAGTTCGAACGATGGTTGCCATGATGGGGCCCGTGCAGTCCTTCAAATCCGTGCGATTTCCGTGCACGGCGAGATCAAAAGAGGTACAAACCCGTGCAGTTTGGTCGTATTTGAGCGCATGGGTTCACGATGTGATCTGGTTGAAATGTATCACAAATCATTGAAAAACAAAGAAAAAATTTTTTCTGTTGCCCCGATGATGGACTGGACCGATCGCCACTGCCGGTTCTTTCACCGGCAGTTGACGGATCGGGCGCTGCTCTACACGGAAATGGTCGTAGCCGACGCGGTCATCAAGGGTGCGCGCGGGCACCTGCTCGGCTTCCACCCCGACGAGCATCCGGTGGCGCTGCAACTCGGCGGGTCCGATCCTGCGAAGCTCGCCGAAGCGGCCGCGATCGGCGAGGCGTTCGGCTACGATGAAATCAACCTCAATGTCGGCTGCCCGTCGGACCGTGTGCAGTCGGGTACTTTCGGCGCCTGCCTGATGAAGACGCCGTTTCTTGTCGCCGAAGGCGTCGCGGCCATGAAGGCGGCGACGAAAATTCCGGTGACGGTGAAATGCCGCATCGGCGTCGACGACCAGGATCCGGAGGAAGCGCTCGACACAATCGCGGAGGCGGTTTTCGCGGCCGGCGCCGATGCATTGTGGGTACATGCGCGAAAGGCCTGGCTCGAAGGATTGTCTCCGAAGGAGAATCGCGAGATTCCGCCGCTCGATTTCGGCCGTGTGTATCGCCTGAAGCAGAACTATCCCGATCGCTTCATCGGCATCAATGGCGGTATCCAGACGCTGGAGGAAGCCGCCGGTCATCTTGCTCACACCGACGGCGTCATGCTCGGGCGCGCCGCCTACCACACCCCTGGCATTCTCGCCGGGGCGGACGCATTCATCTCGGGCGAGTCGCCATCGGGATTCGATTTTGCGGCTCTGATCGAGACGATGGCAGACTACGCCGCCGCCCACATCGCAGCCGGCGGTCGTCTCGGCCGTATCACGCGCCACATGGTCGGCCTGTTCCACGGCCTGCCCGGGGCCCGCCGCTTCCGTCAGATCCTGTCCACCGACGCCAACCTGCCGGGCGCCGGTCCGGAAGTGCTGCGCAAGGCTTTCGCGGTGGTCGATCTTGAGAGTGTCCGCCAGGCCGCCTGAGCCGCCCAACACTCCATCCGGTTTACAACGCAGATCGTGCAGGTTAGCGACGGTCCGGGTCTTCTCGGGGATTACGAATGCCGGCTCTAGACATGGGGTGGGGCGAGATTGCCGGTTTCGCCGCCGCGATCGCCGCCGCGATCGCTGCGGCGGGCGCGGTTTCGGGCCTGCTGGCCGGCCTATTCGGCATTGGCGGCGGCGCGGTGCTCGTGCCGGTCTTCTATCAGGTTTTCGGCCTGCTTGACGTGGACGAAAGCGTTCGCATGCACGTCTCGGTCGGATCGTCGCTGGCCATTATCGTCCCGACGGCGATCCGGTCTTTCATGGCCCATAGGGCGCGTGGCGCCGTCGACATGGATCTCCTGAAATCGTTCCTGATCCCCGTGCCGGTGGGCGTCCTGCTTGCCTCGCTCGCCGCCGCCTCGATCTCCAGCGAGGGGTTGCGCATGATCTTCGCGGTGCTCGCGCTGCTCTTTGGCATCCGCCTTCTGCTCAACCGCGAAAGCTGGCGGCTCGGCGGCCGCCTTCCCGGTAATCCCTGGCGCGCGCTGGCCGGTGTGGTAATCGGCTTCTTCTCCACCCTTATGGGTATTGGCGGCGGCATTATGAACAACACCTTCATGAGTCTCTACGGCCGGCCGATGCATCAGGCGGTGGCCACCTCGTCCGGCGTCGGCCTGCTGATCTCCGTACCGGGCACCGTCGGCTACATCTGGGCAGGGTGGAGCAATCCCGATCTCCCGATCGCCTCGACCGGCTACATAAACTGGATTGCGGTGGCGCTGGTTATCCCGATCGCGCTCATCGTAACGCCCTATGGCGTGCAACTCGCCCACTGGCTCAAGAAGCGTCACCTCGAAGTCGGCTTCGGACTGTTCTGCCTCTTCGTGTCGGCGCGATTCTTTGTGAGTCTGGCTTAATCCCGCAGGATCATTCGGTCGCCGCGAACGTCGAAGCCCGACAGGGTGCCGATGAAATTCATGCCGAGCAGGCTTTCGGAAAGCGTCCCGTCGGCGGCGACGAGCACCGGCAGATTTCTCCGCGAGATCGCCCCAACGGTGATCTCGCGGGCCGTGACCCTCGCCGCCTGCGCCACGCCGTTGGCCGTCGACACCGGGATCGAAAAATTGAGCTTGTCGGGATCGAAGCCCGCTAGCCTTGCGTCGGCGGAAGTCAGCACCGTGGCGCTCGCGCCCGTATCGACCATTGCCATGATCTTTGCGCCGTCGACCGCAATCTGCGCGCCGAAATGCCCGCTGGGCAGCTTGTCCAGCGTCACCGTTGTGCGGCCTTCCGACTCAGTGATCGACAGAGGACTGCCCGGCACTAGGCCCGCCGTGACGCGGCTGGCGACGTCCTGCAATTCGTAGCGGTACTGGTATCCGGCTACCAGGACCAGAACGACCAGCAGCCAAATCGCGAAGTTACGCAGCGTATCCCCGAACATGTGGCGCGAGCGCCAGATGCCGGCGGCGATGACAGCGCCGAGAACGCCGAGATAGAGCAGTCGGCTAAAATCCTCATTGGCCAGGCCGAGCGTCTCGCCGCTGGAATCGTTGATGATCAGCAGGATGAGTCCGCCGCCCAGAACGGCCAGTGCGATCCAGAGCAGTCTGTTTGTCATCCGATTCAAGCCAGTGTGCCGCGCTCGCGCGCCATGCGGCTGCGCCGCGTTTCCCGGCGCGGGCGGCGCTCGACGGCCTCGAGACGGGCAGGCAATTCGGCCATCACTTCGCGGCGTCTTTCCGGGGTCATGTCGATCCAGGCCTCGATTTCATCGCGCGTGCGGCCGCAGCCGAAGCAGTAGCCGGTTTTCATGTCTATCGCGCAGACGAGAATGCATGGAGATTCTATGGCGCTCATTGCGGTTTCCGTTTGCTCGTCACACATGGGACAGGCCGGCTCCCAATGCAAGATATCCCCATTGTGCCATGCCGCGGTGGCGGCTATGCGCTGCGCAACGACCAAGTCCAGGAACTGAAACGACATGACGAGCGCGCATCCCTTCGACGACTTCCGCAAATTGCTGGCTGCGCTGCCCGCCGGCGACGCGGTTGCAGGCGAGCGCGTCCGGGCGCAGTTCGCGCAGGCGGAAAAGCCGCAAGGTTCGCTCGGCCGGCTGGAGGACATAGCGGCCTGGCTCGCAACGTGGACAGGCCGGCCACCGGCCGTGACCAAGCCGCTGGTGGCCATCTTCGCCGGCAATCACGGCGTCGCCCGCCATAAGATATCGCCGCGCCCCATCGAAGCCACAGCGCGTGCGGTCGAGCTATGCGCCGCCGGCGGCGCGGCAATCAACCAGCTTTGCCTGGCCTATGATCTCGGCCTGAAGGTGTTCGACCTTGCCCTCCATCTGCCGACCGCGGACATCACCGAGGAGGACGCGCTGGACGAACGCGGCTGCGCCGCCACCATGGCCTTCGGCATGGAGGCGATCGCAGGCGGGACCGACCTGGTCTGCATCGGCGATCTCGGCGTCGGCAATTCGACGGTTGCGGCCGCCATGTTTGCCGCTCTGTTCGGCGGAACCGGAGCCGACTGGGTCGGGGCAGGCTCGGGCGCCGACGCGGAAATGATTGCGCGAAAGGCGGAGATCGTAGACGCGGCGCTCGCCCGGCATGCCGGCCATCTCACCGACCCGTTGGAGGTGCTGCGCCGCATCGGTGGACGCGAATTCGCGGCGATTGCCGGCGCAATCCTCGCCGCCCGGATGGAGCGCATTCCGGTGATCCTCGACGGCCATGCTGCGACTGCCGCCGCTGCTGTGCTTCAGGTGATCAATCCGGCCGCACTCGACCACTGCGTCGTCGCGCATTTTCCAATCGAGCCGGGGCATCGAAAGGCGGTCGAGAGGCTCAGCCTCGAGCCGCTGCTCGATCTCAGGCTGGCGCATGGCGAAGGGGCAGGGGCGGCCCTTGCCGCGGGCCTGGTCAAGGCCGCCGCGCTTTGCAGCACGGGTATGGCCGCCGCGCTCTAAGCCGAAAGTCAGCGCCGCCGCGTTCCGGTCGCCGCACTGACCGTCGGGATCGCCGGCAACTCCTCCATGACCCGTGCAGCCGGGAAGATGGCGATGGCCTCGGTGCCTTCCCGCATCTTCGAATGCAGCTCGAATTCGCCGCCATGCATGGCGAGCAGGCCCTGCACGATCGGCAGGCCGAGCCCGGTGCCCTGTTCGGCGCTCTTGATGGCGATCGAGCCCTGGCCGAAGGCCGAGAGCACGACCGGGATTTCTTCGGCCGGAATGCCTGGCCCGTTGTCCTTGATGGAGATGTATTGCCCGCCGCCGGCGGTCCAGCCGACCCGCACCAGTATCTCGCCGCCGGTCGAGGTGAACTTCACCGCATTCGACAGGAGGTTGAGCGTGATCTGGCGCACGGCGCGCTCGTCGGCAAAAAGGCGCGGCAGCACGCTTTCGAACTGCTGGACGATGCGGATGTCCTTGTGGCGGGCCTTCAACTCCATCAGATGGCAGCATTCTTCGACGATCTGTAGCAGGTTCGTCGGCTCTTCGTTGAGCTGATAGCGGCCCGCCTCGATCCGAGACAGGTCGAGGATCTCATTGATCAGGTCGAGCAAATGCTGGCCGGATTCATGGATGTCGTTGGCGTAATCGCGATAGGTGCCGTTGCTCATAGGCCCGAGCACCTCGTTGCTCATCACTTCCGAGAAGCCGAGAATGGCGTTGAGCGGCGTGCGCAATTCATGGCTCATCGAGGCGAGGAAGCGCGATTTGGCCAGATTGGCTTCTTCTGCGCGGCGGCGAGCCTCGTCCGACATCGACTTCGCCGTTTCGAGTTCGGCGATCAGCCCGTCCTTTTCCGAGCGAAACGAGAGGAGCATCAGCGACGATCGGTTGAGATGTTCGGCGACATAGGAGAAAAACGGCAGCGCCAGCACCAGCAGACCGACCATGACCGCTTCGACCGTCGTCCAGGCGCTGACGCCGATCACCGTATAAATGGCGACTGGAAGTGCAAAGGTTATGACCAGGGCCCCGCGCAGCGATGAGGCGATCAGTGCCGTCGCCGCCATGGCCAACAGCAGAACCACCGCCTTGATCACCGGAAACTGCTCGACCTGGCATTGCGCGCACTCCAGCGAAGCGAAATAGGCCCAGCCGAGGCCGCTGACGAAATGGGCGGCGAAAAAGCTGGTTCTGGCGCGGGCAATGTTGATCTCGCCGGCTTCCGTCCGGTCGATACGCTGTGCGACCAGCGTCAGGCCTGCGTAGCTTGTCACCGTGATCAGCGCCCAGATCAGGATCGAGCCTTCCATGCCCGCAAGTAGGCCGGCGGCCGCGATCACCAGTACCAGAAGCGGGATTGCGGTTGCGCTCGACACCATGGCGCGGGCATGGAGCTTCAACAGTTCGCGGTCGAAGGCGAGATTGCCAGGTTGCTGCGAAAGACGGTCGCGCGTCTTGCGCACCGCGCGCGCCACATCGCTGTTGCGGTGCGGTTTCCTGCGGTCCACAATGAATTTGTCAGCCGTGTGCGAGCGTATCAACGCCATTGCGGTTTCAATTTATGCGGGCATCTAATTTCGCCTCGCAGGCTAGTTCCGAATGATTAAGAGACTGTTTGCCATATGAGCCGACCATGGCGCGGACCCCACCGCGCGGCGGTTTCGCGCCGCAGGCGCAGTCTTCTGCGCAGGCTTTTCGACTGGTTTCTCGCAATCGCAATTCTCGGCCTGCTCATCCTCCTGTCGGCGCGGCTCGACCGCTGGGAGTCGCGACTTGCCAGCGGCTTGGCCATCGTGAATGACGGCGACACCATCACTGTCGGCGCCGAGCGGATCAGGCTGCGCGGCATCGACGCGCCGGAATATGGGCAGACCTGCCGGAAGAACGGGATCGACTATGCGTGCGGCCACGCCTCGCGCGAGGCTGACGCGCAACAGGGCGGTCTCTTGCTCGGGCCGTCAGCACGACCGCTACGGCAGGCTTCTTGGCGATTGCAAAGCCGGCGGCGTCAATCTCAACAGCGCCCAGGTCGAGGCGGGATGGGCGGTCGCCTATGGCGACTTCGAGGCGGAGCAGGAGCGAGCCCGCCAGCGCGCGGCCGGCCTTTGGGCGGGTTCGTTCGAGGAACCGCGCGCCTGGCGCGATGCGCATGGCGGCATGATCGAGAGCGATCGGGACCACGGCAGTTCTTTCCTCGATTGGCTCCGACAAATCCTTCGATTTTTCTGAATCGTGACCATATAGTTCGGGTACTCAACAATTCTGGTGCAGCGACTATGAAACTTTTCGACGGCGGCCGTGCGCCGAACCCGCGGCGCGTACGGGTGTTCCTGGCCGAGAAAGGCATCGAGGTTCCGCTGGCGCCCGTCGACATGGGCGCGATGGAGCACAGGAGCGCCGAGATCGCCTCGCGCAACCCGCTGCAGCGGCTGCCGGTGCTGGAGCTCGACGACGGCACGGTGATCTGCGAATCCGTCGCCATCTGCCGCTATTTCGAGGAGCTTCATCCTGAGCCGGCTTTGTTTGGGCGCGGCGCGGTCGGCAAGGCGCTGGCCGAGATGTGGCAGCGCCGCATGGAGTTCAATCTGCTCACCCCCGTGTCCCAGGCCTTCCGCCATATCCACCCGGCAATGAAGGAATGGGAAGTGCCGCAAATTCCCGAATGGGGCGAAGCCAACAAGCCGAAGGCGATAGAATTCCTGCGCCTGCTGGACTCCGAACTGGCCGGCCGGGAGTTCGTCGCCGGTGACGAATATTCGATCGCCGACATTACCGGACTCATCGCCCTCGACTTCATGAAGCCGGCGCGCGTCCAGGTTCCAGACGAGTTGGCAAACGTGCTGCGCTGGCGCGCCGCGATCTCCGGCCGTCCGAGTGCGGCCGCCTGAGCATGGCTGACGGTCTCGCCAGCCTGGCCGCGGACATCCGCGCCTGTCGCGCTTGCGTTGAAAGCGCTTCCGGGCGGCCGCTGCCGCATCAGCCGCGGCCGGTGGTCGTGCCGTCGGCGACGGCCCGGATTCTGATTGCCGGGCAGGCGCCCGGAACGAAAGTTCACGCCACCGGCCTGCCGTTCAATGACGCGTCCGGAGACCGTCTGCGCGCCTGGCTCGGTGTTTCTCGAGACGAATTCTACGATCCCGAGAAATTCGCGATCGTGCCGATGGGCTTCTGCTTTCCGGGCCAGGACGCCAACGGCGGCGACCTGCCGCCGAGGCGCGAATGCGCCCCGGCCTGGCGAGCGCGGCTGCTCGCGTTGATGCCGCAGATCGAACTCGTGCTGGCGATCGGGCTCTACGCGCACTCCTGGCATCTCGGCGCGTTGCGTCGCGCCTCGTTGACCGAAACAGTGATGGACTGGCGCGCGATCCACGATGCCACTTCTGCGCCCAAAGTACTGCCGCTGCCGCACCCGTCCTGGCGAAACAGCGGCTGGATCAAGAAAAATCCCTGGTTCGAAACGGAATTGCTGCCGTTCCTCCGTTCGGAAATCGGGTCCCGATTTTCCTGATTTTTGCGCAATCGCGTTCTCCGGACTTGGCCGGCCCGGAGAATTCCTTTCTTGTGGAAATCAACGGCAGGACCGATTATGCCGGAATGAAATTCTAATGGAGCCGTCATGGACCGCCTCGATCGGAAAATTCTTCGCCTTCTGCAGGAGGACTCCACGCTCGCCGTGGCTGACGTAGCGAAAAAGGTCGGCCTGTCGACGACGCCCTGCTGGCGGCGAATCCAGAAGCTGGAGGAGGAAGGCGTCATCAAGCGGCGCGTGGCTTTGCTCGATCCGGCGAAGATCAACGCCCGCGTCACGGTGTTCGTGTCGATCCGCACCAATTCGCACAGCCACGAATGGCTGCGCCGATTTTCCGAGGTGATCCAGGAATTTCCCGAGGTGATCGAATTCTACCGCATGAGCGGCGACGTCGATTACCTGTTGCGCGTCGTGGTGCCGGACATTGCCGCCTATGACGCCTTCTACAAGCGGCTGATCGCCAAGATCGAGATCCGCGACGTGTCCTCGGCTTTCGCCATGGAGCAGATCAAGTACACGACCGAAATGCCGCTCGACTACATGGCGCTCGACAAGGAAAGCGGCTCCCTCAGCGCGGGAGCCGGGATCTGACAAGCCGCTGCGCTTCTGCTTGAGGCGCAGCGGCCGCTTCAGAGTTCAGCGCTTGGCGATGGCCACGAAATCGCGCTGTGGATGGCCGGTATAGAGCTGGCGCGGCCGGCCGATCTTCTGGTGCGGATCCTCGATCATTTCTTTCCACTGCGAAATCCAGCCGACAGTGCGTGCGACCGCGAACAGCACGGTGAACATGGTGGTGGGGAAGCCGAGCGCCTTCAGCGTGATTCCCGAATAGAAATCGATGTTCGGGTAGAGCTTCTTTTCGATGAAATATTCGTCGGTCAGCGCGATCTTTTCCAGTTCCATGGCGACGTCGAGCATCGGATCGTCCTTGATGCCGAGTTCGCCGAGCACCTCATGCGTGGTCTTCTGCATGATCTTGGCGCGCGGATCGTAATTCTTGTAAACGCGGTGGCCGAAGCCCATTAGCCGGAAAGGATCGTTCTTGTCCTTGGCCCGGGCGATGAATTCTGGAATGCGGTCGACATGGCCGATTTCCGACAGCATGTTCAGCGCAGCCTCGTTGGCGCCGCCATGCGCCGGGCCCCAAAGGCAGGCAATGCCCGCGGCGATGCAGGCGAACGGATTGGCGCCTGACGAGCCGGCAAGCCTGACGGTCGAGGTCGAGGCGTTCTGCTCGTGGTCGGCGTGCAGGATGAAGATGCGCTCCATGGCGCGCGCCAGCACCGGATTGACCTTGTACTCCTCGCACGGCACCGCAAAGCACATATGCAGGAAGTTGGCGGCGAAGTTCAGCTCATTCTTCGGATAAACGAAAGGCTGGCCGATATGGTATTTGTAGGCCATGGCCGCGATCGTCGGCATCTTGGCGATCAGCCGGATCGATGCCACCATGCGCTGGTGCGGATCGGAAATGTCGGTCGAGTCGTGGTAGAAGGCCGACAGCGCGCCGACCACGCCGCACATCACCGCCATCGGGTGGGCGTCGCGGCGGAAGCCGGTGAAGAAGCGCGACATCTGCTCGTGCACCATTGTATGGCGTGTCACGCGATAGTCGAAATCGTCTTTCTGCGCCTTGGTCGGCAGTTCGCCATAAAGCAGCAGATAACAGACCTCCAGGAAATCGCTGTGCTCGGCCAACTGGTCGATCGGATAGCCGCGGTGCAGCAGGATGCCCTCGTCACCATCGATGAAAGTGATCTGGGATTCGCAGCTTGCGGTGGAGGTGAAGCCCGGGTCGTAAGTGAACGCGCCGGTGTCGCGGTAGAACGTGCTGATGTCGATGACATCTGGTCCAACTGAGCCGCTGCGCGCTTTCAATTCGAGAGTTTTGCCGCCAAATTCCAGTTTCGCTGTCGATTCGGTCATCAAAAACTCCCTTCGTTCATGCGGCGCGAGAGCGCCAAGTTCGGCAACGCAGCAACCGCCCGTGGAATGCGCGCTTGTGCTAGCGCATTTGCCAGGCCCTGCCTAGTTATTCGATAGCAGCAATGTTGCACCGCAACACACTGCTTTCAATGCCGTTCGGTTGAGCCAGGAGGCTTAATCGATTTGATCCGCTATGCGCGCCAGGCTCTCCTCGCGGCCGAGCACGGACAGCACGTCGAACACGCCGGGCGAGGTGCTTCTGCCCGTCAACGCCGCGCGCAAAGGCTGCGCCGCCGCGCCGAGCTTCAGGCCGTTTTCCGTGGCGAATTCGCGAATCGCCGCCTCCGCCGAAGCCGCATTCCAGTCGCCATTCACGGCTTCCAGCGCCGCAAGCGCGCCGGACAGCACGGTGCGCGGCTTCTCGCCCAGGAGTGCTGCAGCCTTCTCGTCCATCGCCAATGGCCGCTCGGCAAACAAAAAGGCCGCCCCGTCAGCAAGTTCGACCAGCGTTTTCGCGCGCTCCTTCAGGCCGGGCATCGCCGCCAGCAACTGCTTTTTGCGCGTGTCGTTCATACCCTCGATCAGGAGCGTGCCGTTTGGTAGATAGGGCAGGGTGGCGATCAGTGCGTCGGTAAGCTCGGCATCATCCATCTGGCGCATGTGGATGCCGTTCAGCGCCTCCAGTTTCTGGAAGTCGAAGCGCGCCGCGCTCTTGTTGACGTCGTCGATATCGAACCAGCGGATCATGTCGTCGAGGCTCATCACCTCGTCGTCGCCATGGCTCCAGCCGAGCCGCACGAGATAATTGCGCAAGGCCGCCGGCAGATAGCCCATCGAGCGGTAGGCCTCGACGCCGAGCGCGCCATGACGCTTCGACAGCTTGGCGCCGTCCGCCCCGTGGATCAGCGGGATATGCGCCATGACCGGGATCTCCCAGCCCATGGCGTCATAGATGATCTGCTGGCGCGCGGCGTTGGTGAGGTGATCGTCGCCGCGGATGATATGCGTGACGCCCATGTCGTGATCGTCGACAACAACAGCGTGCATGTAGGTCGGGTTGCCGTCCGACCGCAGGATGATGAAATCGTCGAGATCCTTGTTGGGAAAGCGCACATCGCCCTGAACGCGGTCGCGCACGATCGTCTCGCCCTCGGTCGGCGCCTTGATGCGGATCGCGCCTCTGACGCCGGCAGGCGCCTCGGAAGGGTCGCGGTCGCGCCAGCGGCCGTCATAGCGCGGCGGCCGGCCCTCGGCACGCGCGCGTTCGCGCATTTCGTTGAGCTCTTCCGGCGAGGCGTAGCAGTGATAAGCCTTGCCCATCCGCACCAGTTCCTCGGCGACTTCGCGGTGGCGCGGTGCGCGTTCGAACTGCGAGACCGGCTCACCCTCCCAATGTAGGCCGAGCCAGGTCAGCCCGTCGAGGATCGCGGCGGTGGCGGCATCGGTCGAGCGCTCGCGGTCCGTATCCTCGATGCGCAGCAGCATCGTGCCCTTGGTGTGACGGGCATAGAGCCAGTTGAACAGCGCCGTGCGCGCGCCGCCTATGTGCAAAAAGCCGGTGGGCGAGGGTGCAAAGCGGGTGACGACGGTATCGGGCATTATATTTCCAGGAAATGGCGGCTTTCCGCGGGTGGGATCGGCCCGTGGCGCGCATGGCAATTCGGTGCCGTTCATGTAGCATAGAGGGTCGAGGGTGCAAGGGGCAGGGACTGAAGCTTCATGACGCTGCTGGCGTCAGGTGCGGCCGGTCTCGGGGGATCTCGGATGGCCGGCGAGACGGCGGCAGGCGATGTCAGCGAGCGCATGCTGTTTGCGCCGACGACTGATGCCGAGTCGCTTGTCCCGGTTCAGCCCCCGGTCGCACTCTCGCCCGCAAGTCGCCGGTTTTCGCTTCCGGCGTTGCCCGACGGTCTGTTTCCAAAAGCGCTGCTCCCGGCCTCAACTGCCTCCCTCCAGTTCATGTCGCGCACATGGGGCCGGGATATCGCCCTGGAGATCGACCGCGGCGCGGCATTTCTGCTTGTCCCGGTCTTCCTGGCTTTCGGCGCGATCGTTTATTTCGCGCTGCCTTTCGAACCCGCCTTCGCGCCGGCGCTAGGGGGAACGCTCGCCATCGGTCTTGTTCTCGCGCTGCTGCCGTCGCGCGGCGTGACCCACTTCGCGCTGGCCGCCGTCCTTGTCTGCCTTCTCGGCTTTCTGGCGGCAAAAGTCGAAACCTGGCGGGCCGGCACGAAAATGCTGGGCGGCGAAATATCGACAGTCGTCACCGGCCGGGTGGCTGCGATCGACCACCTCGCTAATGGCCGCACGCGGTTGACGCTCGACGTCACCGCCACCGCCCGCCCGAAACTGCGCTATGCGCCGGACCGGATTCGCGCCTCGGCGGTAAAGATTCCTGCCGGCCTCGCGGTCGGCGCGGAGGTCACCGGCCTCGTGCGGCTGATGCCGCCTTCCGGCCCGGTGCGGCCGCAAAGCTATGATTTCTCATTCGAGAGCTACTTCGACCGCATCGGCGCGAGCGGTTTTTTCCTGCGCACACCGCAGCTCACGACAGCGGCCGCGCCGCAGCCTGCAGGGACGGAGAAAGTAAGACAGAACAACCAGCTGCTGAATGATCTTTACGTATTGAAACCGCACCTGCCCTTCTCGGCGCGCATTTCCGCTTGGGTCCAGAACGGCCGCAACGCCATCGCTGACCGTATCCGGGAGAGCATCGGTGGCCCGGAGGGGGAGATCGCCGCAGCTCTGGTCGTTGGCGTCCGCGCCGGCATCCCTGAGGTGGTCAATGAATCGTTGCGGCGAACCGGCCTTTACCACGTCATCTCGATATCCGGCCTGCACATGGCATTGGTCGCCGGCACGATCATGGGTGGCCTGCGGGTTGGCTTCGCATTGTTTCCAGGCTTCGCGTCGCGGCGGCCGGTCAAGAAGTATGCCGCGGTTGCGGCCCTCGCCGCGATTGCCGCTTATCTCTTTATCTCCGGCGGCGAAGTCGCGGCGCAGCGCAGCTTCATCATGCTCGCGGTGATGTTGACGGCGCTGCTCTTCGACCGCGCCGCGCTGAGCATGCGCAATCTGGCGATCTCGGCGATCCTCGTCATCGTTATTTCGCCGCATGAGGTGGTGGGTCCGAGCTTCCAGATGTCTTTCGCCGCCACCGCCGCGCTTGTCGGAGCCTATGCCTGGTGGTCGGACCGCAGGCAGGCCAATTCCAACACCACAGCCCGCCCGCCCGCCCGGTCGCCGGCCAGGAATATGCTACGGAAGGTACTGGTGCTTGCCGTAGGTCTGGCGGCGACCTCGGTCGTGGCCGGCTTGGCGACCGCAGTGTTCGGCGCATACCACTTCCAGCGCGTCTCGCCGCTCAGCTTGGTGGCGAATCTTGCGGCCATGCCGATCGTCTCGGTGCTGGTCATGCCATTCGCGGTTATGGGCGCTGCCGCCATGCCGTTCGGCCTCGACGCGCCGTTCTTCTATATTATGGGCAGGGGACTTTCGGCCATGATCGTCGTTGCCGACTGGTTTTCCGTCCGCTCGCCGCTCGACGCGGTTGGCCTTGTCTCGGTCCAGGCCGTCCTGCTCATCGCCATTGCCTTGGTCTTTGCCACCATGGCGACGACCAGGCTTCGGCTGGCGGCCCTGCCGTTTGCCGTGCTTGGTGCCTTAGCGCTAGTCGGCGCCAAGACACCTGATGTGTTTGTCTCGGAAGACGGGCGTTTGGTTGCGCTCCGTAATGGAGAGGGAGAATTGGCCGTCAATCGGGCGCGGCCTAACCAGTTCACGATCGACAGCTGGAAGCGCGCGCTGCGCGCTGAAACCATCGTCCCGCCGGAAAAATCCGCGGATTCCCGGGTGCAGTATTCCGAGGAGCCGGCTTCATCCGGCTCGTATGCGGCAGCATCACTGCTTGGGACGCTTGTAGCGAATGCATCTGAAGCCGATGAGCCATCGCTCAAGCCGGCGAGCCAGCCCGCCGAGACGTCGCCGCCTTCCAAGAGCATTCCAGGCACCCGCTTCGACTGCGACCCCGAGCGATGCGTAATCCGCCACCCGTCGGGCCAAATCATCGTTCATACGGCCAATGCCGCCGCGGCTCGAAGTGCCTGCGACTACGCATCCCTGATCATTATCGATGATGCTACGGCCGAGCTTTCCTGCAAAAGCCCCGCCGTAGCGATCGTCACCAAGCGCGACCTCGCTAGGCACGGAAGTGCTGCTATCCACTTCGCCGCACAGGGCTCGAAACCCGAGATCCGCTATGCCGTGGCCAAGCCCTACCGGCCCTGGCATGCGCAGCGCCAATTCTCGCGCGCAGCGCGCGGCATGCCACCCTATCTGCGCAAACCTACGCCTGAGGCCAAGACGCCGCCCAACCAGCCGGAAGACGCCGCCGCCGGCGAATCGCCTCAATAACGCCGGATTAGCCCGACGAGCTTGCCTTGCACCTTGACCCGGTCGGGCCCGAAAATCCGTGTCTCATAGGCCGGATTGGCGGCTTCGAGCGCGATGGACGCGCCCTTACGGCGGAAGCGCTTCAGAGTCGCTTCCTCCTCGTCCACCAGGGCGACGATGATCTCGCCGGGATTGGCCGTATTGGCGTTGCGGATGATGACCGTGTCGCCGTCGAAAATACCGGCCTCGATCATCGAATCGCCCTTCACCTCGAGTGCGTAGTGCTCGCCGCCCGAAATCATTTCCGGCGGAACGGCGATCGAATGGGTCTTGTGCTGGATCGCCTCGATCGGCACGCCGGCCGCGATGCGGCCCATGACCGGGATCGATATTGAAGCGCGGGCGTCGTCATCATTGCCGGCTGCGGGCACGCGCGACGGCTCGGGCGGGCGGCGGCCGAGGCTGCCTTCGATGACGCTCGGCGAGAATTTCCGCGCCGCATTCAAGCCCGGCGCTATCGAATCGGGTAGCCGCAGCACCTCCAGCGCCCGCGCGCGGTTGGGCAGGCGGCGAATGAAGCCGCGCTCCTCGAGCGCTGTGATCAGCCGGTGGATTCCGGACTTCGAGGCTAGATCCAGTGCGTCCTTCATTTCGTCGAACGAGGGAGGGATACCGGCCTCTTTCAACCGTTCATGGATGAAGAGCAGCAGTTCATGTTGTTTGCGCGTCAGCATCACAGCTCCCAAGAATCAAACGGAAAACAAATCCAGAACAAACACTATCTGTTCCAGTTGTGTTCTGCAACCTTTTAAATTTTAATGAACGCGTTGACGATTTGTTCAGCGTAACATCAGAACGTCGCACGACGCGCCGACATCTGCGGCGGCTGCGAACGGCTCGCGCACGATCAGCGCGTTGGCGTCCGCGAATATCTTCAGCATCGAAGAATCCTGGATGCCGAACGGCGCCGCGATAAGCCCGTCCGGAGTGGCTTTCACCACGGCGCGAATATAGTCCTGGCGCGTGTCGTTGGCGGGCAGGGCGGTGGCGAGCCTCGCCCGGCGCAGGTCGGGTTGGTGAGGCACGCCCCCGAGTTGCGCCAAGAGCGGCTTCAGGAACAGATGCGAGCAGACCAGGCCCGCCACCGGATTGCCGGGCAGGCCGAGGCAGCGCGTGGCGCCGAGCCGCCCGAACATCAGAGGCTTGCCGGGCCGCATGGCGATCTTCCAGAAATCGAGCACGACGCCTTCGCTGGTCAGTACGTCGTGGATGAGGTCATGGTCGCCGACGGACGCCCCGCCAAGCGTGACGATCACGTCGGCCTGCGCATCCATCGCCCGCCGGACCAGCGCCGAAATCGACTCCTTGCTGTCCTGTGCTATGCCGAGATCGATTACGCGGGCGCCGGCCGATTGCACGATCGCCCCGACGCCGAGGGCGTTGGAGGCGATGATCTGGTCCGGTCCGGGCTCGCTGCCTGGCGGCGCCAATTCGTCGCCCGTCGCGATGATCGCCACCAGCGGCCGCTTGACTACGCGAAGCGTCGCATGATTGGCGGATGCGGCGAGCGACAGCGCAGCCGCATCGAGCACGCGTCCGCGTTCAAGCAGCAGGTCGCCCTCGGCGAAATCCAGCCCCTTGCTCCTGATGTGGTGGCCGGCGGCTACCGCTTCCGTCACTTCGACGCCATTTTCGCCAACGCTGCTCGTATTCTCCTGAATGACGATCGTGTCGGCGCCCTTCGGCATCGGCGCACCGGTAAAGATGCGCACCGCCTGTCCGGGACCGACCTTGCCGGGAAAACGCCGCCCGGCGGGAGCGGCGCCGATGATTTCGAGCTGCACCGGCACATTTGCAACATCCGCGGCGCGCACGGCGTAGCCGTCCATGGCCGAGGCGTCGAAGGGAGGCTGAGTCCGCAACGCCTTCAGCGGCTCTGCCAGCACTCGGCCCGCAGCATCGGCCAGCGGCACTGTCTCCGTTTCGCGAGGCCTCGCGCCGTCCAGCAGCAGCCGCAAGGCGTCCGCGACCGGCAGCAGCGCCATTACCCACCCGTCCGGTAGTCGCCGGATTTGCCGCCGGTCTTTTCGACCAGCCTTATCCCGGAAATCTCCATGCCGCGGTCGAGCGCCTTGGCCATGTCGTAGATGGTCAGGCAAGCGACCGACGCCGCAGTCAGCGCCTCCATTTCCACGCCTGTCTTGCCGGTGACGCGGGCGAGCGCGATGACCCGCAGGCCGGGCAGGGCCGGCTCCGGCTGGATGTCGACGGACACTTTGGTGAGCAGCAGCGGATGGCAGAGCGGGATCAGCTCATGCGTCCTCTTGGCGGCCATGATGCCGGCGATGCGCGCCGTGCCGAGCACGTCGCCCTTCCTGGCGTTGCCGGCCATGATCATGCGCAGCGTCTCGGGCAACATGGTGACGATGCCCTCGGCGATTGCCGTCCGCTCGGTCTCGGCCTTTGCCCCGACATCGACCATATGCGCCTCGCCCTGGGCACCGAGATGGGTGAGCTTCTTGCCACCGGCCATGGACTACCCCTCGGCGGCGATGGTTTCGCCGGTCAGGAGCGCGCGCGTAGCGGCCGCCACATCCGCCTGCCGCATCAGGCTCTCTCCGACCAGAAATGTGCCGATGTTGCTTCGCGCCAGCCGCCGGCAGTCCTCATGCGAGAAGATGCCGCTCTCGCCGACCAGGTGCCGGTCGGCCGGCATGAGCTTGGCCAGCCGCTCTGAGGTTTCGAGGCTGACGTCGAATGTCCGCAAATCGCGGTTGTTGACGCCGATCAGCCGCGACGACAGGTTCAGCGCGCGCTCAGTCTCGGCCTCGTCATGCACCTCAACGAGCACGTCCATGCCGAGCTCGAATGCTGTCTCCTCGAGCGCACGGGCCTCGCTGTCCCCGACGCTCGCCATGATGATCAGGATAGCGTCCGCCCCCCAGACTCGCGCCTCGTAAACCTGATAGGGATCGAACAAGAAATCCTTGCGCAGCGCCGGCAGCTTTGTCGCCTTTCGCGCCGCCGTCAGGAATTCCGGTGCACCCTGGAAGGAGGGCCGGTCGGTCAGCACGGAAAGGCACGCCGCGCCGCCCTGTTCATAGGCGCTGGCGAGCGCCGGGGGATCGAAGTCGGCTCGGATCAGCCCTTTTGAAGGGCTGGCCTTCTTGATTTCGGCGATCAGCGCGAATTGCCCGGCTTTGCGCTTCGCCTCGAGCGCCGCCAGAAAGCAGCGCGTCGCGTCCGCGTCGCGTGCTGCATTCTTAAGCTCCGAAAGCGGCATGCGCGTTTTGGCGGCGGCAATCTCGTCGCGCTTATAGGCCTCGATCTTTCG
Organism: Mesorhizobium sp. WSM2240; assembly: GCF_040438645.1. Classification (NCBI taxonomy): domain Bacteria; kingdom Pseudomonadati; phylum Pseudomonadota; class Alphaproteobacteria; order Hyphomicrobiales; family Phyllobacteriaceae; genus Mesorhizobium; species Mesorhizobium sp. WSM2240. Next base: position 2,039,320 of record NZ_CP159253.1, read on the forward strand.
CAAAATGTCGGCCACGGCGCTATCCGTTCGATACTTTGACGAGCGCGTCGAGCACGCCCGCGGCGCGGCCATTGTCGATCGCGGCCGCTGCCTGCCTGACGCCGTCGGCCAGCGTTTCCGCTTTGCCGGCGACTACCAATCCCGCGCCGGCATTCATCAGCACGGTGTCGCGGTAGGCGCCCGGCTGGCCATGCAGCATATCGCGCAACGCCTTGGCGTTGAAAGCCGCGTCGCCGCCGCGCAGATCCTCGCGGACGTGACGCTTCAGGCCAAGTTCTTCGGGCGTGAGCACGAAATCGCGCACCGCGCCGTCGTTTAGCTCGCTGACACGGGTCTCGCCGGTCGCGGTGATTTCGTCGAAGCCGTCGCCATGTGCCACCCAGGCCCGCTCCGCGCCGAGTGTCTTCAACGTCTCGGCCACCGGCCCGACCCATTCAGGCGAAAACACGCCGACCATCTGGCGCTTGACGCCGGCCGGGTTCGACAACGGCCCCAGCAGGTTGAAGATGGTACGGGTGCCGAGTTCGGCCCGGATCGGCCCGACATGGCGCATCGCCGGATGATGCGCCGGCGCGAACATGAAGCCGACTCCGGCTTGGCGAATGCAGTCGCCGATCGCCTCGGCGGTCAGGTCGATTTTGATGCCAAGGGCGGTCAGAACGTCGGCCGCGCCGGTCTGCGAGGAAAGACCGCGATTGCCGTGCTTGGCCACCGGCACGCCGCATCCGGCGATTACGAAGGCCGACGCGGTCGATATGTTGACGCTGTGCGAGCCGTCGCCGCCGGTGCCCACGATGTCGATAGCCTCCGCCGGCGCCTCGACCCGCAGCATCTTCTCGCGCATCGTCGCGACCGCGCCCGAAATCTCGGCGACGCTTTCGCCGCGCACCCGCAGCGCCATCAGGAAAGCGCCGATCTGGCCGGGCGTCGCTTCGCCCGACATGATGATGTCGAACGCTTCCTTCGCCTCCTCGAAGGTGAGGGCGCTGCCGGTGGCGGCCTTGGCGATGTGCGGTTTCAGCGTGGTCATGGCGTGTGTTAGAAGGCCAGCGCCTGGTCGATCGCGGCGCGATTGACCTCCACCTCGTATTGCGTCTGCAGGCGCGCCACCAACTGGTCGAGCAGATCGTTGGCAAGGCCGGACGAGAACGAAGCCTGCGCGTCCTCGGGCACGGATTCAGGGCTGGCGCCAGCCGGCTCGAACACTTCCGTCACCTTGAACAATATCTGCGCGTCGCTCGTCGGCGCCTGGATCACGCCGCTGCCGCCTTCCGCGACGGCGAAAACGGCTGCGACGCCTTCCTTGCCGAAATCGGCGTCGTCGGCTTCGCGCTTCAGGCCGCGCTTGGTCTCCTTTTCAAGCGAGAGTTCGGTTGCCAGCGCGTCGAGCTCGGTTCCGTCCTTCAGTCGCTTTTCAAGCTCGGCAGCCTTTGCCGCCAGCCTTTTCGTGGTCTCCTCGGCGATCCAGTCGGCGACGACCTTTTCACGCACCTCGTCCAGTGTGCGATCGCGCGCCGGCGTGATGCCCTCCACTTCGAAGAAGACAAAACCATTCGAGCCTATGTTCACCGGCGGGTTTTCGACATTCGCCTCGGTCTCGAAGGCGGCCTGCAGCAGATCGCGCGACTGCGGCAGGTCGCCGTGGACGCTGCCGTTGGGCAGTCGCTCAGCGCGATCGATTGCCTCAACCGTCACCACATCGAGCTTCAGTTTCGCCGCAGCCTCCCGCAGCGATTCGCCCGCCGCGCGCGAATCCTCATAGGCGTCATGGACGTCGAGCAGCACGCGGTTGGCCTCGGAGAGCGCCAGATCCTTACGAATTTCAGGGGCGACTTCCGCCAGCGGACGCACCGTTTCCGGCTTGATTTCGGTCACGCGCAGCAGCACCGGACCGAACGCGCCCTGGACGATCGGGCTGACTTCGTTCTCGGCAAGCTTGAATGCCGCCTCCGCCACCGTCTTGTCGGCGACCTTGTCCTTGCTGAGGGTGCCAAGCAGCGTATCGGCCTGCGTCTTGCCCTCGGCCGCTACAATCTTCTCGAAAGTCGCGCCGCCCTTCAGCGAATCGAGCGCTGTCTGCGCGGCTTCCGGCGTCTTGAAGACGAGCTGTTCGATCGCACGGGTTTCCGGCGTCGTGTAGCGGGCTTTGTTCTGCTCGTAGTCGGCCGCGACCTGCTCGTCGGTAATCGCGCTCTCGTCGGCGATGTCCTCGGGCTCGAGCTTCACATATGAAATCTTGCGGTATTCCGGCGCGGCGTAGTCGGCCTTGTTCTCCTCGAACCAGGCCGTCAGCACCTCATCCGACGGCGGCTCGACCGGCTCCACCAGCGCCTTCGGCAGCACGACGTATTCCGCCGTGCGGTCTTCGCCCCGATAGAGCGCGACTGCTCTGAGGAACGTGTCGGGGGCTTCCAGCCCGTCCGAGACCGCCTCGACGATCTGCTGGCGCACCGCCACCTGGGCGCGGTTGTTGAAATAGTCTTCCGGCCGCATGCCGATCTCGCGCAGCACATAATCGAACTGCTGCCGGCTGAACTTGCCGTCGGGGCCGCGGAAGGCAGGATCTTCAGCGGTCAGGGAGGCGAGGCGGTCCTTGGACAAGCCGAGGCCCAGCGTGCGCGCCTGCTCATCCAGCACTGCCCCGGCGACGAGTTGGCCGAGAACCTGATTGTCGATGCCGAGCGCAGTCGCCTGTTCGCGGGTCAGCCGCTGCCCGAACTGCTGGGACAGCACATTGATCTGGCGGTCATAGGCGAGGCGGTATTCGACGGCCGGCACGGTCGTGCCACCAGCCGTGACAACGGCGTTACCGCCGATCACGCCGAGCATCGATCCCGAAATCCCCCAGACCGCAAAGCTGATGACGAGAATGACGAGCAGCAGCTTGGCGACCCATGTTCCGGCGGCATTTCGCAGGCTATTGAGCATATTCACTTCCGATTTTGGCGCATTCCTTGAGTGTTGCGCCCGGTCGAACGGCAATAACCTTCCCGCCGTCAAAACTCAATGAGGATGTGGGCGCGTGTCTATGGCGGCTTATCGCCGGCCCGATCCTCCATCATGGAAAGAACCGGAAGGGTGGAAAACGGTTACTGCCACCGTTGCTTCGCACGGCTCTCATGCGTCACTAGCAGACCTACTTCAAATCGGCGATCGCAGTGTGGCCCTTGCCAAGTGTCTCGGCGGACCTGTGATTTGCCGGGCTTTGCTGAAAACCCTCGTGGGTTGGAATCAACCCGATCTGGTCCAGCCATTTGACCCGCGAGCGAGTCATCACCTGAGCGCTAGGCTGATATTCGTCCGGACTGGTCATTGTGGCGGCGTGCACATGAACCTCGAGGGGCCACCTGTCGGATCGGAAATAAAGTCTCGTACCGCATGATGGACAAAACCCTCTGAATGTTCCGGGACTACTCTCATAATGCACGACTTCACCCGACCAGGTCAGTTGCTCGGGGCTCACACCCAGGAATGCAGTGAAAGGGGCGGAGGTGGCACGCTGACAATCGGTACAGTGGCAAACCAGGTTGCGAATGATCTGTCCGGAGCAGGTCCAGGTAACCGCCCCGCACATGCAACGTCCCCTGAAATTTGCCATCGCTCCCCCTGTCCGACGTCATGTCCGTCACAAGCCATCTCACAATCGCCAATCGACGCGCCCTTGTCGAGCATATCGGGCGACACGGGCTTCAGAACGAGCCTTTTCGCCGCGATCAACGATAGAAATAGACCAACTCTCGGGTCGGTATGTTTTTCGCTGGTGATCCAGTTGGCCGGTCACATCCTCAAGGAAGCATGAGCCCGCCAATGGCGGGTTTGACACCGGATATCGCATGTTGGCGGAGGACGAGACTTGGACGACGTCCGCTTTGGGTCGAAGGCGGCCTTGCCGGCTGCTGCTGCCGAATTGCATTGCCCTTCCGCGCCGATTGCTTTGTGAGCTGATTTTGATAGTGAGGGCGCCAGCCGGTGCTGCTTATCTGGAGGAAACGATCGCCATGACGCCTGGAGTCCGCCCGCTTGTCGCCGGCAACTGGAAAATGAACGGCACCAGCGCCTCGCTGAACGAATTGCGGGCGATCGGCCACGGTTTCCTCGGCGGCCTCGATTCCGAGACGGAAGCGCTGGTCTGCGTTCCCGCCACGCTTCTGGCCCGAGCCGCCGAAGTCCTTTCCAGCACGCCTGTGCGCCCCGGCGGCCAGGACTGCCACGCCGAGCCGAATGGTGCGCATACCGGCGATATTTCCGGTGAAATGCTGAAGGACGCCGGCGCCACCCACGTCATCGTCGGCCATTCGGAGCGCCGCGCCGACCACGGCGAGACCGATGCAATGGTGCATGCCAAGGCCGAAGCGGCGTGGCGCGCCGGCCTGGTTGCCATCATCTGCATCGGCGAGACGCGCGACCAGCGCGACGATGGCGAGACGCTGACGGTGCTGTCGCGCCAGGTCGCCGGTTCGGTCCCGGCCTCCGCCACGCCCTCCAACGCCATTGTCGCCTATGAGCCGGTCTGGGCCATTGGCACAGGGCTGACGCCCACGGCGCTCGATGTCGCCAAGGCTCACGCCCATATCCGAACTGAGCTGGCCGCAAGGATCGGACCCGAGGCGGCCGGAAAGATGCGTATTCTCTACGGCGGCTCGGTCAAGCCCTCCAACGCGGTCGAGCTTCTCGGCGTCGATAATGTCGACGGTGCGCTGGTGGGCGGCGCCAGTCTCAAGGCCGCGGATTTCCTCGGAATCGCGGAAGCCTATCTTTCGATGTAGCCTCGGAAGGGCCTTGCGAAGGCTAGGCTTTCCCAGATGGCGCGGACGCAGCGCATTGCAAAGGCGCTGCCGTTCCCCATATTCCGGGCGGGCTTGGAAATGCCACGAAAGCATTGTATTGAGCCGCCTCAAATCGCGGGCCACAGCGCCGCCAATCAATCCTGCCAGGTGAATTCATGGAAACTGTAGTCATCGTCGTTCATCTGATGATCGTGCTTGCCCTCGTCGGCGTCGTGCTTCTGCAGCGCTCCGAAGGCGGCGGTCTCGGCATTGGCGGCGGCTCCGGCTTCATGACCGCGCGCGGCGCGGCCAACGCGCTGACCCGCGCCACCGCGATCCTGGCGATCGCCTTCTTTGCCACGTCGCTCACGCTTTCGGTCATCGCGCGCTATGGCGAGCGGCCGATCGACATTCTCGACCGCGTGCCGGCCGCCGGCCAGGGCGGCGGCGCGGGCGTGCTCGACCAGCTCGGCGGCTCCGACGCCGCGCCCACAGCAGTGCCGACCGGCGATGACGCTGCCGTGACCCCGCCTGCCGCTGCGCCTGCGGTGCCGACCGGCGACGACGCCGCGACCTCGCCTGCAACTACACCCGCGGAGCCGACTGGAAACGGTGCCGCCGCAACCCCGCCGGCCACGCCCGCTGCTCCGGCTGCGCCTGCCACCCCGCAGGTCCCCAACCAGTAATCGCGCCGTCGTACACTGCCACTGTGATCGATTAGGCACAGTCGCGGCAAATGCCGTGCGGCTAACGCCGTTTCGGCGGTTCGGAACGGCTCAAGCCATTGAGCCGCCGGTCTTTAATCGGTTATAAAGCGCGTGGCGGCAGTGTTGGCACTTGCAAGCGCATTTTCTTGCGCCGGCACAAAACCGCGTCGACACTTTCGGGATCGCATCCATGCATATTCGCAGCCTAATTTTCCTGGGCCTCTGCGCCGCTATCGGCATGTCCGCACCGGCTTTCGCCGAGGCGCCGGCCAAGACATACCTGTTCTCCTCCAAAGCGAAGGCCGCCGAAGCGGAGGCCAAGGCGGCGGAAAAGGCTTCCAATAAAAAGCTGACTGCCAAGGAAAAAGCCAAGCAGAAGGCGCTGGCGAAAGCCAAGGCCAAGGAAGAGGCCAAGATTGCCGCCGTCGCCAAGGCCGAGGAAGAGGCCAAGGCTGCGGCGAAAGCCAAAGCCGTAGCGGAAAATAAACTCGCCAAGCAAAAAGCGCTCGAGGCAAAGCAGCTAGCCGCCCGCGCCAAGACCGATGCCGCTGCGCAGCGCAAGCTGGCGAAGGCGCAGGCCGCCGAAAACGCCAGGCAGGCCGAACTTGCCAGGCTGACTTCGCTGGAAGTTGTGTACACCGGCAACAATGGCGAGTTGCGCAGTGAGGCAGTGGAGCAGCCGCGGCCCGGCTTCTTCCAGGCGCTGTTTGGCGGAGCGCCGCAGCAGAGCCGCATGCTTCCGCAGACCCGTGCGCTCGACGCCGTCCTCGAACAGAAGCAGGCCAACAGGAAGTTCAGGGTGAAGTCGGACTTCGAGCCTCAGTCCGTCGCCTTCTCCGGCTATAGCCCCGGCACCATCGTCATCGATACTTCCACTCGCTACCTTTACCTTGTCGAATCATCCTCCAGCGCCCGCCGCTACGCCATCGCGGTCGGCCGCGAGGGCCTTGAGTTCAAGGGCACAGCCAAGGTCGGCGACAAGCAGGAATGGCCGCGCTGGATCCCGACGCTCGACATGCAGAAGCGCGAACCCAGGAAGTACGGCCAATACAAGGACGGTATGCCCGGAGGGCCCGAAAACCCGCTCGGCGCGCGCGCCATCTACCTCTACCAGGGCAAGAAGGACACGCACATCCGCATCCACGGCACCAACCAGCCGCAGACGATCGGCACCAATTCGTCGAACGGCTGCTTCCGGATGGTCAACGAGCACGTCATGGACCTTTACGGCCGCGTGAAAGTGGGCACCCAGGTCGTCGTCATGTGAATACCGCTTCCGCGGCAGCGAAGGGCCGGCGACACCGCCGGCCTTTTTGTTTGCGCGGGCAAATCCCATACAGCGCCAGCAGGAAAAACCGTTTCCGAAGGATTTTCCTCTGGCGGAATCAATCCCGGAGCGTTAAGCGATAACTCCCATGGCGCGATATGTATTCATCACCGGCGGCGTGGTTTCCTCCCTTGGCAAAGGCATTGCGGCAGCGGCTCTAGGCGCGCTGCTGCAGGCGCGCGGCTATCGCGTGCGGATCCGAAAGCTTGATCCCTATCTGAATGTCGACCCCGGAACCATGTCGCCATACCAGCATGGCGAGGTGTTCGTGACCGACGACGGGGCCGAGACAGACCTCGATCTCGGCCATTACGAGCGCTTCACCAACCGCTCGGCCAATCAGAGCGACAACATTACCACCGGCCGCATCTACAAGAACATCATCGAACGCGAGCGGCGCGGCGACTATCTCGGCGCGACGGTGCAGGTCATTCCGCACGTCACCGACGAGATCAAGAACTTCATCCTGGACGGCAACGAGGACTACGACTTCGTGCTTTGCGAGATCGGCGGCACAGTCGGCGATATCGAGGCGATGCCGTTCCTGGAGGCGATCCGCCAGCTCGGCAATGATCTCCCGCGCAACAATGCAGTCTACGTCCACTTGACGCTGATGCCGTATATCCCGACCGCCGGCGAGTTGAAGACCAAGCCGACGCAGCATTCGGTCAAAGAGTTGCGCTCGATCGGCATCGCGCCCGACATTCTTTTGGTGCGCGCCGACCGCGCCATTCCCAGGGAAGAGCGCAGAAAGCTTTCGCTGTTCTGCAACGTCCGCGAGAGCGCCGTCATCCAGGCGCTCGACGTCGGCCACATCTACGACGTGCCGATGGCCTATCACAAGGAAGGGCTCGACTCGGAAGTTCTTGCCGCCTTCGGCATTGATCCGGCGCCCAAGCCGCGCATGGAGCGCTGGCAGGAGGTTTCGAGCCGCATCCACAATCCGGAAGGCGAGGTCACGATTGCTGTCGTTGGCAAGTACACCGGCCTCAAAGACGCCTACAAATCGCTGATCGAGGCGCTCGCCCATGGCGGAATGGCTAACAAGGTGCGTGTGAAGCTCGACTGGATAGAAAGCGAGATTTTCGAGAAGGAAGACCCGTCGCCCTGGCTCGAAAAGGTCCACGGCATATTGGTCCCCGGCGGTTTTGGCGAACGCGGCTCGGAAGGCAAGATACTCGCGGCCAAATTCGCCCGCGAGCGCAAGGTGCCGTATTTTGGCATCTGCTTCGGCATGCAGATGGCCTGCATAGAGGCGGCGCGCTCGCTGGCTGGTGTCGGAAATGCCTCCTCCACCGAGTTTGGCCCGACGGAAGAACCGGTTGTCGGCCTGATGACGGAATGGTTGAAGGGCAACATGCTGGAAAAGCGCCGCGAAACCGGCGATCTCGGCGGCACCATGCGGCTCGGCGCCTATGAGGCGCACCTCGGCAAGGATACCAAGATCGCCGAAATCTACGGCGACACGGTTATTTCCGAACGCCATCGCCACCGCTACGAAGTCAATGTCGACTACAAGGAGCGGCTGGAGGAATGCGGACTCGTCTTCGCGGGCATGTCGCCTGACGGAGTGCTGCCGGAAACCGTCGAGTATCCCGACCACCCCTGGTTCATCGGCGTCCAGTACCATCCCGAGCTGAAGAGCCGTCCGATGGAGCCTCACCCGCTCTTCGCCAGCTTCATCAATGCGGCTGTGGAGCAATCCAGGCTCGTTTGAGGCCCCGCCTGGCGCGGTTCCTGTTAGGTCAGACGACTTGCTCGGCGGCCGACATCAATTCCTCGCGGCTCGGCGCTCCGAACATCCGGCGGCCACCTTCAGGAACCTCTGTGAAGCTCCAGCGCACGACACCGTCGCGGTCGAGCAGGAATTGGCCGAACAACTGGCCTTGTCCCGTAGCGATCATCTGCTCGTCGTCCTCGGTGATTTCATAGCCGTCCTTCTCGTTGAGGACCTCGGACGCGGTTATCGGATCCATCGGCTCCGGCAGTTCCGGCAGGTCCATCTTCATCGACATGGCGGTGCCAACGCTCATCTTGTACGGCCATTCGGTTTGGTTCTCGGTGAATTCGAGGTTCGGCAGACCGAAGGCGCGGTGCGAGGTCCGCTCGGGATCGGACGCCGCGAGCAGATCGGGCATCGGCCGATAGCGGAAATAAAGGCGCGCGCGCTCGATCGGCGTGTTGACGACAGCCAGCGATTCAACCCCTCTTTCGCGCAAAGCCCTATCGATTTGCGCCTGTGCTGCGATGTGGCGCCGGCAGAATGGGCAATGCAGACCGCGGAACAGGCCGATCAAGAGCGGCTTTTGCCCACGGTAATCGTCGATGGCGATCTTCCCGTCACGGGTAATCGCCTCGAGCACGATATTTGGCGCGCGGTCGCCCGGCTGCAACGGGCCTTCGGAATGACGCTCGGACATATCCAGTTTCCTCTACCCGGCTAATCGAGAAACGGCAGCACGACCAACCCTTCGGGATCGAGCCCGTGCTGGGCGCATACATCCTGCGCCAGGGAAAAATACCGCTCGGCCTCGGCCATTTCGCCTATGTCGAGGCTCAGCGTGGCAAGGCCATCATAGCACGGAAAAAGCATCTGCGGCTCGCCTGTTTCCCGTGCCACCTCCAGCGCCTCATTGTAACAGCGTGCAGCGAGATCGGGCTCGGCATGGCATTGATGGATCTGCCCGAGAACGATCAGCGGGACAGGCAGGTGCTCGCGCTGGTCGAGTGCGCGGTCGAGTTCGATCGCCTTTTTAGCGGCGGGAACGCCCTCGCTGCCACAGCGGTCGGTGAAGGTGCAACTGGCGACAGCGAGATTGGCGAGAAGGCGCGCCTGGAAACCGAAATCGCCGATACGGCGCGCCACGTCGAGGCCTCTCCGGCACACCTCCATGGCCTGCGCCGGATCGATCACAGTGTAGAGCACGCCAAGATTCGTGTAGCCCCGGCAGGCCGCGCTGAGCAGACCGGCGGCTTCGGCGACCGCGACGCTCCGCTCGACCTCCCGCAGGGCTTCGCGGCTCCGTCCGAGACGCGCCAGCGCGACCCCTTTTGTGTTGAGCGCCTCTGCCGTTGCGTGCGCCGCCTCTAGCTTGGTCTCCTCGTCGGCATCCAGCGGCAGCGCTTCGGCGTGGCCGAGCGCGTCATCCGCCCATTTGACGGCGGCGGCGTGCTCGCCGATACGAAACGCCAGGCGGCCACGCTCCTGGAGCAGAAGCGCCTGCTCGATTCGCGCATCCGTTCCTTCAAGCGACAGAGCCGCTTCGGCATAGTGCGCCTCCGCCTGGCTTCGCTTGCCGGCTTCCCAAAGCAGTCGGCCGAGTTTTCGCAGTATCCGCGCCGCCCCGGCGCGATCGCCCGTGGCCCGGCAAGCCTCGAGCACCGTCCGGTAGTGTTCATAGGCCGCACCGCGCCGGCCCGTCGAGCCGCAAAGGTCGGCGATGCGCTCGCATAGGGAAAGCCTGAGCTCCATGGATTCCGGATCATTGACAATTGCCGTCAGCGCTTGCTGGTAATGGCGGATAGCGTCGTCATTTGCGTAAATCGTGCGCGCCCGGTCGCCGGCCGCGCGTAAATAGCGCGCACCTTTTGGCCTGTTCGCGCTCAGGCTGAAATGATGGCCGAGCTGCAGCAGGTCTTCGAGGTGCTCTGGCTCTTGGCCGCATGATTGTTCCAATGCCGTCCCGACCTGCCCGTGCATTTCGGTGCGCCGCCGCAGAAGAAGGTTTTGGTAGATCACGTCCTGGAGCAAGGCCTGGGTGAAACGATAGGATTGCGACGCGATCGAGCTAATGTCGGCCACCTCCTCGATGATTTCGGCATCGCAGAGCAGATCGAGCCCTGTCTCGATTTTCTTCGGGTCGGCCGAAACAGCGGCAAGCAGCGTTGCGTCGAAACGCGGGCCGAGGACCGCTGCTTCTTGGGCCAGCCTGCGCACTTCGGGCTGCAGCCTGTCCATCCGAGCGAGCAGCATCGCCTGAATGCTCGCCGGAATTTCAGCCGCAGTTTCACTCGCTGCAGCCCGCCAATGAGGCCCATCGCGCACTAGAACCCCGCTCTCGATGAAGCCGCGCACGATCTCCTCGACGAATAGCGGGTTTCCGCCGGCACGTTCGAGAATCCGGCTGCCGAGAGTGTTTAACGTCTTGTTCCAGCCTTGGCCGAAAAGTGAGGCGAGCAGCTTGCGCCCATCATTATCGTCGAGCGGAGCGAGGCGGAGCGTCGTATGGCTGATCCGGCTTGAATCGAGTTGTTCCACCTCGAATGTCGGGCGATGGGTGAACACCAGCATCAGCCGCCGCCGCTCCAGCCGGTCCATCAGGAATTGCAGCGCCTCCAGCGACACCGCATCGGCCCAGTGCAAATCCTCCACCACTATCAGCAGCGGCCCGAGAGCCAGCCGCCTTTCGAAAATGGTGCGGATGGCAAAGAAGATCTGCCTGCGGAGTTGTTCAGGTTCGACATGCCGTAGGGCGCCGTCCGGATCGCCGAGGCCGATGACATGGAACAGAAGCGGCGTCAGACGGGTCGCCTCCTCATCGTCCAGGCCGAGTTCGCCCAGCAGGTCGGAAAGCCTTGCCCTGGTTTCAGCTACGGGGCCGCCTTGCGGCATGCCGGCGGCGCTCCGAACGACGGCGGCAAGCGTACCATAGGACTGCTCTCCGAGCGGCGAGCAGGCCGCCTGTCTGATCGCGACCCCGGTAAAGCGCTCTTCTTCGCGGATGCGGGCGATGAATTCGTTGACCAGCCGCGACTTGCCGATGCCCGCTTCTCCGACCAGCCGCACCAGCTGGGCCGAACCCCTGCATGCGAGATCGAGGCTGGCCAGCATCCGCTCGAGTTCGGCGTCGCGCCCGATCAGTGAGGCGCTGAGGCCCAGCGCCTCCAACCCACGCGCCGGACGCGGGGCTTCGCGCAGACCCTGCAGGCGGTAGACCGGTGTGCTTCCGGTCTTGCCGCGCAGAGTGGTCTCGCCGAGCGTCTCGAAGGAGAAGGCGTGCCGGGTGAGACGCTGGGTCAGTGGACCGACCAGCACCTCGCCGGGTGGCGCCATCGATTGCAGCCGTTGGGCGGTGTTCACCGTATCGCCGGTCACCGAGTAGGATTTGGCGGTTCCCGCACCGAAACCGCCGGTGACCACCGGCCCGGTGTTGACGCCGATGTGGAGGACCGGCGGCGAGCCGGCCCGCGCCTGCCAGCGCTCGCCCATGCGCGAGGCCCGCGCGACCATGTCGAGGGCGGCGCGAAGCGCGCGCTCCGGGTCGTCCTCATGCGCGACCGGCGCGCCGAACAGCGCCAGCAGCGCGTCACCGATGAATTTGTCGACGAAGCCGCCGAAACTCTGCACCGCTTCGGTAAGCTCCTCGAACAGATCGTTTTGCAGGGCCCGCATGAGTTCCGGGTCGATCTGCTCGGAGAGTGCGGTGAAGCCGCTGAGATCGGCGAACAGAACCGTGACGGTGCGGCGGTCGGCATCCGCGGCGGGCAGGGCGGCTTGCTTAACCTTGCCCGCCGGCGCTGGCGCCGCCGCACGGCTAGAAAGGCTTCCGGCAGCCCCGGTATTGTCCGTCGGGGTGCCGCATTTCGGGCAGAAAGCAAAGTCGGGCGGACACGGATAGCCGCAGCCAGAGCAGGCTTTTGGTTGCCTGATGCCGCATTTCGGGCAGAAGGCAAAGCCGCTCTGGACCTCGAAACCGCAACCCGCGCAGTTCATCGATCGACCTCACAGGATCATCGATGGACCCCGGACCAGTGTCCGAAGCCCTTCAAATCCGCGAATGAGAATGGACCTGTAAGGGTAAACGGGCAAGCAGCGTGGATAAAACTCCCCCTGGCGGGACGCCACGATGCGCAGAAACCAATGTGAAATAAAAGACTTATCGAACCAGAGTGCCTGCCGGCCGATGAAATTTGTTCACAGGGCCCTATCCGGCCGTCTTTAGCCAGCGCCTTGCCGCGTAAAGCGACACCGCCGCGGCATTCGAGACGTTGAGCGAGCGGATCGCGCCAGGCATGTCGAGACGGGCAAGTGTGGTCACGGTCTCGCGCGTCCGCTGGCGCAGGCCCTTTCCCTCGGCGCCGAGCACGAGCGCAATTTTTCCGCCGGAAAAACTTGGCTCCAGTTCGGCCGGTCCGTCCGAATCGAGCCCGATCGTCTGGAAGCCTGCGTCATGTAGCTGGCCGAGAGCGTCGGCGAGGTTCTTCACCTCGATCTGGTCGATATGTTCCAGCGCACCCGACGCTGCCTTGGCCAGCACGCCGGATTCCTGCGGGCTGTGCCGCGCCGTCGTGATCAGGGCGCCTGCGCCGAAAGCGACCGCCGAGCGCATGATCGCGCCGACATTGTGCGGGTCCGTCACCTGATCGAGCACCAGCGCCAGTTTCGTGTTGCCGAGCGCGTCGAGCCGCTTCGGCTTCAGCGGCTCGGCCTCGATGAGCACGCCCTGATGTACGGCGTCGCTGCCGGTGATCTTGTCGATATCGCGCGGCTCGACGATCTCGGCCGGGAAGGGCAGGGCTGCGATGTCGCCGATCTCCAGCCGCTCGGCGGCGTTGCGGGTCACCAGCATCCTTTTGATCTTGCGGCGCGGATTATCGATCGCCGCGCGCACCGTATGCAAGCCGTAGAGCCTGAGCAGGCCGTCGGCAGCTGGCTCGCCGGGCGGAGTGGAAGGGCGCGGACGAAAGGCCGGGGGACCGCCCGCCTTCTGGTCGCGGAAAGTCCGCCGCAGCTTGGCGTAATGCGTGTCCTTGGGCGTTTTGGCTTTCTTGTCGTCGCTCATGGCCGTTCCTATATCCGCGGCCCGGCGCTTTGGATAGGCGGAGCAAACCAAGCCGGCGGAATTTCGCGGCGAAATGCCTGCCCTGCGGTTGACAGGATTTTGTCGTGCCGCCATAAGGCGCTTCGCGATGCCGGGCAGGTCATTGATCTTGTTGCCGGTCCCGCGAAAAAATGCCTCGCAGCATGGCTCCCGGCAGCAGTTTGGAGAGGTGCCCGAGTGGTTAAAGGGGACGGACTGTAAATCCGTTGGCTCAGCCTACGTTGGTTCGAATCCAACCCTCTCCACCACTGCCGGCCCGGAAGCCCAGTGACGGTCCGAAAGCGGTATCGCTTTTCGGAACGGATCATGCGAAGACAGCACGGCGCGGGTGTAGCTCAATGGTAGAGCAGCAGCCTTCCAAGCTGAATACGAGGGTTCGATTCCCTTCACCCGCTCCAAAATCCCCCTTATGAACGTAAGACCGCATCCGGACTGCACATCTGCAGGCGGTTACCGAACGGATCGTGAAAACTGGCGAAGGTGACATAGCCCGGAAAGACCTGCGGGTCGTCGCAGGTCACACCGCGGCGGCGAAGCTCCTCGACGGCCGCGTGGCAATCTTCCACATCGAGCACCAGCGTCGTTCCGGTCGACGGCCGCCAGCCCGGTTCGGCCAGCGTGACCGAGACGTTGCCCGCGCCCTCGCGGCCTGACGAGAACTCGATCCAGCCGGCTTCCGGCAGATCGTAGAGCGGCTCGCCGAACCCGAGAACATTGCGATAGAAATCGCGGGCGCGGTCGAGATCGCTGACCGGGATCGATACGACATTGATGCCTTTGAAGAGGTTCATGCTGGATGCCTCCTGGAATACTTATACGTCAGCGCCTAGGCGGGTGGGGCCTTCCGCTCGGAGCCGCCGACACTATATAGCCGCTTTCGGCTGCGGAGCCGATTTCCAGAGCGACGGGAAGCCCGGCCAAAAGGCACTTGTCTTTTTTGGCTGTTCTCGCTAATCGCCCCGCATTCGAACGAGCTAATCCCTGTTGCCAAGGAAAGAATACAATGGCCAAGAGTAAATTCGAGCGCACGAAGCCGCATGTGAACATTGGCACGATCGGCCATGTCGACCACGGCAAGACGTCGCTGACGGCTGCGATCACCAAGTATTTCGGCGAGTACAAGGCCTACGACCAGATCGACGCGGCGCCCGAGGAGAAGGCGCGCGGCATCACGATCTCGACGGCGCATGTCGAATACGAGACGCCGAACCGGCACTATGCGCATGTCGACTGCCCCGGCCACGCCGACTATGTGAAGAACATGATCACCGGCGCCGCGCAGATGGACGGCGCGATCCTGGTGGTTTCGGCCGCCGACGGCCCGATGCCGCAGACTCGCGAGCACATCCTGCTTGCCCGCCAGGTCGGCGTGCCTTCGATCGTTGTGTTTCTTAACAAGGTCGACCAGGTCGACGACGCCGAGCTGCTTGAGCTGGTCGAGCTGGAGGTGCGCGAGCTCCTGTCGAAGAACGAGTTCCCCGGCGACGACATTCCGATCATCAAGGGCTCGGCTCTGGCCGCTCTCGAAGATTCGGACAAGAAGATCGGCGAGGACGCGATCCGCGAGCTGATGGAAGCCGTCGACAGCTACATCCCGACGCCGGAGCGTCCGATCGACCAGCCCTTCCTGATGCCGATCGAGGACGTGTTCTCGATCTCGGGCCGCGGCACGGTGGTGACCGGGCGCGTCGAGCGCGGCGTGGTCAAGGTCGGCGAGGAGCTTGAGATCGTCGGCATCCGCCCAACCACCAAGACGACCTGCACGGGCGTTGAGATGTTCAGAAAACTGCTCGACCAGGGCCAGGCCGGCGACAATATCGGCGCGCTGTTGCGCGGCGTCGACCGCGAGGGCGTCGAGCGCGGCCAGGTTCTGGCCAAGCCCGGCTCGGTCAAGCCGCACAAGAAGTTCAAGGCCGAGGCCTACATCCTGACCAAGGAGGAGGGCGGGCGCCACACGCCGTTCTTCACCAACTACCGTCCGCAGTTCTACTTCCGCACGACCGACGTGACCGGCATCGTGTCGCTGGCCGAAGGCACCGAAATGGTGATGCCGGGCGACAATGTGACGGTTGATGTCGAGCTGATCGTGCCGATCGCCATGGAGGAGAAGCTGCGCTTCGCCATCCGCGAAGGCGGCCGCACCGTCGGCGCCGGCGTCGTCGTGACTATCACCGAATAACAAATAACCGATCTGTCGCGGGCGGGACTTCGCCCGCGCCGCGCCAGAACAAGGAAAAGACGAATGAACGGCCAGAATATCCAGCGTGGCCGTGACGCTCGTCGAGCAAGAGCAGCGTTGGCTTGAAGGCCGAGCGAGGCGATGAAATCACTCATCGCCTCTCGTTTGAGGTACATGCCATTGGCAGAAGTGACCGGCATCATTCAAAGCGGTGCCAATGACGCTCATACTTCCAAGCTGCAGATGGTGATGTTTCATGCCTTTGCGGCTTCGGACCCTGCCGCCGAAGAACAGATCCAGCTCGCGGCGCGCTCCGTACGTCTGCACTATCCCGAGGCTGAAATTTTACTGCTTACCAATCCTGAAGGCGATAGGGCGACGCTCCCTGGTTGGATCGGGCGAAAGTCTCGTCCGATCAACCTTCAGCAGATAATGTTCGAACGGACGCTGGCGTATCGTGACCATGTGAAATCGGTCGAGTCGGGAACCAGGATCGTGTTTCTCGACACCGACATGCTGGTGATTCGGCGGTTCGATGAATTGCTGACGCCGGGGGCGGACCTTTCCGTCACGATACGCCAAATACTTCCGGCTCCGATCAATGGTGGGCTGATTATCGTCGATACCACGCGGCATGATAGTGTAGCGTCGTTCTTTGATGACTTGGTAAGGTGTTACGAGCGTCTCCCGGCAGCCGAAAGACGGTGGGACGGCGACCAAACCGCGCTAAAGCAGTTGCTAGATCCGCCCGTGCGCCGAATCACTCAGATCAGAGTGGTCGAGCGTAGCGGGTTGGTGGTGCGCTTCGCGCCCGCACAGGTCTTCAACCACACGCCGCGCAGGTTATTTCTGAAGCTCGGCTTGTTTCGTCCGGGCGCGCGTCTACTGCACTTCAAAGGTGGACGGAAAGGGCGCATGGCAGCCTATGCCGATCGCTACCTGTCGCCAGCTTATCTCGCCTATCTGCGGTTAACCGGCCGGGCGAAGGGCGGTCGTTAACTGAGGGCCAACTCTCCCATTGCGTTCCGATTTCAGGCCGCGAGGCCGAACCAGCGCTTGATCCTCCCCAGTGGCGACCACTGGTTTCCAGATGGAATTTGGGAAGCGATCTCAATCCATGACTGTCGAAGTGGCAGAAGAACTTGCCGATCGTCGAAATCGCTCCAGGCCCGTTGCGTGGATCGCGCCGCAGCTTGAGCCCACTCCTCATCTGACCACTTTTCGGTCGCTTTGATAAGTTGCACGGCTTGATCCTCGTCGGCATAAACCTTTCCCGCGTTGCCCAGAAAGGCGCGAGCCCCGTCGACGTCGCGGGCGAAGACCGTGCATCCCGCCGCCATGGCCTCTGCGATGGATACGGGCATTCCAAATGACACGTCGGGGTTGTAGGTATGGAGATAGATACCAGCCTCGGCCAGATAGGCAGCGACCTCACGGTGGGTGATGTCGCGCACCATCTCGACCGGGCTGCCAAGATCGCGGTTGAGTTGTTCCAGTTCACGGTAATGGTCGTTAGGGCCCAAGCTGCAAAGAACGAGCACACAGCGATAGCCGTTCAAGCGGCTGGCGATCCGAATAAAGCAGTCGAGATCCTTGCTCTTCTTACAAGCCGCGGTACGCACGATCATCCGACGGTTCTTTTCAACTTTGGGTGCAAGCCATTCCTCGTGGAAACACGCGTGCATTGGGCGAATCTTGCTGGCAATGCTGCCGTATCGCTTGGCCAAGTGGGGGAACATGTACAGGCGGACGATTGTGTTGTCTTTCTCCAGCTTGACGAGCTGATCCGGTATGAAATGCCAGTGACCGCGCGCGGTCATTGGTTTGCGCATGCGCTTGGCCGCGTCGCGGTATTTGATCGCACTTTTGGTCCAGTGGGTGTGAACGATGTCTGGCTTCACCTTAGCGATGGCGTCTTCCAGCTTCCCGCGGTGGATGGTAACGTCGCACTCGCCGCCTTCCGACTTCGGATCCTTGTTCGACCAGACTTCGATGTGGAATCCCCAGCTCTGCATCCGGTTTATTTCCGCATCGATATAGGACTCGGAAAGTTGCGGGAACTGATCAAGCGCGTAAAGTACGCGCACGGGCGTACCATCCGGCTTCAGAGGGAGGGCAAGAGAAGGGTTGGTGTCGGGGATTTTCAGCATAGAAGCCTCGCTGGGCTGGATACTCCTCCCCAGAATTACATTCAACCGGCAGCGCCAGCAAGAAACTATCGACAATGCAGTCGGATTAAGTGCCGGAGCCTAGTATTCAACCTGTGGTGCGCAGATCCTGCATAAATCCTTCCTGCACAAGTTTGTGCGAGCCTTCAAATGCACGGGAATTCGCGTAGCGCAGATCGGCTTCGTCCGAAAAATCCGACCGAGCAACGATCGTCTTATAGAACGCGGATTTGCCTGAATGCGTCCCGCGCCTCGCGATCTCCCGAAAATCTTCAACCGCGCCGGCCGGAAATTTATGATGGAGGAGTACGGCGTGTACGGGGCCGAAGTTGCGGGTAAGCGGCAGCGGACCGTGGTGGCTGCCACCGGCGAACTGGGTAGCCTTGTCGGCATAAATAAGCGGAAATTTAGTCATGCGCATCTCCACACCGTACAGACGCTTACGCGGACCGCCGCGCACGGCAGTGCCAAACATTTCGTGGCCGATCGTGTAGTTGGAGCCGTCGTAAAGCGGGGATGTGGCGGTTGGAGGCGCGTCGAGGGCGGCGACCGATCTTGGGGCGCCGAGCGGAGAGTCGGGATAGATGTCGATCATCGCCGCATGGGCGCGCTTCAGCTTCCTTCGCTCAAGATCATTGATGAAGCTCGCCAGCGGCCGGTTTTCGTACCCTGGATAGACCAGGTATTCGTCACAGTCGATCGAGAGAAACCAACGGTTGCGGCCATAATGCTCAACCAGCATGTCGCGCCAGATATTTCCGCCGTTTGCTGATTTGAAGCCTACGTCGGATTCAAACAAGTCGACATCATCCTGCGCCAGCAGGATGGCCCGGGTATCGTCGCATGAGCGGTCGTCCACGAACCCAAAACGCGTCACGCCCAAATGTCGGTAGTGTCGAAGAAGCGACGGCAGGTATTTTGCGGCATCCTTGGTCACGCAAATCAAGACTGGCTCGGTCTGGCCGAGTGACGCCGAAGCGATGTTCAGGGCTGACAGGGCAGGTCGGGAATAGCGTCTCCCTCGGCGCCGATGGCGCAAGGTCCGAAGAACCGCCATGACCCTATCGATGACTGAAACGGTTTCAAGCGATTTCCAGGCTCCGGGATGCTCCACGGGATAGTCCATGTCTTCAGCCTTCCGTTCTATTCGCCACCCGTCTCTTGCTCACCGCCAAATGTGAGCGGGAACTCTGGCAGAGTACGTCCCAATGCCCGTTCGCAGGCGTGTCCACGGCAAAAGAAGGCTGTCCGTTTACGGAGTTGCGTTTTTGTTGTCTAGGCGATAGCGGGAAGGCATGTTTGTTGTCTAGGTGATAGCGGGAAGGCATGACAAATTCAGGCATATCGCAGCTGTGTTCCGATCCGCAGGGCTTCTTTTCGAGCTTCGATGCCATTGTCCTTGTGGCCAACAGCCGTGATGCTGCGGGGGTGCTGGCAGCGCCGGAGATTACGGGCCGGCCGCTGTTTGTGTTCTTCAACCGCGTTTATCGCATACTTGACCGTCGCTTCGACCGCGATTGCATTTTGATCTCGCGGTCCTCACCGGTTGGGGCCAGCCTTATTTACCGCAAAGAGCTTGACGACGTCCTGTCGTTGCTGAAGGGCCCAAAATTCCATGGCATTTTGAACGTGCGGGCGGAAGCCCGTGAATTGTTCAGCAAGCCGGAGGAGTTCAAGGGTAATCCGGTCGGGTTCCTCGACCTCGTGGAATGGGCCCAGCAGATGTACCCTATTGGCCGCCGGATGCCGAGCACCGGCTTTGCGGTGGCTGTATGGCTGGCGGAGCAGAAGCTTTCTTTGCCCATTTTCCTGTCCGGTTTTTCAGGGGTACGTGAAGCCGAGTGGCGGGTCTATGACGGGCACGATTGGACTTGGGAGCAGATCGTGTTGAACCTGCTCTACAAAATGGGAAAACTGCATGAATACCGCTATGGTAAGTTCTCCGACGCCTGGCCGGTCAACTCGCTGCTTGCCCGCTTTTCCGATATCTCGCCAGGCGACCTTTCCATTACGGCAGCTGAGGTATTATCGCATCGTCTGGCCGGAACCAACCGAGTGATAGATCATATTTATTCCGGATTGCGTATACAACTCGCCGTCCGGGATTTCGTGCGGTCGCTGCGGCCGCAATCCTGGAAGGCCAAGGAGCGGGCGCGTCTCCTTGAAAACCTCAACAGCCTGAACAACAAGAGCTGACGCCGTTTCGGCTGGAAGAGAAGCGGGCGAGAAGAGACTTGCAAAATCGGACGCAACTTACTAATCGGTGTCCGCGCTAGGGGTATAGCTCAGTTGGTAGAGCGGCGGTCTCCAAAACCGCAGGTCACAGGTTCGAGCCCTGTTGCCCCTGCCAGGCGGCGGTCACGCCGCCATGAAATGAAAGACATAGCCGGTTGCGGGACGATTGGATGGTTCCGGAATTGTGCGTTTGGCAAGTAGGACGGATTTTTTGGCACTTGCGCTGCCGGGGAATCGGTTTTATGTAGGTGTAACAGACACGCGACGCGTGGAGCTGGCGATCCGGCTTTACGCGTCCGAAATGTATGGGCGGAACATAAACGGCGATTCGCCGGGTTCCGGTACCATGCAGCGGCATCTCCCGGCCAACGGGAACATCCAAAGGCCCGGCTTCGCCGGCCTTGAAAGCAGGCGGCACATGGCATCGAAAACCACCAACCCCTTCACCTTCCTCCAGCAGGTAAGGTCGGAGACGGCGAAAGTGACTTGGCCGTCGCGGCGCGAGACGGTGATTTCGACTATCATGGTTCTGGTTTTCGCGGTCATCGCGATGATCTTCTTCTTCGCCGCAGACCAGGTGATGGCCCTCGGGGTCGAGCTGATCCTCGGCATCGGCCGCTGATACCGGCGAATACGGAGAGTTTTTTGATGACTGCGCGCTGGTACATCGTCCACGCCTATTCGAACTTCGAAAAGAAGGTCGCCGAAGACATTGAGAACAAGGCCAAGCAGAAGGGCCTCGGCGATCTGATCGAGCAGATCATCGTGCCGACCGAGAAGGTTGTCGAGGTGCGCCGCGGCCGCAAGGTCGACGCTGAGCGCAAGTTCTTTCCGGGCTATGTGCTGGTGCGTGCGACGCTGACCGACGCGGTGTTCTCGCTGATCAAGAACACGCCGAAAGTGACCGGGTTTCTAGGCGATTCCAAGCCGGTCGCGATTAGCGACAAGGAAGCCGAGCGTATCCTGCATCAGGTCCAGGAGGGCGTCGAGCGGCCAAAGCCGTCGGTCACCTTCGAGATCGGCGAGCAGATCCGGGTTTCGGACGGCCCGTTCGCCTCGTTCAACGGCTTTGTCCAGGAAGTGGACGAGGAGCGGGCGCGGCTCAAGGTGGAGGTTTCGATCTTCGGGCGTGCCGTGCCCGTCGATCTCGAATTCGGACAGGTCGAGAAGAGCTGATCCGATTTGCCGGTTTGCCCTTCAGGCAATCCCGGCAGGCGGCGGGCAACGAGCTTCGCTGCCGAAGCGGTGGGAGGAAGACGCGGACTTAGCCGGCCGCGGCGACCGGACCACCAGACTGCAACCGCCGGCAAGTCCGGCATGAAAACAAGGCAGGAAAGAGATGGCTAAGAAAGTTGCGGGCCAGCTCAAGCTCCAGGTTTCCGCGGGTTCGGCGACGCCGTCGCCCCCGATCGGCCCGGCGCTTGGTCAGCGTGGCATCAACATCATGGAATTCTGCAAGGCGTTCAACGCCCAGACGCAGGAAATGGAAAAGGGCTCGCCCGTTCCGGTCGTGATCACCTATTACCAGGACAAGTCGTTCACCTTCGTCATGAAGACGCCGCCGGTGAGCTACTTCCTGAAGAAGGCCGCGAACCTGAAGTCGGGCTCCAAGGAGCCGGGCAAGGTCAGGGCCGGCACGGTTTCGCGCGACAAGGTGCGCGAGATCGCGACCGCCAAGATGAAGGACCTGAACGCAAACGACGTTGACGCGGCAATGCGCATGGTCGAGGGCTCCGCCCGCTCCATGGGCCTGGAAGTGGTGGGCTGAGATCATGGCAAAAGTTGCAAAGCGCGTAACCAAGTCCCGCGAAGGCATCGACCGCAACAAGGCCTATGCCCTGTCGGAGGCGATCAAGCTCCTGAAGGACCGCTCGACCGTCAAGTTCGACGAGACCGTTGAAGTGGCGATGAACCTCGGCGTCGACCCGCGCCATGCCGACCAGATGGTCCGCGGCGTGGTCAACCTGCCGAACGGCACCGGCCGCACCGTGCGTGTTGCGGTGTTCGCCCGCAACGAGAAGGCCGATGAAGCCCGCGCAGCCGGCGCCGATATCGTCGGCGCGGAAGACCTGGTCGAGATCGTGCAGAAGGGCGAAATCAATTTCGACCGCTGCATCGCCACGCCGGACATGATGCCGCTGGTCGGCCGTCTCGGCAAGGTCCTCGGCCCGCGCGGCATGATGCCGAACCCGAAGGTCGGCACCGTGACCGCCGACATCGCCGGAGCCGTGAAGGCCTCCAAGGGCGGCGCCGTCGAGTTTCGCGTCGAGAAGGCCGGCATCGTGCATGGCGGCGTCGGCAAGGTGTCGTTCGACGTCAAGGCGCTGGAGGAAAACATCCGCGCCTTCACCGACGCGGTGAACAAGGCCAAGCCGACGGGCGCCAAGGGCGTCTATCTCAAGAAGGTGTCGGTAACCTCGACCATGGGCCCTGGCCTGAAGGTCGATCTGGCGACCATCAGCGCGGCCTGACGCAGCGCATTAGGATCAGCAGGCAAGAGGCTGGTCCACGAAAGAATTCCGGGGCCTCCAAGAGATTGGAGGGCCTGGAGTCCGGGAGCCAAGGCTTCCGGACATCCTGTCCGAGATTGCAGGCGGCTTGAGCCTTAATCACTTCAAGCCTGCATGAGACGGGTGAAGACCTGACAAGAGAGCGAATGCTCCGCTGAAAGGTTCGAACCGTGTTTGCCTTTTGTCTGCGCACCGAAACCCAAGCAATCGGGCCGGTGTGGCGAAAGGGGGCAGGATCCTCAAGCGCCGTTCGGGAGATCTGGAAGTTCTGGATAGCCCGCCCGGCAAAAGGCAACCCGACAGCCGTTTCACAGGGAAACGGCCGTCAACTGGAGATAGGCAGTGGACAGAGCGGAAAAACGCGAACTCGTCACGGGCCTGAATGAAGCGTTCTCGAACGCGGGTTCAGTCGTCGTGGCCCACTATGCCGGTATCACCGTTGCGCAAATGAACGACCTCCGGTCGAAAATGCGCGCTGCGGGCGGCACCGTCAAAGTCGCGAAGAACCGTCTCGCCAGAATCGCTCTTCAGGGCACGGAATCCGAAGGAATCCAGGATCTGTTCATCGGACAGACGCTGGTTGCCTATTCGGACGATCCGATTACAGCGCCTAAGGTCGCGTCCGATTTCGCCAAGGGGAATGACAAGCTGATCATTCTCGGCGGCGCAATGGGCTCGACCGCGCTCAACGCCGACGGTGTGAAGGCCTTGGCCACGCTCCCGTCGCTCGACGAGCTTCGCGCGCGCTTGGTTGGCATGATCGCCACCCCGGCAACCAGGATCGCCCAGGTCGTCAACGCGCCGGCAGCCCAGCTTGCCCGCGTGTTCGGCGCCTACGCCCGGAAGGACGAGGCGGCATGAGGCCGTTCCTCGCTATCAACAATCGTTCGAACTTTTTAGAAGGAACTGAAAAATGACTGATCTCGCAAAGATCGTAGACGACCTTTCGAAGCTGACCGTCCTCGAGGCGGCCGAACTGTCGAAACTGCTTGAAGAGAAGTGGGGCGTTTCGGCCGCGGCTCCGGTTGCCGTCGCCGCTGCCGGCGGTGGCGCCGCCGCTGCTGCTCCGGTCGAAGAGAAGACCGAATTCGACGTCGTTCTCGCCGATGCCGGCGCCCAGAAGATCAATGTGATCAAGGAAGTGCGAGCCATCACCGGTCTTGGCCTGAAGGAAGCCAAGGATCTGGTGGAGGCCGCTCCGAAGCCGGTCAAGGAAGGCGTCAACAAGGCGGACGCCGACAAGATCAAGGCCCAGCTGGAAGCAGCCGGCGCCAAGGTCGAACTGAAGTAAGCGTTGCGAGTTCGGCGGGCGGCCAAAAGCCGTCCGCCGGTCCCCGCGACGGGACAAGTATTGGAAAACCTCTTTCCTGAGGGCCGGAATCGGCTCTGAGGAAACGGGTTTTCACCCGTTTCTGGACGGACCGCCTGCGCAGGCGGTCGAAAAATTGCAAGGCGAGCCCGGCTAAGGCGCGCCCCAAGAGAGGCAGCAAGGAGCGACGATGGCCCAGACCCAGACTTTCAATGGCCGCAGACGCGTACGCAAATTCTTCGGAAACATACCGGAAGTTGCGGAGATGCCGAACCTGATCGAGGTTCAGAAGGCATCCTATGACCAGTTCCTGATGGTGGACGAGCCCAAGGGCGGCCGTCCGGACGAGGGACTGCAGGCCGTTTTCAAGTCGGTCTTCCCGATTTCCGATTTTTCCGGCTCGTCGATGCTGGAATTCGTGAAGTACGAATTCGAGGGACCGAAATTCGACGTTGACGAATGCCGTCAGCGCGACCTGACCTATGCCGCGCCACTGAAGGTGACGCTGCGCCTGATCGTGTTCGATATCGACGAGGATACGGGCGCGAAGTCCATCAAGGACATCAAGGAGCAGGATGTCTACATGGGCGACATGCCGCTCATGACCTTGAACGGCACCTTCATCATCAACGGCACCGAGCGCGTCATCGTCTCGCAGATGCACCGCTCGCCGGGCGTCTTCTTCGACCACGACAAGGGCAAGTCGCACTCCTCGGGCAAGCTCCTGTTTGCCGCGCGCGTCATCCCCTATCGCGGCTCGTGGCTCGATATCGAGTTCGATTCCAAGGACGTCGTGCACGCCCGCATCGACCGCCGCCGCAAGATCCCGGTGACGTCGCTGCTGATGGCGCTCGGCATGGACGCCGAGGAAATCCTGTCGACCTTCTACAATAAGATCGAGTACCGGCGTTCGGGTGACCATTGGCGCATCCCGTTCTCCATCGATCGTTTCCGCGGCCTCAAGGCCGTGAACGACCTGGTTGATGCCGATACGGGCGAAATCGTTGTCGAGCAGGGCAAGAAGATCACCGCGCGCCAGGCCAAGCAGCTTGCCGACAAGGGCCTGAAGGCGATCAAGGCGACCGAGGACGACCTCTACGGCAGCTATCTCGCCGAAGACATCGTCAATCATGCGACAGGCGAGATCTATCTCGAGGCCGGCGACGAGATTGACGAGAAGACATTGAAGGTCCTGCTCTCGACGGGCGCAGAGGAATTCCAGGTCCTCGACATCGACCACATCAATGTCGGCGGCTATATCCGCAACACGCTCGCCGTCGACAAGAACGAGAGCCGTCAGGACGCGCTGTTCGACATCTACCGCGTCATGCGCCCGGGCGAGCCGCCCACGATCGACACCGCCGAGGCGATGTTCAACTCGCTGTTCTTCGACGCCGACCGCTACGACCTCTCGGCTGTCGGTCGCGTCAAGATGAACATGCGCCTCGATCTCAAGGCCGAGGACACCGTGCGCGTGCTGCGCAAGGAGGACATCCTCGCCGTGGTCAAGACGCTGGTCGAATTGCGCGACGGCAAGGGCGAGATCGACGATATCGACAATCTTGGCAATCGCCGGGTGCGCTCGGTCGGCGAGCTCATGGAAAACCAGTACCGCGTCGGGCTGCTCCGCATGGAGCGCGCGATCAAGGAGCGCATGTCGTCGATCGAGATCGACACCGTCATGCCGCAGGACCTGATCAACGCCAAGCCGGCCGCCGCCGCCGTGCGCGAGTTCTTCGGTTCCTCGCAGCTCTCGCAGTTCATGGACCAGACCAACCCGCTGTCGGAGATCACCCACAAGCGCCGCCTTTCGGCTCTTGGACCCGGCGGTCTGACCCGCGAGCGCGCTGGCTTCGAGGTGCGCGACGTGCATCCGACGCATTACGGCCGCATCTGCCCGATCGAGACGCCGGAAGGACCAAACATCGGCCTTATCAACAGCTTGGCCACGTTTGCTCGCGTTAACAAGTACGGCTTCATCGAGACGCCGTACCGCAAGATCGTCGACGGCAAGGTGACGATGGACGTCAGCTACCTCAGCGCCATGGAAGAGTCCAAGCACTATGTCGCGCAGGCCAACGCCCAGCTTGATAAGGACGGCCGCTTCGTGGACGAGTTCGTCATCTGCCGGCACGCCGGCGAGGTGATGATGGCGCCGCGCGAAAACGTCGACCTGATGGACGTGTCGCCGAAGCAGTTGGTCTCGGTCGCCGCCGCACTGATCCCGTTCCTGGAGAACGACGACGCCAACCGCGCTCTGATGGGCTCGAACATGCAGCGTCAGGCCGTGCCGCTGGTGCGCGCCGAAGCGCCGTTCGTCGGCACCGGCATGGAGCCGATCGTCGCCCGTGACTCGGGCGCCGCCATCGGCGCCCGCCGCGGCGGCATCGTCGACCAGGTCGACGCGACACGTATCGTCATCCGCGCGACGGAAGATCTCGATCCGGGCAAGTCCGGCGTCGACATCTACCGGCTGATGAAGTTCCAGCGTTCGAACCAGAACACCTGCATCAACCAGCGTCCGCTGGTCCGCATGGGCGACCGCGTCAACAAGGGCGACATCATCGCCGACGGTCCGTCCACCGATCTCGGCGATCTGGCGCTCGGCCGCAACGTGCTCGTCGCGTTCATGCCGTGGAACGGCTACAACTACGAGGACTCGATCCTTCTCTCCGAGAAAATCGTGTCGGACGACGTCTTCACCTCGATCCACATCGAGGAGTTCGAGGTCATGGCCCGCGATACCAAGCTCGGGCCTGAGGAAATCACGCGCGACATTCCGAACGTCTCGGAAGAAGCGCTGAAAAACCTCGACGAAGCCGGCATCGTCTATATCGGCGCGGAAGTGCTGCCGGGAGATATCCTGGTCGGCAAGATCACGCCGAAGGGCGAAAGCCCGATGACGCCAGAGGAAAAGCTCCTGCGCGCCATCTTCGGCGAGAAGGCTTCGGATGTCCGCGACACCTCCATGCGTATGCCGCCCGGCACTTACGGCACGGTCGTCGAAGTGCGCGTCTTCAACCGCCACGGCGTGGAGAAGGACGAGCGCGCAATGGCGATCGAGCGCGAGGAGATCGAGCGTCTGGCGAAGGACCGCGACGACGAGCAGGCGATCCTCGATCGCAACGTCTATTCGCGCCTTTCCGACATGCTTGACGGCAAGGAAGCGATCGCAGGGCCGAAGGGCTTCAAGAAGGGCTCCAAGCTCTCCAGGGAGACGCTCGGCGAGTACCCGCGTTCGCAGTGGTGGCAGTTCGCCATCGAGGACGAGAAGCTGCAAAGCGAACTCGAGGCACTGCGCGGCCAGTACGACGATTCCAAGAAGGCGCTCGAGCAGCGCTTCATGGACAAGGTCGAGAAGGTGCAGCGCGGCGACGAGATGCCGCCCGGCGTCATGAAGATGGTCAAGGTCTTCGTGGCCGTGAAGCGCAAGATGCAGCCCGGCGACAAGATGGCCGGCCGTCACGGCAACAAGGGCGTCGTTTCGCGGATCGTTCCGGTCGAGGACATGCCGTTCCTCGAGGACGGCACGCATGCGGACATCGTGCTCAACCCGTTGGGCGTGCCTTCGCGCATGAATGTCGGCCAAATCCTGGAGACGCATCTGGGCTGGGCCTGCGCCGGAATGGGCCGCAAGATCGGCGAGATGATCGAAGCCTACAAGGCGGACGGCAACATCAAGCCGCTGAGGGCCGAGATCGAGAACCTGATCCCGGAAAACGACCGCAACGAGCCGGTGCGCAACTTCGACGACGAGTCGATCGTTCGCCTCGGCGAGCAGATGAAGCGCGGCGTTTCGATCGCCACGCCGGTGTTCGACGGCGCGCACGAGGTCCACATCAACGAGATGCTGGAACGGGCGGGCCTTCACACCAGCGGCCAGTCGCAGCTCTATGACGGGCGCACCGGTGAGCCGTTCGATCGCAAAGTGACGATGGGCTACATATATATGCTCAAGCTTCACCATCTGGTCGACGACAAGATCCACGCGCGCTCTATCGGGCCATACTCGCTCGTCACCCAGCAGCCGCTGGGCGGCAAGGCGCAGTTCGGCGGCCAGCGCTTCGGCGAAATGGAGGTCTGGGCGCTCGAAGCCTACGGTGCCGCCTACACGCTGCAGGAAATGCTGACCGTGAAGTCGGACGACGTGGCGGGCCGCACCAAGGTCTACGAAGCGATCGTCCGCGGCGACGACAGCTTCGAGGCGGGTATTCCCGAGAGCTTCAACGTTCTCGTCAAGGAAATGCGCTCGCTCGGCCTCAATGTCGAACTGGAAAACACCAGGATCGACGAGCTGCCGGCGCGTCTGCCCGACGCTGCGGAGTAAGAAAAAATGCGCGCCGCGGAGGTTCACTCCGCGGCTGCGTCGCCTAGATATCCGGTCGCCCGGCGACCGACTGCACGGATCCGGCTGCGCCAGCGAAGCGGCAGCGCCAGAGCGGATCGCCAAGGGGTGAAATCGCCCACAATTGTTCGAAAGGGACCATTCGGTCCCACAAGGAGAACGGCATGAACCAAGAGGTCATGAATCTCTTCAACAACAACGCCCCGGCGCAGGTGTTCGATTCCATCCGGATTTCGCTCGCCAGCCCGGAAAAGATTCTGTCCTGGTCGTTCGGCGAGATCAAGAAGCCTGAAACGATCAACTACCGCACATTCAAGCCAGAGCGCGACGGCCTGTTCTGCGCGCGTATTTTCGGCCCGATCAAGGACTACGAGTGCCTGTGCGGCAAGTACAAGCGCATGAAGTACAAGGGCGTCATCTGCGAGAAGTGCGGCGTCGAGGTCACCTTGTCGCGCGTGCGGCGCGAGCGCATGGGCCATATCGAACTCGCCGCGCCGGTCGCCCATATCTGGTTCCTGAAGTCGCTGCCCTCCCGCATCGGCACCCTGCTCGACATGACGCTCAAGGACATCGAGCGGGTTCTCTATTTCGAGAACTACATCGTCACCGAGCCGGGCCTGACGGCGCTCAAGGAGCACCAGCTTCTTTCCGAAGAAGAGTACATGATCGCCGTCGACGAGTATGGCGAGGACCAGTTCACCGCCATGATCGGCGCTGAAGCCATCCATGACCTGCTTGCCGGCATGGACCTGGAGAAGATCGCGGGCGATTTGCGCTCCGAGCTTGCCTCGACCACGTCGGAGCTGAAGCAGAAGAAGTATCTGAAGCGGCTGAAGGTCGTCGAGAACTTCATGGAATCCGGCAATCGTCCGGAATGGATGATCATGAAGGTCGTGCCGGTGATCCCGCCGGACCTGCGCCCGCTCGTCCCGTTGGATGGCGGCCGCTTCGCCACGTCCGATCTGAACGATCTCTACCGCCGCGTCATCAACCGCAACAACCGTCTGAAGCGGCTGATCGAGCTGCGCGCGCCGGGCATCATCATCCGCAACGAAAAGCGCATGCTGCAGGAGGCCGTCGACGCGCTGTTCGACAATGGCCGCCGCGGCCGCGTCATTACCGGCGCCAACAAGCGCCCGCTGAAGTCGCTGTCGGACATGCTGAAGGGCAAGCAGGGCCGGTTCCGTCAGAACCTACTCGGCAAACGCGTCGACTATTCCGGCCGCTCGGTCATCGTGACCGGTCCGGAGCTCAAGCTGCACCAGTGCGGCCTGCCGAAGAAGATGGCGCTCGAACTGTTCAAGCCGTTCATCTACGCCCGTCTCGACGCCAAAGGTTACTCCTCGACCGTCAAGCAGGCGAAGAAACTGGTCGAGAAGGAAAAGCCGGAAGTCTGGGATATCCTCGACGAGGTTATCCGCGAGCATCCGGTGCTGCTCAACCGCGCGCCGACGCTGCACCGCCTCGGCATCCAGGCGTTCGAGCCGATCCTGATCGAAGGCAAGGCGATCCAGCTTCACCCGCTGGTCTGCACCGCATTCAATGCTGACTTCGACGGCGACCAGATGGCCGTTCACGTGCCGCTGTCGCTCGAGGCTCAGCTTGAAGCCCGCGTGCTGATGATGTCGACCAACAACATCCTGCATCCTGCTTCCGGCGCACCGATCATCGTGCCGTCGCAGGACATGGTGCTTGGCCTCTACTACCTGTCGATCGTCAATCAGAACGAGCCGGGCGAGGGCATGGTGTTTGCCGACATGGGCGAACTCCAGCACGCGCTCGAGACCAAGGCGGTGACGCTGCACGCCAAGATCAAGGGCCGCTTCCGGACCGTGGATGCGGAAGGCAACGTCGTGTCGAAGATCTACGACACGACGCCCGGCCGCATGATCATCGGCGAGCTTCTGCCGAAGAACGTCAACGTGCCGTTCGAGATCGCCAACCAGGAGATGACCAAGAAGAACATCTCCAAGATGATCGACACCGTCTATCGTCACTGCGGTCAGAAGGAGACGGTCATTTTCTGCGACCGCATCATGGCGCTCGGCTTCAGCCACGCTTGCAAGGCCGGCATTTCGTTCGGCAAGGACGACATGCTGATCCCCGAGGACAAGGCGGAACTGATCGCGCAGACCGACACGCTCGCGAAGGAATACGAGCAGCAGTACAATGACGGTCTGATCACCCAGGGCGAGAAGTACAACAAGGTGGTCGACGCCTGGGCCAAGTGCTCGGAAAAGGTCGCCGACAAGATGATGGCCCGCATCAAGGCGGTCGAGTTCGAGGAGAACGGCCGTCAGAAGCCGATGAACTCGATCTACATGATGAGCCACTCCGGCGCCCGCGGGTCTCCGACCCAGATGCGCCAGCTTGCCGGCATGCGCGGCCTGATGGCCAAGCCTTCGGGCGAGATCATCGAGACGCCGATCATCTCGAACTTCAAGGAAGGTCTGACCGTTCTTGAATACTTCAACTCGACCCACGGCGCCCGCAAGGGCCTCGCGGACACCGCGCTGAAGACCGCGAACTCCGGCTACCTGACCCGCCGCCTCGTCGACGTGGCGCAGGACTGCATCGTCAACTCGATCGACTGCGGCACCGAGAAGGGCCTGACCATGCAGCCGATCGTCGATGCTGGCCAGGTGGTCGCGTCGCTCGGCCAGCGCATCCTCGGCCGCACCGCGCTCGACGACATCAATCACCCGATCACGGGCGATCTGATCGTCAAGGCGGGCACGCTGATGGATGAGCGCGACATCGAGCAGATCGAAAAGGCCGGCATCCAGTCGGTGCGCATCCGCTCGGCGCTGACCTGCGAGGTCAGGACCGGCGTTTGCGCGGTCTGCTACGGTCGCGACCTGGCTCGCGGCACGCCCGTCAACCAGGGCGAAGCCGTTGGCGTCATCGCGGCGCAGTCGATCGGAGAGCCGGGCACGCAGCTCACCATGCGCACCTTCCACATGGGCGGCACGGCGCAGGTCGTCGACAGTTCGTTCCTGGAAGCGTCGTATGAGGGCACGGTCGAGATCCGCAACCGTAACGTGGTTCGCAATTCCGACGGCCAGCTGATGGTCATGGGCCGCAACATGGCGGTCCTGATCCTCGACGAAGCCGGCAAAGAGCGCGCCACGCACCGCGTCACTTATGGCTCTCGCATCTTCGTGGACGATGGCGACAAGGTGAAGCGAGGCCAGCGCATCGCCGAGTGGGACCCGTACACCCGTCCGATCCTCACCGAAATCGAGGGCAGGGTGGTGTTCGAGGATCTGGTCGACGGCATCTCCGTGCAGGAAACGGCCGACGAGTCGACCGGTATCACCAAGCGCGAGGTCATTGACTGGCGCTCGACGCCGCGCGGCTCGGATCTCAAGCCGGCGATCGCCATCCATGACGCCAAGGGCAAGGTCGGCAAGCTCGCCAAGGGCGGCGAAGCCCGCTTCCTGCTCTCGGTCGAGGCGATCCTGTCGGTGGAACCCGGCGCGATGGTGCGTCCGGGCGACGTGATTGCGCGTATTCCGATGGAAAGCGCGAAGACCAAGGACATCACCGGCGGTCTGCCGCGTGTGGCCGAGCTCTTCGAGGCACGCCGTCCGAAGGATCACGCCATCATTGCCGAGATCGACGGCACGATCCGGTTCGGCCGCGACTACAAGAACAAGCGCCGCATCATCATCGAGCCGCATGACTCGACGCTCGAGCCGGTCGAATACCTGATCCCGAAGGGCAAGCCGTTCCATCTCCAGGACGGTGACGCTATCGAGAAGGGCGACTACATCCTCGACGGCAACCCGGCGCCGCACGACATCCTGGCGATCAAGGGCGTGGAGGCTCTGGCTTCCTACCTCGTCAACGAGATCCAGGAGGTCTACCGGTTGCAGGGCGTGTTGATCAACGACAAGCACATCGAGGTGATCGTTCGCCAGATGCTGCAGAAGGTCGAGATCACCGCGCAGGGCGACTCGACCTACATTCCGGGCGACCACGTCGACGTGATCGAGCTGGAAGAGATCAACGATCGCCTGGTCGAGGAGGGCAAGAAGCCCGCCGAAGGCCAGCCGGTGCTCCTCGGCATCACCAAGGCCTCGCTGCAGACGCCGTCCTTCATCTCCGCCGCCTCCTTCCAGGAGACGACGCGGGTGCTGACGGAAGCCGCGGTGGCCGGCAAGACCGACATGCTCCAGGGTCTCAAGGAAAACGTCATCGTCGGCCGCCTCATCCCGGCGGGCACGGGCGGGCAGATGAGCCAGATCCGGCGCATCGCGACCTCGCGCGACGAGCTGATCATCGACGAGCGACGCAAGTCGTCGGGCGCCGAGACGGCCGAGCCGATGCTGGCCGACATGACCAACGCCGCGGAATAATCGCGGGGTTCATCAGGAACGAAAAGCCGCCGGGGCGACCCGGCGGCTTTTATGTTTTTTTGCATTCTATCGGCAGGGGCTGTCGTCTCAAGGCGCTCAAACACTCTCCTTGAACGTCACGATCGACACTTCGCCCTCCAGCGCGCCCTGCCAGGCCGAGAGATGCGGCTCCTCGTCGGGTTCGCCCTGCATGTCGCCGATCTGGTCGAGCTCGGCTTCGGCGTAGCCCTCCTTGGCGAGCGCCCCGAGCGCCGTCCGCACGGCGGAATCGTCGTCCGGCGCGACCAGCATCACATGCACGCCATCGGACTTGCCGCCCTTCCTGCGCCACACCCGCCCGGTGATGATGGTGACCGGCCTTTCCTCATTGTCGTTCATGTTGTGATTCCCGATTCTCTTGTCCCGAAGGCCGCAAGCGCCTATCTGACGCCCTGAAGCGGGTTTTTGCATGAAGCTCCGCCGACTGACAGACAAAACCGCGTCACTTTCTATTTCGCAACTGCGAAATGACGAAAGATAATGTCGCGGCTGCCGGTGTCGTCGGCAAAGTCCCGGTTTCGCTAAGATTATCTCCGATGCGGGGTTGACGGTACGGGGTGTTGCGAGTATTACCCGCGGCGTCTGAACCGATGTGAGGTTTGGCTTTCCAGGGCGTCGCGCCCCGGAGTTTGCCTCAAACAAGGTTCGTTTTAAGAGCGAAAACACATTTCCGGCGTGCATGAAGCGGCTTCCGCTTCCTCTGCTTTTTTGTTCGGGCAGGACCGCGATTAGCGGTTTGGGGCCTGAATTTGCGTATGGAAACGACGCTTGAAGCCGCCCGTGAATGGGCTCGAGACACGGAATTAGAGACAAGAGGGTTTAATGCCTACCGTCAACCAGCTGATCCGCAAGCCGCGCATAGCGCCGGTGAAGCGCAATAAGGTTCCGGCCATGCAGGCCAATCCGCAGAAGC
Organism: Mesorhizobium sp. WSM2240; assembly: GCF_040438645.1. Classification (NCBI taxonomy): domain Bacteria; kingdom Pseudomonadati; phylum Pseudomonadota; class Alphaproteobacteria; order Hyphomicrobiales; family Phyllobacteriaceae; genus Mesorhizobium; species Mesorhizobium sp. WSM2240. The sequence goes on from NZ_CP159253.1 coordinate 2,073,000, forward strand.
GGGGCGTCTGCACGCGCGTCTACACGACGACGCCGAAGAAGCCGAACTCCGCGCTCCGCAAGGTCGCGAAAATCCGCCTGACCAACGGCTTCGAGGTGATCGGCTACATCCCCGGCGAAGGCCACAACCTTCAGGAGCACTCCGTGGTGATGATCCGCGGCGGCCGCGTGAAGGATCTTCCGGGCGTGCGCTATCACATCATCCGCGGCGTGCTCGACACGCAGGGCGTGAAGAACCGCAAGCAGCGCCGTTCGAAGTACGGCGCCAAGCGTCCGAAGTAAGGTTACAGGCTCAGGCTTCGCCGCCGAGCTTTGCAGTTGAGAGACGAGAACCATGTCCCGACGTCACAGTGCAGAAAAGCGTGAGATTAACCCGGACCCTAAGTTCGGCGACCTGATCGTCACCAAGTTCATGAACGCCGTCATGTATCACGGCAAGAAGTCGGTCGCTGAGACCATCGTCTATGGCGCGCTCGACCAGGTTCAGGCCAAGACCAAGCAGGAGCCGGTGACGGTGTTCCATCAGGCGCTCGACAATGTCGCGCCGCATGTGGAAGTGCGTTCGCGTCGTGTCGGCGGCGCCACCTACCAGGTTCCGGTCGACGTGCGCCCCGAGCGCCGTCAGGCGCTCGCCATCCGCTGGCTGATCACGGCTGCGCGCAACCGCAACGAAACCACCATGGTCGAGCGTCTTTCGGGCGAACTGATGGATGCTGCGAACAATCGCGGCACTGCCGTCAAGAAACGTGAAGACACCCACAAGATGGCGGAAGCCAACCGCGCCTTCGCGCACTATCGCTGGTAAGCGCGCGGAAAAGAGACTGAGAGGCATCCACCATGGCACGCGAATACAAGATCGAAGACTATCGCAACTTCGGCATCATGGCGCACATCGACGCCGGCAAGACCACGACCACGGAGCGCGTGCTCTATTATACCGGCAAATCGCACAAGATCGGCGAAGTCCATGACGGCGCCGCGACCATGGACTGGATGGAACAGGAGCAGGAGCGCGGCATCACCATCACCTCAGCCGCGACCACGACCTTCTGGAAGGGTCGTGACGGCAAGCTGCGCCGCTTCAACATCATCGACACGCCCGGCCACGTCGACTTCACCATCGAGGTGGAGCGTTCGCTGCGCGTTCTCGACGGCGCGATCGCGCTGCTCGATGCGAATGCCGGCGTAGAGCCGCAGACCGAGACTGTCTGGCGCCAGGCCGACAAGTACCGCGTCCCGCGCATGATCTTCTGCAACAAGATGGACAAGGTCGGCGCCGACTTCTATCGCTCGGTCGAGATGATCGGCTCGCGCCTCGGTGCGCAGGCCGTCGTCATGCAGTTGCCGATCGGCGCCGAGACCGAGTTCAAGGGCGTCGTCGACCTCGTCGAGATGAACGCGCTGGTATGGCGCGACGAGTCTCTGGGCGCTGCCTGGGACGTTGTCGAGATTCCGGCCGACCTCAAGGCGCGCGCCGAAGAATTCCGCGAGAAGATGATCGAAGCCGCCGTCGAAATGGACGAGACCGCGCTCGAGAACTACCTCGAAGGCAAGATGCCGTCGAACGACGAGATCCGCGCTCTGATCCGCAAGGGCACCATCGCGGTGAAGTTCTTCCCGATGTTCTGCGGCTCGGCCTTCAAGAACAAGGGCGTGCAGCCGCTGCTCGACGCCGTCGTGGAATACCTGCCTTCGCCGCTCGACGTGCCGGCGATCAAGGGCGTCGACGCCAAGACCGATGCCGAGATCGAGCGCCATGCCGATGATAGCGAACCGCTGTCGATGCTGGCCTTCAAGATCATGAACGACCCGTTCGTCGGTTCGCTGACCTTTGCCCGCATCTATTCGGGCAAGCTCACCAAGGGCGCGTCGGTCGACAATACGGTCAAGGGCAAGAAAGAGCGCATCGGCCGCATGCTGCAGATGCATGCGAACTCCCGCGCGGACATCGACGAGGCTTACGCCGGCGACATCGTGGCGCTGGCTGGTCTCAAGGACACGACCACCGGCGATACGCTGTGTGATCCGGCCCATCCGGTGATCCTCGAGCGCATGGAATTCCCCGATCCGGTTATCCAGATCGCCATCGAGCCGAAGACCAAGAACGACCAGGAAAAGATGGGTCTTGCTCTTCATCGCCTGGCTGCTGAGGATCCGTCCTTCCGCGTCAAGACCGACGAAGAATCCGGCCAGACCATCATTGCCGGCATGGGCGAACTGCACCTCGACATCATCGTCGACCGCATGCGCCGCGAGTTCAAGGTAGAGGCCAATGTCGGCGCGCCGCAGGTGGCCTATCGCGAGACGATCACCCGCTCGCACGAGCAGGACTACACCCATAAGAAGCAGACCGGCGGTACCGGCCAGTTCGCCCGTGTCAAGCTGCTCTTCGAGCCGGATCCGGAAAGCACCGAGTTCCAGTTCGAATCGAAGATCGTCGGCGGCGCCGTGCCGAAGGAGTACATCCCCGGCGTCGAGAAGGGCATCAACAGCGTCATGTCGTCGGGCCCGTTCGCCGGCTTCCCGATGATCGGCGTGAAGGCCACTCTCATCGACGGCGCCTTCCACGATGTCGACTCGTCGGTTCTGGCGTTCGAAATCGCTGGCCGCGCCTGCTTCCGTGAAGCTGCGCCGAAGCTTGGTGTGCAGCTGCTCGAGCCGATCATGAAGGTCGAGGTGGTGACGCCGGAAGATTATGTCGGCAACGTCATCGGCGATTTGAACTCCCGCCGCGGCCAGATCCAGGGTCAGGAGACCCGCGGTGTCGCCGTCGTCGTCAACGCGATGGTGCCGCTGGCCAACATGTTCAAGTACGTCGACAATCTGCGTTCGATGTCGCAGGGCCGCGCCCAGTACACGATGCAGTTCGACCACTATGAGCCGGTGCCGACCGCGGTGGCTCAGGAAGTCCAGAAGAAATACGCGTAGTTCCAGGGAACTGCGTCAGTCGCTTAATCAGTTGCCTTAACCGGGCTAGGAATGGAGACCTCACATGGCCAAGAGTAAATTCGAGCGCACGAAGCCGCATGTGAACATTGGCACGATCGGCCATGTCGACCACGGCAAGACGTCGCTGACGGCTGCGATCACCAAGTATTTCGGCGAGTACAAGGCCTACGACCAGATCGACGCGGCGCCGGAGGAGAAGGCGCGCGGCATCACGATCTCGACGGCGCATGTCGAATACGAGACGCCGAACCGGCACTATGCGCATGTCGACTGCCCCGGCCACGCCGACTATGTGAAGAACATGATCACGGGCGCGGCGCAGATGGACGGCGCGATCCTGGTGGTTTCGGCCGCCGACGGCCCGATGCCGCAGACCCGCGAGCACATCCTGCTTGCCCGCCAGGTCGGCGTGCCTTCGATCGTTGTGTTTCTTAACAAGGTCGACCAGGTCGACGACGCCGAGCTGCTTGAGCTGGTCGAGCTGGAGGTGCGCGAGCTCCTGTCGAAGAACGAGTTCCCCGGCGACGACATTCCGATCATCAAGGGTTCGGCTCTGGCCGCTCTCGAGGATTCGGACAAGAAGATCGGCGAGGATGCGATCCGCGAGCTGATGGAAGCCGTCGACAGCTACATCCCGACGCCGGAGCGCCCGATCGACCAGCCTTTCCTGATGCCGATCGAGGACGTGTTCTCGATCTCGGGCCGCGGCACGGTGGTGACCGGGCGCGTCGAGCGCGGCGTGGTCAAGGTCGGCGAGGAGCTTGAGATCGTCGGCATCCGCCCAACCACCAAGACGACCTGCACGGGCGTTGAGATGTTCAGAAAACTGCTCGACCAGGGCCAGGCCGGCGACAATATCGGCGCGCTGTTGCGCGGCGTCGACCGCGAGGGCGTCGAGCGCGGCCAGGTTCTGGCCAAGCCCGGCTCGGTCAAGCCGCACAAGAAGTTCAAGGCCGAGGCCTACATCCTGACCAAGGAGGAGGGCGGGCGCCACACGCCGTTCTTCACCAACTACCGTCCGCAGTTCTACTTCCGCACGACGGACGTGACCGGCATCGTGTCGCTGGCCGAAGGCACCGAAATGGTGATGCCGGGCGACAATGTGACGGTCGATGTCGAGCTGATCGTGCCGATCGCCATGGAGGAGAAGCTGCGCTTCGCCATCCGCGAAGGCGGCCGCACCGTCGGCGCCGGCGTCGTCGTGACGATCACCGAATAACAAATAACCGATCTGTCGCGGGCGGGACTTCGCCCGCGCCGCGCCAGAACAAGGAAAAGACGAATGAACGGCCAGAATATCCGCATACGCCTGAAAGCGTTTGACCACCGGGTGCTCGATGCCTCGACGCGCGAGATCGTGTCGACGGCAAAGCGCACCGGCGCCAACGTCCGCGGCCCCATTCCGCTGCCGACGCGGATCGAGAAATTCACGGTCAACCGCTCGCCGCATGTCGACAAGAAGAGCCGTGAGCAGTTCGAGATGCGCACGCACAAGCGGCTGCTCGATATCGTGGACCCGACGCCCCAGACGGTCGATGCGCTGATGAAGCTCGATCTCGCAGCCGGCGTCGATGTCGAAATCAAGCTCTGAGAGCTGACATGAGCCGGCGGGCGAAGACCCAAAGGCTCCTCTGAAGGAAAACGAACCGATGCGTTCAGGTGTTATAGCACAGAAGTTGGGCATGACCCGCGTCTACAACGACGCCGGCGAGCATGTTCCGGTCACTGTTCTCCGCATGGAGAACTGCCAGGTCGTGGCTCAGCGCACGAAAGAGAAGAACGGCTACACCGCCGTCCAGCTCGGCGTTGGTCTGGCCAAGGTCAAGAACACGTCGAAGTCGATGCGCGGCCATTTCGCCGCCGCCTCGGTCGAGCCGAAGTCGAAGGTCGCGGAATTCCGCGTCTCCGATGAAAACATGCTCGACATCGGCGCCGAGATCACGGTCGAGCACTATGTGCCCGGCCAGAAGGTCGACGTGACCGGCACCACGATCGGCAAGGGCTTCCAGGGCGTCATCAAACGCCACAATTTCGGTGGTGGACGCGCGACCCACGGTAACTCGGTGTCGCACCGCACGCACGGCTCGACCGGCCAGCGCCAGGACCCGGGCAAGGTGTTCAAGGGCAAGAAGATGGCCGGCCACATGGGCTCGACCCGCGTGACCACCCAGAATGTCGAGGTCGTTTCGACCGATACGGACCGTGGCCTGATCCTGATCCGCGGTGCGGTTCCGGGTTCGAAGGGCGCGTGGATCCTGGTTCGCGACGCCGTCAAGGAAGCGTTGCCTGAAAACGCGCCGAGGCCCGCCGGCATTCGCGCCGCGGCCAAGAGCGCAGCTCCGGCCAATGAGGGAGCGGAATAATGGATCTCAAGATTTCAACGCTTGGCGGCGAAGACGCCGGCAAGGTCAAGCTCTCGGAAGAGATTTTCGGCCTTGACCCGCGCGAGGACATCCTGCAGCGCGTCGTGCGCTGGCAGCTCGCCAAGAAGCAGCAGGGCACGCACAAGACCAAAGGCCGCGCCGAAATCGCGCGCACCGGCGCCAAGATGTACAAGCAGAAGGGTACGGGCCGCGCCCGTCACCATTCGGCTCGCGCTCCGCAGTTCCGCGGCGGCGGCAAGGCTCACGGCCCGGTCGTTCGCAGCCATGAGCACGACCTTCCCAAGAAGGTCCGCGCTCTCGGCCTGAAGCATGCGCTGTCGGCCAAGGCCAAGTCGTCCAGCCTGATCATCGTCGATGATCTGAAGCTGACCGAAGCCAAGACGAAGGCGCTGGTGGCAAACTTCGAGAAGCTCGGCCTGACCAACGCACTGATGATCGGCGGCGCCGAGCTTGACGTTAACTTCAAGCGCGCGGCCACGAACATCCCGAACATCGACGTGCTGCCGATCCAGGGCATCAACGTCTACGACATTCTGCGCCGCGGCACGCTGGTCCTTTCCAAGGCCGCCGTCGAGGCCCTCGAGGAGCGCTTCAAATGACGGATCTCCGCCACTACGACGTGATCGTCAGCCCGGCGATCACCGAAAAGTCGACCATGGCTTCCGAACAGAACCAGGTCGTGTTCAACGTCGCCAAGAAGGCGACGAAGCCGGAAATCAAGGCTGCCATCGAGGCGCTGTTCAGCGTCAAGGTGACGGCCGTCAACACCCTGATCCGCAAGGGCAAGGTGAAGCGTTTCCGCGGCACGGCAGGCCGGCAGAGCGATGTGAAGAAGGCGGTTGTGACGCTGGCCGAAGGCCAGTCGATCGACGTCGCTACGGGTCTCTGAGAGGCGCGAGGACAGTAAAATGGCATTGAAGAATTTCAAACCGGTAACGCCCAGCCTTCGTCAGCTGGTTCTCGTCGACCGCTCGGCCCTCTACAAGGGCAAGCCGGTCAAGGGCCTGACGGAAGGTCTGACCAAGTCGGGCGGCCGCAACAATTACGGCCGCATCACCGCCCGCTTCATCGGCGGCGGCCACAAGCGTTCGTATCGCATCATCGACTTCAAGCGCCGCAAGTTCGATATGCAGGCGACGGTCGAGCGGATCGAGTACGACCCGAACCGCACCGCCTTCATCGCGCTGGTCAAGTATGATGACGGCGAGCTGAACTACATCCTGGCGCCGCAGCGTCTGGCCGTCGGCGACAAGATCATCGCCGGCGAGGCGGTCGACGTGAAGCCGGGCAATGCGATGCCGCTTTCGGCCATGCCGGTCGGCACGATCGTCCACAATGTCGAGCTGAAGCCCGGCAAGGGCGGCCAGATCGCGCGTTCGGCCGGTTCATACGCCCAGCTCGTTGGCCGTGACCAGGGCATGGCGATCCTGCGCCTCAATTCGGGCGAGCAGCGCGTCGTCAGCGGCTTGTGCATCGCCACCGTCGGCGCGGTCTCCAATCCGGACCACGCCAACATCAATCTCGGCAAGGCCGGCCGCAAGGTCTGGCTCGGCAAGCGCCCACACAATCGCGGCGTGACCATGAACCCGGTCGATCACCCGCATGGCGGCGGCGAAGGCCGCACCTCCGGCGGACGCAATCCGGTGTCGCCGTGGGGCAAGCCGACCAAGGGCAAGAAGACGCGGTCCAACAAGGCGACCGACAAGTTCATCCTGCGCTCGCGTCATCAGCGCAAGAGCTAAAGAGAGGTAGGCGGAAGTGACCCGTTCAGTTTGGAAAGGCCCGTTCATCGACGGCTTTCTCTTGAAGAAAGCCGAGAAGGTGCGCGAAGGCGGCCGTAGTGAAGTGATCAAGATGTGGAGCCGCCGCTCTACCATTCTGCCGCAGTTCGTCGGCCTGACCTTCGGCGTCTACAACGGCCAGAAGCACATCCCGGTCTCCGTGTCGGAAGACATGGTCGGCCACAAGTTCGGCGAATTCGCCCCGACCCGGACCTATTACGGTCACGGCGCGGACAAGAAAGCGAAGAGGAAGTAACATGGGCAAGGCCAAAGCTCCGCGCAGGCTTGCTGACAACGAGGCGCGCGCGGTTCTCCGCACCATCCGCATCAGCCCGCAGAAGCTGAACCTCGTTGCCGCGCTTATCCGCGGCAAGAAGGTGGCGACTGCGCTGTCGGATCTCGAATTTTCGCGCAAGCGCATTTCCGGCACCGTCAAGAAGACGCTGGAATCGGCGATCGCCAATGCCGAGAACAATCACGACCTCGACGTCGACGCCCTCGTGGTGGCGGAAGCCTATGTCGGAAAGTCGATTGTCATGAAGCGTTTCCATGCCCGTGGCCGCGGCCGCGCCAGCCGGATCGAAAAGCCGTTTTCGCACCTCACGATCGTCGTTCGTGAAGTCGAAGAGAAAGGGGAGGCCGCCTGATGGGTCAGAAAATCAATCCGATCGGTTTCCGCCTCGGCATCAACCGCACCTGGGACTCGCGCTGGTACGCAAACACCGGCGAGTACGGCAAGCTGTTGCATGAAGACATCAAGATCCGTGAGTACCTGAAGAACGAGCTTAAGCAGGCCGCGATCTCCAAGGTCGTCATCGAGCGTCCGCACAAGAAGTGCCGCGTCACCATCCATGCCGCCCGCCCTGGCCTGATCATCGGCAAGAAGGGCGCCGACATCGAGAAGCTTCGCAAGAAGCTGATGGAGATGACGAAGTCGGAGACGCACCTGAACATCGTCGAGGTGCGCAAGCCCGAGATCGACGCCATCCTGGTCGCGCAGTCCATCGCCCAGCAGCTCGAGCGCCGCATCGCGTTCCGCCGCGCCATGAAGCGCGCCGTGCAGTCGGCCATGCGTCTCGGCGCCGAAGGCATCCGCATCAACTGCTCGGGCCGTCTCGGCGGCGCTGAAATCGCGCGCATGGAGTGGTACCGCGAGGGCCGCGTGCCGCTGCACACGCTGCGCGCCGATGTCGATTACGGAACCGCCGAAGCGCAGACCGCCTACGGCATCTGCGGCGTCAAGGTCTGGGTGTTCAAGGGCGAGATCCTCGAGCACGACCCGATGGCTTCGGAGCGCCGCGCCACCGAAGGCGATCATTCGCATGCAGGCGACCGGGGCGAGCGCAGCCGCCGCCGCGAAAACGCCTGATAAGCATTAGGATTTGGAGTAAAGAACGATGCTGCAGCCAAAGCGCACAAAGTTCCGCAAGCAGTTCAAGGGCCGCATCCACGGGCTTGCCAAGGGCGGCACCAATCTGGATTTTGGCGGCTTTGGTCTGAAGGCGATGGAGCCGGATCGCGTCACCGCGCGCCAGATCGAGGCGGCCCGCCGCGCGATCACCCGCGAGATGAAGCGCCAGGGCCGCGTCTGGATCCGTGTGTTCCCGGATGTGCCGGTGACCTCCAAGCCGACCGAAGTCCGCATGGGCAAGGGCAAGGGCGCGGTCGATTTCTGGGCGTGCCGCGTCAAGCCGGGCCGCATCATGTTCGAGATCGACGGCGTCTCCGAGGAAATCGCCCGCGAGGCGCTGCGTCTCGGCGCGGCCAAGCTCTCGGTCAAGACGCGCTTCGTTCAGCGCATCGCAGAATAAGGGAAGGGCTGATCATGAAAGCCTCTGACGTCAGGACCAAGACCCAGGACCAGCTCACCGACGAACTGGCCTCGCTGAAGAAGGAGCAGTTCAATCTGCGCTTCCAGAAGGCGACCGGCCAGCTCGAGAAGACCGCGCGCGTCAAGCAGGTCCGCAGGGACATTGCGCGCATCAAGACCATCGCCGCCGAAAAATCGGCCGGCAAGAAGGCTTAAGGACGAAAAACATGCCAAAGCGCATTCTGCAGGGCACCGTCGTCAGCGACAAGAACGAGAAGACGGTCGTCGTCAAGGTCGAACGGCGCTTCACGCATCCCGTGATGAAGAAGACCGTGCGCCAGACCAAGAAGTACAAGGCGCATGACGAGAACAACGCGTGCAAGGTAGGCGACCAGGTCTTCATCCAGGAGTCGGCTCCGATCTCCAAGGACAAGCGCTGGGTCGTCATCACCGAAGCCCAGGCTCAATAACGAAATTTTTGGACAAGCCGGGCAGGGCGCATGACGCCACTGTCCACGAATAAAGAAGGCGGCCAGTCATGATTCAGATGCAAACAAACCTCGACGTCGCGGATAATTCCGGCGCCCGTCGTGTCATGTGCATCAAGGTGCTGGGCGGTTCGAAGCGGAAATACGCTTCCGTCGGCGACATCATCGTGGTGTCGATCAAGGAAGCCATCCCGCGCGGCCGCGTTAAGAAGGGCGATGTGATGAAGGCGGTCGTGGTTCGCACGGCCAAGGACATCCGCCGCCCGGACGGCAGCGTGATCCGTTTCGACAAGAACGCGGCCGTTCTTGTCGACAACAAGAAAGAGCCGATCGGCACGCGCATCTTCGGCCCGGTTCCGCGCGAACTGCGCGCCAGGAACCACATGAAGATCATCTCGCTCGCGCCTGAAGTGCTGTAAGGAGCCGGAAAAATGCAGAAGATTCGCAAAGGCGACAAGGTCGTCGTCCTGGCCGGCAAGGACAAGGGCCGTACCGGCGAGGTGCTCAGCGTAGCACCGAAGGACGACAAGGCCGTCGTTCGCGGCGTCAACATGGTGCGCCGCCACCAGAAACAATCCCAGACCCAAGAGGGTGGGATCATTACGAAGGAAGCGCCGATCCATTTGTCGAACATCGCGCTGGCCGACCCCAAGGATGGCAAGCCGACCCGCGTCGGTTTCCAGATCCAGGACGGCAAGAAGGTGCGCGTGGCAAAGCGCTCGGGAGAAGTGATCAATGGCTAAGGCAGAATATCAGGCCCGCCTGAAGACGGTCTATAACGAGACCATCCGCAAGGCGCTGCTCGAAGAGTTCAAGTATGAGAACGAGATGGAGGTCCCGCGCCTCGACAAGATCGTGCTCAACATGGGCGTCGGCGAGGCGACTGCGGATTCCAAGAAGCCTTCCGTTGCGGCTGCCGACCTGGCGCTGATCGCCGGTCAGAAGCCGGTCATCACCTACGCTCGCAATTCGATCGCCGGCTTCAAGGTCCGCGAGAAGATGCCGATCGGCACCAAGGTGACGCTTCGCAAGGAGCGCATGTACGAGTTCCTGGATCGCTTGGTCAACATCGCGCTGCCGCGCGTTCGCGACTTCCGCGGCCTGAACCCCAAGAGCTTCGATGGCCGCGGCAACTATGCCATGGGCATCAAGGAACACATCGTGTTTCCGGAGATCAACTACGACAAGGTTGATCAGATCTGGGGCATGGACATCATCGTTTGTACGACTGCGAAGACGGACGACGAAGCCCGGGCGCTGCTCAAGGCTTTCAACTTCCCCTTCCGCCAGTAACGGCAGCGAGCAAAGGAAAATCTGAAATGGCAAAGACCAGCTCAGTCGAGAAGAACAACAGGCGCCGCCGGCTCGTCGACCAGAAGGCCGCGAAGCGCAAGGCCCTCAAGGCGACGATCATGGACAAGAACGTCCCGATCGAGGAGCGTTTCCGGGCGCAGCTGAAGCTCGCGGCGATGCCGCGCAACTCGGCCAAGATCCGTATCCGCAATCGCTGCGAAGTTACCGGCCGTCCGCGCGCCTACTATCGCAAACTGAAGATGTCGCGCATCGCGCTTCGTGAACTTGGCTCGCTGGGCGCTGTGCCCGGTCTCGTCAAGTCGAGCTGGTAAGGAGGACATAACATGTCATTGAGTGATCCTCTCGGCGATATGCTGACCCGCATCCGCAACGCCTATGGCCGCAAGAAGTCCAAGGTTTCGACGCCGGCTTCGCGTCTGCGCGCCCGCGTTCTCGACGTTCTGAAAAGCGAAGGCTATATCCGCGACTATACGCAGACCGACTTCGACAACGGCAAGTCCGAGATTGAGATCGAGCTGAAGTATTTCGACGGCGCCCCCGTCATTCGCGAGATCGCCCGCGTTTCGAAGCCCGGTCGCCGCGTCTACGTGTCGGTTAAGTCGATCCCGCAGGTCGCCAACGGCCTCGGCATCTCGATCCTTTCGACCCCGAAGGGCGTGATGGCCGATCATGAAGCGCGCGAGCAGAATGTCGGCGGCGAAATCCTCTGCCAGATTTTCTGATTTGGCGGTCGTGAAGTAAGGACAAGAAAATGTCTCGTATTGGCAAGAAACCCGTTCAGCTGCCGCAAGGCGTGACCGCTACCGTCGACGGCCAGACCGTCACGGCGAAGGGTCCGAAGGGCGAACTGAAGTTCGTGGTCAACGACGAAGTCCTGGTCAAGATGGAGAATGGCGAGATCGCCGTTCAGCCGCGCGACCAGAGCAAGGTCGCGCGCTCCAAGTGGGGCATGTCGCGCACGCAGATCGTCAACATCGTCGAGGGCGTGAAGCAGGGCTTCGAAAAGCGGCTTGAGATCAGCGGCGTCGGCTATCGTGCGGCGCTGCAGGGCAAGAACCTGCAGCTCGCGCTTGGCTTCAGCCACGATGTCGTCTATCAGACGCCCGAAGGCATCACGATCACCGTGCCGAAGCCGACCGAAATCGTGGTCGCAGGCATCGACAAGCAGGCGGTCGGCCAGGTTGCGGCGGAAATCCGGAAGTATCGCGGACCCGAGCCCTACAAGGGCAAGGGCGTGAAGTACGCCGGCGAGAAGATCGTCCGCAAAGAAGGCAAGAAGAAGTAACGCCACGGTGCGTGGTCGCGGGAGGCATTGCGCCTACCGCATATGGCCGCGCCCGTTTCACAAGGCAGGGAATAAGTACCATGGCTTCCAAGGAATCCACCCAGCGCCGCGCGATGCGCGTGCGGCGTCAGATCAAGAAGGTTTCGGGCGATCGCCTGCGCCTTTCGGTCTATCGCTCGTCGAAGAACATCCACGCGCAGATCATCGATGATTCGAAGGGCCACACCGTGGCTGCCGCTTCGACGCTCGAGAAGGATCTGAAGGGTGCGCTCAAGACCGGCGCCGACGTTGCGGCCGCCGCGGCCGTCGGCAAGCTGCTTGCCGAACGCGCCACGAAGGCCGGCATCAAGGATGTCGTGTTCGACCGCGGCCCATATATCTATCACGGACGCGTCAAGGCGCTGGCCGATGCCGCCCGCGAAGCGGGCCTGAGCTTCTAACTTTCGCCCCGGCGTTCGAATGTGATGCCGGATCTTTGTAGAAACCGTGCTTCCGGAAAAAAATAAGGAACAGGATAATGGCACAAGAACGTAGGGATGACCGCCGCGGCGGTCGTGACCGCGAAGAGCGCGACTCGGAATTCGTCGACAAGCTCGTCCACATCAACCGCGTCGCCAAGGTCGTCAAGGGCGGCCGGCGCTTCGGCTTTGCAGCTCTCGTCGTCGTCGGCGACCAGAAGGGCCGCGTCGGCTTCGGCCACGGCAAGGCTCGCGAAGTGCCTGAGGCGATCCGCAAGGCGACCGAGGCCGCCAAGCGCGAGCTGATCTTCGTGCCGCTCCGCTCGGGCCGTACGCTGCACCACGACGTCGAAGGCCGTCATGGCGCCGGCAAGGTTCTGCTGCGCGCAGCCAAGGCCGGTACCGGCATCATCGCCGGCGGTCCGATGCGCGCCGTTTTCGAGACGCTGGGCATGCACGATGTCGTCGCCAAGTCGATGGGTTCGTCGAACCCGTACAACATGGTGCGCGCGACGTTCGATGCGCTGAAGAGCCAGATGCATCCGAAGGATGTGGCGGCCCAGCGCGGCATCAAGTACTCGACGCTCCAGGCGCGCCGCGGCACTGCCGTAGCGGCCGAGGAATAGTCGTTCGAGCTCAGGGATCACGACCATGGCAAAGAAAGCAACCAAGACCGTTACGGTCGAGCAGATCGGCAGCCCGATCCGCCGTCCGAAGGAACAGCGCGCGACGCTGGTCGGCCTCGGCCTGAACAAGATGCATCGCCGCCGCACGCTCGAAGACACCCCTTCGGTGCGCGGCATGATCGCGGCGGTACAGCATCTCGTCCGCGTCGTCGACGAAAAGTAGGCCCGGGCGCAGGAGAAAGACAATGAAACTCAACGATCTGCGCGACAATGAGGGCGCGACCCATTCGAAGAAGCGCCTCGGGCGCGGCATCGGCTCGGGTTCCGGCAAGACTGCCGGCCGCGGCGTGAAGGGCCAGAAGGCGCGCTCCGGCGTCGCCATCAACGGCTTCGAGGGCGGCCAGATGCCGCTCTACCGGCGCCTGCCGAAGCGCGGCTTCAACAACATCTTCCGCAAGGATTATGTGACCGTCTCGCTGGCTCGCATCCAGACGGCGCTCGACGCCAAGAAGCTCGACGCCAAGGCAACCGTGAACGCCGAAGCGCTCGTCAAGGCCGGTGTCATCCGCCGCCCCAAGGACGGTGTGCGCCTGCTCAGCGACGGCGAGCTGAAGGCCAAGCTGGCTTTCGACGTCGCCGGAGCTTCCAAGGCCGCGATCGAGAAGGTCGAGAAGGCCGGCGGCTCCGTGAAGCTGCCCGAAAAGGCCGCCGAAGCCGAATAAGCTTTTGACAGGCGGCCGCCTCCGTGGCGGCCGCTTGCATCTTTGCTGTCCGGAGCCTATCTCGTGGCTTCGTTGACACGTGCCGCCCGGCTTCGGGCTTTCGAGCGTGACGAAGCGGAGACTTCCATATGGCATCGGCTGCTGAACAACTTGCATCCAATCTGAATTTCGCAGCCTTCGCCAAGGCCGAAGACCTGAAGAAGCGCATCTGGTTCACTCTGGGCGCGCTCCTGGTCTACCGGCTCGGCACTTATATTCCGCTTCCGGGCATCAATCCCGACGCATTCGCTCAGGCCTTCACGCAGCAGTCAGGCGGCGTGCTTGGCATGTTCAACATGTTTGCCGGCGGCGCGGTCGAGCGCATGGCGCTGTTTGCGCTCGGCATCATGCCCTACATCTCGGCTTCCATCATCATGCAGCTGATGACTTCGGTCATCCCCACGCTCGAAGCCTTGAAGAAGGAAGGCGAGCAGGGCCGCAAGGTCATCAACCAATATACGCGCTACGGCACTGTGCTGCTCGCGATCGTCCAGGCCTATGGCATCTCGGTCGGGCTTGAGAGCGGCGCGGGCATTGTCACCGATCCCGGTATGTTTTTCCGCGCCTCCACCGTCATCACGCTGGTCGGCGGCACCATGTTCCTGATGTGGCTCGGCGAGCAGATCACCGCGCGCGGCATCGGCAACGGCATTTCGCTGATCATCTTCGCCGGCATCGTCGCCGGCCTGCCGTCGGCGATTAGCGGAACGCTGGAACTCGGCCGCACCGGTGCGCTGTCGACCGGCCTGATTCTCGCGATCATCGTGCTCGCCATCGCCGTCATCGCGATCATCGTCTTCTTCGAACGCGCCCAGCGCCGGCTTTTGATCCAGTATCCGAAGCGCCAGGTCGGCAACCGCATGTTCCAGGGCGATACCTCGCACCTGCCGCTGAAGCTCAACACTGCCGGCGTTATCCCGCCGATCTTCGCCTCCTCGCTGCTGCTCCTGCCGGCGACCGTCGCCGGATTCTCGGCAACAACAACAATGCCGGGCTGGGCCAACACCATCCTTGCCGCCCTCGGTCACGGACAGCCGCTTTACATGCTGCTCTACGCAGCCATGATCGCCTTCTTCGCCTTCTTCTACACGGCGATCGTGTTCAATCCGAAGGACACGGCCGATCAGTTGAAGAAGCATTCCGGCTTCATTCCCGGCTACCGTCCGGGCGAGCGTACCGCTGAATACATCGACTACGTGCTGACTCGCATAACCGTCGTCGGCGCCATCTACCTCGTTCTCGTCTGCCTGCTGCCCGAGTTCCTGATCTCGGCCACTGGCGTGCCGTTCTACCTTGGTGGCACTTCGCTTCTGATCGTGGTCAGTGTAACGCTGGATACGGTTGCGCAGATCCAGGGTCACCTGATTGCCCACCAGTATGAGGGACTGATCAAGAAGTCGAAGCTGCGCGGGGGCAAGAGAGGCAGATGAGGTTGATATTGCTCGGACCGCCGGGAGCGGGCAAGGGGACGCAAGCACAGAGACTGGTCGAAAAACACGGCATACCTCAGCTTTCCACCGGTGACATGCTGCGGGCGGCGGTCGCGGCGCAGACGCCGATCGGCCTGAAGGCCAAGGCCGTGATGGACGCCGGCGAACTCGTCTCCGATGAGATCGTCAACGCGATCGTTGCCGAACGCATCGACCAGAAGGACTGCGCCGAGGGTTTTATCCTGGACGGCTATCCGCGCACGCTGGTGCAGGCTGACGCGGTCGAAAAGATGCTCGAACAGCGCCGGCTCAAGCTCGACGCGGTCATCGAACTCGTGGTCGATGACAAGGCGCTGGTCGGCCGCATCGCCAAGCGGGCGGAAGAGACCAAGGCCGCCGGCAAGCCGGTGCGCAAGGACGACGATCCGGTTGTGTTCCCGGAACGCTTGCGCGAATACTACAAGAAGACGGCGCCGCTGATCGGCTACTACTACGCCAAGGGCCAGCTCGAGCAGGTCGATGGCATGGCCGATATCGACAGCGTGACGAAAGAGATCGAGGCGGTGCTGAAAAGGCCGAAATAAGTAAGTAGTCATCCACTGCTCGCTCGAGCGGATCCGAATGCAGGTCTTCGAGACTATAGATCGGTTGAGTGAACTAGCGTCGTCGAAACCCTTTCGGCGCAAGTCTGAAGCCTGCTTTCTGCTGGTGTCTAAAATCGTGCCATTCTATAGCCGGTACGCTTTTGCGGACAACGCCGGCCGGGCGCTGTTCCCTCTTCGGGACCATATCCTGTTCCTGTGGTCGCAATACTGCGTCGGCTCGACCGTATCGGCCCTGGACGCATTGCAATTAGAGTTGCACATCCCAGATGTGGATAGCCCCGGAACATCAGATGGCCGGCTCGTCGTCTATGCCCAAAATGCCCTCATTTGCGCATTGCACCTCACGCGGTACTCGGCAAGGAGCGACGACGCGCATGTGAAAGGATGTGTCGTCAACTATTTTGACCATGTCGATTATCTCGTTCAAGAGAGAGTTGGTGCAGATAGCAGGGTCCCCGATCTAACGGATCTGCTGGTAGCAAGATCCCGACTGTTTCAGCAGGAGACTGATGACTTCCAGGCCGCGCTGCTTAGGGATGAACGAGAAAGTATCGTAAGCAGGCCGCTCCTGATCGCGAATATGGACCGCGACGTTTCGGGCTATCTTTGACGAATTCAGGCAGCGCGGCTTTCCTTATTGACTTTTCCAGTTTCCTCGACTATGTGCCGCCTACATTCCAATCAGGTCTGTAGCTGGCCGCCCTTGCAGGGCAGGCCGGTTTTTTGATTGGAAGATACCCGCAAGGGCCGGCCTCCACCGGACGCGGGTCAACCCAAACGCCGGCTCGACCGGCCCACATGGAGAAGAAGATGGCCCGTATAGCAGGCGTCAACATTCCGACCAACAAGCGCGTCATCATCGCGCTGCAATACATTCACGGCATCGGCAAGAAGTTCGCTTCCGAGATCGTCGAGAAGGTCGGTATCCCGGCCGAGCGTCGCGTCAACCAACTGACCGACGCCGAAGTTCTGGCCATCCGCGAGACCATCGATCGCGACTATCAGGTCGAAGGCGACCTGCGCCGCGAAGTGTCGATGAACATCAAGCGCCTGATGGACCTCGGCTGCTATCGCGGCCTGCGCCATCGCCGCTCGCTGCCGGTTCGCGGCCAGCGCACGCATACCAATGCGCGCACCCGCAAGGGCCCGGCCAAGGCGATTGCCGGCAAGAAGAAGTAATTTAGGGGAATATGGGAGTAGGGGAGTAAGGCAGTAGGGAACCACCGCAAGGTCGCGTATTTCCCTACTCCCTTACTGCTCTATTCCCTGCTCCCTTACGAAGGTGGAGCCGCTGGCATTACGGCGGTGTAGAGATCAACTGAAAGGACCATCATGGCCAAGGAAGCCACGCGCATTCGCCGTCGCGAGCGCAAGAACATTTCGTCGGGCGTCGCCCACGTCAACTCGACCTTCAACAACACGATGATCACCATCACCGACGCGCAGGGCAACACGATTGCCTGGTCGTCGGCGGGCGCCCAAGGCTTCAAGGGTTCGCGCAAGTCGACCCCGTTTGCTGCACAGATGGCTGCCGAGGACGTGAGCAAGAAGGCCCAGGAGCACGGCATGCGCATGCTCGAGGTCGAGGTCTGCGGTCCGGGTTCGGGCCGTGAATCGGCACTGCGCGCGCTACAGGCAGGCGGCTTTACGATCACCTCGATCCGCGACGTCACGCCGATCCCGCACAATGGCTGCCGCCCGCGCAAGAAGCGCCGCGTCTGATTGCTGCTTAACCGCCGCGTGAGCGTCTTTTGGCGCCTGCGCGGCTTTCCATATCGCCTGCCACGATTGGATGGTGGCAGGATATCGGAAGGAAGATAAAATGATCCAGAAAAACTGGCAGGAACTGATCAAGCCCAACAAGATCGAGTTCTCGTCGAAAAAGAAGACCCTGACCACGCTGGTCGCCGAGCCGCTCGAGCGCGGCTTCGGCCTGACGCTCGGCAACGCGCTTCGCCGCGTGCTGCTGTCGTCGCTGCGTGGTGCTGCCGTGACTGCCGTGCAGATCGACGGCGTTCTGCACGAGTTCTCCTCGATTTCGGGCGTCCGTGAGGACGTGACCGACATCGTGCTGAACATCAAGGAAATTGCCATCAAGATGGAAGGCGACGGCCCCAAGCGCATGGTCGTGCGCAAGCAGGGACCGGGCGCCGTGCATGCCGGCGACATCCAGACCGTAGGCGACGTCGAGATCCTCAACCCCGACCACGTCATCTGCACGCTGGACGAGGGCGCCGAGATTCGCATGGAGTTCACCGTCGACACCGGTAAGGGCTATGTGCCGGCCGACCGCAACCGCGCCGAAGACGCGCCGATCGGCCTCATCCCGGTCGACAGCCTCTATTCGCCGGTCAAGAAGGTCTCCTACAAGGTCGAGAACACCCGTGAGGGCCAGGTTCTCGACTACGATAAGCTGACCATGACCATCGAGACCGACGGTTCGATCTCGGGCGAGGATGCGATCGCGTTTGCCGCCCGCATCCTGCAGGACCAGCTGGCGCTGTTCGTCAATTTCGAGGAACCGCACAAGGCAGCGCCGGAAGAGGCCGTGACCGAGCTGGCGTTCAACCCGGCGCTCTTGAAGAAGGTCGACGAGCTCGAGCTTTCGGTGCGTTCGGCCAACTGCCTGAAGAACGACAATATCGTCTATATCGGCGACCTGATCCAGAAGACCGAAGCCGAGATGCTGCGCACCCCGAACTTCGGCCGCAAGTCGCTGAACGAGATCAAGGAAGTGCTTGCCGCGATGGGCCTCCATCTCGGCATGGAAGTGGCCGACTGGCCGCCGGAAAACATCGAAGATCTCGCCAAGCGTTACGAAGACCAGTATTGAGCCTGATCTCGGGAGGTTTGACCTCCCGGACATGCTCTGATGAAATCAGAGGCCATGGCCTCGAACCAGGATTTGAAGGAGAAGAGCCATGCGCCATGGATTTACCGGCCGCCGGCTGGGCCGCAGTGCAAGCCACCGCAGCGCGATGTTCGCAAACCTCGCCGTCTCGCTGATCGAGCATGAGCAGATCGTCACGACGCTGCCCAAGGCGAAGGATCTGCGTCCGATCGTCGAAAAGCTCGTCACGCTTGGCAAGCGCGGCGACCTGCACGCCCGCCGTCAGGTGATCGCACAGATCGGCAATGAAGGCGTCGTAAAGCGCCTGTTCGACACGATCGCCCCGCGCTACGCCACCCGTAATGGCGGCTATCTGCGGATCATGAAGGCCGGCTTCCGCCACGGCGACAACGCCCCGCTGGCCGTCATCGAATTCGTCGATCGCGACACCTCGGCAAAGGGCGCCGCCGACCGCGCCCGCATCGAGGCAGAAGAAACCAATTCGGAAGCCGAAGCGGCATAAGCCGACAGCTTTCAAGGACATCTAACAAAGGGGCCCGACGTGGCCCCTTTGGCATTTCTGGACAGGCAAAAGTTCCGGTGAGAGTGGATACGAGTACCGATAGCCAGGGCGCACGCGGACCTCAGGAGTCTTCCAATGAAACTTCTCTATCAGACACACTCTCCTTACGCGCGCAAAGTTCTCGTCGCCGCGCATGAGATCGGTCTCACCGACAAACTGGAGGTTGTTCATCAAGAGACGAGTCCGACCCGGCGCAACGAAGATGTCATTTCGCTAAACCCTCTCGGCAAGGTGCCGGTGTTGATCTGCGATGATGGTCTCGTGCTTTTCGACTCCACCGTCATCTGCGAATATCTGGACAGCATGAACCAAGGTCAAAAGCTGATCCCGGCAAGCGGCAAGGCGCGCTGGCTTGCACTGAGGCTTCAGGCGCTTGCGCAGGGGATTGCCGATTCAGGCATTGCGGTCCGCTGGGAAGCCGAGAGGCGGCCTGAAGCGCTGCGGTGGCCGACCATGCGAGATGCGCAATTGCAAAAGATTGCCGAAGCCTGTGACTTTGTCGAGCAGGAGGTCGAACTCAAGGGATCGCCGGACATTGGCGAGATCGCATTGGCGACGACGCTTAGCTGGATTGCGTTCCGCGACGTCTATTCGTTCGGGACTGGAAGGCCTCGGCTTTCGTCGTGGTACGATAGCTTCTCCAAGCGCCCGTCAATGGCCGCTACGACCCTTTCGGGAGAGACGCAGGACTAGGCCGTGGAAATTGGGCCAACCTCGGCATGAGTTTCCTCGGCACGCCGCAATGGATTTTGTCCTGGCCACATCTGAGCACATGAACACCACGCAAAGCCTTTCATTCCGCACAATCTTCACGACAATGCGCGCGACCATTGTTTTGGAGGATTCGCATGCTTGCGAAGAAATTGCCGCACTTTCTGATGGCCGTTGGGCTGGCCGCAGCAATGGCGCTTTCGGCCATGCCGGCACGCGCCCAGGAGGCGCCCGCGGCGCAACCGGCGCCAGCGCCCAAGGAGCAGCCGAAGCCGAAGGAGGATCCCGGCCTCAAGGACGTGCTGAACGAACTCTTGAGCGGCGGCGAAGAGCCGCTGCCACCGCCCGCGCTCCAAGGCCGACGCCTGCCGTTCGGGCGCACCGAGATCCAGCTCTCCTTCGCGCCGCTGGTCAGGGAGACGGCACCCGCCGTGGTTAATGTCTATGCGTCGCAGCAGGCGCGCCTGCGCTCGCCTTTCGAGGGCGATCCATTCTTCGAACGGTTCTTCGGCCGCCAGGCGCCGCCACGCGCGCAATCGGCTCTTGGTTCCGGCGTGCTTGTCGATCCGAGCGGCATCGTCGTCACCAATTATCACGTCATCCGCGATGCCGACGCTGTGAAGGTAGCAACCGCCGACGGGCGCGAGTTCGAGAGCAAGGTGCTGCTCAAGGACGAATCGCTCGACCTCGGCGTGCTCAAGATCGAAAGCGACGATCCGTTTCCGGTGATCCCGATCGGCGATTCCGACGCGCTGGAGGTGGGCGATCTCGTCCTGGCGATGGGCAATCCGTTCGGCGTCGGCCAGACCACAACCAGCGGCATCGTCTCCGCACTTGCCCGCACGCATATCGGCGTCAGCGATTTCGGTTTCTTCATCCAGACTGACGCGGCGATCAATCCGGGCAATTCCGGTGGTCCGCTGATCAACATGACCGGCCAGCTCGTCGGCATCAACACGGCCATCTACAGCCGCAGCGGCGGCTCGATCGGCATCGGTTTCGCCATTCCCTCCAACATTGTGCGCGCCGTGACCGAGGCGGCCAAGCAGGGCCGCGATTTCTTCGAACGCCCGTTCATCGGCGCGACATTCGAGCCGGTCACCGCGCAGATCGCCGACGCGCTCGGCATGGCGCGCCCTTCCGGCGCGCTCGTTGCGGCGATCGAGCCGGAAGGGCCGGCGGCGCGGGCCGGTCTGAGGCCGGGTGATGTAATCCTAGCCATGAACGATGTCGCGATCGAACATGTCGATGCGCTGGGGTATCGCCTGGCGACGAAGCCTGTCGGCAGCAAGGCCAGCCTCAGGGTGCTCAGCCAGAACGAGGAAAAAGCGGTCGAGATCGGCCTCGAGCGTGCGCCCGAGGGAGCGTCGGCCAAGGAAGTCGTGATCCGGGGACGCAGCCCTTTCTCGGGGGCGAAGGTCGTCGAGCTTTCGCCACGCCTGGCGCAGCGCCTCCGGCTGCGGACCGACACCAAAGGTGTGACGATCCTCGACGTGGACCGCAACTCGCCGGCGGCCGGTTTTGGCTTCCAGCCGCGCGACATCGTGCGCGAAGTCAATGGCGAACTGATCGACACTCCCGATAAGCTGGCGGCGGTTGCCGCGCAGCAGACGCGCTGGTGGCGCTTTACGGTGGAGCGCGACGGGCAGTTGCTGCACCAGATGCTGCGGTACTGAGTGGACTATGGCTGACCTGTTCAACGCCGACGAGCCGGAAAAAGCGCCACCCGGGCGGCCTTTGGCCGACCGGCTGCGTCCGGCGAGCCTTGGCGAAGTGGTCGGCCAGGAGCATCTGACCGGCGAGGATGGTGCGCTGACGCGCATGATCCGCTCGGGCTCACTCGGCTCGATGATCTTCTGGGGACCGCCGGGCACGGGAAAGACAACAGTCGCCAGGTTGCTGGCCGGCGAAACCGGCCTTGCCTTCGAGCAGCTTTCGGCAATCTTCTCGGGCGTCGCCGATTTGAAGAAGATGTTCGAGATGGCGCGGCTGCGCCGCTCGCAGGGCCGCCAGACGCTGCTTTTCGTCGACGAGATACACCGCTTCAACCGCGCTCAGCAGGATTCTTTTCTCCCGGTCATGGAAGACGGCACGGTCATCCTGGTCGGCGCGACCACGGAAAACCCGTCCTTCGAACTCAATGCGGCGCTGCTGTCGCGGGCGCGGGTTCTGGTTTTTCACTCGCTGGGCGAGGACAGCATCGAAAGACTGCTCGCCCGCGCGGAGGAGGCCGAAGGCAAGGAACTGCCTCTGGACGAGGAGGCGAGGGCGGTTCTCGTGCGCATGTCGGACGGCGATGGGCGCGCGGCGCTGACGCTGGCGGAAGAGGTCTGGCGCGCCGCCAAATCCAAGGAAGTGTTCGACGCCGAAGGCCTGCAGCGCGTCGTGCAAAGGCGGGCGCCGATCTACGACAAGGGCCAGGACGGCCATTACAATCTGATCTCGGCGCTGCACAAATCGGTGCGCGGCTCCGATCCTGACGCCGCACTCTACTATCTGGCGCGCATGTTCGATGCCGGCGAGGATCCGCTCTATCTCGGCAGACGGCTGGTGCGCATGGCAATGGAGGATATCGGGCTCGCCGACCCGCAGGCGCTGGTCGTCGCCAATGCGGCCAAGGATGCCTACGACTATCTCGGTTCGCCGGAGGGCGAACTCGCTTTCGCCGAGGCGACCGTCTATCTCGCCACCGCGCCCAAATCCAACGCCGTCTACACCGCATTCAAGAGCGCGACGCGTGCGGCCAAGGAGAACGGGTCGCTGCTGCCGCCGAAACATATTTTGAACGCCCCGACCAAGCTGATGAAGGACGAGAGCTACGGCAAGGGCTACGAGTACGATCACGACACGCCCGAAGCCTTTTCTGGCCAGGACTATTTTCCCGAGAAGATGGGCCGCCAGACGTTCTACGACCCGCCCGAGCGCGGGTTCGAGCGTGAGATCAGGAAGCGGCTGGAATACTGGGCGAAGCTCAGGGCAGAACGATCGAAGGAAGGCGGCTCATAGCCGGTCGCCTACGGCTGAAGAAGCACCGAATGCTTATTCCTGCCAGGGTTCCGAGCTCTTGAACTCGACGCCGACGCGCTCGCTCTTTCGCCAGCACACAACGATCCGGTAGGCTAAACCGTCCGATGGCACATGCAGCAGGAAACGGCCGGGCAGTTCGGTTTCGGCAGTGACATTCAGTTCGGCACCGCCGGAATGAATGTTGCGGACGATGCAGGGAATGCCGGCATTGTCACCGACCAGGATGACTGCGTTCTTCTGGACGGCGGGCCGCGGCTGGCTGCGGCGTTCCGGCTGGTGGGATGGGGGCATGTCTGCTCCGGAGGGCGGCGACGCTCGTTATCTTTGAACCTGCTTATAAACCAAAACCAATCGGCGGAACGGGGTCAAGCGTTTATCGCCCAATGCACCGGAAACTCCGCGGCAGGCCCATTTCGCTGCCGAACGGGAACGTCTTGGCGCTTCGTCAGTTTGGAGCCGCTTTCGATTCCAATGGAGAACGGAGATTACCATGAAAATCCATCTTACCAGCGCTGTTGCCGGACTTCTGCTGCTTGGCGGAGCGGGCTTTGCCATCGCGCAGGATGTCGTCATCGCCCCCGAACAGGAGACGGTCATCCGCGAATATGTCACGACGCAGAAGGTCGCGCCGGCCGAAGTGCCTGCAGACGTCCAGATCACGGTCGGCTCGACGCTCCCGGATACGGTCGAACTGCATACGCTCGACGTTCCGGATGTGAACTACAGCTATGTCGTGGTCGGCGGGCAGACTGTCCTGGTCGAGCCGGACACGCGCAAGATCGTCCATATCATGCAGTGAGTGCCCCACTCATTGTGGGTGCTTCCGCCGGACCGAAAGGCCCGGCGGTTTGCTTTGAGCGCTCTTCAAGACATTGGTTGACGAACCCGGCCGCTGCGGGCAGGAAGCGACTGGATCACTGGGCGAAACTCAGACACGAAAGCCAAGACGGAAGCGGCACGTCTTGAACCTCACTTTTGCGAGACCGTGTGCCTTGCGGCTATGAATAGATCGGTCGCAGGCCTGGCCGGCGACGCGCGGCTGTCGGGACGGGTTGATGCAGGAATTGCTTGGCACTTTGATGTGGGTGGCGCTTGGCAGTGCCTTTGGCGGAATGGCCCGGTTCTTTCTCTCCGGGTTTGTTGGCCGCCGCATCGGCGAGACATTTCCCTGGGGCACGACGGTCGTCAATGTCACGGGCGCCTTTGCAATTGGATTATTTGCTGCTGCGGCGGATGGAAAATTGCTTTTCGATACCCCTGCAGCCTGGACTTTCGTCATCACCGGTTTTCTCGGTAGCTACACGACAGTTTCCTCATTCAGTTTGCAGACGCTGACGCTTGCCCGCGACGGCGACTGGCTGCAGGCCGGCGGTAACGTGCTTCTGTCGGTTGTGCTTTGCCTTTGCGCAGTCGCGGCCGGCTTCGCCATCGGCGCCTCGA
This sequence comes from Mesorhizobium sp. WSM2240, assembly GCF_040438645.1. NCBI lineage: Bacteria > Pseudomonadati > Pseudomonadota > Alphaproteobacteria > Hyphomicrobiales > Phyllobacteriaceae > Mesorhizobium > Mesorhizobium sp. WSM2240. The sequence goes on from NZ_CP159253.1 coordinate 2,097,481, forward strand.
CGTTCGGAGGTGGTATACTTTGACCCAGCCGCTGACCGACCATCGCCAAAAGCCGGATGGACAGTTGGCGATACCGGAACCGCATGCCGGAAAAGCTCCCGTTGGCTCCCGCTGGCACAAAATTCGCGATGCTTCGATGCTGTATGCGCTCGTGGCGCTGGGAAGCACGGTCGGCAGCGTGCTGCGGGCTCTCGCCTCGATGGCGAGCGTCAGTCTTCTGGGACCCGGTTTCCCCGTGGGCACGCTCTTTGTGAACGTGCTTGGCTCCTTCACCATCGGCTTCTACGCTACGCTGACCGGTCCCGGCGGCCGCGTTTTTGCCGGTCCTCGCTCGCGCCAATTCGTGATGGCCGGCATTTGCGGCGGCTTCACCACCTTCTCGATCTTCAGCCTCGAGACGTTCGATCTCCTGCAGGACGGGCGTCTGCTCGCGGCGGGACTGAATATAGGAATTTCCGTCACGGCCTGGCTCGCCGCCGTCTGGCTTGGCCACATGGTCGCATCGCGGCTCAACCGTTTGAAGGGATATTGAACCATGCAAATACCGAAACAGGCACAGTTGCTGCGGGTATTCATCGGCGAGAATGATCGGGATAATGGCCGCCCGCTCTATGAAACGATCGTGCTCAAGGCACGCGAGATGCAGATCGCGGGCGCGACTGTCATGCGGGGCGCGATGGGATATGGCCATTCCAGCCGGCTGCACACGACAAAAATCCTTCGTCTGTCGGAAGATCTGCCGCTGGTCATCGAGATCGTCGACAGCGAGGACAAGATCAATGCCTTTCTGCCAGTGCTTGATGCGATCATGACGAGCGGGTTGATCACGCTGGAGAAGGTCCAAGTCGTCCAGTATGGGACCAACGGACATTGACCCGCTTCCGATTTGCTGTTTTCGGATTGTGGCTCGTAAGAAGCCTCGGCTGATGCTATTGCGCCCGATCGGAACCGGATAAGAAACCACGATGGCAGGCGTTGAACAGATCAAGGTCGAGGCCGGCGAGACGGGCATGCGGCTCGACCGCTGGTTCAAGACGCATTTTCCCGGCCTGGGCTTCGGCCATTTGCAGAAGCTGCTGCGTTCGGGCCAGATCAGGGTGGATGGCGGTCGCGCCAAGGCCGACACTCGCGTCGAGCCGGGCCAGATGATCCGCATCCCGCCGCTTGGCGTCGATCAGAAGGGCGCTGGCCCGCTGACCACAAAAACCATGCGCAATCAGGACGATGGCGACGTTCTTTCGCAGATGCTTCTCTATGAGGATCCGAAGGTCTTCGTCTTCAACAAGCCGGCCGGGCTTGCCGTGCAGGGCGGCTCGGGCGTGGTGCGCCACGTAGACGACATGCTGGAGGCCTGGCGCAATTCCAAGGGTGAGAAGCCGCGGCTGGTGCATCGCCTTGACCGCGACACGTCGGGTGTGCTGGTTGTCGCCCGCACCCGCCTTGCGGCGATGAAGCTCGCCGAGGCGTTTCGCGGGCGCGACGCCAAGAAGACCTACTGGGCGCTGGTCAAGGGCGTGCCGAAAAAGCGCGAGGACAAGATCTCGACCTGGCTGGTCAAGGAACCGACGCCGGACGGCGACCGCGTGCGGGTAGCGCAGCATGGCGAAAAGGACGCCGACCACGCGGTTTCGTATTATCGCGTGCTCGAACAGGCCGGGCAGACGCTGTCCTGGCTGGAGATGGAGCCGCATACCGGCCGCACGCATCAACTGCGTGTCCATGCCGCCCATATTGGCTGCCCGATCATCGGCGATCCGAAATATTTCGAGGCCGACACCAACTGGGATTTTCCCGGCGGCATCCAGAACCGGCTGCACCTCCACGCCAGGCGCATCCGCATTCCCCATCCCGACAAGGGCGTGATCGACGTCACCGCGCCGATGCCGCCGCATATGCGCCAGAGCTGGAACCTGCTTGGCTTCGACGAGGCGAATGCCGGAGAAGACAGTTGAGCGGCGCAGCCGGCGCCTTCGACCGGCGCGACGCGGTCGATCTGGCCGCGGCGGCGATCATGATCGGCCTGACCTTTTCATGGGGGCTGAACGGCGTCGCCGCCAAGATCTCCTATGCCGGCTTCAGTCCGGTCTTCGTCGCCGTCGCGCGCTCGGCTATCGGCGGGTTGCTGGTGTTCCTGTGGTGCCGCTATCGCGGCATACGGCTGTTCGACAGCGACGGCACGCTGTGGCCGGGGCTGCTCGCAGGTTTGCTGTTCGGTGGAGAATTCCTGCTGATCTTCGTCGGCTTGGAGTTTACCACGGTGGCGCGCAGCACGCTGATGGTCAACACGATGCCGTTCTGGGTGCTGGTCGGCGCGCACTTCCTGCTTGGCGAACATATGACGCTGCGCAAATGGACGGGCCTCGCTCTGGCCTTCGCCGGTGTCGTGCTGGTGTTTTCCGACAAGCTTAGCCTGCCCGGCCCGGAGGCGATCACCGGTGATATTATGAGCCTGGGCGCAGGAATTCTGTGGGCCGCGACAACGCTGGTCATCAAGAAGAGCAGGCTTGCCACGACCAGCGCCGAAAAGCTGCTGCTCTACCAACTGGCGGTTTCGGCTGTGATGGCCCTGCCGCTGCTGCCGCTTGCCGGCCCCGCCTTGCGCGAATTCTCGGGACCGGCCTACGCTGCCCTGCTGTTCCAGGCTGTCTATGTCGTCGCCTTCACCTATATTCTATGGTTCTGGCTGATGCGGCGCTATCCCGCGGCCGGGTTGTCGAGCTTTGCCTTCCTGACGCCGGCCTTCGGTGTTCTCTGTGGCGGGCTTCTACTTGGTGAGCCGCTGAGCATAAGGATTTTCGCCGCCCTCGGCCTTATCGCGACGGGGCTGGTTATCGTCAACCGACCGCCGCGCCGGCAGCTTTTATGAGGCAACTATGCGCGATCTCCTGAACGATCTCGACGCCCAGAAATATCTGTCCGACCCGGATCCTATCCGGCGCGCCCAGAGTCAGATGAAGACGCAACTGCCGAAGCGCTTCTATAAGGACGTTTCAATTGCGCCGACGGGCGAAGGATTTGGCGTCCACCTCGACGGCCGCCCGGTACGAACGCCGGGCAAGGCCATTTTGGCGTTACCCACCGAGAAGGCGGCCAAGCTGGTGGCGGAAGAGTTCGCCGCGCAGGGCGAAAAGATCGACCCTTCGACTATGCCGGTCTACCGTCTCGTCAACACGGCGATCGACGGTGTTGCTGCCGATCCCGCCGCGGTGCGCGACGATGTTGCGCGCTTCGCCTCATCCGATCTGCTCTGCTATCGCGCCGACGCGCCAGCCGGGTTGGTGGAGCGTCAGGCGACGGCCTGGGATCCGGTTCTCGACTGGGCGCAGCGGGCGCTCGGCGCGCGGCTCTTGCTTGCGCAAGGCGTGATTCATGTCGAACAGCCGCGCAAAGCTGTCGAGGCAATCGAAGCGCACCTCGCGCTGCGCCAGAATCCGTTGAGGCTCGCCGCACTGCACCTGATGACGACGCTCACTGGTTCGGCGCTTCTGGCGATCGCGGTCGAAGCCGGCGAAATCGACGCAGAGACGGCCTGGTCGGCCGCCCATGTCGACGAAGACTGGCAGACGGAGCAATGGGGCCAGGATTCCGAGGCGATGGCTCGTCGCGCGTACCGCAAGCACGACATGATGGCAGCCGCGCGATTGCTGGAAGCGTTGGAACGATAATATTACGACACGCCGAGCGCCCGCAGGACGTTCGGGACGGCGGGCAGGGTGAGCAGCACGACCCCCGCGAGCCAGATTGTTCCGGTGATCGTCGATTTTGGCTCACCCGCCAAACGCTCGTACAGCGCCGCCGGCACGCCGGCTATCATCAGCGTCAGGGTCGAAAGGATCAGCGCGCTCGCCATATAGACTGGCTGCGTCATCATTGGCGCCCAGGTCGGGTACCAGACGGGATAGAGCAGGAATACGGCGAGCACCCAGGGCGAGAAGATGCCGTTGACGATGGCCACCGCCATGATCGGCACGAGCGCGTTGCGGTCCATCATGTCAGTTCCCCGCAGTGGCGACCGGCGCAAGGCCGAGATTGAGGAGAAGGATGAGATAGGCGACGCGCAAGGCCATCAGCCACAGCGCGCCGAACACCAGCACGATCGTCTTGGATAGAACCTGCGGCGTTATCAGCCGCACGAGATTGGCGACCGGATCGGTGACCTTCTTGAAGAAGCGCCAGATGTAGTTGTCCCAATCCTCGGCGACAAAGAAGCCGAGCAGGAGCCGTCCAAGCATCGTGTACATGATCGCGGCGAGGATGAAGTTCGGTATATGGAAATACCAATAGGTCCAGAAACTGCTCATTCAATGGTCGCCCCGACGCCCCGATCTCGCTGCTTATGGCAGCGGATGCCTAGAAATGAAAGCGGGGTCCGTTGCCGGACCCCGCCTCGTTTTGTCGACCAACCCGAAAATCAGGCAGTCTTCTCTTCCATCAGCGTCTTGCCGCGCGGAACGCGGATTTCATCGATGAAGTCCTGCATCTCGCGCGATGGCGCCTTGGTCAGCAGACTGACGACGATCATGACGGCGAAGCCGAGCGGCAGGCCGAACGCGGCGGACGAGATGTTCTTCACACCCCACCACAGCTCCATGTTCGGCGTCGACTTGTCGAAGTCGGCGCCGTACTGCGTCATCACGAGGTAGAACAGCGTGATGCCGAAGCCCGCGATCATGCCGGCGACCGCGCCCGCTGATGTGGCGCGCTTCCACCAGACACCGAGTACCAGCGCCGGGAAGAGGCCGCCCGCGGCCAATGAGAACGCCCACGAAACCATCGACAGGATGTCGGAAGGCTTGGTCGACGCGGTGTAGGCCGCCAGAACCGCCACGATGACGAGCAGGACGCGCGACACGACCAGACGGCGGGCGGTCGGAGCGTTCGGATCGATCATCTTGTAGTAGATGTCGTGGCTGAGCGCGTTGGCGATGGCAAGCAGCAGACCATCGGCCGTCGACAGCGCAGCTGCGAGACCGCCGGCCGCGACGAGGCCGGAGATGACATACGGCATGCCTGCCATTTCAGGGGTGGCCAGCACGATCATGTCGGCGTTCAGGTTGATATCCTTGAACGCGAGCGCGCCGGTGACGCCTTGCTCGGCGCAAGCCGCGGCAATCGCGGCGGCATCGAGCGCCGCCTTGCCGCAGATCTGCACCAGCGAGTTGTCGGCCGCCGCCCAGCGCATCATCCATCCGGCTTTTTCGGCAATGTTGTCGGGCGTGAGGCCGGAAGCCACCAGGTCGAGCATGGTCCACTTCGCGAAGGCGGCGTAGGCCGGCGCCGTGAAGTAGAGGATGAAGATGAAGAGCAGAGACCAAGCGACCGAGAGGCGCGCTTCACGGACGGACGGCGTCGTGAAGTAGCGCATCAGAATGTGCGGCAGCGAGGCGGTGCCGACCATGAGGCAGAAGATCAGCAGGAAGTAGTTCTTCGCGTCATAACCGCCATGTGCGAAGGGGGTTGCGTGCCCCGGCACGATGTTCTGCGCGGCTTCAAGTGCTGCGATGCCCTGCAGCGCCTGTCCCTGCATGAGTTGGGGGATCGGAACGCCGGTCTTGGCCGTCGACATCCAGATGGCGGGAATGAGGTAAGCGATGATCAGCACGATGTACTGAGCGACCTGTGTCCAGGTGACCGCGCGCATGCCGCCGAGCATCGAGCAGACCAGGATGCCGGCGAGGCCGACATAGACCGCGATGTTGAAATCGAGGCCGAGGAAGCGTGCGGAGATGATGCCCGTCGCGAAGATCTGCGCCACCACATAGGTAAAGGAGCAGGAGAACAGAACGACGATGCCGATGAATCGGGCCAGGTTGCCGCCATAGCGGGCCGACAGGAAGTCAGGCACCGTATAGGCGCCGAACTTGCGCAGATAAGGTGCGACGAGCACTGCCACGAGAACATACCCCCCGGTCCACCCAAGGACGAAGGCGAGACCGTCGTAACCGAGCAAGTACAGCGAGCCCGCCATGCCGACGAACGACGCGCCGGACATCCAGTCGGCTCCTGTGGCCATTCCGTTATAGAGGGCAGGAACCCTGCGCCCGGCGACATAGTATTCGCCGACCTGCATCGTGCGGCTCATGATGCCGATCACCGCGTAGATGATGATGGTGAAGCCCATGAACAGATAGCCGATTACGCGATTCGGCACGCCGATCCCGCTGAGGATCGCCATAAGCACAATGAAGGCGATGAAACCGCCAGTATAGATCATGTAGATGCGGCCAAGGCTGGACGTGAAGTCCGAGCCGGAACCGCTTGCTGTGGTGTTGGCCATTGATCAAATCCCCCCGATCAGTCTTCGGCTACGCCATGCTCTTCGTCGATCGCGTTCTGTTTGCGGGCAAACACGAACAGCATGATGACGAAGGCAATAAGCGATCCCTGCGCGGCCATGTAGTAGCCAAGCGGAAAGCCCAGAATGACGATACTGTTGAGCGGAACCACAAACATGTGGACGACGTATCCGAAGAAGAACCAGAGGGCCAACATGACGTACATGAGGCTCCTGGTTTTGTTCCAGTAACTTACGCGGTCTGGCGTCGCCATCGCGTCTTCCCTCCTCCAATTCGGCCCGGCAATCCTCCTCGACTCACGGACCTGGTTGCCCTGTCGTTCCAAACCTTGCGAAGGTGGAGCGACACATCGGAGGACGGCGTGCGGCGCGCGCGCGAATCCGATGTTGGCCGAACGTAACACCGCTTGCCGCCTGCTGTTCATAGGACTTTAGAATCAGTCGCGGCGCCTTCGACGGTCATTGGTGCCCGGCCGAAATAGGACTAAGCTTGGGTCTGGAAATGCGTGGGGGTGGCCGTGGGTTTGTTTGACAAGGTTGTGGCAGGTTTGTTCGGCAAGTCCGAAACAATAGCGGACCGCCAGGCGTTGGCCGATTTCATGGATTCGCGGGCTGCGTTCCTCTGCCAGAAATGCGTGGTGGAGTTCTGCCGGGTGCGGGCGGGCGTTTATTGGCAGAAGCTGTTCAGCGAAGCTGAATTCCAGGAAAAGCTGCGCCAGTCGCGCTGGCAAAGCTATCCTCCGGCCTTCGCCATGGTCGCCGAAATGGTGGAAGGTGCAACCAGGCAGTTTGCTGGACAAAGGCAAAGGCAGTTGCCGGCGGCGCTGGAGGCGGTGACGGCTGAGGTGTTCCAGCGCTACCCGGTACCCGACGGCGCGCCGGCAGATTTCTGGGATGAGGCGCTGGTGCTTGTCCGGGAGCGGCTCCAGGCGACGCAGGCCGGACCGCCTCGGCCGGTGAAGGACATGACCAGCCCCACGGCGCGGATGATCTTCGAGGCGCTGCCGTTGCACAAGGAAATCGTCACCCACGATTTCGACTACATCCGCAACAATCTGCGCATGAACCTCCTGCGCTTCCACGAGGATTTCGTGGCGGCGGCGCGGTTCGAGACGCTGGTTCCCTCGCTGCTGGGCGAGGAGTAGCCAAAACACAAATCGCGTAGCCAAACAAAAACCCCGGCCTCGCGGCCGGGGTTTTGCATCGCTGATCCGAAGGATCAGACCGAATAGTACATGTCGTATTCGACCGGATGCGGGGTCATTTCGAAGCGCATCACCTCGGCCATCTTGAGTTCGATATAGCTGTCGATCTGGTCGTCGTCGAAGACGCCGCCGGCCTTGAGGAACCCGCGATCCTTGTCGAGGCTCTGCAGCGCTTCGCGCAGCGAACCGCAGACGGTCGGGATCTTCTTGAGTTCCTTCGGCGGCAGGTCGTAAAGATCCTTGTCCATCGGCTGACCGGGGTGGATCTTGTTCTTGATGCCGTCGAGGCCGGCCATCAGCATGGCGGCGAAGGCGAGGTACGGGTTCGCGCCCGGATCGGGGAAGCGGACCTCGACGCGCTTCGACTTCGGCGACGAGCCGAACGGAATGCGGCAGGAAGCCGAGCGGTTGCGCGCCGAATAGGCGAGCAGCACGGGTGCTTCGTAGCCCGGCACCAGACGCTTGTAGGAGTTGGTCAGCGGATTGGTGAAGGCGTTGATCGCCTTGGCGTGCTTGATGATGCCGCCGATGTAGTAAAGGCAGGTCTCCGAAAGGCCGGCATATTCATTGCCGGCGAAGGTCGGCTTGCCTTCCTTCCAGATCGACTGATGGACATGCATGCCCGAACCGTTGTCGCCGAAGACCGGTTTCGGCATGAAGGTCGCCGTCTTGCCGTAGGCGTTGGCGACCTGGTGCACGACATACTTGTAGATCAGCATCTTGTCGGCGTTGCGGACCAAAGTGTCGAACTTGATGCCGAGCTCGTGCTGGGCGGCCGCCACTTCGTGGTGGTGCTTCTCGACGCGGACGCCCATTTCGGTCAGCACGGTCAGCATTTCCGAGCGCATGTCCTGGGCCGAATCGATTGGCGGAACCGGGAAGTAGCCGCCCTTGATGCGCGGGCGGTGGCCGAGATTGCCTGTCTCGTAGTCGGTGTCGTCATTGGACGGCAGCTCGGTCGAATCAAGCTTGAAGCCGGTGTTGTAGGGATCGGCCTTGTACTTCACGTCGTCGAATACGAAGAACTCGGCTTCCGGGCCGACATAGATGGTGTCGCCGATGCCTTCGGCCTTCATATAGGCTTCGGCTTTCTTGGCGGTGCCGCGCGGGTCGCGGTTGTAGGCTTCGCCCGAAACCGGATCGAGGATGTCGCACAGGATAACCATGGTCGACTGGGCGAAGAACGGATCCATATGGGCCGTTTCGGCGTCGGGCATCAGAACCATGTCGGATTCGTTGATGGCCTTCCAGCCGGCGATGGACGAGCCGTCGAACATGACGCCGTCGGCGAACATGTCTTCCTCGACCTCGACGACATCCATGGTCACGTGCTGCAGCTTGCCCTTCGGATCGGTAAAGCGCAGATCGACGAATTTTACGTCATTGTCCTTGATCTGCTTCAAAATGTCTGAGGCTGTCGTCATGTCATGTTTCCTGTGTGATGACGTTGAAACGAAAATGGATGAGGTGGTGCAATCAGATTGCGTCGATGCCGGTCTCGCCGGTGCGGATGCGCACGACTTCCTCGATATTGGAGACAAAGATCTTGCCGTCGCCGATGCGGCCGGTTTGCGCCGCCTTGCGGATCGCCTCGATGGCGCCTTCGACGGATTCGTCGCCCAGCACCACCTCGATCTTCACCTTGGGAAGGAAATCGACAACATATTCGGCGCCGCGGTAAAGCTCGGTGTGGCCCTTCTGACGGCCAAAGCCTTTCGCCTCGGTGACGGTGATGCCTTGCAGCCCGGCCTCCTGCAAAGCCTCTTTCACTTCGTCGAGTTTGAACGGTTTGATGATCGCTTCGATCTTTTTCATGAACTGTGTAGGCCTCCGCTAGGGCAAAATACGGGCTGTCGGCCCCGCTTGCGTCTCTAAAAGCACGATCCATGCCAATCCGGCGACGCTGCAACGAATGAGCGCCAGATCGAGCCGAAGCGCAAAAATTTGCTTGCGGGGCGTCATTGCCCCGGTTCCGTGCAAGTTGATGGCGGGCGACGCCGGTGATGAATTTTTCGGCAGGTCAAAGATTGGGCAGCCAGCCTAAAAAATAGGCACCGTGATCGCCTGACGCGACGCACGGCGGCGCGCCTATTCAGGCGCTGCTTCTCATGTGCTACCCGTTGCGGCAGGTGGAGCGCATGTCGGCAATGTCGAACGAAATCCTGACGCCGCGTGAAATGGCCGAGGCGGACCGGCTGGCGATTGCCGCCGGCCCGTTCAGCGGCATCCAGCTCATGCGCAATGCTGGAGCGGCGGTTGCGGCGGAAGTGCTGCGGCGCTCGCCGGCGGCGATCCGTGTGCATGTGCTGTGCGGGCCCGGAAACAATGGCGGCGACGGCTACGTCGTGGCCAGACTTCTCGCCGACACAGGAGTTCGCGTTTCGGTCTGGGCCGAGGGTCGGCCAAAAGCCGGCAGCGATGCGGTGCAGGCGGCGACCGAATGCCCAATCGAAGCGCAGCCGATTTCCGGCTTCAGGCCCGAAAGCGGCGATGTAGTCGTCGATGCGCTTTACGGAGCAGGTCTTTCCAAGCCGCTCTCGCCGAATGTGGTTGCGGCGATCCACAAATGCCGAGAGGCCGGAATCCCGGTCGTTGCGGTCGATCTTCCGTCGGGCATTTCCGGCGAAACCGGTCACCCGGTTGGGAACGAAGCTTTCGGAGCCGATGTCACCGTCACCTTCGCTCGCAAAAAGCCCGGCCATCTGCTGTTGCCGGGACGGCAGGCTTGCGGAAACATTATCGTCGCGGACATAGGCATCGGTGCTGACATTGTCGGTGCGGTCGGTCCGAAATGCTTCGAGAACGGTCCGGCTCTGTGGTGCGGCGCTTATCCGATGCCGGCGGCGGACACGCATAAATACCGGCGCGGCCATGTCGGCGTCTTTTCGGGCGGGCCATCCTCGACAGGCGCCGCGCGGCTTTCCGCATTTGCCGCGGCGCGGGCAGGGGCGGGGGCAGTTACCGTTCTTTCCCCCGGAAGCGCGCTGGCGACCAATGCAGCCCATCTGACCTCGATCATGCTGAGGCGGATCGATGACATCGATGGTGCACGTGCCTTCATCTCCGATCGCAAGCCGTCCGCGCTCGTGCTGGGGCCAGGCTTCGGTGTAGGCGAGCCGTTGCGGGAACTCGCTTTGGCGATCCTCGAGACCGCAGGTGTGGAGGCCTCGCTCGTGCTCGATGCCGACGGCATTACCTCCTTTCACGATGCCCCGGCCTCGCTCTTCATCACGGCGGGAGCCAAGGACGCAGCGGCGCTGGTGCTGACGCCGCACGAGGGCGAATTCGGCCGTCTCTTTTCGGATATCGCCAGGGATACCGAACTCTCCAAGCTCGAAAAGGCCCGCAAAGCGGCGGCGCGCTCGCATGGCGTCGTCATCTACAAAGGCCCGGATACGGTGATCGCATCGCCGGACGGGCGGGCGGCAATCAATACGAACGGCACACCCTTGCTGGCGACCGCCGGCTCCGGCGACGTGCTCTCGGGTATCGTTGCGGCGCTGCTCGCGCAGGGTATGCCGGTCTTCGAGGCCGCCTGCGCTGCCGTCTGGATGCATGCCGAGGCAGCTCGGCGCTTTGGGCCGGGGCTGATTGCCGAGGATCTGCCGCTCGCGCTTCTTCCCGTGCTCCGCGATCTGCTGGCCGAGGTTGCGGGCGGTTCAGGAGGATAGGCATGATCGCGTGGTTGAGGCGGTTTCTCGTGCTCGTCGCGGTTCTTGCGACGACCGCGGCCCGCGCCGAGGGTCCGGTCCTCATCGTCGAAGATGCCGGCATCCTCGCTACGCTCGAGCAGCGTGGCTACGACTTTGCCGGCCTGTTCGGCGCCGAGCGTGATGGCGATCTCGAAATGCTCTACCGCGACGCGCCAGCCTATCGGACCATCGTCGACATGATCGGCGCTGATGTCGCGGCGCTGCGGGACGAGATGAAGGCGGGCGGACGAACGCTCTACGAAGTCACAGACGGCAATGTCGGCCGGATCATGGACATGCGCTGGCTGAAGACGAACGCCGCGCGCTTCCGGCTGGTCGGCATCGTCAACCGCCTCGACCGCCGCGATTTCTCGGCGCTGCGCGGCAGGGCCGATTGCGGCGAGATCCGGTTCGTCTATCGGTTGGCCTACAGTTTTCGCAAAAACGGCCGGGGCAAGCGGCTTTCCTCGCGCATGCCGTTCAATTTCAATGCGGTGCATTCGGTGCTGCCGGACGCCGACGGCGGCTGCACCGGCGTTGCGCTGCGCTGGACGCCCGGGATCGACGAGACGGCCGACGCCGGCTGGCTGGCCGGCGGGCCGCTCGATCGGTCGGAGCTCGTCTTTCGCCAGCTCGAACTCAATGCGCAGGTGGTGCGCTTTCCGTCCGGCCAGGAGACCGAGTTCGGCGGGCAGGCGGCCTATCTGATGCGGATCTTCGGCATGGACGGCGAGATCGTAACCGAGTTGCCGCTGGAAAACACGCCGGACGCTGAAAGGCTTGCATCCGACGCGGCGCTGAAGGCGAAACTCGCCGGCTATGTCACTGAAAACGCAGCGGCGATCGATGCGGGCGTCTATCGCATCCCGGACGAGTTCCTGGCCCGCAAGTCGGTTTCCTATTCGACCTTTGGCAGCATACGCCAGGCCAACCATCCCTTCGCGCCGCTGTTTCAACCGGAAAAGTTTTCGGGACTCGACTTCTCCGGCAAGCGGCTGCTGCGCTCTCCCGAGGCGTTGATCGAGCGGCTGGACAATGGCTCGTGCCAGGGCTGCCACCAGGCGGGCTCGACCGCCGGATTTCATTTCATCGGGCTCGACGATAAATCGACCTCGCCGCTGAACCGCCTGCAGGTCGGCATTTCGCCGCATCTCCATGCCGAGCTTGCGCGGCGCGCGGCTTATATCGACGCGGTGGCTGAGGATCGCGAGCCCGAGCGCTTCCGGCCGCTATCTTCCGCACCGCCGGCGAAATGGACGGAACACGGCCTGGACTATGCCAAGGCGGGAGTGGCCATGCCGTGCATGATGCCTGAGGATGCGAGGCATTTCGGCGAGGCGTGGCAATGTGCGGGCGACACCGTTTGTACATCCATCACCACCGCGTCCGGCCTGCGCATGAAGCTGGCGCAGTGCCTGCTGCCAAAGGGCAGCGCGGGCATGTTTTCGGGCCATCCCTGCCTGGCAGGCGAGATCGCCACCAATGCCGCCCAGCCATTCAACGACCGCTACAGGATCACCGGGCAGTTCACCGCCTTTGCCCCGGTGATCAACCGCGAGACCTATAATTGCCGGCCGCCCAAGATCGGCGTGCCGGCCGGCGCCGCCTACCGCGCCTGCAACGACAACGACCGGAAGTTCGCCGGCTTCCAGCCGGGCAAGCCGATGCCGCGCGAGATCTGCGGGCTCGCCGGTGGCAAGGCTTTCGACATTTGCGTGGCCACCAACAATTTCGACCAGTGTCTCGGCGGGGCGGTGGTGCGCGGCAACCGGCCGAGTTGCTCGGCCGACAGCTTTTGCCGCGAAGACTATATGTGCCAGGCGTTCCCGCCCGACACGCCGGGCCTCGCCAAGGTCAAGGGCGTCGGCTTTTGTTCGCCCACTTATTTCATTTTCCAGATGCGCATAGACAACCACACGACGCCGTGGTGAGGGGGCAGAGGAGATGACGCGTTTTTCCGTTGCCACGCTGCGTTTCCGTCCTGGCCATTGACCCTTCGACAAGCTCAGGAGTCGGGAAGACGGGCGGGCAAGAAAGCACCGCACGAATTCGTAAGACAAGAACAGGCACTCCCATGCCCGCCCGTCCGGTGTATGTCGCCACATCGACCGGTCACGCGCCCCGCTCCATGTTCTTTCCATGGACAATGACGCGCGGATGATCCGCCTTCCTTCAACCAGGCATTAGCGCCTGGCCTCCGGAATGCCGGCCCGTCGGACGCCCTCGGAGTCATGGGTTCCGATCCCATGGCGGGAGGTCACCGCCATCCTGCCAGATACCCGGTGCGCACCACAACGGCATCTCGTGTGGCGGGTCAGGAGCGCGGCACGCCCCTCACCGCTTTCCATCACGCATTTGCGCCGCCATCGATGGTCAGGGCCGAGCCCGTCACGAACCGGCCCTGCGGCCCGGCCAGCCAGGCGACCAGCCCGGCAACGTCTTCCGGCGCGCCGAATTGCGGGATCGCCATCAGGCTGCGCTGGGCGTCGGCATATTCGCCGTCGGCCGGGTTCATGTCGGTGTCGGTGGAACCGGGATGCACGACATTGACGGTGATGCCGCGTGGGCCGAGATCGCGCGCAAGACCCTTGGTCAGCCCGACGAGAGCCGCCTTGCTCGCCGAATAGAGGCTGGTTCCGGGAGCCGGCACGCGTTCGGCGAGATTGCTGCCGATCGAGATGATCCGGCCGCCTTCGCTCATCACGGCCGCCGCGGCCTTGGAGGCGACGAAGGGCGCGCGGAAATTGACGGCCATGGTCTCGTCGAGGGCTTCGAGTGTCATCGTCTCGATCGGGCCGGCGTTATAGATGCCGGCGCTGTTGACCAGAATATCGAGACGTCCGAACTCCCTGACGGCAGCCGCAACCGCCGCGTCGACTTCGGCTGCATCGAGATTGTCAGCCTTGATCGCGAAGCCGCGCCGGCCCAATGCTTCGATCTGCTTCACCACAGCGCTGGCTTTATCGGCGGACCGCGCATAGGTCAGCGCGACATCCGCGCCTGCGCGCGCCAGCCTCATGGCGATCGCTGCACCTATGCCGCGGCTGCCGCCGGTCACAAGCGCCGCCTTGCCCTGAAGTTCGCCGGCATCATTGTTTGAATTGCTGTCGTGCATCGTTTTTCACCATTTTGTATCAATCGATACACATATTGGTGGCAGGCTTGCCGTGCTCCGTCAAGCCATTTATGTAATGGTCATGACAGAAAGCATTCCAACAAGCTCGAAAGGCCGGCCGCGAGGCTTCGACCGCGCTGCGGCGCTGCGGCAGGCGATGCGGCTGTTCTGGGCCAAGGGTTATGACGGCGCCTCGCTGGCGGACCTGACGGCGGCGATGGGCATAAACCCGCCCAGCCTCTACGCCGCGTTCGGCAGCAAGGAAGCGCTGTTTCGCGAGGCGACCGATTTGTACAGCGAGGAGGAGGGCGTCGAAATCTGGCGCAGCCTGCATCAGTCGGCGACGGCGAGGCAGGCGGTGGAGGGCTTTTTGCGCGAATCGGCGGCCGCCTTTTCACGCGCCGGCGACCCGCCGGGCTGCCTGATCGTGCTCGGCGCGCTCAATGCCAACGGCAATAACGCCGCCATCTGCGAGGATCTTCGGCAAAGGCGGGAGGCGAACGTCGCCGAGCTCAGGACGCGGCTGGAGGCCGCGGTGCGGGAAGGTGAGTTGCCGGCGGGCATCGATTGCGAAGCGATCGCGGTGTTCTACGTGACGGTCCAGCAGGGCATGTCGATCCAGGCGCGCGACGGAGCTTCGCACGCCAGGCTGCTTGCGGCGGCCGACGGCGCCATTGCCGCCTGGGACGCACTGACGGTGGGAGCGCCGGCCAGGAACGACGCGTAGGGCGGATGCAAGCCGCTCTAAACGTCAGTCGTTCACCCGCTGCATCAGCGCTATCGCGCCGTGCGGTGCGCGCACCTTGCCGGACGTGATGAAATAGATGAACACGTCGCGCGGCTTGGCCGGAGCATCGCTCGACGGGTCGGCGCGCGACAGATCTTCCGGCGTTCCGCCCTCGGCCCAGATTTTCGCCCGCGCAGCCCATGCGTCGAGCGCGCTCGGCTTGTAGCAGGTCTCGACCTCGTCCTCGCCGGTCTGCAGCCGGGCATAGACGAAATCGCCGGTGACGTCTGCGATGGCCGGATATTTTTCGTGGTCGGCATAGACGAGGGTGACGTTGTGCTCTCGCAGGAGCGCGACGAACTCCGGCACGGCGAAGGACGGGTTGCGGACTTCCACCGCGTGGCGCAGCGGCACGCCATCTTGCTTTTCGGGCAAAAGCTTCAGGAAGGCGCCGAAATCGTCGGCGTCGAATTTTTTGGTCGGGGCGAACTGCCATAGGATTGGGCCGAGCTTGTCGCCGAGTTCGGAGACTCCCGAGCCCAGGAAGCGTTCGACGGACTCACCGGCTTCCGCCAGAACCCTGCGGTTCGTAGCGAAGCGTATTGCCTTCAGCGAGAAGATGAATCCGTCCGGGGCTTCGCTCGCCCATTTGGCGAAGGTGGCCGGCTTGAACGTCGAATAATAGGTGCCGTTGACCTCGATTGTCGGCACCTGACGGCTGGCGTACTGGAGTTGCTTCGCCTTCGACAGTTTCTCGGGATAGAAGGAGGTGTCCCACGGCTCGAAGGTCCAGCCGCCCATGCCGGCGCGGATTTTTCCAGAATTGGTCATAGGTCAAGCTCCGATTGTACGCAGTTTACCTGCGAGCCGACTTATCGCGCCCGAGGGCAGTGGATGTCCACATAGCCCGCGGCCGAACTGCCATGCTCCTGACAGTTGTTGTCCGGCGACGCTGGAACCGGTCGAGCCCCACATCTCGTTTCCGGTCTGTTAAGCATGACTCGCTGCGAGCGGGAACCCGCTTTTGCAGTTTCCGGTTCAAGGACATGACAGCAATTCTGTCTTTCAGGAGACCGGCATGTTCAAGCGCGGCATTTTCCGTGCAGCTTCCGTAGTCATTCTCGCCGGAGCGGCGATATCAGGAGCTTCGCCGGCTGCTGCCGGCGACTGGCGCCATCATCGCGCGGTCGAAATTGTCCGATACGATGACGCGTATGGCTTGCCCTGGTACCGCCAGCATCCCTGGCTGGGGACCGGACCCGGCCACTACTACAGCTATCACCCCGACCACGTGCCGAGCTATCCCGATCCACTGAGAGGTTATCCCGTGCCCATCTACGACGTGAATCACCGGGTTTCCGCGCCTGTTGTCCGGACCTATCGCGTCGTCTCAGGTGCGCATGTCGAGTGGTGCACTGCTCGCTACCGCTCATACGATGCCCCTACGGACACCTACCAGCCCTATCACGGGCCTCGCAGACTTTGCCGGTCACCGTTCCGCTGAGCCCGTCGCTTCTGGCGCGGGTTGCATCGAGAGGGAAGAGGAGGACCGTTGGGGATTTATTCGTCGATTTGCAGGGCGTTCCGAAGATAATGAGAGTCTTCGCCCGGCGGCTACTGCGGGATGTCGCGGTGGCTCGGCGGCACCGCAAAAGTCTCTTCCTCGCGAACCGAGGCGACGCCGTCCATCTGCTGCACCCGCTGGATCACGGAATCGTCGGAGACGGCGCCGACGATGGTTCTCATGCCGCGCATGACGCGCTCTACGCGTACACCGCATTCCCGCACTGCTGTCGCTACGGAATCCAGACGGTGCTGTTCGTCGACAAGCACCATCACATTCTTGGTCGGCATATCTCGTCCTCTCGCGTCGCCGTGCGCACATGATATAGGCGAAGCGGCCAGCAAGTCCATCGACACTGCTTCACGGCGCGATCACCAGCCCCGAGCCGACATCGCGCGCCGGATGGCCGATATTGCGCGCGCCATGCTCCAGCGCCGTCCACAGCGCCTTGCCGCGCAGGCTTTTGTCGGACTGCGCCAAAAGGGCGGCGATGCCTGCGACATGCGGCGTCGCCATCGAGGTGCCGGAAAACCGGTCATATATGCGCGGCATCGGCACTGTGGAAAGCACGTCGACTCCCGGCCCGGCGACGTTCACCTCGCCACCGGCCGGGTTGACGCCGCCGCACGAGAAATTCGCGACCTTCATCTTCGCGTCGATCGCCGCGACCGCCATGATCGAGGCGGCATTGGCCGGCGAGGTGACCGGCCTGATGGAATTGTACTGCCGCCAGCTTTCATTGCCCGCCGCCGCGATTATCAGCGATCCGTTCTCAAGCGCGTATTCGCCGGCGCGCTCGTAGAACGGGTCCGGCGGCTCGCCCGGCTGCACGGCGCGTCCGAGCGACATCGAAATGATTTCGCATTTGCTTTCGACCGCCCACTCGATGCCGGCAAGTATCCAGCGCTCGGTGCCGGAGCCGGCATTGTTCAGGACCTTGCCGGCATGGATTTCCGCCTCGTAGGCTATTCCGTAGCGGACCTGCTCGGCCGGCGAGAGCGGCCCGCAGGCCGTGCCGATGCAATGGGTGCCGTGGCCCTGGACGTCCTGGACATCCTCGTCCGGAACGAAGCTTTTCGAGACGATGCTGCGCCCGGCAAAGTCCGGATGAGTGAGATCAAGTCCCGTGTCCAGCACCGCGACCTTTATGCCGGCGCCGGAAAAGGTCGACCGGTCCGCGCCAGTGGCGGTGAGCCCCCACGTTGCCGACACCTGCTCTGTGACCGGCAAGAATGATGGCGCGGCAATGCCGCCCGGAGGCAGCAGCTCGCGCAGTGCGGGGTCCGCCAGAAGCGAGAGGCCGTCGCGCACCCAGGCGGCGTAGCGCTCGTCCCATCCGGCGAATACATACATCCAGAATTCCGGACGTACCTCGATGACCTCCTTGCGGGCGCGCAGCATCGTTGCAGCAACCGATATGCCGTCGCCCTCGGGAGCCTTTATTACCGCGATGCCGAGACGATCGAGGCTGAGCGCGCCTGCCTCAGCGAAAGCTTCCGCGAAATCAGCACCGGGAGCCCGGAAGTCGCGAGAATGCACGACCTTGGCGCCTACGACGTTGGAGATCAGCCTTTCGATCTCCTTCGGCTTCCGATTCGGCTGGAATATCACCAGCATGTTGCCGGTGGGCTGAGGCGGCGGCGACGCTGCGATATTGTCCATTCGATCTCTCCGGCCTGCGATCACGGCGAGTATGCAGGCGAAAATGCGCAATTAAAACGCGCAATTTTGGAAAGGCAGGTTGCGCGCCCGCGGTCCGGCTCCCTATTCCGCCGCTTCCGCTTTCCGCCCCGGCCTTCTCCATCTCGACCTCCGTTGCAAGGGATGGCCGCGAAAATGCGATTGCCGGGCGCGCTTGTCCACCCGGTGAGCGACGGCTCCTGACAGGTGAAGGGAGTAGGGAATAGCGAATAGGAAGTAGGGCAGGAGAGTGACGCGCGAAAGCGCGCGCGGCAATGCAATGCCGCGTTCCGCTTTTCCCAGCAGCAGCGGGGTTGGGTCATGACGTGTCGGGGTACTGCAAAGCGTAGAGGGCCAGCGCATGGGCGTGAGCCAGGATTTCATCGACCTCGCGGACGTTGCGGGGTGCATTTCTTCCTTGCGCGCGTGCGGCGTCGCGGTAGGCGGATGGATCGAAACGGGTGAGACGGCCGCCCGGCGGACGTCCTCTTCGCAGCGGCGAGATGCGCCGGATACGGCCGGGAGTGTTTCCACGCGTGTTGCGCGCCTGCCAGCGGGCAAAGCGTTTTGCCTGCCCCGGCAGGTCGTCGAGCGCGGCGGCCAGCGCGGCGAGGCGGAGGCCGAGGCGCGTGGCGTCGACCGGGTCGTCGGGGGATGGCGGCGGCGGGAGGGGAAACGGCTCGACGACGCCGGGAAACAGGATGCGCGGGGCGGCGTGTGCGGGGACAGTGCGGCGGCCCTTTGACCCGTTCGACCCTTCGACAAGCTCAGGGCTCATGACGCGCCGCGGCGGATCGAACAGCGGCAGGCATAGGGTACGCGGGCGGGCGGCACGGGCGACGGCGGTTCGCCTGGCCGCGGCGTCGCGTGCAAGATCGGCGGGAGACATCACGACGGCGATGCCGAAGCGGCGCAATAGGGGCTCTACCGCTATAGGATTCGGCCTGGGTTTTCGCCGTGGCGGCAGGGGCGCGACCAGACCGCGCGCGGCCGCGATGATCAGCCGCCGCGCGGCGGCTTCGGCCGGACGCAGCAGCCGCAATATGGCGAGCCGAAGATGGCGGGGCAGGGTTCTTCGAGGCTCCCCTTCGACAAGCTCAGGATCGGCTGGCACCTCAGGATGAGGACCGAGCCCGGCCATGGCGACAAGGCAGGCCAGGATGCGCTTCAGCGCCTCGAGATTTATGTTTATCGCTGCCGTTCCGTCCATCGCCGCCTTCTTTCAAGGCGGTGGGATTAAAGGGCGGGTTGGAGGGGCGTGGATGAAAGAAGTCAAAAAAGCTTTGCAGGAGAGTACGATATCGCCTCGCGAAGGACGGCATACATAGCCGCCGTCATCCTCGGGCTTGTCCCGAGATCCGCCGCCAAGGGAATTTGCTCAAGAAGCAATTGGCTCTGCCTCCTCCCGAGTGCGCAGATCCTCGGGACAAGCCCGAGGATGACTATCCGCGATATAGGCAGCGCTCAGCAGCGATTCGACCGGATGCTTGCGGCTCAGGCGGTGGTCGAGAGGCTGACGCTGGTGTCGAAGGACAGGTGGCTGAGGGAATTGGGCGCGGAGACGGTGTGGGGATAGGCGCAAGAGGACAATGCTGCCCCGCCGCCGGCGAGAGCGGCCAGTCAGCCCTTAAACCAAGCGAGCAACGAGCTGAGCCAAGTCCAAATTGGAATTGTCGCCTGATCTCCATGAGGCTCTAAAGCAACGATCTTTTGGATTGCATCATTGCGAAGGTAAGCGACCGTCCCTTCGTTTTCAGAAAGGAAGGCGCTTGTTTCAGCGAACCGCACCAGAAGCGCGGCGGTGGCACAGGTGCCATCACTTAGACAGATTTTGTGCTTCGGGAGGGAGCGACCGTCTATCCTCAAAATCGGACCTGCCGTTGCAATATAGCCGCCCACGAAGTGAATCACCCCTATAGCCATAACAAATGCGAGCATTATCATCCAGCGCGGGATCAGGTCGCGACGAGCACGTTCAACTGTGATGTTGAATAGGAAAACCGGGCCGAGCATTAACGAACATATAACGAAGTTTGCACCCAGCGACGGCGGCACGGACAGGAACCCGACGAAAAACAGCAGCACGGCAAACCGCAATCCAACCTTGCTCGCGCGGTAACCTGGAACAATAGGATTAGGCTTGTCGCCCCAGCCCTGAACAGACCGAAAGAAAATAAACCCCGCGAAGATGGCAATCGCGAGCGGGGCGCGTTTGACTGCCTCCACGCCAATATCCGATACGGTGAGGAACTCGGCACCTAGCGCGCCAAGGCCATATGCCTTGCCTGTCAGCGAAGCCGCTCCAAGCAGCAAGGCGACGGCCGCAACGCCCGCACTAACCTGCGGTATCGACCGGAGTATCGGCAGCAATGCGTCCTGTTCAGCAGCCTTTACACCTTCCGTTGCTGGGTCGTTCATGGACATCACCCGAGAAAAAGGCCTTCGCTGCGTGGACACCATTCACGCTCGCGCCAGCTGCGACGATGCACATCAGAGCACTAGCGCCACAGGAACCAAAAGGGAACATGTCTTGTCGCCCAGCGACAATTGATGCATGATGTTGAACATGAATCGCAACCCCCCTACGCCTGAGAGCAAGACCGATAAACCTGCCGCCCATGAGGCGCCAGCTGCCGAGGAAGATGGCGGCACGTTCACGTTCTTTCCTATTGCCTCATTAGAAGATAAGAACAACTACAAGCAGTATTACTTTATCTTCCCTGATGGAAAGATACAGAAACGCGTTTTCCTCGATACGGTTGATGATCGTCATCGCGAGCTGCTCATTTGCATTCACTACATAATGTGGTCGGCGAAATATTTTTTGAAAGAAGGAGACGGGATCAATATCGTTGATCGTGACTGCCCGTGGGATTTCGAACTGTCGGTGAATGACAAAGACAATTTCTTTGTCGAAATCACTGCTATCGCGGACAATAAGACGCTGCACGTCATAAACAAGCGCGAGCAGCGGGTGGCGTCAGTTCGGCACAAAGAAGCGATAACGCTACGCGAACTCAAGAAGCTGAACGAAATGTTCCCGAACAGCGAGACCGATGAAGAGATTGCTCGTTACCAACACGCGGGATTGACCAACGATCACAAGGTGGCGAACCCATGGTTCGGCACAGGAAAGCAGCTATTCACCAGCTTTCTGCCGCCGCCGGATAAGTCGCTGAGCGAGATCATTCGGTCGGCAATTCAAAACAAGACGGGGAAGGGCCATGAGGGAAAGGAGCGGACTGTTTTAATTCTCGACAACCGCACCAGCCTCTATGACGGGAAGGACGTGCTTGCCGCATCAGAGGAGTTGGGTGAGTTCTTGGCGGCCTCTCCGTTTCGGGAAATATGGTTCTACACCGGTTTTTTCTCAGACAATGACGGGCAAAACTCTGAGTTCAGTTATATTGCTGTCAAGCTACCCCCGGATCAGGAGCGTCGGTTCTTGGAAACGGCGGCAAAGCGAGTCCCTGATAAACGGGGGCGTTATCTGATGACCCTCTGATGCGGAGCTATAGTCACAACCGTACGGTTGTGCAGGTGACGCATCAGCTACGCCTGAGCAATAAGTACCCAAGAACCTCGGTATAGGAAGCTGTTCGGTACCTCTGCATCCTCGTGCGCACCTCGAAAGCTCATCAATCCGTGTCTGACCGCTTGAAACCAGTTGTATCCATCCTTGTACTTAGCGGCCGCGTCGGTTGCCGTCCGCTCGGCTTCGTCAGAGGAAAATTCTCGCTCGATGTGCTGGATGTGCCGGTACACTGCGACCCATATTCTCCTGCTCTTGTACAGATCAGAGAGCTTTCCTCTCCTCAAACCGGATGTCACCGACTCCCAAATCTCCCCGTCACCAAGGTAAGTTGCGACGTGGCTGAATGGCCCTTGTGTGGTCCAAGCTATTAGCCTGCTCAAGATATCAACTTCCCTTGCGATGAAGATCGTATCCATCGGGCGCGCCGTAACAAGAAGGTCGCTCCAAGCTCGATCGAACTCGGAATCAGACACATAAGTCGGGCGGCATGGAAACAAGTGGCCCCACTCGAAAGGCTGGAGGTTGCCTTGCAGCAACGCCTTTTCACCTGCTTCGAAATGATCGTGAAGCTTGACGTGGTTCAAGAAAAAGCGTGCGATTCGGTCGCGATGGTCGTCGTAGGGATTTGAGCGAAAATGCAGTTCAGGCATTTTCAACAACGCTTCCCAAGGAACTCGGGTCACGCGCGATCGACGGCGAGCGAGTGCGCCGTGCTCGTCAACGATGATCGCCCACTGATTGCATCCCGTTTCGTCGACAGGTCTTTGGCACTGCCGGTCAAAGTACAAGGCAATATCGGCGGGGCCAAGCTCTGGTATTTGCGGGTCTGACGATTCCGTGATCACTCCGCCGCCTGTGCCCTTTTCCCCGGCCGACGTCCCAGCAGCTCCTTGAGGAACTGCCCCGTGTAGCTCCGCGGCTCGGCGGCGATTGCTTCCGGCCGGCCGGCCGCCACCAGCTCGCCGCCGCCGTCGCCGCCCTCCGGGCCGAGGTCGAGCACCCAGTCCGCGGTCTTGATCACCTCCAGATTGTGCTCGATGACGACCACCGTATTGCCCTGGTCGACGAGTTCGTGCAGCACTTCAAGAAGTTTCGCCACATCGTGGAAATGCAAGCCGGTTGTCGGCTCGTCAAGGATGTAGAGCGTCTTGCCGGTCGCCTTGCGCGACAATTCCTTGGCGAGCTTGATGCGCTGCGCCTCGCCGCCGGAGAGCGTGTTTGCCTGCTGGCCGACATGGATATAGCCGAGGCCGACCTTGGCCAGCGTCTCCAGCTTGTCGCGCACGCCGGGCACCGCGGCGAAGAACTCGACGCCTTCCTCGACGGTCATTTCCAGCACGTCGGCGATCGACTTGCCCTTGAAGGTCACGTCCAGCGTCTCGCGGTTGTAGCGCTTGCCGTGGCAGACGTCGCAGGTCACGAAGACGTCGGGCAGGAAGTGCATCTCGATCTTGATCAGGCCATCGCCCTGGCAGGCCTCGCAGCGCCCGCCCTTGACGTTGAAGGAGAAGCGGCCGGGCTGGTAGCCGCGCGCCTTGGCTTCCGGCAGGCCCGCGAACCAGTCGCGGATCGGCGTGAAGGCGCCGGTATAGGTCGCCGGGTTCGAGCGCGGGGTCCTCCCAATGGGCGACTGATCGATGTCGATGACCTTGTCGAGGAATTCGAGCCCCTCGATGCGGTCGTGGTCGGCCGGATGCTCTCTGCTGCCCATGATGCGGCGCGACGCCGCCTTGAACAGCGTCTCGATCAGGAAGGTCGACTTGCCGCCGCCTGAAACGCCGGTGACGGCCGTAAACGTGCCGAGCGGGATTTCGGCGGTTACGTTCTTCAGATTGTTGCCGCGCGCGCCGACGATTTTTATCCGGCGGTTCTTTTTCAGTTCGCGCCGTGAAGGCGGTGTTGGGATTTCCAGTTCGCCGGTCAGATATTTGCCGGTGATCGAGTTCGGATTGGCCATCACCTCGGCCGGGGTGCCCTGGGCGATGATCTCGCCGCCATGGATGCCGGCGGCCGGGCCGATGTCCACGACATAATCGGCGGTCAGGATCGCATCCTCGTCATGCTCGACGACGATGACGGTGTTGCCGAGATCGCGAAGGTGCTTGAGCGTATCGAGCAGCCGCTGGTTGTCGCGCTGGTGCAGGCCGATCGACGGCTCGTCGAGCACGTAAAGCACGCCGGTCAGTCCCGATCCGATCTGCGAGGCCAGACGGATGCGCTGGCTCTCGCCGCCCGACAGCGAGCCGGAATTGCGCGACATTGTGAGATAGTCGAGGCCGACATCATTGAGGAAGCGCAGGCGCTCGCGGATCTCCTTGAGCACGCGCACGGCGATCTCGTTCTGCTTGGCGTTGAGCGCGGCGGGCAGCTCCGCGAACCAGGAATTGGCCTTGCGGATCGACATTTCCGAAACCTGGCCGATATGGAGGCCGGCAATCTTCACCGCCAGCGTCTCCGGCTTGAGGCGATAGCCGTTGCAGGCCGGGCAGGGGCTGGCCGACATGAAGCGCTCGATCTCCTCGCGCATCCAGGCGGATTCGGTTTCCTTCCAGCGGCGCTCGAGATTGGGAATGACGCCCTCGAACGTCTTGGTCGTCTTGTAGGAGCGCAGGCCGTCATCATAGTCGAAGGTGATCTGGCGCTCGCCGGTGCCGTTGAGCACGGCGTCCTTCGCCTCGTCCGTCAGATCCTTGAACTTGTCGCCGAGCTTGAAGCCGTAGACCTTGCCCAGCGCGTCCAGCGTCTGCGAGTAATAGGGCGAGGTCGATTTCGCCCACGGGCTGACCGCGCCGTTGCGCAGCGTGACGTTCTCGTCGGGAACGACAAGGCTGGCGTCGATGGCGCGCTGGCTGCCGAGCCCGTCGCAGGCCGGGCAGGCGCCGAACGGGTTGTTGAACGAAAACAGCCGGGGCTCGATTTCCGGAATGGTGAAACCGGAAACCGGGCAGGCGAATTTTTCGGAGAACAGGAGGCGCTCATGCGTGTCGTTCTTCGATTTGTTGGCGGAGTCCTCGGAAGTCTCGCTGGCAGGCAGCGGCTTGTCGGCGAATTCGGCCACGCATAGCCCTTCGGCCAGCTTCAGCGCCGTCTCGATGGAGTCGGCAAGCCGCGAGGCAAGGTCGCCGCGCACCACGATGCGGTCGACCACGACGTCGATGTCGTGCTTGTATTTCTTGTCGAGGGCCGGCGCGTCGGCGATCTCGTAGAACTGGCCGTCTATCTTGACGCGCTGAAAGCCCTTCTTCTGCAGTTCGGCCAGTTCCTTGCGGTACTCGCCTTTGCGGCCGCGCACGATGGGCGCCATGATGTAGAGCCGCGTGCCTTCCTCCAGCGCCAGCACCCGGTCGACCATCTGGCTGACAGTCTGGCTTTCGATCGGCAGGCCGGTTGCCGGCGAATAGGGCACGCCCACGCGCGCGAAAAGCAGGCGCATATAGTCGTAGATCTCGGTGACGGTGCCGACCGTAGAACGCGGATTGCGCGACGTGGTCTTCTGCTCGATGGAAATGGCAGGCGACAGGCCGTCGATCTGGTCGACGTCCGGCTTCTGCATCATCTCCAGGAACTGGCGCGCATAGGCCGACAGGCTCTCGACATAGCGGCGCTGGCCCTCGGCATAGATCGTGTCGAAGGCGAGCGAGGATTTGCCCGAGCCGGACAGGCCGGTCATCACGACCAGCGAGTCGCGCGGCAGGTCGAGATCGATATTCTTCAGATTGTGTTCGCGTGCGCCGCGAACGGAAAGATATTTGTGATCGGCCATGCCGGTCCGCCGCCTCAATCAAAAATGTTTCGGAGTGGCTGGTTGTCCGGCCATCCCGTCATGTAGGTATTCTTGCCGCTCATTCGAGGGCAGCCAGTTCCCTCGTGTCAGGAGGGTTTAGCCGCCTTTGCCGTGGTGGGGCAAGCGAAAAGAACAAAGGGGAAACAGGCTCCTGACAAAGTTGTGGCGGAGCTGTGGCGGGACCTGCGATCACATTTTTTGTAACCGGCAACTGCGCGGGTTGACGTAGCGGAATGAGGGGTGCACCATGCGATCCGTCAGCCGGAGCCGAGCGTCTACGAGATGCTCTTCGCTGGCATTCGGCCCGTCTGCGAGACGCCGCAGGCAAGCGGATAGGCGCGCCGGCAGGCACAGGATTAACGGATATAGGAGTGAGGCATGACTCCACCGGACAGTTCCGAAAGGCTCCACTAAGGTGTGGAGCCGCAGCAGGCAAAAGTGCCTGAGTTCGCTCGGCAGACTTTGACCCGCTGATCCCTTCACAATCAGAGACTACCAGTCGGATCGTCGGCTGAACGCCGCGTTGCATCCGAAATCAAAACTGGTCGAGGACGACCAGTAGAACGGGCAGAGACCCAAAAAAGGCCCTGCGAGCTTCCGACGAAGCGGCAGGGCCGAATTTTTGGCGGATATGGTCTTGTGGACCGGTTCCGAAAGCTATCGACCGGTGCGCGGCGCAAATGTCCCGATATCGATGGTGACGCTGCCCGATATCTTCACGTCCCAGTCGCCGATGCGGACAAAACCGTTGGCGTCGGCTTGGGGCGTCCCGGTGAGAGACTCGCCGACAGGCCTGATGCGCGTCTGGCCAACCGCCTTGCCGTCGACGCCGGGAAGTCCGGACGGGGTACGCTCCTCCGCCTGGAGCGCGGGAATGGCGGCTGAAAGCATGACGGCCGCGAGCGCCACGGCATAGGTGTTTCGTTGCGGCTTCCGATGGTTCATCCCGGCATCATAGAAGCGCTGCCGGAAAAACGCCAAATTCGCTTCGGCGATTAAATAGATTCCGGGAATGACGAACGTTTCATCGAGAGGCTTTGCACTTGCGCGGCGCATGGCGGCATGTTAGGAACAAAGAGCGAACAAAACTATTTGTGGACAGCAGGCCTTTTTGAGGTGCGGGCGGCGCATGTCGGAGCGCCGATCGGCTAGAGTGCGGCCTGTTTTGGTTTCGGATGAGCGCGGAGCGGTGTCATGGCGGGTAGCGTCAATAAAGTCATTCTGGTTGGTAATCTTGGCGCGGACCCGGAAATCCGGCGGCTGAACTCGGGCGATCCGGTCGTCAACATCCGTGTCGCGACCTCGGAAACCTGGCGCGACAAGAATTCCGGCGAGCGCAAGGAAAAGACCGAGTGGCATAATGTCGTGATCTTCAACGACAACCTCGCAAAGGTGGCCGAGCAATATCTGAAGAAGGGCATGAAGGTCTATGTCGAGGGTCAGCTGCAGACCCGCAAATGGCAGGACCAGAGCGGCCAGGACCGCTACACGACGGAAATCGTGCTGCAGAAATTCCGCGGTGAGCTGCAGATGCTCGACGCGCGCGGCGGCGGTGAGGGCGGCCAGGTCGGCTATGGCGGCGGCCAGGGACGCAGCGGCGGTTCCGATTTCGGCCAGTCGGGGCCGACCGACGTTTCGCGCGGCGGCGGCAGCCGGGGCGGCGGTGGATCACCTCGCGACCTCGACGACGAGATTCCCTTCTGAGGATAGCGGAGTCCTTCGTCGCCGGCGGCATA
Source organism: Mesorhizobium sp. WSM2240 (assembly GCF_040438645.1). NCBI lineage: Bacteria > Pseudomonadati > Pseudomonadota > Alphaproteobacteria > Hyphomicrobiales > Phyllobacteriaceae > Mesorhizobium > Mesorhizobium sp. WSM2240. The sequence continues at coordinate 2,124,814 of NZ_CP159253.1, forward strand.
GGCTGTGTGAAATGGCAGGTCTACCGCCGGTCGCAGCAGCGCGGCCTCTCCGCCGCGGCCCCTCGGCATCGACTGGCTGAAAGCTTGACCGAAAAGCACATCCCTGAGCCGCCGGCCTGCTATTGCGGCTGCTGCAGCGCAGGGGTCACGCGCCCGTCAGGATTCTGAGCCTCTGGTCGGGAAAGCCTTGCCGCCAAGAGGTTGCGCATGCTGGTCACGCCGCCGCGCCGGCATCCTGTTCCTCGTCTTCGGCCGGCGGAGCATCGACGCTGAGAACGTGCAGCTCGTGACGGCGGCCATCGCGTGCGGTCCAGCCGATCGACTGGCCGGGTGCCAGGCCGAGCAGCGCTGTGCCGATCGGCGTCAGCACCGAAATCTTGCCGACCGAAATGTCGGCCTCGCCGGGATAGACCAGTTTGACCGTGCGGGTTTCGCCGGTGTCGGGCTCATATTTCACGCTCGAGCCCATCCGCACCACATCGTCCGGAACCCGGTCGTCGTTCACCACGCGGGCGCGCTCCAGCTCCAGCAGCAGATCCTCGGATGCATCCGGGTTTTGCGCGGCGATGGTGTTGGCGAAGACGAGGAGCCGGTCGTGTTCCGACCTGGCAACGGTGATGACCGGCTTGCGGCCTGCTTTGGCGGTTTTCGGCATTTCAATACCTGTTATTCTTCGGCGGCGATGCCGGGGCATGGCCGCTCTTGTTCTCTGGATGATTTGCGCCGCGGTCCGACGGACCGGTCAGGGTCTGGATGTCATGGACTGGTGATGTGCCTTCCCCCGCGGCTCGGGGGCGCAAAGGCCGAGCCGGGGGTTATGATCCCGCGATGGGACAAACCCGGAAGGGAAAATCGCTCGCGATTTTGGCTGCACGGAACATGGATGGGATTGTCGGCGACCTGCCCTGGGATGTCAAGGCAAGCGCCCTGGCGGCCATCCTGCCGGCTTCCATTCCCGCCCCGAGACGGACACAATTGCCAGATGCACGGCAAGTGCATCATCGCCGGCTGCGAGGCGGGAGATCCTCCGGAAATTCAGTCGGGCAGCCCCGCCTTCCGCAAGGCGTTGGCGAAGGCATCCATCAGTTGCGGGCGCACGAAGTCCATCTGAACAAAGCCGCCGATCGTCCAGCCGGGGGCAACCTCAAGAAGCTGCTCGGCAGCCATTCGAGCAGCGTCGAGGTGCCCTAGATTGGCATGGCTGGCTACGAGGGTGGCGTGGAGTAAGCTGAAGCCCGGATTCGATTGGATTGCCAGTGCCGAATAGTTTGCCGCTTCCTCGAAATGGCCGGTGAACAGATTGACCCAGGCCAACGCCAGATAGGGATGGTAGTTCAACGGATCAAACGGGCTAAGCCGTAACGCTCTCTGTGCGTGATCGACTGCGCGTTCGTACTGTTCGCAAAGCATGTTGACCAAGGCGCTGAAACCAAAGGCGAGCGCAGAATTGCTGTTCAACTTCAATGCCTGGTCGAGCGCACCCAATGCACGGGCGTAGTCATGGGTGATCATTGCATAGACGAACGCTCCCATGCTCAGCGCCTGTGGATCGTCCGAGCCCATGACCATAGCTGCATGGGCGTGCATCAGCGCCGCTGACCTGTCCTCGGGGTGAAATCCGCCGCGAAGAAAGCGCTGCTCATGGCCCCATGCCGCATAGCCATGGGCGGCGGCATAGTTGGGGTCGAGACGCAGAGCCTCATCGAGAAGACGCAATGCTTCGTTTGTGTTGGCTGATGTGTTTGCATGCGTATGCGGCATGGCGCGCAGGTAGAGATCATAAGCGTCAAGCCTGTCCGGCGCCTTGCGGCGCGCCCGCTCTATCTCAGCGCGCCGGATCGAGGGTTCGATCGCTCCGACGATGCTCTCCGTCAGCCGATCCTGCAGATCGAAAACATCTTCGACAGCGCCCTCGAACTTGTCGGCCCAGACATGGGTCGCGTCCGTCCCCTCGACGAGCTGGCCTGTGATACGCAGACGGTTCGCGGCCTTGCGGATGCTCCCTTCCAGCACGTAGCGCACCCCCAGTTCCTTCGCGACCTGGCGGATGTCCGCCGCCTTTCCTTTGTAGACGAAGGTGGAATTTCGGGCGATCACGAAGATGCCGGGCATCTTCGACAGGCTGGTGATCAGATCTTCGACCAACCCGTCGGCGAAGTACTCCTGCTCCGGGTCGCCGCTCATATTGGTGAAGGGCAACACCGCTATCGAGGGCTTGCCCGGCAAGACTAGCGGTTTGGCCAGCATCGTGGGGATTGGGCCGCCGATGACGACGCGATAGGCGTGCACCGGCTCCGCGATGTTTTTGACCTGCTGCTCGCCCATCGATTCGAATGCGAAGGCGAGCTTCTTCTCGACCTCGCGCGCCACCTTGCCGGAGACGCATATGCTGCCGGGTTCGGCCAGTTGTTCGAGCCGCGCGGCGACATTGACGCCTTCGCCGTAACAGTCCTCACCCTCGATGATGACTTCGCCGAGATTGACGCCGATCCGAACCTCCAAGCGCTGGTCTTCCGCAACATTGGCGTTGCGTTCCGCCAGACCGCGCTGCAGCGACACGGCGCATTCGACCGCATTCACGACGCTGCCGAATTCGGCAAGCAGTCCGTCGCCCATCAGCTTGAAGATGCGGCCGTGGCGCTTTTCGATCTCCGGTTCGAACAGTTCCCTGCGGCTGGCTTTCAGGCGGTCGAACGTTCCCGCCTCGTCGCGCTCCATGAGAGCCGAGTAGCCGACCACGTCGGCAGCGAGAATCGCCGCGAGCTTCCGCTCCATGAAGGCCCCCTCAAGGGCAGGATCAATCGATAATAGAGTACGACACGTGCGTACGGAAGAGCGCCTGCTCTTCAAACCGCCATCAGTTCCCTGACGCCGTCGGCGACGAACTGGACGGCAAGCGCAGCCAGGATCACGCCGAGCAGGCGGGTCAGGATGGAGCGCCCGGTCTGGCCAAGGAGCCGGTCGATGCGCTCGGCGAGAATGAAGACCAGATAGGTCAAAAGCAGGCAGACCGCGATGATGCCGACCAGCGCCGCCTGGGCGGCAACACCCTGGAACGAACCCGACAAAAGGACCGTGGCCGAAATCGCGCCGGGGCCGGCGATCAGCGGGATCGCCAGCGGGAAGGCGGCGATGTTGTGGATATGGTCCCTGGTGATCGCCACATCCGAGATCTTCTCCTTACGGTCCTGGCGCTTTTCGAACACCATCTCGAAGGCGATGAAGAACAGGAGCAAGCCGCCCGCCACCCGGAAGGCGGGCAGGGTGATGCCGAGCACCGACAGGATCAGCGCGCCGGCCAGCGCAAACAGCGCCATCACCGAAAAACCGATGATCGAGGCGCGGACGGAGACCTGCCGGCGCTCGTCGCGGTTCATGCCGCGCGTGACGGCGAGAAACAGCGGCGCCAGGCCCGGCGGATCGATGGTCACCAGAAGCGTAACGAAGGCGTTGAAGACGCTGTCGTAACTCGGCATTGCCAGCTCCCCGCCCTTCTGCCCGCAATCGGTAATAGAACAAGGCAAAGCGGAGCGCCAGCATGCGCTATTCGGGTAGTGGGCCGGTTTGAAATCTGACCTTTGAACTGACGCCTGGCGAGCCATATTGAGGCATGAAAGAGCCGAAACTCGCGATGGCCGCTGGCGTCACTGACAAGCTTTTGGGAGATTGGTGAAATCGTTGCGTTGATCGAGGCAAAGGAAGCCGAGAAGCCGTTGGTTCGCGGACCATATAAGAAATGGACCACGCAAAAATCCAGGCGACCGTTATGGGGCCGCCTGTTCAACCTGCCAATGGTTCGGACTTGAGTCCAGATTCCGCTTGATGTCCTCGGGCTTCATGACGCCCTCGTTGAACAGGTCCATGATGCGTTTCGCCAAGCGGTTACGAGCTGGCGCGTTATTTTCGATGCCAATTTCCTTCGAATAGTCCTCCAGGAGTTTGGTGAGTTCGGCCAATTGCGGGCCACTGGCTATGCCCCAGTCGTCCATCTTGCATCTCCCATGATTGGGCGAAAGCGTGATGGTCTCTTCCAAGCGCCCGATTGCCGGAATGTCACGGGCGACCAACAGAGCATTGCACGTCTGATCTGGAAACGCGAATCACGAAGCGCTTGCCGTTCCAATTTCAAACTGACCCACTACCGCTGTTCAGTGCGGCTGGACAGACCGGTCACCCGGTTTTGCCGCAATAGGCCTCCAGCCGATAGCCGTCGGGATCGACGACGTAGGCTGCATAGTAGCCTTCTCCATAGTCGGCGCGCAGGCCGGGCCTGCCATTGTCGCGGCCGCCGGCGGCAAGGGCGGCGCTATGGAAGCTGTCGACGCTTTGGCGCGATGGCGCGGTGAAGCAGAAATGCAGGCCGGAACCGGCATCGTCGGGCACGGGAGTTTCGACGCGGCTGATCCAGAAACCGACGGCGTCCTTGCCATAGCCGAGCGAGCCGTCGGATGCGCTGAGGCAGGAATAGCCGAGCGGTGCGAGCGCTGCGTCGTAGAAGCGTTTTGCGGCGGCGATATCGCGAACGCCGATCGAGACATGGTCGAGCATGGTTTTCTCCATCGCTATGATTGAGCGGACCGGCGGGCAAGGAACTCCACTTCCAGCCGCCAATTGGCGCCGTTGTCATGCGAACGTTCGCTGGTCCAGCGGAACGCGTCGTCGGTGATGTCGGTAAAGCTCCAGCGGACGGTCGAGCCTGTATCGTCGGCGCCCTGCTGGACGATATTGTCGCCATCCGCGCGGCCGAGCTGACGGCTGTAATACTGGGTGCGCGGGTCGCTCCAGATAATGTGCCAGGCGTCGAGGCCGGGGTCGTAGACCCGCAAAGTCGTGCCGTAGAAGGTCCAGTTCCCGAGCGACGGTGAAGGGCCGGCGTCTCTGGCGGGCAGGATCCAGACGTCCTGGATCGCGCGGCCTTCGAGCACCCAGCCGAATTGGATTTCGCCGCGGCCGGTCAGCACCTTGCCGTCTTCAGTGAAACGCTTGGCGTCGAACGACCATGCGCCGACGAAGCGGCCGTAGAGGTTCAGCTTTTCGGCATGGCCGGCTGCCGGACCGGCAGCGTGCAGGGCTTCGGCAAAGGAATTGGCCTGGGACATGATATAGCTCCCGGATTGTCAGCAGATGCGGCCATGATGGCGGCCGGCCGCTTTATCGGCTTGGGAAAAATTGCTATCTTTTGCCGATGACAGTGACCGCCCATTTACTTGCGTCTGGTCCGGGGTGGCGGGTCCACGATTTGATCTGCCGCGCCGGCGTTCACGACCGTCCGTTCGAGGAGCAGCACGGCGACTATTGCATCGCGGCCGTGACTGACGGGACCTTTCGCTACAGCGCCGCGCAGGGGACTGCGGTGCTCGCGCCCGGCTCGATGCTGCTCGGCAATGCCGGCTCCTGCTTCGAATGCGGACACGAACACGGGGTGGGCGACCGCTGCCTGTCTTTTCACTATTCGCCGGAGTTTCTGGAAGACGTCGTTGCCGAGACGCCGGGGGCGAGGAATATCGGCTTCGCTGCGCCGCGCCTGCCGCCGCTGAGAGATTTCGCGCGCCTGTTGGCGGAAGCGGAGATCGCGCGGGACGACAGCGATGCCGGGGCTTTGGGTGAAATCGCCTTGCGGCTGGCCGGCGGCGTCGCGTCGACGCTTGCCGGCACGGCGGCGGATCAGCCGCGCCGGCCGAACCGTTTCGACCAGCGCCGCGTCAGCGAGGCGGTCCGCCGCATAGAACTGGCCGCTCACGAACCGCTCGCGCTCGCCGATCTGGCCAGCGGGACGGCGACCAGCCCGTTCCACTTCCTGCGCTCGTTTCGCCAGATGACCGGCATGACGCCGCATCAATATGTGCTGAGAACCCGCCTGCACCGCGCGGCGGTGCGGCTGCGGCTGTCGGACGAGCCGATTTCGGCCATCGCCTTCGACGCCGGCTTCAACGACCTTTCCACTTTCAACCGGCGTTTCAGGCGGGTCATGGGTGTGACGCCCGGCGCATTCCGGGCGCGCCATCGCAGTGGCGGCGCGGGCGCTTCAATCCTGTAAGCCGGGACAGGAACAGCAGACTTTCGCGCCAGCCGCCTGCGATCCCGGCAGACATGTCGTCGCAGTCTCAGAAAACCGCTTCTATCCGGTTGATTTAAATCGAAAAAGCAACTCTGGATATCGGCCGGATTTCGCGTCCGAGAGTTGGAGATCGCCAGTCACTTCCTATATAAGGAGCAAGTGATTCCCCATATTGCGTGATCCGATTTGACCGACATCAAAACTCCGCGCGGCCCCGACGGCCCATCCGGCGTCGAGCCGATTTCCATTATCGAGGAGATGGAGCGCTCCTTCCTCGATTACGCCATGAGCGTCATCGTGAGCCGTGCGCTGCCCGACGTGCGCGACGGCCTGAAACCGGTGCACCGGCGCATTCTGTTTGCCGCGCATGAAAGCGGCTACCACTGGAACCGCAAATATGTGAAGTCGGCGCGGCCGGTCGCCGACGTGATGGGTAAATACCATCCGCATGGCGACGCCTCGATCTACGACGCCTTGGTGCGCATGGCGCAGGACTGGTCGATGCGCGTGCCGCTCATCGACGGGCAGGGCAATTTCGGCTCGATCGACGGCGATATGCCGGCGGCGATGCGCTACACGGAATCGCGTCTCACCAAGGTCGCGCACGAGCTTCTGGAAGACATCGACAAGGAAACCGTCGATTTCCAGGATACCTATGATGCGTCGGGCCAAGAGCCACGCGTCCTGCCGGCGCGCTTCCCCAACCTTTTGGTCAACGGTTCCGGCGGCATTGCGGTCGGCATGGCGACCAACATCCCGCCGCACAATCTGAGCGAGGTGTGCAACGGGGCCATCGCGCTGATCGATAATCCGGCGATCGAGCTGCCGGCGCTCATGGAAATCATTCCCGGCCCGGATTTTCCGACCGGCGGCATCATTCTCGGACGTTCCGGCATCTACAACGCCTATTCGACCGGTCGCGGATCGGTTGCCATGCGCGGCCGCGTCTCCATCGAGGAACGCGCCAACGACCGCGAAGCCATCATCATCACCGAGGTTCCCTACCAGGTGAACAAGGCGACGATGATCGAGAAGATGGCCGATCTGGTGCGCGAAAAGCGCATCGAGGGCATTTCCGACATCCGCGACGAGAGCGACCGGCAGGGCTACCGCGTCGTCATCGAATTGAAGCGCGACGCCAATGCCGACGTCATCCTGAACCAGCTCTACCGTTTCACTCCGCTGCAGACCTCGTTCGGCGTCAATATGGTTGCGCTGAACGGCGGCAAGCCGGAACTGATGAACCTGATCGACATACTGAAGGCGTTCGTCGCCTTCCGTGAAGAGGTCATCAGCCGCCGGACGAAATTCCTGCTGCGCAAGGTGCGCGATCGCGCCCACGTCTTGGTCGGCCTAGCGATCGCGGTCGCCAATATCGACGAAGTCATCAAGCTGATCCGGCAGGCGCCGGACCCGCAGACGGCGCGCGAGCAGTTGATGGAGCGTCGCTGGCCGGCGCAGGACGTGGAATCGCTGATCCTCCTGATCGACGATCCGCGCCACCGCATCAATGACGACGGCACCTACAATCTGTCGGAAGAGCAGGCCCGCGCCATCCTCGAACTGCGCCTGCAGCGCCTGACCGCGCTGGGCCGCGACGAGATTTCGGACGAACTAAACACGATCGGCGCGGAAATCGCCGATTACCTCGACATTCTGTCGTCGCGCGTCCGCATCCAGCAGATCGTCAAGGACGAACTTGCCGCGGTTCGCGATGAGTTCGGCACGCCGCGGCGCACCGAGCTTGCCGAAGGCGGCGCCGACATGGACGACGAGGACCTGATCCAGCGCGAGGACATGGTCGTCACCGTCACGCATGAAGGCTACATCAAGCGCGTGCCGCTCTCGATCTACCGGGCGCAGGCGCGCGGCGGCAAGGGCCGCTCGGGCATGTCGACCAAGGACGAGGATTTCGTCACGCGGCTGTTCGTGGCCAACACCCACACGCCGATCCTGTTCTTCTCCTCGCGCGGCATCGTCTACAAGGAGAAGGTCTGGCGCCTACCGATCGGCACGCCGCAGTCGCGCGGAAAGTTCCTGCGCAACATGCTGCCGCTGGAGGCCGGCGACCGCATCACCGCGATCCTGCCGCTGCCGGAGGACGAGGATAGCTGGGGCGATCTCGACGTGATGTTCGCCACCACACGCGGCACTGTGCGACGCAACAAGCTTTCCGACTTCGTCCAGGTCAATCGCAACGGCAAGATCGCCATGAAGCTGGAGGAAGAAGGCGACGAGATCCTCGGCGTCGAGACCTGCACGGACAATGACGACGTGCTTCTGACCGCCAGCTCGGGCCAGTGCATCCGCTTCCGGGTCAGCGACGTACGCGTCTTCCAGAGCCGCGCCTCACTCGGCGTTCGTGGCATCTCGATGGGCGAAAGCGACCGCGTCATCTCGATGGCGATCATCGAGCATGTCGACGCGCCGCCGGCTGAACGCGCGGCCTATCTGAAGCGTTCGGTCGCCGAACGCCGGCTGGCTTCGGCAGAAGGCGAGGGCGAGGAAGAGATCGCGCTGACCAATGAGGAGGTCGCCGAAGAGGCGGACCTTTCAGACGAGCGCTATGAATTCCTGAAGCAGCACGAGCAGTTCGTGCTGACCGTCACCGAATACGGCTACGGCAAGCGCTCCTCATCCTACGATTTCCGGCTCACCGGCCGCGGCGGCAAGGGCATTCGCGCCACCGACGTGTCGAAGGTGGCGGAGATCGGACGTCTGGTCGCGACCTTCCCGGTCGGGCAGGATGATCAGATCATGCTGGTTTCGGACGGTGGGCAGGTCATCCGCGTGCCCGTCCACGGTATCCGCATCGCCAGTCGCGCTACCAAGGGCGTCACGATCTTCAACACTGCCGACAGCGAAAAGGTGGTCTCGGTCGAGCGCATCTCAGAGCCGCAGAGTGATGAGGACGTGGAGGAGATTATCGCTGAGGCTGCCGTGCCTGGCGAAGTTTCGGAAGCCGGAGACGGCGGTACGGAAGAATAAAATACTTTCGGTCGCGGCGGAAACTGCCGCGACAACCAAGGCGAGACCGTCTAGCGCTGGCGCGGACCGAAACCCCGTGAGCGGTCGTTGCGCTCTTCGAGGCGGATGCGTGCGGCTTCCTGATGAAGACCGAAGGCCGTGGCGATCAGCATGGCGATGGTCATTGCGGCGGCGAGCATGTAGATCAGCATGATGTCGTTCTCCTGATCGTTACAATGATTAGATGGCGATTTGGTTTCCGACTTTGTAGAGGCGGTCTATCTGCGGCCGGTTGAACCTTTCGTGATGCGGCCGTTCATCTGCGGTTCACCTTGCACTTGCCAAGCAGCGGCGACTCCGCCCATGCGAATTGCGTTTGACCTTAGGCCCGGCTAGAAGCAGCTTCCATGAAACGCATCACTATCTACGCGGGATCGTTCGATCCGCTGACCAACGGCCATCTCGACGTGCTGAAGGCGGCGCTGGCCGTCGCCGACACGATCTACGCCGCAATAGGCGTTCATCCCGGCAAGAAGCCGCTGTTTTCCCTGGAGGAGAGGATCGAGCTCATAGAGCGTGCGGCGCGCGCCGAGTTCGGCGCCGACGCGGAGCGCATCAAGGTCATCTCGTTTGACGGGCTGGTGATCGAAGCGGCGCGCAAGCATGGCGCATCGACCATGATACGCGGCCTGCGCGACGGCACGGATCTCGACTACGAGATGCAGTTGGCAGGTATGAACGAAACCATGGCGCCCGAACTGCAGACCGTTTTCCTGCCGGCGAGCCCCTCCGTCCGCACCATTACCGCCACACTTGTCCGCCAGATAGCCAGCATGGGAGGCGACATCCGCCCCTTCGTTCCGGCCGTGGTCGCTGGCGCGCTCGTCGAAAAATTCGCTCATTGAGGAAAAATCCATGAAGCTCAGGAAGCTTGCTTCGTCCCTGATTATTGCCGCGGCCCTGTTTGGCGGCTCGGCCGCAATAGCCGCCGAACCCGAAAACACCATGATCATCACGCTGGAACAGGGCGATGTGACCATCGCGCTCAGGCCCGACCTCGCGCCCAAGCATGTCGAGCAGATCAAGGCGCTGGTGCGCGGCGGCGAATATAACAATGTCGCCTTCCACCGGGTGATCGAGGGCTTCATGGCGCAGACCGGAGACGTGGAGTTCGGCGACATGAAGGACGGCTTCGATCCGGACCGCGCCGGCACCGGCGGCTCAAAGCTGCCCGATCTGCCCGCCGAGTTCTCAGCCGAGCCCTATGTGCGCGGCACCGTCGGCATGGCGCGAGCGCAGAGCCCGGATTCGGCCAATTCGCAATTCTTCATCATGTTTGCGCCCAATCCGGGCCTCGACGGCCAGTACACGGTCGTCGGCACGGTAGAGAGCGGCATGGAACTGATCGACCAGGTGAAAAAGGGCGACCCCGCCATGAATGGGGTTGTCAGCGAGCCGGATCGGATGATCAAGGTGCGCATCGCCGCCGACGGCAATTAATCAATTAAAGCAGAAAAGGAATTCGGGATGGCCGAGATCAAGGATCGCGAAAACGCGCTCGTCATGGAAACCACCAAGGGCAAGGTCGTGATCGAGCTTCTGCCCGATCTGGCGCCGGGCCATGTGAGCCGCATCAAGGAACTGGCGCGCGAGGGCGCTTATGACGGCGTCGTCTTCCACCGCGTCATCGACGGCTTCATGGCGCAGACCGGCGACGTGAAGTTCGGCAATTCGACCAAGCCGACGTTCGATCCTTCCCGCGCCGGCATGGGCGGTTCGGACAAGCCCGACCTCAAGGCTGAGTTCTCCAACATGAACCACAGCCGCGGCACCTGCTCGATGGCGCGGGCCCAGAACCCGAACTCGGCGAATTCGCAGTTCTTCATCTGCTTCGACGATGCGGCTTTCCTCAACCGGCAGTATACGGTTTGGGGCCAGGTCATCGAAGGCATGGACAATGTCGACAATATCAAGCGCGGCGAGCCGGTGCAGGATCCCGACAAGATCGTGTCGATGAAAGTGGCGGCGGACATCGCAGCCTGAGCGGTCTACCTCCGCCGAGGAGGTCGCCGAGCGAAGCGAGGCGGGTGGGGTGTAGTGCTCCAACGCCGATCCTGCTTCTTGGACATCCAACCTGTGAAATTGAATGGTAAAACCCCCACCCGCCCGGCCAAACAGCCGGGCGACCTCCCCACAAGGGGGAGGTAGAGGTGCGCGTCGACCTGTTTGATTTCGATCTCCCCGAAGACCGGATCGCGCTTCGCCCCGCCGAGCCGCGCGATGCGGCGCGGCTGCTCGTGGTCAGGCCGGGCGATGGCGTTGAAGATCGCAAAGTTGGCGAGCTGCCGGCGCTGCTTCAGCCCGGCGATGTCATGATCTTCAACGACACCAAGGTTATCCCGGCTCAGCTAAGGGGCATCCGGCGGCGCGGCGAAGCATCGGCGCAGGTGGACGCGACGCTGCACATGCGTGTGGCCGCGGATCGCTGGCTGGCTTTCGTCCGGCCGGGAAAACGCGTGGCGCCGGGCGATCGCATCCATTTCGGCCATGACGGTAATTCGTGCTTCCTTGGCGCGCTCGAGGCAACCGTCGTCGAGAAGCGCGAGGGCGGCGAGGTGCTGCTTGCCTTCGACCTATCCGGCCCGTTCCTGGACGAGGCGCTGCACGCAGTCGGCCATATCCCGCTGCCGCCCTACATCGCGTCGAAACGCGACGACGACGAGCGCGACCGCACGGACTACCAGACGATCTATGCCGAGGAGGAGGGCGCGGTCGCCGCGCCCACGGCCGGCCTGCATTTTACGCCCGAACTGTTCGCGGCGCTCGATAAGCGAGGCATCGAACGGCATTTCGTCACTTTGCATGTCGGGGCTGGGACTTTTCTCCCGGTCAAAGCGGACGACACCGCCGACCACAAGATGCATGCCGAAAGCGGCAGCGTGTCGGCTGAGACCGCAGCCGCTGTGAACGCCGCCCGGGCGCGTGGCAGCCGCGTGGTATCGGTCGGCACGACTTCGCTCCGGCTGCTTGAAAGCGCTGCACGCGATGACGGAATGCTCGCCGAGTGGTCTGGCGCGACCAGCATCTTCATCACGCCGGGCTACCGCTTCCGGATCGTCGACGTGCTGATGACCAATTTCCACCTGCCACGCTCGACGCTGTTCATGCTGGTCTCGGCGTTCAGCGGGCTGGAGACGATGCGCGCGGCCTATGCGCATGCGGTCGCAAACGGCTACAGGTTCTACTCCTACGGAGACGCGTGCCTTCTGTTCAGGACTCAGAACCAGTAGTCGGAGACCTTACGGCCGTCGCGAGGCAAATCTTCGAACGTGCCGAACCCGTCGAAATGGTCGATCGGTATGTCCGCGACAGCCTCGGGCTCGGCGAGCCTGACGTTCACGGCCAGGCGTCGCCGGCCATCCTTGCCTGTGCGGCTTCCTCGCCACCATGCGACGCAGCCACATTCCGGGCAGAAGTGCCAGCTCAAGTGTTTTTCGCCCCGCGCATAGGCCCGCGTCGGCCCGGACACGGTGATCTCGTGGCCTTCATAACCGTAGATCCACAGAGCCCCGTGGCGGCGGCAGACCGTGCAGTTGCACGCCGTCGCTCCCTCCGGCTCTCCCTCGAAACGCCAGCGCACCGCGCCGCAATGGCACGCGCCCTCGATCGTCTTCATTCGGTCAGGTCCAGCATTTTCAGCGTGCGTCAGCGTAGAGCGCCTATTTTGACCGATCAAGGCTGAAGCAGCTCTTCGCCGTGATCCGATTGTCTTGGCGCGTTGTGGCCGCTAAGGGCAGGGCATGAATCAGACATTCTCCTTTTCCCTCCTTGCCACCGACGGCAACGCCCGCCGCGGCGAGATCTCGATGCCGCGCGGCACAATTCGCACGCCGGCTTTCATGCCGGTCGGCACCGGCGGCACCGTCAAGGCCATGTATATGGACCAGGTGCGCGGCGTCGGCTCCGATATCATCCTAGGCAACACCTATCATCTGATGCTGCGGCCGGGCGCCGAGCGCGTTGCGCGGCTCGGCGGTTTGCACGAATTCGCCCGCTGGCCGTATCCGATCCTGACCGATTCCGGCGGCTTCCAGGTCATGTCGCTGTCGAAGCTGCGCAAGCTCAATGAGCAGGGCGTGACCTTCCGCTCGCATATAGACGGCGCACCCTACGAAATGTCGCCGGAACGCTCGATCGAAATACAAGGCCTGCTGGACTCAGACATCCAGATGCAGCTCGACGAATGCACCGCGCTGCCGGCCAAGGAGAGCGAGATCGAGCGGGCGATGGAACTGTCGCTGCGCTGGGCCGAGCGCTGCAAGGCGGCCTTCGGCGAGCAACCGGGCAAGGCGATGTTCGGCATCGTGCAGGGGGGCGACAATGCGCTGCTGCGCGTGAAATCAGCGCAGGCGCTGGCGGCGATGGACCTGAAGGGCTACGCGGTCGGCGGCCTGGCGGTCGGCGAGCCTCAGGCGGTGATGCTCGAAATGCTGGAGACAACCTGTCCGGAACTGCCAGCGGGTAAGCCGCGCTACCTGATGGGCGTCGGCACGCCCGACGATATATTGAAATCGGTCGCCCGCGGCATCGACATGTTCGATTGCGTGATGCCGACGCGCGCCGGCCGCCACGGCCTTGCCTATACGAGGCGCGGCAAGGTCAACCTCCGCAACGCACGCCATGCCGACGATCCCCGTCCGCTCGACGAAGAGAGCGACTGTCCGGCGGCGCGCGACTATTCCCGCGCCTATCTGCACCATCTGGTACGCTCGCAAGAGGCGCTGGGCGCCATGCTTTTGACCTGGAACAACCTTTCCTATTACCAGAGTCTGATGGGCCAGATCCGCGACGCGATCTCGGCCGGCGCGTTCGAGGAGCGCTCGGCGGAGATCAGCGAAGGCTGGGCCAAGGGCGACCTGCCACTGCTTTAGAACACGGACGGCTTCCGTCAGAGGCTCATTTCCTGCGCTGCGGATAGATCGTTTCGCCGCGCTTGAGCATCTCGACGAAGGCCGCGATCCTCTTCTTTCGGCCGGCTTCCGTCTTCATGTTGTGGGTGCGGAAGGCGAGCGCAAAACGGTTCTGCGCGCTGAGTTTCGCAAGCATTTCCCTGGCTCGGGGCTCGGCGTCTATTGCCGCCTGGAGATCGTCGGGGATCTTCATGTCTTTGCCGCTCTTGTAGGCGCGGTCCCAGCGCCCGTCGGCCTTGGCCGCCTCGACTTGAGCGAGCCCGTGCTCGGTCATCCGGCCTTCCTCGATCAGCCGCGCGACATTGTCGACATTGATCTGGCTCCACGTGCTCTTTCTGCCTCGCGGCGTGTAGCGCTGCAGATAGCTTTTGTCGTCGAAGCCCTTGCGGATCGCGTCGATCCAGCCCCAGCAAAGGACGACATCGATGGCCTCGGTCGGGCTGATCGACTTCAGTCCCGAGCCCACCTTGTGGATCTTGATCCAGACCTCGGCTTCCTTGTCGTGGTGCTTGCCGAGCCAGTGGTAAAAACTCTCGGCGTCCTTGAATTCATGGACCTTGCCGGGATCGACCTTGAAGGGCGCCATCGGAATATTCGCTCTCTATGCTCAACGTATTTGATGACCGCAGGCTGACGCCGCGGATATGGGCCGCTGCCGAAGCCGTGCTGATTCCATCATATTATACGTGGATCGGAGTCATAATTTCAGCGGCATGTCGAAAACCGGCGCCGCTTCCGCGGCTTGCCACCTGCTTCTGCCCAATCCGATTCCAATCGTGTAGGCAAGCTGCCGCGAAATTGGGCAGAGCCCACAGATGCTTGGGCCCTGAAGCGATTGGGCTTGCTTTTCCTGACGGACGCAATTGAAATACTGGTACAGGGGAGTGCGTGCGTGGTCGCTTTCGACGAGATGCTGCCGGAACCAACCGGATTGCGAAGGCCATATACCGGATATGACAGCTGGCTGAAGAAGCAGGATCCGGCGCGATTGACCGAAAAGATGCGCGACGCCGAGCGGGTCTTTCGCAAGACCGGCATCACATTCGCGGTCTATGGCGAGGAGGAGGCGGCGGAGCGGCTGATCCCCTTCGATATCGTGCCGCGCATCATTTCCGGACATGAATGGCGGCGGCTGACCCAGGGCATCGAGCAGCGCGTCCAGGCGCTGAACGCGTTCCTCGACGACATCTACCACCGCCAGGAGATATTGCGCGCCGGTCGCGTGCCGAAGGAACTAGTCGCCAACAACGAGGCGTTCTTGTCCGAAATGATCGGCGTGCGCCCGCCGGGCGGCGTCTATACCCATATCATCGGCGTCGACATCGTGCGGATCGGCGAGGACGAGTTCTACGTGCTCGAGGACAATGCGCGCACGCCTTCCGGTGTCTCCTACATGCTGGAAAACCGCGAGACTATGATGCAGCTCTTTCCGGAGCTGTTCCAGAGGATCAAAGTCCGGCCTGTCGAGAACTATCCGCAACTCCTGCGGCAATCGCTGGCGGCCGTGCGGCCGGACGGGGTCAAGGGAACCCCGACAATCGCGGTGCTGACGCCCGGCAGCTACAACTCCGCCTATTTCGAACACGCCTTCCTCGCCGATCAGATGGGGGTCCAACTCGTCGAGGGCCATGATCTGCGGGTCGTCGACGGCCATGTGGCTATGCGCACGACCGAGGGTTACAAGCAGATCGACGTGCTCTACCGGCGCGTTGACGATGCCTTCCTCGATCCGCTCACCTTCAATCCGGATTCGGCGCTCGGCGTGCCAGGGATCATGGACGTCTATCGCGCCGGCAACATCACCATCGCCAACGCGCCCGGCACCGGCATCGCCGACGACAAGGCGATCTATTCCTATATGCCGGAAATCATCGAGTTCTATACCGGCCGCAAGGCGATCCTGGGCAATATCCCGACCTGGCGCTGCTCGGAGCCCGACAGCCTGAAATATGTCCAGGAACACCTCTCCGAATTGGTGATCAAGGAAGTGCACGGCTCCGGCGGTTACGGAATGCTGGTCGGGCCGGCGGCGAGCAAGAAGGAGCGCGAGGATTTCGCCAAGAAGCTTGCCGCCAAGCCGTCCAACTACATCGCCCAGCCGACGCTGTCGCTGTCGACCTGCCCGATCCTGACGGAGAAGGGCTTGGCCCCGCGCCATGTCGATCTGCGTCCCTTCGTGCTGGTCTCCGACCGCATCCAGATCGTGCCGGGCGGGCTGACGCGCGTCGCGCTGAAGGAAGGCTCGCTGGTCGTCAATTCATCGCAGGGCGGCGGGACGAAGGATACGTGGGTGTTGGATGATTGAAGGTGAGGCAGTGGGCAGTAGGGGAATAGGGAATAGGGAATAGGGAATAGGGAATAGGGAGGGGTTCCTGACAGCAATTAATTCTTACCGGGACTTGCTGGTGTGGAAGGCGTCGATGGAGGTGGCGGTCTCCTGTTATGCACTAAGGCAAGCGTTCCCCAAGAGCGAAGTCTACGGAATGACCTCTCAGATTCGAAGGGCTTCAGCGTCAATTGCCGCTAACATCGCGGAGGGGCACGGGCGTGAAAACACCGGGTCGTACATTCAGTTTCTGAGGATGGCGCAGGGTTCTCTCAAAGAGTTGAAGACACATGTGATTTTGTCCGGAAGGGTGGGTTTGGTGCAGGAGCGCGATGCGGCCCGTTTACTCGATCAAACTCAAGAAGTCGGCAAGATGCTACGTTCATTGATAAGAAATCTGCAAAGTAAATCATGACGATGGCCCAATCTATTCCCTACTCCCTATTCCCAACTTCCTACTCCCCCAGCGGCGGAGCCGCCTAATGCTCCTCGGTCGCACCGCCAACGGCCTCTACTGGATGAACCGCTACATCGAGCGGGCCGAGAACATGGCGCGGCTGGTCGATGCGGGATTGCGCATGGCGCTGACCAGGACTGCGAGTTCGGCTGAGGAATGGACTTCCGTACTGCTCAGCGCCGGCTGCGAGACCGAGTTCCGCAACCGCTACGACGATCTGTCGGCAGCACCAGTCGCCGATTTCCTGCTGCGTGACACTTCGAACCCGTCCAGCGTCATGTCGTCCATCGAAACCGCCCGCAGCAACGCGCGCATGGTGCGCACGGCGCTGACGCGGGAAACCTGGGAGAGCATCAACGAAGCCTGGATGTCTCTGAAGCGCATGCTTGCAGACCCGATCGACGAGCGCGAGTTGCCGAAGGTGCTCGACGCCATCAAGCGGGAGACGGCGCTGATACGCGGCGCCTTCTACGGCACCATGCTGCGCAACGAGATATTTGACTTTTCGCAGATCGGGACGTTCATCGAACGTGCCGACAACACCGCCCGCATCCTCGACGTGAAATATTACGTGCTGCTGCCGTCGATCTCATGGGTCGGTTCGTCGCTCGACAATTATCAGTGGGAGTCGATCCTGCGCTCGGTCTCGGCGCACCGCTCCTATCGCTGGGTCTATGAGGCCGACTACCGCCCGACCAACATTGCCGATTATCTGATCCTCGATGGCCGCATGCCGCGCTCGCTGGCCTTCTGCTACCGCAACATCTCGCAGAGCCTGAACTATCTCGACGAGGCGTACGGCATGCGCCATGTGTGCCACAAGACCGTCGCCGAGACGCTGGCTAAGCTGAAGGTCGGATCGATCAAGGAGATATTCGATTCCGGCCTCCACGAATTCCTGATGGACTTCATCCGCGACAACTACCGGCTGGGTGACGAGGTCGCCGAGCATTACCGGTTTCACTGATGGCGGGTGGTCCGATGCGTCTGAAGATCACCCACCGCACCGAATACCGTTATGACTTTCCCATCCAGTACGGGCTGCAGCGGTTGAGGCTGGTGCCCAATGGCGGCGCCTGTCAGTCGGTGCAGTCCTGGTCGCTCAACATCGAAGGCGCGCGCGAGGAGGCTCGATTCACCGATCAATTCGGCAACGACACGCGGCTGGTCAGCATAGAAGGCGAGCCGCGCATAGTCAGCGTCGAGGCCGCGGGCGAGGTGCTCACGCACAACAAAGCCGGCGTGACCGGCGCGCATCAGGGTTTTGCTCCACTCTGGCTGTTCGAACGGCCGACGCCGTTGACCGAGGCAGGCGAGGGCATACGCGACCTTGCCGGTTCGATAAGCGGCGGCTCCGATATCGAGCGGCTGCACCGCCTGATGAATGTGATCGGCGAACGCGTCGCCTATAGAGCCGGCGTCACCGACGCCGCCACCGCAGCCGAGGCGGCGCTGGCGCTTAAGACCGGTGTCTGCCAGGACCATGCGCATATCTTCATCTCGGCGGCGCGGCTGCTCGGCTTTCCCGCCCGCTACGTCAGCGGCTATCTGATGATGGATGCCGCCACCGAGCAGGCGGCCAGCCATGCCTGGGCCGAAGCCCATGTAAAATCGCTCGGCTGGGTTGCCTTCGATGCCGCCAACGGTATCTCTCCCGACGAGCGCTATGTGCGGCTGGCGACCGGCCGCGACTATCGCGACGCCGCCCCGGTGTCGGGGATTAGGATTGGACAGGCGGCGGAACAGCTTGCGGTCCGCATCACTGTGGAGCAGTAATTTCCGGCAAATTCGCCGCCGGAAGAGATTCGATGACCTATTGTGTCGGCCTCAAGATCGATCGCGGGCTTGTGTTCATGTCGGACACCCGCACCAATGCCGGGATCGACTCGATATCGACTTTCCGCAAGATGAAGGTCTGGGAAAAGCCGGGCGAGCGTGTCGTGGTTCTGATGTCGGCCGGTAATCTGGCGACCACGCAAGCCGTGGTGAGCCTGCTCGACGAACGTATGAAGGCGGTGAAGGATCGTACACCGACGCTGCTCGCGACGCCTTCGATGTTCCAGACCGCGCGGCTGGTCGGAGACACCGTCAAGGAGGTGATCGCCAGTTCGACGCCCGAGGGGGAAAGGGCCGATTCCTATTTCAACGCCTCGTTCATTCTCGGCGGCCAGATTCGCGGCTCAGAGCCGCGCTTGTTCATGGTCTATCCGGAAGGCAATTTCATCGAATCGACCGCCGACACGCCGTTCTTCCAGGTCGGGGAGACCAAATATGGCAAGCCGATCATCGTCAGGGCCTACGATCGCGCCATGAGCTTCGCCGAAACGGTCAAGCTGCTCATGGTTTCGTTCGATTCGACGATGAAATCAAATCTGTCGGTCGGCCTGCCGCTCGATCTGCTGTTCTACGAGAAAGATTCCTTCCGGGTAACGCTGAACAAGCGCATCGGCCATGACGATCCATATTACCGGACGATTTCCGATGGCTGGTCGAACGCGCTAAAGCTGGCCTTCAAGAGCCTGCCCGATTTTCCCGAGTAGATGCGTCCGGCCAGGGCCGGCGGAGGAGGGTGTTTGGACCGCGACGAGTTCCGAAAATGGTCGCATGTTGCGGCCGAATGGGGCGCCGATTACCGCGAAACGCTGCGCGACAGGCCGGTACGGGCGCGCACACAGCCCGGCGCGATTGCGGCGCAAATCGCGGCCTCGCCGCCCGAAGAAGCTGAGCCTATGGAGGCGATCTTCGCCGATTTCGAGGAGCAGATATTGCCGGGCATGACGCATTGGCAGCATCCGCGCTTCTTCGCCTACTTCCCGGCCAACGCCGCTCCGGTTTCGGTCGTGGCCGAATATCTGGTCTCGGCGATGGCCGCGCAATGTATGCTTTGGCAGACCTCGCCGGCGGCCACCGAACTCGAAACCGTGATGATCGACTGGCTCCGCCAGGCGCTCGGCCTGCCCGAAGGCTTTTCCGGCGTCATCCAGGACTCGGCATCCTCGGCGACGCTCGCGGCGGTTCTCACCATGCGCGAGCGCGCGCTCGACTGGCAGGGCAACGTCACTGGATTGTCGGGGCACAAGGCTCTTCGCATTTATTGCTCGGAGCAGGTCCACACTTCGGTCGACCGCGCCATCTGGGTTGCCGGCATCGGCAGCGACAATCTGGTGCGCATTCCGACCGGCGGACGCCAGCGGTCGATGGACGTCGCAGCGCTCGACGCCCAGATCATCCGCGACCGGCAGGCAGGCTTGCTGCCGGCCGGGATCATCCCATGCGTTGGCGGGACCAGCGTCGGCGGCACCGACGACATTGCCGGTGTATGCGCGGTGGCGCGCAAGCAAGGACTCTATGTCCATGTCGACGCGGCCTGGGCGGGCTCGGCAATGATATGCCCTGAATTCCGGCATTTCTGGGCAGGCGTCGAGGAGGCCGATTCCATCGTCTTCAACCCGCACAAATGGCTCGGCGCCCAATTCGATTGCTCGGTACAGTTCATCCGCGAGCCGGACAGTCTCGTGAAGACGCTCGCCATCCAGCCGGAATATCTGAAAACGCATGGCAAGGACGGCATCATCAACTATTCCGAATGGTCAGTGCCGCTCGGCCGCCGGTTCCGCGCGCTAAAACTCTGGTTCCTGCTACGCGCCTACGGGCTCGAAGGATTGCGGACGAGGATCCGCGACCATGTCCGCTGGAGCGAGGCGCTGGCGGCCAGGCTTAGCCGTGAGCCGCGTTTCGAGATCGTCACCGAGCCGATGCTGTCGCTGTTTTCGTTCCGCCATCGCGCGCCGGAAGGCCGCGACGGCGACGAGCACAATCTGCGGCTCGTCAACGCCATCAACGATGCCGGCCGCATCTACCTCACCCAGACCCGCGTCGACGGGCGCGTGGCGATCCGCTTCCAGGCCGGCCAGTTCGACACGACGCAGGCCGACGTGGACGCGGCTTTCGATGCGATCATGGATGCGGCCGCATTGCTGAATTGAGCGAGCCGGCTTTTCTATTAGTCAGCTAAGTTATTTCGGCCGAATTCGGCTGCGGGAGGATTGACAGCCGACCGCTTTCGTTTTCGTATGAGTAAACCAAAAACGAAAGCGGAGGATCGGAAATGTATCTGTCGGCGCGGCATTCCGAAATCGTGCAGATGGCCAAGGACAATGGCCGCGTGCTCGTCGACGATCTCGCCACCCATTTCGGCGTGACGCCGCAGACGATCCGCAAGGATCTCAATGATTTGTGCGACCAGCGCCTGCTCAGTCGCATCCATGGCGGCGCGCTTTTCCCCTCCGGTATAGAGAACATGGAGTACGAGGCACGGCGCAAGATCGCTTCGGACGAGAAGGAGGCGATCGGCAAGGCGGCGGCGCGGCTGATCCCGGACAACGCCTCGCTGTTCATTAACATCGGCACCACCACGGAAGCCGTCTCGAAGGCGCTGCTCGATCATGTCGGGCTGATGGTCATCACCAATAACATCAATGTCGCCAACAGGATGCGCGTATATCCCGGCATCGAGGTGGTGATCGCCGGCGGAGTGGTGCGCGGCTCGGACGGCGGCGTGGTCGGCGAGGCGGCAGTCGATTTCATCAAGCAGTTCAAGGTCGATTACGCGGTCATCGGCGCCTCGGCCATCGACCATGACGGCGCGCTTCTCGATTTCGATTTTCGCGAAGTGAAAGTGGCGCAGGCGATCATCGCCAATGCCAGACACGTCATCCTGGTGTCCGACGCGACGAAATTCGAGCGCACCGCGCCGGTGCGGATCGGCCATCTTTCGCAGGTCGATACCTTTATTACCGACCATTGCGACATCGCGGCGGTGCGCCGCATCTGCCAGGATTCGGAGGTGCAGCTCATCGAAACCTCGCGCGGGATGGCGGTCCCGGCCGGGCAAAAGGCAAATTCTGTTTGACGCTGATTTTCGTTTGACATTCGTTCCAACTTCGAAATAATTCCCCTACGGTTTCGAAACGGCATGAAAATGCTGCACTGCGAAACTCGGGAGGAATTTCTCTTTGGACGCAGTTCCCATCCATGACATCTTCGTCATCGGCGGCGGCATCAATGGCTGCGGCATAGCCCGCGACGCGGCGGGCCGAGGCTATTCCGTGTTCCTCGCGGAAATGAACGATCTCGCCAGCGGCACGTCCTCCGGCTCGACGAAGCTGATCCATGGCGGTCTGCGCTACCTCGAGCATTACGAATTCCGCCTGGTGCGCGAGGCGCTGATGGAGCGCGAGGTGCTGTGGAAAGCGGCGCCGCATATCATCTGGCCGATGCGCTTCGTGCTGCCCTACGCCAAGGGACTGCGCCCGGCATGGCTGATCAGGCTCGGGCTTTTCCTTTACGATCACATTGGCGGGCGCAAATTGCTGCCGCCGACGCGAACGCTCGACATGACGCGCGATCCTGCAGGCAAGCCGCTCAAGCCGTTGTTCCGCAAGGCTTTCGAATATTCGGACGGCTGGGTCAACGACGCCCGGCTGGTGGTGCTCAACGCCCGCGACGCGGCCGAGCGTGGCGCCATGATCCGGACGCGCGCCAAGGTGGTGCGGGCGCGGCGGGAGAACGGCCACTGGACCCTCTCGGTCGAGAATCTGCGCGACAAAACGGTCGAGACAGTAAAGGCCCGCCTGATCGTCAACGCGGCCGGGCCGTGGGTGGACAGGGTGCTCGCCGGAACCGTGGGGCAGAACGACGTCCACAATGTCCGCCTAGTGCAGGGCAGCCACATCGTCATTCAGAAGAAATTCGATGATCCGCGCGCCTATTTCTTCCAGAACAAGGATGGGCGGATCATCTTCGCCATTCCCTATGAGGGCGATTTCACGCTGATCGGCACCACCGATCAGGACTATGTCGGCGACCCTCGCGAAGCGAAGATCACCGACGCGGAGATCGACTATCTTTGCGCGGCGGCCAGCGAGTATTTCGCCGAACCGGTGCGGCGCAAGGACATCGCCTGGACTTATTCCGCGGTGCGCCCGCTCTATGACGACGGCGCGTCGAAGGCGCAGGAGGCGACCCGCGACTATGTGTTGAAGTCGGACGCGCCGGGCGGGCAGGCGCCGATCATCAACATATTCGGCGGCAAGATCACCACCTACAGGCGCTTGGCCGAATCCATGCTGGAAAAAATCGGAGAGCATCTCGGCAAGCGTGGCGAGCCCTGGACCGCCAGCACGCCGCTGCCGGGCGGCGATTTCCCTGTCTCCGGGTTCGATGCGGAAGTGGCGAAGCTGAAGGCCGCTTATCCGTTCATCGACCTTGGCCATGCGCAACGGCTGACCAGGCTTTACGGCACGCGGGCCAAAACTCTGCTAGGCTTGGCCAGGTCGCAGGCCGATCTTGGCCGGCATTTCGGCGCTGATCTCTACGAGGCCGAAATCCGCTATCTGATGAGCCAGGAATGGGCGGTAACCGCGGAAGACATTTTGTGGCGCAGGACCAAGCGCGGGCTCAAGGTGACGCCGGAGCAGACGGACGCTCTCGACCGCTACATGAACGGCTTGAGCGGCGCGATAGCGGCCGCCGAATGAGCAACGCAATGGGCAGGATGGCCTTGGAGGAGGCGCAATGCTGGAACTGAGAAACGTAACCAAGACGGTGGCCGGCGTGGACCACATCAGCGATGTGTCGCTGACGCTCCAGCACGGCTCGCTCAACGTGCTTCTCGGGCCGACGCTTTCCGGCAAGACCAGCCTGATGCGGCTGATGGCGGGGCTCGACGCGCCGAGTTCAGGCTCGGTCTGGTTCGACGGCGTTAACGTGACCGGAGTGCCGGTTCAGAAGCGCAACATCGCCATGGTCTACCAGCAGTTTATCAACTATCCGGCGATGACGGTTTACGAAAACATCGCTTCGCCGCTGCGCGTCGCTGGCGCCAGCCAGGCGACGATCGACAGCGAAGTGAAACGCGCCGCCTCGCTCCTGAAGCTGACACCCTATCTCGACCGCACTCCGCTCAACCTGTCCGGCGGGCAGCAGCAGCGCACCGCGCTCGCTCGTGCGATCGTCAAGAATGCCGGCCTGGTGTTGCTCGACGAGCCGCTCGCCAATCTCGACTACAAGCTGCGCGAGGAACTGCGCGCCGAACTGCCGAAGATCTTTGCCGAAACCGGCGCGATCTTCGTCTACGCCACCACCGAACCGCACGAGGCGCTGCTGCTAGGCGGCAACACGGCGACGCTTTCGGAAGGGCGCGTCACGCAGTTCGGGCCGACGATCGACGTGTTCCGCAAGCCAAACGATCTGCTGACCGCGATGACCTTCGCCGATCCGCCGCTGAACACGATCGTGCTCAGGAAGAGCGGACCGCACTTCCTGCTCGATGGCGGCGTCAACCTTCCGGTTCCGGCCGAGATGGAGCACGCGGAAGACGGCTCCTATACGATCGGCTTTCACCCGCATCACCTTGCGCCGCGCGCCAGGACGGCGGCGGCGGTGCCGATCACCGCCAAAGTCTCGATCACCGAAATCACCGGCTCGGAAAGCTTCGTGCATCTCAATTTCGCCGATGCGCGCTGGGTCATGCTGGCGCATGGCATACGCGTGTTCGAGGCCGACGAGACCATCGAGGTGTTCATCGACCCGCGTCATATCATGGTCTTCGACGCCGGCGGCCGTTCGGTCGCGGCTCCCCAAAGAATGGCGGCGTAAGAACATGGCGCGCATCGATCTGAACCACATCCGCCACGCCTACATGCCCGATCCGAAGTCGGATGCAGATTATGCGCTGAAGGAAGTGCACCATACATTCGAAGATGGCGGCGCCTATGCACTGCTCGGCCCGTCAGGCTGCGGCAAGACCACGCTGTTGAACATCATTTCGGGCCTGCTGCACGCCTCGCATGGCGAGCTGCTGTTCGACGGCAAGGATGTCACGCGGCTGTCGACGCAGGAGCGCAATATCGCCCAGGTGTTCCAGTTCCCGGTGATCTACGACACCATGACCGTTTACGACAATCTGGCCTTCCCGCTGCGCAACCGCGGCGTGCCGGAGGCCGATGTCGACCGCAAGGTGCGCGAGACGCTGGAAATGATCGACCTCGCCGACTGGGCGAAGCGGCGGGCGAGGGGGCTGACCGCCGATCAGAAGCAGAAGATATCACTCGGCCGTGGCCTCGTGCGCTCGGACGTCAACGCCATTCTGTTCGACGAGCCGCTGACCGTCATCGACCCGCACATGAAATGGGTGCTGCGCTCGCAGCTGAAGCAGCTTCACAGGCGCTTCGGCTACACCATGGTCTATGTCACGCACGACCAGACCGAAGCGCTGACCTTCGCCGAGAAGGTCGTCGTCATGTATGACGGCGAGATCGTGCAGATCGGCACGCCGGCCGAGCTGTTCGAACGCCCGAAGCACACATTCGTCGGCTATTTCATCGGCTCGCCGGGCATGAACGTCATGCCGGTCGAGATCGACGGCGGCAACGCTCGGATCGGTACGCAAACCATTGCGCTGCCGGGTGTGCTGATGGCCAAGGCAGGCGGCTCGACCGAACTCGGCATAAGGCCCGAATATGTCCGGCTTGGCAGCGAAGGCATGCCGGTCTCGGTCAGCAAGGTCGAGGATATCGGCCGCCATAAGGTCGTGCGCGCCAGCCTCGAGGGCCGCGAGATCGCCGCCATTCTTGGCGAGGACGAAAGCATTCCGGCCGACCCGAAGATCACCTTCGACCCGGCCGGCATCAACATCTACGCCGACTCCTGGCGCGTTGAGACAGGGAGCTGACCATGGACAAGACCTGGAACAACAAGGCCTGGTTCATGGTGCTGCCGGTGCTGCTGCTGGTGGCGTTCTCGGCCCTGATTCCGTTGATGACGGTCGTCAACTATTCGGTGCAGGACACGTTCGGCGCGAACGAGTTCTTCTGGGCCGGCACCGCCTGGTACGAGGAAGTGCTGGAATCCGACCGCTTCTGGAATTCGATGGCGCGCAATCTTCTGTTCTCCGCCATCATCCTCGGCATAGAGATCCCGCTCGGCATCTTCATCGCGCTCAACATGCCGCGAAAAGGCTGGGGCGTGCCGGTGTGCCTGGTGCTGATGGCGCTGCCGCTGCTCATTCCGTGGAACGTCGTTGGCACCATCTGGCAGGTGTTCGGCCGCATCGATATCGGGCTTCTCGGCTATACGCTGTCGGCGCTTGGCTTGGACTACAATTATGTCAGCGATCCGTTCGACGCCTGGGTCACGGTCATCGTCATGGACGTCTGGCACTGGACGAGCCTGGTCGTCCTGCTCTGCTATGCCGGGCTGGTTTCGATCCCCGACGCCTATTACCAGGCGGCCAAGATAGACGGCGCCTCGCGCTGGGCGATCTTCCGCTACATCCAGCTGCCGAAGATGAACCGCGTGCTGCTGATCGCCGTGCTGCTGCGCTTCATGGACAGTTTCATGATCTACACCGAACCCTTCGTCGTGACCGGCGGCGGCCCGGGCAACACCACGACTTTCCTGTCGATCGACCTGGTCAAGCTGGCCATCGGCGAGTTCAATCTCGGCGAGGCGGCGGCGATGTCGATCATCTACTTCCTGATCGTGCTTCTGCTGTCATGGATCTTCTACACGGTCATGACTAGCTACGATGCGGAGCGCTGAGATGACGGTGCGCGAACAGACGACTGCTGCAAGCGCGGAAGCGCTGATGCGCCGGAGCCAGGCTGGAGCCGAGGCGCATCCGTCCAACGTGGCTCTGGCGCGCAAGATGCGCCGGCGCGGCGAGGAATCGCGCTTCTGGTGGCTGGTGCCGACGATCTACATCATCTTTCTGATGCTACCGATCTACTGGCTCATCAATATGAGCTTCAAGACCAACCAGGAAATTCTGGGAGCCTTCTCGCTGTGGCCGCAGAATCCTACGCTGCGCAATTACGCGGTGATCTTCACCGACCCGTCCTGGTACAAGGGTTACATCAACTCGATCATCTATGTGGTCATGAACACGGTGATTTCGGTCAGCGTTGCGCTGCCCGCCGCCTACGCTTTTTCGCGCTACCGCTTCCTCGGCGACAAGCACCTGTTCTTCTGGCTGCTCACCAACCGCATGGCTCCGCCGGCGGTGTTCGCGCTGCCCTTCTTCCAGCTCTATTCGGCTTTTGGGCTGATCGACACGCATATCGCGGTCGCGCTAGCGCACTGCCTGTTCAACGTGCCGCTGGCGGTGTGGATACTCGAAGGCTTCATGTCGGGCGTGCCGAAGGAAATCGACGAGACCGCCTATATCGACGGTTACTCGTTCCCGCGCTTCTTCGTGAAGATTTTCACGCCGCTGATCGCAAGCGGTATCGGCGTCGCGGCCTTCTTCTGCTTCATGTTCTCCTGGGTCGAACTGCTGATCGCGCGCACCCTGACCACCACCGACGCCAAGCCGATCGCCGCGATCATGACCCGCACCGTCTCGGCCTCCGGCCTCGACTGGGGCGTGCTGGCGGCCGCCGGCGTGCTCACCATCATTCCGGGCGCGCTCGTGATCTGGTTCGTCCGCAACTACATCGCCAAGGGCTTCGCCCTGGGGAGGGTGTGATGCGCTTGAGGTGGCTAATCGCAGGTTGGGTTGCATGCATCGCCGGTATGGCTTTGTTACCGGGCGTCTACTTGCAATTTGGCGGCAGTCCGCTCACGGGCGCCATCCTGTTGGCAGGAATTACGCTGACCTTTGGCCTCGCCCTCGCACCTTACATGTTGGTTGGGATTTTCTGGACGCCCATCGCACTTTGGACCGGTAGTTCTCTCAACTTAGAAGTCTGTTGCACGCAAAGTCAAAGTGGCCACGCCGAGCGCATGTTCGGCAACATGATCGGGGCACCGATCGCGATTTTGATTTATGTGGTTGTTGCTCAACTCTTGCTCAAAAGGTCGGCTAATCCGGGCGTATCTTTCGCCTTTACGGCAATCCTGTTCGTCGGGTGGATGGCGCTGATCGAGCGGGCCGATGCCTATGCCATGAATGAGCTTTGTCCACCGATCTGCAAAGGAGATGCATGATGCTCGACCTCTCCTGGATGGCCGGAACCTGGCCGATCACCATCATTCCGGGCGCGCTCGTGATCTGGTTCGTCCGCAACTACATCGCCAAGGGCTTCGCCCTGGGTCGGGTTTAGGGAGTAGTGCGATGACCAACACCCGACGCTGGCAAATTCCCCTGATCGCAGTGCTAGCCTTGTACGGCGCGGTGGTCTGGCTGCTGACCAGCCTCTTGCCGGCCAAGGACGGCGCGACCGACTGGTTCGCGCCGCTCAGGGCCGGCGGATGGATGGCCTGGTCGTTCCCGACCGCGCTGTTTTTCCTGACGATCATGCTGCTGCTCGCCCTTATGGCGGTCTGGGAATACGCCTCGCCCGGCGGCAATCCGCGTGTCGGCCTGTTGCGCTTCGAGACGACGCGCGGCGACCGCCTTTTTATATCGCTGCTCGGCAGCGCCTACATCCATCTCGCTTGGCTGGGTCTCGTCGGACCCAACCTGTGGTGGGCTCTCGCCCTTTCGGTGGTCTACGCGATCGGCGTATTCCGCTTCGTCTAGGGCGGGCATTGATCGGAGCGCGAACGCTCTGATGGAACTTGTAACTGTAACGGGAGGAAACCCATGCGAAGGCAATTTCTGACATCTACGACCGCCCTGGTCCTGCTCCTCGGAGCCGGCCAGGCCTATGCCGGAATGGACGAAGCCAAGGCGTTCCTGGACGCCGAGATCAAGGACATGTCGACGCTCGACCGCGCTGCACAGGAAGCCGAGATGCAGTGGTTCATCGATGCCGCGAAGCCTTTCGCCGGCATGGATATCAAGGTGGTCTCGGAAACCATCACCACCCACGAATACGAATCCAAGACGCTGGCCAAGGCGTTTTCCGACATCACCGGCATCAAGGTCACGCATGACCTGATCGGCGAAGGCGACGTTGTCGAGAAACTGCAGACACAGATGCAGTCGGGCGAGAACATCTACGACGCCTACATCAACGATTCGGACCTCATCGGCACCCACTGGCGCTACCAGCAGGCGCGCAACCTGACCGACTGGATGGCCAATGCCGGCAAGGACGTGACCAATCCGAACCTCGACGTCGACGACTTCATCGGCAAGTCGTTCACCACGGCGCCGGACGGCAACCTCTACCAGCTGCCCGACCAGCAGTTCGCGAACCTTTACTGGTTCCGCTACGATTGGTTCAACGACGAGAAGAACAAGGCCGACTTCAAGGCGAAGTACGGCTACGACCTCGGCGTGCCGGTCAATTGGTCGGCCTATGAGGACATTGCCGAGTTCTTCACCGGCCGCGAGATCGACGGCAAGAAGGTCTATGGCCACATGGACTACGGCAAGAAGGACCCGTCGCTGGGCTGGCGCTTCACCGACGCCTGGCTTTCCATGGCCGGCAATGGCGACAAGGGCATCCCGAACGGGCTTCCGGTCGATGAGTGGGGCATCAAGGTCAATGAAAAGTCGCAGCCGGTCGGCTCCTGCGTGGCGCGCGGCGGCGACACCAACGGTCCGGCCGCGGTCTACTCCATCGAAAAATATCTCGAATGGCTGAAGGCCTATGCGCCGCCGGAAGCTCAGGGCATGACCTTCTCCGAATCCGGCCCGGTGCCGGCGCAGGGAGCCATCGCGCAGCAGATCTTCTGGTACACGGCGTTCACCGCCGACATGGTCAAGGAAGGCCTGCCGGTGCTCAACGAGGACGGCACGCCGCGCTGGCGCATGGCCCCCAGCCCGCATGGCGTCTACTGGAAGGACGGCATGAAGCTCGGCTACCAGGACGCCGGTTCGTGGACGCTGATGAAGTCGACGCCGGACGACCGTGCCAAGGCCGCCTGGCTTTATGCGCAGTTCGTCACCTCCAAGACCGTGGACGTGAAGAAGAGCCATGTCGGCCTGACCTTCATCCGCGAATCGACCCTGCAGCACCAGAGCTTCACCGACCGTGCGCCGAAGCTCGGCGGCCTGATCGAGTTCTACCGCTCGCCGGCCCGCGTGCAGTGGACCCCGACCGGCACCAACGTGCCGGACTATCCGAAGCTTGCGCAGCTCTGGTGGCAGGCGATCGGCGACGCGTCGTCGGGCGCCAAGACCGCGCAGGAGGCGATGGATTCGCTCTGCGCCGAACAGGAGAAGGTGCTGGCACGCCTCGAGCGCGCCGGCGTGCAGGGCGACATCGGCCCGAAGCTCGCCGAGGAGACTTCACTCGAGGAGCAGAACGCAGCCGCGGTCGCGGCCGGCAATCTCGCTCCGCAGCTGAAGATCGAGAACGAGAAGGAACAGCCGCAGACCGTCAACTATGACGAGCTGGTCAAGAGCTGGAGCGAGTAGTAACGGCGTCTGCCGCGATCGATATGAGGGGAGGCGGCGCGAATGCCGGCTCCCTTCTTCTATAGTGTAAGGGGAGGGATGATGACCGGCTTTATTCTCGCCATCGACCAGGGGACGACGTCCAGCCGCGCCATCGTCTTCGACGGCTCGATGAAGCCCGTGGGCTCCGGCCAGAAAGAATTCGCCCAAAATTTTCCGGCTTCCGGCTGGGTCGAGCACGATCCGGAGGAGATCTGGTCGACGGTGGTCTGGGCAGTGAAAGAGGCCCTGAAGAAGGCCGGCCGGGCGGCAAGCGACATTTCTGCGATCGGCATCACAAATCAGCGCGAAACCGTTGTGATCTGGGACAAGACAACGGGCGAGCCGATCCACAACGCCATCGTCTGGCAGGACCGCCGCACAGCCGAGCTTTGCCAGAAGTTGAAGAGCCAGGGGCTGGAGCCGAAATTCACCCAAAAAACCGGGCTGCTGCTCGACCCTTATTTTTCGGGGACGAAGATCGCTTGGCTGCTGGATAATGTTGATGGCGCGCGCAAACGTGCCGAGGAAGGCGAGTTGCTTGCCGGCACAATCGACAGCTTTTTGATCTGGCGGCTGACCGGCGGCAAGGTGCATGCGACCGACGCCACCAATGCCTCGCGCACGCTGGTCTACAACATCGAGAAGAACGAGTGGGATGCCGAGCTTCTCGACATCCTGCGCATTCCGGCGGCGCTTCTGCCCGAGGTGAAGGATTGCGCCGATGACTATGGATTCACAGAAAAATCCCTGTTCGGCGCTGAAATCCCGATTATGGGAGTGGCCGGCGACCAGCAGGCGGCGACGATCGGCCAGGCATGCTTCGAGCCGGGCATGATGAAATCGACCTACGGCACCGGCTGCTTTGCGCTGCTCAATACCGGCGGCGATCTCTGCCGCTCGAACAACAGGCTTCTGACCACCATCGCCTACCGGCTGAACGGCCAGACCACTTATGCCTTGGAAGGCTCGATCTTCGTCGCCGGGGCGGCGGTCCAGTGGCTGCGCGACGGGATCAAGGTGATCGGCAAGGCGGAGCACAGCGGCGAACTGGCGGCGAAAGCCGACGAAACGCAGAACGTCTATCTGGTGCCGGCTTTCGTCGGGCTCGGCGCGCCGCATTGGGACGCGGATGCGCGCGGCGCGATCTTCGGACTGACCCGCAACACCGGGCCGGCAGAATTCGCCCGAGCGACGCTGGAATCGGTCGCATTCCAGACCCGTGACCTGCTGGACGCGATGAAGAAGGACTGGAAGAGCGGCAACGGCAAGACGGTTCTGCGCGTCGACGGCGGCATGGTGGCGTCGGACTGGACGATGCAGCGGCTGGCCGATCTGCTCGACGCGCCGGTCGACCGGCCGACCATCCTGGAAACCACTGCGCTCGGCGCGGCCTGGCTCGCCGGGTCGCGTGCTGGCGTCTGGCCGAATGCAAAGGAGTTTGCTGAAACCTGGGCGCTCGACCGGCGGTTCGAACCGAAAATGGACGAGGCTCTGCGTTCGAGCAAGCTGAAGGGCTGGCGTGACGCGGTCAGGCGTACGCTGAGCCATTGATCGGAGCTGTATCGTGAAAAACCCGCGCCGGGGCGGCGCGGGTTTTTCGGATCAGCTGAACGCGGTCCGATCAGCTATAGGGCGAGTAGCACTGCCTGCGCGGGCCGTTATAGGGCTGAAAGGTGTTGTCGTAGGCGCGATACGAGCGGTAGCGATCGTAGCACCACTGGACATGAGCATTGCCGCCGCGCACGACCACTCTCGGGCTGTCGTTGATCGCGCCGCTGATGATCGCACCTGCCGCGAAGGCGGCCAGCGGGAACCAGAAGTCGCCATGGCGGCGATAGCCGGGGCGATAGTCGCGGTAGCCGCGGTGACCTCTGTACCAGCCATACCTGTCATTACGATCCCGACGGAAAGCGCGCCTGAATTCGCGCCGGTCACGACGATCCCGCCGTGCCTCGCGGCGGAAGTCGCGGCGCAACTTGCGCCACTTCCGCTCCTGCATCACCTCACGGCCGCGCGACTGGACCTGGATGACGTCGGATTGAGCAACCGGAGCCTGAGGGACGAACACCGGCGCGGCGTTTACCGGCACGGCCGACGCAATCGCGAAGGACGCGGCCAGCGTTGTGGCGCAAAGGCCGGATAGAAGTTTTCTCATGAGCTTTCTCCTCATAGGGCTGTGCCTGTCCCTTATGGCGGTTGAACGACCGAGCCATGCCATGGTTCCGGTAAAAACGCCAAGTTACTGATCTGTAATGTCTCTTGCCGCCGCAGGGGAACCGGCGATGGGGCCTCGCGCGAGCGCTGCAAGCCGGAGCTTTTTCCGGTTGACCGGCCTGAACACTCTCCCTATGTTCCGCCGCACTTTCGAAGGGCGCTTGAGCGCCCTGAAAGCCGGCAGCCACAGAGCGCCTGACCTCGATGGTTCTGCCGTTGAACCGGACGGCTAGGTCAGGCGCATAATCTGCGCAACAGCTGCGGCGAGTGGTGAGGGCGGGTAGCTCAGTGGTAGAGCATTCGACTTTTAATCGAATGGTCGTGGGTTCGATCCCCACCCCGCCTACCAGGCTAGCAGTTCACGACAAGCCTGCGACACGGCGCCCGGCCACGCAATGGTGATTGGAGACGCATCGGCCGAGCGTCTATAGGCGGACAGACAAGTCACGCGGCAGGCAATATGGCGATCGATATAGGGTTTCTCAGCGCAATCGGGGCGGGCGCGATCTCGTTCCTGTCGCCGTGCGTATTGCCGCTGGTGCCGCCTTATCTCTGCTATATGGCAGGCGTGTCGGTCGAGGATTTCCGCGCCGATGCGAGCGCGGCTGGTAAATCCGGCACCCGCACCGCGCTGCTTGTCACCTCATTCGCCTTCGTGCTCGGCTTCACCACGGTTTTCGTAGCGCTCGGCGCCGGCGCTTCCACCATCGGCCGGCTGTTGCGCGTCTGGCAGGAACCGTTGGCGATGGCGGCGGGCGTCCTCATCATCCTGATGGGCCTTAATTTTCTCGGGGTCCTGCGCATTCCGTTCCTGTCGCGCGAGGCGCGCTTCAAGTCGCAGGGAAAGCCCGCCAGCACGCTTGCCGCCTATGTCATGGGCCTCGCCTTCGCCTTCGGCTGGACGCCCTGCATCGGGCCGGTTCTCGGGCCGATCCTGACGCTGGCGGGCGGGCGCGAGACCGTCGGCGAGGGCGCGGCTCTGCTCGCCGCCTACTCGCTCGGGCTCGGCATTCCCTTCCTCGTCGCCGCGCTGTTTTCAGGCGCGTTCATGCGGTTTCTCGGGCGTTTCAGGGTCCACCTCGGTCGCGTGGAAAAGGCGATAGGGGCGATGCTGGTTGTGGCCGGCGTGTTTTTCCTCACCGGCGGCATGCAGGCGGCATCCTACTGGCTGCTGGAGACTTTTCCGGCGCTGGGGCAGCTTGGCTGAGCAGCTGATCAAGAGTCAGCTGCTCCAGGCATCGAAATCCAGCCTCATTGGAAGGCGATGCGAGCGGTGCTAGAAATATGCACGAATCCCGTCCTCGCTCCGGATGCTCCATGACAAAGAGAACCTGCCTGTCGATCATTCTTGCCGCCGGTGAAGGCACGAGGATGAAGAGCGCGCTGCCCAAGGTGCTGCACAAGATTGCTGGCCTGCCGATGGTCGCGCATGTCGCCAAGGCGGCCGAATCAGCCGGCGGCGAGATCGCGCTGGTCATCGGCCATGGCGCCGACCAGCTACGTGCGGCCGCGCAGTCCTTCGCCCCCAACGCCGAAATATTCGTTCAGGAGAAGCGGCTTGGCACTGCACACGCGGTTCTCGCCGCGCGCGACGCCATCGCGAAAGGCTATGACGACCTTCTGGTGATGTTCGGCGACACGCCGCTGATAGAGGCCGACGCGTTGCTGCGGGCGCGGGCGGGGTTGGAAAATGGCGCGGCTGTTGTTGTTGTTGTCGGCTTCCGCACCGCCGATCCGACCGGCTATGGCCGGTTGATCGAGGAGAACGGCGCGCTTGTCGCCATTCGCGAGGAAAAGGACTGCACGGAAGCCGAGAGGAAGATCGGCTTCTGCAATTCCGGCATGATGGCGATTGCCGGAGAGCATGCATTGGCGCTGCTCGACGCTGTCGGGAACGCCAACGCCAAGGGCGAATACTATCTCACAGATATCGTCGAGATCGCCCGTAAACGCGGTCTGCAGGTCGTGGCGACCGAGGCGAGTTTCGAGAATGCGCTGGGCATCAACAACCGCGCCGAACTGGCCGAGGCCGAGGCGATCTGGCAGCGCCGCCGCCGCCGCGCAATGATGCTTGCGGGCGTGACGCTGATCGCGCCCGAGACTGTTTTCCTTTCGCACGACACCGAGATCGACGCGGAAACGATCGTCGAGCCCAACGTGTTCTTCGGACCCGGCGTGAAAGTTGCCTCCGGCGCGAAGATCCACGCCTTCTGCCATCTCGAAGGAGCGGAGATCGGTGCGGGTTGCGATGTCGGTCCCTTCGCCCGGCTGCGTCCTGGCGCGAATCTCCGCGAGAAGGCGAAAGTGGGCAATTTCTGCGAGGTCAAGAAGGCCGTCATCGAGCCGGGCGCGAAGGTCAACCATCTGACCTATATCGGCGATGCGCGCGTCGGCGCGGGGGCGAATATCGGAGCCGGCACCATCACCTGCAACTACGACGGCTATTCGAAATTCTTCACCGATATCGGCGCCGGCGCATTCATCGGATCGAATTCCTCGCTGGTTGCGCCGGTATCGATCGGGGCCGGCGCCTATGTCGCCTCCGGCAGCGTGATCACCGAAAGCGTGCCTGACGACGCGCTCGCTTTCGGCCGTGCGCGGCAGAAGACCTTGCCGGAAAAGGGGCGCGAGTTGCGCGAACGGCGGGCCGGCGCAGCGAAGAAGTAATTCGTCGGGCAGATGACCGGCTGCGGCCGGTCTGACATGAAAAGTCACCGAAAGTGACTTTCGCCGGGACGCCGGACTTCTTAAACAGCGACTTGGGTTTGGGCGTAAACGGGGGCTGGGCATGTGCGGTATCGTCGGAATTGTAGGCCGCGCGCAGGTGGCGCCGCTGATCGTCGATGCGCTGAAACGGCTGGAATATCGCGGCTATGATTCGGCGGGCGTCGCAACGGTCGCGGCCGGCGAACTCGGGCGCAGGCGCGCCGAGGGCAAGCTCGTCAATCTCGAACGGCGGCTGAAGGACGAGCCGCTCGACGGCACGATCGGCATCGGACACACGCGTTGGGCCACGCATGGCGTGCCCAACGAAACCAACGCCCATCCGCATTTTTCCCACGGCGTGGCGATCGTCCACAACGGCATTATCGAGAACTTCGCCGAGCTTCGCGCCGAACTCAAAGCCGACGGTTTCGAATTCGCCTCGCAGACGGACACGGAAGTCGTCGCCCATCTCGTAGCGCGCGAACTCGCCCGCGGCATCGGACCGGTGAAGGCGGCGCATCTGGCGCTGAAACGGCTGGAAGGCGCATTCGCGCTCGCGATCATGTTCCAGGGCGACGAAGACCTGATCATCGGCGCTCGCAACGGGCCGCCGCTGGCCGTCGGCTATGGCGAGGGCGAGATGTTTCTCGGCTCCGACGCGATCGCGCTGGCGCCCTTCACCGATTCCATCACCTATCTCGAGGATGGCGACTGGACGGTGGTCCGCCGCAACGAGGTCGGAATTTTCGACATGGACGGCAATCCGGTCGACCGCAAGCGCCAGCAATCGCTGAGCACCAGCTACATGGTCGACAAGGGCAACCACCGCCATTTCATGGAAAAGGAGATCCATGAGCAGCCGGAGGTGATCTCGCACACGCTGGCGCACTATCTGGATTTTGCCGGCGGCGTCTCGCGACAGCTCGACCTGCCGTTCGATTTCGCAAAACTCGACCGGCTCGCCATCTCGGCGTGCGGAACGGCGTTCCTGAGCGGTCTCATCAGCAAATATTGGTTCGAGCGCTTCGCGCGCCTGCCGGTCGACATCGATATCGCCTCGGAATTCCGTTACCGCGAAATGCCGATTTCGCCTGACAGCGCCGCGCTCTTCGTCTCGCAGTCGGGGGAGACAGCCGATACGCTGGCCTCGCTTCGCTATTGCCGAAAAGCCGGTATCCCGATCGGCGCGATCGTCAATGTCCGCGAATCGACGATCGCGCGCGAATCTGATGTCACGTTGCCGACGCTGGCCGGCCCTGAGATCGGCGTCGCCTCCACCAAGGCGTTCACCTGCCAGCTTTCGGTGCTGGCGTCGCTGGCCATCCGCGCCGGTGTCGCCCGTGGCAATATACCGCCGGAAAAAGAAAGGACGCTGGTGCGCGAGCTTTCCGAAGCGCCGCGCTTTGCCAGCCAGGTGCTGCGTCTCGACAAGCAGATCGAAAAAGTGGCGCGCGAGCTCGCGCACTATAAGCACGTGCTCTATCTCGGCCGCGACACCAACTACCCGCTCGCCATGGAAGGCGCGCTGAAGCTCAAGGAAATCTCCTACATCCACGCCGAGGGCTACGCCGCCGGCGAGTTGAAGCACGGGCCGATCGCGCTGATCGACGAGAACATGCCGGTCATCGTGATTGCGCCGCACGACCGCATCTTCGAAAAAACCGTGTCGAACATGCAGGAAGTGGCGGCGCGCGGCGGCAAGATCATCCTGATCACCGACAAAAAGGGCGCTTCGCTTTCCTCCGTCGAAACGATGGAGACGATCGTGCTGCCCGACGTGCCGGAGATCATCGCGCCGATTATCTACGCATTGCCGGTCCAGATGCTCGCCTATTTCACGGCTGTGTTCATGGGCACGGATGTCGACCAGCCGCGCAACCTTGCAAAGTCGGTGACCGTCGAATAGGCCCGCCGGCCGGGCATGCAATTCGGTTGTCCTTCGCCGTCAATCCCGTCTAGATAAGTGCAGTGCACAAGTCTTGGCGGGGCAAATGTCGGATCACACAGGCTCACATCCGGGGATAACGAGGCTCAGGAATTATTTCCTGACCGGCTTCGTCGTCTGCGCCCCTTTGGCGATCACCGTCTACATAGCGTGGTCGTTTGTCGGCTGGGTCGATTCCTGGGTAAAGCCCTATGTGCCGGCGAGATACAATCCGGACAGCTATCTGCCGTTCGTCATTCCCGGTTTCGGGCTGATCGTGGCCCTGGTCTTGATCACGCTGATCGGCTTCCTGACCGCCAATATCATCGGCCGCACCATCGTGAACTATGGCGAGTATTTTCTCGACCGAATGCCGCTGGTGCGCTCGATTTATCGCGGCCTGAAGCAGATTTTCGAAACGGTGCTTTCCAACAAGGCCGACAGCTTTCAGAAGGTCGGCCTGATCGAGTATCCGCGTCGCGGAACCTGGGCGGTCGTTTTCATTTCGAGCGAAAAGGAGAACGAGGTCCACGACAAGCTCAAGGGACACGCGGACAACATGATCGCCGTCTTCATGCCCTCGACGCCGAACCCGACCACCGGCTTCCTGATGTATGTGCCGCGCTCGGATGTGGTTGAACTCTCGATGTCCGTGGAGGAAGCGGCCAAGCTGGTGATATCGGCGGGTCTGGTCGCGCCGGAAGACCACAAGAAGACCAAGGCGCTTGCAGACGAAGCTCGCGCGATCAGGCCGGCTGCGAATTCTTCCGTGCCGGAAACGGATCAGCCGGCGCGCAAGAGCCGCACCGCCTCGTCGCGTCCGAAAAGATAGAGCAGCATCCTGACCGCCTGGCCGCGCTCCGATTGCAGGTCCGGATCGCGCGACAGAAGAAGCCGTGCATCGTCGCGGGCGATCTCCAGCAGATCGGCATGAGTGTCGATGCGCGCGACCTGGAAGCCCGGCGTGCCCGACTGGCGGGTGCCGAGCAACTCGCCTTCGCCGCGCAGCTTCAGATCTTCCTCCGAGATCAGGAACCCGTCCTCGGTCTCGCGCATCACCGATAGCCGCCGTGCGGCGGTTTCGCCGAGCGGCGCCTGGTAGAGCAGAACGCAGGTCGACGCCTTCGAACCCCGGCCGACGCGCCCGCGCAACTGGTGCAGTTGCGCGAGGCCGAAGCGCTCTGCGTGTTCGATGACAATGATCGTCGCGTCCGGCACATCGACGCCGACCTCGATGACGGTGGTGGCGATCAGGATGCGCGTTTCGCCGTCTTTGAAGGCGCGCATCGCCGCATCCTTTTCCGCGCCCTTCATGCGGCCATGCACAAGCCCGACCGCATCGCCGAACATCGGCTGCAGCGAGGCGAAACGCTCTTCCGCCGCCATCAGTTCGACTTCTTCGGACTCCTCGACCAGCGGGCAGATCCAGTAGACCTTCTGGCCGTCGGCGACGGCGTCGCTTATGCGGCCGATCAACTCGTCCAGCCGCTCCAGGGGGAGGGTGACCGTGCGGATCGGCTGGCGACCGGCCGGCTTTTCTGTGAGTTTCGAAACTTCCATGTCGCCGAAGGCGGTAAGCACCAGCGTGCGCGGGATAGGCGTTGCGGTCATGACCAGCATGTCGGGTGCGTCGCCCTTGGCGGTGATCGCAAGGCGCTGGTGCACGCCGAAGCGATGCTGTTCGTCAACGATTGCCAGACCCAGATCGCTGAACCGCACGCTTTCCTGGAACAGCGCATGCGTGCCGAGTACAATATCGATCTCGCCGCTTTCAAGCCCGGCAAGGATTTCGGCGCGTTCGCGGCCCTTTTCCCGGCCGGTCAATACCGCGCTTTTCAGTTCTGCCGCTTCCGCCAACGGCGCGATGGTCGCAAAGTGCTGGCGGGCGAGGATTTCGGTCGGCGCCATCAGCGCCGCCTGCCGCCCTGCCTCGACGGCGCGGCCCATCGCCATCAGCGCAACCACCGTCTTGCCCGAACCGACATCGCCCTGCAAAAGCCGCAGCATGCGCTCCGGCTTGGCCAGATCGTCGTTGATCTCGGCCAGCGCCTGTTCCTGCGAATTGGTGAGCCCGTAGGGCAGGGCGTTGCGCAGCGCCGCCACGATCCGCCCGTCACCGGTGAGCGGCCTGCCCGAAAGCCTGCGCACCTTCGTCCGCACCAGCGCCAGCGATACCTGCCCAGCCAGGAACTCGTCATAGGCGAGGCGTCGCCACGATGCGCTGTCGGGCGAGATGTCGATCGGGTCGGAAGGATTGTGGAGCCGCCTCAGTGCCTCGGCGAAGCTTGGAAAGCTCTGGCGGCGCGCTACATCCTCATCCAGCCATTCGGGCAGCGCTGGCACGCGCGCCAGCGCCTGGGCGATGGCCCGGCGCAGTACCTTTGCCGAAAGCCCGGCCGTCAGCGGATAGACCGGCTCGACCAGTGGCAGGTTTTCAGCCTCGTCGGCGCGCGCAATATGGTCCGGATGGACCATGGACGGGCGGCCGTTGAACCATTCCATCTTGCCGCTGACGACCATCTTTTCGCCGACCGGCATGGATTTTTCCAGCCAGGCATTGTTGGCGTGGAAAAAGGTCAGCGCGATCTCGCCGGTATCGTCATGCGCAAACACCCGGTAGGGGACCGATTTGTTGCCGCGCGGCGGCGGCTGGTGTCGGTCGATGCGCACGTCCAGCGTCACGATCGCGCCTTCGGCGCCATAGGCTATGCCCGGCCGGCTGCGCCGGTCGATCACCGAATGCGGCAGCGTGAACAGAAGGTCTCCGGCGCGCGGCTCGCGGTCGGAGACATCGGCCGGAACGATCCTGGCGATCAGCTCGCCGACTTTCGGGCCGACCCCGGCAAGCGAGGTGACCGGCGCGAAAAGGGGATCGAGAAGGGACGGGCGCATGATGTCAGCTTATGCGGCGGCGAGGCATGTGCAAGGCTGACACGCCGATCCATCCACGCTATATGCGCGCCAGACCAAATGGATGGCACTTATGAGCGGCACGACGCGGTCAGGCGCGGAACTCGATGCGCGGCGGCGCAAGCTTCTGTTCCGCTCGTGGCATCGCGGCATCCGCGAGATGGACCTGATTCTCGGCGGTTTCGCGGACTGCGCCATCGCCGAACTCTCCGACCGTGAGCTTGACGAATACGAGACCCTTCTTGAATTGCAGGACGCCGACATTCTTTCGTGGATCACCGGTGAACAGCCTGTCCCGACCACCCATGACACCCCACTTTTCCGGAAAATCGCGGCCTCGCGCCCGGCAATGAGCATCTGAGCATCTAAGATGAGCCTTATCGATCCCATCGGCCTGCCGAAAGGCCGTCCCGGTCTGTTTGTGGTCGACGGCGTCGCCGACGGCTATGAAGCCTTCGCGCTGGCGGCCGCCGCCGGCTAAATAGCCGGCGACCGGCCGATCCTTTTCGTCGCGCGCGACGGCCAGCGCCTGCCGGCCATCGTCGATGCACTGGCCTTTGCTGCGCCGGACCTGCCGGTGCTCGAATTCCCGGCATGGGACTGCCTGCCTTACGACCGGGTTTCGCCCGGTTCGGACGCGGCCGCGCGGCGTCTCGATGCGCTCGCCGCAATGATCTCGCTGGCAAAGAACCCGCACCGAGCCGTGGTGCTCACCACGGCGAACGCGCTGCTGCAGCGCATCCCGCCTGCCGAAATAATCGAGGCGCAGACCTTCCATGCCCGGCCGGGCAATCAGATCGACATGAAGGAGATGATCGCGCGACTGGAGAATTCAGGTTTCGACCGCGTTCCGACCGTGCGCGAAGTCGGCGAATTTGCCGTGCGCGGTGGCATTCTCGACCTTTACGCGCCAGGTTCGCCGGAAGCGCTGCGGCTCGATTTCTTCGGCGACACGCTGGAATCGATCCGCTCCTTCGACGTCGCCACCCAGCGCACCACCGGCCAGCGCAAATCCATGACGCTGCAGGCGATGAGCGAGGTGGCGCTTACGCCCGACACGATCAGCCGCTTCCGCCGCTCTTACATTGACGCGTTCGGCGCGCCGTCTCCCGATGACGGGCTCTACGCCGCCGTCAGCGAAGGTCGCCGCTTCGCCGGCATGGAGCACTGGCTGCCGCTGTTTTACGAGAGGCTGGATACGGTGTTCGACTATCTGCCGGATGCGCCGGTTGTGTTCGACCATCTGGCGCGCGAAGCGCTCACGGAGCGCCATACGCTGATCGAGGACTATTACGAGGCGCGCAAGAGCCAGGCCGGTGGCATGCTGAAGGAAGCCGTACCCTACAAGCCGGTGCCGCCGTCGACGATGTATCTATCGCCCGATGATGTGAGCGCGGCTCTGCCCGGCCGTGCGTCGGTCGAGTTCACGCCCTTTGCCGCCCCCGATGCAGGGTCCGCGAAGATCTATCACGCCGGTGCGAAGGATGGCCGCGGCTTCGGGCTCGAACGCGCCGATCCGTCGGCAAATGTGTTCGAGGAGGTGGTGAAATATATCGGCGATTTGCGGGCTGCGCGCCGCCGCGTGATCGTTGCCGGCTGGACGGAAGGTTCGCTCGACAGGCTGGGCCAGATTCTTGCCGAGCACCACCTCGGCAACATGAAGGCTGTCGCCACGCTCTCCGAGGTGGAAAAGCTCGAAGCGGGACAGGCGGGCTTGGCAGTGCTGCCGCTGGAAACGGGCTTCGAAACGGAAAAGCTCGTCGTTGTCGCCGAGCAGGATATTCTGGGCGACCGCTTGGTGCGCCGCTCGAAAAAGCGCAAGCGCGCCTCCGATTTCATCGCCGAGGCCTCAGCGCTGTCGGCGGGCGACATCGTCGTTCATGCCGACCACGGCATCGGCCGCTTCATCGGCCTGCGCACCATCGAGGCGCTGGGCGCACCGCATGACTGTATCGAAATCCACTATGCCGGCGACGACCGGCTGTTCCTGCCGGTCGAGAATATCGAGCTTTTGTCCCGCTATGGTTCGGATGCCGCCGAAGCTACACTCGACAAGCTCGGCGGCGGCGCGTGGCAGTCTCGCAAGGCGAAACTGAAGCGCCGGCTGCTCGAAATGGCGGGGCAACTGATCCGGCTTGCCGCCGAGCGCCAGATGCGGGCCGCGCCCGCGCTCAACCCGCCCGAGGGCCTCTACGGCGAATTTTCCGCGCGTTTCCCGTACGAGGAAACCGACGACCAGCAGCGCGCCATCGATTCGGTCATGGACGACCTTTCCGCCGGCAAGCCGATGGACCGCCTGATCTGCGGCGATGTCGGCTTCGGCAAGACCGAGGTGGCGCTGCGCGCGGCCTTCATCGCCGCCATGGAAGGTTTTCAGGTCGCGATTGTGGTGCCAACCACGCTGCTTTCGCGCCAGCACTTCAAGACATTCACCCAGCGCTTCGCTGGGCTGCCTCTGGTGGTCCGCCAGGCCTCGCGGCTGGTCGGCTCGAAGGAGCTGGCCGAGACCAAGAAAGGTGTCGCCGAAGGCACGGTCGACATCGTCATCGGCACCCATGCGCTGCTCGGCAGCTCGATCTCGTTCAAGAATCTCGGCCTTCTGATCATCGACGAGGAGCAGCATTTCGGCGTCAAGCACAAGGAGCGACTGAAGGACCTGAAGACCGACGTGCATGTGCTGACGCTGTCGGCGACGCCGATCCCGCGGACGCTGCAACTGGCGCTCACCGGCGTGCGCGAACTGTCTCTGATCGCCACGCCGCCGGTCGACCGCATGGCGGTGCGTACCTTCATCTCGCCCTTCGACCCGCTGGTGATCCGCGAGACTCTGCTGCGCGAGCGCTATCGCGGCGGCCACAGCTTTTATGTCGTTCCGCGCATTGCCGATCTGTCGGAGATTCATCAGTTCCTTCAGGAGCAGGTGCCCGAACTCAAGGTCGCCGTCGCCCATGGCCAGATGCCGCCCGGCGAACTCGACGACATCATGAACGCCTTCTATGATGGCCAATACGACGTGCTCCTGTCGACGACCATCGTCGAATCCGGCCTCGACATCCCGACCGCCAACACTCTGATTGTGCATCGCGCCGACATGTTCGGCCTGGCGCAGCTTTATCAGCTTCGTGGCCGCGTCGGCCGCTCCAAACTCCGCGCCTATGCGCTGTTTACGCTGCCGGCCAACAAGAAATTGACCGACACCGCCGACCGCCGCCTGAGGGTGCTTCAATCGCTCGACACGTTGGGCGCGGGTTTTCAGCTGGCAAGCCACGACCTCGACATACGCGGCGCCGGCAATCTGCTCGGCGAGGAGCAGTCCGGCCATATCAAGGAGGTCGGCTTCGAGCTTTACCAGCAGATGCTGGAGGAGGCGGTGGCCGAAATCCGCGGCACCGGCGAGGTCGTCGACGGAGGCTGGTCGCCGCAGATCGCGGTCGGCACGGCGGTTATGATCCCGGAAAGCTATGTGCCCGACCTGCAGCTGAGGCTGGCGCTCTACCGCCGGCTTGGCGATCTGGAGTCGACCGAGGAGATCGATGGCTTCGCCGCCGAACTGATCGACCGCTTCGGGCCGCTGCCGGAAGAGGTGCAGCACCTGCTGAAGATCGTCTTCATCAAGGCGTTGTGCCGCAAGGCCAATGTGGAAAAACTCGACGCCGGGCCAAAGGGCGTCGTCATCCATTTCCGCAAGCGCGAATTCCCAGACCCGACGGCCCTTGTGCGCTATATCGGCGAGCAGGGCTCGATGGCGAAGATCAGGCCGGACCAGAGCGTTGTGTTCATCCGCGACTGGCCGAACGCCGACAAAAGGCTGGCCGGTGCGGCTGTGGTGATGACGCAACTGGCGCGGCTGGCGACGAAAGCCGCGGCTTAGCGAGCGAGTCTATCCAGGCCCCCGCTTCGGATCGGGGAACAACAGCGCCCGAGCGCCGCTGCGGTCGAACGGCTTCCATTGCCCCTCCGGTTGCGCCAGGCGGTCGGAAACCGCGAACACCGCGGCCGGATGATGACCAAGCCCGCAATGGCTGGCGTGGACCTCAATGTTCTCGGCAATCGCGCTCTCCCTCTCCACGCAATTCTGCCAGGCGCAGATCCCGTCGCTGCGGCTGAAGATCGCTGTGGTAGGCACCGGCGGCGGCAGGCCGAGCGGGCCGCCGAGATGGCTTTCGCGGTCGTCAACCTTATGGCCCGATTTGCGTTCGTAGAGCCTCCAGGCGTTGGTGTGGCGCGGATCGCCGCTGAACGGGCTGCCCAGCGTGATCACGCTGCGCACCTCGTCCGGCGCCACTTTCGCCAATTGCCGCGCGTAGATGCCGCCGAGGCTCCAGCCGACGAGGCTGACCCTGCGGCCGTGCGTGTCGGCGAGTTGCTTGACCCGGTCGAGCATCTTTTCCTCGACGCCCGGCCGCGGGCCGAAATTGCGGCCCTGCTCCCAGCCGAAGGTGGCGTAGCCCTTCGATCTCAGGAACATCCGCAGCGGCAAGGTCACGCTGTCGCCGGTGATGAGACCGGGCAGCACCATCACCGGGTGGCCGTCGCCGCGCGGCGCAAGCGCCGTCAGGAGCGGCAGCGCGGCGA
This sequence comes from Mesorhizobium sp. WSM2240, assembly GCF_040438645.1. Lineage (NCBI taxonomy): Bacteria > Pseudomonadati > Pseudomonadota > Alphaproteobacteria > Hyphomicrobiales > Phyllobacteriaceae > Mesorhizobium > Mesorhizobium sp. WSM2240. Next base: position 2,169,254 of record NZ_CP159253.1, read on the forward strand.
TGAACCCGCCAAACTCGGGCAGGGTGCGAAGTTCGAGCGCGAAGAGCAGCCTGGAAGGCGGTTTCAGCGTCTGTTCGGTTATCGTCATTCCGTTTCCGGTCGAATGTCTTTGGGTCGAAATGGCCGGGTTCAACTCCCAATTTACGAGTTTGTTTCGCCAATCGCACGGTTTTGATGCAGGGCTGCCTGGGTCGAAATGGTGCTGCGCCGTGCTCCTTGCAATAGTTTGCCGGGAAATCGAAAAGTGCGGGACTGTTTTAGGAAGCCGGCCTCGGGTGCGACGCTTCCGCGGACAACGCGCACCTGCGTTCGAACGCTGTGTCCATAGATGCGTTCATGAAGTTGGTCAGGAAGACCATCAAGCTTAGCCACAGCATGCGATGGCGATCTGTGGCATTGGCCGCAATGTGAAGATTGTCACAGACAATCTGGCGCCGGAATGAGAAATCCGGGACCGTGAGCAGTCCTTTCAGGCGTGCGGGTCAACGTCATCTGCGAAATATCCCGTGCAGTTAGGTGCTGCTCCTTCCGGAGCACGAGCAGACGATGGGCGAAGTTCTGTTTTTCGAACCGCAGCGTTTCGGGCAGCGGCATGCAGCGGCCGGCGATCGAGACTTGCCGTCGACCGCGGTGGTCATCATTTTCCCCGGTGTCCGTTACGAGCGCCTGGACGAGGCTGATTTGCACGCGCATCCCAAGCCTGGAAAGCGAATGTCCGACAAGTCCAAGCCGCGCCCCTCCCGTCGTTGACGGATTGCCGGAGCTCTCGACCACAGGCTGAACTGCCTATGACGGCGGAGCCGGAGGCGGCAGTCCCAATTGCGGATTTGCCGCGCAGTTTTCTCTGAATCCGCCTCAGCAGATACGGGACATCTCCACAGATGGAGCTTTTCTTATGCTTCAGCTACATCTAATGTCTTGAACGAGGAGTAAGGAGGAGCGGGGCTCCAAGCACCGGCCCTCCTTTTTGATGGGAATTTAGCTTGAAGCCGGGGACGACACCCGGTCTTAAAGATGCCCGGAAGGGGTGAACCGATGGCTGATTGGCACTACACCCGTCAGCTAGCTACCATCATTTCAATAGACGCGGTTGGCTTTTCGCGGCTGATGGGCCTCGACGATGTGTCCGCCGTGGCCGCGTTCGAGGAACGACGCAACATCATAATCGAAAGCTGCGGCGTGTTTGGCGGCAGGACGTTCGGCGCGGCCGGCGACAGCATCATGGCGGAATTCGGCAACCCAATCGAAGCGCTGCGCGCCGCGTTCCATTTTCAGGACAGGATCGCCACCCTCAACGCCTCGGCGGACGACAATATGCGGATGCCGTTCAGGGCCGGCATCAACACCGGCGACGTTATCGTCCGGGACGACTGCCTCTATGGCGACGACGTCAACATCGCGGCCAGGATCCAGGAATTCGCACCTCACAACGGCATCGCAATCTCGGAAACCGCCTGGCAACATGTGAAGGACAAGTCCACGGCCGAGTTTACCGATCTCGGCGAATTCCTGCTCAAGAACATCGCCCTGCCGGTTCGCGTGCTGATCGCAGCCCGTGGTGGAAATGGAGGAGCGCCGGCCAGGCCGCGAATGCTCAGCCATCTGGCAGCTTCCCCGCAAGGACATCTTTCAAGCGGCCCTCCTGCAATCGCGGTGCTGCCGTTCCGCAACGACAGCAACGAGCGCGACATCGATTACATTGCCGACGGCATCGCCGAAGACATCATTTACGGCCTGTCCAACACAAGATGGATCTCGGTGATCGCCAAGAGCTCCAGTTTCCAGTTCCGTGATGACGCGCTTGGCGCCCCGGCGATCGGCAATGTGCTCGGCGCCCGCTACGTGGTTGGCGGCGGATTGGGCCGCAGCGGCGGGAATATCCGGCTGAATGCAAGCCTGGTGGATGCGTCGAACGGCAGGCTGGTGTGGTCGCGGCGTTTCGAACGCGAACTGGTCGACATTTTCAAGCTGCAGGACGAGATCGGCAGCGAGATCGTCTCCATGCTCGAAAAGGAGGTCGACCGGGTCGAGCAGACGCGCACTTTCCAGGTGCCCTGGGAAAGCCTGGAAACCTGGCAATTGGTCCGGCGAGGCCGCTGGCACATGAGCCGTCGCACGCGCAAGGACACGGAACTCGCCCGCGAATTCTTCGAAAAGGCCTATCTCGAGGATCCCAATTCCAGCGCGGTTCTCAACGAACTGGCCTGGTGGCACTTCTGGCGCGCCTGGCTTCGCTTCGGCGACAGCGATGAACTCGAGAAGGTTACCAGCTATGCGCGCAAGGCGCTGCTTGTGGACAGCCAGGATGCGCGCCCACATGCATATCTCGGTGTCACCGACATCATGCGTGGGCAGCCGAAATCGGCGCTCGACCATCTGGAGGATGCGCTTCACATCAATCCCAGTTTCGCCTTTGCGCGGTCGGCCAAGGGCAGCGCCCATCTTCTTCTGGGGGAAGCCAGGAAAGCGATCCCGCTCTTTCAGGACGTGGAGCGGTTGAGTCCGTTCGACCTTTACGCTTTCCACAATCTGGGAGAACTGGCCGTCGCCTATTGCTTCATCCATGACTGGACTTCGGCAATCGAAACGGCCGACCGCTCCCTCAGCCTTTCGCCCGGCTATTTCTATGCGAGGTTCGCCAAGATCGGCGCCCTGATGCGAAGCGGCCAGCGCGAGGCGGCCGTGCGGGAATTGGCGGTATTCCAGACCAGGCATCCGGACTTCTCCAGTCAGCGGGTGGGCTGGATTCCGTTCGTCGACAAGGCAGCGAATGAGTTTCTGATCGAGAATTTCGAGATGGCGAGAATGGCTGCGCCGCACGAGGGAAACCGCCTGCAAATCGAGGATGCCGGCCATTTGTGAAACTGTTCACATACGCGGGGGGCTAGCGTTTCTATGTCAACTCTGACTGGCATTGAGTGACTAAGGCGCTCGGGGGTGGCGGATGGCTGGAATCAAGTATTTCGAAGGGGTCCGCGAAGCGCAGAAGGCTCAGAAGCCGCTTTCGGAATTGCCGAAATTCGACTTCGGGCGGCTTCGCTCCAAAGGACTGGCGAGCAGGATCACAGGCTGGCTTCTTGAGGACCCCCGCTGGGCGTTTTCGCTGCTCCGGCGGTTCTGGCCGATCGTCCGTATCGGCAATTTCGTTCTGGTGACGAGGAACGACGACGTCCGCGACATTCTCGAGCGTCAGAACGAATTCGAAACGCCGTATGGCCCCGAGATGAGCGAGATCGCCCGCGGCTCGAATTTCATTCTCGGCATGCAGGATGGTCCCGACTATCGGCGGATGAAGTCGTCGGTGCTGAGCGCGTTTCCGCCGGACGAGGTGGAAGCTGCCGTCAGGCCGATAGCCGCCCGCCATTCGCGCGAGATCATGACCCGCGCCGCTCCGGGTTTCGACGCTGTGCGCGACCTTCTGAAGATCGTCCCCGTGCATATCTGCCGGGAATATTTCGGCATGTTGATAGACGACGAGAACGAGTTCGCCGACTGGTCGCTCGCGCTCAGCGCACTGTTTTTCTCCGATCCTGGCGGTAGTTCCACGACCCGCGAAACCGCGGTCGTCGCCGCGGACCGGATGATCAAGTCGATCGACCGATCGATCGAAGGCGTCAGGGACGGCAGGACAGGGAGCAACACGCCGTTGGGCAGGCTGGTCGCAATGCTCGATCGCGGGAAGCTTGCTCTCGGAGACATCCATTCGATAATGCTAGGGATGATCGCCGGGTTCGGTCCCACGAACCTGCTAGCCGGCGGCAATTGCCTGGACGTCATCCTCTCCCGCGCCGACGCCCGGGCGGCGGTGGAGCAGGCGCTTGCCGCCGGTGACGACGAACTGCTCGACCGGACAATTCTCGAGGCGATGCGTTTCAAGCCGATCTGGATCGGCCCGTTCCGCTATGCCCCCCGCGATACCGTCATCGCTAAAGGAACCCCTCGTGAGCGCGTGGTCAAGGCGGGAACGGTGGTTATGCCGGCGACGCTATCGGCGATGTTCGATCCCGACGCCGTGCGGCAGCCGGATACCTTCGATCCGACCCGCCCTTATCGGGACTACCTCGTATTCGGCCACGGCATTCATCTGTGCATCGGCTCGGCAATCGCCAGAATCCAGCTCGGCGAGAGCCTGCGCGCCCTGTTCGCGAAGAAAAACCTGCGCCGCGCCAAGGGCAAGGCCGGCAGGCTGACACGGATTGCCGCCTATCCGGACAGCCTGAAGGTCGACTTCGAACCGTCTCCTCTTTGCCGTGCGGTCAAGCATTCCATGGTCACGGTCGTCTGCCCGGTAAAGCCGGCATTGTCGCTCGCCGGCATACGCAAGAGGATCGCGGCTCTCGGCAATCCCGCCGGTCCGGAAATCCGCGCGGCGCTCGACGCGAGCGGCGTCATCCATTTCGCAAGCCTTGCCGTTGCCGCCACAGAAAACAGCAATGGCAAGCCGGATCGCGATGGCGCCCATCTGGTGCTCGAACTGTCGGGAGATGGCAGCAATGACGAGGTCATCGACGCCTTCGCCAGCCATGCCGGGCCTTTGGTTCGGGAGATTTTTGAAGCGGCCTGCAATTTCCCTGGAGATCAGAAGCTGACTGACTTCATGCGCAAGCATGCGGTGGAGATTTCTCCGTACTTCGGCAGCAGTGCCGGCCTTGTCTTCTCGGGCACGCCCGGATTCTCGGTCGGGCGCATCCACGCCGAGGCCGATCTGGCGGAGATGGCGCGGGCCGTTGTCGAACAGCCGCGGAGCAAGGCAGGAGCCGCCACGACGCTGCATGAAGTCAGGCAGCACATCAAGAAGAGCGATGATCTCTCCTGGGCGTTCGAGCCGGCGGAAAATCAGCTCGAAAGGCCGAAGGGAAGCCTCTGGCGAGCGGCGATCACCACGTTGAAGGCGCCAGCCGTACTCGCAACGGTTTTAGCCGTCCTGGCGGTCTGCAGCTGGATAACCTACACTTTCGTCTTCGGCTATGCGCCCGGCTTCTTCCGCAACCTGCTGGTGGCCGGCACCTCCCTCGTCCTGACGGTAATCGGCGTGACGTCGCTGATCACGATTTTCATCGGCCTCTGCTTCCTTTCGCTGCGCCGGCTTGAGAAGCGCGATGTGCCGAGCGACGAGATGATCGATCTTGCCTCGCTGGAGGCCATTCTCGAGCGCGAGGATCGGACCGCCCAAAACCATCTGACGGCGATTTCGACGATGAAGCACGGCACGTTGCGAAGGCTCGCACTGCGCCTTACCTTCTACCTGATTTCGATTTCCGCCCGGAAGGTCTTTCGGCCGGGGTTTCTCGCGGACATCAACACCATCCTTTTCGCACGCTGGGTGCTTGTGCCTGGCACGAACAAGTTGATGTTCTTCAGCAACTACGGCGGCAGCTGGGAGAGCTATCTCGAGGATTTCGTCGCCAAGGCGGCTTCCGGCCTGACCGGAGTTTGGAGCAACACCGAGGGCTTTCCGAAAACGCGCTGGCTGTTCCTGGATGGCGCCCGCGACGGCGACCGGTTCAAGCGATGGGCGCGGCGGCAGCAGATACCGACCCTGTTCTGGTATTCGGCTTACCCAGACCTCAACACCTCGCGGATACGCATCAACTCGAAGATCAGACAGGGCATAGCCTGTGCGACGGACAGCGAGGCCAATGACTGGCTCCGCCTTTTCGGCTCGATGCCGCGTCCCGAACCGGTAAAGGAGAGCGGCAAGCTGGTCGGTCTCTTCGAGCCTGTTCCGCCGCCGGTGGAAACGCTCGAGAGCGGCGAGATCCAATCTGTTTTCTTCAGCGCCCTCGGCTCGCTGGGGCATGCGCGCATGCTGGCTATCCGGATTCCGGAAAATCTGGGACGCGCCAAGCGGAAGGCATGGCTCGAATTCGTGACCGCCAGGACCAGTTTCGGCGAAGGCGTCCCGGCGGAGCGGGCAATGATGGTTGCTTTCGGACCGGACGGCCTTCGCCGCCTTGGGTTGGAAAGCGATCCCGATCATGATCCGCTGACCAAATTTCCATTGGCGTTTCGTCAGGGCATGGGCAGCGCGGCGCGGAGCCGCATTCTCGACGATGTCGGGGAAAGCACGCCGGAGAACTGGCAGTGGGGTTCCCCGGCCAAACCGGTGGACGCCGTAGTCGTCTGCTACGCGGCAAGTCCCGAAGCGCTGAAGGCGGATGTCGCCGGGTTCACGCGGCAGGTGAAAGCGGCCGGAATGGTCCTCGTGGCGCAACTGCCTCTTGCGATCCGCCGCAACGGCAAGAAGGCCGTGGAGCAGTTCGGCTTCGTCGATGGAGTGTCGCAACCGATCGTACGCGGGACGCCCCGCTCCAGCTCGTCGGTCGCTGCGCAGCATATCATCTCGGCCGGGGAATTCCTGTTCGGCTACCGCGACGAACATGGCTTCTACCCGCCCACGCCGACGGTGCGTCCTTCGCACGATAGATGCGGCGTCCTGCCGGCGCTCCGCGCGGACAACATCACGTCCGATGGCGCCGGGCTGCGTGATTTCGGCAGGAACGGGTCGTTTCTCGTCGTGCGGCAGTTTGAGCAGCACGTGGACAGCTTCAAGGAGTATTGCCGCGCGGCGGCGGAGAAAGAGAACGATCCGGAAATTACGCCACGCTGGATTGCCGCCAAGATGGTCGGCCGTTGGCCCGACGGCACCTCGCTCGTCCGCAATCCGGACGGACGCCCGGGGCGGAAACCCGACAATGATTTCACCTTCGGCGCTGAGGACCCGCAGGGACTGCGATGCCCGCTCGGTGCTCACGTCCGCCGTTCGAACCCGCGCGATTCGCTGGGGGAGGACCATGAAACGCAAATCAGGATCGGCAAGCGCCACCGGATCCTCCGCATCGGCCGCACCTATGAAAAGGAAAGCAGCGACGGGACCGAAAAAGGCCTGCTCTTCATGTGCCTGAATGCCGACATCGAGCGCCAGTACGAGTTCATGCAACAGACCTGGGTGTCGTCAGCCTCGTTTCACGGCTTGCTTGCGGAGAAGGACCCGACGATCGGAGCGCAAGTCGGCGAGGGCCGGTTCTCCATCCCGCGCTGGGAAGGCGCCGTTGTGCTCAAGGGGATTCCGAGTTTCGTCACCACGCGTGGCGGCGGTTATTTCTTTCTGCCAAGCCGCGGGGCGCTGCGTTATCTCGTGACGCGGCTGTAAATTCAGTCGTCTTCGGCATCGGCCACGTGGCGAAGCGCGCCCGGATTTTCGATGTGCAATCCGCCCCGCCGGATGGTGATGATCGAGCGGCTGCGCCAGTCATTGAGCGTCTTGTTCACGGACTCGCGCGTTGCCCCCAGGAATTCGGCGAGCTCGGATTGCGAGATCGGTATCCAGCCTGACGGGTCGGCCATGGTTCCCGACAAGAAGATCAGCCGTTTGGCGAGCCGCGCTTCGATTCCGAGGAATGCCTGATCGCCGAGCTCGCCGCTTATCCAGCGCAAGCGCGCGCACAGCAGTTCGATCATAGCGCGTGCGAGCGGCGGGTGTTTCTCTATCCGGTCGAACAGCTGCGCCCGGCTCAGTGAGACGAGTTCGCAGTCGGTGAGGCATCTCGCCGTCGCCGTGCGGGGACCGCCGTCAAGCACGGCGATTTCACCAACCAGACTTTGTGCGAGCTCGATGTTTGCGACGAGCTTTTGCCCGCCAGGCGAATAGATCGAGATCTCCACGGTTCCGGCGATGACCCCATATATGCGATCGGCGACATCTTCCTGGACAAAAAGATGCTGGCCGGCTGCATAGCGCTCGGCTTTGCATCCGCCGAACAGGAGTTCGAACAATTGTGGACTAATCCTCGCGAGCCGCGGCAACTCGCGAAGGTCATCGATTTTTGCTGCCGGAGAGGCGGCCATGATGGTTCCCTGTTGCCCTAGGATCTACCTTCTACGGCAAAGGGCGTCCCGATCAAAGGCCGTCATTTCGTCGGGAAGCGATGTCATTTCGCGGCACATGTGGTGAGCCTGCAGGATCCGGCGGCGCCTCGTCGCCGGCAATCGCCCTTGATCGGCGGATCGGTGGGCAGGCTCGGCGAGTGGACGGTGTCTTAGGGCAGACCTCGAAGGTGTTGATGCTGTCATAGCGTCTGATCCCTTCCGCCAGCCGGTATGTGGGATATTCCACAGACGGCACATAGAAGAAACTCCTACGTTTGCTCGACTTTCCTCCCGAAGGTCCACCTAAGCCCGGCCGACAACGCCCCGTTCGGCCGGGTCCATTTTTGCTTGGCCCGCATCGGCACGCGCGGGATCGATGTCGAGAAGGCGCTCGCCGAAAGCCAGCGTGTGGCGGGCGCTGCGCAACGCCCGCAGGGGCTGCAATAAAGGCTGCCAAGCCAATCACAGGGCAGACTGCGCCGATCACGCAGGCTTAGGATATGGCGTCCGGATCATCCCCAGCCACCGAAGCCTGGCGCGCCAACCGGGTGGGAAGCGAGCGCTAGTTGCATTCGACGGTGTCATTCGGCGTCACAACACAGCTGGGCCGACTCTGGCACCCCGCGAGTACAAGTAGAACGAACAGAAATAGCGATGCTGCCCTCAATAACCTCATCCCTGCCGATCGGTGATCGTGGTGACCGGTATGCTGGCGGAGGGAGTGGGATTCGAACCCACGGTGGGCTTGCACCCACGCCGGTTTTCAAGACCGGTGCCTTAAACCGCTCGGCCATCCCTCCAAGTGGTTGCTTTGGTTGCGCTTTTGTCGCATCTGCCATTCCGAAAGATGGCCATTTGCTACGCGCTTTGCAACTATTTGGCTTTTCGACTCGCGCTTATAGCTGCCTGCAACGCGGCGTCAACTTGCTCGGCGGCGTCCGCCTGCATTCCAGGCATGACGTGGCTGTATAAATCCAAGGTGATGCCGATCGTCGAATGTCCAAGCCTCTCGCTGGCAACCTTCGGGTGGACGCCGGCCGCAAGCATTTGCGAGGCGTGGGTGCCGCAGATCGTGGAAGCGGATACGGGGCAGGCGGTCTTGCCGAGGATGCGCACCTATTCGTATGTGAGCGAACGCGGTTGTATCGGCTGCCCGTCATATTGTGCGACCACAAAGCTATCGTCGTCGGGGCGAATGCCGAGGCGAAGCTGCTCTTCAGCTTGCCGCGCGCGATGCGCCTTCAGTTCGGCTAAGACCGTCGAGGACAACGATACGGTGCGGGCGCGGCCTGACTTCGGCTCTTTGTAGCGAACACCGTCCTTCGTCTGCTCGGCACTCTCCACCACGGACAACTGGCGCCGAAACCGTCATCTCCCGGCAGTTCGAGAGGAGGAAGCCGAGGCCTTCATCGCCAAGTGCGAGGCGATTGGAAGATCAGATCGCGGAACTAGCCCAGGAAGACAAAAAGCTCCTCGATGTGATCAAGGAGCGCTCGGAGCAAATCGAGCCGCGTGTGTTCTCCTCTCGGAAGAAATAGGCGGCTGTCGCCCCACTTCATCCAAGCCCATGATCTGGATAAGTTTTCGGCGCGTGTGATCGGACAGGTTCAACAGAATGTGGTTCCTGTCGCGATAGAGGAACTCGCCATCGACCTCGCTGACGCAGCGACCTCCGCGACACATATTGACATTGATCGGCAGGAACCGTGCGCCGGTTTCTTCCGCTGCCATCCGCAAGACCCTGTTTGTTGCTGCGTGGCGACTATACATATCGGCCGCAGTCATGAAGAGGTCTTTGTCGCGGCAACCCTCCCTTAGCAGGCCGGAAACCTTGGTCACGGCGCATGGATTGGGATCACGCTTGAAATAGGGAATGTCTGCCAGGAGGATCAGTTCGTGCCGGGATGCGTCTATTTCCCCGATGGTCTTCTTCAATCCAGATTTCATTAGCTGCAGCCCGAGAGGGGAGGAGCGCACCGTCGGATCACTGCTGTAGAGTGTGCCCGAAACCCCGGCCCAGGAAGCTGACATTGCGACAATGTCAGGCTGTTCACGGCGGATCCAATCGAGCGCCTCTCTTCGCGAGCGGCTGCATTTTTCCGAGTAATCGGGGTGTTTGGAATAGACGCGCCTGACCAGTTGGTTGTCGATGAAGGGCGGGCAAGCATGCCAAATCGCCATTGCGATACCGTTCTCTTTCCCCACGACATCGAGAAGCGGAGCCAAATGGACGGCGTTGCTATCGCCCCAAACAAGAGCCTTGCGCTCTGCTGTTTCCCACGTCGCCCCTACGACGCAGTACAGGTTGCCCTCTAGTCCTTCAATGTGAATGTTCTGGGGGCACGTCCACTTCCACATTTCCTGAAAGCTGCTCAGGGCATGGGCGTTGGCCGGCAGGCGGCTGACGAAACCCTCCGCTATCACGATAGTCGCCCCAAGGCAGGAGGCGGCTATGACGGAGAGGGCGCCGGCGCTCACCACCAGACGAGGGTCGCGCCGCCTCCCCATTGGCTTCTCCACAAACCGCCAAGATAGCCAGGAAAGCAGGAGAGAGACTGCGATCAGCGCGGCGGCTTCGGTATGGCTCGGCACGTCCCCATTCTTGTAGTGCCGGAAGAATACAAGCACCGGCCAATGCCATAGGTAGAGAGAGTAGGATAAAAGGCCGATAAAGACCGCAGGCTTTAACGAGAGCATCCTTGCGACTGCGGTGTGGCCGGATTTCGGCCAGATGACCAGAGCGGCACCTGCGCATGGATACAATGCCGCAAAGCCGGGAAACGGGTCGGCCGCCGAAATGGTGAGCATGCCCAGCAGGATTGCCCCTAAACCGGCCGTTGCAGCTCCTTCGGCAAGGATCCGATTTTTCAGCGGAGGAAGGAACACCATGAGCGCGCCGATCGCCAGCTCCCAAGAACGGGAAGGCAGCATGTAGAAAGCCACGTCCGGCTCCGTTCTGACCGCGTATTCCGCGTAGGCGAGACTGACGCTGATCATGGCGACCAGCAGAGCGCCAATCGCCTTTGTCGACTTTCGCGATAAGTAGGCGGCCTTTGCCAGCAATAGCGGCCAGACGAGATAAAACTGCTCCTCGACCGCAAGAGACCACATGTGGAGCAGAGGCAGCATGTCGGCCGCCTGATCGAAGTAGCCGGTATTATTCAGGAAATAGAAGTTCGCAATGCCGAGCGCCGAGTAGGCGGCTTGTTCGCCAAGCGCTTCATAGTCGCCGGGTATGAGAATGAAATAGCCGGCAACGATCGAAGCGATCAGCACAACGAGGAACGCTGGCAATATCCGACGCACGCGCCTGTCGTAGAAGCTAAGAAGCGAAAAGCTACCGCTCTTGATGTCTCTGTAAAGAAGCGAAGTGATCAGGTAACCAGAAATGACGAAGAAGACATCCACGCCCAGAAAGCCGCCCGGCAAAGCGCTGAATCCGTAGTGGTAAAGAACGACGGCAAGCACTGAAATGGCGCGAAGACCGTCAATGTCCGCGCGGTAATCGTCCCGTCTGGCAGTCAGCAAAGTTCGCGCCCCAACTGGCTTTCACCACGCTCATCTGGCGCAATCGAATGCGCCCAAAGCAGCGGCCACACTCCACTGACGATGATCTGCGCGTTCTCGCCTAACAGGACGGCGCAAAACCGCTTTTCGTCCGCCGACACGACCTCCCAGTAGCGAGCAAACCGGTCGGGACCGATCACCTTAACCAGACCTCCCGGAGACCATTCCTCCGGCGAATCCTCGACGTGCTTGACGTGAACGCATGTAAAGTGTGTCATTAGTGAGAAGCCCCCGGCATTAGGAGGGCGCACACAACCAGACCGAGCGCAGACGCGCAATCCACATCGAAAGCATCCGGCGAACACCGTAGGTATCTTACCGGAAAAGGTTGGGCGGCTCGGGGTTTACAAGACCGTCGAGCGAACAGTTCTTCCTGTGACGTGGTTCCCTGAACCGGCTTCCGCCGCGCCCGGCGCTCCTCTCGCACAAGCTTTCTGAAAATTCAACGCTGACCACGCTGCTGGCGTGCCCACCTCACCGCCTCTGCCCGGGTCGGCTGAGTAGGCGGCCGATCAGGCGGTCAACTGCGACTATGACGGCAATCATCACCAGCGCGCCCAGCCAAAAGCCAACATCTATGTAGGTGACCACTGGCATGCTCCTGAAGAAGCGCCCCCCATGCGCCGGGGGCACCTCTCGCACGCCCGCTCCTTAAATTCAACGCTGAATGGAACAGCAATGACCGTGCTCGCTTTGCAGCGGCGGCTGATCGCGCTTCGTCAACCGCGCAATTGGCGGCGAGCGTGGCCAGACCCCTTTGCGCTCGCGTTGCATCTGCTTCCGGCTCCGATTGCTTTCTGTGCCGACTGAACGGCCGTTCGCTCCGCGACACCCATCACTGCGCCGACGAACTGCGCAAGTGGCTTAACCGCTAACCAGAGGAAACCCTGACATGGACAAGACCGTGCCTGCCGGAGCGGCGCTGCTGCTCGACTTCATCTATCGGACAGAGACGAAGAAGCGGGCGCCGGAATGCTATGAGGTCATTTTCGACAACCGTCGACGTTGCGGGGGCTGATCGAGGAGCTGGGCCTGCGCGGCTCGAAGAAGCTCGACGCCGATCTGCAGGACCGGCTCGGCTATCACCTGCTGAAGCGTCGTGGCTATGAGGGCTTCATGGCGGGCACGATCAGCCGAACCGAGTTTGGCAAGCGCCTGGCGCAGGAGTGGGCGTCGTTTCCGGTGCTCGCCAATACCAAGGGCGCGCACCGCAGCGTGAAACGCGGCCAGAGCTATTATGCTGGCGACGGGCTGAACAAGAGCCTGACGGCTCCAGAGACGGTGGAGGCAGTCCTTGACCGGGTGAAGGCGGCCGACAACTCGATTGCCGTGCGCGAAGAGCCCGTCATCGTCGAGAAGCCGGTGGTCAAGGATCCGGAAGAGCTCGACAAGCCGCTCACCGGGTCCAAGACGATCTGGACATACATCACGGTCATCTTCACCGCGATCGCGTCGATCTTCGAGCGGCTCAACTTCATCGATCTCGACTGGCGGGTGCAGATTTTCATGCTGGCGGTGGTTGTCGGCCTCGCTGGCTACGGCATTTATCCCCGCCGCCGCATCGCCCGCGTGTATCGCGAGCTGAAGGCCGAGTTCGGAGGCGCATGATGGGCAATCAGGTGATGCAACCGCTCGTGCTTCTGTTCCTGGCCGGCGTATACGCCTTCGGCGTCCTCAGCGGCGCACTGGTCGCATGGGCGGTGTTTTAGATGTTCGGCCTCAACTGGATCTCGGCAGCAGCTGGTGCTGCCCTTGCAGCCGCGGTGACCTTCGGCGCCATGACGGCCTGGACGCAGATGGTGACTGTTCCCGCCGAACGGGCCGATGCGGCGGCCGAAAAGCGCACGCAACAAGCCCGTGGGGGCGGTCATAGTTACTCCCGGAACCGGACGCCGAGCCCGCCGCTCGAGACTTGGCCGTGATCAAGAAGTTCAACGCCGGCCGCACGAAGGGCCGACCGGATCGCGTCCATGGTCTCAAGTCGGCCGCGAACGACTTCGGCGCCGAACCTTTCGAAATTTCGGATCGTATTGATTCCGATAGAGGCGGCAGCCGCCAGGTCTTCTTGGTTCATGCCGGCTAAGGCTCGGGCGGCTTTTATTTGGTTCCCAGTCACCGGCATATGGCCCTCAAAAATCGGTTGTTGTGTTTTTTACACAAAACATGCTTAACGGGCAAGTGGCAAACAAGCATATGGTTAAATTACCCAAAACAAGGGTAGCTGAAACCATATCGGAGAAAATCCATGCCGAACAATGCTGTTCGGGCAGCCGCCGAAGGCATGCCCGAAATAAACCGCCGCCGCCTGCTGCTCGGCCTCGCATCGGCCCTTCCTCTCTACTGGGAAGCCGTCGCCAATCTGGTGCGAACTCCTGCCCCTGATGCCGCTGCCGTGATGTGGAAGCGCAAGCTTAACCCGAACTACCTGCTCATCACTGCCGAAGAGCTGGCCGAAGCCATCGCGAAAGACGAAGCCTTTCTGGCCGCTCATCCGGCCAAGATGAAGCGCGACGGGAGGTGAACGCCTCGAGCAACTGCCTGATGATGCCAACCCCGCCACGGTTCGCCCTCTGGCGGGCCTTTTACGGGCTTCGATAGAAAAATGGCCCGGCCAGATAAGGGGCATTAGTGCGGCCGGGCCTCTAAGTTCGGCGTATTAGCAATTGTGAATATGCCCGGCTGTCGCAAGAGCTGTCATTAACAAAAGACATAGTGGCAGCGTCTGTCTGAAAGTAGACAAACCAAAACCCGCCACGGTTCGCCTGGCGGGCTTGTCTTATTGGCGTGCAGTCAGCGGCGCGGGGGAAGAAAGGCCGCCTAGCGGGGGCGCTAAGCGGCCAAGCCGCTATCGCCTCCGGGGGTGGGGGCTATGGGGTAGATAACGGGTAACGAAATGTATCACATTGAAACACCTGCGGCGACGTTAAGCAGGTTGTAATTGTCGGAAATCGCTTGCCCAACGAGCACCACCGAATGCACTGGAAGGGTGGTGGTGGGCGTCTTCATGTCTGTGGCAGCAAAGTCACACCACTCGAATATGCGGTCCTTCAACCGCCGCGCGCTTATTATCCAGCTAACCGAGGGATATCGTAGTGAACGGGCAAAGGGGCAAAGACACTGACCGCGCACCAGTCATCCATAGGGGGTGGATGCCGGGCATTCTCCTCCCGAACTAGCGCCCGCCACTCACAGTGGCGGGCTTTTTCATTGCCCGTCTCAATTGGAAATCAACGGGAGCGCCACAGCAGATCAGGCGGTGATGCGCACACCGCCGGTGCTGTCGGGGCAGTTTCTTCCCTCCGCGTCGCCTTAGTAACCGCCGCCGTCCGTGCCGCCACTCATGCCGCTACTGTTCCCGTTCGATGAGGAAGCGGCTTGAGGTGCGGGTGGAGAGTCGCCGCGTGATGCTGTCATACAGGCAGTCAAAAGGAATACCGAAAGCAGGATGAGCAGGCGCATCGTTATGACCTTTCACATTGCTCTCGATAAACGTCTTAGCCGCCGTTGTTATTCCGTTAGTTTGACCGCAGATTGTGAGAGGTGGTGGACTAGGCCACTAGTCGTCGCGGTCGCCATAGTGGAAGGCTTCCTTGCCGTCCGGGGTATAAACCAAACCATTGCTGACGTAATAGGCAGCGGCCCCGCTGCCTTGCATCCGGTACCACCAGCCGTCGACTCGAAGAACTCGCAAGTCCCGGTTTGTGGTGCGTAGACATGCTGGCCCTCCTGACAATAAGCGGGCTTCCTCTCAGTGTCATATATCCAGCGAACGGCCAATCCGGTCCCTTCCCGGAGCCGAAACAACACCGGACAGATTGCTACGCTTTTTGCAACTCAACTGCGTAGCAGAAGGCGGGACAGGGCAGGACAGAACGTTTCAGAAGCTCGCCTAAAGCCTTGAAAAACCGGCACATGGCGGAACGAAGCGGGACAGCGCAGGATGGTCGCAAGCGAATTTCAAGACCGGTGCCCTAAACCGCTCGGCCATCCCTCCAGCTAGCCGCTCTATGCGCGAAGACGCCTGCTTTTTCAAGGCGCGGGTTTCGCGGGCGCCGGTAACCGGTAAGGTGAGTGTTTGTCGGTCGGGCAGGATTTTCAATCGCCCGTCGGCGGAACAGTGCATAGGGCTCCCGCACGCTGCCATGCCACATTCCCGCCCGTTTCCCGACATAATCGGTTAATAGCGTGTCAAACTATTCCGGCATACAGTGAGAGGCCGGGCAGGGGTGCCGGAAGAGTTCGCATGCGCCAATCGCCGCCGATCCGCTCGGCGCGCGGCGGGCAGATCTGAAAAGTCGGGGATAAATCGCATATGCTCAATCTGGCGCTGACGCGTCCTGGTCGCGCTTCCGCTGTCGCCGCGTTGGCCATTGCAGCGGTATTTCTTGCCGCCTGCGGCGCCCCGCAATCCAAGGGCATGGTCAACACCAAGAACAAGCGCTCCAAGGAATATTTCGCCGAGTCCGAGTATGGCGTGAAGGCGAGCCCGCGCGTCACCACCAAGAAATCGAACCTGCAGCGCGGCGGCGGCCGCGACCAGCTCGGCCGGCCCTACAAGGTGCGCGGCAAGATGTATTACCCGAAGGAAGACAAGAACTACAAAAAGGTCGGCGCGGCTTCCTGGTATGGCGACGCTTTTCACGGCCGGCTCACCGCCAATGGCGAAGTCTACGACATGACGCATCTGACCGCAGCGCACCCGACCATGCCGCTGCCGAGCTACGCCCGCGTCACCAATCTGAAGAACGGCAGTTCCATTATCGTGCGCGTCAACGATCGCGGCCCCTATTCGCATGGCCGGCTGATCGACCTATCGAAGCGCGCCGCCGAACTGCTCGACTACACCCATATCGGCACCGCCAAGGTGCAGGTGGAATATGTCGGCCGCGCGCCGCTGCACGGCCGCGACGACCAGTACCTGATGGCTTCCTACCGGCCCGGCAACCGCGCTCCCGATCCGTCCGACGGCCTCGCCAGCGGTGTCATGATCGCCATGAACGGTCCGACGCCGAGCGCCGATGCCGCTCGATCGGCAGCCTTTCCGGGTGTGATGTCCGACAGCGCGCCTGCCGCGCAGCCGCAGGTCCAGCCGGTGATGGCGGCCAACGCCGGCGCGTTCGGCGATCTCGCGCTGCCGGCCTTCGGCCCGATCGCGCCCGAGCGTCCCGGCATCGACATGATCTTCGAAACTCAGGTCGCGCTGGCGACCATGTCCTACGCACCCAACCAGCGGCTGCAGAGCGCGGCGAAGGCCTTCGCGGCCCTCGAACGCGGCGCCATGTCGCCCGACGATGTCGCGCAATCCTGGAAGCGGCTCAACCCGGCAGGAGCGGACGCCGCGTTGCAGCCCTATGTCGCCGCCGGTTCCTTCGCCACGCTGGCCGAGGCCCAGAAGGTCGCGCGCGTGCTGTCCGGCTTCGGCCGCGCCACGCTGGAGACCTCCGAGATCGACGGCGCTCAGCTCCATTCGGTCAACCTCTATTCCGATGGCCGCAACGGGCTCGACGCCATGCTGGAAGCGGCGTGGGCGAACGGCGCTCCCGACGCCATGACTATCCGCGACTGAAGGCTGCCATCTCCGGCCGCGCGTATAGCGCGACCTTGCCTATGTTGATTCAGCGTCTAAATCCCTGTTAGCCTTGCCGTCGTGCATGGCATGCACAAGGGCAGGGCTGCGATGTTGATGGAATTTCGCCGGGCGGCGTTGGCTTGGATTCTGGGTTTCATGGCGATGCTCGGCGCCGTTGCCCCGGCGCAGGCGCAGCTATTCGAGACCAAGGCGGCTCAGGCCTTCATGATCGATGCCGAAACCGGCACGATCCTGTTCTCAAAAAATCCGGACCAGCCAATCCCGCCGGCCTCGCTTGCCAAGCTGATGACCATGGAGGTGGTGTTCAACGCCATCAGGGCCGGGCGCTATACGCTCGACGATAAATTCGTGGTCAGCGAGAACGCCTGGCGCACCGGCGGGGCGGGTTCGGGCGGCTCGACCATGTTCGCCGAACTGAATTCGGAGATCAGGCTGGAAGATCTGATCCAGGGCGTCGTCGTGCAGTCGGCCAATGACGGCTGCATCATCATCGCCGAAGGCATGGCCGGCAGCGAGGAGAATTTCGCCGCACTGATGACCGAACGTGCCCGCGAACTAGGCCTCACCGAATCGGTGTTCAAGAACTCCACCGGCCTGCCTGCCGAGGGCCAGGTGGTGACGGCACGCGAACTGGTCAAGCTCGCCCTGCACATCTTCAACGAATATCCGGACTTCTACAGATATTATTCCCAGCCGGATTTCACCTGGAACAAGATTACCCAGCGCAACCGCAACCCGTTGCTGACGATGAACATCGGCGCGGACGGCATGAAGACCGGCTACACCGAGGAATCCGGCTATGCGATCGTCGGCTCTGTGGCGCGCAACGACAGACGTCTCTTCGTCGCCTTGAGCGGCATGGCCTCCGAGCGCGAGCGCGCGGAGGAAGCGCGCAAGATCGTCGACTGGGGGATGCGAGCCTTCGAGAAGAGCGAGCTCTTCGCCGAGGGCGAGACGGTCGGCGAGGCGCAGGTCTATGGCGGCACAAAATCCGGCGTGGCGCTGAAGGCCAAAGGTCCGATCTCCATTTTCGTGCCGATTACCAATCGCGACCGGCTGACGGCGCGCATTGTCTACCAGGGGCCGGTGATCGCGCCGGTCGAGGAGGGCGCCCCCATAGGCTCGCTGCGCGTCTCCATCGGCGATACGCTGAGCCAGGAAACACCGCTCTACGCCGCCGAAAGCGTCGAAACCGGAGCGCTGCACCAGCGTGCTCTCGACGCTGTCGGTGAATTGCTGGTCGGCTGGCTGCGCTGACCTCCTTCAGCGTGGACTTTTTCCCCTCGCGGGCTATTACCGGTGTTCTCAGAACGCAGGCAGAGGATCGGGCCAGTTGGCGCGCGGATTTTTCATAAGTTTCGAAGGCGGGGAAGGGGCGGGCAAGTCGACGCAGATCGCCCGGCTCGCCGCGAAGCTGCGCGCCAAGGGCTATGATCTTGTCGTCACTCGCGAACCTGGCGGCTCACCTGGCGCCGAGGCCGTGCGCCACGTCATCCTCTCGGGCGCGGCCGAGCCGTTCGGGCCGGAAATGGAAGCGCTGCTCTTCGCCGCCGCCCGCTCCGATCACGTCGAACAGCTCATTGCGCCGGCGATCGCGCGCGGCAGCGTCGTACTGTGCGACCGCTTCCTCGATTCGTCGCGGGTCTATCAGGGCGGGGCGGGGGACCTCGATCCCGGCTTTATGACCGCGCTGGAGCGCGTCGCCGTCAACGGCACTGTCCCCGACATGACGCTGATCTTCGACATCGACCCGGTCGAGGGGCTGACGCGCGCAAACGCCCGGCGCGGCGACGAGACGCCGGACCGCTTCGAGAAGGAGACACTGGCGGTCCATCAGCGCCGCCGCGAGGCATTTCTCGCCATTGCCCGCAGCGAGCCGGAGCGCTGCGTCGTCATCGACGCCTCGGCAGGCCCCGACGAGGTCGAAGATGCTGTGACCACGGCGGTCTTTGCCGCGCTCGAAGCACGGGCCGAACCGCGCCGTTCGAAGGAGGGCTGATGTTCGAACGTATTGCGCCGGAACAGCACGACACACTCGAAGGCGTGCCCGAGCCTTCGGAAAACCCGCATCTGCATGGCCATCGTGCGGCGTCGAATATGCTGGCCGCAGCCTATCGCACCGGCAAGCTGCCACACGCGCTGCTCTTTGCCGGGCCGCAAGGCGTCGGCAAGGCGACGCTCGCCTTTCACCTCGCTAACCACCTTCTTCGCCATCCGTCGCATGGCGACGCGCCGGCTGAACTTGCCGCACCCGACCGGGCATCGCCGCTGTTTCGGCAGGTGGCGATGGGCGCGCATCCCTCCGTGCTGCATCTGACGCGCCCGTTCAACGATAAGACGAAAACCTTTAAGACAGTGGTTACGGTCGACGAGATCCGCCGCGTCAGCCGCTTCCTGTCGATGACCTCGCATGACGGCAGCTATCGCGTCGTCATCGTCGATCCGGCCGACGACATGAACGTCAATGCCGCCAACGCGCTCCTGAAAAATCTGGAGGAGCCGCCCGCCCGCACGATTTTCGTGCTGATCGCGCATGCTCTCGGAAGCCTGCTGCCTACCATCCGCTCGCGGTGCCAGATCGTCCGGCTGGGACCGCTCGAGCCGGACGAATTGATGGCGGCGCTGGAGGGCGCCGGCCAGGAGCCGCCGCAGGAAGCGCGCGCCCGCGCGGCGCTCGCGACAAGGGCGGGAGGCAGCGTGCGCGAGGCGATCCTCCTGACGCAATATGGCGGGCTGGAGATCGCCGAGGCGATGGACAGGATAGTGGTCGCGCCAAAACTCGATATCGCCGCAGCCCACAAGCTCGCCGAAGTCGCCGGCGGCCGCGGCCAGGACATTCCGTTCGACATCTTCAACCGGCACGCGCTCGACCTTCTTGCGGATGCGGCGAGCCGCGCGGCACTTGAAGGCCAGGGGCCGCGCGCCAACCGGCTCACCGAGAGCTGGCATCAGGCGCTGACGTCGGTGACCGAGACCGAGACCTACAATCTCGACAAGAAGCAGCACGCGCTCGGCATGATCATCCGCCTCAAGGAGGCGCTTCGAATGTGACGCTGTCGCCTTGCCGTATGGCAATCGCCGGCCCGATGCGTTATCTCACCGCCACGCTTCCCAAGTCGCCATTTCGAACGGCCTTTCATGTCACGCGAAAAATTCTACATCACGACCCCGATCTTCTATCCGAACGGCAAGCCGCATATCGGCCATGCCTACAATGTGATTGCTACCGACGCGATGGCGCGGTTCCAGCGGCTCGACGGCAAGGACGTGTTCTTCCTGTCGGGAACCGACGAGCACGGGCTGAAGATGCAGCAGACAGCCGATCAGGAGGGTGTGGCGCCGAAGGCGTTGGCCGACCGCAATTCGGCGATCTTCCGGGAAATGGAGGAAGCCGTCGGCGCTTCCAATGACGAATTCATCCGCACCACCGAGGCGCGCCACTACAAGGCCTGCCAGGCCATTTGGGAGCGCATGGCGGCTAACGGCGACATTTATCTCGACCGCTACAGCGGCTGGTATTCGGTGCGGCAGGAAGCCTATTTCGACGAAAAGGAAACCACGGTCGGCGACGACGGCGTGCGCCGCGAGCCGCTCGGTTCGCCGGTAGAATGGAACGAGGAAGAGACCTATTTCTTCCGGCTCTCCGCCTATCAGGACAAGCTTCTCGCGCTGTACGAGCAGCGCCCGGATTTTGTCGCGCCCGCCGAGCGCCGCAACGAGGTGATGAGTTTCGTCAAGTCGGGCCTGAAGGATCTTTCGATCTCGCGCACCACCTTCAATTGGGGCGTGCCGGTGCCGGGCGATCCGAAGCATGTCATGTATGTCTGGGTCGACGCGCTGACCAACTACATCACCGCCGCAGGCTTTCCCGATACAGCCGGCGAAAAATGGGATTTCTGGCCGGCGACGCACATCATCGGCAAGGACATCGTGCGGTTCCACGCGGTCTACTGGCCGGCCTTCCTGATGTCGGCCGGCATCGAACTGCCGAAGCGGGTTTTCGCGCACGGCTTTCTGTTCAACCGCGGCGAAAAGATGTCGAAGTCGGTCGGCAATGTCGTCGATCCCTTCGCCATGATCGAGCATTACGGCCTAGACCAAGTGCGCTATTTCTTCCTGCGCGAAGTGCCGTTCGGACAGGACGGCAGTTATAGCCACGACGCCATCGTCAACCGCACCAATGCCGACCTCGCCAACGACCTCGGCAATCTGGCGCAGCGCTCGCTGTCGATGATCGCCAAGAACTGCGGCGCCGTTGTGCCGGCGCGCGGCGTGCTTGCCGATGCCGACCGGGCAATCCTGGCAATGGCCGACGAAGCGCTGGCCACCGCACGCAGGACCATGGCCGAGCAGTCGGTCCATCAGGCGCTGGCGGCGATCTTCGGCGTTGTGGCCGAAGCGAACCGCTACTTCGCAGGCCAGGAGCCCTGGGCGCTGAAGAAGACGGACCCGGCGCGCATGGAGACGGTGCTGCACACCACCGCCGAAACCATCCGGCGCGTCGCGCTGATGTGCCAGCCCTTCATGCCGACATCGGCGGCAAAGCTGCTCGACCTCCTGGCCGTGTCGGCCGATGAGCGCGCATTCGAGCATGCCGGGGAGGCGCATGCACTGAAGCCGGGCACCCCGCTGCCCACGCCGGCGGCGGTGTTCCCTCGTTATGTCGAGCCGGCGGCGGCGGAACAGTAAGGCTTCCGAGAGCATGCTTGTCGACAGCCACTGCCACCTTGATTTTCCGGACTTCGCCGACGAGCGCGCGGCGATCGTCGAGCGTGCGGCGGCGGCAGGCGTGGCGCGCATAGTGACGATCTCGACGCGCGTCAGGCGGTTTCCCGACGTGCTGGCGATCGCAGAGGCTTTCGACGCGGTCTATTGCTCGGTCGGCACGCATCCGCACAATGCCGCCGAGGAACTCGATGTGACCGCCGACGAACTGGGCCGGCTTTCGGCCCATCCGAAGGTGGTGGCGATCGGCGAGGCCGGCCTCGACTACCATTACGATAAATCCCCGCGTGACGCCCAGGCGAAAGGCCTCCGCACCCACATAGCCGCGGCGCGGCAGACGGATCTGCCGCTTGTAATCCATGCGCGCAGCGCCGATGCCGACATGGCCGCGATCCTCGAGGAAGAAACTGAGAAGGGCGCTTTCCCCTTCATCCTGCACTGCTTTTCGTCGGGGCGAGAACTCGCCGAGACAGGCGTCAGGCTTGGCGGCTATGTCTCTTTTTCCGGTATTTTGACCTTCAAGAACTCCAGCGAGTTGCGCGATATCGCAGCCGGCGTGCCGCAAGACCGCCTGCTGGTCGAGACTGACGCGCCCTATCTCGCGCCGATGCCCTATCGCGGCAAGCGCAACGAGCCCGCTTATGTGGCCCAGACAGCCGCGGTGCTCGCCGAAACGGTCGGGGTGAGCGCCGCCGAGATCGCGACGATCACCACTGACAATTTCTTCCGGCTGTTCACCAAGATGCCGCGCCCGGCCGGGAACGCCTGAGCGTGGCGGGCCTGCTGCGCTTCACGATTCTTGGCTGCGGCTCATCGCCCGGCACGCCGCGCATCACCGGCGATTGGGGCGATTGCGACCCGCTGGAGCCGAAAAACCGCCGTTTGCGCGCTGCGGCGCTGGTGGAGCGCATTGCGCCGAATGGCGGGAAGACGACCGTCGTCATCGACACCGGGCCTGATTTCCGCGAGCAGATGCTGATGGCCAAGGTCCGCCGCGTCGACGCCGTCGTCTACACCCACGCCCATGCCGACCACATACACGGGATCGACGATCTGCGCAGCTACTGGCTGGAGCAGCGGCGGCTGATCCCCGTCTATGGCGACAGCCCGACGCTTGCGCGGCTGCGCGAGGCCTTCGACTACTGTTTCGCCACGCCGCCGGGCAGTTCCTATCCGCCGATCGTCAGCGCCAACCTCATCGAGCACGGCGTCCCGTTCACGATCGAGGGCGAGGGCGGGGCGATCACCTTCGAGCCGCTGCCGCAGATTCACGGCGATGCCATTTCACTGGGTTTCCGCATCGGCCCGATCGCCTATTGCCCCGATGTCAGCGGCTTTTCCGAAGCGACGGCGGCGCGGCTGACCGGCCTCGACGTGCTCGTCATCGACGCGCTGCAATACCGCCCGCATCCTAGCCATTTGTCGCTTTCCGAGGCGCTCGAATGGATCGAGCGCCTGGCGCCGGGGCGCGCGTTGCTGACCCACATGCACGTGCCGCTCGACTATGCGACGGTGATGCGCGAAACGCCGGACAATGTCGAACCGGCTTATGACGGAATGGTGGTTGAAATGCCATTGGAATCAGACCGATGGACGACAAGCCTGATGTAAGCGGCAGCATTGCGCGGGTTACCGAGGCCGCGCGTGTTGCCGGTCTCGATATCGAGATCCGCCGCATGGGCGCCTCGACCCGCACGGCCGCCGAGGCGGCAGAGCAATGCGGCTGTTCGGTCGCGCAGATCGTCAAATCCCTGATCTTCCAGGGCGAACGCAGCGGCCGGCTCTTTCTGTTCATGCTCTCGGGAGAGCACCAGCTCGACCTCGTCAAGGCGGCGGCACTTGCGGCCGAGCCGCTGCAACGCGCCGACCCGCGCCACATCCGCGAAGTCACCGGCTTCGCCATAGGTGGCGTCTCGCCGATCGGCCATATCGCCGCCATTCCGGCGTTCGCCGATGAAATGCTGCTGCGCTTTGATCGCGTTTGGGCCGCCGCCGGAGCGCATGACGCAGTATTCGCTGCCGAGCCCCGCGCTCTGATTGTAGCGGCCGGCGCGACCGTTGCGAGCCTTGCCAATCAGGAAAGTGCCATATGACATCGTCGATCATCGACTTCATGCTGAAGCGCAATTCCGCGCCGATCCCGGAACTGCGCGAACCGGCGCCCGGCGACGACGAGATCGCGACGATGATCAGGATCGCCACGCGCGTGCCCGACCATGGCAGGCTCGCGCCGTGGCGCTTCATCCTCTATCGCGGCAAGGCGCGCGAGGAGATCGGCGAAAAACTCGCCGATCTTGCCGAAAAGCGCGAAGGCCCGCTGACTGAAGCGCGCCGCAACCAGGAACTGACGCGTTTCTCGCGCGCGCCGCTGGTCATCGGCGTGATTTCGAGCCCGAAGGAGAACCCGAAGATCCCGCAATGGGAGATGTTCCTGTCCGGCGGCGCGGCGGCGATGAGCCTGGTGCTCGCCGCAAATGCGCTCGGCTACGGCACTAACTGGATCACCAACTGGTATTCCGATGTCGAGGAGGGCAGGCGCATCCTCGGCCTCGCGCCGCATGAACGCGTGGTCGGTTTCGTGCATATCGGCTCCTATGAAGGCCCGGCGCCGGAGCGTCCGCGTCCCGATCCGGCGGCGCTCTATGCCGATTATGCTGGTCCGTGGGAGGGATAGAAACTTTGTTCTACGAACCAGCCAAGGGCCACGGCCTGCCGCACGATCCGTTCAAGGCCATCGTCGCGCCGCGCCCGATCGGCTGGATTTCGACCGTGGCCCTTAACGGCGACGTTAATCTCGCACCCTATTCCTTTTTCAACGCCTTCTCGACGAACCCCTTCCTTGTCTGGTTCTCGTCGGAGGGCGAGAAAGACAGCGCCAGCTTTGCGCGCGAAACCGGCGAATTCGTCGTCAATCTGGTCGGGCGCGATCTCGCGGAAAAGATGAACCGCAGCGCCGTCGATGCGCCGCGCGGCGTCAACGAATTCGCCTATGCCGGCCTGACCCCCGCGCCTTCGCGGCTGGTCGCGCCGCCGCGCGTGGCTGAAGCTCCGGCCGCGCTCGAATGCAAGGTAACGGAAATCCTGCGCCCCAAGGCCCTCGACGGCAGCGATGCCGGCGTGTTCGTCGTCACCGGCGAGGTGGTCGGCGTCCACATCGACGACGAAATGCTCACCGACGGCCTGTTCGACACCGTCAAGGCCGGCAATGTCGCCCGCCTCGGCTACATGGATTATTCCATGGTCAACGAGACTTTTCAGATGCGCCGCCCGCGCTGGGGCAAGGATTAGAGACTCGCAGCCTGCGCCCTCGCCAGCAGCCGCTCGGCGCGGCGCAGATGCGGCCGATCGTACATCTGGCCGTCAATGCCGACGACGCCCGGGTCTCCCGCCGCCCGGAATGCTTCGACCACCGCTTGCGCATGCGCCACCGCTTCCTGAGATGGCGTGAACGCCTCGTTGATGACCGCAACCTGGTCGGGGTGGATCGCCATCTTGGCGGTGAAGCCGTCGCGCTCGGCTTCCAGGCATTCCGCGCGCAACCCCTCATTGTCCCGGAAATTCACGAACACCGTATCGATAGCCGCGGTCTCGGCGGCCGAGGCTGCAAGCACCGTCATCGCCCGAGCCAGCCGGAAGACATCGGTGTAGCGGCCGCGCTCGTCGCGTGTGGCCCGCGCGCCGATCGCGGCGGAAAGGTCTTCCGCACCCCAGGTCAGGCCGGCAAGACGGGCGCTGGCGTTGTAGCTCCCGGCGGCCAGCAGGCCGGCCGCCGTCTCGGTGATGATTGGAATGATCTTCGTGCAGCCATCTGCCAAGCCGTTTTCGGCCTCGCGGACGCGCAGTTTCGCAGAAAGCTGCTGCACATCGGCGAAGCTGTTGGATTTCGGCAGCATGATGCCGTCAGGCCTCGCCGGCATCAGCGCTGCGAGATCGTCATCGGTCAGCCCGGTGGACAGATCGTTGACGCGGACATAGACCGCAGCGCCCGTCGGCGCCCTCCGTTCGCGGATGAAATCCGCAGCGACCCTGCGCGCCGCTTCCTTGTTGCCGGAAGCGACCGAATCCTCGAGGTCGACGATGATGACATCCGCGCCTGCCGAAAATCCCTTCTCCAGCTTCCTTTCCGAATCGCCCGGCACGAACAGAAGCGAGCGCATCAGGCCGGCCTTTTCAGCATCATCGCCTGACGGGTGCATTTGGCGACCAGCACGCCATGCTGGTTGAAGGCGCGGTGCTCGAACTCGACAATGCCGCGGTCGGGCTTGGATTTCGATTCGCGAACCGACAGCACCTCCGTCTCGACGCTGATCGTATCCCCATGGAAAACGGGATGCGGAAATGTCGTCTCGCGCATGCCGAGATTGGCGACGGTCGTGCCGACAGTTATGTCGTTCACCGAGATGCCGATCATCAGGCCGAGCGTGAACAGCGAATTGACCAGCGGCTTGCCCCATTCGCTCTTGGCGGCGAAATCGAAGTCGATATGCAGCGGCTGCGGGTTAAGCGTCATCACCGAAAACAGCATGTTGTCGCTTTCGGTGACGGTCTTGCGGAGCGTGTGCTTGAACGTCCGGCCAGGCTCGAACTCCTCAAGATACAGTCCAGCCATGCGGTTCTCCTCCATTGCACCCCGTTGATAGGCGTTGCGGTTCCGGCGGACAAGCTCCAGGAAACATGGTGAACGCTTCGTAAACCATTTGTGCCTAGCGTCCTTCCGGGGGTCGGAGTCATGTCCGGCAGGGCAGCGAGTGAACATTCATGGTTGTTGTTGGGCATTTCCTTAAATGGATAGGCACGGCCCGCGTCTCCGAAAGGGCCGCGGCGGCCAACGCGCTGGCCCGCGCCTATGTCGAACGCGACCTGCCATTCGAGGACCGCTGCGCGGCCGAGGCCGCACTGACGCTGCTGCTCGACGATCCTTCCGCCAAGGTCCGCATGGCAATGGCCGAAGCGCTGTCGATGAGCCGGCATGCGCCGATCCAGATCATTGCCGCGCTTGCGTCCGACCAGCCGGACGTCGCGGCCTTCGTGCTGGCGCGCTCGCCGCTTCTGACCGACGCCGATCTGATCGACCGCGTCGCGGCCGGTTCAAAAGCGACGCAGAAGCTCGTAGCCGGGCGCCCGTCAGTGTCGATGGCGGTCGCCGCGGCCATCGCCGAGATCGGCGAACCGGAAGCCTGCGTCGAACTCATCGCCAATTCCGGCGCGGCCATCGCCGCCCTCAGCTTCCGGCGCATGGCCGAGCGCCACGGCCATTTGCCTTCGGTGCGCGAGGCGATGATCGCCGATCCGCGCCTGCCGGCGGATTGCCGCCATATGCTCCTGGTCAAGCTCGGGGATGCGCTGAAACAGGCGCCGCTCGTCGCCGCCCTTATGGGCACGGCGCGCGCAGACCGCGTCATGCGCGACGCCTGCGTGAAGGCTTCGCTCACCGTCATCGAGAACACGCGCCCCGAGGAACACGGCGCGCTGATCGAGCATCTGCGCCTGCGCGGCGACCTGACGTCGAGCTTCATCATTCGCGCCATCGCCCACGGCAAGGTCGATTTCTTCGGCTCGGCCATGGTGGCGCTCACCGGACAGGCCGAGCACCGGGTGAGGGCGCTGCTCTCGGGCGGCCACGACTCGGCATTGGCGGCGCTGTTCCGCAGCGCGGGACTTGCCGCGAGCACCCATGCCGTCATCCTGCGAGCGCTGAAAATCTGGCGCGAGGTCGCCAACGGCAAGCGGGTCGCCGGCGCGCAGGAAGTCACTTGGCTGATGCTGAAGGAACTCGGCGGGCAGGCGGCGTCGGGCGATCTTGCCGGCCTGCTGAAATCGATTCATCTCGATGCGCTGCGCGAGAATGCGCGCGGCCATGCACTGGCGATTGCCGCGGCTTGAGCCGAGCGGCTCTCATCGACGGAGATTATGTTGGCGTTCAAATGCGAAGTACCTGCGATGCCTACAGTCCAGCTGGATGACAGTGCTGTGAGAATCACGCGTTGGGACTTCGAGCCGGGTGCGGCTACCGGATGGCACGAACATGGGTGGCCTTATTTTGTCGTCATGTTGACGGCCGGAACCCTTCGAGTTCACGACGGGATCAATGTCGCCGACGTCGCTCTCGCGGCAGGCCAGGCATACCGAAGACCGTCTGGAATCAAGCACGACGTGATGAACGGCTCGGAACACCCGATTGCGTTCGTCGAGATCGAGATCAAGCAACCCGACGCTCTCGGAAAGTGAGCACTCGGCTCAGACTGCGCACGGCTAGGCTCCGTCCCTGCTCAGCGCCTCCACAAACCGGATGATCTCCCCGGTCATGCCCTCGTTCCAGAGATCGTTATGGCCATAGGCGTCATGAACCAGCATCTCCTTGGGCTCGGGTGCGATGGCATAGAGCGCCTCGCCTGATGACAGCGGGATGATATTGTCGCGCCGGCCATGGATGAACAGCTTCGGCTGCGTGACCTTCGCTATCCTGAGATCGGACCGGAAGGGGTCCTTGATCAGTGGCGCGACCGGAAGGAAAGGATAGTGCGTCTGCGCGAGAGACAGCACCGACAGATAGGCGGAAACGAGGATGACGCCTGCCGCCGGCCTTTGCGCGGCCGTGTTGACGGCGACGCTACTGCCCAGCGACTGCCCGAGCACAACGATTTCGCCTTCAGTGCGGGCTGAAAGCCAGTCGAACGCCGCCAGGCCGTCCGTCAGCAGCCCTTCCTCGCTTGGTGAGCCGGTCGAGCCCGCATAGCCGCGATAGGAAATGGCCAGCAGACCGATGCCGCGCGCTGCCAGCGCCTCCGCCAGGAAGCCGTAATTGCCGACCCAGTCGGCATTGCCGAGGAAGAAAAGCACTGACGGCTTGCCGGTTTCGGCCTGGCTGTAGAGCGCATGCAGAGTCTCGCCGTCGGGCGTTGCGATGGAAACCGTCTCGCCCCATTCGGCTCGGGACGCCGGTTGAAAGATCGCGCCGGCGCCCGGATAGAGGAGGGCGCGTTGGGAGAAATACATCAGGCCGACAAGCGCCAGATAGGCTAGAACCGCGGCGAGCGGCAGGATAAGCAGGAGTTTGGTGGCGCTCATGAGGTGCCTACCCAAAAACCCTCAGATGTCGAGTTCTTCCGCGTCGGCGAACTCGGCGCGTTCCTGGATGAAGCGGAAGCGCGCCTCGGGTTTGGTGCCCATCAGCGCCTCGACTGAGGATTTCGTTGCCGCTTCGTCGTCCAGCACGTCGACACGAAGCAGCGTCCGCTTCCTCGGGTCCATCGTGGTTTCCTTGAGTTGCGACGCCATCATTTCGCCCAGCCCCTTGAAGCGGCCGATCTCAACCTTGCCGCGGCCGGTGAACTCGGTTCGCAGCAATTCGTCCTTGTGGGCGTCGTCGCGTGCATAGGCGATCTTGCCGCCTTGCCGGATGCTGTAGAGCGGCGGCACGGCCATATAGAGATGGCCGCCGCGTATGAGGTCCGGCATCTCCTGATAGAAGAAGGTGATCAGAAGCGACGCGATATGCGCGCCGTCGACATCGGCGTCGGTCATGATGATGACGCGGTCGTAGCGCAAATCCTCGTCGCGGTATTTTGAGCGCGTGCCGCAGCCCAACGCCTGGATCAGGTCGGAAATCTGCTGGTTGCCGGCGAGCTTGTCGTTGCCGGCGCTGGCGACGTTGAGGATCTTTCCGCGGAGCGGAAGAATGGCCTGCCTCTGGCGGTCGCGCGCCTGTTTCGCCGAGCCGCCGGCCGAATCGCCTTCGACGATGAAGAGCTCGGCGCCTGCGGCGGCATTCTGCGTGCAGTCGGCGAGTTTTCCGGGCAGCCGCAATTTGCGTACCGCGCTCTTGCGCGACACTTCCTTTTCCTGGCGTCGCCGCACCCGTTCGTCGGCGCGGGCGATCACCCATTCGAGAAGCTTCGAGGCTTCCTGCGGATTGTCGGCGAGCCAATGGTCGAACGGATCGCGGATCGCGGTCTCGACCAGCCTTATCGCCTCGACGGTGGCCAGTTTGTCCTTGGTCTGGCCGACGAATTCCGGCTCGCGGATGAACACGGACAGCATGCCCGCCGCCGAGATCATCACGTCCTCGCTGGTCACCACCGAGGCGCGCTTGTTGCCGGTGAGGTCGGCATAGGCGCGCAGGCCCCGGGTCAGCACGTTGCGGAAGCCGGTCTCGTGCGTGCCGCCTTCGCCGGTCGGGATGGTGTTGCAGTAGGAATTGACGAAGCCGTCGCCGCCGAACCAGGTGACGGCCCATTCAATCGAGCCGTGCCCGCCCTGCTTTTCGCTTTTGCCGGCAAAGATTTCGCGCGTGACCTGGAATTCGTCGCCGAGCGAGGCCTTTAGATAATCCTTCAGTCCGCCGGGGAAATGCAGCACCGCCTTGGCGGGGGTAGGGTCCTTTTCCTTGATCAGCAGCGGGTCGCACGACCAGCGGATTTCGACGCCGCCGAACAGATAGGCCTTCGAGCGCGCCATGCGGTAGAGCCGGGCCGGCTCGAAATGTGCGCCCTTGCCAAAGATGTCGGGGTCGGGGTGGAAGCGGATCTTTGTACCGCGGCGGTTGTGGACGTCGCCGAGCGATTCCAGTCCGGCCTGCGGAATGCCGCGTGAAAAGCGCTGGCGGTAGAGTTGACGGCCGCGCGCCACCTCGACTTCTAGCTGGTCCGAGAGCGCGTTGACCACCGAAACGCCGACGCCGTGCAGGCCGCCCGACGTCTCGTAGACCTTGGAATCGAATTTGCCGCCGGCATGCAGCGTGCACATGATGACTTCGAGCGCCGATTTCTTCGGAAACTTCGGGTGCGGATCGACCGGAATGCCGCGGCCATTGTCGGTGACCGTCAGGAAACCGTCGGCCCCAAGCTCCACGTCGATGAATGTCGCGTGGCCGGCCACCGCCTCGTCCATCGAATTGTCGATGACTTCGGCGAAGAGATGATGCAGTGCCTTCTCGTCGGTGCCGCCAATATACATGCCCGGCCGCCGCCGCACCGGCTCCAGGCCCTCCAGCACCTCGATATCGGCAGCGCTGTAGCCTTCGCTGCCGTCCTTGGCCTGCGGCGTCGCTCCGCGCTTGGCGACGGCGGCTTGCACGAGCGGATCGGCCGGGCGAGTTGGCGTGCGCTGGCTCGACTTTTCCAGCCTGGCGAAGAGATCGTTGCTTTCGTCCATGGAGTGGCAGGTGTTCCGGTGATTCGAATAGGCTGGGATACTGCCCGTTTTTTCCGGCGCGCGACAGAGGTTCGCGTTCCGTTCGGCCGTCGATCAGGACGCCGCGGCAGGCGCTGTATAACGCCGGCGAACCGCGCCGACAACGCGCTTGCGGCTTTCTTCGGCGGAAAGCGCTGGATCGGCCTCGACTTGAGCGACCTCATCCGCCAGTGCGTCGTCGCGGATCTGCCTGCGGAACCACTCGGAATAGTCCCCGTTGCGGAGATGGTGCTGCCAGGTTTTGTCGTCGATGCCTTCGGCGATCTGGACGAACATCATCAGATTGTGCGCTCTCAATTTCATAGCGTCGTCGGGACCGCGAAAATAGAAGCTGCCTGCCTCGTCGAGCAGTCCCTCGGCATATTTGCGCGTGTGCCGCTTGCGTGACTGCTTTGGCTTTTCCGCCTTGATCAACTTGGCTGCTTCGCCGGATTTTGGCCGCCAGAACAGCACGCGATCGTCTTCCGGCGCGACCAGCCCGTCGGGTGGCTGCATACCTGTCTCGCGGCAGAACACCCTGATCACCTCGTCCGCCTGCGATCCCAGAGCGATCACGGCGGAGACGAGACCGAGCGCGTTGGTCGCTACCGCGTCAGGGTGAACGGTGATGAGAATCGTGCCCGGCAGCTCCATCGAAAGCACGAGCGGCGTGTCGGTTCGCCGCTTCGGCAACAGGTGATGCACTTCGTCCACGATCAGCCAGTGCGGCCTTGCCGTGCGGGAGCGGAAACGGCCGAGTTCGGGCAGGAAATCGGCGAAGAAATCCGGACGCTCGTTGACGTCGAGAGTGAGTGTGCTGAGCACGACATTGTCGACCGGCTTCTCAAGCAGCTTCATCGCCTGGTCCAGCGTCGGCGGGACCGAGCCGTCGCCGACGGTAACCGCGCCTTCCAGGTCGTGATAGTCGCCCTCGGGATCGAAAACGCAAAATTGAAAGTCTTGTTCGACGAAGCGTTCGGTCAGCGCGGTTGCGAGCGTCGATTTGCCTATGCCGGACCTGCCGGCAATGAGCACGGTATCCGTCGGCCACAGATGAACCTCGTTTCCGCTCTCTTCCGTGCCGACAAGAATGCCATTTCGACGGCTGAAGCCGAGGTCCCAATCGCGCGCGATCAGCTGCTCGACCAGTTCTTCCAACCCTTCTCCCCGCGCCCCGCGCGTGACGAGGTCCGCCGTGTCCTTGACGGCGGGCAATGCATTGGCGACCGCGACGCTGCAGCCGCAGGCGCGCAGGAAGGCATGGTCGTTCTCGGCGTCGCCGACACCGACGACATTGTGGGCCGACAGTCCGAGATCTTCCAGCCCGGCGGCGAGGCCGGCCGCCTTGTTGATGCCGCTCGGCAGGATCATGACCGCGCCCTTGTTGAAGATGATTTCGAGTTCGAGCCCGAGCTCCTTGATCGTCTCGAGCGCCGTGGTCTGGTGCGGCTCCCAGGTCGCCACGACGGAGCGTCCCACCGACAATGGCGCAACCCCGCGCCGCTCCAGCGCGTCGACGAATTCGCGCGGCGGAGCAGGCGAGATCGCACGCTCCTCCTCGCTGGCCGGCGTGTAGATCAGCGCGCCGTTTTCAGCCACGACCTTGTCGAACATGCCAAGGTCCGGAAACACATGCTTCAGGTCCGGCAATTCGCGCCCGGTGACGAGAATGAGCTTCCGGCCGCTTTCCTTCAGACGTTTCAGTGCTTCGAGCGAGGCGTCTGTAACCAACCCATTGTGAGCCAGCGTGCCGTCGTAATCGGTGGCAAGCGCGATGAAATACATCTTTCAGCTTTCAGTCTGCGTTCGAATCCAAGGGCCGGATTCGGGTTGAAATCGACAGGATAACGAACAACACGGATTGACCGTTCCGTGCGACCAGCGAACTCCCTCTCAGGAAGGTTGGATTTTGCTTCGCCGGCCGCTTCCGGCTCTATCCGGGGCGGTAGAAACGAAAAAGGCCGGCGCGGCGCCGGCCTTTTTGCTTCGAAATGCCCGCACTCAGCTGGCCAGAGCCTCGATCGGCGGGCATGAGCAGACCAGATTGCGGTCGCCCGCGACATTGTCGATGCGCGAGACAGGCGGCCAGTACTTCGCCGCACTGTCCTGATCGCCGCCCGGATACGCGGCTTCGAGCCGTGTGTAGGGATGCGTCCAGTCGGCGGCGAGCGTTTCGGCGGCCGTGTGCGGCGCGTTGACAAGCGGATTGTCGCCGGCCGGCCATTCGCCCTTGGCCACCCGCTCGGCTTCCCCGGCGATCGAGATCATCGCCTCGCAGAACCGGTCGATTTCCCCCTTCGGCTCCGATTCCGTCGGCTCCACCATCAGCGTGCCGGCCACCGGCCACGACATGGTCGGCGCATGGAAACCGTAGTCGATCAACCGCTTGGCGACGTCTTCTACACCGATGCCTGCGCTCTCCTTCAACACCCGCGTGTCGAGGATGCATTCATGCGCGACACGTCCGTTGCGGCCCTTGAACAGTACCGGATAATGCGCCTTCAGCCGCTCGGCTATGTAGTTGGCGCTGAGGATCGCCAGCTCCGTTGCCTGCTTCAGGCCCGTGCCGCCCATCATGCGGATGTACATCCAGGTGATCGGCAGGATCGAGGCGCTGCCATAAGGCGCCGCCGACACCGCATGTTCCGTTTCCGCCTCGACATGGCCGGGCAGGAACGCGGCCAGATGCGACTTGACGCCAATTGGCCCAACGCCGGGTCCGCCGCCGCCATGCGGAATGCAGAAGGTCTTGTGCAAATTCATGTGGCAGACGTCGCCGCCGATGTCGCCCAGCCGCGCCAGCCCGACCAGCGCGTTCAGGTTGGCGCCATCGAGATAGACCTGGCCACCATGCTCGTGCACCAGCGCGCAGATGTCCTTCACGCCTTCCTCGAACACACCATGCGTTGATGGATAGGTGATCATCAGAGCCGCGAGGTTCTGTGAATACTGCTCCACCTTCGCCTTCAGGTCGGCTACGTCGATGTCGCCTTCATCCGTGCAGCGGACGACGATGACATCCATGCCGGCCATGTGAGCGCTCGCCGGATTGGTTCCGTGCGCCGAGGACGGGATAAGGCAGACCTTGCGGTGCGCCTCTCCGCGCGAATGGTGGTAGCGGCGAATGGCGAGCAGGCCAGCGTATTCGCCCTGGCTGCCGGCGTTGGGCTGTAGCGAGACCGCGTCGAAGCCGGTGATTTCGGCGAGCCAGCCCTCCAGCTCGTCGGTCATGGCGCGGTAGCCCTGCGTATGCTCCGCCGGCGCGAACGGGTGCATGTTGGCCACCTCCGGCCAGCTCACCGGCATCATCTCGGCCGCCGCGTTGAGCTTCATCGTGCAGGAGCCGAGCGGGATCATGGTGCGGTCGAGCGCCAGATCCTTGTCGGCCAGTCGCCTGAGATAGCGCATCATCTCGGTTTCGGAGCGGATCTCGTGGAATACCGGCTGCGTCATGAAGTTCTCGCCGCGCCGCCCTTCCGGCAGCATCAGCTCGGCTTCCGAAGGCGGCGTGGCCCCGAACAGGCCCGACAACGCCAGCAGGTCTTCCTCGACCGAAGTCTGGTCGAAGCTGATGCCGACACGGTTTTCGTCGATCACCCGGATCAGCCGGCCGGTGAGTTCGGCTTCGGCGGCGATTCTTCTGGCCTGGCCTTCGACCGTCACTGTAACCGTGTCGAATATCTTCTTGCCGGCGACCACAAATCCGGCAGCCGTGAGCCCGGCCGAAAACCGCGCAGCCTGCGCATGAATCCGTCGCGCCAGGATCTGCAGGCCCTGCGGTCCGTGCCAGATCGCGAAAGCGGCCGCCATATTGGCGAGCAGCGCCTGCGCCGTGCAGATGTTCGAGGTCGCCTTGTCGCGCCTGATATGCTGCTCGCGCGTTTGCAGCGCCAGCCGGTAGCCGGGCCGGCCCTTGGTGTCGGTCGACTGGCCGACCAGCCGGCCGGGGATCAGCCGCGTCAGCCGGTCCGAAACGGCGAGATAGGCGGCGTGCGGACCGCCATAGCCCATGGGCACGCCGAAGCGCTGCATCGCGCCGACAGCGATGTCGGCGCCCTGTTTCCCCGGCGCTTCGAGCAGAGTGAGCGCAAGCGGGTCGGCAACGACGATGACCAGCGCGTCGACAGCCTTTGCCTTGGCGATCATTGCCGTGTGGTCGTGGAAGACGCCGAACGTGTCCGGCCAAGGCACGATGACCGCCGCGGTGTCTGCGTCGACCTCGCCGCCATTGACCGCCATGCCCAGCGGCTCGGCGCGGGTTTTCACCACATCCATTATCTGCGGGTGCAGTTCTCCGGCCGTGACGACGCGGCTGCGCTTCTCGCGGTGGTGGCGGAAGGCGATGCCCACGGCTTCCGCCACCGCCGTCGCCTCGTCGAGCAGCGAGGCCGATGCGACGGGCAGGCCCGTCAGTTCGGTGACCAGCGTCTGGAAATTGAACAGGAGTTCGAGTCGCCCCTGGCTGATCTCGGCCTGGTAGGGCGTATAGGCAGTGTACCAGGCGGGGTTCTCGAACAGATTGCGCTGGATCACCGGCGGCACCCGGCAGCCGTGATAGCCCTGGCCGATAAAACTCTTCAGCACATGGTTGCGGCCCATCTTCTCGGAGAGCTCGGCCAGCGCCTCGGCCTCGGTCGCCGGACCGGGCAGATGCAGCGGCCGGCCGAGCCGGATCGATTTCGGCACGGTCTGCGTGATGAGCGTTTCCACCGAGGGCAGGCCGAGTGCGGCGAGCATGGCCCTCGTATCGGCAGGACCGGGCCCGATATGGCGGCCGGCGAATTCAGCGCGGTTGTCTGTCATGTCCAGTTCCTCAGCCGATCATTGCCTTGTAGCCGGCCTCGTCCATCAGGCCGGACAGTTGGCTGTCGTCGGACAGCTTCATCTTCCACAGCCAGCCGTCGCCGGCGGGCGACGAATTGACCAGCGCCGGGTCGGAGGAGAGCGCGGTGTTGGCCTCCACGATCTCGCCGTCCGCCGGCGCATAGACGTCGGACGCCGCCTTAACGGATTCGACGACGACGGCGACGTCGCCCTTGGCGAGCCTGCGCCCGGCCTCCGGCAGTTCCACGAAGACAAGGTCGCCCAGTTGCTCCTGCGCATAGTCGGTGATGCCGACGGTCGCGACGCCGCCATCGACGCGGATCCATTCGTGATCTTCGGTGAAATAGGTGGTCGCCATGAGGAACTATCCTTTGCGGTAGCGATGCTGCGTGAAGGGAAGGGGATGTGTGTCGACGGCGATCTTGGCGCCGCGCACATCTGCGAAAAGCTTCGTGCCGGGCTTGGCCAAGCCGGCCGAGACGTAGCCCATGGCGACCGGGTGTCCGACCGAAGGACCGAAGCCGCCCGAGGTGACCCGGCCGGCCGGATTGCCGGCGTCGTCGAAAAGCTGCGCCCCGGCGCGCACCGGCTGGCGGCCTTCCGGCTTCAAGCCGACCCGCTTTTCCGCCGGTCCGCGCGCAACGATCTCGCGCAGCGCTTCCGCGCCGACGAATGCGCCGGTGGCGCGGAGATCCTTGGGAATGGCCCACATCAGCGCCGCGCTCGCCGGATCGGTCTCGGGCGTGATGTCCTGTCCGTGCAGGCATAGCCCGGCTTCAAGCCGCAGGCTGTCGCGCGCCGCAAGCCCGATCCACATGACGCGGTCGTCGGCCAGCAGCTTCTCCACCAGCACCCGTGCGTCGGCTTCCGGCATGCCGATCTCGAAGCCGTCCTCGCCGGTATAGCCCGATCGGCTCATGAACCAGTTTTCGCGCGGCTCGACGCCGTGCATGAAGGTCAGCGATCCCGTCTCGATCCCGGCGCGGGAAAGCACCGCCCAGGCCTCCGGTCCCTGAATGGCCAGGAATACGCGCTCGAGCGGATCGACCTTGCAGTCGAAGTCCTTCGCCAGATTGCGCAGATGCGCCTCGTCGGCTGCCGCATTTCCGGCATTGGCCACGACCATGAAGCGGTCGGCGCCGAGCCTGGTTACGATCAGGTCGTCGAGGATTCCGGCCTGATCGTTCAGGAAGAAAGTCAGCTTCGACTGGGAAACGTCGAGGCCATTGGCATGGAGCGGGCAGGCCTTCGACAACAGCGCCGCGGCGTCGGGTCCGGATACTTCGAACAGCTTCATGTGAGAAATATCGAACAGGCCGGCCTGTTCGCGCGTGTGAAGGTGCTCCTTCATCACGCCGGCCGGATAGGTCAGCGGCATAGACCAGCCTGCGAACGCTCCGAAGCGCGCGCCTGCCGACCTGTGCAGGTCTTCGAGGGGAAG
This sequence comes from Mesorhizobium sp. WSM2240, assembly GCF_040438645.1. Lineage (NCBI taxonomy): Bacteria > Pseudomonadati > Pseudomonadota > Alphaproteobacteria > Hyphomicrobiales > Phyllobacteriaceae > Mesorhizobium > Mesorhizobium sp. WSM2240. The sequence continues at coordinate 2,206,441 of NZ_CP159253.1, forward strand.
TGTTCTTGTCGAACCGTCGGTCATGACTTCTCCAGAGCGCACGCAAGCGGCCGCTATGGCGGCCATTCCGTGCCCCTCTGTCTGAAGCCTGAGAGACTCGCGCAACCGGAACTCTGTCGGCGACGCTTACACCTTCGGCGCGGGATTTTTTGGTCCCGACTTTCCAGAGTGTCTTTCCCGTCTACGGTTCTTTTTGCCTGAGAGATTTCGGGCGATTTCCCCTTCGGCGGCAGCTCTCGCTGCTCTCTCCCGCAAACAGGTAGAGCCGGTAAAGGCCCTCGACGGCCCGTGTGTAGCCCATGCCCGACACTTTGTCACGTGCCTGCGACATGGCTTTCAACAACCCTTCGCTAACCACGCCCTTTACCGGTTCTTCAAACCAATGCTGCTAGTCTTGCTCCCGGCTTGGAGGCGGTAATGACCGCTTTCGTTGGTTTGGGGACGGGAAATGGGCGAAGGCATCGTGGCTGCACCCGTTGGCGGACTTGCAGCGAAAAATCGCATTACCGCTGAGGACGTGCTCCTGCTGCGCGGCCAGGTGTTCCGCAACGGCGTAGTCACGCCCGAAGAGGCCGAATCACTTTTCGCGCTCGACGCGTCCGCGACCGGGAAATGCGCGGAATGGCCGGTTTTCTTCATCGAGGCGGTAACCGACTACATCGTCCATCAGGAAAAGCCCTCCGGCTATATCTCGGCCGCCAATGCCGAATGGCTGATCCGTGCCGTCTCGCGCGACGGCATGGTCGATACGCGGACCGAACTCGAACTCCTGGTGAAGGTGCTGGAAAAGGCGAAGTTTTCGCCGGAGAAGCTTTCGGCCTATGCGCTGCAGCAGGTCATGCATGCGGTCGTGGACGGCAAAGGCCCGTTGGCAAAGGTCGGCGAGCTTGAGCCGGGCCGCATCACCCGGGACGAAGTCGATTTGCTGCGCCGGATCCTCTACGCCTTCGGCGGCGACGGCAACATCGCCGTCACCCGCGCCGAGGCCGAGGTGCTGCTGACGATCAACGAGCGTGTGGCCGACGCGCCGAACGATCCGTCATGGAACGACCTTTTCGTGAAGGCGATGGCCAATTTCGTCATGTGCGGATCGGGCTATGAGGCGCCGACGCGCGAGAAGGCGCTGCGCCAGGATGCTTTTGTCGACGGGCCCGAAGCTGGCATCGGAAGCTTTTTCGTGCGCATGGCCGCCGGCGGCGTCGCCGGCATACTCGACTCCTACAGCCCCTCGGCAAGCATCGACACGGATTGGGAGGCCCACAATCTGTCGCGCGAGGTGCAGGCCCGCCGCGCCCAAGCGATCGACGCCGGCGAAGCCCGGTGGCTGGTCGAGCGGATCGGCGGCAAACCGGTGCTGCACGAAAATGAGCGCGCTCTGCTGAGATTCATCAAGCAGGTGTCGCCATCGATCCACCCCGACCTCCTGCCGCTCATCGACAGAGTCGCCTAGGCGGCCAGTTCAGCGGGCGGCGCTCATCCGTTCCATGTCGCTTTGAAGGCGGCTGATAAGCTGACCGGTTTCGGCATGCAGCAGCACCAGCCGGTCGAGTTGTGCGTTGAGCAGGTCGGCCCTTTGCGACGCCTCCATCTCTTCGGAGGGCGCGATGCCGACGCCGTGCAGTATCCATGAAAGGCTGACGCCAAGGAGGCCAGAGAGTTTCGTCAGCCGGTGCGATCCCGGCTGCGAGCGGTCGTTTTCCCAGGCCTGAATTGTCGCGATCTTAACCCCGAGCCGCATCGCAAGCTGCTTGACGCTCATGCCGCTTGCCTCGCGGGCCCGCGACAGACGGCCGCCGATCGTGTCTAGATCCGGCGCTTCTTCGTAAATGTTCGTGGTGTCGGACACCCGATATACCTCCTGTGGTGGCTGGAATCGCCGCGCCCGGGATTGGACGCGGGACGGGGCAAGCATGGAGGAGGGAAACCCAAGGCGCAAGGCATCCAAACAGATTATTGAACAAATGCTTGTATTTAAGGGGAATTCTTCCATTGCCGGACACAGCTTTGGAGCGTCGCGCGCAGATTTACGCGCGCAGCCGGCGGTGAATTTTCGCGAGTCGGCGTTACGTGCCAAGCCGCTCAGCATGCCACTTCAGATGATCGTCCATGAAGGTCGAGATGAAGAAATAGGAATGGTCGTAGCCTTCCTGCATGCGCAGCGTCAGCGGAACGCCGGCCCTCTCGCACGCCGCCTCGAACAGCCAGGGCCGCAGCCCATCTTCGAGAAAGCCGTCGGCGGTTCCCTGGTCGACCAGGAATTCCGCAAAGCGGTGACCGTCCTCGACCAGCGCGCAGGCGTCATAGGCACGCCATGCGGCTTCGTCCGGTCCGAGATATTTCTCCAGCGCCGGTTTCGACCATCCGGCAGTCATCGGGTTGACGATAGGCGCGAAGGCCGAGCAGCTCTTGAAGCGGTCGGGATTCCTCAGCGCCATCGTCAGCGCGCCGTGGCCGCCCATGGAATGGCCGAAGATCGCCTGCCGGCCCATGTCGACCGGAAAATTTTCAGCGATCAGCGCCGGCAGCTCCTCCATCACATAGGAGTACATGCGGTAGGTCCGGGCGAACGGCGCTTGCGTCGCGTCAACATAGAAGCCGGCGCCGCAACCGAACTGCCAATTCTCCTTCTCGTCGGGCACATCCGCGCCGCGCGGACTGGTGTCGGGGCAGACGACGATCAGCCCGAGCTCGGCGGCGATGCGCCGGTATTCACCCTTGTCCATGACGTTCTGGTGCGTGCAGGTCAGGCCGGACAAATACCAGACCACGGGGCAGTGCTGTTCCACCGCCTGCGGGGGAGCGAACACGGCGAAGGTCATGTCGCAGGCGCAGGCCTCGGACGCGTGAGAGTAGACGCCCTGGATGCCGCCATGGGATTTTGCGAGAGAGATTGGTTTCAAGGTTCCGGTCCGATCAGTTGCGTGTCGATGTTGAGCTTTTGCGCCAGTGCGGCCAGCCGCTTGTCCGCCGTCGCCAGCGGCTCGCCCCGCTCCAGCGCCAGCGCGAGATAGAGGCAGTCGTAGATCTTGTGGCTGCTTCGCGCCGCAATGCCAAACGCCATCGGCAGCAGCGCTCGATCTTCTGTTAGATCAGGGACTACGACGCGAAGCTGCCGTAGGGCTGCTTCGATCTCCTCCAGAGAAATCTTTGCAAAGCGGTGGTATTTCAGAAGCACGTTCGCTGTCTCGACCAGCAGAAGCGCCGGCCCACGCCGCGCGGGGGGCTGCAGCTTCCGCGAATTGGTGGAAAACGGCGTTTCGATCAGCCAGGAGACGGCGACGCTCGCGTCAATGATCATCGTCTGCCTTCGGATGCCAGGAACGGTTGTCGCGTTCGTCGCGCGCTTCGTCCCACAGCCTCTGCCAGGTTTCCATGTCGACGGGCTTACTCCTTGCCCTTATCGCGTCGATCTCCGCCCAGGCTTCCTCGACCGTGGGTCCGGCTCTCTCGGAAATTGCTTCACGGGCAAGCTGTTCGGCGGATTTGCCGTCGAGCTTCGCGCGCCTCTGGAAACGCTCCATGACGTCGTCTGGTATGTTTCTGATCACCATGCTGGCCATGGGCCGCATCTCCATTGATATCAACATGATATCAATCCAGCCTCGCGAACGCAATTCACGACGGCTCAATCAGCGGTAATTCCAAGTTCGGCGGGCGGCAGGACGAGAACTGTCATGGCGCGCTTTTCGATTTCCGCATCGATCTCCTCGATCGGCGGATTCTCGGCCTCGATCCACTCGATCATCTCGGAAAATTCCTCTCGCGGCATGGTGCGCGAGAAATTCAGCGTGCCGCCCCTCTCGACCACGGTGCGGCCGTTGATGTCGATGGCTTCTCTCGCCACCGACCAGCTCGGTCCGAAGGTCTTGACCATGGTGTACATGGTCTTTGCCTTCACCGTCCCGACGCCGCCCGCCAGGCAGGCTTGGTAGAACATCAGGTGCGTCGCCGCCGCGGGGCGGGTCCGCACCTCGCAATAATAATCGTGGAGCACCGAAGCGCGGCGGTAGTCGCCGATGAAGGGCGACCCGAAAGTCGACCAGAATATCTGCGGTATCGAGGCGCCGTTTACGATCGCATTCCTCTTGGCGGTCCAGACGAGCCCGCCGGCATCCTCGAAGCCGAAATCCTGGGTCAACTTCATATCGCGGTCGGCGCCCGCCTGGGTAAGCCACGAGACGGAGACCGTTCCAATGAAACGCACGGGCATGAAAGTCCTCCCATCGCTTAAGTTGCAAGCTCAGACCTTAATCCGGATCGCGGGCGACGTAGAGAATTGTTCGCAACTGGCCGGTGTTCGACCTAGCCGCTACTCAGTGGCCTTGACCGCCTTCCGCGCCATCTGGTCCAGCGCGCCCAGAAAGCGCGAGCGATCGGCGGGCGAAAATGCGGCATTGTAGCCCTTGCTCTCGCCCGTTTCGCGTAGATGCTGCTTCAGGTCGCGCATGGCCACCGCCATGCCGATCGTCTCGGGCGTGAACGGTTTTCCGGTCGGGCCGAGCACATGGGCTCCCAGCGCCACCGCGCGCGCCGCCAGCGGAATATCGGCCGTGATAATGATATCGTTGGCCTTCGCATTCTCCACGATCCAGTCGTCTGCTGCGTCGGCGGCGGTCTTGGGCACCACGACATGCCTGATCATCGGGTCGCGCGAGGGTCTCAATCCGCCATTCGACACGAAGGTGACGACCAGCCCGAGCCGTTCGGCGACCTTCTCCACCTCCGCCTTCACCGGGCAGGCGTCGGCGTCGACATAGATGACCGGCTGCTCCATCGCCATCTACGATTGGAAGTTCCTGGCAAGCGCAGCACCCGTGCCGAGCGCGCGCAGCTTTCCGGTTGCGACCGCGCGCGACAGCGGCGCCATACCGCAATTGGTGCAGGGCTGGATGCGTTCGGCGTCGGCATATCCCAGCGCCTCGCCGATGGTAGCGGCGACCTGTTCCGGCGTTTCCACAATGTTCGACGCCACATCGATCACGCCGACCAGCAATTCCTTGTCAGGCAGCAGCGAAATCAGCGAGATCGGCACGTGGGAGTTGGCGCATTCCAGCGAGACCTGGCGGATCGAGGACGCATTGATGGCCGGAAATATAGCCTCATATTGCCGCCATTCCGAACCTAATGTTTCCTTCCACCTCAGATTGGCTTCGATGCCGTAGCCGTAGCAGATATGCACCGCCGTCGCGCAGCGCAGCCCCCGCGCGGCTCGCTCCAACGCGGCGATGCCCCAGTCGTTCACCTCGTCCATGAACACGTTGAAGGCCGGCTCGTCGAACTGAATCACGTCGACGCCCGCCGCCTCCAGCTCCAGCGCCTCCTCGTTCAGGATCTCCGCGAAAGCCATCGCCATGTCGGGCCGCCGGCCGTAATGCGCGTCGGCAAGCGTATCGCAGATGGTCATCGGGCCGGGCAGGGTGAATTTCAGGCGCTTTTGGGTGTGCCCGCGGCAGAAGGCGGCCTGGTCGCCGTGCACCGGGCCGCTGCGCCGCAGCTTGCCGGTAACGGTTGGCACATCCGCCTCGTAGCGGTTGTTGCGGATGCCCTTTTTGGTCATCAGCTTCCAGTCTATGCCTTCCACCGTCTCAAGGAAGCCGTGGACGAAATGCGTGCGGAACTGCTCGCCGTCCGACACCGTCTCGATGCCGGCATCCTCCTGCTCCTTGATCCAGATCAGCGCAGCGTCGCGCTTGGCGTTGTCGAGCTCTTCGCCCTCAAGCTTCCATTTCGGCCAGAGCTTTTGGGTCTCGGCCAGCCATCCGGGCTTTGGAAGGCTGCCTGCGATCGTCGGTGGAAACAGCATTGATCTCTCCCCTCGATGTGCTCCGTCCGGGGTGGCGAAGCTGGCTATTGCGGCAGGTGGCAACGGACGAGCTGGGCCTCGCCGTCGGCGCCAGGCGTGGAAATACGCAGGGCGTTTTCGTCCTGCATGGCGAACCGGATCTGCCGCTCCTCGGTATTGCCCTCTGCAATGCAGGAGGCGGTCACGGTGGCTTCGCCGTCCGTCAGATCCTGGGCAGCGAAGTTGCAGACGCTTTCGTAGCGGCGGATTGTCGTCGGCGTGATCACGGCGAAAAGCTGGACCGGCTCGACATCGATCCGCGCGCAGGAAGCAGCATCCGCCGCCCACACGCCGACATAGTCAGGGCCGATGCCGGCCGGACGCGCCCGTGCGGCGGCGCGGGTGTCGGAATTGAGCTGGTCGGCCGGCGCCAGTACGGCGTCCGGGTCGCCAGTCGGGTCAGCCGGGGTGCCGGCCGCTTCGTCGATCCGTTTCTCCAGTTCGGCAACCGCGGTGTCGAAGTCTTCCTGCGCCTGTTTGATGATCTCCTCGACGCTCCGGCCGATCTCCCTGGCGATCTCGCCGGCGCGCTCCAGTGCCGGGCCGGCATCTTTCAGCGCTTCCTGGCCCTGCTCGGCCAGATTCTGCGCTCCTTCGCGCAGCGCCTCGCCGGCTTCGCGCAGTTCGCGTCCGACATCCTCGGCCGTGCCGGGCGCAGGTTCAGGCTGTTCGGGCGCGCCTTCCTCGGTCTGCTGGGCGGTATCGGCCGCCTGCTCCTCGCCGCACGCCGTGAGCAGGAGCGCGGACGCCAGGGCGGCCGGTAGGATCAGTCGGGACGTACGCACCGCGCCGACGATCGTTGATGAAAAAAGCAAGTTTCTACCTCCAAAATGCTCAGCGCCTTGTCACGCCGGCTCGGTTTCGATGACCGCTTCGTTCTCCAGCATATGTTCGGCGAGCAGGCGATCGACCACCTGTAACGCCTTGTTCAAGTAAGTATCGCGCACCAGAAACGATATTTCGTCAGTCGCTTTGTCGATTTCATTCAAGTCGATCCGCACGCGGCTGTTGCTTCTGAGCGCAACCCACAGGTGTTCGCCAAACTGCCAGCTCGTCATACTAAGAGCCTCGCTATAGTTCGGATAACGAATACGAACCCGGGTTAGGGCCTCCTTCAATAGATCACCACACTTCTGATGCTCTCTCCCTTGTGCATCAGGTCGAAACCCTTGTTGATGTCGTCGAGCGGCATTGTGTGGGTGATCATCGGGTCGATCTGGATCTTCCCTTCCATATACCAGTCGACGATCTTCGGCACGTCGGTGCGGCCGCGGGCGCCGCCGAATGCCGTGCCCATCCAGGTCCGCCCGGTGACAAGCTGGAACGGTCTGGTCGCGATCTCCTGGCCGGCTCCGGCGACGCCGATGATGATGGACTTGCCCCAGCCGCGATGGCTCGCCTCCAGCGCCTGGCGCATGACTTTCACATTGCCGGTGCAGTCGAACGTGTAGTCGGCCCCGCCGATCTGGTCGGCGCCGCGCTTTGTCATGTTGACGAGGTAGGGCACGATGTCGCCGTCGATCTCCGTCGGATTGACGAAATGCGTCATACCGAAGCGTTCGCCCCATGCCTTGCGGTCATTGTTGATGTCGACGCCGACGATCATGTCGGCGCCTGCAAGCTTCAGCCCCTGCAGGACGTTCAGTCCGATGCCGCCAAGCCCGAACACCACGGCCGTCGCGCCGATCTCGACCTTGGCCGTGTTGATCACCGCGCCGATGCCGGTGGTGACGCCGCAGCCGATATAGCAGATCTTGTCGAAAGGCGCGTCCGGATTGACTTTTGCCAGCGCGATCTCCGGCAGCACCGTGAAATTGGAGAAGGTCGAGCAGCCCATATAGTGGAAGATCTTCTCGCCGCCGATCGAGAACCGGCTGGTGCCGTCCGGCATCAGGCCCTGGCCCTGAGTGGCGCGGATCGCGGTGCAGAGATTGGTCTTGCGCGACAGGCATGACGGGCACTGCCGGCATTCCGGCGTATAGAGCGGGATGACATGGTCGCCCTTTTTCAGGCTCGAAACGCCGCGGCCGACATCGACCACCACGCCCGCGCCCTCATGGCCCAGGATCGCCGGAAAGATACCTTCCGGATCCGCGCCCGACAGCGTGAACTCATCGGTGTGGCAGATGCCGGTCGCCTTGATCTCGACCAGAACCTCGCCCTCGCGCGGCCCCTCCAGGTCGACCTCCATGATCTCCAGCGGTTTTCCGGCCCCAACGGCCACGGCGGCGCGTGTTTTCATTTCTATCTCCAGTTCAGATTCGGTCGCAAAGTTTCAGCTTTTCACCACACGATCAAGCGCCACACAGGTGTGGAGCGCCAGCTTTAGCACGTAGCGGGTGCGCGGTTCCCGCGGTAAGCATCTGCCATGGCGGCAAATCTCCTGCTTGCAGCGATTCTGAACCTCTTGACCTTCCTCATTCACGCTATGGGGCTGGTCGCGCTCACCCGCCTTATGGATTTCCTCGCTGCGCGCCCCGTCCTGGAAGGCCGCCTATGGGCCAAGGTGGCTGCGCTGCTGGTGCTGGCGTCCGGCCTCATGGTTCTGCTCTGTGCGGAAATAGCCCTATGGGCGGTGGGGCTGGTCGGCGTCGGTGCGTTTCCCGACTTCGAAACCGCGTTCTACGTCTCGACTTCCTCGTTCGCCACCATAGGTTTCGGCGACATCCACCCGGCGGCAACATGGCGGCTGCTGGTCGCGATGGAAGGCGTCACCGGCTTCCTTATCATCGGCTGGTCGGCGGCCTATCTGGTCACCTCCGGCATCCGTTTCGGCCCGTTCGAGCGTGATATGCATTTCTAGACCTGCCGCTTGAGACATTCCCGCTTAGCCCATAGAACGGGGCGCTACGCCGGGAGGGACGCCGCTCGCATGTTCAAGAAAATCCTGATCGCCAATCGCGGCGAGATCGCCTGCCGTGTCATCAAGACCGCCAGGAAAATGGGCATAGCCACGATAGCCGTATATTCCGACGCCGACCGCGACGCGGTCCATGTCGAGATGGCCGACGAGGCGGTGCATATCGGCCCGGCGGCTGCGTCGCAAAGCTATCTCCTGCCGGAGAGGATCATCGAGGCTTGCAAGGCTACCGGCGCCGAAGCGGTGCATCCGGGCTACGGCTTCCTTTCCGAGCGCGCATCCTTCTGCGAGGCGCTGGAAGGACAGGGCATAATCTTCATCGGGCCGAAGCCCAAGGCGATCCGCGCCATGGGCGACAAGATCGAATCGAAGAAATTCGCCAACGCCGCCAAGGTCTCGACCGTTCCGGGCTTTCTGGGCGTAATCGAAGACGCCGCCCACGCCGAAAAGATCGCCGGTGAGATCGGTTATCCCGTCATGATCAAGGCCTCGGCGGGCGGAGGCGGCAAGGGCATGCGCATCGCCTGGTCGAAGCGCGAGGTGCGCGACGGCTTCCAGTCATCGAAAAACGAAGCCAGGAGTTCGTTCGGCGATGACCGCGTCTTCATCGAAAAGTTCATCGTCGACCCGCGCCACATCGAAATCCAGGTTCTTGGCGACGCCTATGGCAATTGCGTCTATCTCGGCGAGCGCGAATGCTCGATCCAGCGCCGCAACCAGAAGGTCGTCGAGGAAGCGCCGTCGCCTTTCCTCGACGAAAAGACACGGCGCGCCATGGGCGAGCAGGCGGTGGCGCTGGCGAGGGCGGTCGACTACCAGAGCGCGGGCACGGTCGAGTTCATCGTCGACGCGGAGAAAAACTTCTATTTCCTTGAAATGAATACGCGTTTGCAGGTCGAGCATCCGGTGACGGAACTTGTCACCGGTATCGATCTGGTCGAGCAGATGATCCAGATCGCGGCAGGCGAGAAGCTGGCGCTAAAGCAAAGCGAGGTGAAACTGATAGGCTGGGCGGTTGAAAGCCGGCTCTATGCCGAGGATCCCTACCGCAATTTTCTTCCCTCCATCGGCCGGCTGACAAGATACCAACCGCCCGCGGAGGGAAAATCCGGCGAGATCGTCATCCGCAACGACACCGGCGTCACCGAAGGCTCCGAGATTTCGATGCATTACGATCCTATGATCGCAAAACTCTGCACCTGGGCGCCTGACCGGCTGCAGGCCATCGACGCGATGTCGGAAGCACTTGACAATTCCGTGGTCGACGGTATCGAGCACAATATCCCGTTCCTCTCCGCCCTGATGCGGCATCCGCGCTGGCGCGAGGGCCGGATCTCAACGGCCTTCATCGCGGAGGAATATCCGGACGGCTTTGCGCCGATCATTCCGGATGCCGATGAAAAGGCGGTGCTGGCCGGGGTGGCGACGGCCGTCGAGCTTCTGCGCCGTGACCGGCTCGACCGGCTGTCGGGCCGGCTCGCTCCACATTCCGGCACGCTGAAACCCGACTGGGTGGTCCGCCTCGGCCATGAATATCTGAACGTTGCGCTCGGCGAAGGCATGGTGTCGATTCCGTTCGAAATGGACATGTCGGTGGAGGAGGGCGCTCCGCTGACGGTGGTGTCGGACTGGCGGCCTGGAGAGCCGGTCTGGCGCGGAACCATCGGCGTCCGGCAGGTCGCCGCGCAAATCCGCCCGGTCGAGAACGGCGTCCGCATCGCCTGGAAGGGCATGGCGGCGACAGCTCGTGTCATGCGCCCGCGCACGGCCGAACTCGACCGTTTGATGCCGGCGAAGATCGCGCCCGACACTTCGAAGCTGCTGCTCTGCCCGATGCCGGGGCTGGTCGTCTCGATACTCGTCGCCGAGGCGCAGGACGTGAAGGCCGGCGAAATGCTGGCGGTGGTCGAGGCGATGAAGATGGAAAACGTGCTGCGCGCCGAGCGCGACCTGACTGTCGCGAAGATTAATGCAAAACCCGGCGACAGCCTGGCCGTCGACGCGGTGATCATGGAGTTTTTATAGGATGGATGCATCGCCGGACCGCCAGGCCATTCTCTTCGACCTCGACGGAACCCTGACGGACCCGTTGGTCGGCATCACCAGGTCGCTCGGCTATGCGCTGGAAAAGCTCGGCTGCGCCGCGCCGGCAGCTGATGAACTGCGCTGGTGCATCGGCCCGCCGATTCAGTCCTCCTTCGCCGTGCTGCTCGAAACCGAAGACGCTGCGATCGTCGGCGAGGCCGTCCGGCTCTACCGCGAGCGCTACTCGGCAATAGGCAAATTCGAGAACACGCTGATCGAAGGCGTTCCCGAGGCGCTGGCCGAACTCGTCGCCGAGGGCTTCTATCTGGCGGTCGCTACCTCGAAGCTCAAGACCTATGCCGGCGAGATCATCGACCATTTCGACCTTCGCCGCTATTTCAGCGTGGTATACGGCTCCGAGTTCGACGGACGAAATTCCGTCAAGGCCGAACTGGTCTCCCACATACTCGCCGTCGAAGCCCTCGACGCCCGCCGCACCGTGATGATCGGCGACCGCTCGCACGATGTGGCCGGCGCCAACGCCAACGGCGTCTTTGCCATCGGCGTGCTCTGGGGCTATGGCGATCGGCAGGAACTCGAGACCGCCGGCGCGGCCCGCATCGTCGCCAGTCCCGCCGAACTGCGGGGATCGATCGCCGCGCTGCTGGAGCCGGTGTGATCTGCGACGGAGTCTTGCTGAGGCTGAGACTGCCGGCCTATTCGGGCCATTCTCCGGCAGGCCAATCCCGGGCCATGTGGATGACCCGCAGGATCGAAATGACTTCGCGGCCGCCCTTGCTGGTGATCGAATAGGCGACAATGTAGGGCAGGCCGATCACAAGCTTTTCGTAAGTACCGGCAACCCTTCCCGGTCTGCCTGTCGCAAATTGGCTCAGCTCGTTTCCTGCTTCTTCGATGGCATCGACAATCCTCTCGGCGGCAAAGGGATTATCGCTCGCTATGTAGTGAAGGATCTCAAAATAATCCTGCCGCGCTTCTTCCGACCAGAAGACCGGCCTCATCCTCGGGCTGTCTTCTTGTGCGACTTTTTGGCATTCGCGATAATCTGCCGGGCCTCTGCCATCGCCTCGGCATGAGGAACGACACGCCCGGCCTCCACGTCGGCCAATCCGCGCTTGATGCCCTCGATGATCTCGAATTCACGTTCGACATAGGCGGAAACGGCCTCCGCGGCGAGGAAGGACTTGCTGCGCCTGGTGTCATGCGCCAGCTGTTCCAGTTTTTCCTTTAAAGTCTCGTCGATGCGAATAGTCATGGTGGTTGTCGTCATGGTGAAAGCCTTGTGCTCATTTGTGTACAAGCTAGCACATCCCCGACGCATCCAAAAGCCTGTGACCGGACACCATTCAGGCTGGACTGGCGCTGCGCGTTCCCAGACAATACATCCCACCTTTCCCTGAGTCCTTCGAGCGGCAAAAAACCATGGCGGATGAGAGACTTCCACGCGATCCGCTGATGCGGGAGGCGATGGCCAGGACGGCGGCGCCGGCTCCAGCCAGCCGCGCGTTCATCCATCTGCGCGTCCATTCCGCCTATTCGCTGCTCGAGGGCGCACTGCCGATCGGCAAGATCGTCGGCCATGCCGTCAAGGACAGCGCGCCGGCCATCGCCATCACCGACACCAACAATCTGTTCGGCGCGCTCGAATTCGCCCAGAAGACGGTCAAGGAAGGCATCCAGCCCATAATCGGCTGCCAGGTCGACCTGTTCTTCGCCGGCGAAGCCAACGAAGCCTCGCGCGGCAACGGCCATCGCCGCCAGGGGCCGGACCTCTACCCCGTCGTCCTCATCGCCGCGACCGAGGCCGGCTACGGCAATCTGGTGCGCCTGGTCAGCCGCGCCTATCTCGACACGCCGCCCGGCGAGCCCGTCCAGATCACCACCGAATGGCTGGCCGGGATGTCGGACGGGCTGATCTGCCTGACCGGAGGCCCGCGCGGGCCGATCGGGGCGGCGCTCAAGGCCGGCCATGCCGACCTGGCCGAAAGCCGGCTGCAATCGCTGATCTCGCTGTTTTCCGACCGGCTTTATGTCGAGCTCGAGCGTGTTTCCGGCTACGACCGCGCTCTCGAAGCGACGACCGTCGATCTCGCCTACCGCCTGGCTTTGCCGCTGGTCGCCACCAACGAGGCGTTTTTCCCCGCCCGCGAGGATTACGAAGCGCATGACGCGCTGATCGCGATTGCCGACGGCTCCGTCATCGCATCCGACGAGCGGCGGCGGCTCTCGCCCGACAATTTTCTCAAAAGCCAGAAGGAGATGGCGGAGCTTTTTGCCGACCTGCCGGAAGCGATCGACAACACGGTCGAGATCGCGATGCGCTGCTCCTATTATCCCAGGAAGCGCGCGCCGATCCTGCCGCGTTTCACCGGCGGCGACGAGGCCGACCCGACCGCGGCCCTCAAGGCAGAGGCCGACGAGCTGCGCCGCCAGGCCCGAGAAGGCCTGCAGATGCGCTTCGAGACCGCCGGGCTGACGCCGGGCTACACCGAGGAGCAGTACCGCGAGCGGCTGGAATTCGAGCTCGGCATCATCGAGCGGATGAAATTCCCCGGCTACTTCCTCATCGTCGCCGACTTCATCAAATGGGCGAAGGCCCAAAACATTCCGGTCGGCCCCGGCCGCGGCTCGGGCGCCGGCTCGCTGGTCGCTTATGCGCTCACCATCACTGACATCGACCCGCTGCGCTTCTCGCTGCTGTTCGAGCGCTTCCTGAATCCCGACCGCGTCTCGATGCCCGACTTCGACATCGATTTCTGCCAGGACCGCCGCGAGGAGGTGATCCGCTACGTCCAGGGCAAATACGGCCGCGATCAGGTTGGCCAGATCATCACCTTCGGAACGCTGCAGGCGCGCGCCGTGCTGCGCGACGTCGGCCGGGTGCTTCAGATGCCCTACGGCCAGGTCGACCGGCTCTGCAAGATGGTGCCGCAGAACCCGGCCAATCCGGTAAAACTCGCCGATGCGGTTGCAAACGAGCCGCGCTTTGCCGAGGAGGCGGAGAAGGAGCCGATCGTACAGACCCTGCTCGACATGGCGCAGAAGCTGGAAGGCCTCTACCGCCATGCCTCGACCCACGCCGCCGGCATCGTCATCGGCGACCGGCCGCTGTCGGAGCTGGTGCCGATGTACCGCGACCCGCGTTCCGACATGCCGGTCACCCAGTTCAATATGAAGCTGGTCGAGGAGGCCGGCCTCGTAAAATTCGACTTTCTCGGCCTGAAGACGCTCACCGTGCTGGAGACGACGGTCAAGCTGCTGCGCCGCCGCGGCGTCGAGATCGACCTGGCGAAACTGCCGCTCGACGACGAAAAAACCTACGCCATGCTGTCGCGCGGCGAGACGGTCGGCATCTTCCAGGTGGAATCGGCCGGCATGCGCAAGGCGCTGATCGGCATGAAGCCCGACCGCATCGAGGACATCATCGCCCTGGTGGCGCTCTACCGCCCCGGCCCGATGGAGAACATCCCGACCTACAACGCCAGAAAACATGGCGAGGAGGAGATCGCCTCGATCCACCCGATGATCGACCATCTGGTGAAGGAGACTCAAGGCGTCATCGTCTACCAGGAACAGGTCATGCAGATCGCGCAGGAGCTTGCCGGCTATTCGCTCGGCGAAGCCGATCTCCTGCGCCGCGCCATGGGCAAGAAGATCCGCGCCGAGATGGACAAGCAGCGCGAGCGTTTTGTCTCCGGCGCGATGCAAAAAGGCCTCGCCAAGCCGCAGGCCGACTTCATCTTCGACCTGCTCGCAAAATTCGCCGATTATGGCTTCAACAAGTCGCACGCCGCGGCCTATGCGGTGGTCTCCTACCAGACCGCCTACATGAAGGCGCATTATCCGGTCGAGTTTTTGGCCGCCTCGATGACGCTCGACATGTCCAACACCGACAAGCTGGCCGATTTCCGGCAGGACGCGATGCGGATGGACATAGACGTCGTGCCGCCCTCGGTCATGACCTCGTTCGGCGATTTCGAGGTCGAGGAAAACCGCATCTTCTATGCGCTGGCGGCCTTGAAGGGCGTCGGCGAGGCGGCGGTCGAGCACATTGTCGAAAGACGCCGCGAAAAGCCCTTCGCCAGCCTCGCCGATTTCTGCGAGCGCATTGACCCGAAGATCGTCGGCAAGCGCGTCTTCGAAAGCCTGATCACCGCCGGCGCGCTCGACTGCTTCGGCCATGAGCGCGCCGCCATGATGGCGGGCGTCGAGCGCATGATGGGGCTGGCCGCCCGCGCGCAGGAGAACGCCGCTTCCGGCCAGGCTGACATTTTCGGCGCCTCGCTCGCCGGCCAGTCGGAAACGCTCATCCTGCCCGCCGCCGACCCGTGGCTGCCCGCCGACCGTCTGCACCGCGAGTTCCAGGTCGTCGGCTTCTACCTCTCGGCCCATCCGCTCGACGAGTACAAGACCGTGCTGGAGCGGATGCGGGTGCAGAACTATGCCGATTTCTCGCTGGCCGTGAAGCGCGGCGCCTCCGCCGGCCGGCTCGCCGGCACCGTCACATCGAGACAGGAGCGGAAAACCCGCACCGGCAACAAGATGGGCGTGGTGGCGCTGTCCGACACCACCGGCCAGTACGAGGCGGTGCTGTTTTCCGAAGGGCTGGCGCAGTATCGCGACCTCCTGGAGGCCGGCCGCTCGGTGGTCATCACCGTCGCCGCCGAAGATAGGCCGGAAGGCATCAATCTGCGCATCCAGACCGTGCATTCGCTGGAGGACGAAGCGAGCCGCGTCCAAAAGGCGCTGCGCATCTTCGTCCGCGACGACCGCCCGATCCCCGCGCTCCAGTCGCAATTGACGGTCAAGGGCGACGGCCAGATCAGCGTCGTGGTGATAAAGCCGGAAGGGCAGGGCGAGATCGAGATCGGCCTGCCCGACCGCTACCGCATCTCGCCCCAGATCGCCTCCGCCATGCGCGCCGTGCCGGGGGTGGTTGAGGTGGAGTTGGTGTGAAGGCGAAGACTGCCTCAAAGGCAATCCTTAGACCCTCTGGCCGCCATACTGGCTGGCTGATGCGCCAGACGCCTCTTCTGTGCCATTTGCTGAGCTAGAATCAGACTAGCGCCTCCCGATCGGGGAGGCGCTAGCCGTCTGATTATTGCGCGAGAGGTGAGGCGAACCAGGCGGTTCCCTATACAATCACGCCGGGCTGGATGATCCTGGCGACTTCGAAATGCATGCCGTCCGGCCGCTTTTTGAAATGGCCGCCCCAGGCGAAACCGAACCGATTTGCGATCGGGACCAGCTCTCGCACGCAGCCTTTCTCTCCGATGTCAGCGGGCGTATGGCCAAGCGGGTTGAATTGAGCGTTGATGTCGAAAGCCGTTCCGAATGCATGGTTGCTAAGGGTGCTTGTGCTTCCGCGAATAAACCGCGGCACAAATGCGCCATCGAAGGTCAGGATGCGGTCCAGAAGTCCCTCTTTCTCCCACTCGAGCCACATGGCAACCAGTTGGTCGGCGGCAAGCTTGTGGAATTCGAACTCGAGCGGGCCGTTCCGGCCAAGGACGGACTTAACGGGTATGCTCACCTTGATGATGTTCTTTTCCGGCCAATCGTTTGTGATCCGGATGTTTTCTCTGTTTCCGGGCTTCGGATCGGCAACGAACGTGAAGGTACCGAACAGTCTTTGGCGTTCTTCGGTGCTAACCAGCGGAGCCAGGTCGAGGTGCGGTGAAGAGCCGGCCCGGCCAGCGCCCTGAACACCCAGCGCGGACGCGAAGCTGGGGACTGTCGGGTCAGTCGCCCAACCATCCTCTGCCGCCACAACCATGCAATCCGAGAACCAGGCCACGAATTTGTCTATGTGCTTGCCGGTGCCGCGGGGGAAGCAGACCAGCTTCCAGCGATTTGCGTCCGCATCGTCACGGCGCAGCGAGCCGGCGTTGTATGCGGCCGCGACCAAGGGAGGATCGAACCATGTCGAGCCTCTCTGCTGGGCGATGTAGGCTGTTCCCGCTTCGATGGAGCTTCGGGGATCCAGCAAGTCGTCGCTGCGCAGGTTCTTTCGACCGGTGGCGCTTCGGGCCGTGGCGACGAGCGTCTGCATCAACCCGACGCTCTCGTCATTGATCTTCGGTTCGGATCGTCGTGCATTTGCATCGCCGGAACTCTCGGTCGCGATCGTCGCGACGATCAGCTCGACCGGAACGCCGTACTGCTTTGCAGCCGCGGCACAAAGCGCTCCATAGCGTTGCCAGATCGTTCGGACAGTCGTCGGTTTCCCGGGCGTTCCCTGGGCTGGCGCTTCATCGATCGAGACGCCCCTTGGTGAAAGCGCCCAGCTTACGCCGTCAGGGAAATGGCGGTGCGGCTTCACCAGTTCGGGGATGAGCTCGCCCAACAGGCCGGGAGCAGCCGGCTTGACGGGATCTCCGGCCGGTTCGCTGTCAGGCTCCTTCTCCGGAAGAGCCGGCTTTGAAGGGGGCGGCAGGTCAAGGGTGGAGGAGCGACGGACAACAACATCGGTCGCTCGGTTGAGGACTTCCGAGGCCTGAACGGATTGTCTGGTCTGAATCTGGGCGACGAGCTGATCTTTCGATTGAGAACTCTGGGAAGAGCCGAGCCAGAAGCTCATCACGGTAGCAAACGCCGCGGTCAGCGTTCCGACGCAGATATTGATTATCTGCAGCACGAAATCGCTGCGAACCGGAGGAACCGCCGCAAACTGGGCGTTCGTCAGACCAGCAAGCTCGATACCCGCCGGAATCACGGGCATCGAAGTGAGTTCAAGACTGTTTTTGTTGAAGATGAACAGGCCCAGCACCACAAAGAAGCCGACCGTCACTATCAACGAAAGCGTCGGAGCAACCCACGCCACGGGCGATCGTGCGGAACTCAGATCTTTCTGTAGGTTTCGGGCGCCACCGCGGTCCTCCCCGTCAACCCGGCGGCTGTCGATCTCGGCCTGGCGCTTCTGGGTCTCGACCTCGGCGCGGATTTTCAGTTCCCCGAGCGCTGCCTCGCGCTGGCGCTGCTCGTCGTCGAGCTTGATTCTGGTCTGCTCCAGCGCGATCTGCGCGAGTTTCTCGCGCAGATCCTCGGCAAGTTGCGGATCCTGCGCCAGCTGCTTTTGTGCCTGGACCGGGTTGTTCGTCTTGACGGAAGCGGTCACCGCCTTGGTGACGCTGTCCGCCACGGTGCCGGCTTTGTCTCCAGCGATTGCCTTGATGATCTCGGGAAACAGAGTGGCGGCAATTGCGACAAAGGGGTTCATAGCTCATCCTCACGGAAATCGGGTTGCGATCACCGAGGCCCTGGCCCGGGCCATGCCTCGGGGCTGTTGATGCGCGCTTTGGCTACTCTCCGGGCGGAGTCGCCGGAGCCAGTGGGGCATTCACGGAAACTCCAGCGCTCCCCCTCGCATGAGTTCGAGGCGGATCTCGTCGCTGCGGAGGGTTGGGCGCTGTTTCGGCCTGGCGCTTGCAGAGAGCGGCGCACGCGAACGCCATCGACGCCGCCGATACGTTGATGATGACCATCAAGGTCGCGAGGTCCGCGCCATTGGGACCGAACGGCACGTTGAACTTGTGCTGCACCTGCGCGGCTGCGTAAAAAAGCGACGCTAGGGCCACTCCCGCCGCCAGCAGCGAGAGAGTGGATGCGATCCTCCACCGCCCCGCGCCGTCGTCCATATACCGCAGCAGCACGAAGCACACGAACAGCGATATGAACGAGTGCAGGAGGTATATGGGCAGGCTGACCTGCACCAGGGCTACGAATTCCCTGGTCTTTCCAAGCTTATAGGCTCCATGATCGAAGAATGCCTGGAAAATGTCGAACAGCAAAATGACGATCACGGTTAAGGCAAGCAGGCCCGCGTGGCGGTTCAAATGATCCGCCAGCCCGCGAACGGGCCGGGGTTCCTCGACCGCCGCCATCTGGGCCTGACCGAAGGCGCTGACCCACATCGCCAATGCAATGCCGGTGGTCAAAAAAATCGGCCCGGCCTGCGCTATGAGGTACTGGCCCGAGAATTCGAGATTGCTTGGCCAGAAATCATATAAGGCCCCCGCGCTCAGGAACCGCGCCGCTAGGCCGTCGAACGCGGGAATGAGGTTCCACAGGAACGTCATCGCGATGAAGAGAATGCCGCCCGCAAGGAAAGCCTTCGGCCAGCCGCGATTGGGCAGCATGGAAACGTGAAGGTCGCCGGCGAGGCGCGAAAGAGACGCAACGCCGCTCTCCCGCACCGTCGCGAGCGTGGCAACGTCGACGAGCTGCCGCGTGAGGATTTTAAGTTCCCGCCGTGTTCCTTTCGAAAGCTCGGCTTCGTCATCGAGCTTAAGCCGCGCGAGGTGAGCACGGTAGAAATCCGCGTCGGCATAGGCTTCGATGCGTTGCACGAACGCGTCGCTGACCAAAAGCTGAAGCTCCTTGGCCAACCGCTTCGTATCCTGACTTCGCGTAAGTATCTGGGTGGCGAAGAAGCTCGACGTGCTCATGACTCTGGTGGGGACACCCATCCAGGCATGAAACAGGTTTCGCTGCACGTTCCCGATGTTGGAGAGAAAAGGAATCCCAGGCTGGGTAAAGCCGATGTATGCGGCCGCGATATAGAGAGGATAGTTAACGGTGTCGATGAATGTCCTGAGTTCCTCGTCAAGTGTCGCTCCGGATACCTGGGCCCAGCCGAACAGGATGGTGGGAGATATTTTGCACAGGATGAAATAGATGAGGAGTGTTGCGGCCAGGAAAGCCGCCAGCGTGGCGAAATAGGTCAGCCGCCCGGCAAAGTCGATCGCGCGCAGATTTGGGAAAAGGGCGGATCGCGCGGCGAAATCCGGGTCCGGCGAGCTGAGTTCGCTGAACTTGGCGAATTGGTAGGCGCTAAGCACGGCGGCGCCGAACCAGAACTCGCTCGATAGCAACGGGTCCATGGCATTGTCCCCCCTCGCTCTCTAAGGACAAACGCCGTTCGGGCACTGCTGCGCGTAAGCTTGGGGCGTTGCGTCGAGCAGGGTCACCGAACCGATCAAGGCGGTCAGGAATCCCAAGATGACAAAGGTTTTGAACGATCTCATGCCAGCCTCCCTTCGAGGTGCACGGGGCCTCGATAAAATATAGTAATGAGCATGCGAGGATCGGGCGCGGACAAATCATTCCGCCGGACCTTGGCATGTCGAACTATACGGTCTTAGTCTCTAGCGGTCTGTGAGATTTGCCACACATATTGGCCTTCTAAGGTTCGGCATAAGCTGGCAAAAAGTTGACTTTTACTATCGATGGCGTGCGATGTAGCTATAATTCGACTACGATTATAGAGTGAAAAGCAGTCGCTTTCTTTGTCTCCTGCCAATGCGCGAACGTCCGCTTTCGAGATGCACGACAAATGGCTGGAATGGCTACAACGTGGATAAAGCCAACGTCATTTGGGCCTGATCGAAAGAATTTCTTCTTATAAATCAATTGGATAAAAGATCTCAGAACTTTCTTTTATCCATCAATGCCCGGCCCTCCCGCATAATCATCGGCAGTTTCTCCCGCGGGAACGCCGGTCGCGACGGTGATCTGTGGGGAGGAACCGGCGCCTCCGTCCTGACGCCAACGTGGCGACAGGCCCGGGCAGGTTCCGTCCAAGGGTCTCTTTCCGCGGAAGGGCAGCGGCAGTCGAGGCGTTCGCACGGGCGGAAAAAAGTAAACTGTCCCCTGCGGCAAACCGGAGATGGCGATGAACAGGTGCGTCTCCTGAGCTTGCCGAAGGGCGAGCCTCGCTTCGCTCGCACCTCAGGATGAGGACCGTGTGGTGAGGGCTGACCTTCGAGATTGGCGGTTAGCACCAACTTCCTTCATCCTGAGCTTTCGAAGGACGCACCCCTCAAATCCGCTCCCATGGATGCCGCACCTCGGATTCGTCGTCGTCTTCCGGACTGGTGGGGCGGCCGCGGTGGCCGCGGCCGAACGTGTATCCCGTCTCCACAGCGCGCCCGCCGAATTTTTCACGCAAGCGGTCGATCGCACCCTCGGCCATGGCGCGCTTCCTCGACTGCACATCGACCAGATCCGGCGGGTCGGCCTTTTCCGAACCCGAAAGGTCGGAAACGCCGATGCCGAGCAGCCGGTATTTTGTCCCGTCGGTTTCCTTCTCCAGCAGCTGCAGGCCGGTCTGAAAGATCCGGTCGGCGAGCCTGGTCGGGTCGCCGAGCTGGCGATTGCGGGTGCGCAGCTTGAAATCCTGCGTCTTCAGCTTCAGCACCACGGTGCGCCCGGCAATCCCCGCCTTCTTCAGCCGCGCCGAGACTTTTTCCGACAGCGCCCTGAGGATCGGCACGAGATCGGCGGGTGAGGCGAGGTCGGTGTCGAACGTCGTCTCGGCCGACACGCTTTTGGCGCCGTGCTCAGGATGAACTCGGCGCTCGTCCATGCCGCGCGACAGGTGAAAAAGCCGGTCGCCCATTACGCCGTAGCGGCGCATCAGCTCGCCGCGCTCCAGCCGCTGCAACTGCCCGATCATGCGGATGCCGTCGCGCTCCAGCGTCGCCGCGAACGCCTTGCCGACGCCCCAGATCAGCGTCACCGGCTGCTCCGCCAGAAAACCGACCGCCTCGGCCTCGCCGATGATGGAAAAACCGCGCGGCTTACGGAAGTCGGACGCCACCTTGGCCAGGAACTTGCAGTAGGAGAGTCCCGCCGAGACGGTGATGCCGATCTCCTTCTCGACGGCCGCCGCGAAACCTGCCAGCACCAGCGCCGGCGGCCTGCCATGCAGCCGAGCGGTGCCGGAAAGGTCGAGAAATGCTTCGTCTATCGAGATCGGCTCGACCAGCGGGGTGAGCGCAAGCATCATTTCGCGCACCTCGCGCCCGACGCGGACGTATTTTTCCATGTCTGGCTTTATCACCACCGCCTCGGGGCAGGCCTCCAGCGCCTTGAACATCGGCATTGCCGAGCGCACGCCATGGATGCGGGCGATGTAGCAGGCGGTCGAGACAACGCCGCGCTTGCCCCCGCCTATGATCACCGGGCGGTCCTTCAGCTCCGGATTGTCGCGCTTTTCCACCGCCGCGTAGAAGGCGTCGCAGTCGATATGCGCGATCTCAAGCGAATAGAGCTCCGGATGCCGGGCGAGCCGCGGGCTGCCGCAGCTTGCGCAGCGCGTCGTTGCGCGCGGCTGCGCGGCGAGGCAGTCGCGGCAGAAACCATGCATGGGATCGTTGACAGGAAGGGTCATCGCTGCGAACATATACGGAACATCGCAAATGGTAGGATAGCTGACGCCCGCCGGCAAGGCGGCGGCCGCGGAGGTGTTTCATGGTCCCCGACATTCGCCCGCTCACCCCCGATTTGTGGCCCGATTTCGAGGATCTGTTCGGCAAGCAGGGCGCCTGCTACGGCTGCTGGTGCACCTATTTTCGCCTGCCGCCGGCAGCGCGTCGCGAGAGCAGCAGCGTCCGCAACAAGGATTTTATCCGCGCGCGAATCGAATCGGGACCGCCGCCCGGCCTGCTCGCCTTCGAGGATAGCGTTGCCTGCGGCTGGATGCAGATCGGGCCGCGCGCCGACGTGCCCAAGTGGAACAACAAGGGCAGGGGCTCTGCGCCGGTCGATCCGGCCGATGCCGCCGATCCCGGGGTCTGGGCAATCTCCTGCTTCTTCATCCGAAATACGGCGCGGGGCAGGGGCCTCACTCACCATCTGGTCGCCGCCGGCGTCAATCTCGCCAGGAAAAACAATGCGCGCTTCCTCGAAGCCTGCCCGATGGACCAGTCGAAGGATTCTCGCTCCCTCGGGCTTTTCGTCGGCTCGACGCGCGTCTTTGAAAAGGTCGGCTTCGAGCGTCTGGCCGAGCGCAAGGCAGGTCGGCCGCTGATGCGGCTTGTCCTGTGACTTGCGGGCGGCTCTCAGGTCGAGATGTCGTGGCGGTCGTCGCCGAGCGGCAGGTGGCGGATGGCTTTCGCGACATCTTCGGGTGGCACACCCGATTCGTCCGCGAAGCGCAGCAGCGTCGGCTCGTGCGCCAGGATGAACTGCAAGACGCCGGCCAGAAATCCCGGCTCGCTCGCCGCCTGGCGGATCGCCTGCGCCTCGATGCCGGTGATCGCCAGGAAGCGCGGCAGAAGCTCCGGATCGGCGGCCACGAAGCCCAGTGCCTCAATAGCGATACTTTCGGCGTTCTCGGGAGTTGAGCGATTGTTGGCCATGTCGGCTTTCGTGGTTAGAATGGAAACTCAACTTCGCACTATCCGCAACCGCCCGATCCGGCAAGGTCGCCGGCCCGCCCAATCATCGACGAGTAAGCCCGATGCGTTTCGGCATGCAGGTTTCCGTTTCGTCAATCATCTTGAGTTAGCCTTGCGGCGGGCTTTGATGCACCTTGGCGGGTGCATGGTGGTCGCGGATGCGAAAGCAGCGATCGGGACGGGAATTCTATGACCAAGAAAGTGATGATCGTCGAGGACAACGAGCTGAACATGAAGCTGTTTCGCGACCTGATCGAGGCCAGCGGCTACGAGACCGTGCGCACCCGCAACGGCCTGGAGGCGCTTGATCTCGCTCGCCTGCACAAGCCCGACCTGATCCTGATGGACATCCAGTTGCCCGAGGTCTCCGGCCTCGAAGTGACCAAATGGCTGAAGGAGGATGACGATCTGCACGTCATTCCGGTCATTGCGGTCACCGCCTTCGCCATGAAGGGCGACGAGGAGCGTATCCGCCAGGGCGGTTGCGAGGCCTATATTTCCAAGCCGATTTCGGTGCCGCGCTTCGTCGAAACGATAAAATCCTATCTGGGCGACGCCTGATGCCCAAAAAAGAGTTCGCCCGGAGCTTAAAATGACAGCCCGCATCCTCGTCGTCGACGACATTCCGGCCAATGTGAAGCTGCTCGAGGTCCGGCTTCTGGCCGAGTATTTCGAGGTGTTGACCGCGACCAGCGGGCCGGATGCGATCGAGACCTGCGAGAACGGCAAGGTCGATGTCGTCCTGCTCGACGTCATGATGCCCGACATGGACGGTTTCGAAGTCTGCCGCCGGCTGAAGAACGACCCGGCCACCTCGCACATCCCGGTGGTGATGATCACCGCGCTTGACCAGGTTTCCGACCGCATCCGCGGTCTTGAAGCCGGCGCCGACGATTTCCTGACCAAGCCGGTCAACGACCTGCAGCTGATGACCCGCGTGAAGAGCCTGGTCCGGCTGAAAATGCTCACCGATGAATTGCGGCTGCGCGCCTCGACCACGCGCAACATCGGCATCGAGGAACTGCTGAGCCGCAAGCCCGCCGCTGAGGAGACGCGGCCGAAGGTGCTTCTGATCGACGAGCGCCAGTCCTCCTGCGACCGCATCAAGAAGATGCTGCGCGAGACCGCCGATCTCGATGTCGCCACCGATCCGCATGCCGGCTTCTTCCAGGCGGCGGAGGAGCCTTATGAATGCGTCATCGTCTCCACGTCGTTTGCCGATTTCGATCCGCTGCGGCTCTGTTCGCAGCTGCGCTCGCTCGACCGCACGCGCTTCCTGCCGATCATCCTGCTCGCCGAGGAAGGCGAGGATGCGCGCCTGATCCGCGGCCTCGAACTCGGCATCAATGATTACCTCATCCGCCCCATCGACCAGCAGGAGCTGATCGCCAGGCTGCGCACCCAGGTCAGGCGCAAGCGCTACAACGACCATCTGCGCGCCAGCGTCACCCAGACTATCGAGATGGCCGTAACCGACGGGTTGACCGGTTTGCACAACCGGCGCTACCTCGACAGCCATCTGCAGACGCTGTTCGACCGCGCCGTGGCGCGCCGGCGGCCGCTTTCGGTGATGATCACCGACCTCGACCGGTTCAAGCTGATCAACGACACGCATGGCCATGACGGCGGCGACGACGTGCTGCGCGAATTCGCCAGGCGCCTGCGCAAGAATGTGCGCGGAATCGATCTCGCCTGTCGTTTCGGCGGCGAGGAGTTCGTCGTGGTGATGCCAGACACCGATGGCGGCGTCGCCGAAAAAGTGGCCGAGCGCATACGCGCCGAGATCGCGCAGACGCCGTTTCCGGTCGGCAAGTCGGGCCAGACGATGGATGTCACCGTCAGCGTCGGCGTCTCGTCGCTGAAGCGCGGAGCCGACACGGTCGAGGCGCTGATGAAGCGGGCGGACCTTGCGCTCTACGAGGCCAAGACCGGCGGCCGCAACCGGGTGGTGGCCAAGGCCGCCTGACGCCGCCCGCCAGCGGGTAAAGACGAGCCTGCTAAGGACGATAATTTACCTTGTTCCAAGTGATTCGGCAGGCGTGGTTAAGAAACTATTGATTTTTAAAAGCTCTTGAGCAAATGTCTTGTGGAAGCGCCGGTGCGAGGGACGTTGCCGCGGCGCAAGCAGGATGCCCCATGATGCTCAGGTCCGCCGCATCTCCTGGGTCCATGGGGTTGGCCGGCCGGCACTGACACATAGTGGCCTCCTCGTACCGCTGTCAGATCGCTGGCCGGCCCCCTTTTCCGAGAACCGACGCAGATCCATACGCTCGCTGCGGGCCGGCTAGAGCGTGCGTTCTCTTGGACGCGCAAAGGACGCTTCAAGGCTTGCGCGGCAGTTTTGGATCGGCTTTTTGTCGGCTGGCTTGAACTTGAGGGGGCGCCTTCATGAGATCGTTGTTGCTTGGCCTTTCCTTATTGCCGACCGCGCTGCTGGCAAACTTGCCGCTGTCTGGCATGGCGCAGGCGGAATTGATCGAAAGTCAGAAGATTATCACGGCTGTGACTGGCGACTGGAATGGCGACGGCGCCGTCGATCTGGCGATGATTGTCGAGACCGAGCCGACCGATCCCATGGACATGCATTTTTTTCTCAAGGACAAGGAGCACAATTTTCTCCGCCCTGCCGAGGTCGTGCGCGGGCAGATCTTCGCGGAATGGAACGGCTACGACCGACCGGGTTACGAGAACTCCGACACCGAACCGGATCTGACGGCGCTGCCGAACGGCTCGATCAAGCTCTATATGCCGGCCATGCCGATCGGCAGCGAACGCACTAACGAGACGCTGACCATCGCCTACCGCAATGGCGCGTTCGTAGTCGCCGGCTTTGCATATGATTATAAGAACTACCAGCGCGACAATGTCGAAAGCGCCTGCGACTATAATGTACTGACGGGCAAGGGCACGAGCAGCAAAAGGCAGCCGGACGGCACAACAAAGCAAAGGCTGGTATCGGTTGAAGGCCGGATCATCGCCTTCAAGGACTGGAATCCCGGCGCCGGCTTCTCCGCGTGCGGAGAGTGAGCCAGACTGGCCAATGTCGGCCGACCGGAGCGCGCGTCCTCTTGGATGCGCAAGGACGCTTCAAGAGTTGAACTGCGCTTTTCGAAAAACCGGTTCCGGTTTCGAAATTATGCGCCAGGCTAGCTCGCCCGATGAGCGGTGATGATCCACGCCCGCGAGTCAAAAAGCACACCGTCCACAGTTAAATGGGCATCCAGCAAATTACGCAACCGCTCCAGCGCTTGATCGGCCGCCGCCGCGTCGACGCCAACGACAGCGTCGTTCACAAACCCCAGGCCAATCACAGCATCATACGCCGCATCGACGTCTGGACCATAGAAGACCGGTTCGTGCACCTCGGCAAAGCCGACCGAAGTGAAGCCAGCCGTGGTCAGAATACCCGTAGCGACCGCAGGATCGGCGAGTGAGAATGCGGCGGCGCTCGCCGACGCGACGGCTTTCGGATCCAGCGCTCGCTGAATGGCGGTAGCCCATTCGTTGCGATCCCGGCTCTGCCACATCATCAGCACGAGACGAGCCCCAGGTCGCATCGCCCGGCCAATATTGGCAAACGCAGCGGCCGGATCGGCAAAGAACATCACGCCGAATCGACTGATACACAGGTCGAAATGGGCAGCCGGGAACGGGTGGACCTGGGCATCGCCCAACTCGAACCCGACGTTCCGCAATCCCTCATCGGCGGCACGCCGGCGGGCAACCTCGAGCAGCTCTGCCGACACATCGACGCCGACCACGCGACCCTCCACCGCGGCGCGGGCAGCTTCGCGACTGGTTTGCCCTGCGCCGCAGCCGATATCGAGCACGCGGTCCCGTATTCCAGCATCGACGGCAGCACGAAAGTGCTCATTGTGCCGCCGTAACTCCGCGTCGTAGAAGTCAGCGCGATTCAACGCCATCACGTGCACCTGTCTTGGCCAACGGATAGGCAACATAGCGCGAGGCCAGATGGCGCAGCAATCAGCCCTTGCGACGCGTGAAGGCGAGTGATCGTTTTTCGAGTTCAGATTGTCAGGCGGAACCGGCATTTTCCGCCATATCGTCCAGGTCCTTGAGCGCATCATCCGACAGATCGATTTCGGCCACGGCGATGTTCTCACGCAGATGCGCGACGGACGAGGTGCCGGGGATCAGAAGGATGTTGAGCGCGCGATGAAGCAGCCATGCGAGCGCGACCTGCATCGGTGTCGCGTCAAGGCGCTTGGCGACCCCGGATAAGGTGGACGACTGCAATGGCGTGAACCCGCCGAGCGGGAAGAAGGGGACATAGGCGATGCCGTCGCGAGCGAGATCGTCGATCAGGGCGTCATCAGCGCGATGCGCCAGGTTGTAGTGGTTCTGAATGCAGACGATGTCGCAGATCCGGCGTCCTTCGGCAACCTGCGCAGGCGTGACGTTGCTCAGTCCGATATGGCGCACGAGGCCTTGTTGCTGAAGCTCGGCCAGAGCCGTGAGCGGCGCCTCGATCGACCCTTCAGCAGGGCCGTGCGCATCGAACATGATGCGGAGGTTCACCGCCTCCAATACGCCGAGCCCGAGATTGCGCAGATTGTCATGCACCGCCTGCGTCAGTTCTTCGGGCGAAAAAGCAGGGAGCCACGATCCATCCTCGCCGCGTCTTGCGCCGATCTTCGTGACGATGACGAGATCGTCGGGATAGGGCGCGAGCGCCTCGCGGATCAGCCGATTGGTGACATGCGGGCCATAGAAGTCGCTGGTGTCGATGTGGTTCACGCCAGCCGCCACGGCATCGCGCAGCACGGCCACTGCCGCGTCGTGATCCTTGGGCGGGCCGAACACGCCGGGCCCGGCGAGCTGCATGGCGCCGTAGCCGAGGCGCTTTACGATGCGGTCGCCAAGCATGAAGGTTCCTGACTGGTCGATGCTGGTCATGATCTTTTCCCCTTGTCTGACGAAGCACAGATAGGCGTTGCTGGAATGCGCGATAACCCGATACAATCCGCACGGCCTGTGCGGATTAGCGAACGATGAAGGTGGATCTAAGCGATTTGAACGCTTTTGTGGCGGTGGCACGCGCCCGCGGTTTCCGCGACGCCGCGCGCCAAAGCGGCGCGAGCGCATCGGGCCTCAGCGAAGCGGTGCGGCGTCTGGAAGCCCAGCTCGGAATCAGGCTGCTGCACCGCACCACGCGCAGCGTCGTGCCGACCGAGGCCGGAGCGCGCCTCCTCGAACAGCTTGGTCCCGCATTGCGCGAAATGGAATCGGCGCTCGACGTGGTGAACGGCTTTCGTGACAGGCCGGCGGGCACGCTGAGGCTCAATGTGCCGGTCAGCGCGGCGCGGCTGGTGTTGCCACGCATAGTCCCTTCCTTCCTCGCCGCCTATCCCGACATCCGGCTGGAGGTGATCACGGAGGAAAGCTTTGTCGACGTGCTCGCGGCCGGGTGCGATGCCGGGATCCGCTACGAGGAGCGGCTGGAACAGGATATGATCGCGGTGCCGATCGGGCCGCGCGTGCAGAGCTTCGCCGCCGCGGCCTCTCCCGCCTATCTCGACCGGCACGGCCGGCCCGAGCACCCGCGCGATCTGCTCGACCATGCCTGCCTGCGTCACCGCTTTCCCAGCGGCGCGATGCCGCCATGGGAGTTCGAACGCGAAGGCGAGCAGATCCTGATCGATCCGACCGGCCCCTTGATCGTGTCGGCCGGTGGAGCAACCGACCTTGCCGTAGATGCAGCGATCGCCGGTCTCGGCATTGTCGCAGTATTTGAAGACTGGCTGCGGCCGCATTTCGACAGCGGCGCCCTCGAGCCCGTTCTGGAGCCCTGGTGGGAGCGCTTCTCGGGGCCGTTCCTCTATTACCCTGGGCGGCGCCTCGTGCCCGCCCCGCTGCGGGCGTTTATAGACTTTATTAAAGCATCGGCCGGCCAACCCGGACGTTCGATGAACTAGTAACGAGGGAATGGCCACTTTCAGGGTGCCGTCATGGTCCTGAATGTCGATTGCCTTCGGGCAAGCGGAGATTCAGCGAACCGCTCTTAAGAACCGGATTTATGCGTACACGCCCTAGGCAACAAAAAAGCCGCCCGAAGGCGGCTTTGCATTACCGTGCAGGGCGAAGATTACTTGATCTTCGTTTCCTTGAATTCGACGTGCTTCTTGGCGACCGGATCGTACTTGCGGAAGGACAGCTTGTCCGTCTTGGTGCGGCTGTTCTTGCTGGTCACGTAGAAGAAGCCGGTATCGGCGGTCGACAGAAGCTTGATCTTGATGTTTGCGGCTTTGGCCATGATTTTCGTCCGTTAATGTGTCTGGAGTTCGAGCCGGCGGAGCACGGGCGATCACCCGGACGCGGAAAACTTGGCGCGACACATAAAGAACGTTGCCGGAATGTCAAGCCTACGTCCGGGCTCACGACATATGGGACGGCGGCGGGCTCTGCCTATCGCCGGCTCGCGATGATCCGGCTTCCGGCCAGCACGATGTAGGCCGCGAAGAACAGCGCCAGCGACCAGCCGAAGCCGTCGGGTCCGAACAGATCCATGCCGATGCCGATCGCCTGCGGGCCGAGCACCATCCCGAGCCCGTAGCACAGCACGAAGGCGGCATTGGCGTTGGCGAGGTCGTGGCCGGAAAGCCGTGAGCCGAGATGCGCCAGTCCGATCGTATAGAGCGCCGCCACCACGCCACCCCAGACGAACAGCAGGGCTGCCATCAGCGCCCAGTTGCCTGCAACCAGCGGCAGCACGACCATGCCGGCAAGCCCGACCGTCGCGCATGCGAGCAGCAAATGGCGACGGTCGCGAATGCGGTCGCTGACCATGCCGAGCGGGATCTGCATGAAGACGTTGCCGAGCCCGATCATAGTGAGGAGCAGGGCAGCGTCGCCTTCCGAATAGCCGATACGGCTGCCGTAGACCGGAAACAGCGCGAAGCCGCCGGTCTCCACAGCGCCGAAAACCAGCACCGCGGCTGTCGCGGTCGGCACCAGCCAGATATAGCGGAAGAAGTCGCGCGAACCGTTGCCGTCGGCGATGATCTTCGGACTTTCGCGCCATGCAGCCAGCACCGGAATGGTGGCCAGCATGACCAGCACGAAGACCGCTCCGAAGGGAAGAAAGCCGCTGCTTCCCATCTGCGCGAACAGCCAGGGTCCGGCCGCGAAGCCGAGCGACAGCACGGTCGCATAGATGCCGAGCACAAAGCCGCGCTTTTCGGGCGGCGCCGAGGTGCTGATCCAGAATTCGGACAGGATGAAAAGCACCGTCAGTGCGATGTGCAGCACCACGCGCAACGGAAACCACATCCAGAAGGCGGTGGCGAAATAGAACCCGACAAAGGCGAGCGCGCCGGCGACGATCATCGCCAGCATCGTCCAGACGACGCCGAAGCGCACTGCGAGCGGCGTAGCGAGCGGCGCCGCCGCGATCGAGGCGAAGCCGGCGACGGCGGTGTTGAGGCCGATCATGCTGGCCGAGTGGCCGCGTGTCTCCAGGATGATGCTGAGCAGCGGCATACCGAGCCCGATGGCGATGCCGACAACGCTGATCGAGGCGATGGCCGCCGAAATCGACAGCCAGCGCATGCGCGCATCTTCGGCCTGCGGTTGAATGCTCTCGGACATTTTTGTTTGGGAAAGCTAGAGGACGTCGCGGACGAAGCGGTTGCGGACCATGCGGTAAAACGGCACCCGCCCGCCCGGCCTCAGCAGCGGATCTTCCGTCAGCCGCCTTTCGAGTTCGTCCAGCACCGTCTTGGTTATTGTCGGGATATCGGCCTCTTTGGCCGCCCCGAGCGGCAGCCAGACAAGTTCCTCGAGTTCGTTGGTCGGCCCGCCATCGGCGAGCTCGACCGCCACGTCGCTTCGCCATGCCGCCAGGAAGCGCGTGTCGAAGCGGCGCACCCGTCCGGGCGGGGTGATCGCTCGGACGACGAATCGCAATACATCGAGCGAGGGCTGCACGCCTTGCTCGACAAAGCCCTGCCAGTCGGATTTGGAGGTGGCGAACGGCCCTTTGCGTCCGATCAGCAGGCCGGCTTCCTCATAGGTTTCGCGTATCGCCGACATGGCGATGGCCCGGGCGCGGGCAGGGCTGGTGCGCCCCGGCGCCCCGGTCAGCTTGGCTTCCTCGTCGGGATGAAGGTTTTCGGCGACAGGCACGCGGCTGTCTGCCGGGTCGGTGCGGCCGCCTGGAAAGACGAATTTTCCGGGCATGAAGGCGTGGCGTGAATGGCGCCGGCCCATCAGCACCCGGATTTCTCCGCCCTCTTTGTCGAGCAGAATGAGGGTCGCCGCATCGCGCGGCCGCAACGGTCCGGGGCCGAGCGCGAAATCGCGCGATTCGGCCCTGTCGACCTGCTTTCTGGTCATTCCGTCCATGCAAAGTTCCTACCGTGCCGCCCGCCGGAACGGAATTGTCCCACCCGATTGACTGTTGTTCCAGCGCCCGGCTGGAAAGCACAGAACCGGCTTGTCAGAAGCCCGCTGCTAGCCGGCGGGCATTTTAGTCTGCCGGCCATTTCTCCAAGAGGTGAAGGTGCAGCAGATGCGCCCCGACAAAAGCCAGTGCGATCACGATGAGCGTCCAAAATTCAGTATCTGGCTTGCTGGCGAGCACATTCGCAATAGTAAACAAGACCACAGTCGCCAGCAGCGGCGTGAATGCCAATGCGATATGGCGAGGGGCCGACCAATTCACGGTTCTATTCAGGGACCATTGCATTGGTAGCCTGTCCCGGTCACGGAACTTCCGGTTTGCCATGATCGACATGAGCGCGAGAATTAGAACACCTATCGCTGCGATTGAAAAACCTGTCATGGTCACAAGCCTGCCTGCAATCGAACCGTCGCCGTGCATCTTTATGCCTCGGGATGCGACTCGATACGATCCTCTTCACCGCCGAAACCGTGCATGTAGTATGCCCATTGCAGGCCGATGACAGCGCCCTTGATCGGTCGCAGCAGCGCCAGCGAGGAGATGATGGTCAGCGGCGCCCAGATGGCGAGATGCTGCCAGGTCGACAATGTGCTGGTGGCTTCGACGCCCATGAACGCGCCGATGATGACATGGCCGACGATGACGACGACCAGATAGGCGGGCAGGTCGTCGGCGCGGTGATGATGCATCTCCTCGCCGCAATGCTCGCAGCGCTCAACGGCCGTCAGGAACGACGAAAACAGCTTTCCCTCGCCGCAATGCGGGCAGCGCCCGAGAAAACCGCGTTTCATGGCCTCCCACAGCGACCTTGCCGGGCGGCCGGTATGGTGTACTCCGCCGAATAGCTGTTCTTCCATCATCGTCTCCTGTCGGAGCCCCGGCGCGGTTGCGATGCGCGGGCCCGCGATCTCTGGCCCTTCGCCTTGTGAAACGACCGCTTGGACCCGGGCAGGGGTTTTGGATCGGTCAGCATCTCAAAGCGCATGGCTCCTGCCAGCGGTGCGACCTCGACCAGGCGAACCTCGACTCGATCTGCAAGCTGAAAGCCCTTGCCCGTACGCTCGCCGAAGAGCGACCGGCCGGCTTCGTCGAATATATAGTAGTCGCCTTCGAGAGATGACACAGGAATAAAGCCGTCAGCGCCGTACTGCGGCAATTGGACAAACAGCCCGGCCTTGGTGACGCCGGAAATGCGGGCGTCGAAGGTGTCGTTGAGCCGTTCGGCGAGATAGGCGGCGATCAGCCGGTCGACCGTGTCGCGCTCGGCTGCCATGGCGCGGCGCTCGGTTGCCGAGATCAGTGCCGAAATATCCTCCAGCCGCTCTTCCTCGCTTCGCGTCAGCCCGTCCTTGCCGAGCCCGAGCGCGCCGATCAGCGCCCGATGCACGATCAGATCCGAATAGCGGCGGATCGGCGAAGTGAAATGGGCGTAACGCCGCAGGTTCAGGCCGAAATGGCCGAGGTTTTCCGGCGAGTAGATCGCCTGGCTCTGCGAGCGCAGCACCACTTCGTTGACCAGGGCTTCATTGTCCTCGCCACGCACGCGCTCGAGAATGCCGTTGAACTGGCTCGGCCGCATCTGCGCGCCGCGCGCCAATGACAGGCCGATCGTCGCCAGGAACTCGCGCAGCGATTCCTGCTTGGCCAGCGACGGCGCGTCGTGCACGCGGTAAACCAGCAACTGCTTCTTGGCCTCCAGCGTCTCGGCCGCCGCGACATTGGCCTGGATCATGAATTCTTCGATGAGCTTATGCGCATCGAGCCGGTCGGGCACGATGACGCGGTCGACCGTGCCGTCGGGCTTGAGCAGGATCTTTCGCTCGGGCAGGTCGAGTTCCAGCGGCTGGCGGGCGTTGCGGCCGCGCTTCAGCACATCATAGGCCGCCCAGAGCGGCTTCAGTATGGTTTCGAGGATCGGTCCGGTCGTCTCATCCGGCGCGCCGTCAATCGCGGCCTGCGCCTGACGGTAGGCGAGGCGCGCCGCCGAGCGCATCATGATGCGATGGAAGGAGTGGCGGATCTTGCGGCCGTCGGCTGCAAACACCATGCGAACGGCAAGCGCCGGCCGGTCGACCTTTTCCTTGAGCGAGCATAGATCGTTGGAGATGCGCTCCGGCAGCATCGGCACCACGCGGTCGGGAAAATACACGGAATTGCCGCGCTTCAGTGCCTCGCGGTCGAGCGCCGTGCCCGAGCGCACATAGGCGGCGACATCGGCGATCGCCACGGTCGCCACCACGCCGCCGGGATTCTTTTCATCCGTGTCCGGCTCGGCGAACACCGCGTCGTCATGGTCCTTGGCGTCGGCCGGATCGATGGTGATCAGCGGCAGGTCGCGCCAGTCCTCGCGGCCGGCGAGGCTCGCCGGCCTCACCGCCTCTGCTTCGGAAATCACCTCCTGCGGAAAGATATGCGGGATCTCGTGGGCATGGATGGCGATCATCGAAACCGCCTTCTCGCTGGTCAGCGAGCCGACCACCGTCAGCACCTTCGCCCGCGGCAGGCCGTAGCGGCCGGCGCGCACCGGCTCCGCCTCGACCAAATCGCCCGGCTTGGCGTCATTCAAAAATTCGGCCTCGACGACGAGCTCCGCCTGCCGCCGCTCCACCGGCTCGATGCGGAACGTGCCGTCATGTCCGACCCGCAGCACGCCCAGCACCGCTTCGCGCTGCCGGTCGAAAATCTTCATCACCCGCGCCGTATAGGCAGGGCCGGTAGGGTCGTTGGTCGGGAATGTCTTGGCGAGCACCCGGTCGCCGACGCCCGGCGCCGGTCCGCTGGCGTCGCGGCGCAGCTTGATCGACACGATCGGATTGAACTCGTCATCCTCCGTCGCGCGTTCTGTCGGTCTTGCCAGAAGCCCGCCTTCGGCATCGCGTGAAAAGATGTCGAGCACCACGACATGGGGCAGGGCGCCGCGGCGGATCAGCCGCTTGCGGTCCTTCTTCAGCAGGCCCTCATCCTGCAGGTCGCGCAGCATGTCCTTCAGCCACAGGCGGTCTTCGCCCTTCAGCGAATAGGCCTTGGCGATGTCGCGCTTGCCACTCTTTTCGGGATTGGAGGCGATGTAGCGAAGGATGTCGTCGCGAGACGGGCGAAAATCACGAGAAACGCTTCCGGAGGCGGGCGTGTCGGAGGAGCGGGTTTTCCCGCCGCCGCCCTTGCGTCCGGAAATGCTTCTCGCCAATTCGTCTTAGTCCTTTTTCTTCGCCGCCGGCTTCTTGGCCGCTGATTTTTTCGCGGCCGGCTTCTTTGCCGCCGCCTTCGCGCCGCGCGCAGGCTTCCTGCCGCCGCCGCCCTTGGCTTCCTTCTCGGCGATCAGCGCCACCGCATCCTCGACCGTGACGGACATCGGATCCTTGCCTTTCGGCAGCGTCGCATTGACTTTGCCGAAATTCACATAGGGCCCGTATTTGCCGTCGCGCACGGTGATCGATCCGCCGCCGTTCGGATGCTCTCCGAGATCCTTCAACGCCGCCGGCGTGCCGCCGTTCCGGCCGCCTCTGCCCTTGGACTGTTTTTCGGCGATTACCGAAACCGCTCGGTTCAGGCCGATCGAGAACACGTCCTCGATGCTTTCCAGGTTCGCGTAGGTGCCGTCATGCAGCACGAACGGCCCGTAGCGTCCGAGGCCGGCGGAGATCATCTTTCCGGTTTCGGGGTGCTTGCCGACGTCGCGCGGCAGAGAAAGCAGCGCCAGCGCCTTTTCGTGGTCGATCGAATCTGGAGTCCAGCCCTTGGGCAGGCTGGAGCGCTTTGCCTCTTTGCCTTCGCCGCGCTGGATGTAGGGGCCGAAGCGGCCGCTGCGCAGCGTGATCTCTTCGGCCGTATAGGGATCCTTGCCTAGCGCTTTTGTGCCGTTTTCGCCTTCGATGCTTTCGCCGTCGCCATTGGCTGCCTCGCCGAGCTGGCGCGTATAGCCGCATTCGGGATAGTTGGAGCAGCCGACGAATGCGCCGTATTTGCCGAGCTTCAGCGACAGGTTTCCGGTGCCGCATTTCGGGCAGATGCGCGGATTGGAGCCGTCTTCGCGCGCGGGGAACACCAGCGGCGCAAGCTCCTCGTTGAGCGCGTCGAGCACGTCCGTGACGCGCAATTCCTTGATGTCGTCGACGGAAGCGGAAAAATCCTTCCAGAAGTCGCGCAGCACGTCCTTCCAGGCGAGCTTGCCGTCGGAAATCTCGTCGAGCTTCTCCTCGAGCGAGGCGGTGAAGTCGTACTCGACATATTTCTCGAAGAAGTTTTCCAGGAACCCGGTCAGAAGCCGGCCCTTGGAATGCGGCACCAGCCGGCGCTTGTCGATGGTGACGTATTCGCGGTCCTCGAGCGTCTTCAAGATCGCCGTATAAGTCGATGGGCGGCCGATGCCGAGCTCTTCCATCTTCTTGATCAGGCTTGCTTCCGAATAGCGCGGTGGCGGCTCGGTCGAGTGCTGGGTGGCGAGGATTTCTTGGCGTTGAAGCTGCTCGCCCGCCCGGATCTCCGGCAGGCGCTTGTTTTCCTCGTCCTCCGAATCCTCGTCCTTCTGCTCGGTATAGGCGGCGATGAAGCCGTCGAAGCGGATCACCGAGCCCACCGCGCGCAGGCCGGCGGTGCGGCTGCCGTTCGTCGCCTCGATCTCGACCGTGGTGCGCTCGATCTCGGCTGGCTGCATCTGGCTGGCGATGGCGCGCTTCCAGATCATCTCGTAGAGCCGCGCCTGGTCGGCGTCGAGATATTTGCGCATCTCGTTCGGCGTGCGCGAAAAATCCGTCGGGCGGATAGCTTCGTGCGCTTCCTGCGCGTTCTTGGCTTTCACTGAATAGTAGCGCGGCTTTTCCGGCAGGTATTTGTCGCCGAATTCCTTCACGATCGCCTTGCGAGCTTCCGTCAGCGCTTCCGGCGCCATCTGCACGCCATCGGTTCGCATATAGGTGATGAGGCCGGCCGTTTCGCCGCCAATGTCCATGCCTTCGTAGAGCCGCTGCGCCACCTGCATTGTGCGCACCGCCGAAAAGCTAAGCCGCGACGATGCTGCCTGCTGCAGCGTCGAGGTGGTGAAGGGCGGTCCGGGATTGCGCTTGGTGGGCTTGGCCTCGACCGACAGCGCCTTGAAGCTCGCGCCTTCCAGCATCGCCTTGATATCGTCGGCCTGCGCCTTGGACGAAATGTCGAGCTTCTGCAGCTTCTTGCCTTCGAAGGCCGTCAGCCGCGCCTCGAACTTTTCCAGGCGCGGGGTGTCGAGAATGGCGGCGACCTGCCAGAATTCTTCGCGGACAAAACGCTCGATCTCGGATTCGCGGTCGCAGACCAGCCTGAGCGCCACCGACTGCACCCGGCCGGCGGACCGCGCGCCCGGCAGCTTGCGCCACAGCACCGGCGAGAGCGTGAATCCGACCAGGTAATCGAGCGCGCGCCGCGCCAGATAGGCGTCGACCAGCGGCGCATCGATCTGGCGCGGATTGGCCATGGCGTCGAGCACGGATTGCTTGGTGATGGCGTTGAACACCACGCGGCTCACCGGCTTGTCCTTCAGCGCGCGCTTCTGCTTCAACACCTCCAGCACATGCCAGGAGATCGCTTCGCCCTCGCGATCCGGGTCGGTCGCCAGGATCAACCCGTCCGCCGCCTTCACTGCGTTGGCGATCTCGGTCAGGCGCTTCGAGGACGGCCCGTCGACCGCCCAGGACATGGCGAAATCATCGTCGGGCTTCACCGAGCCATCCTTGGCCGGAAGATCGCGGACATGCCCGTAGGAGGCCAGAACCTTGTAGTTCCGTCCAAGATATTTGTTGATCGTTTTCGCTTTTGCCGGCGATTCGACGACGACGACGTCCATGAGCGCTCGTATTTTCCTGAGTGGCGCGAGAAGAAGAACCGCTGCGCGCGACGGATAGCTTGTCGATTGGTCTCGTCACATGGCCGCGGTTTTCCGTTCGGTCAAGGGGAACGGCTGAAATTCGTGCCTCGCTATCTGCTGCAACTTTCGCGATAGGTGTTAATTTCTTGCAACTTTAAGTAAATTAGCTAAGATTCATGCAACCCAGTCTGGCGAATTTCGCTGGCCGGGTCGGGGAGGGAGTTGGCGGCTGTTTGACCTGCCGGCTGACGAGGAGCACTGGGCATGGGCCGCAACGATAGCAGGAAACGAACCGAAACGCTCGATTACATCCAGTCCATGCTGGGGCAGTTGCGCGTCATGGCCGAGAACGAACGCTGCGACATGCTCGCTTACCTGATCGAGATGGCATTTCTCGAGGCAGGCGAGGTCGCCCGCGGCGAACGTCCGTCACGGGCAGGCCGGGACAAGCGGGACAGCGCCGCGTAAAAACGTTGAATGCCCCACCACGTAGATAAGTCGCCGAATTGAGTCTACCCGACCAGCGAAACAGCCCCGCCCGCATGCCGCTCCAGGCGTCCGGCAAGGTCGAGTTCCAGCAGGATCATGAACATCTGCGCCGGATGCAGACCGGTATGCCGGATCAGTTCATCGATGCCGGTGGGCGTCGGGCCGAGAGCTTCGACCACTCGGGCGCGATCGTCGTCGCCGGGAGGCGGCGTGGCG
The DNA here is from genome assembly GCF_040438645.1 of Mesorhizobium sp. WSM2240. Lineage (NCBI taxonomy): Bacteria > Pseudomonadati > Pseudomonadota > Alphaproteobacteria > Hyphomicrobiales > Phyllobacteriaceae > Mesorhizobium > Mesorhizobium sp. WSM2240. The sequence goes on from NZ_CP159253.1 coordinate 2,244,337, forward strand.
GAGAAATCCGGCGGCTCTTCCAGCGGACCTGTCGGCGGAACCGGCCTGCCGGTGAGCGGCGCGAGCGCCTCGATGATGTCTGCGGTTTCGGTGACGAGAATCGCCCCGTCCTTCAAAAGCCCGTTTGCCCCCGCCGCGCGCGGATCGAGCGGCGAGCCGGGCACGGCGAAGACCAGCCGTCCCATCTCGCCGGCTAGCCTTGCACTGATCAGCGAGCCGGATCGCTTGGCTGCTTCGACCACGACGAGACCCAGCGCTATGCCGGCGACGATGCGGTTTCGGCGCGGAAAATCCTGCGCGCGCGGCTCCCATCCGAACGGCATTTCCGAAACGATCGCGCCGCCATTCGCGGCGATCTCGTCGCAGAGGTCTGCGTTTTCGGGCGGGTAGGGTCGATCGAGGCCGCCGGCCAGCACGCCGATCGTGCCGGTCGAAAGGCTGCCCTGATGCGCCGCCGTGTCGATGCCGCGCGCCAGGCCGGACACGATAGCGTGGCCTTCGCGGCCGAGATCGGCGGCAAGCATGCGCGCCATCTTGATGCCGGCCAGCGAAGCGTTGCGCGCGCCGACGATCGCGACAGCGGGGAGAAAAAACACCGCGCCGGTCCCCTTCACCGCCAGCAGCGGCGGCGGATTATCCATGCGCCGCAACATCGACGGATAGTCCGCCTCGCCGATGCAGACAATGCGCGCACCCATCCGCCGCGCGGCCTCCATCTCGGCCTCGGCTTCGTTCTGGGAAGGTATGCGCAGGCTGCGCTGCGCGCCGCCATTAGTCATCAGTTCGGGAAGCATCTCCAGCGCGGTCTCGGCCGAGCCGAAGCGGTTTATCAGGTCGCGGAACGTCGCCGGCCCGACATTCGGGGTCCGTATCAGCCTCAGCCAGCTCAGCCGCTGCCGGTCGCTCAGGCGGGGACCGGCGGCAGGTTCGGTCATCCTCTGGCCCCGATGCGGGATTCGGAGCCGGCCAGCAGCCGTGAAATATTGGCCCGGTGCTTGATGAAGACGATCACCGTCATCACGGCGAACAGCACGGCGTAGTCGATGCGGCCGAGATATAAGAGTGTGAGCGGGACTGCCACAGACGCAAGTAGCGCCGCGAGCGACGAATAGCGCATGATGAAGGCGACGGCGAGCCAGACGGCGGCGAAGACCAGCGCCACCTTCCACGCCAGGCCGGCCAGCACACCGAGATAAGTCGCCACGCCCTTGCCGCCCTTGAAGCCCAGCCAAACAGGGAAGAGATGTCCCAGGAACGCGCCAAAGCCGGCAACCAGGGCAAGCTCCGGCCCGTAAATCCCGGCGATCAGCACCGCTGCGGTGCCCTTCAGCGCGTCGAGCAGAAGCGTCAGCGCCGCCAGGCCCTTGTTGCCGGTGCGCAGCACATTGGTCGCGCCGATATTGCCCGAACCGATATTGCGCACGTCGCCCAAGCCGGCGGCGCGGGTGATCAGCAGGCCGAACGGCACCGAGCCGAGCAGGTAGCCGAAGGCGAGAGCGGCGAGCAACTGCGTGTATAACATGGTGTCCCCGGGTTTTGGCCGATCTCGCTTGCCGGCCTAGGCCGAAAACACTGTGCGGCCCGCAACCATCGTTTGCAAGACCTTGCCCTGCAGCCGCGCCCCTTCGAAACACGTGTTTTTCGAGCGCGAGCGGATGCCGGCCTCGCTGACGACCCACGGCTCGTCGAGATCGACCAGAACAAGATCGGCCGGCGCTCCGGGCTTGAGTGTGCCGCCGGGCAGTCCGAACAATTTTGCCGGCGCGCTCGACAGCGCCTCGATCAGCCTGATTAGCGGGACCTCGTCATTGTGATGCAGCCGGAGCGCTGCGCCGAGCAGCGTTTCGAGTCCGATCGCACCGTCCGCGGCGTCGGCGAAGGGCAGGCGCTTGGTGTCGACATCCTGCGGATCGTGCGAGGAAACGATGATGTCGATCGTGCCGTTTCGCAGCGCCTCGATCACGGCGAGGCGGTCGTCCTCGGTGCGCAGCGGCGGCGAAAGCCGAAAGAAGGTGCGGTATTCGCCGACATCGTTCTCGTTGAGCGACAGATGGTTGATCGAAACGCCGGCCGTCACCTTCGCGCCGTCGGCCTTTGCCCGGGCCACGGCTTCCGCCGACATGGCCGTCGAGATTTTTGCCGCGTGATAGGCGCCACGCGTCAGGCGTGCCAGCATGAGGTCGCGCTCGAGCGGGATAGTCTCGGCCTCGCGCGGTATGCCAGGCAGGCCGAGCCAACTGGCGTAAAGCCCCTCATTCATCACGCCCGACGAGGCGAGGTCGCGGTCCTGCGTCTCATGCGCAACGACCGCGCCGAAATCGCGGGCATAGGTAAGCGCGCGGCGCATGGTCAGCGCATTGGATATTGTGTGCCGCCCGTCAGTGAAGGCGACTGCGCCCGCCTCGCGCAGCAGGCCGAATTCCGTCATCTCGCGGCCTTCGAGCCCCTTGGTGATTGCCGCCGCCGGAAACACATTGACCAGCGCGGTGTCGCGCGCAGCCCTGAGCACGAATTCGACCAGCGCGACATTGTCGATGACTGGATCGGTGTCGGGCATCATCACGATCGAGGTGACGCCGCCGGCCGCCGCCGCGAGGCTCGCCGACGCGATCGTCTCGCGGTGCTCGCCACCCGGCTCGCCGATGAACACCCGCCCGTCGATAAGACCCGGAATGATCGCCTTGCCGCGGCAATCGATGATCGTCGCGCCTTCCGGTGCGCCCTGGTTCGACGCTGAAGCGCTAGCCGCTGCGATCTTCTTACCGTCGACAATAACCGTGCCGGTCTCGTCGATACCGCGCGACGGGTCGACGATGTGCGCTTGTTGAAAAACCGTGACGCTCATGCCGAATGCCTGTCGCGGTTGCGGCGCGGATCGAGCAGCGCTTCCATCACCGCCATGCGCACCGCAACCCCCATCTCGACCTGCTCCTGAATGACGCTTTGCGGCCCGTCGGCGATCTCCGAGGCGATCTCGACGCCGCGATTCATCGGGCCGGGATGCATCACCAGCGCGCCGTCCTTCGCCGCCTTCAGCTTTTCGGCATCGAGGCCGAAATAGTGGAAATATTCGCGCACCGAAGGCACGAACGAGCCCGCCATGCGCTCGCGCTGCAGCCGGAGCATCATCACCACGTCGGCATCCTTCAACCCGTCGGCCATGGTGCGCGCGACGATAACGCCCATCTTCTCGATGCCCGAGGGAAGCAAAGTCGAAGGCGCCACCACGCGCACTTGGGCACCGAGCGCGTTGAGCAGGATGATGTTCGAGCGAGCGACGCGCGAATGCAGTATGTCGCCGCAGATCGCAACAATCAGCTTGGACAGCGACCCCTTGGCGCGGCGGATGGTCAGCGCGTCGAGCAGTGCCTGCGTCGGGTGCTCGTGCGCGCCGTCGCCGGCATTGACCACCGAGCAGCCGACCTTCTGCGCCAGAAGCGCTGCGGCGCCCGCCGACTGATGGCGGATGATCAGAATGTCCGGCCGCATCGCGTTGAGCGTCATGGCCGTGTCGATCAGCGTTTCGCCCTTCTTCACCGAGGAGCTCGCCACCGACATGTTCATTACGTCCGCCCCGAGCCTTTTTCCGGCGAGCTCGAAGGAGGATTGCGTGCGCGTCGAGGCTTCGTAGAAGAGATTGATCTGGGTGCGTCCACGCAGCGTCGAGGTCTTTTTCTCGGGCTGCCGCGAGATAGACACTGCGGCGTCGGCCCGGTCGAGCAGAAGCTCGATGTCGGAGGGAGACAGGTCCCTGATGCCAAGCAGATGGCGGTGCGGATAAAGCGGCAGGGACGGAGCGTCGGTCATTAAAGGGGTGCTATAGGCCGCCGTCCCGCCCGCTGCAAGCGGCCGGCTCCGATTGTAGCAATTGTCCCCAGCGCGATTCCGCGTGTCGTCCCGCGAAAAGCTCGGATTCGGCGTCGCAGGCAACTGGTCAAAGCGCGCAGGGCTTGGCACAGTCGCCGGAATCAGGAGTTTTTCCATGGCCAAAAATCCCGCCCCGAAATTTTCCAAGCCGAAGCCGTGGACAGAGGTCGCACCGCTGCTGGTCGACGTGGCGACCGGCCGCCGGCCGGCCGACCTCGTCGTGCGCAACGGCCGTTGGGTCAACGTGCATTCGGGCGAGATCATCGCCGGCACCGATATTGCCATCGTCGCAGGGCGCTTCGCCTATTGCGGGCCTAACGCCTCGCACGCCATCGGCAAGGGCACGAAAGTGGTCGACGCCGGCGGGCGTTATCTTGTGCCCGGCCTTTGCGACGCGCACATGCATGTCGAGAGCGGCATGGTCACGGTCACCGAATTCTGCCGCGCGGTCATCCCGCACGGCACCACCTCGATGTTCGTCGACCCGCACGAGATCGCCAACGTGCTCGGCCTGGAAGGTGTGCGGCTGATGCATGACGAGGCCATGGCGATGCCGGTCAATGTCCATGTGCAGATGCCGTCCTGCGTTCCCTCCGCGCCGGGCCTGGAGAATGCGGGCGCCGCGCTAAGTGTCGCCGACGTCGCCGAGGCGATGACCTGGGAAAACATCATCGGGCTCGGCGAGGTCATGAACTTTCCCGGCGTTATCGCCAACGACCCGGTCATGGCCGGCGGGATCGCCGAGACCGTCAAGGCCGGCAAGACCGTCGGCGGCCATTATGCCTCGCGCGATCTCGGCCTGCCTTTCCACGGCTATGTCGCCGGCGGCCCGGAAGACGACCATGAGGGCACGCGCATCGAGGACGCGATTGCCCGGGTGCGGCAGGGCATGAAGGCGATGCTCCGTCTCGGCTCGGCCTGGTACGATGTCGCAACGCAGATCAAAGCGGTGACGGAGGAGGGGATCGATCCGCGCAATTTCATCCTCTGCACCGACGATAGCCATTCCGGCACTCTGGTGCATGACGGCCATATGGACCGCGTGGTGCGCCACGCCATCGCGCAGGGACTGAAGCCGGTCACCGCGATCCAGATGGCGACGCTGAATACCGCGCAACACTTCCGTCTTGAGCGCGAGCTTGGCTCGATCGCGCCGGGCCGGCTCGCCGATTTCCTCATCGTCTCCGACCTCGCCGAGATGAAGATCGACGAGGTTTTTGGCCGCGGCATGCGCCTGGCCAAGGGCGGCAAGCTCGAAATCGACATTCCCGCCTATGATTATCCCAAAAGCGCCCGCAACACCGTCAAGCTCGGCCGCAAGCTGAAGGCCGTCGACTTCGACATCGCTGCGCCGAGAGGCGCCAAGGAGGTAAAGGTCCGCGTCATCGGCGTCATCGAGAATCAGGCGCCGACGCGCGCGCTGGAGGCCGAACTGCCGGTCGAGAAAGGACTGGTGGCGATGGACCGGCGCAACGACGTCTGCCAGATCGCGCTGGTCGAGCGCCACCGCGGCACCGGCGGCGTCACCAACGGTTTTGTTTCGGGCTTCGGCTACATGCAGGATTGTGCCATGGCGTCCACGGTGGCGCATGACAGCCATCACATGATCGTCGTCGGCACCGACAAGGACGACATGGCCAAGGCCGCAAACCGGCTCGGCCAGGTCGGCGGCGGCGTCGTCATATTCTCCAAAGGCAAGGAACTGGCGCTGGTCGAAATGCCGATCGCCGGCCTGATGTCGGATGAGCGCGCCGAGACCGTCGCGGCCAAGGCGGAGAAGCTGACCGAGGCGATGCGCGCCATGGGCTGTTCGCTCAACAACGCTTACATGCAGCACTCGCTTCTGGCGCTTGTGGTGATCCCGGAATTGCGGATTTCCGACGTCGGCATCATCGACGTGACGAAATTCGAGAAAGTGGATCTGTTCGTGTAACCACCCATTCAGGTTGTTTCGCCTCCCTTACGGGCGGAGACACAAATTTATTGGACGCCGGAACGGCCCGCTCTAGCGTTACGCGCGGAGCGGACCTTAGTCGGAGGAAAAACCATGAAATGCATCCCGAAACTCCTGCTCGGCGCGGTTTCGGCGCTGGCGATCGGCGCGCTGCCGATCAGTCTTGATTCGGTGGCATCGGGCGGCTTCGAACCTGCGGCCGCTCACGCCAAGGGCGGCAATGGCGGTGGGAATGGCGGCGGCAACGGTGGCGGAAACGGCAATGGCGGCGGCAACGGAAAGGGCGGTGCGGGAGAACGCGGCAAGTCGGCCGACGCGAATGGTCACGCGAAAGCCCCGGGCGCTGGCAAGGCGGCCGGCAGCATGTTGGGGGCGGTGTTCGGCAAGGAGCGTTCGCGTATAAAAAGCTCGGGCGCCAGGACATCCCCGGCCAAGACGAAAACGGCGAAATCGTCGAACAAGGCCGTAAAGATGGCAGCGCTGCCGGCCAACGCGCCGCTGCCCGACGCCAAGCCAAAGAATTTCAATGCCAAGCTCGCCGGGCTCAACTCCCTGAAGCGCAATTATCATGCATACATCAACAGCCAGTCGCCGCGCATGGCGGCCATCCGGGACTTCGTGATGGCGTCCGCCGAGTTTGACCTTGCGCAGGAGAACGTGGCCGAAGCGACGGCTGCGCTGGCCGAGGCCCAGGCCGATTTCGCCGCCGCGGTAAACGCCGCGGCCTTGACGCCATATGACGGCGCGGTCGGCGTCTACGATGATCCTACGGTCGACAGCCTGGAGGATCGGCTCGCGGATCTGACCGCCGCTGCCGCAACTGTTGCGCCGGAGGATCAGGCTGCCTTGGATGCGGAGATTGCCGCCGTCGAAGGCCTGCTCGACAGCACGGAGGCGACCGCCGTCGCCGAGGCGGAAACATCGCTCGACGAGGCGGAACTGGCGGCCGAGACGGCTGCGGTCGGCACCGACGACGAGGCGCTCAGGGCGGCGCTGCTCGATGCCGCGAACGACAACCGCGTCGCCGAATATGGCGACGACTATGTCGACCAGGAAATGATGGACTGGGCCAAGGATCTGCTTGGCGTCGGCGATGCCTACGGCAAGATCGACCAGGTTCGCGAGACGCTGCAGCCCGCAAGCGAATAGCGTTCGTTTTAGGCGGTCCCGTTCCGGAGCGGGCGGGCTGCCGACAATCTCCAAGCGGGACTGCCGCTCTCCGGCTGCATTCGAGGGCGGTTGGAATATGCCTCCGCCAATCTCCAGCGTTGGTGATTTGCGGAAGCACCCTATGAACCGTCATTCCCGACCTCATGAGCGAGGAACGAGCGGAGAGTGTCGGGAATCCATATCGGAACTTGGAAGACCTTGAAGCGCTGCAGAACTGCCGCCGGAAATCTGCGCAGGCGAAGCTTAGTCTGGCGGGATACCCAATTCCTGGCGAAGTTTCTTCGTGAGCCCTGCTGCGACAAGCCGGTAGGATCGATGCAGATAGGCCTCGACTTCGCCGTCGCCGAGACCAGCCTCCTTTGGAACGCACACCCATTGCCGCTTGGCGAAGTAGGGCGCCTGCTTGACGCCCTCGATCCCGGTCAGCACGACAAAGCTTTCCTCCGGACACTTGAACACGATGCCGTGCAGGTCCGGGGATGTCAGCCTGAGAAGCGCAAACACCTTGCCGCCCACTTTCGCGACCCGGGATTCCCACTGGTCGACGAGGGAGACACCCGGAAGCGACGTCGTAAAATCCTCGAAGCTTTCGGGTTCGAACAGGCTCATGACTGTGTCAGCCTTACTTCTTCGCCCCGACATTCCCGTGGCCGACCAGAAGCCGGACTATCTGGACATCCTTCGGAAGCTCGATCAGGAATTCCGCATCCCGTTCGAGGTGGTGGATGCGCGTCGGGTCGCTGCCGGCAAATACACTCATCGCCTCGACGCTCTCCCAATATGAAATCGTGATGAACTCGCTTTCGCCGTCGCGATCCTCCCGGAAGGTCTGCACACCGAGCGCCTTTTCGATCAGCGGCTTGACCCCGGCTTCATAATTATAAGCCTCGTATTCGTCGGCCAGTTCGGATCGGGTGCGGCCGCGCCAGATGCGTGCGATCGTCGGACGCTTGACCTCCGCCATTATCTTCCTCCGTTCAGTTTCCTCCGACCACCACATTCAGCACTTCGAAGGGCGTGGTGATGACGATGTCGGCGGCAGAGGTCAGCGTTTGGCCGATGCCGCCGGTAAGCTTGCCGATGCGGTCGGTCACGTCGCGGTCATCCGCGCCAAGGCTGCTGTCCTGGCGCAGCCGCTCGCCGAGCAGGGTCACCAGCGTAGGATTGTCCGCGAACTTGGCATGGTTGAGGCGGTCGCCGGCGTCCACCTTGGTCAGGTCGATGGCGACGACGCCGTAGCTCGCTATGTCGGCAGCGTCCTCATAGCCGCCGAGGCGCGGTCTGTTGCCGGCGATCAGTCTCGAAATCTGCAGCGCGTGGTCGTCGCCGGAAAGAAACAGGATGAACGGTTTGTCGGGCTTGCCGTAACGGCTCATCTGCGCCTTGAACACATCCACGTCGATGTCGGGTGAGGCCAGCACCACGTCGCCGAGCTTGCCGTTGAGATCGCGATCATTGGTGATGGCGAGCTGCCGCAGCGCTTCCATCGTCACCCAGTTTCCCATCGAGTGGGCGATGATGTCGACGCGCTTCGCGCCCGAGGCTGCAACCAGCCGCAGCGTCCGCTCGAGCTGGTCGCGGGCGGCGGTTGCGCTGTTGTTGTCGTAAACGTAGTCGACCGTCTTGCCGCCCGATGCCCATGAGAACAGCACCGGCGTGCCGGAATATTTCGCGTCGTGGGCGATCTGCGTCATGCGATAGACAGCGCCGTCGAACGAGGTGTTGTAGCCGTGGATGAACACCAGCGCGCGTCCTCCGTGGGCGGCGATGTCGGCGCGCAGCGCCTTGGAAAACGCCGCGTCGTCCTGATAGCCGGCAACATCGGCTGCCACGAAAAACTTGGCCGGGTCGGCCCGCTGATTCTTCTTGCGGCGCTCGATCTCACCGATCTTGTGGATGGCCGGAACGGTCATGTCGACATGCGCGTAATGCAGGTCGGGTGATCGGCCGCCGCTGAATACCTCTCGTCTGTCATCCGCCTCCGCCCGCGTGGTGGCGACGAAGATCCGGTGCCTGCCGGCAATCTCGGAAGCGGGCGCCGCAATCGTCGGGCTTGCAATCAGTTCGCGGGTGTGCTGGCCGGCGCAGCCGCTCAGGAGCAGTGCGAGAGCAAGTATTCGAAAGGGCGCAGCTGCCGAAAATGCCATCAATTAGATCCGTACAGCCTCCCCTGGCCGCCCTTGTTTTGTGATAGAGGCTGGTTGCGATGTCGTCTAGCCGCAGGCTCACGCGAGATTGAGGTTGAGGTCGGGCTGAGCGACCAAATGGCGCGTCAACGCGCCCAGAAGGTCGGCGTGAAAATCACCAGCACGGCGAGGATTTCTAGGCGGCCAAGCAGCATCCATATCGGGAGTAGCCATTTTGCAGCTTCAGGGAGGGTCGAGAAATTCCCGGAGGGGCCGATGATATCGCCAAGTCCCGGGCCGACATTCGTGAGGGCGGTCAGAACCGAACTCATCGCCGTCACCAAATCGAGTCCCGTGGCGGCAAGCAGGATCGTACCGATCGCCCAGATCACGAAGAAGGCTGAAATGAAAAGCACGACAGCCCGCTGCATGTCTGGGTCGACCGTGCGGTCGCCGTAGCGGACTGGCAGGACCGTGTGTGGGTAGACCAGGCGCCGCAGGCCGTTGGACATGAGCTCGAACACGATCAGGAACCGGTATGCCTTGATCCCTCCAGCGGTCGATCCCGAACAGCCGCCAAGGAATGTGGCGACGAAGATGCAGGCGACCGCAAACGGCCCCCATTGCAGGTAATCGGCGCTTGCATAGCCGCATGTCGTAATGATCGATACGAAGTTGAACGCGGCATGGGTGAAAGCGTCCAGGAAGGGCATGTCGGCGTTCACCCGCAGATATATCGCCACGCCGACGATGAAAACGGTGCAATAGCCGGCGAAGACCCGCATTTGCGGGTCGCCCAGAGCGTCGAGGCGACCGCGCACCAGAAAAAGGATCAGGATGGAAAAGGGCAATCCGCCAATGAACATGAACAGCGTGCCGACCCAAAGCACCGCCGGTTTGTCTGCATAGAAGCCTAGCGAGGCGTCGTGCGTAGAAAAGCCGCCGGTGGCCAGCGTCGTCAGCGAATGGTTCAGCGCGTCGAAGCCGGTCATGCCGGCCATGGAGTAGAGAATTGCGCAGGCGAGCGTAAGCCCGGCGTAGATGGCGAGGAAGCTCACTGCATAAGTGGAGAAGCGCTCGAAGGGGCGATCCTCGATGTCCGAAGATTCGATCTTGAAGTAGGACACGCCTCCCACATTGAGAAAGGGCAGGATGAACACGCCAAGCGCGATGACGCCAAGTCCACCGAACCACTGCAGGATCGACCGCCACAGCAGCAACCCCGGCGGCATAGTGTCGAGACCGGTGAGCACGGTCGAACCGGTCGTGGTGATCGCCGAGACCGATTCGAAGATCGCGTCGGCAACACTGATGCCGACGGAAGAGGCGGCAAGGGGCACTGCTCCTGCAATCGCCATGGTCACCCAAAGCAGGTTGACCAGAAGGAATGCAAAACGTGTAGTCACCTGCGGTGCGCGGCCTTGGGTTGCGAGCGCCACTGCCATGGCCAGGCCGCCCATGAACAGCGCCGAAAAGGCAAAAACCCGCCAGTCCCTGTTGCCGAAATAAAGATCGACCGCCGCCGGAACCAGCATCGCGACGGAGAGATAGATGGCGAAGACGGCTGCAATGTGGATCGCGGCGCGAACGGCAATTCTATTCACGTGGACGGGACCCCAGACGTGACGCGCCGCAGTCGAGCAGGGCTCGGAAGGGGCGTCGGAGGCCGAACAGTGGCTTCATCGGCACGAATATGCAATAGGCCTGCCGATCTGGCCCACAGCTATTGCCGGTTGCGCTGATGCGGGGAATTTAGCGAATGACGAACTTCGCCGAGAAAGTCGCGGCAGCCGCCGGCGGCCTGCGCGAACTCTTTCCAGAGACGCCGCTGCAGGAGAACGATTATCTGTCGAAGAAGACAGGCGCACGCATTCTGCTGAAGCGCGAGGATCTGACGCCGGTACGCTCCTACAAAATTCGCGGCGCGTTCAATTTCTTCCGCAAGGCGCTGGCCGCCGGCAACTATGCCGACCTGTTCGTCTGCGCCTCTGCCGGCAATCACGCGCAGGGTTTTGCCTTCGTCTGCCGCCATTTCGGTAAAAAGGGCGTCGTGTTCATGCCGGTGACGACGCCGCAGCAGAAGATAGACAAGACCAAACTGTTCGGCGGCGAATTCGTCGAGATCAGGCTGGTCGGCGATTTCTTCGACGACTGCTATCGCGCCGCGCTGGATTTCACCGAGACCGCCGGCGCGCATATGGTGCCGCCCTTCGACCACAGGGACATCATCGAAGGCCAGGCGACGGTGGCCCTGGAGATCGCCGGCCAAATGCCGGACGGGAGAGCGCCGGACATCATCGTGCTGCCGGTCGGCGGCGGCGGCCTCTCGGCCGGGGTGACGCGATATTTCTGCGAACAGCAACGCGAAACCCGTTTCGTTTTCTGCGAGCCTTCGGGGGCGCCGAGCCTCAAGCAGAGCCTGGAAACCGGCAAGCGGGTGAAACTTTCGAAGGTCGACAATTTCGTCGATGGCGCCGCCGTCGCGGAGATCGGTCGCGAGAATTTCCGCCTGCTCAAGGACTTTCCCGCTGAGGCGGTGCGCGAAATCCCGGAGAACCGGCTCTGCGCCACGATGATCGAGATGCTGAACGTCGAGGGCGTGGTGCTGGAGCCCGCCGGGGCGCTCGCCATCGACGCTCTCAAGGATTTTCCGCGCAAGGAGATCAGGGGCAAGACCATCGTCTGCGTCGTCTCCGGCGGAAATTTCGATTTCGAGCGCCTGCCGGACGTGAAGGAGAGGGCGCTCCGCTTCGAGGGCCTGAAGAAATATTTCGTATTCCGTTTTCCCCAGCGCCCCGGCGCGCTGCGCGACTTCCTCGAATTGCTCGGCCCCGATGACGACATCGCCCGCTTCGAATATCTGAAGAAGTCGGCGCGCAATTTCGGCTCGGTGCTGATCGGCATCGAGACGAAGGACCGCAAGAATTTCGAGGTGCTGGCCAGACGCTTCCACGAGGCCGGCTGGGCCTATCAGGACATCACCGACAACGAGACGATCGCGGGGCTGGTGATATAAACGAAAACGGCTGGGCGGGCGTTGCGTCCCAACGCATCAAGGCGATATCGGCGTCGTGACGGCGTTGCGAACAAATCCGGCAAGGGACAGGCGCCGTTCTAGCCTTTGCCCTTGATTGCAAATGCTTTTATTCGTGCGCTTGAAGAGCGGGAGACGATTTTGTCCACATATATCATCCTCTTTCGCGGGGTAGGAGGCGCGACGCAGCTACCGACGAAGCCGCTGCGCGAGGCGCTGACGGCGGCCGGATTCAGCAATGTCGCGACCTACATCAACAGCGGCAATGCGGTGCTGAAAAGCAAGATTTCGCGTGAGAAAACAATCGCTTCGGTGGCCGAGATCTGCAAGCGCGAGTTCGGTTTCACCAAGGACATCTATGCGGTCACGCTCGACGAGTGGTCGGCGCTGATCGCAGCCAATCCTTTCCCCGAAGCGGTCGCCGTACCCAAATTCCTGCACGCCGCCGTACTTGCGACTCAGCCGGACAAAACGAAAGTCGAAGCTTTGCAGGCATTTGCGTCCAAGGGCGAACGCATCGCTGTAGTCGGCAAGGTAGCCTATCTCCACACGCCGGAAGGCTTCGGCACCTCGAAACTCGCCGAAAAATTCGACAAGGGCATCGGCGTCCCCAACACCGCGCGCAACTGGAATACGGTGCTGAAGCTCAGGGAACTGGCGGAAAAGGTGGATTCCTGAGCTTCGAGCGCGTGATTGTTGCGCTGCACAAACTATTCGGTTGCTATTTGCGCTGAATTCCCCCATATGCCGGTTCATAGGCGCTTGGGCCGGATTTCCGGCTTTCCCCTCCGATGGGACTGGTTGCGTCTGTTTTCTCCCTCACCGAACGAAACGGTAAGCGGCGAAAGAGCCTTGCGGACATGACGTCGGCGGGCACGACAGCGCAGCCGAGCGGACAGGAATGTCCGCCCGCCTTGTCGTTTCCACAAAGAATTTCGCCGGCAGGTAGCGCCTTGCCGCGAGTGTTGTTGCGGCTAAAGAGCCGCGTGAAAGATGAATAAATTGACGAATGAAAACAATGCGGACCTTCAAGGTTTCGCCAAACTTGGAATTACCGGTGCGCTTCTGAAAGCGACTCATGTCGCTGGCTTCGATATGCCGAAGCCGGTGCAGATCCAGGCCATTCCGGCGCATCTGGCCGGCCGCGACGTGCTCGCGGTGGCGCAGACGGGCTCGGGCAAGACGGCGGCTTTCTCGCTGCCGATCCTGACCAAGATCGTGGCGCTCGGCACCAAGCGCCTGCCCAAGACGGCCCGTGCGCTTATCCTTGCGCCGACCCGCGAACTCGCGGTGCAGATCGAGGACACCATCCGGGTGCTGGCCAAGGGCCTGCACGTCTCGACCGCGCTCGTGCTCGGCGGTGTGTCGCGCTACAGCCAGGTCAAGAAGATGGCGCCCGGCGTCGATGTTCTGATCGCTACGCCCGGCCGGCTGACCGATCTCGTCCGCGAGGGCGAGGTTAATTTGTCCGACACACGCTGGCTGGTGCTCGACGAAGCCGACCGCATGCTCGACATGGGCTTCATCCATGATGTGAAGCGGCTCGCTAAAGCGACCCATAAGGACCGCCAGACGGCGCTGTTCTCCGCTACCATGCCCGCCGAGATCGAGGCGCTGGCCCGCGGTATCATGAAGGATCCGGTGCATATCGAAGTCGCGCCGCAGGGCACGACCGCGGCCGAGATCAAGCAGAGCGTCGTGCTCGCCCGCGTCAAGCAGAAGCGCCAGGTGCTGTCGGCGATGCTTGCTGACGAGACGATGCGTTCGGTGATCGTCTTCACCCGCACCAAGCACGGCGCCGACCGCGTGACCCGCGACCTCGAGCGCGACGGTTTCGACGCGGCGGTCATCCATGGAAACAAGTCGCAGAACGCCCGTCAGAAGGCGCTCAACGGCTTCCGCGACGGTTCGGTTCGCATTCTGGTGGCGACTGACATCGCCGCGCGCGGTATCGACGTGCCGGGCATCAGCCATGTCGTGAACTACGAGTTGCCGGACGAAGCCGAGAGCTATGTCCACCGCATCGGCCGCACCGGCCGCAACGGCGCCGATGGCATCGCCGTCACGCTCTGCGATCCGGGCGAGAACGCCAAGCTTCGGCAGGTCGAAAGAATCATCCGCATGAAGCTCAACGTGACGGCGGATCATCTCGGCCAGCCCGACCCGAAGGCCGAGCCGCGCAACAACGACCGCGCGCCCAGGGAAGCGGCCAACGATCGCAACGGCAACAACCGTCCGCGCGGCGAGCAGAAGCCGCGCAACGGCTTCGGAAAGAAGCCGTTTCAGGGCAAGCCCGGCGAGGAGCGCAAGCCGTTCCGCGGCAAGCGCCGTTCCTTCGGCTCCGGGAAGCCGGCTTCGCGCGCGGCGTAAGAAACTGGGCCGCAATTGACCGGATTTGGTCCAATTGCGTGAACCTTCATGATGCGATAGGGCGGCCGTGGCGATTGCTTCGGCCGCCCTTTGCATTTTGACGGGATTTTCATGGCCGGCATCGCAGCGCTTGCAATCGCCTATGTGCTTTCGCAATTCTACCGCTCCTTCATGGCGGTTCTAACCCCGGTCCTCACCGACGAGCTCGGCGCAACGAAGGCGGAACTATCGCTGGCCTCCGGCGCCTTTTTCATCAGCTTCGCGCTCTCGCAATTCGCCATCGGTGTGTCGCTCGACCGTTTCGGCCCGCGGCGAACGGCGGCTGCCCTGCTTGCGTTTGGCGGCGGTGGCGGGGCGTTTCTGTTCGCGGCGGCAACCAAGCCGTGGATGATAACGGCAGCGATGACGCTGATCGGCATCGGCTGCGCGCCGGTGCTGATGGCGTCGCTGTTCATCTTCGCGCGCATCTATTCGACGGCCCGCTTCGCGGTGCTGACCTCTTGGCTGGTCGCGTTCGGCACCGCCGGCAATGTTATAGGCGCTTCGCCGCTCGCCAATGCGGCGGAGGCTTTCGGCTGGCGGCCGGTGATGGCCGCGCTGGGCCTGGTTACGCTCCTGACGGCGGCGGCGGTGATGGTGCTGGTGCGCGACCCCGACAGGCCGCAAGGTGTGCATATCTCGGGCACAGGCTTCGCCGGCTATGGCGAGCTTATGCGCATGCGCGTGTTGTGGCCGATCATTCCGCTGACCGCGATCAACTACGCGGCCACCGCCGGCATACGCGGTCTTTGGGCCGGACCTTATCTGGCCGATGTCTATGGCGCCGACACGCTGGTCATCGGCGAGGTCACCCTGTTCATGGCATTGGCCATGGTCGCAGGGTCATTCGTCTATGGGCCGCTTGACACGATCTTCCGCACCCGGAAATGGGTGGCGGTCGGCGGCAATTTCATCAGCCTGCTGGCGATCTCCTACCTCGCGGTCAACACCGTCACCGGCATCCCGTCGACCACACTTGTGCTTGTCGTGATTGGCGTCTGCGGCATGGGCTACGGCCTCCTGATGGCGCATGCGCGCGCCTTCCTGCCGCCGCATCTGATCGGCCGCGGCGTGACCCTGATGAATTTCTTCTCCATCGGCGGCGTCGGCGTCATGCAGTTCGCGACGGGCGGCGTCGTCACCGCAAGCATCCTGCCGGGAGAGCCCGCCGCGGCCTATACGGCGCTTTTCACCTTCTATGCCGTGGTGCTCGGCCTGGCGCTCGCGATCTACCTGCTGGCGCGCGACGCCAAGCCGGACAAGGCCTGACCCAGGTCCGGGCCGGCCCAATTCGCTGATTTCCTCGACTGCGGATGCAT
Source organism: Mesorhizobium sp. WSM2240 (assembly GCF_040438645.1). NCBI lineage: Bacteria > Pseudomonadati > Pseudomonadota > Alphaproteobacteria > Hyphomicrobiales > Phyllobacteriaceae > Mesorhizobium > Mesorhizobium sp. WSM2240. The sequence goes on from NZ_CP159253.1 coordinate 2,260,216, forward strand.
TGATGCAGGCTTGACGGGCCAATGCACTCGCTTTATTTAACCGGTAAGATAATTAACTGAGCGGTATAACAGCAATGCCACCAAACCAACTCGACGCCACCTTTGCCGCTTTGGCCGACCCGACGAGGCGGGCGATCCTGGCGCGACTCGCTTCAGGGGAGGCCTCCGTCAACGAACTGGCCCAGCCTTTCGCCATGAGCCTCCCGGCGGTTTCCAAGCATCTTAAGGTGCTGGAGCGCGCCGGCCTCATCTCGCGCGGCCGGGAGGCGCAGTGGCGGCCATGCCGGCTCGAAGCCGGTCCGCTCAAGGAAGTCTCCGACTGGGTCGAGAATTATCGCCGTTTTTGGGACGACAGCTTCGATCGTCTCGAAGGCTATCTGCATGAACTGCAAACCAGGGAGAAACCCGATGGCCCACGCAATTGACAAGGCGGGAGAAGCCGAATTCGAGCTAGCCATCACCCGGATCTTCGATGCGCCGCGCAGCCTGGTGTTCAAGGTCTGGAGCGCGCCGGAGCATCTGATGCGCTGGTGGGGTCCGAAGGATTTTACCTGCACGCTGGCCAGGACGGATTTCCGCCCCGGCGGAGCCTGGCGAACCTCCATCCGCTCGCCCGAGGGGACCGATCACGGCGCGCGGGGCGTCTATCGCGAAATCGTTGAGCCGGAACGCCTTGTCTTCACCTTCGCCTGGGATGGCAGCGGAGAGACGCTGGTCACCGTGACGTTCGAGGATCACGACGGCCGGACGAAGCTAACCTTCCGCCAGACGCCTTTCGACACGATAGAAAGCCGCGACTCGCATCAGGAAGGCTGGGGCGAATGCCTCGACCGGCTGGAGGCATATCTGGCGTCCGCGCCATCTGCATGATGCAACGTCTGGAGGAACCGCAATGTCGCAACAGCTTCATTCAGCTTCTGTCCCGGAACTGCCGCGCCCGATTTTTGACTACTATTCGCAGCCGGAAGGCATGTCTGACGCCGGCAAGTATGCCGGGCTGCTGCAAGACCTGCCGGGCGACGTAGCTGCACTGACAGAAATCGTGCAGGGATTGGCGATCCATCAATACGCCGCGTCCTATTACGGCGTGACCGTTCCGGAGGCTCGGAAGCGCGAATCCCATCTTCGCTCGGTCGAGGCGATCCTGGATGGAATCCTCGCCTTGGACGGCCGCCCGCTCGCCGAAGCGCGGCCGCCTGAAAAGCGCGTTGTCGGCGTCTGCCATCATTTCGCGCTGCTGCTCGTTGCCATGCTGCGCGCCCACGAAATTCCCGCGCGTTATCGCTCAGGCTTCGGTTCCTATTTCAACGCGCCGTATTTCGAGGATCATGTGGTCTGTGAGTATTGGGACCTGGACAAAGGTCGCTGGTCGCTGGCCGATCCGCAATTCGACGAGAAATGGCGGGCGGGCGCCAAGATCGACCACGACGTGCTCGACGTGCCGCGCGACCGCTACCTGATTGCCGCCGACGCATGGTCGCAATGCCGCTCAGGCAGGGCCGATCCGTCGAAGTTCGGCATCTTTGCCGGTGAGCAGCGCGGCTTCTGGTTCATCGCCGGAGATCTGGTGCGCGATGTGGCCGGGCTTAACAAGGCCGAGATGCTGCCTTGGGATTGCTGGGGCGCGATGCCTCGGCCCAAGGAGCTTTCGGAGGATCAGTTCGGCTTCTTCGATCGGCTCGCCGAGCTGACACACGACCCGGATGCTTCGTTCGACGAACTGCGCCAATGCTACGTAGGCGACGAACGCCTGCGCGTGCCGAAAACCGTGTTCAACGCGGTGCTGCAGCGGCCGGAAGCCGTCGAGGCAGCATGATCCCGACATCGGATAAGGACAAAGTGAAATGAAGAAGAGCTATCACGGTAGTTGCCACTGTGGCGCTGTACGCTTCGAATGCAAGCTCGACCTCGCACCGGCCGGGCGCCGCTCCGAGCCGGAACTGCCCGGCGTGTGGTCGACATCGACCTTTCGCTGCAATTGCTCTTCCTGCATGAAAACCCGGTTATGGAAGGGTTTTGTCCGCGCGGGCGACTTCCGCCTGATCGAGGGGCAGGATGCACTTGCCGACTATCGATATGCCAGCAGGGAGATTCACCATTCCTTCTGCCGGAACTGTGGGGTCCACCCGTTCGGCAATGCCAGCTTCGAGCAGATGGGCGGAGAATTCTACGCGGTGAACATCTACTGCCTCGACGACGCCAGCGACGCCGAACTTGCCGAAGCGCCGATCATCTATGAGAATGGCCGCGACGACGACTGGGAGCATGCGCCCGCCGAAACGCGATATTTCTGAGCCGGCGGGCTGGAACGTGGAGGCACCATGAACGACGAAGCGCTCGCGAAAACCTTGCCCCGTGCGCTGCTGGTTCTCCGGATCACGCTCGGCCTGTTCCTGCTGCAATGGGGCATTGAAAAGTTCGTCGTGCCGGAAAACACCGTCGGCATCTGGGGCTTTTTCTATGGCATCAACGTGCCGCAGATGTCGGCCTATGTCTTCGGCGTCATTGAGATCGCCATTGCGATCTGCCTGTTCTTCGGTCTGTTCCGCACAATCGCCTACGGCGCGGCGATGATCCTTCACGCGGTCAGCGTCGTCGTGTCCTGGCCGTTCCTGATCAACCCATGGGCCGACCCGGCCGGCCATTTGTTCATCGCCGGCGTGCCGGTGCTGGGCGGCTTCGTTGCGCTGTTCCTCCTGCGCCATTGGGATCGTGGCCTGCTCGACCGCTGAGCGTCGCCTGCCGCAGCAACAACTGTTTATCGGGGGATTTTCGTCGCGCGCCCGGCGCCGGTTCGGCTATAAGCCTTGCACGGCGCATCCGGATTCGGTGTGTACGCCCGGAAACTGTTGAAGGACGTTGCGTGACGCACGAGGTGACAAACCAGCCCCCGCCTCTGACGGGAAGCAACGCCTGGCGCGGCGATCCGCTGCTGGTGCAGTTGGCCGAGGATTTTTCCGAACCGGTGCGCAAGGAACTTGACCAGATCGGCCGCTTCGTCCTCACGCACGAGGCGCAGGAACTGGCCCGGCTCGCCAACACCGAAACGCCGAAGCTCCGAACGCACGACCGGCAGGGCAGGCGCGCCGACATCGTTGAAGCCCATCCGGCCTATCATGCGCTGCTTCGGCGTTCCGTGGCCAATGGGCTGCATTCCTCGATCTGGGAGAACGGCAGCGCCGAGACCGGCAAGCGCCATCAGGTGCGTGCGGCGCGCTTCTACCTGACGGCCGAACTGGAATCCGGCCATCTCTGTCCGATCACGATGACCAGCGCCTCCCTGGCTGCATTGATGGCCAGCCCGAAACTGTTTCGCGAATGGGCGCCTCGCGTCACCACCCGCAAATACGACCAGAGCCAAAAGCCGCCGGTCGAGAAGACCGGGCTGACGCTCGGCATGGGCATGACCGAGAAGCAAGGCGGCACCGATGTGCGCGCTAATACCACGCGCGCCGAACGCGCCGGCAGCGGCTTCTACCGGCTGACCGGGCACAAATGGTTCATGTCCGCGCCAATGTCGGACGCCTTCCTGGTGCTGGCGCAGGCCGGCGAGGGGCTTTCCTGCTTTCTGGTGCCGCGCCTGCTGGGCGACGGTTCCGGCAACGGCTTCCGCTTCCAGCGTCTCAAGGACAAGCTCGGCAACCGCTCCAACGCCTCGTCCGAAGTCGAGTTTGTCAACGCCATCTGCGAGATGGTTGGCGAGCCCGGGGCCGGCATCAAAACCATCATGGACATGGTGACGCTGACCCGTCTCGATTGCGCCGTGGCGTCCTCGGCGATCATGCGCGCCGGCCTTGCCGAGGCAGTCCATCACACCAGGCATCGCCAGGTCTTCGGCGCAAACCTGATCGACCAGCCGCTGATGCAGCGCGTGCTGGCCGACATGGCGCTCGATGTCGCCGGCGCCACCGCTTTGTCGCTGCGGCTCGCCCGTTCTTTCGACGAGGCCGCCAACGACCGCGGCGAGGCGGCTTTTGCAAGGGCCATGACGCCGGTGGTCAAGTATTGGGTTTGCAAGATCGCGCCGGCGCTGCTCTACGAGGCGATGGAGTGCCTCGGCGGCAATGGCTATGTGGAGGAAATGCCGCTGGCGCGATATTATCGCGAAGCGCCGGTCAACGCCATCTGGGAAGGCTCAGGCAATGTCATGGCGCTCGACGTGCTGCGCGTACTCGGCCGTGCACCGGGGCTTTTCGACGATGTGCTTTCAGGCATAGAGCGCGACCTTGGAGCAAGCGGGCGCGGCACGATCGGCGTTTTGCGCGCGGCCATGCAGGTCGCATCCTCGGACGAGGGCTCGGCCCGCATCCTGACCGAACAACTGGCGCTGTCTGCCGCCGCGGCAGAGCTACGACGGCTGGGGGCAGGGCGTATCGCCGACGCCTTCATCGAGACCCGGCTCGCCGGCCAGTGGCGCGGCACTTACGGCATGATAGATGCGCGTCACGATGCGCGTATGATCATCGACACGCTCTATCCGGCCAATTGAGCGGTGACCGCCAGAACCATCGGTATCGTGAAGAAGGCGATGACGGTCTGCAGGGTGGTCGCGGCGGCGTAGAGTTCGGCGTCGCCGCCGAGCTGGCGCGCCAGAAGATAGCCGTTCATCGCAGTCGGGACAGCCGCACAGAGCGCCAGATAGGAGAGTTCCGGGCCCTCCACGCCGAATGCGGTCGCAATCGCGATCAGCAACGCCGGGAAAAATGCAAGTTTCAGCACCACAGGTACAATGATTGGCGCTCGCGGTCGCAGCAGGTCGTGAACCTTGAGCCCGGCCCCGATCGTCACCAGCCCCATGCCGAGCGCGGCGCGGCCGAGCAGGTCGAGAGTCTCGTTGAGCGGTCCGTAGAGCCCTAAAGGCGAGGCGCGCATCAATATCGCCGAAAGCGACGCCAGGATGAGCGGATTGGTCGCCATGCTGCGGCCGATCTTCGTCCAGTTCGCGGAGCGATCGGCGAAGCGCGTGACCACGAACACCGACGCCAGATTGATCGGGATGATGATCACCGCCATCACCAGAGCCACCACCGCCATGCCCGCCGGCGGAAAGATCTTCTGCGCTATGGCCAGCGCGATGAAACCGTTCCAGCGCACCGAGGTCTGGAAGATCGAGGAAAACTCGCTGGCCTTGGCCAGGCCGACGCGTTCGAGGATCGGCCACAGGCAGAACGTCAACGCGCACATGGCAAGCACGGCCACGAGCAGCGCCGCGATCATCGCGTCGAGCCCAAGTCCGGAAAAATCGGCGTTCAGGATCGTGATGAAGAGCAGCGCCGGGTAAAGCACCCAGTAGCCGAGTTGTTCAAGGCCGCTCCATGCAGCCGGGTCGACCAGCGGCAGCCGCCGAACGATGTTTCCCGCCAGGATGAGCAGGAAGACCGGCAGGATGCTCTCGAAGATCGCCAGCATTCGGGAATGTTCCGGTGGGAAGAAGGAAGGAGGGGTGAAGGAACGCCTATAGGACGGATGTGTTTGGCTTATCAACAGAGGAGCGGCGGGCATTAACCTTAATGAATGGTTTCCGTTGCGGGCGGCGCCTGCAAGTCCCACTGTCTTTCGAGACGAAGCAGGATTCCCATGCCGCGTGTTCTGACATCCTTTTTGACCTTCCATTGGGCCGCGGCTTTCGCCCTCCTGGCGATGGCATGCGTCATGGGTGGTGATGGCGGCGCGGCACAAGCTCTGACCATGCTGGGGCTGGCTGAGAGCAGCTTCGTTGATTCCGCCAATGACTCCGCCTCGATATTTCTCCCGCTGGCTTCGGCAATCTGCGCAATGCTTTTCTTCTGGGCCTTCGCCACGTGCATGTTCAGCGAACCGGAAGCCGAAGGCGACGGCGATGTATTGCGCATGGCATTCGCATCGGCGGCGTTGCTGATCTCATTGTTGATGATCTGCGGATCTGTGAATTTCGTTGCCGGGCTCTATCCGGCCGTCGCCGTCCATCTGGCGGCGCTGCTCGCTTCCTATCTGGCGATACAGGCCGAGCGCCTTGCTGCGATGATATCGGCTGCTCCGAGCCAGGGCGACATCCGCGCCGCCGCCCGCCTCATGGCGCTCGGCGCCGCCCATATTTCCACGCTGTCGCGCCTCTCCGGGCGTGCCGACGCAAATTTCGGCGGAGGCCGCTAATGCGCTATGTTCTCGCGCTCTGGGCCCTGCCGCTGATCATATTCTGGGGCTGGTACGGTCTTTCTTACAACAACATCCATTTCGGCTATGTCATGCTGACCCGCGAGGCACATAACCTCGTCTTCCAGCTTTACGGCGACACGCTCGGCATCGATCCGGAAATCATCCCGGGAATGGTGGCGAAGGCATGCGTGGTCGATACGCTTTTTCTGCTCGCCATCTACGCTTTTCGTCGCCGCCGGCAGATTACCGCCTGGGCAAAGATCCGCCGTGAGCGCTATCTTGGTGTGATTTCCTCACCCAGTGCGTGAAGCCGATCCAGCACGCCTTGCAGGATGAAGGCGGCCGCCGCCGAATCGATCTTCGTCTTCCGCTTGGCACGCGACATGTCCATTTCGATCAACGTGCGTTCGGCCGCGACCGTCGACAGCCTCTCATCCCAGAAGGCGAAGGGCAGGTCGGTCACCCTTGCGATGTTGCGAACGAAGGCACGCGACGCCTGAGCGCGGGGTCCTTCGCTGCCGTCCATGTTGACCGGCAGGCCGATCACGACCGCGCCGGCGTTTTCCTGCTTCAGAAGGTCGAGCAGGGCCGCGGCGTCGAGCGAGAATTTTTTGCGGACGATGACTGAGCGCGGATGCGCGAAGGAAAGGCCCCGGTCCGATACCGCCACGCCGATGGTCTTGTCGCCGAGGTCGAGCCCGGCCAGCGTCTTGCCGCCGGCGAGGTGGGCGGGTAGTTCCTCGATCGTCGAGATGCTCAAGGCGCTTTGGCTTTCCTTTGACTTGGACCGCCTGCGTTCTATCCTTTCGGCGAGGAAAAATCGAGGAGACGCCCTGCCATGAAACTCACCTGGTTCGGACATTCGGCCTTTCGCGTGGAGGCGGGCAGCGCCAAGATCCTGATTGATCCCTTCCTTACCGAGAATCCCTCATGGAAAAAGCCGTGGCTAGGTCCCGCCGAAGGCATCACCCATGTCCTGCTCACGCATGGCCATAGCGACCATATCGGCGACGCCGCGGAGATCCTGAAGGCGACCGGCGCAATGCTCGTCGCCAATTTCGAGGTCTGTATGTTTCTGGTCGGCCAGGGAGTCAGCGGCGACAGGATAAATCCGGGCAATCTCGGCGGCACGGTCGATTGCGGCGGCTTCACCACCACATTCGTCCAGGCTCTGCATTCCTCGTCATTTCCGGGCGAGGGCGGCCAGAACACCTATCTCGGCAACCCCGGCGGCCTCGTCCTGCATTTCCCGGACGAGCGCACGCTCTACCATATGGGCGATACAGATATCTTTTCCGATATGGCGCTGATCAACGAGCTGCACGACCCGAAGATCGGTATCGTGCCGATCGGCGACCGCTTCACCATGGGCGGCGCGGTGGCGGCGCTGGCCTGCCGCCGCTTCTTCAAGTTCGAGACCGTGATTCCCTGCCACTACGCCTCCTTCGGCATCATCGACCAGACCGCCGAAAAATTCACGGCCGGCATGGAAGGCTCGGGCGTGGAGGTCGTTCTGCCGAAGGTGGGCGAGGCGAGGGACGTTTAGCCCGGAACGGGACTGAACCGGACATCAATGTTGCGCACCGCGCGCCGCGCCGGTATAGCGCGGGCGACCGATCCCCTTTCTTGCCGAGGCACGAATGTCCGTTGATCTTCAGACAGTGAAGCGCGTTGCGCATCTCGCCCGCATTGCCGTGACCGAGGAAGATGCCGAGCGGATGACCGGTGAACTCAATGCCATATTGGGGTTCGTCGAGCAGTTGAACGAGGTCGACGTGACTGGCGTGGAGCCAATGACCTCGGTCACTCCGATGGAGATGAAGAAGCGCGCGGACGTTGTCACCGATGGCGGCAAGGCCGGCGACATCGTCGCCAACGCCCCTGCTACCGACGAGAATTTTTTCCTTGTGCCGAAGGTCGTGGAGTAGCGCATGGCCATCGAGATCGCGCCCGAAAGCCCGCTGCAGGACGAAGTGCGCGTGCTGATCGCCGAACTGAATGCGACCCTGCTCGATCTGACGCCGCCGGAATTCTGCTTCCACATGACAGCCGAGCAGATGGCCGGCCCGGACACTACCGTCTTTGTCGCTCGTGAGAACGGCCAGGCCGTGGCCTGCGGGGCGTTGAAGCGTCATGAGGGCGGCATTGGCGAGGTCAAGCGCATGTATACGAGGCCGTCGCATCGAGGACGAAAGATCGGCGCTGAGATCGTCGCGCGGGTGGAGAACATTGCCAGAAGCGAGGGCATCCAACGGCTTGTGCTCGAAACCGGAGATCGGCATCCGGCCGCTTGGACGGTTTACGAGCGCGCCGGCTTCAAGCGCTGCGGCCCGGTGCTCGACTATCCGGATTCGCAATGGTCGGTGTTTTACGAAAAGAAAATTGCGGGCTGAACGGATTTTTTTTATGACCGACCTGACCAGACTGACAATCGCCGAAGCGCGCCAGAAGCTGCGCGGCAAGGAAATCTCGGCTTCCGAGCTGACCGAAGCCTATCTCGGCGCGATCGACGCCGCCAATCCGGCCTTCAACGCCTATGTCGCAGTCACCCACGACAAAGCGCGGGAGATGGCGAGGGCCTCCGACGAAAAGCTTGGCCGGGGCGAGGGAGGGGCGCTCGAAGGCATTCCGCTCGGCATCAAGGACCTGTTCGGCACGGAAGGCGTGCATACGCAAGCCTGCAGCCATGTGCTGGACGGCTTCAAGCCACGCTGTGAATCGACCGTCACCGCGAACCTTTGGGCTGACGGCGCTGTCATGCTGGGCAAACTCAATATGGACGAGTTCGCCATGGGCTCCTCCAACGAGACCTCCTACTACGGACCGGTGAAGAACCCTTGGCGCGCCAAGGGCTCGAACAAGGATCTCGTACCTGGCGGCTCGTCGGGCGGCTCGGCGACGGCCGTGTCCGCATGGCTGTGCGCCGGCGCCACTGCGACCGACACCGGCGGCTCGATCCGCCAACCGGCGGCTTTCACCGGCACCGTTGGTATCAAGCCGACTTACGGCCGCGTCTCGCGCTGGGGCGTCGTCGCTTTCGCCTCCTCGCTCGATCAGGCGGGCCCGATCGCGCGCGACGTTCGCGACGCCGCCATCATGCTGAAATCCATGGCTTCCGCCGATCCGAGGGATACCACGTCGGCCGACCTGCCGGTGCCCGACTATGAAGCCGCAATCGGCCGCCCGATAAGAGGCATGAAGGTCGGCATTCCCAAAGAATACCGCGTCGACGGCATGCCGGAGGAGATCGAGGCGCTCTGGCAGAAGGGCATTGCCTGGCTGAAGGACGCCGGCGCGGAGATCATCGATATTTCTTTGCCGCATACCAAATACGCGCTGCCGGCCTACTATATCGTCGCGCCGGCCGAGGCCTCGTCCAACCTCGCGCGCTATGACGGCGTCCGCTACGGGCTGCGTGTGCCCGGCAAGGACATCACGGACATGTACGAGCAAACCCGCGCCGCCGGTTTCGGCCGCGAGGTCAAGCGCCGCATCATGATCGGCACCTATGTGCTTTCAGCGGGTTACTACGACGCGTATTATTTGCAGGCGCAGAAGGTCCGCACGTTGATCAAGCGCGACTTCGAAAACGTCTTCGCCGCCGGCGTCGACGTCATCCTGACGCCGGCGACCCCGTCGGCCGCCTTCGGCATCGCCGACCAGGACATGAATGCCGACCCGGTTAAGATGTACCTGAACGACATCTTCACCGTGACCGTGAACATGGCCGGGCTACCGGGCATCGCCGTGCCCGCAGGGCTTGACGCACGTGGCCTGCCGCTCGGATTGCAACTGATCGGCCGGCCCTTCGATGAGGAAACGCTGTTCCAGACCGCGCATATTGTCGAGCAGGCGGCGGGGCGGTTCGAACCGGAAAAGTGGTGGTAGAAATCGCCCGCCGCCATCAGTGAGGTGACGGGATGTTCTTCTACCTCTCGAAGATATTCGGCTTCTTTATTCAGCCGCTGAATTTTTCAATCCTGCTGCTTGCGGCGGGCCTGCTCGCCATCCTCCTGGGCTGGAGGCGCACCGGTTTGATACTGGACGTGGCGGCCGTCCTGATTCTTGTCCTGTCGGTCTGGACGTCATTCGGCGCCGTTTTGCTCAATCCGCTCGAGGAGCGTTTTGCCCGGCCGGCCAACTTGCCCGTAGCAGTTGACGGCGTCGTCGTCCTGGGCGGCGGCTTCGAAGGCGCGGTCAACCTGGCGCGCGGCGGCTATGAGATGAACAGCGGTGGCGACCGCTTTGTCGAGGCAGCCATTCTTGCCCGCCGCTATCCCGGCGCAAAAATCGTCGTCACAGGTGGCACCGGCGCGCTGATTCTAGAGGGCGAGGGCGACGCAGATACCGCGCCACGGCTGTTGACGGCGCTCGGCGTCGCGCCCGAGCGCTTGATCCTCGAGAAGAGGTCGCGCAACACCCACGAAAACGCGGTGTTCACGAAAGAACTGGTGACGCCGCAGCCGGGCGAGACCTGGCTACTGGTCACCTCGGCCTTCCACATGCCGCGTTCAATGGCGCTGTTCGGAAAGTCGGGTTTCGAGGTGCTGCCCTGGCCGGTGGACTATCGCACGTCGGGCAAGGAAGGGTTCGGCGTGTTTCGCGACAACGCGGCCGATGCGCTCCAGAACACCACGGTCGCTATCCGCGAATGGGTAGGTCTTCTGGCTTACTGGTTGTCCGGCCGGATCGACGGGCCATTCCCCGGACCGGCCTGAACGCTCTCGTCAACCACTGCTAGCCTTGCCGCCGAAAAGAACTGCCGGCGCAAGAGCACGGCAAAGAGAAGCGTCGTCGTCAAAGCGAACGCCTCAGGGCCGACGAACCAGCCGAGATAGCCGAGCGAAAAGAAGACCCCGCGCAAGCCGGCGTTGAAATGCCGGCCAGCCAGAACGTTCATCCGCGTTGCCCGGCCTATCGCCACCTCCATGGCGGCGAGATCAGCCGCGCCCTCCTTGTGCATCGGCACCGCGCCGACCAGGATTGAGCAATAATTGAACAGCCGGTACGACCAGCCAAATTTGAAGAAGGCATAGGCCAACAGCGCCATCAGCCCGAGCACCTTGATCTCGAATACCTGACGCGGCGGCGCATCCGCCAGCGGCAGGTCCGAGAGCACCGACAGCACATCGTTTGACGCGCCAAGCAGGGCGAAGCAGCCGCCAAGCGCCAGCAGCGAACTGGACGCGAAGAAGGCGGTACCCTGCTGCAGCCCGACCATGATGCTGGTGTCGATCATGCGCAGTTCGCGTTGCGCCATCGTGCGCATCCAGGCTTCGCGCTGCGCGTTCATGGCGGTCGTCAGCGACATCCGGCCGACCAGCTTGCCATTGGCGGCGAGGCCATGCACCAGCCAGACCGCCAGGAAGTACGCCAGCGCCGCAAAGTCGGCGCCTGTCAGGAACAGAGAATCGCCCATGGCGAATCCCTAGCACGAACGGTCCTCAAAATCCGCTTAGCCATGCCGTCCGCCGGGTCGCAATCCGGCCACAGGCGTTGCCAATGCGTTTACGCCAAATTGCACCTAAGCCTCTGATTTGATTAAAATGCCTAGCATGACTGCATGGCTGCCATGCGGAATCTGCCCTGCTTTCGCCATTTTTCCCGTTGCGAAACGCCCGGTGAAGGCTTATTTACACCCTCCAGAAATGGGGCCGGGAACAAGACGGTGAAAACGCCGCATCCCCGGGGGCGATAGTAAACAGGAAAATCATGGACGATGGCATTCAGAAGTCCTGCTGGGGCGTAACCGCCAAAGCAGTTGTCGGGTTTGCAGGTATACTTCTCCTGGCTTGGCTCATCGGCGGTCCGGAAACTGCGGCGGTCCTGGCAGCAAGCTGATCCCGGCATCGACGGAATTTGCAAAAGACGCGGGGCCCGGTCCCGCGTCTTTTTCTTTGGCCGGAGCACGGGCCGCGTCGTAGGTGGAGCAGACGGGGTCGGCTGTCGGGAAGCCCAGCCGCTCGAAACAGCGGAAACATCACAATAAATGCGATACGCTGAGTAAATCGCTGCAGGAGCGCCAAGCTTGTTCCTTTCGGTATTCGACCTGTTCAAGATCGGCATCGGCCCGTCGAGTTCGCATACGATGGGGCCGATGACGGCCGCCGCACGCTTTCTGTCCGAAATCCTCGGTGATGATTGGCCCCGGCCGGCAGGCGCGAAGGTCGACCGCATCGCCGTCAGCCTGCACGGCTCGCTCGCCTATACCGGCATCGGCCACGGTACGGACCGGGCGGTGATTCTCGGGCTAGCCGGCGAGACCCCGGAGACGGTCGATCCTGACGTCGCTGACGGCATCGTCGACAAGATCAAGGCCGAGCGCCGGATCTCGCCGCCCGGGCACCCGTCCTACCGCTTCGATCCTGCCTCCGACCTTGTGCTCGACAAGAAGACACCGCTGCCCGGTCACGCCAACGGCATGGCGTTCTATGCCTATGATGCTGACGACCGCCTGCTCCTTAAGCGCATCTATTATTCGATCGGCGGCGGTTTCGTCGTGGCCGAGGAAGAGTTGCAGCGCATGAAGACGCGCGCGACGGCCCCCGCCGGCGCAAAAGTGCCGTACCCGTTCAGGAATGCGGTCGAAATGCTGGACATGGCAAGACGCAGCGGTTTGTCGATTGCCGAGATGAAGCGCGCCAACGAGGAAGTCCACCTGCCGCGCGAAAAGCTGGATGAGGGGCTCGACCGCATCTGGGAGGCGATGCGCGGCTGCATCGAGCGCGGCCTGTCGCAGGACGGCATCATGCCCGGCGGCCTGAAGGTTCGCCGCCGCGCGCGAATGCTGCACGACAAGCTCCAGGAGCAGTGGAGCCAGAACCGGCCCAATCCGCTGCTGGCAAACGACTGGCTGTCCATCTACGCCATGGCCGTCAACGAGGAGAATGCCGCCGGCGGCCGCGTCGTCACCGCGCCAACCAACGGCGCCGCCGGGGTGGTGCCGGCCGTCATGCGCTATTGGCTGCATTTCCATCCCGAGGCCGACCAGGCCAGCATACGCGACTTCCTTCTGACCGCCGCGGCAGTCGGCGGCATCATCAAGACCAACGCCTCGATCTCGGGTGCCGAGGTCGGCTGCCAGGGCGAAGTCGGTTCGGCCTCGGCGATGGCGGCGGCCGGGCTCTGTGCGGTCATGGGCGGCTCGCCCGAGCAGGTCGAGAATGCCGCCGAGATCGCGCTGGAGCATCATCTCGGCATGACCTGCGACCCGGTCGGCGGGCTTGTGCAAGTCCCCTGCATCGAGCGCAATGCGCTCGGTGCGGTCAAGGCGGTCACCGCCGCCTCGCTTGCCATCAAGGGCGACGGCACGCACTTTGTGCCGCTCGACGCCGCGATCGAAACCATGCGCCAGACCGGCATGGACATGAACGAGCGCTACAAGGAAACCAGCCTCGGCGGCCTGGCCGTGAATGTGGTGGAGTGCTGAGGCATTAAGCGTCGTCGAGCACGAAGGTAACCTTCATATCGACGCGGTATTCGGAGACCTTGCCGCCATCCACCTTGGCGACTATCTCCTTGACCCAGACCTGCTTGACGTTTTTCAGCGTTGCGGTTGCCCGGTCGATGCCATGGGCGATGGCCCCTTCGATAGTCGAGCCGGATGCGGTGATCTCTGTGTTTTTTGCTACTGACATGGAATCCTCCTGTTTGCCTGCGCACTCCGCCGTGCGCAAACATGTGGACCCAACGCACCCAGGTCTTTTTCGTTTCCAATTTGCGGCGTAGTAACGCTCAATGGCCCTGAACCTGATAAAACTCTGCGTCGGCTGTGACAGCGTCGAGGATCTGGAAGAGTGGATCGCCTTCCGGCTAGACGAGCGCCGCCGCGCCGGCGAACCCGTCGAGCAATTCCATACGACGCGCATGATGCCGACGCGGGGCAGCGAACTTCTGCAGGGTGGCTCGCTCTACTGGGTCATCAAGGCGCAGGTCCAATGCCGCCAAAGGCTGCTTGAAATCCGGCCGTTCGTCGATTCGGAAGGCATTTCCCGTTGCCATCTGGTCCTCGATCCCACGGTCGTGCGGACAGAATGGCAGCCGCGCCGGGCTTTCCAAGGCTGGCGCTATCTGAAACAGGCCGACGCTCCTGCCGATATGGGAGCCTCGCACGCCGAGCTGATGGCAATGCCACCCAAGCTGCGCCGCGAACTGGCCGAACTCGGCCTGCTTTAGAGGCCGCAGCGCCTCCCGGCACTGCCATCATGCTCCGGGCTTGCAAGCAGGCCGGGTTCGCCACATCTTGATGTGCATGAGCGACAAGAAAACGCCAGCCAGGATCGACGATCCCGCGCCGCGCTCGGCGTCGGGAGACATAGAAGCGTTCGTCCGCCAGGCGCGAGCCATCGGCGCCGTTGCGGGAAAAGGGCAGGGCCGCCTCGTGCTTGCGCTCGACGCCACGATGAGCCGGCAACCGACCTGGGATCTCGCCTGCTCGTTGCAGGCCGAGATGTTCGATGCGGTCGGCATGACCGGGGGGCTCAAGGTGCAGCTGATCTATTTCCGCGGCCTCGACGAATGCCGCGCTTCGGGTTTCGTGACCGATACAGCCGGACTGAAGCGCCTGATGAGCAGTATCGACTGCCGCGGCGGACATACCCAGATCGGCAAGGTGCTGTCGCACGCGCTGAAGGAAACCGCGCGCGAGAAGGTCAATGCACTCGTCTATATAGGCGACGCGATGGAGGAGAAGATCGACGATCTTTCGGTCCAGGCCGGCAATCTCGGCCTGCTCGGCGTACCGGTCTTCGTCTTCCAAGAAGGCCGCGACCCAGTCGCCGAAGCCGCCTTCAAGGAGATCGCCCGTCTGTCGAAAGGCGCATGGTTCCGTTTCGACCGCAACGCCGCCGCGACACTGGCGAAACTGCTTTCCGCGGTAGCCGTATTCGCCACCGGCGGGCTCAAGGCGCTCGAGGCGCGCGGGCGGCCCGAGGACCGCCTGATGATCGAGCATTTGCAGGGCAGCAGGCCGCAATGAGCATTTTTCTCGGCATAGTGACCGCTTTGCTGGTTCTGACACTGATCGTCGCCGCGTTTCTGCGGCTCGATCCGGCCTCGCTCGCCAGAACGCTGCGCAATGCCGGACCGGTGGTGCTCGCTATTCTCGGCGCGGCGGCGCTGCTCAGCGGCCGGGCCGGCATAGGCGGAATGATGCTTTCAGGGGCGCTCGCCTGGTTCATGTCGAACCGGATGCGGAGCGGGCGCAAGAAGACGCCGGGCAAGCGCTCTACGGTGCGTACGGCGGCGCTCGAGATGGAACTCGATCACGACAGCGGTGCGCTCGAGGGGGTGGTTCTGGCCGGGCGTTATGAGGCCCGGATGCTCGGCGAGATGGCTTTGAACGAATTGAAACAGCTTTACGCCGAACTCCCAGGCGATCCGGAAAGCCGGCAATTGCTAGAGACGTATCTTGACAGCCGGTTTCCCGTCTGGCGCGAAGACCCGGATACGCATGATGGCGAAGGGCTGGGTGTTCCGCCAGGTACGGGCGCCATGACTAAGCAGGAGGCCTACAAGATCCTTGGTCTTGAAGCGGGGGCCACCGCGGCGGATATCCGCAAGGCGCATCGCCGCCTGATGCAGCGCCTGCACCCCGACCTCGGCGGAACGTCTTTCCTGGCGGCGCGGATCAACGAAGCCAAGGACGTCTTGCTCACCAATCACCACTAGTCTCCTTCGACACGATACTTTCCGGGAGATTCCTGTTGCGCCGCCTAGTTCTCGACAGCGTAACAGTCGATCTTCTTTCTCTTGAGCGCATCGCAGGCCTTCCAGGCCGCCGCCTTGGAGCCGAAACCGCCGAAGCGGGCGCGATGGTAGATGACACCGTCCTTGTCAAACGTGACGGTATAGCCGGACGCATGGGCAAGGACCGCGGGCGCCACCTTGCTCGTCCTGGCCAGGGATGCGTTGGCTTCGGACTTGTTTGGCGACGACGCGACCTGGATCGCCCAGCCGGACGGCGCAACCGAAGCCGTCTCGACCGGATCGACGTCGCCGCCAAAACGGTCGGCCGAAGGTTGTGCATAGGCCTGCTCTACCGGGGCGGATTCGAGAGTTTCAACAAAGACGGACTTTGGCGTGGGGGTAGGCACAACTTCTTCTTCGATGGCCGCAACCTCTGCTTCCTCCAAGGTTTCGGCGTCCGCCTCGGCCGCGATCACAACGTCTTCCTCGGGCCGGGCTTCCGGCGTCGGCGCATCGTTCTTGGGCAAGAAAACCTTCGCCAGAGCGCCGATAGGCGAACCCCCGGCGCTGGCGATAAGCGGCGCGCCTTTGCGCCTGGTCGATGCCTTGGGCATGTATTTCTCGATCAGTTCGGCCATGTGATTGTCGCGGGATGCGCCGCTGTTGCCGCCCATCACCACCGCGACTATGCGGCGATCGCCTTGCGAAACGGACGAAACCAGATTGAAGCCTGAGGCGCGGGTGTAGCCGGTCTTGATGCCGTCGACGCCCTTGACGCGGCCGAGAAGGCGATTGTGGTTGGCCATGCGATTCCGGCCATAGGTGAAGGAGCGCGTTGAGAAATAGGAGTAGTACTGCGGGTAGTGTTCCTTCAGTGCGATGCCGAGGGTCGCCAGGTCGCGCGCCGTCGAGAACTGCGCCGTATCGGGCAGGCCGTGAGCGTTGCGGAATACGGTGCTGGTCATGCCAAGCTTGCGCGCCTTGGCCGTCATCATCTGCGCGAACTCTTTCTCCGAACCGCCGAGATATTCCGCGAGCGCCGTCGATGCATCGTTCGCCGACTTGGTCACGAGGGAATAGATCGCCGTTTCCACGGTGATGGATTTGCCGGCCTTGACCCCGAGCTTCGTAGGCGGTTCCGCAGCGGCATTACGGGAAATCGGGATCGAGGTGTTCTTGGTGATTTTGCCGGCGGCCATCGCCTCGAACACCAGATAGAGCGTCATCATTTTGGTCAACGACGCCGGATAGCGCCTCGAATCGGCGTTAGACGAAAACAGCGTCTTGCCGGTGTTGGCG
This sequence comes from Mesorhizobium sp. WSM2240, assembly GCF_040438645.1. Lineage (NCBI taxonomy): Bacteria > Pseudomonadati > Pseudomonadota > Alphaproteobacteria > Hyphomicrobiales > Phyllobacteriaceae > Mesorhizobium > Mesorhizobium sp. WSM2240. The sequence goes on from NZ_CP159253.1 coordinate 2,277,337, forward strand.
TCGATGACGATCGCCGCGTATTTGGAATTCGCAGCAGACGGGCCGGTCGCGGCAAGCCCCAGCGCAATAGCCAGCAATCCAGCAATGGCGGATTTCAACGGAGAAGCGATGGAAAAGGCAATGGCCGCAAACGCCTGACGCACTGTTACACCCTTTGAATTTTAATTGCACCGGAGGCGGCAAAGGCTCCTGCCTCGCTTCCGATGAACCTAAGGGCGACAGCGTTACCAATCCGTTTATGGTAACCAGGACGTTCATCCTTTTTGTCGGGATTGAGCCAATTTTGAAACAAATGCCGCGCGGCGCGGGCCAAATTGACTCTTTTTGCGCTGCACAATAAATTGGGGTGCGTTGCACAGCGGGACGTGTTGCGCGCCAACTCACCCGAAGGGATGATCGAATGACACAAACATTTGAAGACGCCGGCAATTACGGCAAGGAGTTCGTCGATACCGGGCTGAAGAGCTTCGCCGCGCTTTCAAAGAGCGCTCAGGCGATTGCGGTTGAATCCGCCGAATACGCAAAGAAGTCGTTCGAAGCCGGCAGCGCCGCGCTGGAAGCACTACTGTCGGCAAAGTCGCTGGAAAATGCGTTCGAGATTCAGACCGACTACGCCAAGCAGTTCTATGAAGGCTTCCTTGCCGAGGCCACGACGCTCAGCGGCCTCTATGCCGACATGGCGAAGGACAGCTACCGGCCGTTCGAATCGATCGTGGCGAAGGCCCGCTAAGCCAACCTGCAAACATATTCGGGCCCGGAAAGCCCACTGGGAGAACCCGGCTGCGCCGCGCGGCCGGGTTTTTTCGTGACCTTTGCGTCCCTATATCGCGAATTCCTGAAAAACGACGATGCTCACGCGTTCGTCCATATTGTCAGCAAAAAAGAAGGGCTTAAAATTGCGATGAGGCTACCTACATTCGACAGTCGGGTGAGGAACCCGCGAAAGGCAAGGCACTGGTGAAGAACGGCGGGGATGCCACGACAAAATTTGTGGCGCACATGCAAAACGGCGAAGACGGGGGCAACAGCCCCGGTCGCGGTACGGCTGTCATCACGCGAACCAAGACCAGGACCAAGAAACCGAGCCTCTACCGCGTTCTGATCCTCAATGACGACTACACGCCGATGGAATTCGTCATCCACATTCTGGAGCGCTTTTTCCAGAAGGATCGTGAATCCGCCACCCGCATAATGCTCCATGTTCACAATCACGGAGTGGGCGAATGCGGGGTATATACATTTGAAGTGGCCGAGACCAAAGTGTCTCAGGTCATGGACTTCGCCCGTCAGAATCAACATCCGCTGCAATGCGTGATGGAGAAGAAATGAGGTTTTGAATGCCGGCTTTCTCCCAAGGCCTTGAAAAGGCGCTGCATCAGGCGCTGACTTTCGCCAATGAGCGGCATCACGAATATGCCACGCTCGAACATCTCCTGCTCGCCCTGATCGATGACAGCGAGGCGGGCGCTGTCATGCGCGCGTGCAATGTCGATCTCGACGAACTCAAGCAGACCGTCCTCACCTATATCGACACTGAGCTCGACAACCTGGTCACAGGCTATGACGAGGATTCCAAGCCGACCGCCGGCTTCCAGCGGGTCATTCAGCGCGCGGTAATCCACGTCCAGTCTTCTGGCCGCGACGAGGTTTCGGGCGCCAACGTGCTTGTGGCGATCTTCGCCGAGCGCGAAAGCCATGCTGCGTACTTCCTGCAAGAGCAGCAGATGACCCGCTACGACGCGGTCAACTACATCTCGCACGGCATCGCCAAGCGGCCTGGGGCCAATGAAACCCGCACCCCGCGCGGCGCCGAAGAGGACCAGCAGAATTCGTCCGGCGGCGAGCCGGAGGAGAGCGGCGCCAAGAAGAAGCAGCAGCAGGACGCGCTGACCGCTTACTGCATCGATCTCAACAAGAAGGCGAAGTCGGGCAAGATCGATCCGCTGATCGGACGCGAAAGCGAGATTAACCGCACGATCCAGATCCTTTGCCGCCGCTCCAAAAATAACCCGCTTTATGTGGGCGATCCGGGGGTGGGCAAGACCGCTATAGCCGAGGGGCTGGCCAAGCGCATCGTCGAGGGCGACGTGCCGACAGTTCTCGCCAACGCTACGATCTTCGCGCTCGATATGGGCACGCTGCTCGCCGGCACGCGCTACCGCGGCGATTTCGAGGAGCGCCTGAAGCAGGTCGTCAAGGAACTTGAGGACTATCCCGGCGCGGTTCTGTTCATCGACGAGATCCACACTGTGATCGGCGCCGGGGCCACCTCCGGCGGCGCCATGGATGCGTCGAACCTGCTGAAGCCGGCGCTGTCTTCCGGCGCGATACGCTGCATCGGCTCGACCACCTACAAGGAATTTCGTCAGTTCTTCGAGAAGGACCGCGCACTCGTGCGGCGCTTCCAGAAGATCGACGTGAACGAACCGTCGGTGGAGGACACGATCGCTATCATGAAGGGCCTGAAGCCCTACTATGAGAACTTCCACAAGGTGAAATTCACCAACGACGCCATCAAGGCGGCGGTGGAACTGTCCGCGCGCTACATCAGTGACCGCAAGCTGCCCGACAAGGCGATCGATGTGATCGATGAGACCGGGGCCAGCCAGATGCTGGTACCCGAAGCCCGGCGCAAGAAGACGATCAGCGTTAAGGAAATCGAGGCAACCATCGCCACCATGGCGCGCATCCCGCCGAAGACGGTTTCGGCCGACGACGAGCAGGTGCTGGCCGGTCTCGATACCGAATTGCGCCGTGTCGTCTACGGCCAGGATACCGCCATCTCGGCGCTCACTTCGGCGATCAAGCTGGCGCGGGCAGGCCTGCGTGAGCCCGAGAAGCCCATTGGCTCATATCTGTTCTCGGGCCCGACCGGCGTCGGCAAGACCGAAGTGGCAAAGCAACTTGCCGCCTCGCTAGGCGTCGAATTGCTGCGCTTCGACATGTCGGAATATATGGAGCGCCATACCGTCTCGCGGCTGATCGGCGCGCCTCCGGGCTATGTCGGATTCGACCAGGGCGGCCTGCTGACCGATGGTGTCGACCAGCATCCGCATTGCGTGCTGCTGCTCGACGAGGTCGAGAAAGCGCATCCGGACCTGTTCAACATCCTGCTGCAGGTCATGGACCACGGCAAGCTGACCGACCACAACGGTAAATCGATCGACTTCCGCAACGTCATCCTGATCATGACGACGAATGCGGGCGCATCCGACATGGCCAGGGCCGCAATCGGTTTCGGCTCGTCCAAGCGCGAAGGCGACGACATGGAGGCAATCAACCGGCTGTTCTCGCCGGAATTCCGCAACCGTCTTGATGCGATCATCCCGTTCGGTTCGCTGCCGATCCCGGTCGTGCATCAGGTGGTGCAGAAGTTCGTGATGCAGTTGGAGGCCCAGCTTTCAGAGCGCGGCGTCACTTTCGATCTGTCGCCGGAGGCCATCTCCTGGCTTGCCGACAAAGGCTATGACGAGCGCATGGGTGCTCGGCCGCTCGGCCGAGTCATCCAGGAGCACATCAAGAAGCCGCTCGCTGAGGAAGTTCTGTTCGGCAAGCTGAAGAAGGGCGGCACAGTGCGCGTAACGGTCGAGACCAAGGAAACCGGTGAGACCGGCCTGAAGCTCGAATCGCTCGCCGATGAGCTTCCGGTCAAGCCGAAGAAGGAAGAGCCGAAGAAGGTCCCGGCACGGAAACCTGTCAAGAAGGCTGCCAAGCCGGCGACGCAGAAGTCACGGCCGGCCGCCAACGGCAAGGATGGCGGCAAACGCAGCCTGGTGCCACAACTGCCCAGAAAGGGCTGAGTGGTTCGGCCAAAGCCATAATCTCCTCCCCGAGTGCCGGGGAGGAGATTTTCGTTTGAAGAAGCTATGCCTCGCCGATCCCGATCGGCGGCAGCCGCCGCTCCACCGGCGAAGACTGGATAATCGACGTGTTGGTCATGGCGTAGGGGATGATCTGGTCGATCAGCCGCTCCAGGTCGGCCACCGACCGGAGATGGGCCCGGGCGATGAAGCAATCCTCGCCCGTTACTCGGTCGCATTCGACGATTTCCGGCAGCGCGCGCAAGATCTCGGCGACTCTTTGAAGCTGGCCAGGGATAGGCCGGATGCGAAGCCACGCGGCGAGCGGCAGCCCGAGAGCCGCTGCGTTGATCTTAGCCGAATAGCCTTCGATCACACCGTTCTCCTCAAGACGCTTCACCCGTTCGGAAACACTGGGCGCTGACAAGCCGACAAGCCGGGAAAGCTCGGCCGTGCTCGTTCGCGCATCCCTGGCGAGCGCTCGCAGGATTTTCGCATCGACCGGGTCGATATCGCCATTTTCATATCGAAGGCGTTTCATTGAATTTTACCGATGATGTAGCCGCACCTGCCTGACAATAGCCTAATCTTAGGCATATAGAATACCGTAAATGCCTCTCATAATGACGGTTGAGGAAATCGTCATATGCCCACGTCCAATCCCACTCTCGACAGGGCCGCGCAAATCGTGCCGCCACACGCCTGGTTCTGCGTCAGCGCGATATTCCACTATCTCGGCCCGTCCTTCGCCGTGCTTCTATTTCCAGCCATCGGCGTGCTCGGCGTCGCGTGGATGCGGATCGCCTCTGCCGCGTTGATCTTTGCGCCCTTCACAAAGCCGTGGCGGACGATCGCGGAGGCGGATGCCAGGACCCGCCTGCTGCTGGTCGGTTTGGGCGCCAGTCTCGCGATCATGAACGTCGCGTTCTACCTCGCGCTCGAGCGCCTGCCGATGAGCCTGGTCGCGGCCATGGAATTCGTCGGCACGATCGGCGTCGCGCTCTACGGATTGAGGACCGGCCGCAATTTCGCAGCACTCGTACTCGCCGTTGCCGGCGTCTTCGTCCTGATCGATGTGAGGTGGTCCGCCGACATGATCGGGCTCGGCTGGGCGGCGCTCAACGGCGGGTTGTTTGTGGCCTATATCGTACTTGGCCACAAGGCAGCCGAAGGCGGCGCCAGTGGCGGCGTCGAGCGCTTGGGGGCCGCAATGGCGATTGCCTTCATTTTCGTTATGCCGATCGGCTTGGCGGAGGCGGTCAAGGCGTTTGGCTCGGCAAATCTCGTTCTTGCCGGCATAGGGGTCGGCCTGTGCTCGTCGGTCATCCCTTATATTTCCGATCAGCTCGCAATGTCGCGGCTGCCACGCGCGAGCTTTGCCCTGATGCTGGCGCTTCTGCCGGCGACTGCCGCGATCATCGCAGCGCTCGTACTCGCCCAAATCCCGACCGGCCGCGATGTTTTGGGCATCGCTCTGGTCATGCTGGGGGTTGCCGCGCACAAGCCTGCGCCGTCCGGGACAGGATCGGAATCGAGGCCGGCCCTCCGTCCTGGCCCACGGGAACAGATTGAACTGCCCTGATTTTCACATCGCCTCGATGAGGAGCTTATGTTATCCGGCAAGCCGATGCCTGATGACGCAACTCCCCGCGCGCCGACAGTCACCGACCGCCGCCACTGGTATCTGCGTGGCGTCCGGGCGGCGGTGTCCGTTCCAGGACTGATCCTCGCCAGCGCCTTTGTCGGCTTCGCCGGCCTCGCCAAGGAAGCCGGATTGACGCTCGCCGAGACCGTATTCATGACCGGCGTGGTATGGGCGCTGCCCGGAAAGGTCGTTCTGATCGGCGCGATCCTGTCAGGCGCCTCGCTGCCGGCGGCGACCTTCGCGGTCGCGCTTTCATCGGTCCGGCTGATGCCAATGGTGGTGGCGTTGGTGCCCGAACTCCGCGGCGGGCGCACGCCGAATTGGGTACTCTACGTGCTTTCCCATTTTGTCGCCGTCACCTCCTGGGTTGTCGCCATGGAGCGCATCGGTGGTATCCCGCGCGCCATGCGCACGACCTGGTATGCCGGCATCGGATCGACGCTTGTGCTGGGCAATATGGGTGTCGTGGCCGTCGTCTTCCTTGTTGCCGACAGGCTGCCGCCAGCGGTTTCGGCAGCGCTTTTTCTCCTGACCCCGATGTACTTCCTGACCTCGCTCTGGGGCTCGGCGCGCGAACGGGCAGGGCATGTCGCGATGGTGCTTGGGCTGGGCCTCGGGCCGCTCTTCCATGTGGTTGTGCCGCAATACGATCTGCTCGCGGCCGGCCTTATTGGTGGTACCACGGCTTACGCCTTCCATCGGCTATCGCGACGGAGGCGCGCCTCATGACATTCACCTCGTTGGACGCTTGGTGGTGGCCGTTCCTGTTCATCCTCGTCGCAGGCTGGCTCGCCACCGATTCCTGGCGTTTTCTCGGCGTCTATTTCGGCGGCCGCATTGCCGAGGATTCGGATCTGCTGGTGCTGGTCCGGGCGGTAGCGACGGCGCTGGTCGCCGCCGTCATCGGCAACCTCATCATCTTCCCCAGCGGCGCGCTGGCAGCAACGCCGCTCGGCCTGCGCATGGGTGCGGCGGCTCTTGGTTTCGCCGCCTACTTTTTCTTGGGCAAGCGCGTTCTGGTCGGCATCATCGTTGCCGAGGCGGTCCTTGCCGCGGGCTTATTCTACCATGGCTAGTTGAGATAGAGCGGATGACCGGCGTCAACGACCTGCAACAGCTTCTGGCCGGCATGGAGCCGGAACTGCACGACGGCGAATTCGTCTTCTGCACCGTCGCCAATGGGAATATCGCAGACCTCGCTCGTCTCGATCCGCTTGGGATGTTTCGCGAGGCTGAAGGCCTGACGCTGATCCTACGCCGCGAGATCGCCGAGCAAGAAAGGCTCGCCGGTGCCGCGCCGATGCGCATGATCACGCTTGCCGTGCATTCGAGCCTGGAGGCGGTTGGCCTGACCGCCGCCTTCTCGGCCCGGTTGGCGCGGGAGGGGATTGCCGCCAATGTGGTAGCCGCATTCCATCACGACCACATCTTCGTGCCGGCTGCCGACGCCGCGAAGGCTCTTGCGGCGCTGAAGGCCCTACAGAGTGAAAGTGCGGAAAACGTCCGCAAATAATCGTCGGCTATGCCGCTCCCAGCGCCGCTTTGATCTTTTCGGCATTCGCCGCAAGCACTTCCGGCTTCTCCATCGGCCCGCCGGGCTGTCCGAGCATCACGCCTTCGAAGCGCGGAATGACGTGGACGTGCAGGTGAAACACCACCTGTCCCCCGGCCGGTTCGTTGAATTGCTGAATGGTTACGCCGTCGGCCGAAAACGCTTTCACAACCGCGCGAGCCAGTTTCTGGGTCGTGCGCATCACAGCAGCAAGGCTGTCCGGATCGACGTCGAGGATGTTGCGCGACGGCTTTTTCGGGAGCACCAGGCAGTGGCCGTCGCCGCGCGGCATGATGTCCATCATCGCGAATGTATCAGCGTCCTCGTAGAGCTTATGGGCCGGGAGGTCGCCGCGCAGGATTTTTGCGAAGATGTTGTTGTTGTCATAAGTCGCCATTTGTACCTCGCCGTCTGTCGGTTCCCGCCATATTTGCCGCTGACCGGAATTGATTCAATGGCGGGGCTCAACATTGAGATCCGGCGACTTCCGGAACGGGCCGTGCTCCTCGAGATACTCGCTCATCCGCGCCACTTCGGCCCGTTCCCGCTCGAGATAGTCGTCGATGGCCTGCCGGAGGCCTGTATGGGCAATGTAGTGCGCCGAATGCGTTGTGACCGGCCGGTAGCCCCGAGCCAATTTGTGTTCGCCCTGCGCGCCGGCCTCGACGACCCGGAGCCGCCTGTGGATCGCAAAGTCGATGGCCTGATGATAGCAGACCTCGAAATGCAGGAAGGGATGATCCTCGATGCAGCCCCAGTTGCGGCCGTAGAGCGTATCCGATCCGATGAAGTTGATCGCCCCGGCGATGTAGCGTCCGCCGCGCTTCGCCATCACCAGCAGGATGTCGTCGCGCATCCGTTCGCCGACCAGCGAAAAGAATGTGCGGTTGAGATATGGCCGGCCCCATTTGCGGCTGCCCGTGTCCATGTAGAAGGCGAAGAAGTCATCCCAGACCGCTTCGGTCAGGTCGCTGCCCGTCAGCCAGTCTATCGAGATGCCGCTGACGAGCGCTTCGCGGCGTTCCTTCTTCAGCGCCTTGCGCTTTCGCGATGCGAGCGTTGCGAGAAAATCGTCGTAGCTCGAAAAGCCTTCATTGAAGAAGTGGAACTGCTGGTCCGTCCGCGCCAGGAAGCCGGCATTTTCCAGCGCCGCCATATCGGCCGTCTCGGCAAAGGTCACATGCGCGGAGGATACGCCGAGGCGGTCGGTCACCAGCTTCAAGCCGGCAGCCAGCGCCGCCTTGACCGCGGCCTCGTTCGCGCCGCGCCTGGCCAGCAGGCGAGGTCCGGTCGCCGGAGTAAACGGCACTGACGCCTGCAATTTCGGATAGTAGCGTCCGCCTGCGCGCTCGAAGGCGTCGGCCCAGCCGTGGTCGAATACATATTCGCCCTGGCTGTGAGACTTAAGATAGCAGGGGACAGCCCCGAGAACCGCACCGTCCGGCGCTTCGAGCCGCAGATGATGCCCCTGCCAACCGGAGCGCCGCACGGCGCAGCCGGATTCTTCCAGGATGCTCAGAAAATCGTAGGAAGCGAACGGGTTGTATGCAGTTCCGGCACAATTGCGTGAGGCGCCGGAAAAGCCGTCCCATTCCTCGCGCGTGAATGCGTCGATACTGGCCGCGATGCGGATCGCATATTCGCCATCCGCAGCGTTGGTTCCGGCTTCGTCTTCGCTGATGGTCATCCGCCTCTATCTACGATCGAAATGTGGCCGCACAAGGCTATGCGGCCAACACGGCTTCAGGCGTGAAGCCTTCGAACGTCATCTGGTCGGCATGCGCGAAGGTCCGCTCGACGGCAGCCTCGTCGCGAACGGTCCAGGTGATGACAGGCATGCCGAGCCTCTCCCGCACGAAACCGGCGAAACGGTTGGGCAAGCAGTCGACCCCGTAGGAGACGAACGAAATGTCATGCGCCAGCATGGAAAAATGTGCTTCCAGCTCGTGTTCCTTTTCGCCCCACGCTGTCAGGCCGGTCGGGATGTTCCGGGCATGCGCCGGAAATTGCCGGACCAGCCAGTGGTCGAACGACATGATCGCGACCTTGCCGCCGTAATCGTGAAGCAGCGCGCAGACGCGCTCGACCAGGCTGGCGTCATGGCCGGGAACCCCCTTGAGCTCGACCACGAGCGGCACGCGCCCGTGCACCAGATCGAGCATCTCCTTCAGCGAAGGCGGATGGTCCGCGGTGCTGCCGATGCGCAGCGCAGCCATCTCCCGCGCCGTCCTTTGCCAGACGCAGCCGTCGGTTCCCGTCAGCCGGAACAGGCCGTCATCGTGAAAAACGACCGGCACTCCGTCGCTGGTCAGGCGTACGTCGCACTCGATCGCATATCCCTTCGACGCTGCCGCCTCGAAGGCGGGAAGCGTGTTTTCCCAGACCAGCTTGTTGGAATCATGCAGGCCGCGATGAGCGATCGGCCGCGCGGTCAGCCAGGACAGATTTTTCATGCTCGCCTCACGCAACTTCGATTATGGCTTCGATTTCGACGGATGCATTGAGCGGCAGCGATGCGGTTCCCACCGCGGAACGCGCATGCTTTCCCGACTCGCCCAGCACCGCGACCAGGAAGTCGGACGCGCCATTGGCGACAAGATGCTGCTCGGCAAAATCAGGTGTAGAGGCGACGAAGACGGTGATCTTCACCAGCCGCTTGATCTTCTCCAAATCACCGATCGCGGCCTTGGCCTGCGCCAATATATTGATCGCGCAAAGTTTCGCGGCCTCCTGCCCGGCGGCTGTGTCCACGTCCCGGCCGAGCAGGCCGGTGACCTGCAGCTTGCCCTCCCTGAGCGGCAACTGCCCCGCAGTGAAGACGAGATTGTCCGTCCGCATGAAAGGCACGTAGTTGGCGGCGGGCGCCGCGGCAGCCGGCAGTGTGATCCCGAGATCGCTCAGCCGCTTTTCGATTGTTTCGCCCATTGTCTTTCCCTATGACTTTGTATGATGCGGTCGCTTGGTCGAACCTGCAATTTTCGCCTCGCTTCCGCCATGACTTTTTTTAGACTGCACAGCATGAAGCGGCCAAGCCGTCGCAATGCGGACCGGAGTGATTACATGCGCGCAAAGCGCCTTGCCCTGCTAGCCCTTGTTTCGCCGTCGGTGCTCATCTCTGCGCCGGCTCTGGCCGCAGCGCCACTCGCGCCGCACCGTGCCGTTTACGACCTCGTGCTCGACGAAGCGTCCGACCGTTCTGGCATAACCGGTCTATCCGGCCGCATGGTCTACGAGTTCAACGGCTCTGCCTGCGAGGGCTATACTGTCAAGTTCCGCTTCGTCACGCAGATCGACACCAGCGAGAACTCGCGCCTGACGGATCAGCAGACGACGACCTTCGAGGCTGCCGACGGCAAGACCTTCTCCTTCGTGACAAAATCCTTCACCGATCAGACGCTGGAGCGCGAGCTCAAGGGCACGGCGCGGCGCGAAGCGGACGGTTTGAAGGTCGAAATAGAGAAGCCGGAACCGAACAGCGTCAAACTGGAAGGCACCCAGTTTCCGACGCAGCACCTCGTCGAATTGATCGGCAAGGCCAACACCGGTGAGAATTTTTACGAAACCAGCATCTTCGACGGTTCCGAAGATGGTGACGAAGTGATGACCACCACTGTCGTGGTTGGCAAGAAGGAACCGGTGGAGAAAAGCGATCCGGAAGCCCCGGCGCTCGCCGGGTTCGCCAAGGAAAAATTCTGGCCGGTCGACATTGCCTATTTCGACGAGGCGACCGAGGGCGGCGAGGAAGTGCCGGAGTATCGCATCAGCTTCAAGCTGCACGAAAACGGTCTGACGCGCGATCTGGTGATGGACTACAACGACTTCTCAATGACCGGCAAGCTGGTCAATTTGACGTTGTTCGACCCGGCCCCGCAGAACTGCAACCAGTAGCGGGTCTTTCTCTGCATGGCCGTCTATGTCGATGAGGCGATCTGGCGCTTTGCGGGCCGACGCTGGTGCCATCTGATGGCCGACGATATGGCTGAACTCCACGCTTTCGCTGCAAAACTCGGCCTTCATCGATCATCCTATCAGGGCCCGCCCAAGACCGCCGCGCCGCACTATGACATCACCGCCTTCGAACGCGACCGCGCTGTCAGGCTCGGCGCAGTCGCCTGCAGCCGTAGTGAGATCGTTGCCGTCTGCCGGCGAGTGCGTGTGAAGAATGGCAAGGCTTCCATCGCTGTTCCGGCCGCGAGCGCATTTCCAGCGATCATAAACCAATCCCAGAAATTTCTTGAACATCGTTCAAATTTGACTTGAGCCCGCCTCAATTCCCCGACAGCATGCATTTGCGCAGGCATGAACACGCGGGGAGGCAGATTTGAGCAGGCTCGATACTTTCGTGGCGCCGGTGCCCAGCGTGCCGCTGATCAAGGCGATGACGGTGGTGAACCGCGTCCTGATGCTGCGGGGCGTTTTCGGTTTCCGCGACATTCCTCCGTTCAACAGGATCGCGGGCCTGCGTGGTATCGCCAATGTCCGTCACATCGATTTTCCCGAAGGCGACCGCGGGCGGCTTGCCGCTGTGTGCGGGCAGGGGAAGGCGACCTTCATCACGCCCAATCATCCCGAATTTTTCACCGACTGGATGATCGACAAGGAGATCGCCTCGCATGTCTGTCCGCTTGCCGCGTTCTGGGCGACCAATGGCGTCGTCAACGGCCTCGGTAAAGCAGCGCAGAAATTCTGGCTCGCCAACAATCTGATCGCGCAGATTCCGGGCAACAGCCAAGCCGCGCGCGAACATTCGGTCGACTGGGCGCTGAAGGGTCACAGCGTGCTGCTGCATCCGGAAGGCAGCGTCGGGTGGCACGGCGATTTCGTCGCGCCGCTGATGCCCGGGGCCGCCGAGATGGCACTGGAAGCGTTCCAACGCAGCCGCGAAGCAGGGCGCGAACTCGAGGTCTGGATCGCGCCGATCGTCTGGAAACTGGTCTTTACCCGCGACGTGGAGGCAGATCTCATGAAGGAATGCGCCTATGTCGAGCGCAGCCTGAAGATAGAGCCGGCGTCGCGCTCGATCGCACTTCCCGACCGGGTCTACCGCATCTACGAGACTTTACTGTCCCGGGATGAGGGAAAGAACGGCGTGGAGGCGGATGGCGCGCCGTTCGCGGAGCGGCAGGAAGCGTTGCTTTCAGTCATGCACGACCGACTATGCGAACTCCTGCCCGAGGCCGTCCCATCGAACCGTGACGAGACGATGCGGAGCGCGCGGCGCTTCGTTCGTGAAAACAGCTCTGCCGATCCGGAATTGCGCAGGCAGGTGAAGTCGCTGTCGGAAACCGTCACACGTGTCCAGCGCATCGGAGACTTCGCTTTCGCCGACGAGATGGTAACCCAGGAAGGGATCGCCGAGCACATCAAGCGCATCCGCAACGATTGCTGCAAAGGCACGATGCGCGACACGCTGAACCGTTTCTTGCCGCAGCCGGCCGGACCGCGCCGCGCCTATATCCGGGCGCCGGAACCACTCGCAATGCACCAGTTCGAGGGCACGCCGGCCGACGCCATGGCCGAGATCCGCCGCCGCATGCAGGCGGCGCTGGACGAGATCAATGACGGATTGCGCGCGAGCGGAAGTTTGAGATTTTATCCCAATCCGTTCCATCATTCCCGAAGTTCTGGATTGGCGAGGTAGTGGATCCGTTATGATGGCGAAAACAAGTAGCGGGCCGCTCGTAAGAATCGCGGAACTCGAAATCGACCCGTCTCAATTTGACACTTATAAGGCCTTACTCCGGGAGGAGATCGAAGCCTCGGTCAGGATCGAACCAGGGGTGCTGATGCTGTACGCCAGTCGGTCAAGGGAAGCCCGACGAACATCCGAATCCTTGAGGTCTAGGCCGATCAGGGAGCTTATGATGCCCATCTGCAGTCACCTCATTTTCTCAAATACAAGGCGTTGACATCGACCATGGTCAGGTCTCTCCGCATTGTCGATGCGGACCCGATCATCCTGAGCGCGAAGTCTAAGGCGTAGCGATTAAAACCGCTGGCCACCGATTGGCAGGGCCCGGGTTGCATTGCAGCGCTGTTCCCTCTATATGCGCGCTCATTCCACACACGGACTTTGGTGTCTGCCCGGGAGAAATCCGGCTGAAACCTCCGGTGGCGTCAAGGGAACTTTCCCAGAAACGTCAAGTGTCCGTGGAGGCTAACCGGAAAGGACAAAGAATGGCTCTGCCTGATTTCAGCATGCGCCAGCTATTGGAAGCTGGCGTTCACTTCGGCCACCAGACCCACCGCTGGAACCCGAAGATGGCTCCGTACATCTACGGCGCCCGCAACAACATCCACGTTATCGACCTCTCGCAGACGGTGCCTATGCTGCACCAGGCTCTGAAGCAGGTTTCCGACACCGTCGCCAAAGGTGGCCGCGTGCTGTTCGTCGGCACCAAGCGCCAGGCTTCGGACATCATCGCCGATGCGGCCCAGCGTTCGGCCCAGTATTACGTCAATTCGCGCTGGCTCGGCGGCATGCTGACCAACTGGAAGACGATCTCGAATTCGATCCAGCGCCTGCGCAAGCTCGACGAGATCCTGGCCGGTGAAGGCAGCCGCGGTCTCACCAAGAAGGAACTTCTGAACCTTCAGCGTGAGCGCGAGAAGCTCGACAAGGCGCTCGGTGGTATCAAGGACATGGGCTCGACGCCCGACCTGATGTTCGTGGTCGACACCAACAAGGAAGCGATCGCCATCCTCGAGGCCAAGCGTCTCGGCATCCCGGTCGTGGCCATCATCGATTCCAACTGCGACCCGGACAAGATCGACTTCCCGATCCCGGGCAATGACGACGCAGCGCGCGCGATCCAGTTCTATTGCGATCTGATCGCCAAGGCAGCGATCGACGGCATTGCGCGCCAGCAGGGCGCTCTCGGCGTCGATATCGGCGCTGCCGCCGAAGCGCCTGTCGAGCCGACGCTCGACGAGACGCCGGCAGCCGGCGCTCCCGAAGCGTAAATCGACGGGGCCGGACTCCGGCCCTAATTCTTGCGACGCGGATTGCCGCGTCGCCGGCAGGCGCATCATCGAGCACTCGGTGGTGCGCTCGCGCATTTCGATCCAAGAGGCAAAAATGAGCATTACGGCAGCACAGGTCAAACAACTCCGCGACATGACCGGCGCGGGCATGATGGATTGCAAGGCGGCGCTCGCCGAGACCAATGGCGATATGGAAGCGGCCGTCGACTGGCTGCGCGCCAAGGGGATCGCCAAGGCCGACAAGAAGGCCGGCCGCACGGCGGCTGAAGGCCTGGTCGGCGTCGCCGGCGACGCTACTTCGGCCGTCGTGGTCGAGGTCAATTCCGAGACCGACTTCGTCGCGCGCGCCGAATCCTTCCAGGAGATCGTGCGCAATGTCGCGCAGGTGGCGCTGTCTGTCGGCGGCGAGACCGAAGCGGTCGCCAACGCAACGTACCCCGGCACCGACAAGACCGTCGTGCAGGCGATCAAGGATGCCGTCGGCACTATCGGCGAAAACCTGTCGTTCCGCCGCTCGGCGAAGCTGTCGGTCGGCGCAGGCGCCGTTGCGACCTATGTCCATAACGCGGTCGCCGAAAACCTCGGCAAGCTCGGCGTGCTGGTCGCGATCGAGACCGCCGGCAACGCCGATGCGGCCCGCACCTTTGCCCGCCAGGTGGCGATGCATGTCGCGGCCACCAACCCGCTGGCGTTGACCGCAGAGCAGATCGATCCGGCCGCCGTTGCGCGCGAGCGGGCGATCTTCACCGAGCAGGCCCGCGAATCGGGCAAGCCGGAGGCGATCATCGAAAAGATGGTCGAAGGCCGTATGCGGAAGTTCTACGAGGAAGTCGTGCTCCTGAAGCAGTCCTTCGTGCTCAACCCCGACATTACGGTCGAGGCTGCACTGAAGGAAGCCGAGAAGGAAATCGGCGCGCCGGCCAAGATCACCGGCTTCCTCCGGTTTGCGCTCGGCGAAGGCATCGAGCGCGAAGAAAGCGACTTCGCGGCGGAAGTCGCGGCTGCGGTGAAAAAGTAACGCCGCATCAAGCTTTTCATGGCGGTTTATGAGGAGGGCATCGCGTGACAACGCGGTGCCCTTCGTGTATCGCGCGCATGAACACGATACCGACGAGGAAGCGATGACGAAAAAACCCCTGTACCGGCGCGTGCTTCTCAAGGCGTCGGGCGAGGCGCTGATGGGTGATCAGCATTTCGGCATCGACGTTTCAGTCGTCGACCGCATCGCCTCCGACATCGCCGAGGCGAGGGCGCTCGGGGTCGAAGTGGCGGTCGTCATCGGCGGCGGCAACATCTTTCGCGGCGTGGCCGTGGCCTCCAAGGGTGGCGACCGGGTCACCGGCGACCACATGGGTATGCTTGCGACCGTCATCAATTCGCTGGCGCTGCGCACCTCGCTGGTCAAGCTCGGCGTTGACGCGGTGGTCCTTTCGGCAATCGCCATGCCCGAACTCTGCGAGAGCTTTTCGCAGCGCCAGGCGACGGCTTATATGAACCAGGGCAAAGTCGTGATTTTCGCCGGTGGCACCGGCAATCCCTTCTTCACCACGGATTCGGCCGCTGCGCTCCGCGCCGCCGAGATCGGCGCGGATGCGCTGTTCAAGGGAACACAGGTGGATGGCGTCTATTCGGCCGATCCGAAAGTGGATCCTAACGCGGTGCGTTATAGCCGCATTAGCCACGCCGACGTTATCAGCCAGGGCCTGTTGATTATGGACACTGCAGCGATTGCGCTTGCACGCGAAAACAACATCCCGATAATCGTCTATTCGATCCACGAGCAGGGTGGTTTCGGCGAAATCCTAACCGGTGGCGGTCACTGCACGATCGTCGCCGACACCTGAAGACCAAATTGGCTCGACGTAGGGGCCAAGGAGAGTGAAAATGACCAGCGGGGCAGACTTCAACGACATTCATCGGCGCATGGATGGAGCGATCAACGCGTTCAAGCACGATCTGGCTTCTCTGAGGACCGGCCGCGCGTCCAGCAACCTGCTCGATCCGGTCATGGTCCAGGCCTATGGCTCGGCCATGCCGATCACGCAGGTCGCGACCGTTTCGGTGCCGGAGCCGCGCATGATTTCGGTTTCCGTCTGGGACAAGTCTATGGTCGGCGCGGTCGACCGCGCCATTCGCGAAGCCAATCTCGGCTTCAACCCGATCATGGACGGCACGACGCTGCGCATTCCGCTGCCGGAACTCAACGAACAGCGCCGCAAGGAACTGGTCAAGATCGCCCACACCTATGCCGAGAACGCGCGCATCGCCGCCCGGCACGTTCGCCGCGACGGCATGGATCACCTTAAAAAGGCTGAAAAGGATGGCGATATCAGCGAGGACGATCACCGCAAGCAGGCTGACCGGATTCAGAAGCTGACCGACGAGACGATCAGCTCGATCGACAGCCTGCTGGCGGCGAAAGAAGCCGAGATCATGCACGTCTGATGCTCGGCAATGCCGCGGCCGAAAGCGAAGAAATGACAACGCCCGCGCATGTCGCGATCATCATGGATGGAAACGGCCGCTGGGCGAAGGCCCGCGGGCTTCCACGCCTTGCCGGGCATCGCGCCGGCGTCGAAGCGTTGCGCCAGGCAGTGCGGGCAGCTGGCGAGTTCGGCGTCTCCTGGCTCACCGTCTACGCCTTCTCTTCGGAAAACTGGTCGCGGCCGAAATCCGAGGTCAGCGACCTGATGGGGCTCCTGAAGCTGTTTATCCGGCGTGATCTCGCCGAACTGCACCAGAACGGCGTTCGCGTAAAAATCATCGGCGATCGCGCCGGGCTGCAGGGCGATATCAAGGCGCTGCTCGAAGAGGCCGAGGCGCTGACCGCCGGCAACGATGCGCTGAAACTCGTCATCGCCTTCAATTACGGTGGCCGCGACGAGATCGCCCGCGCCGCGCAAAAGCTCGCCGCCGCCGCCGCTTCAGGAAAAATCGCTCCTGGCGACATTACCGTGGAAGCCGTCGCCGAGGCGCTCGACACGCGCGACATTCCGGATCCTGACCTCGTCATCCGCACCAGCGGCGAAATGCGGCTTTCGAATTTCCTGCTCTGGCAGGCGGCCTATAGTGAACTCGTATTTCTGCCATGCTACTGGCCCGACTTCACCCGTGAGCATTTCGCCGAATCGCTTAGCCAGTTCGCGGCGCGCGAACGGCGTTTCGGCGGCCCGTCGGCCCGAGATGTGGCGCTATGAGCAATCTGCAGCTTCGCGTCCTCTCGGCTGCCGTGCTGGCGATCGTCGTACTGGGGCTGACCTGGCTCGGCGGGCTGCCGTTCCGGTTGTTGGCGGTGCTGATCGGCGCCGCCATCTTCTACGAATGGTGCGCCATGTCCCGCACTGTCGCCAATGCTTCCTACCAGGTGCTGACGGCACTGATCCTGGCTGCGGTGCTGCTGTCGCTCATAGCGGGCTTGCCGGCTGCGACGGTGCTGCTCGTTTTGGCCGGCGCCCTGGTGGCTTCGATCGTGATGGGGCTCATCCGCGGGCAGGGTTCGTGGCCGACGATCGGGCTTGCCTATGCCGGATTCTCCGCTGTTTCGCTGATTTTCCTGCGCAGCGGCGACAATGCCGGGCTCGTGGCCATCCTGTTTCTGTTCGCCACGGTCTGGACAACCGACATACTCGCCTACTTCGTTGGGCGCGCCATCGGCGGCCCAAAACTCGCGCCGGCGATCTCGCCCGGTAAGACATGGAGCGGCGCGATTGGCGGCGCTGTCGGCGGGCTTGCCGCGGGGCTCATCGCCGCAGCTCTTGCGGGCGCCGCCAATCTTCCCGTCCTTGGCATAGTAGCGCTGCTGCTCTCGATCGTGTCCCAGATCGGCGATCTGTTCGAATCCTGGGTCAAGCGGCGCTGCGGCGTGAAGGATTCAGGCGCCATCATTCCCGGCCATGGTGGCGTCATGGATCGCGTCGACGGGCTTGTCGCGGCGGCGTTTGCTCTATACGTCATCGGCTGGATGGCGGGCGGCGCCGATCATCCGGCGCATGGATTGTTTCCGCTCTGAGCGGAAGACCACCCGGCTTCTGGTGTGTCTGCGCCACGGATTCGCCGGGATTGAGGTCACAGTCCGCGGCGCGATCGTCGCAATGGCGGTTTTGATCGAGGGCACGATTTGAACGAGTTGTTTTCAACGCTGTTTGGCTTAGACAGCCTGCTTGTCGGCACTATCTTGCCGTTCCTGTTCGTGTTGACGGTCGTCGTGTTCGTGCATGAGATGGGCCACTATCTTGTCGGCCGCTGGTGCGGCATCGGCGTCAAGGCCTTTTCTATCGGCTTCGGACCCGAGATCTTCGGCTTCAACGATCGCCGCGGCACGCGCTGGAAGCTTTCGGCCATACCGCTCGGCGGCTATGTCAAATTCGTCGGCGACATGAACGTCACCAGCACGCCTGATGCCGAGGAAGCCGAGAAGTTGACGCCGGCCGAGCGCCAAGTGGCGTTCCACACCCAGCCGGTCTGGAAACGTGCGGCGACGGTCGTCGCGGGACCGCTGTTCAATTTTCTGCTGACGATCGCGGTGCTTGCGACGTTTTTTTCAACCTATGGCCGCGTCGTCTCGGAACCGACAATCGCGGAAGTTCAGGCCGGCAGCCCCGCCGAAGTAGCCGGCTTCTTGCCCGGCGACCGTTTCGTCAGTGTCAACGGCAGTCCGGTACGGACTTTCGCCGACGTCCAGTACCATGTCTCCGGCCGCGCCGGCGATCCGCTCGACTTTGTGCTGCTGCGCGACGGCAAAGAGATCGAACTGACGGCGACACCCAAAGTCACCGAACAGAAGGACGCCGCCGGCAACACCTTCCGCATCGGTGTCATTGGAGTGGTCAACACCAAGGAAGTCGGCCAGTTCCGCGTCATCGAATACAGCGTGCCCGGCGCGGTGGCGGAGGCCGTGAGTGAGACAGGCCGCATCATCATGCGAACCGGCCAGTTCCTGAAGCGCTTCGCGGTCGGGCGCGAGGACAAATGCCAGCTCGGCGGTCCGATCAAGATAGCCGACATGGCCGGCAAGGCGGCCAAGCTCGGCTTCGAGCGGCTGGTCGAACTGATTGCGCTGCTCTCCGTTGGCATTGGATTTTTGAACCTTCTGCCGATTCCCCCACTGGATGGGGGCCATCTGGTTTTCTACGGCATAGAGGCCGTCATCAGGCGTCCTGTGTCGGAGCGCATGATGGAGGCGGTGTACCGAACGGGGATGATTCTTGTTCTAGCCTTCATGGCGTTCGTTTTCTGGAACGACCTGTTTGGGTGCTGAAAACATGAAGAAATTTGGGCTGGCGACTGCTGTCGTTACGACGGCGTTTACCATCGCGGGGAATATGCGTGACGCGAAAGCCACGCGGAATGGCGAAGTAAACGCAAATTAACCAGAAGCCTTGCGTGTAGGGAAAATCCGGTTAATACGGTATGGGAAATTTACCGCACGTCCGGTTTTCTCGCCGTGGGGACTTCGAGAAAAGGTTTTAAAGCCCGATGAAGGCAGTTACGAAGTTTTTGAGCGCCGCTTCCGCGGTGGCTGTGTCTGCTGCTCTGGCAGTTCCGGGCGCAGCCGTTTTGCAGTTTGCATCAGTTTCAATGGCCGAGGCGGCGGTTGTCAGCAGCATTGATGTGCGTGGTAATCAGCGGGTCGACGCTGAAACCATCCGCAACTACCTCTCCATTAGCCCCGGCAGGTCGTTTTCCAACGCCGACATTGACGAGGCTGTGAAGCGCCTGTTCGGCACCGGTCTGTTCTCTGATGTCCGCATCACCCAGGTCGGCTCGACGCTGGTGGTGCAGGTTTCGGAATATCAGGTCGTCAATCAGGTCCTTTTCCAAGGCAACAAGAAGATCAAGGACGCACAGCTAGCCGGCACCGTCCAGTTGAAGCCGCGCGGCACGTTTTCGCCCGCCTCGCTGGAAACCGATGCGGAAGCGATCCGCGCGGCCTACCAGCGCATTGGCCGCAACGACGCCACTGTCACCCCGAAAACGATTGATCTGGGGGACAACCGCGTCAACGTCGTGTTCGAGATCAACGAAGGCGACCGAACCAAGATCGCCTCGATCAATTTCACCGGCAACAACGCTTTCAGCGATCGACGGCTCTCCGACGTGATCGCCACCAAGCGCTCGACCATTCTGTCATTCCTGCTGCGGGACGACATCTATGACGAGGAGCGCCTGCGCGCGGACGAGGAAGCGCTGCGCCGCTTCTACTACAACCGCGGCTATGCCGATTTCCAGGTCGTCTCGGCGTTCGGTGAGCTCAACGAGGCAACCAACGAATACACGGTCTCGATCACGGTCGACGAAGGCGAGCGTTACACCTTCGGTGATGTGAGCGTCGAGAGTACGATTGCGGGCGTCGATGGCGAATCTCTGCGTTCGCTGGTCGAAACCAGCCCCGGTGCGGTCTACAGCGCCAAGAATGTCGAAGACTCCATCATTGCCCTTACCGAGCATGTCGCCGGTCTCGGCTACGCTTTCGCGCAGGTCACGCCGCGCGGCGACCGCAATTTCGAAAACCGCACCATTTCGGTTGTCTATACGGTCGATCAGGGCCCGAGAACGTATGTCGAGCGCATCGAGATCCGTGGCAACACGCGCACGCGTGACTATGTCATTCGCCGCGAGTTCGACGTCAGCGAAGGCGACGCGTTCAATCAGGTGCTGATCCAGCGCGCGAAGAGACGGCTCGAAGCCCTTAATTACTTTGAGCGCGTCGAGATCGCCACCGCTCCCGGCTCGGAGCCGGACCAGGTGGTGCTCGTCGTTGATGTTGTGGAGAAGTCGACCGGCGAATTCTCGATCGGCGCGGGCTACACGACGGGCGGCTCGACCCCCGGACCTTCGATCGAAGGTGCGATCACCGAGCGTAATTTCCTCGGCCGTGGCCAGTTCATCCGGCTTTCGGCCGGCGGTGGCAAGGATTCGCGCGACTTCATGCTGTCTTTCACCGAGCCCTACTTCCTCGGACGACGCATCGCGGCAGGCTTCGATGTCTTCCGCCAGACCCGCCGCTACAACGACTACGAGAGCGAACTGACCGGCGCGACCGTACGCTTCGGCCTTCCGATCACCGAGAACATCAGCACGCAGCTGGCTTATAATTTCACACAGGAAGAGTACGAGTTCCGTGAAGGCTGCGACGATCCAGACGTTCCCGGCACGCCGGACCCGGATTGCGGCGTATCGGAAGCCATTATCGACGGAGTCGAGAACAGCCCGTGGAACAAATCGTCCGTTTCGGGTGGGCTCGTCTACAACACCATCGACGACATGAAGAACCCGCATTCGGGCATATACGCAAACTTCACGACTGAAGTCGCCGGGCTTGGCGGCGATGCGGAGTACGTGAAGCTGACAGGACGTGGCAGCTACTATCACACGCTTTCGGAAGAAATGGATATCGTCGGCCTGGTCAGTGTCGGCGGCGGCCATATCGCCGGCTTCGGCTCGGAAAGCAATCTGCGCATCTTTGATCACTTCAAGAGCAATGACCGGATGATCCGCGGCTTCGAATTCGACGGCATCGGCCCGTACGATGATGCCTCTGATGACAAAGATCATCTCGGCGGTACGACTTACTTCAATGCGTCCGTCGAGGCGCAGTTCCCGGTTCCAGTCGTTCCGGAAAGCTTCGGCCTGCGTGGCGCGGTTTTCGCGGACGCAGCGACGCTCTATGGCAACGACATCGATACGGCCGGTACTACGATCGATCTCGTCGGCACCGGCATGGAGTGGCGCGCTTCGGTGGGCGCCGGCCTGATCTGGGCTTCGCCCTTCGGTCCGCTGCGCATCGACTACGCGGTTCCGGTCGTTAAGGAAGAGAACGACGAGGAACAGAACTTCAACTTCGGCATTTCGACCCGCTTCTGATTGGTTGAAAGATGCTTCCGGGCCTGAATGGCCCGGAAGAAAAGGCTTGCATGTCAGACCCGGTCTTCTTCGTGCCGTCACGACGCTATTCGGCGGGCGAGATCGCAAGCCTTACCGGCGCCGAACTTGCAGATAGCGCACATTCCGCAACTGCCATCTCGACCATCGCGTCGGCTGCCACTGGCGGGGAGGGTGCGCTTGTTTTCGTCGAAGGCAAGCGCAATGCCGGGCTGCTCGACAAGCTGAACGCGGCGGCGGTTCTGGTCACTCCCGATATAGCCGGCCGCGCGCCTTCCGGCATCGCCGTACTGGTCACGCCGACGCCGCAGCGCGCATTCGCCATGGTCGGTCGGCTGCTTTTTCCCGATGCCGCGACACCCGGCGCAATCACCGGTGAGACCGGCATTTCGCCCGCGGCCCATATCGACCCGACGGCGCATCTCGAGGCCGGCGTCGTCGTGGAAGCCGGCGCGGTGATCGGGGCAGGGGTCTCGATCGGAGCCGGCACGATCATCGCGCCGAATGTCGTTATTGGCCGCAATTCGCAGATCGGCCGCAACGCCTATGTCGGGCCCAACGCCACCATCCAGTACGCGCTGAT
Organism: Mesorhizobium sp. WSM2240; assembly: GCF_040438645.1. Classification (NCBI taxonomy): domain Bacteria; kingdom Pseudomonadati; phylum Pseudomonadota; class Alphaproteobacteria; order Hyphomicrobiales; family Phyllobacteriaceae; genus Mesorhizobium; species Mesorhizobium sp. WSM2240. The sequence goes on from NZ_CP159253.1 coordinate 2,299,782, forward strand.
CGGCAACCACGTCATCATCCATGCCGGCGCAAAGATCGGCCAGGACGGCTTCGGCTTCGTCGCCGGCCGCGGAGGGCCCGAGCGCATTCCGCAGATCGGCCGCGTGGTCATCCAGGACAATGTCGAGGTCGGAGCAAACTCCACCATCGACCGCGGGGCAATGGCCGATACCGTCATCGGCGAGAACACCAAGATCGACAATCTGGTCCAGATCGCCCACAACGTTCGCATTGGCCGTGGCTGCATCATTGCCGGTCTCACCGGCATTTCCGGCTCCGTCACCATTGGAGACAACGTCCTGATGGGCGGCGGCGTGGGACTGGCCGACCATGTGGTGATCGGCGACAGAGCGCAGCTTGCGGCGCGAAGCGGGTTCATGCACGACGTGCCGGCCGGCGAAGTCTGGGCGGGTTATCCGGCGAAGCCGATGAAAGAAGCCATGCGCGAATTTGCGATGATCCGCAGGCTGGCGCAGACCAGGCCGAAAAAGGGTGATGATAATGGCTGATACGCCGCCAGCGACGCTCGATATCGTTGACATTCTGGGCCTGATGAAACTCCTGCCGCATCGCTACCCGTTCCTGCTTGTCGACAAAATCATCGAAATCGATGAAGACAATTCAGCGATCGGCATCAAGAACGTCACCATCAACGAGCCGCATTTCCAGGGCCATTTCCCTGAGCAGCCGGTCATGCCCGGCGTTCTTATCGTCGAAGCGATGGCGCAGACGGCCGGCGCCATCTGCATCCGCAGCCAGAAGACCGACAAGCCGTCGCTGGTTTATTTCATGACCATCGACAATGCCAAATTCCGCCGTCCGGTCGTGCCGGGTGACCGCCTTGAAATTCACGTAAAAAAGCTGAAGAAGCGCGGCAATATCTGGCGCTTTGCCTGCGAGGCGATGGTAGACGGGGCGAAAGCCGCGGAAGCCGAGATCTCGGCGATGATGTCGCCGCCGACGGCCTGACCCGGAAAGACTTGATGCAGACTGACCCTTTCATCCATCCCTCGGCTGTGGTCGAGCCGGTCGCCAAGATAGGCGCAGGCGTCTCGATTGGGCCGCTTTGCCACGTTGGCGCGGATGCCACGATCGGCGCGGGCACGCGCCTCGTCAGCCATGTCACGGTCATCGGCGCAACAACGATCGGCGAAAACTGCGTCGTCTACCCGCAAGCTGTGCTCGGCGGTCCGCCGCAGAATACCGGCCACAAGGGCGGCCGCACCACGCTGACCATCGGCGACAATTGCACCATTCGCGAATTCGTCACCATGCACACCGGAACCGACAATGCCCGCGGCGCGACCATTGTCGGAAACAACGGCAATTTCCTCGCCTATTCGCATGTCGCGCATGACTGCATCGTCGGCGACAACGTCACCTTGACCAACGGTGCGACGCTAGGCGGCCATTGCGAGATCGGCGACAATGTCGCGATCGGCGGTCTGAGCGCGGTTCACCAGTTCGTCCGCATCGGCCACAACGCCTTTCTGGCCGGCGGCTCCATGCTGGTCGGCGACCTGATCCCCTACGCCATAGCCATGGGTAATCGCGCCAAACTGCGCGGATTGAACGTCGTCGGCCTCAAGCGCTCCGGTATGCCGCGAACGGAAATTCAGGCGCTGCGGCGCGCCTACCGCACCATCTTCGACCCGGCCCGCCCAGTTGCCGAAAATATCGAGATCGCCCGCGCCGAATTCGCCGGTTTCCCCGCTGCGATGAAGATCGTCGACTTCATCAGCGCGCGCGGCAAGCGCCATTACGCCGTGCCGCCGCTGAAAGCCGGCGCCGATGACGCCGACGATGACGAGAGCTGACGCGGAACCACGCAACAAGCTTGCCGCCGGCGACAGGGTCGCTGTGGTCGCCGGGAGCGGCAGGCTGCCCGTCACCATCGCCAAGAGCCTGGCCGAGGCCGGCCATTCGCCCTTCGTCGTGATGCTCGCCGGTGAGGCGGGCGACGATCTCGCTTTGGCCTCCTTCGAACATGAATGGCTGGCGCTGGAAGAGATCGGCGCTCTACTGCCGCTCCTGAAACATCGCAAGATCACCCACGTCGTGCTGGCGGGTGGGGTAAGCCGCCGTCCGCACTGGAGGCAAATCCGGCCGACCCTTGCCTTGCTGCGTATCCTGCCAAGAATCCTGATGGCGCTGGCGCGCGGCGACGACGGCTTGCTCAGGGTCATCATCGGTCAGATCGAAGCCGAAGGCTTCAAGGTGATCGGCGCACACGAAGTCGTTCCGGACCTGCTTGCGCCGGAAGGGCTGATGACCCGCGCCAGGCCGATGAAAGGCGACGCGGCCGACCTTGACGCTGCACTCGCCGCCGCTCGCGCCATCGGTGCACTCGACATCGGCCAGGCGGCGGTGGCGATCGGCGGCCGGGTGGTGGCGCTGGAGGGCGTGGAGGGAACCGACGGGCTGCTCGAGCGGGTGAAGGAACTGCGCCATCACGGCCGCATCGGCGGCAGGAAACGCGGCGTTCTCGTCAAATGCGCCAAGCCCGGCCAGGAATTGCGCGCCGACCTTCCGGGCATCGGCCCGGCAACCGTTGATGCCGCCCATGCTGCAGGCCTTGCCGGCATAGGCGTCGAGGCAGGTCATTCGCTGGTGCTGGATTTCGGTGAGACGGTCAAGCGCGCCGACGCACTCGGCCTGTTCGTGGTTGGCCTGCCGGCAGGCGGCAAGCCATGAGCGACACCCGCCCGCTCAAGATCGCCATTATCGCCGGTGAGGAATCCGGCGACCTCTTGGGCGCCGACATCGTGCGCGCCCTGCAACGTCTCACCGGTCGCGAGATCCGGCTTGTCGGGACCGGCGGCCGCCATCTTCAGGAACTGGGGCTTTCGCCGTTGTTCGACGCGAGCGAGATCGCGCTGATGGGCATCAGCGCCATCCTGCGCGATCTCCCGCGGCTGATCCGCCGCATCGGTGAGACCGCGCGGGCCGTTGTAGCCGAGAAGCCGGATTGCCTGATCACCATCGACAGTCCCGATTTCACGCTACGCGTCGCCAAAAAAGTGCGGGCGCGGGATTCCTCGATTCCGATCGTGCATTATGTCTGCCCAAGCGTCTGGGCCTGGCGGCCGGGCAGGGCGCCGGCAATGCGGCCGCATGTCGATCACGTGCTCTGCCTTCTGCCTTTCGAGGCGGCCGAACTGCAGCGTCTCGGCGGCCCGCCCGGAACCTATGTGGGCCACCGCCTGACCCAGGACGAGGGAGTGACGCTGGCTAGTTCTATGCAGGCTGCTCCGCGCGACCTGTCCGAGGCCCGCGAAAAGACGCTGCTCCTGCTGCCCGGCTCGCGCAGGGGCGAAGTCAGAAGCCTTATAGAGGTGTTTGGCGAAACGGTTTCGGTGCTGCGATCGCGTGGCCATCGCCTACGCCTACTCCTGCCAACGGTGCCACATGTCGCCGATACCGTCAAAGCCGCGGTCTCCGGTTGGGCCGTGAAGCCCGAGATCATTCTCGACCAGGCGCGCAAATGGCAGGCATTCGGCGAAGCCGACGCAGCGCTGATAGCGTCTGGAACCGTCTCGCTGGAACTAGCGCTGGCCGGCGTCCCCTCGGTATCGAGCTATAGACTCGACCCGGTCGCGCGGCTCATCCAGGGGCTGGTCTCCGTCTGGTCCGCGCTCCTGCCCAATTTGATCGCTGACCAGCCGATCGTTCCGGAATTCTACAACCAGTATGTCAGGCCCGAAAACCTTGCCCGCCACATCGAAGCGCTGTGGGCCGACACTGCGTTCAGGACGTGGCAGAAGGACGGCTTCGCCGAAGTCGCGGGGCGCATGCGCACTGACCGGCCGTCTGGTGAGATCGCGGCGCAAATCGTGCTCGACCATATAGCCAAACATTAGGCAAGCAGTAGAATCGCGGCTACTTTTCCAGCCGCGCCAGCAGCGAGGACGTATCCCATCGCCTGCCGCCCATCGCTTGCACATCCTTGTAGAACTGGTCCACAAGCGCTGTGACCGGCAGCTTCGCGCCCTTGCGGTCCGCTTCGGCGAGGCAAATGCCGAGATCCTTGCGCATCCAGTCGACCGCAAAGCCAAAATCGTATTTGCCGGCGTTCATCGTCTTGTGGCGGTTTTCCATCTGCCAGGAACCGGCGGCGCCCTTGGAGATCACCTCGATAACCTTTTCGATGTCGAGTCCGGCTTTCTTGCCGAAATGAATGCCCTCAGCCAGACCCTGCACAAGGCCGGCGATGCAGATCTGGTTGATCATCTTTGTAAGCTGGCCGGAGCCGGCCGGTCCCATCAGACCGACCATCTTCGCGTAGGAGTCGATCACCGGCTTCGCCCTGTCGAACGTCTCCTGCTCGCCGCCGACCATCACGGTAAGCACGCCGTTCTCCGCGCCGGCCTGGCCGCCCGAAACGGGCGCGTCGAGGAAGCCGAAGCCGCCGGCCGCCGCCTTTTCCGCGAGTTCCCGAGCGGCTTGGGCCGATGCGGTGGTGTTGTCGATGAAGATAGCGCCCTTTTTCATCGCCTGGAACGCGCCGTCGGGGCCGATGGTCACCTGCCGAAGGTCGTCGTCGTTACCGACGCAGGAGAACACGAAATCCTTGCCCGCTGCAGCCTCTTGCGGCGTACGCGCCGCCGCGCCGCCGAATTCCGCCACCCACTTCTCGGCCTTAGCGGCGGTGCGGTTGTAGACGGTCACGTTATGCCCGCCCTTTTTCCTCAGGTGACCCGCCATCGGGTAGCCCATCACGCCAAGTCCGAGAAACGCGACAGATGCCATGGTGCAGTCCTTTCAGTGCGATATTCCGGTTTTTTGATGCGTCGCGGCAGCTATGCTGTTAGCGCACGAGATGCCGCGTAATGCGACGTTCTACCCATTCGACGCCGTGACGCAAAGTCTCGACGAGGACGAGGTAGAAAATGGCGGCCCAGAGATAGGCCTGATAGTCGAAGCTCCGCGAGAACGCCAGGCGCGTCTGACCCATCAGGTCGGGGACCGTGACGAGCGCGACCACAGCGGAGCCCTTGATCATCAGGACGATTTCGTTGCCGTAGGGACGCAGCGCCACAATGAGCGCTTGCGGCAGGATGATCTTGCGCAGTGTCTGCAGCTTGTGGAGGCCGAGCGACGCCGCGCCTTCCCACTGGCCTCTTGGCACGCTTTCGATTGCGCCGCGCAGGATCTCGGCCTGATAGGCCGCGGTGTTGAGCGAGAAGGCAAGGATGGCGCAATACCAGGCATCACGGAACAGCCACCACAGACCTATGGATTCCAGCATAGGGCGCTGCGAGCCGAGCCCGTAGTAGATGAGAAATGTCTGGGCGAGCAGCGGCGTGCCGCGGAAGAAATAGACATAAGCGTAGGCGAGCGCTCCAACAACCTTGTTCCTCGACATCCGTGCAAAGGCGATCGGCACCGACAGAATAGCGCCGAGCACGATCGAGATGGCGACAAGCGCCAGGGTCACGCCTAGGCCCGAGAAATAGGCCGGCGCCCATCTCTTGACCAACTCCGTGTTCCAGGCGCTGACCAGGTAGGTAACCAGCGCAATGCCTGCGACAGTCCACAGGCCGACCAGCGTATAGCCGACTATGCGTTCCCGGGGCCAGCCTTGCGCCGGTGGCGGAGGCGCCGCGATGCTCACGGATTCGGTAGCCATGATTATCGACCGTCCTCATGCTGGCTGACCGCGCGTTCGACGGCTCGGATGCCGAACGACGAAATGATCGCCAGGACGAGATAGATGAAGATAGCAAGGCTGAAAAACAGGAAGGCTTCGCGGGTGACGCGCGCGGCAATGCCGGTCTGTCGGAGAATGTCGGAGAGGCCGATCGCCGAGACCAGCGCGGTGTCCTTGAGCAGGATCAGCCAAAGGTTGGCGAGGCCGGGCAGGGCAATGCGCACCAATTGCGGCAGCACCACCAGCCGCATGGTTTGGCCGCTGGTCAGGCCGATCGAATAGCCGCCCTCATACTGACCGCGCGGAATCGCGCGAAAGGCCGAGAGGAACACCTCGCTGGCGTAGGACGAAAACACCACGCCGAGCGCAACCATGCCTGAAACGAAACTGTTGACTTCGATGGTAGCGTCAGGCTGCACCAGCCGCACGATATTCTGCAGGCCGATCTGGACGCCGTAGTAGACGAGGAAAAGGGTGAGGAGTTCAGGAAGCCCACGGAAGATGGTTGTGTAGATATTGCCCACAAGCCGGAGCGAAGGCTCCGAGGCCTGTTTCGCAAGCGCCACGAAGAAGCCGATAATCAGACCGAGCGGGAGCGTCGCGACGGCAAGCGAAACGGTGATGAATGCACCGTAGGCGATGTCGTCAAGCCAGCCCTCCGACCCCCAGCTGAGCAGCGTCCAATAGCTGGGCATCAGGTCAGTCCGCTCCCTTGATCAACACACTAAAACGATGGGCGGCGGCTATGCCGCCGCCCATCGCGATTGTCTCAGGACTCGCCGCCGTAGACGTCGAAGCTGAAGTATTTGTCGTTGATTTCCTTGTATTTGCCGTTGGCGCGGATGGCGTCGATCGCGGCATTGAACTTGTTGACCAGGTCGGTCTCGCCCTTGCGCACAGCGATGCCCGCACCGGGGCCGTGGATTTCCGGAACCGGTGTGATCGTACCGACGATCTTGCAGCAGGCGCCGTCCGGCGTCTTCAGCCATTCCTCCAGCACCGTGATATCGTCATTAATGGCATCGAGGCGGCCGTTGGCAAGGTCGAGCTGCTCTTCCTGGCTTGTCGGATAGCCCTTGATCGTCGAGTCGGTGTAGGTCTTTTCCGAATAGTTGAAGTGGGTGGTGGAGGTGGCGACGCCGAGCGTCTTGCCGGCGAGGTCTTCCTTGGTCACGCCTTTGATGTCTGTATCCTTCGGCGCGGCGATCGCCGGCGGGGTGTTGTAGTATTTGTTGGTGAAGTCGACCTTCTGCTTGCGCTCGTCGGTGATCGACATAGAGGCGATGATGGCGTCGAACTTGCCGGCCTGCAGCGCCGGGATGATGCCGTCCCAATCCTGGGTGACGAATTCGCACTTCACCTTCATCTCCTCGCAGAGCGCATTGGCGATGTCGATGTCGAAGCCTTCCAGCTTGCCGTCGGCGGTCAGGTTGTTGAAGGGCGGGTAGGCGCCTTCGGTACCAATCTTGAGCGTTCCGCCGGAGGCAGCAGCCGCGGTTGGCTCAGCCGTTGTGGGCGCCGCGGCGGTTTCGGCAGGTGCAGGTTCGGCGGCCGGTTCAGCCGGAGCAGGAGCCGCTGCGGTTTCAGCTGGCGCCGGCTCAGCGGCCGGGGCTGTCGCCGTCTCAGCCGGAGCGGCCGGGGCAGGCTCAGCAGTCGCGGTTTCGGCGGGGGCGGGTGCAGGTTCGGCAGGCGCAGCCGTTTCGGCAGGAGCCGCCGGCGCGGTCTCGGCCGTCTTGGTTTCCTCCTGCGAGCAGGCGGCCAGCATCAGCGCAATTGCTGCTGCGGAGGCCGCGAGCGTCAAGCGTTTCATCGTACGCATTTAATCCCTCATGGTCTTGCGTTCCGGCCCGACGCCGGAGCATCGCTGGCGCGACCTCTGTCGCGCCGATGGCGGGATATTCCCACTGTTTTCAGAAGAAAAGCAATCGCAAACGGGGCCTTACGGCAAACAATTCCCAACCCTGACGGGCATTTGCGGGGAGTTTTTGCGCAAATTCGAGAGGGTTAGCTTCGGGATAATCCCGTCACCGCCTCGACGAAGTCAGCGATGGCTTCGAGGTCGTCGAGGCCGAAAACGGGAACTGCCTCGCCGGAGACTGGATGGTCCGCCGCGATCGCGACGATGTTGGGGTCGGAGGAGGAGAGTGGCGTGGCGTCCTTGGCGTCGCGTCGTCGCATCTCGATCTTCCTGTGCGGCTCGCGCTTATAGCCTTCGACCAGCACGAGGTCGCAAGGCGCCAGCCGGGCGAGGATCGCGTCGAGCGAGGGTTCGGCCTCGCCCCGCAGTTCGTGCATCAGCGCCCAGCGCCTGCCCGAGACGACAGCTACCTCCGTTGCGCCGGCGGCCCGGTGGCGAAAGCTGTCGGCACCTTCCTTGTCGATATCGAAATCGTGGTGCGCGTGCTTGACGGTCGAGATCGTCCAGCCGCGCCGGGTAAGCTCGCCTACCAGTTTCTCAGTCAGGGTGGTTTTGCCGGAGTTCTTCCAGCCGGTAATGCCGAACACACGGCTTTTCACGCAATCATCTCCGCAACAAGTTTCGACCGGTTGGCCGTAGCGGTATGTCGCCGGCGTCCATGCCGGCCTCAAATCTCGCCCGCGACGCGCGCAACATGCATGACATAAAGCGTCGTGAGGCCCGCCGCGGCCAGGGGGATGAACATGACCAGCAGCAGCGGCATCGGGCCGCTCTCGGGCGTCAGCAACGCCCCGGCAAGCACCGAAAGCGCTGCACCGCCGCCGATAGTCAGCGCGCCGCCGAGCCCGGATGCCGAACCGGCCAGGTGCGGTCTGACGCTCACAATGCCAGCATTGGCGTTAGGGAGCGTCATTCCATTGCCGGCGCCGACGAAGAATACCGGCCCGAACAGCGCCAGCGCATGGAGATGGCCGGCCAAAAGCAAAAACATCGCCAACGCCAGCCCGGAACAGGCAATGACATTGCCAGTCAGCATCATGCGGTTCAGTCCGATCGCCCGCGAGTAGCGCCCGGAAAGGAAATTGCCGAGCATGTATCCGACCGAGATGATGCCAAAATACATGCCGTATTGCGAGGGCGACAGCCTCAGCATCTCCGTCGCCACATAGGGGCCGCCGCCGAGAAACGCGAAAAATGCGCCGGAGGCGAATGTCGCCGTCAACGTATAGCCCCAGAACCGGCGCGAGCCGAGCAGTTCGGGGTAGGACCGGAATTGCTGTACAAGGCTCGACGTGCGGTCGTGATTGGTCTCGCCTAGGTCGATCTGGACGACGGCGAACGCAACAAGCCCGAAGGCGAGCGTCAGCACGAAGCCCGACTGCCAGCCGTAGAGTTCATCGAGCAGGCCGCCGATTAGCGGGCCGACCATCGGCACGACGCTCATGCCCATGGTGATGTAGCCGATCTTGCTCGCGGCTTCGGCGGTCTCGACCGTATCTCGCACCACGGCGCGCGCCAGAACCATCCCTGCAGCTGAAAAGCCCTGGAAAATCCTGCAAACAAGCAGTGCTTCTATCGTCGGCGCATAGATCGCGGCCAGTGTGGCGACAAGGAATATCCCGAAGCAGGCGAGCAGGACCGGCCTGCGCCCGAATCGATCCGAGGCGGGACCGATCAGCAACTGGAGCAGGGCGGTTGCGGCGAGGTAGAGCGAGACGGCAAGCTGCACGACTGCGTAGTCGGCGGAAAAGTAGCGCGCCATGCCGGGCAGCGACGGCAGGAACACATTCATCGCCAGAGGGCCGACCGACGCCGCCATGACCAGCGTGGCGATGCCTGGCGGCGTTCTCGTCACGTAAGGCGCGGTCGTCATGGCTACATGCCGTCCGGCGCCATTGCCGGGCTGGTGCTTTGGGCGGCGGGCAATTGCTTGCCCACAACCCGTTCGCGATAGAGCGTGTAGAGGCCCGAGCCGACGATGATGGTTGCACCCGCTATCATCGCCGCGTCGGGAATGTCGCCGAATACAAGGAATCCTAGCAGGATCGCCCATAGCAGCGCGGTGTAGCGGAACGGTGCGACGAAGGAGATGTCGCCTCCGCGCATGGCCATGATGATGAAGTGGTAACCGAAGAGGAGCAGCACTGCGGCGAAGGCAAGCAGCCCGACGGCGCCGGGGCGCATCGGCGCCCAGCCGCCGAGCGGCGCCACCAGGAACGCGCCGCATATGGTCACCACACAGGCGGTGACGGTCGAGATCAGCAGCGTCGGTACGCTCTGGGGAATACGCCTGGTCGCAAGGTCGCGCACTGCGCAGAAGGCGACGCACAAAAGCACAGACAGCGCATAGATGTTGAAGCCTTCGAGACCCGGCCGAACGATGATCATGACACCGGCGAAGCCCGCCGTGATCGCCAGCCAGCGGCGCCAGCCTACGCCTTCGCCGAACACCATAGCCGCGCCCATGGTGACGGCCAGCGGCAGCGCCTGGAGCACGGCCGAGACATTGGCGATCGGCAGATGCGCCAGCGCGATCAGGAAGAAGAAAGTGCCGCCGAGTTCGCCCATCGCCCGCACCGCGACCATGGGATGAAGCGCGAAGCTTGGCTTCTTAAGCACGCCCTGGTGCCATGCCAGTATGCCAATCAGCGCGCTCGCGAACAGCCCTCGCACCAGCATGACCTGCCCCATGTTCATCTCGACCGAGGCGAGTTTGACCAGCGTATCGTTCATCGTAAAGCCGGCCATCGACACCGACATGAATACGGCGCCGCGAAGATTGGGAGAAAGAGGCAAGGTTTTTTCCGATTCCGGGGCTGTCTGCATCCGATGTAGCACCCGGAACCCAAACAGCAAACGCAAAGCGGTGGGCCACGCTGCTCGCGCGGCCCACGTCAAAGTTGCGGACGGATTTTAGCTTCGCGCGTTTTCGCTCAGCCGCCGGTGACGCTCATATGGCGGGAGACGGCCGGCCGCCGGGTATTGCGGTCGATGATGAAGTCATGGCCCTTCGGCTTGCGGCCGATCGCCTCGTCGATGGCGTTGGACAGGAGTTCGTTGCCTTCCGAGGCGCGCAGCGGCGCGCGCAGATCGGCGGCGTCGTCCTGGCCGAGGCACATATAGAGCGTGCCGGTGCAGGTCAGCCGCACACGGTTGCAGCTTTCGCAGAAATTATGCGTCATCGGCGTGATGAAGCCCAGCCGTCCGCCGGTCTCGGCGACCTCGACATATCGCGCCGGGCCGCCTGTCTTGTAGGGAATGTCGGTAAGCGTGAATTGCCGCTCCAGGCCGGCGCGAACCAGCGACAGCGGCAGATACTGGTCGGTGCGGTCCGCGTCGATCTCGCCCATCGGCATCGTTTCGATCACCGTCAGGTCCATGCCGCGGCCATGCGCCCAGCGCATCAGTTGGGGCAGTTCGACGTCGTTGAAGCCCTTCAGGGCCACCGCGTTGATCTTGACCTTCAGCCCGGCGGCCTGTGCGGCGTCGATGCCGGCCATGACGCGGTCGAGATTGCCCCAGCGGGTGATCGCGTGGAACTTCTGCGGGTCGAGCGTGTCGAGCGAGACGTTGATGCGCTTCACGCCGCAATCTGCGAGTTCGGCGGCGAAGCGCGAAAGCTGCGAGCCGTTGGTGGTCAGCGTCAGCTCTTCGAGCGCACCGCTATCGAGATGGCGCGAAATCTGGCGCACCAGATGCATGATGTTCTTGCGCACCAGCGGCTCGCCGCCGGTCAGCCGGAGTTTCTTCACACCCTTCTCGACGAAGACCGTCGTCAGCCGGTCGAGTTCCTCGAGCGAGAGCAGATCCTTCTTCGGCAGGAAGGCCATGTCCTCGGCCATGCAATAGGTGCAGCGGAAGTCGCAGCGGTCGGTAACCGACACGCGCAGATAGCTGATCGTGCGGCCGAAGGGATCGATCATGTTCATGCCAGGCGCTTCCAGTGCAGTCGCGGCGATCGTTATATCTGACTATGTCGTACGATCCGGCGCCGCGATCAAGATATTCCTTCCGGCACTCCGGTAACAATCTCGAATCCGATGCGGCAATGGCCGCTTTGCGCGCCAGGCAAAGCGGCGTAGGAGTGGCCGAAAATGCGTGTGAGGCAAAGATGATGACGGCGCCGAAGGAGTTGCGGGTTTCCAAGGACCGGAAGATGCTGACGGTGACCTTCCCCGATCACCGTCCGTTCGATCTTTCGGCCGAATTCCTGCGCGTCGTTTCGCCGTCGGCCGAAGTGCAGGGCCATTCGCCCGAGCAGCGCGTGACGGTGCCGGGCAAGAAAAACGTTGCGATCATCAAAATCGAGCCGGTCGGGAACTACGCCGTGCGCATCACCTTCGACGACATGCACGATACCGGCATCTTCACCTGGGACTATCTCCACACGCTCGGTCATGAAAGAGATGAACGCTGGCAAGCCTATCTCGACGAGCTTGCGGAAAAGGGGCTGAGCCGCGACTAGCTTTCGCAAAAGCGTCACGTCGGCAGGATAGGCGGGATTGGAGAGTTTGAAATGCAGGTTATCACCACGGTCGAAGAGCTTGAGGCGCTGTACGGCCTGCCCGGCGAGACCTCTCTGGTCAAGGAACTCGACCAAATCATTCCGGAATATGCGGCTTTCATCGAAGCCTCGCCATTCGTGGCGCTCGCGACCAACGGGCCGGAAGGGCAAGACTGCTCGCCGCGCGGAGACCTGCCGGGGTTCGTGCGCATACACGACACGAGAACGCTGATGATGCCCGACCGGCGCGGCAACAACCGGGCCGATTCGCTGAAGAACATCGTTCGCGACGGCAGGGTAGGGCTGCTGTTTCTTGTTCCCGGTTCCGGCACCACCCTGCGGGTCAACGGCCGCGCGCAGATCACGACCGACGCCGCGCTCTGTGCCTCCTTCGCGGTCGAGGGCAAACCTGCGCGCTCGGTCATCGTAATCTCGGTGGAAGCTGTCTATTTCCAGTGCGCTCGCGCCATTCACCGTTCGGAACTCTGGAATCCCGAAACGCACGTAGATTCGAAATCGCTGCCGACGCCGGGAGATATACTGGCGGCGGCGAGCAAAAACAAAATCGATGGGACAGCCTACGACCGTGAATGGCCGGAGCGGGCGAAGCACACGATGTGGTAAACTGAAGGCGGATCAGCCTTCCTTCAGCATATCCTCAATCCGCCGCATCTGGTCGCCCATCAGGTCGCATTCCCTTGGGCTCGACTGCGCCATCACTCGCTCGATGAGCGCCGAGTAGATTTTCAGCGCCCGCATCAGCAGCGCCTCACCCTCCGCGGTCAGCGAGAGGCGCATGATGCGCTTGTCCTTGGCGTCGCTTTCGCGGCGAACCACGCCGCGGTGTTCGAGCTGAGGCAGGAGCATGGTGATGTTGGAGCGGCCAACCAGGAGCTTGCGGGCGAGATCGTGCTGCGACATGCCGGGATGGCGGTAGAGGTTCATCAGCATATCGAGCTGCGCCAGTTTCAGGTCGAGCGGCTGCAGCGCTTTCGTCAGCGCGTTCACCACCGCCTTTTCGGCGCGCACCAGGGCGATCCAGTTGCGGAAACGCGGATTGTCCCAGGGCAGATCTTGTTTATTGTTCATAGTTGAACTAGTATGTTCATGATTGAACTAATGGATGGATCGCAACTATGGCATCATTTGGATTGAAGGTCATCCGCGGTTTGTTCGGCGCGGCGGAACATGTCGCCCCGGCTTTGGCCGGGCGTGTTGCGTTCAATCTGTTTTGCCGAACTCCGGGCCGGCGTTCGCTGACCGCAGGCGAGCGCCGCGCGATCGTGCAGGCCGAAGCATTCATGCAGGAGGCGCGCCATCACCGTCTGCGAACCCGCTCCGGCTGCGTCATGGTGCATGAGTTCCGGCCGGCTCGGAAGGCGATCGGCACGGTGCTCGTCATTCATGGCTGGCGCTCGCGCACTGAGTATATGCGCTCGTTGATCGAAGGTTTTCGTAGCGCCGGGTTTCGTGTCATGTCGCTCGACCTTCCGGGCCACGGCCACTCATCCGGCCGGCGGCTGAATATGGTGACCGCCGTCGATGCTGCTCACACGGCCGGCGAGTGGTTCGGGCCGTTCGCGGCGGTCGTCGGCCATTCATTCGGCGGCGCGGTCGCCGTCAATGCGGCCGTCGGCTCCGTCCCCAGCATCGCGCCATTGGCAACTGAACGCCTTGTGCTGATCGCCTCGCCCAATTCGATGTCGGACCTGTTCGAGGGATTTGGCCGCTTCGTCAATCTCGGCCGGCGGACGTATTCGGCCATGGCCGGTCAGGTCCACCGGCTTTCCGGCCGGGTTCTCACCGAATTCACTGGCTCGCGGCAACTTGCCGACGTGCCGATCCCGGCGCTGGTCATCCATGCGACCGACGACCGCGAAGTGCCTGCCGACAACGCCAGGGTGCTAGCGTCCGCTGGCGATCACGTACGGCTTTACTGGGCCGACGGGCTCGGCCATCGCCGCATTCTGTCGGACCCGGCGGTGGTGGAACTGTCGATGGGCTTCGTGACCGAACGGCGCGAGCACGCCTTGGTGCATTGAGCGCTGCTGCTCCTTTGCGGCGCCACCGATCTTCGATTCTCGTGAACAAAATCCCGCGGTTCGACGTTTCGATCCTACATGCCGGCAACTGGAACCGAGGAGTTGAACGATGAACAAGCGGTATCGAGAGACCGATCAGGACAGGGACCAGAATCGCGGACTCCAGCAGGAACAGGCTGAGCGCGAGCGCGCCCGCCAGCAGAGCGGCGCCCCGCGCGAAAACGATGAAAGCCGAGCAGAAAGGGGCCGTCAGCAAAGCCAGCCCGGCCGTGGCCAGAACCAGTCCGAGGACATGTCTCGGCGTCAGCAGGCTGGCTGGCAGAGCGAGATGGAGCGAGAGAGCGAGGAGCGCCGTGGGCCGCAGTCGGAACGCAACGACTAAATGAACTGGCGCAAGGACAGCGGGGCTCGGATGCCGTGACCAGATCGAGCATGCGCTTCATGCGCGAAGTTACCTGCGCGGTGAGACAACAGGAGGTGGTCGAAAATTTATAGACTCTTAACGAAATCGGTATGAATCGGTATAGTCGCGAGGCTAAGCCGCCATTCGGCGGACCAAACCATTTTCGCGGCGAACAATAGGAGCCGGTCGGGGTACCCGATCGGAACAGATATTCTGATGGGTTTCGTGGCAAAGACGATCGGTTCACTTCCGCTGGCGGTGCTTGCGGCGACACTGGCGCTCGGTACGCCGCAAAGCCATGCGCAAAGCCTGTTCGAGGCTTTGTTCGGCGGCGGCATCAAGAAAAGCCGCCGCGCCGATTTTCCGCCTCCCCCCCGGGTGCATAGGGAAACCAGAAAAGCCGCCCCGGCTCCGAAAATCAGTGGCCCTTCCTACTACACCTATAAGGCCGATCCGCTGGTGCGAGTCGACTTCGCGGCGCTGAGGGCAGCCGGCCAGACGGTGTCTTTCGAGCCGTCGCTGACGGGATCGGCATTTCGCGAGGCAGCCGCTACGGGCCTCGCCGATTTCGACCTTCACGCTGAAAAGGATATCGCCAAGGCCCTGGCCGACCACTATTCTGCCAATCCGGAGTTCATCTGGGTGACAGGCTCGTCCGCCAATGGCCGTGCGAGAGAGGCGGTGCGGGTCCTGAGCGAAGCCGACAGTCACGGACTCTCGCCTGCCGACTATGCAGTCACCATCCCGGGCGCCGCCCATTCGCTCGACAATGCCGCCGCCCGCCAGCGCGAACTGGTGCGTTTCGAAATGGCGCTGTCGGCGCGCGTGCTGCGTTATGTCCGCGATGCCCAAGGCGGCCGCATCGATCCGAACCGGCTGTCCGGCTATCATGATTTTCCCGCCAAGCCGATCGACCTCGCCGGCGTTCTGAAGACGCTTTCGCATACGGCCGAGGTACGGACCTTCCTCGAATCGCGCCATCCCCAAAACCCCGAATACCAGGCGCTGCGGGTCGAACTGGAGGCGTTGCGGGCAAGTTCGGAAAACGAGATCGTGGTCGACGCCAAGCTTCTTTTGAAGCCCGGCGAGATCAGCCCGGAACTGCCCAAGCTGCTGCAACTGATCGCCCGCAACATCGACGACGAATTCGGCGGCGAGCATGGCGAAACGCTGTGGCGGCTCGGAAAGAGCGAACTCTACTCCGAAGAACTCGTGCCGGTGATCAAGGCCGTTCAGGAGAAGCACGGCCTGAAGCCTGACGGCGTCATCGGCCCGCGCACTGTGGCCACGCTTGCCGGCACCTCCAAGGCCGACCGTCTCGACAAGGTGACCTTCGCGCTGGAACAGTTGCGCTGGCTTCCGTCCGATCTCGGCAGTCCGCGCGTGTTTATCAACCAGCCGGCCTATACGGCGAGCTACATCGAAGGCGGCCAGGAAAAGCTGAACATGCGTGTGGTGATCGGGAAGCCCTCGAATCAGACCAGCTTCTTCTACGATGAGATCGAGCAGGTCGACTATAATCCCTATTGGGGCGTGCCGCAGTCGATCATCGTCAACGAGATGCTGCCCAGGCTGCGCCGCGATCCGGGTTATCTCGACCGCTCCGGCTACGAGGTCACCGATGCGAGGGGCAGGCGCATTCCGTCCTCGGCGATCAACTGGGGTCAATATGGCGCGAAGGTACCCTATAATGTCCGCCAGACGCCGAGCGAGGCGAACGCACTCGGCGAACTGAAGATATTGTTCCCCAACAAGCACGCCATCTATATGCACGACACGCCGCAGAAGGCGCTGTTCGATCGCGATTCACGCGCCTTCAGCCATGGCTGCGTGCGCCTGAAGGATCCGCGCGGCATGGCCGCCGCCGTACTCGGCACGACCGTCCAGCATATCGAGGCGAAGCTGAAACAGGGGCATTCCTCGGAGAAGGTGACCCGCAAGATCCCGGTCTACGTCGCCTATTTCACCGCCTGGCCGGACATCAACGGCAAGGTCGAGTATTTCGGCGACGTCTACGACCGCGACGCCCGGCTGAAAACGGCGCTGGAAAAGACCGACGAGCTGCGCGCGTCGAGCATCTGACGAAAGCGATTCTCTCAGCATAGGAAGACGCCGGCGGTTCCGGCGTCGCCTCGCGTTCGCTACGATCTCCATCCATGGCGACTTTATAGCAATTTTGCCCAAGCACTGGAAACCGCAACGCTGCAAGTTGCAGGGGCGATGTTCCAGCGCCTTGCGGCGGCTCGCTTATCTATAGGAGACCATGACGATGACGATTTCTCCATTTCTCACTGCTCTCGGATCCGAAGGTTCCGCTGCCGACCAAGCGAAAGACATGGACCTGTACGGATGGCTAATCGGAAGCTGGGAAATGGACACGGTCCGCCACCTCGAGGACGGCACAATCCAGAAATCGGATGGAGAGATCCATTTCGGCTGGGTGCTCGAAGGCCGC
Source organism: Mesorhizobium sp. WSM2240 (assembly GCF_040438645.1). Taxonomy (NCBI): domain Bacteria; kingdom Pseudomonadati; phylum Pseudomonadota; class Alphaproteobacteria; order Hyphomicrobiales; family Phyllobacteriaceae; genus Mesorhizobium; species Mesorhizobium sp. WSM2240. The sequence continues at coordinate 2,316,753 of NZ_CP159253.1, forward strand.
GCGATCCAGGACGTCTGGATCAGGCCCAAGCGCCCGGCGCCATCCACTATGTATGGCACGACCTTGCGCATCTTCGATCCTGGGATCGGTGCCTGGCACATCATCTGGAGCGACCCGCTCAACCAGGAGTACTCGCGCCAGATCGGGCGAGCCGAAGGTAAGGACATTGTCCAGATCGGCGATGACTCGCGCGGTCTGCAAGCTCGATGGCGTTTCACAGAGATCACGGCCAACAGCTTCCATTGGATTGGCGAGGAAAGATCTGCCGAGAGCGACCCTTGGCAAACCCCGTATGAACATTTTGCCCGCCGAACAAATTGCTGAAGCTGGTGATAGCCACCTATGAGCGTCCGGGTTTGTCAAAGATATAATCGCCGGCAATTGCAAGATCAGACGCTCAGCGCGCTGTCGAGTGACAAGCAGGCATTGGTTTTATTAGGGAAAATGGTGGGCGATGCAGGGATTGAACCTGCGACCCCACCCGTGTGAAGGGTGTGCTCTCCCGCTGAGCTAATCGCCCGCCGGGGTCAGACCCCGGAACAGGCGGCGATATAAGGGAGGGGAAACCCGGAAGTCAATCGCCGCAGCGACAAATCCGTCATGTCCGCGTTGCCGCTCCCCCGGAGTGGCGAAGCAGTCACGCGTTGGCCGTCTCGATCAGCCGCCCTGCAAGGTCGAGCGTTAGTTCGTCGAAATGCGAGATGATCACGGACGGCTCGAATTCCCGCACATGCCTGTCCGTATAGCCGAAATCGACGGCCACCACCGGAATGCCGGCGGCCTTGGCGGCATCGATGTCGGTTCGCGAATCGCCAACCATCACTGCGCGATCGGGATCGCCGCCGGCCCTGGCGACGGTCTCCAGAAGGTGCCGCGGATCCGGCTTGCGGAACGCGAAGGTGTCGGCTCCGCATATAGCTCCGAAATGATGCGTCATGCCGAGCGCGCCGATCAGCTTGCGCGAAAAGGCCTCGGTCTTGTTGGTGCAGATCGCCAGATTGAACCCTGCGCTCTCGAAACGGGCGAGTGCTGCCGGAACGCCGGGGTAGGGGCGTGACTTGCCGGGGATGTTGGCGCCGTAATGGTCGAGAAACAGCGCGAGCAGTCGGTCATGCTCTTCGATCGCGAGCGCCTTCTGCTGTGCGGCGTAGGCACGTTCGATCATGACACGGCCGCCATGGCCGACATATTGATGGAAGCCCGCTGTGTCCGTGTGGGCGACGCCACCGGCGCCGAGGCAGTGGTTGAGGCTGTCCAGCAGATCGGGCGCCGTATCGATCAGCGTTCCGTCGAGGTCGAATACGATGATGGGCTTGCGCATCAGAAGTCTCGGCGACCGACGGGTTGGCGGGGCGATGATGAAGGCGATAGCTTGCGAGCCGCGCCGGCGCAACCTGTTCCCGCCTCCGTGCACAAGACCTTTGCCCTATTCCCCAAAGATGCTAGGAGCGCCCGACGCAAAATTGAGGCGCGAAACAGGCATGGATGCGAGGGCGTTGAAAATCGAGGCGGCGCGCGCGGCCCTCGGCCACGTAAAGGACGGAATGCGGCTCGGTATCGGCACCGGCTCGACCGCCGAGGAATTCGTGCGCCTGCTCGTCGAAAAAGTTGCCGCCGGCATGAAAATCGTCGGCGTGCCGACGTCGGAGCGCACGGCAGCGCTCTGCCGCGAACTCGGCGTGCCTCTGTCGACGCTTGAGGAAACGCCCGAACTCGATCTTACCATAGACGGCGCCGACGAGGTCGATGGCCAGCTTGCTCTGATCAAGGGCGGCGGCGGCGCGCTTCTGCGCGAAAAGATTGTCGCCGCTGCTTCGGCTCGCATGATCGTCATTGCCGACGAGTCGAAACTCGTCGAAACGCTTGGCCGGTTTCCGCTGCCGATCGAGGTGAACAGATTCGGTCTCGGCGCCACAAAGCTGGCAATCGCTCGTGCGGCCGATGCGGCCGGGCTTTCAGGCCCGCTGACATTGAGGATGACGAACGCCGAGCCGTTTGTTACAGACGGCGGTCATTTTATTATCGACGCATCTTTTGGCCGCATTCACGATCCAAGAGCGCTATCAAATGGTCTTCATGCCGTTCCGGGTGTCGTCGAGCATGGCCTGTTTCTGGGCCTCGCCGATGCCGCCATCATCGCCGGCGCCAACGGCGTCCGGACGGTTCATGCGGCAAGTTAAACAGGAGTTCTACCTATCATGACGCTGGTCCACCGCGTTCGTCGCCTGTCCACCGCACTGGCGGCTTCGGTCATTGTCGCAACCGCCTCTCCGGCCTTCGCGCAGGAGATTTCCGACGCCCACCTTCAGGCTGCGCGCGAGGCGGTGGATGCGATCAACGCCACCGACATGTTCGACGGTATCCTTCCCGCTGCCGCCGCTGCGCTGAAGTCGACGCTGATCGAGAAGAATCCGGACCTGCAGGAAATCATCACGGCGACCGTCGACGAGAAGGCGATCGAAATGGCCGGCCGCCGCGCCGACCTCGAAAAGGAAGCGGGTCTCGCCTATGCGCGGGTGTTCCCTGTCGAGGATTTGAACGCCATCGCCACCTTTTACAATTCGCCGGCTGGCAAGAAGCTCCTGGCCGATGGTCCGATTGTCACCCGTGAGGTGACCAAGGCCGCCGATATCTGGCAGCGCGGCATCGTCCGCGATCTCGCGGAGGTTGTCGGCAAGTCGCTCATGGAAAAGACCGGCGGCCGCGCCCAGGCCGCGCCGGCCGTTACCGAGGGCGCCGCTCCGGCCCCCGCGGCCGAAGGCGAAGCGCCCGCCGCGGCGAACTGAGCCGCTTCCGCTCGAACAAAACTTGTTGAAAAGCCCGACCGATCGTCGGGCTTTTCTTTTGCCGGGCTGCCTCGTAACAGTGGGGCGAAGGGGGCGACCAGATGGCTCGATACGACTACGACCTTTTCGTCATCGGCGGCGGCTCGGGCGGTGTGCGCGCCGCGCGGGTTTCGGCGGCGCTCGGCAAGCGCGTCGGCATAGCCGAGGAGTATCGCTTTGGCGGAACCTGCGTCATTCGCGGCTGTGTGCCGAAAAAGCTGTTCGTCTACGCCTCGCAATTTCCCGAGCACTTCGAGGACTCCGCCGGCTATGGCTGGACCGTCGAGCCGGCGCGGTTTGATTGGCGCACGCTCGTCGCCAACAAGGACCGCGAAATCGCGCGCCTTGAAGGGCTCTATCGGCAGGGTGTCGAAAACGCCCGCGGGGACGCGTTCCAGACCCGCGCGGTGCTGGTCGACAGGCATACCATCCTGCTCGAAAGCGAGAACCGGACGGTTACCGCCGACCAGATCTTGATCGCTACAGGCGGCAGGCCGAACCCGCATCTGGCGCTCCCCGGCCACGAGCACTGCATCTTCTCCAACGAGGCCTTCGACCTGCCCGAACTGCCCAAGGCGATCGTGATCGCCGGCGGCGGCTATATCGCGGTCGAATTCGCCAACATCTTCCACGGTCTCGGCGTCCACACCACGCTGATCTACCGCGGCAAGGAGATACTCAGCCGTTTCGACATGGATCTTCGGCGCATGCTGCACGAGACTATGGAGAAGAAAGGTATCCGTATCATCTGCCATGAGATCTTCAGCGCGATCGAGAGGCGCGCCGACGGACGCCTCGACGCCTATCTGCAGGGAGGCGAGGTGCTCGTCGCCGATCAGGTGATGCTGGCGATCGGCCGCATTCCAAACACCGAGGATCTCGGCCTCCAAGCCGCCGGCGTCGAGAGGGGCAAGATCGGCGAGATCATGGTCGACGACTATTCGCGCACAAATATCGATAACATCTGGGCAATCGGTGACGTCACCAACCGCTTCCAGCTGACCCCGGTGGCCATCCATGAGGCGATGTGCTTTGTCGAAACCGCCTTCAAAAACAATCCGGTCGCGCCCGACCATGACTGCGTCGCTACCGCAGTGTTCTCGCAGCCCGAGATCGGCACTGTCGGCCTCTCGGAGGACGAGGCGGCGCGGCGCTTCCACGACATCGAAGTCTATCGCGCGACTTTCCGGCCGATGCGGCACACGCTGTCAGGCCGCGACGAGAAGATGCTGATGAAGCTGATCGTCGATGCCCAGACGCGGCTGGTTCTGGGCGCCCACATCCTCGGGCCGGACGCCGGCGAAATGGCGCAGCTTCTCGGCATTTCTCTCAAGGCTGGCCTCGCCAAAGACGATTTCGACCGCACAATGGCGGTGCATCCGACTGCGGCCGAGGAGCTTGTGACGATGTACAAGCCGTCCTATCTCGTGAAGAACGGCGAGCGGGTAGGATAAGGCTGCCAGCAGGAGTAAATGCCGCTTCGATTTCCGCCCAACTCCGGTCTAGAATAGACCTCCGGCTTCCTGTATAGAGCCGCGTTCCCGAAAAGCGGGCAATTGCGGGGCGAAATCGCCCCGGTTAAACAGCGTTTGGACACGGCAATGACGAAATGGTCCCCGAATTCCTGGAGAGTGAAGCCGATTCAGCAGGTCCCGGCCTATCCGGACCAGGCTGCGCTTGCCGAAACCGAGGCCCGTCTCGCCACCTTTCCGCCGCTGGTTTTTGCAGGTGAGGCACGCAAGCTGAAGAAGCAGCTTGCATCCGTCGCTGCCGGTGACGCATTTCTTCTCCAGGGCGGCGATTGCGCCGAAAGCTTCGCTGAACACGGCGCCGACAACATCCGCGACTTCTTCCGCGTCTTCCTGCAGATGTCGGTCGTGCTGACCTTCGCCGGTTCGCAGCCGGTGGTGAAGGTCGGCCGCATCGCGGGCCAGTTCGCCAAGCCCCGTTCGTCCGATAATGAAGTCAAGGAAGGGGTGACGCTGCCGTCCTACCGCGGCGACATCATCAACGGCACGGCTTTCGACGAGAAGTCGCGCACGCCCGATCCGGCGCGCCAGGAAATGGCTTATCGCCAATCTGCTGCGACGCTCAACCTTTTGCGCGCCTTCGCGCAAGGCGGCTACGCCAGCCTGGAAAACGTCCATCAGTGGATGCTCGGTTTCGTGGCGGACAGCCCGCAGGGCGAAAAATACGAGGCGCTTGCCAATCGAATTACCGAGACCATGGATTTCATGCGGGCGGTCGGCATCACTTCGGAGACCAATTTCGCGCTTCGCGAGACCGATTTCTACACCAGCCACGAGGCGCTGCTGCTCGGCTACGAGGAGGCGCTGACTCGCGTCGATTCAACTTCGGGCGACTGGTACGCGACTTCGGGCCACATGATCTGGATCGGCGACCGCACCCGCCAGCCGGATCATGCCCACATCGAATACTGCCGCGGCATCAAGAATCCACTCGGCCTGAAATGCGGCCCGTCGCTGACCGCCGACGGCCTGCTCGAGCTCGTCGACCTTCTCAATCCGGAAAACGAGCCGGGCCGGCTGACGCTGATCGCACGCTTCGGCGCCGACAAGGTCGGCGAGCACCTGCCAAAACTCATCCGCGCGGTGAAGAAAGAAGGCCGCAACGTCGTCTGGTCCTGCGATCCCATGCATGGCAACACGATCACCGCGGCAGGCTACAAGACGCGTCCGTTCGACCGTATCCTGCGCGAGGTGCAGAGCTTCTTCGAGGTGCACCGCGCCGAAGGCACGCATCCGGGCGGCATTCACATCGAGATGACCGGCAACAACGTCACCGAATGCACCGGCGGCGCGCGCGCCATCACGGCGGAGGAGTTGCAGGACCGCTATCACACCCATTGCGACCCGCGTCTTAACGCCGATCAGGCGATCGAGCTGGCTTTTCTGGTGTCGGAACTGCTGAAGAGGAACTCCGGCGAGACGGAAAAGAAGGTCGTCAACGGCTGAATCTGCCCGGACTTTTGCATCAAAGGCGCTGGCTTGAACCAGCGCCTTTGATATCCTGAAGGCTCAATCCTTCCTGTAGAGCAACCAGCTCTTGAGCGGGCGATCCGGAGTCGCGGCAAATTTGGTTACCCGGTTCCGACCGTTGACCTTGGACCGGTAGAGCGCCCGGTCGGCCTTGGCGTAGAGGTCCTCGGCGCTTTCCGCCTCGGACGCCATGCAGATACCCATCGAGATGGTGATCGGCCCGTAATCGACGCCTTGGCTGGAAAACCGCGTCTGCTCGATCAACAGGCGGATACGCTCGGCGATTTCGAACGTCGCCTGTTCCGTGCCCCCCTCGACGATCAGCGCGAATTCCTCGCCGCCGGTTCGCGCCACGAACATATCCTGACGGATGCTCGTCCTGAAGATGTCAGCGATGGCCTGGATGATCTTGTCGCCGACGGGATGGCCGAAGCGGTCGTTGATTTCCTTGAACCGGTCTATGTCGGCAAGGATCAGGGCGTTGAACAATATGCTCGAATTGCTGTTGTAGATCTTGGCGATCCGCGTGTCGAAGGCGCGGCGGTTCCAGATGTGGGTCAGCGGGTCCGTATCGGCCAGTCTCTTGTATTCCTCGAGCTTTGACTTCACGCTCTCCAGTTCGGCCGACTTGTCGCGCAAGGCGCTTGCAACCTGTTTTCCGTGGTCGATCGTCGAGTTCGTCGCCACAGACACGGCGCCAACGATCTTCTGCAGAAGATCCTTGGTCATTTGCGACCGGTTGCTCAGACCATCGGAGGTCTCGCCGAGAACCTGACCATATTTTTCGATGTGGCTGCGCTCGTTGCGCAGTATTCCGGCAATGTCTTCAAGCTCCTTGGCGATTACTTCACGCGCATGCGCGACGATGCCCTGATCGTGGTTCTGGGCGAAATATTTGCGGCCGATCCGGTCGAGGTCGTCCTGCGTCGGTCGGTCACCAAGGCCGACGACCTCGAGGCTGAGATTGTGGTTAGATCCCGTCAAGGCCTCGTAGAAAATCTCGTAATTACGGGGCAGGCCAACCACGCCCATCTGCCGCATCGTGGCGACGACGCCGGTAACGATGTCGTTGTGTACGTCCTCGGTCGAGGCGGTGGCAGGTTGCATGTTTGCTTCACTTACCCCGTTGAGTACACGAAACCGGCGTCGCCTATGCAGGCGCGCCGATGCAAATCGTTACCGGTCGCGGGCGTCAGCCCTTCAGTGCCAGCAAAAACGCGCCCCCGATCAACGCTTCTACCACGAACTACTTACATGCACTTGCGCTAAAGTTTTCTTAATTGCGAGGCAATGGCGATTACCCGGCAAGGTTGTATCAATGATGACGTTGCTCTTGAGCCGAATGTCGCAATCGTGGGATCGCAGCCGGACGAACGCCGTCATCTTGCGCCTGTGGTAGACGATGCCGGCGCAAAATTTTGGGAGAAATCGGCATGACCGATCTCAATCGTGGTTCGTGTCTTTGCGGCGCAGTGCGCTTCACCGCGAAAAGGCTGTTGCGCGGCGTCCTCTATTGCCACTGCTTGCAATGCCGCAAGCAGAGCGGGCATTTCTACGCCGCCGCCAAAGCCGCGGACGTCGACCTTGTCGTTCAGGGCGGGGAGGAGATCACATGGTATGCCGCATCGCCCGAGGCAAAGCGTGGATTCTGTCGGGCATGCGGCTCCGCCCTGTTCTGGAAGCATGGCAACCTCGACGAGACCTCGATCCTCGCGGGCGCATTCGACAAGCCGACCGGGCTTTCGGCGGTTGGCCATATATTCGTGGCCGACAAGGGCGACTACTATTCGATCGACGACGGCCTGCCGCAGCATCAGCGATCGGCGCCGGTTACTGACTAGCGCAGGGCTGAACGGCCTAAAACACACTCAGCAGCCGGACTGCCCGTCCGGCAAGACGATTGCCATCTGTTCGGCGCGGGCGAACTTCGCTAAAGCTCCGCTCCGGCAATCGGACAGGGATTCTCCATTTAATGCAACGCCTGATCAGCGCCTTCCGGAACTCGGTGCGGGCCTTTCGCCGGCTGATCCGTCACGAGACCGCCTTCCAGCAGGAGATGCTGCTACTCGCGCTTGCGGTCCCGCTTGCCTGGTTCGTGGCGAGTTCCTGGCGAGGCTACGCGCTGCTTGTCGGCGCGGTCTTGCTTCTTATCATGGTTGAAGTACTCAACACCGGCATAGAAGCAGCGTGCGATGCGGTGTCGCGCGAGTTCAACATCGATATCCAACTCGCCAAGGATTGCGGGTCGCTGGCCGTGCTGATTTCGATCGTGCTTGCCGGCGGCGTCTGGGGCATCGCCATCATTGAGCGGTTTGCTGGCCTTCCGCTTTAGCCGTCGATACCTATATGCGCGATGCAATCGGAACCCGCTGCGGCCATGACCGACATCGCTATCGAACTTGAACGTCGGGCCGGCCTGCCGCAGGATCTGCGCTGGCTGTTGGAGAAATATCCGCGCGAGAGCTGGCAGGCCCATCCCAATCTTGCCGGCATGGCTTCATTCTGGCTGCAGCGCCATGACATGTTCCGCGAACTCGGCGGTCTTTTGACCACGATCATCGGCGACTACCGTGAGGGCCGGCGCACCGCGCCGGAATTCGCGCGGCAGTTTGCGCCGCGCCTCAATTTCTTTCTCGGTGAGCTCGATGGCCACCACAATGTCGAGGACCATCACTATTTTCCGGTTTTCGCCAGGGCTGAAAGCCGGCTGAAGCGCGGCTTCGACATTCTCGATGCCGATCACCACACCATCCACGAAGGGCTGGCGCGCAATGCCGAGGCGGCGAACGCGTTCCTTCGTGCTCTTTCCGAGAATGAGGACAGCCAGCGCTTTGCCGCCGACGCCTATGCCGACGAGAATGCGCGGCTTGTTGCTATGCTGACCCGGCATCTGGCCGACGAGGAAGACCTGATCATCCCACTGATGCTCGACCGGGGCGACAGAGGGCTCGGCATCGGATAGTCCTTTATCGGACACCCTTAACCAGCGCCTCGATCCGGTCGAGCTGGGCGGCAAGCCTGGCGACATCGTCACGTACGGTCATGATCTGGCTGTGCCGCAATTCATCGAACTTCTCGTGCAGCGCCATGATCTCGATTTCAGCCTTAAGGTTGACCTCGTAATCGTGCGATGCGTCGAGGCGATCGCGCTCGGCCTGGCGGTTCTGCGACATCATGATGACCGGCGCCTGGAGCGCCGCGATCATGGAAAGCACGAGGTTGAGGAAGATGAAGGGGTAGGGATCGAAGCCCTCGCGTCCGAGCAGCCAACTGTTGCCGACAGTCCAGAAGATCAGAAACACGATGAAGGATATGATGAATGTCCACGAGCCGCCGACACGCGCAATGGAGTCGGCCAGGCGATCGCCGACTGCTTCCTTGCCCGCAATGGCGGCGTTGAGATCGCGCGAAACCGGCTTCCGTTCGACGGCGCTCGTAAGGGCTCTATGTTCCTGCGCGCTCAGGGCTTCCGGCCCACGCCTCAGCCAGCGGCCGGCAAGATCGGTAACGGATTTCGTCATGAAACTCTCCTGGGCTGAAGGTCGCTTGGCAGCCGTGCTCTGTTATAGGAGTATGCCGGTCGGTCAGAAAGCCGAGGCGCAAGGACAGACATTATGCTCAGCTTCGAGAAAATTCGCGCCCGCGCTGCGAGCCGCAAGGGCGGCGATGCGGTGCTGGCCTCGCTGCTTGGCCCCGTGCCTGACAATGCGAGCTTGGCGAAGGTCACCGACGACCGGGTCCTGTCGACCATGGCCGAGCGTGTCTTTGCCGCCGGTTTCGTCTGGAGGGTGATCGAGCAGAAATGGCCAGGCTTCGAGGAGGCGTTCCTGGACTTCGAACCGAAGCGCCTGCTGTTTCAGCCGGAAGACTTCTGGCACGATCTGGCATCCGACAAGCGTATCGTCCGCAATCCGCAGAAGATCAGGTCGGTGCGTGACAATGCCGCCTTCGTCGAACGCATGTCGAAGGAACACGGCAGCTTCGGCAAGTTCCTCGCGCAATGGCCAAAGGACGACCAGATCGGCCTGATGGCGTTTCTCGCCAAGCATGGCAGCCGGCTCGGCGGCAATACCGGCCAGTATTTCCTGCGCTGGCTCGGCTGGGACACTTTCATTATCTCGCAGGATATGGCCGCCGCACTGCGCGACGCCGGGCTGGACATCGCGGAAAGCCCGACCTCCAAGCGCGATCTCGCCCGGGTGCAGATGCAGATGAATGCATGGGCGCGCCAGACGGGGCTGCCCTACGCCCATATTTCGCGGATTCTGGCAATGTCGATCGGCGAAAACCACTCGCCGGAAGCAATCCGGGAATATACCGGCGACTAGCGGTTGCTCGCCACAAGACGCGCTACGCGCCAGTGGCTCAATCGAACGGCATTGCCGCAAAATTGCCGCCACGCTAAACCGGTCGGCATGACCAAGCCAGCGCCAGACATCCTCCGCATCGCGGTAGCCCAGTTCAATCCGATTGTCGGCGATGTCGCCGGCAATCTCGCCAAGGCGCGTGAGGCGAGGGCGGATGCCGCCCGTCATGGCGCCGATTTGGTGCTCTACACGGAACTGTTCATCGCCGGCTATCCGCCGGAAGACCTGGTGCTCAAGCCGGCATTTCTCTCGGCATGCGAGCGCGCGGTGAACGAGTTCGCGGGCGACACCGCCGATGGCGGGCCGGGCGTCATCATCGGCACGCCGCTGAAGCGCAAGAGCGGCACGCATAATTCGATCATTTTCGCCGACGGCGGCAAGATTCTTGCCGAACGCTACAAGCTCGACCTGCCGAACTACGGCGAATTCGACGAAAAGCGCGTCTTCCAGGCCGGACCCGAAATCCAGGGGCCGGTCAATTTCCGCGGCGTGCGCCTGGGGATTCCGATCTGCGAGGACATCTGGGGCGATGCTGCGGTCTGCGAGACGCTCTCCGAAAGCGGTGCGGAAATCCTCCTGGTGCCGAACGGCTCGCCCTATTACCGGGGCAAGGTCGATGTCCGCCACCAGGTAGTGATCCGGCAGGTCATCGAATGCGGCTTGCCGATGATCTACGCCAACCAGATCGGTGGCCAGGACGAGCTGGTTTTCGACGGGGCGAGCTTCGCCATCAATGCCGACAAGACGCTCGCCTTCCAGATGAGCCAGTTCGAGGAGACGGTCGCCGTTACCAAATGGCGTCGCGGCGAAGCCGGCTGGGTCTGCGCAGAGGGCCCGATGTCGAAAATTCCGGAAAAGGAGGAGGCAGACTATCGCGCCTGCATGCTTGGCCTGCGCGACTACGTCAACAAGAACGGCTTCAGGAACGTCGTTCTCGGCCTGTCGGGCGGCATCGATTCGGCGATTTGCGCCGCACTGGCGGTCGATGCGCTGGGCGAGGAGCGGGTGAGGGCGATCATGATGCCCTACCGGTACACTTCGAAGGAGTCGCTGCAAGACGCCGAGGACTGCGCCCGCGCGCTGGGCTGCCGCTACGACATCGTGCCGATCTTCGAGCCGGTCGACGGCTTTTCCAATGCGCTTACCCAGCTTTTCGAGGGTACCGGGGAGGGCATTACGGAGGAGAACCTGCAGAGCCGCGCGCGCGGCACCATTCTGATGGCGATCTCCAACAAGTTCGGCTCGATGGTGGTCACCACCGGCAACAAGTCGGAAATGTCGGTCGGCTACGCCACGCTCTATGGCGACATGAATGGCGGCTTCAATCCGATCAAGGACCTCTACAAGATGCAGGTCTATGCCCTGTCGCGCTGGCGCAACGGCCATGTACCGCCCGGCGCACTCGGGCCGTCGGGCGAGGTCATTCCGAAGAACATCATCGACAAAGCTCCGTCGGCGGAACTGCGCGAGAACCAGACCGACCAGGATTCCCTGCCGCCCTATCCGGTGCTCGACGACATCCTCGAATGCCTTGTCGAAGGCGAGATGGGCGTCGACGCGATCGTTGCGCGCGGCCATTCCCGTAAAACCGTGCATCGCATCGAACACCTGCTCTACGTCGCTGAATACAAGCGCAGGCAGGCGGCTCCGGGGGTGAAGATCACCAGGAAGAATTTCGGCCGCGACCGCCGCTATCCCATCACCAACCGGTTCCGGGACCGGGGCTAGGTCCGCCGACAGATGGAAATCTCGCACGATCTATCCCGGCTCGACTTTCAGGCGACCTCGGGCTTGCTGAAAGCGACTTACTGGGGCTGGGAGCGTACCGACGACATCAACCGGCGAGCCTTCGCGCATTCAGTCTGCGCCATAGCGCTGATCGATGGACGCCAGGCAGGCTTCGCCCGCGCCTCTGGCGACCGGGCGGTGTTCGCGCGGATCTCGGATGTGATCGTCTGGCCCGAGCATCGCGGCAAGGGCATCGGCAAGGCGCTGGTCCAGGCGCTGCTCGATCATCCGGAACTGAGTTCGGTGTCGACCTGGATGCTGAACACGTCCGATGCGCATGGCCTTTACGCGTGTTTCGGGTTCCAGCCGGTGACCGGAGGCAACGAAATGCGGCTCGATCGCCCGCCGGTTGGCGCATAGTGACCGGCTTCCTCGCCTTTCTCCGCGACAATGCGCGCTGGCTCGCCGGCGGCTTCCTGCTGACGCTGTTCTCGTCTTTCGGACAGACTTTTTTCATTTCGCTTTCGGCCGGCAATATCCGCGAGGAATACGGGCTGTCGCATGGCGGCTTCGGCACGCTCTACATGGTCGCGACGCTGGGCAGCGCGCTGACCCTGCCGCGCCTCGGCCAGATCGTCGACCGCTACAGCGTGAAGCAGGTCGCGCTCTTCATCATCCCGATGCTGGCGCTGGCTGCCATTTCCATGGCCTTTTCAACCAACGTCATCCTGCTCGCCTTCACTATCTATCTCCTGCGCTTGTTCGGGCAGGGCATGCTGACCCACACCTCGTTCACTGCGATGGGCCGCTGGTTTTCGGCGCAGCGCGGCCGTGCAGTTTCCGTCGTAACCCTTGGCCACAATACCGGCGAGGCGGTTTTCCCGCTGATCTTCGTGGCAGTTGCTGCCGCGGTCGGCTGGCGCAACACCTGGCTGATGGCGGCGGCGGCCCTGGTTTTTGTGGCGCTGCCGGTGATCGTCTCGCTGATCGCGGTCGAGCGCGCGCCCCGGGCCTCGGACCCAGTCGCTCGTGTTTCCGATGCCCGCGACTGGACCCGGGCCGAAGCGCTGCGCGATCCGGTGTTTTATCTCCTGTTCCTCGGCGTTATGGCGCCGTCCTTCATCGGCACCGTCATTTTCTTTCATCAGGTCTATCTCGTCGAACTGCGCGGCTGGTCGCTCGAGCTTTTCGCCGGCACCTTCACCCTGATGGCCGTCATGACCGCTACATTCGCTCTGATCTCGGGCCAGCTAATCGACCGCTTTTCGGCGGTGGCTATGCTGCCGGCGTTTCTCATTCCGCTCGGGGCCGCCTGCCTGATCCTCGGCTTCTTCGAGGGCCAGTGGAGCGCGTTCGCCTTCATGGCGCTGCTCGGCGTGTCGTGGGGCTTCTCCTCGACGCTGTTCGGCGCGCTTTGGCCGGAAATCTACGGCACCAGGCATCTGGGTTCGATCCGCGCTCTGGCTGTGGCGATCATGGTCTTCGCCAGCGCCATGGGACCGGGCCTCACCGGACTGCTAATCGATCTTGGCGTCAGCTATCCCGGCCAGATCATCGCGATGGGCATCTACTGCTTCGCCATTTCGCTGGTGATGCTGCAGGTCTCGCGCCGCGTCAGGGCGCGTGCGACGCAACCTCTCGCAGCCTGACGACGCAACCCACTGTTGCAGGAATGTCTCTCTGATTGTGTCACCTTTGCTTTTCGCGACCCGAAGTGTTGGCGAAACAGCCCGCCTTCATTATAAGCATTTCTCCCGCTGATCCCGTTTGGGAGGGTACGAATGACAGGATTTGACACTTTGATGCCGGGCCGCGAAGCCTAGGTTCCAAGCGCCGCCTCGGAGGTTTTGACCTTCCGGGCATCCAGAACCGATTTTCGCCTGCCCCGGTCGCCGCCTCATCCTGAGCTCGGCTGCCAAATCGATTCGGCCCCGCACAGAGCAACGATTTTGTGCTCCCGCGGTGCTTCATTTCCACGTTTTTTCCGGGATCGGGCAGTTTTGCGCCCGAAAGGACCATGACTCGTTTTCGTATCAATCTGCGCGGCGGCGCGTTCCGCAGCGTATTTAGCTTCACCGCAGGCCATTGGCGGCGCCAACCGATCCGTCTCGCCGTCATCATGGCGACGGTGCTCGTCTCCACCTTGGCCGATGTGCTGACCCCGCTCTATTCAGGCCGGCTGGTCGACGCCGTCGCCAGCGGCGCGGCGGCCGACATCGTCGCCTGGAACGCAGCGACCGCGGCTTTCTTCATGCTGATCGCGCTCGCACTCGGCGCCATAGTCATGCGCCACATCGCTTTCATGGGTATCATCGACCTGACGCTGATCATGATGTCGGACATCGCTGCCGACGCGTTCCACCGCGTCCAGCGCTTTTCCACCGACTGGCACGCCAACAGCTTCGCCGGCTCGACCGTGCGCAAGGTGACGCGCGGCATGTGGGCGCTCGACCTCCTGAACGACACGATCCTGGTGGCGTTGTTTCCCTCGCTCGTGATGCTCGTCGGCTCGACGCTGCTGCTCGGCTGGTATTGGCCGATGATGGGTTTCATCATCGCGGTCGGCTCGCTGGTCTATGTCGCGCTCACCATCGCACTGTCGCTCGGCTATGTCGCTCCGGCGGCGAGCCTCGCCAACCGCTGGGACACCCGGCTCGGCGGCGCGCTGGCCGATGCGGTCAGCTGCAACGCGGTGGTCAAGGCTTTCGGCGCCGAAGACCGGGAAGACGGCAGGCTCGCCTCGATAACCGGCAAATGGCGGGTCCGGACCCGGCGCACCTGGGTGCGCGGAACAATCAACGGTACGACGCAGGGGTCTACGCTGCTTGTGCTCCGTGTCGCAGTGATAGGTTTCGCCCTGATCCTGTGGTCGCGCGGCGAGGCGAGTGCGGGCGACATTACCTTCGTGCTCACTTCGTTTTTCGTACTGCAGGGCTACCTGCGCGATGTCGGCATGCATGTGCGCAACGTGCAGCGCTCGGTCAACGACATGGAGGAACTGGTCGATATTCAGCGCCAGCCGCTCGGTATCGAGGATGGGCCGGGCGCGAAGCCGATCGCGATCGAGCGCGGGCGCATCGAATTCGACGAAGTGACGTTCCACTATGGCAGCCATCCCTTGCCGCTCTACAAGGATTTCTCGGTCACGATCGAAGCCGGCGAGCGGATAGGGCTCGTCGGCCATTCGGGATCGGGCAAGACGACCTTCGTCAAGCTCATCCAGCGGCTCTACGACCTGAGCTCCGGCCGTATCCTGATCGACGGTCAGGACATCGCCGAAGTCACGCAGGCGTCATTGCGCCAGCAGATGGCCATCGTGCAGCAGGACCCAGTGCTGTTTCATCGGTCATTGGCCGAAAACATCGCCTATGCGCGGCCCGGCGCCTCGCAGGCCGAGATCGAGGAAGCTGCCAGGCTCGCCAGCGCTCACGATTTCATCGAGAACCTGCCTAAGGGCTACGGCACGCTTGTCGGTGAGCGCGGCGTCAAGCTGTCGGGCGGCGAGCGCCAGCGCGTCGCGATCGCTCGGGCGTTCCTCGCCGATGCGCCGATCCTCATCCTCGACGAGGCTACGTCGAGCCTCGATTCGGAATCGGAGGTGTTGATCCAGCAGGCGATGGAGCGGCTGATGGTCGGACGCACAACGCTGGTCATCGCGCATCGGCTGTCGACTGTGCGCGCACTCGACCGGCTGCTCGTTTTCGATCGGGGCCGTATTGCGGAGGAGGGCGATCATGACCAGCTGATCCGACTTTCCGGCGGCATCTACCGCCGGCTATTCGAGCGCCAGGCGCTGGAACTGACCAAGGGGATGATAATCTGACGAGCGGGCGGGGCGCTAAAGCGCCTCGCCCGCCAGTCTTGCCAAGGCCATATCCTTCCGCTAACCCCGCAAACCATGACTGTCACAGTTCGTTTCGCCCCGTCGCCGACGGGCCAAATCCACATCGGCAACGCCCGCACTGCGCTTTTCAACTGGCTGTTCGCCATGAAGCATGGCGGGCGGTTCATTCAGCGCTTCGACGATACGGATTCCGCGCGCTCCAGGCAGGAATATGCCAATGCGATTCTCTATGACCTGCACTGGCTAGGCATCTTTCCGGACGCCACTCATTACCAGTCTCAGCGCATCGAAAACTACGACGCCGCAGTCGAGAGGCTTAAGGAAGCCGGCGTGCTCTACGCCTGCTATGAGACGCCGGAAGAGCTCGATTTGCGCCGCAAGATCAGGCGCACGCGCGGCCTGCCGCCCGTCTATGGCCGCGAAGCACTCAAGCTCACCGCCGACGAAAAGGCGGCTTTCGAGGCGGACGGACGACGGCCGCACTGGCGGTTCCTGCTGCCCAATTTCGACGCCGATCCGTTCGAGCCGAAGCGCACCGACATTGTCTGGACCGATGTGGTGCGCGGCGAGGAAACCGTCGATCTCGCCTCGCTGTCGGACCCGGTCCTGGTCCGCGAGGACGGCACCTATCTCTACACGCTGCCCTCGGTTGTCGATGACATCGACATGGGCGTGACCCACGTCATTCGCGGCGACGACCATGTCACCAATACCGGCGTGCAGATCGCGCTGTTCCGGGCGCTTGGCGCCGAGCCGCCGGCCTTTGGCCACCACAACCTCCTGACCACCAGCTCGGGCGAGGGGCTTTCCAAGCGCAGCGGCGCGCTGTCGATCGCAGGTTTGCGCGAATCCGGGCTAGAGCCAATGGCGGTGGTCTCGCACGCCGTGCTGATCGGCACGTCGGAGAATGTCTCGGCCGTCGCCAGCATGGCGGAACTCGCCGAGCGCTTCGACCCTGCGGCGACCTCGAAATCGGCTTCCAAGTTCGATCCGGACGAGTTGATCGTACTCAACCGCGCGCTGCTCCATGAAACGCCGTTCTCGGAGGTGCAGGACCGGCTTTCCGCGCTCGGCATTTCCGGCGAAAAAGCCGAGCCGTTCTGGCTTGCGGTGCGCGGCAATGTGGAAAAACTTTCTGATTCGGTGGCTTGGTGGAAGATCCTCAAATCCGGCCCGCAGGAACCTGCCGATCTCGTAGACGAAGACAGGGACTATGTTCGGGCAGCATTCGACATGCTGCCTGAGGAGCCCTGGGACGGTTCGACCTGGAAGGCCTGGACCGATGCGGTGAGGAAGGAATGCGGCCGCAAGGGCAAGGCGCTGTTCATGCCGCTTAGGCTGGCGCTCACCGGGCTTGACGCTGGTCCGGAGCTCGCAGATCTATTGCCGCTTCTGGGTCGGGAAGGAACCTTGGCCCGACGACCCTGACTTTGCGGTCCTCGTCTGGTTCGACGGCGACGGCCTCCGGCTGTTTCTCGACAGCAATATCGGCTCTCGGGGCTGGGGCTTCCGGCTTGGGTTCGGATGGCGTGACAAACGATCCGTTCTCGGCGGGAACTTCAGCGCCCGCGGGCTTGCCGGCAAGCACCTCGAAATTTCTGGCGGCATTGCAGCCGCAGCCTTTCGGCCGTGGGGCATCTATGCTCTTGTAGAGATACGCCGACTGCAACTCCGAATAGCGCTTTCCCGTCACCGTCGAGATCATTGTCGCGGTATCATCAGCTCCGGGCGCTAGCACCCGGTTCGGGTCCGCTTCGTGGAAGAAGACCTGCATCTCGGTCCCGGGGCAGCGTGCGTCGCAGTTCTTCTGGTCGCGTTCGAAATCGGCAAGCGACGCCGCGTAGGACATCGGGAAGAAATAGCCGTCGCAGGTGCGCACGCAAGTCGTTCGGTAGCTTCTGCCCAGCTCCTGCAACTGCTGTCCGTCGCCATCGATAACCCGACGGATGCGGCCTTCGAGGTCCTCGTCAAGCGGTCGGATCGCGCCAAAACCGGTCGGCCGGTCTGACATGATCTCACCGCTATCGATCGGCGGCGGCAAGGGTCTCACGGCAACCGCATCGTCGCGGCAGCCATTGGCGTCGAGCGATGCGAGCAGGCGCGCGCGCGAATGCTCTCCGCCGTTGCCGGCCAATTGGCTGCGCTTGCGCTGAAGCGTCTCGAGATTGATCGCCATTTTCTCGATCGCCGCGTTCAGCGTGGCGCATTGCTTGACGCCGTTGCCGAGCAGTGAAAATCCGCATCTCTGGCTACGCGCCTGTCGCCGCGCTTTCACCATTTCGTCGCGCTGGCGGACGATAGCGTCGTCATATTTGACGAGTGCAGCCGACCCATCGATATCGGCGGCCGCGGCAAGCTCGGCTTCGAGTTGGCGGCAGAGCAGGGTATCGGCGAGAGCGGGCACGGCGGTCGCAACGGTGAGCGCGAAGGCTCCCAGCGCAATGGCTCGTCTCAGCGTTCGCCTGCCCGCCATCCGTGCCGATCCCCTTCCCGCATCGTCGGCTCGCCGACTACGCGAATCCGATGCGGAAGGTTAGCGGTTTCTTCGGCGTCTGGCCAATTTCCCGGCCGGGCGCTCAACCCGTCCTTAGCGTCGCAACGGCTTTCTGAGAGGCTTCGACGACCGCAAGGGCCGTCATGTTGACGATCCCGCGCGAGGTCACCGACGGCGTCAGGATATGTGCAGGTTTGTCGGTGCCGAGCAGGATCGGACCGACATGCAGCGCGTCCGTCATCTGCTTGACCGTGGTGAGCGCTATATTGGCCGAATCGAGGTTCGGGAACACCAGCAGATTGGCTTCGCCCTTCAGCGCCGAATGCGGAAAGACGCGCTGGCGCAGCAATTCGGACAGCGCCGAATCTGCATGCATTTCGCCGTCGCTCTGCAGGTCGGGCGCTATCTTCTTCAGGATCTCGGCCGCCTGCCGCATCTTCAGCGCGCTCGGCGAATCGCGCGAGCCGAAATTGGAATGCGACAGCAGCGCCGCCTTGGGCTCGATGCCGAAGCGGCTGATTTCCTCGGCCGCCAGCACGGTCATCTCGGCGATTTCTTCCGCCGTCGGATCGACTGTCACATAGGTATCGGTGAAGAAAGTGACGCCGCGGGTCGAGATCAGCATCGAAAGCGCCGAGAGATCGCGGTCGCGGACGCCCTCGCGCGGCCCGATGATCAGCGTGACGTTGCGAAGATGCCGTTCGAAACGGCCCTCCAGCCCGCAGATCATCGCATGCGCGTCGCCGCGCTTCAGCGCCAGCGCCGCGATCACGGTGGTGTTGGTGCGCACCATGGTGCGTGCGGCTTCCTGTGTCACGCCGCGACGGCCGGTACGCTCGATCAGAAGGTCGACATAGTGGCGGTAGCGCGGATCGTCCTCCGGGTTGACCAGTTCGAAATCGGTACCCGGCCTGATGCGTAGCCCATACCGCTTCAGCCGCACGTCGATGACATGCGGCCGTCCGATCAGGATCGGCTCGGCGATGCCTTCCTCGATCACCACCTGCGCGGCTCGAAGCACCCGCTCGTCCTCGCCGTCGGCATAGATGACCCGCTTTGAGGCCGATGTCTTGGCCGTCGAGAATACCGGCTTCATCACCAGGCCGGAGCGGAAGACGAAGCGGTTCAAGCGATCGACATAGGCGGGGAAATCGGCGATCGGCCTTGTGGCGACGCCGGTCTCGCAGGCCGCCTTGGCTACTGCCGGCGCGATCCGCAGGATGAGGCGCGGGTCGAAAGGCGAGGGGATGAGAAAATCCGGGCCGAAGGTCGGCGTCTCGCCGGAATAGGCGCGGGCCGCGACATCGGACGGCTCTTCCCGCGCCAATGCCGCGATGGCGCGCACAGCCGCCATCTTCATGGGCTCGTTGATGGCGCTTGCGCCGCAATCCAGCGCTCCGCGGAATATGTAGGGAAAGCAGAGTACGTTATTGACTTGATTGGGAAAATCGGAACGGCCGGTGCAGATCATCGCATCCGGACGCGCCGTGCGGGCCTCATCCGGCATGATCTCGGGATTGGGGTTGGCCAGCGCCAGGATCAGCGGCTTTTCCGCCATGTGCTTCAAGAGTTCGGGCTTCAGCACGCCTGCCGCCGACAGACCGAGAAACACGTCCGCGCCGCCGATCACGTCGGCCAACGTCCGCGCCTCGGTGTCCTTCACGTAAGGGTCTTTCCAGCGGTCCATCTCGTCCAGCCGGCCTTTGTAAGCAACGCCGAATCGGTCGGTCACCCAGATGTTTTCGACCTTCGCGCCGAGCGAAACGAGCAGGTTGAGGCAGGCGAGCGCAGCCGCTCCCGCGCCCGAGGTGACGATCTTGATGTCCTCGATTTTCTTGCCGGCGAATTCCAGTCCGTTGAGCACTGCGGCCGCAACAATGATCGCCGTGCCGTGCTGGTCGTCGTGGAAGACCGGGATCTTCATCCGCGCCTTGAGCTGCTCCTCGACCTCGAAGCATTCCGGCGCCTTGATATCTTCGAGATTGATGCCGCCAAAGGTCGGCTCGAGCGCGGCCACCGTCTCAACCATGCGCTCGATTTCCGGCGCGTCGATCTCGATATCGAAGACGTCGATGCCGGCGAACTTCTTGAAAAGGACAGCCTTGCCTTCCATCACAGGCTTGGACGCCAGCGGCCCGATATTGCCGAGCCCGAGCACGGCGGAGCCGTTGGAGATTACCGCCACCAGATTAGCGCGCGCAGTGTAGTCGGCGGCGGTTGCCGGGTCATCCTTTATCGCGAGGCAGGGAGCGGCGACGCCTGGCGAATAGGCCAGAGCCAGATCGCGCTGGTTTCCCAGCGGCTTGGTCGCCTGAATCTCCAGTTTGCCGGGGGTAGGGTGCTTATGGAAATATAGTGCGGCGTCTTCGAGGTCGGAGCGTCCGGCTTCGGTCTTGCTGGTTTCCATTCTGTGCTCCCCCGCTTGTTCTTCTTTCGCCTCCTTAACACGTGCGACCGGATTTTCGAGGTTCTCGATCGATCTTCACCGGAAATCGGAGACGCCGTATTTGGGCAAGCCTAGAACGCGCTGACGTAAAGCCCACCATCGACGGGAATGTTCTGGCCGGTGAGATACCCGGCGTGGACAGAGCACAGGAACGCGCAGATCTGCCCGAATTCCTCCGGCGTGCCGAGGCGCTTGGCCGGAACGGCGGCAGAGGCCTGGGCCTTGCGGGCGGCCGCAGCGGCAGGTTCCTCGACAGTGCCGACTTCGTGCGGGGGGCGCAACCTGTCGGTGTCAAGTTTGCCCGGCAACATGTTGTTTATGGTGACGTTCTTGTCCGCGACCGTTCGCGCGACGCCAGCCAGGAACGAGGTCAGACCCGCGCGCGCGCCGGACGAAAGGTCGAGGCCGGGGATAGGCACATAGACCGAAAGCGAGGTTATGTTGACGATGCGGCCGAAGCCGCGCGCCGCCATGCCGTCGAGGACCGCTTGGATTAGTTCGATCGGCGCGATCATGTTGTTGGTCACGCCTTTGACGATCGCCTCGCGGTCGAGCTCGCGAAAATCGCGGAAAGGCGGACCGCCATTGTTGTTGACGAGAATATCCGGCTCCGGACAGGCGGCGAGCAGCGCCTTCTGGACCGCCGGGTCCGCCACATTGCCGGCAATCTCGGTCACGCTCACACCGAACCGCTCGCGTATCTCCGCCGCCGTTCTGGCCAGAACCGTTGCGTCGCGCCCGTTGACCACGAGATCGCAGCCCGCCTCCGCCAGCGCCAGCGCGCAGCCCTTGCCGAGGCCGCGGCTCGAAGCGCAGACGATGGCCTTTTTTCCGCGAATGCCGAGATCCATGAGACGATTCCTTCGTTGGGCTGTTTGGCGGAAGCCTATCGCGTGAGCCTTGCCGATCGCAACCGTCATACGCCTGTTGCATGAATCGCGGCATAGGCAAGCCGAGACAAACGGTCCTGGATCCGATGCCCGGCGAAACTCCCCGCAGCTTCCGCACGCTTTTCATTTCCGACATCCATCTCGGGTCGAAGGCGGCCAAAGCCGAGTTCCTGATCGATTTCCTGCGCCATCACGAGGCCGAGGCCATCTATCTGGTCGGCGATATCGTTGACGGCTGGCGGCTGCGCCGCTCATGGCACTGGCCGCAACTCCACAACGACGTGGTCCAGAAACTGCTGCGACAGGCACGCAAGGGCGTGCGGATCACCTATATTGCCGGCAATCACGACGAGTTCCTGCGCATGTTCCAGGGTGTGCATTTCGGCGGCATCGTGGTCGCCGACCGCGCCGTACACGAGAGCGCCGACGGCAAGAAATATCTCGTCATCCATGGCGACCAGTTCGACACGGTAGTGCACAATATGCGCTGGCTCGCCTATCTCGGCGACAAGGCCTATGACGCGGCGATCATGGTCAACCGGGTCATAGCCCGTTTCAGACGGCTCTTCGGCATGCCCTACTGGTCGTTCTCGTCATGGGCGAAGGTAAAGGTCAAGAAGGCAGTCAACTTCATCGGCGCGTTCCAGGAGGTACTCACCGAGGAGGCGCGCCGCTCGCAGGTCGACGGCGTCATCTGCGGTCATATCCATCACGCCGTCATCGAGAAGTTCGACGATGTCCAGTACATCAACACCGGTGACTGGGTAGAAAGCTGCACTGCAGTAGTCGAGCATTTCGACGGCAGGATGGAAATCCTGTACTGGCCGCATATTCGCACAAATGTTCCGGCGGTGGCCGAACAAGGCTTCGTGCCGGTCGTCATCGACAGCGAGACCGTCAAGGCTGCCTGATCCGCCATCGGCGGGTTCAATCGATTGGGCCAAGCGGTTTTCCGGCATGGACGGCCATGCTAATGCGCGCATGATGCGGCGGGGCTCCTTCGTCTGAGTCGCGCCCGCCGGACTTTTCGCGCTTATGTCTCTTCCGCCGCTTTCCCCAGAGCAACAGATCAAGCCGCGCCGCTTCGAACTGCGCATCAGCCTGATTTTCGCCGCGCTCTTCATCCCACTCGGCGTGCATCTCCCATATTTCCCGCTCTGGCTGGAAGCGAAAGGGTTCGACGCCGCACAGATCGCCATCATTCTGTCCGCGCCGATGTTTTTGCGTGTCGTCACCACACCCTTCATTACGGCATTGGCGGACGAGGCCAAGGATCGCGCCAATGTCCTGATCGCGCTGGTTGCGGCCGCCCTTGCGCTTTCGGCCGGCTATTTCCTTGAACCTACCTATGTCGTCGTGCTCGGCGTCTCGCTGGCGCTGACTGTGGTGTGGACGCCGCATTCGCCGCTTGCCGATTCGCTGGCGCTGTCGGGCGTCAGACGCTTCCGGTCCAGCTATGCCAACATGCGCATCTGGGGTTCCGCTGCCTTCCTCTGCGCCAATCTCGGCGGCGGTTTTGTTCTTGCCATGACCAGCGCTGACGCGGTCCCGGCGATGATCTCGATCGGGCTTTGCGGAACGCTTCTAGCGGCGCTCTTTGCGCCCCGACTGGGCCGGCCGCGCCGCGCTTCGCCCTTGTCGGCGGCCGACCTGCAGGATTCGGCGCCCAAGCTGTTCAACCGCTATTTCCTGCTGTTCGTGGCTGGGGCAGGCGTCATCAACGCCAGCCACGGATTCCTCTACAGCTTCGTGTCGATCTACTGGAAATCGATTGGCGTCAGCGAAACGCTGGTCGGGTTCCTGTGGGCTTGGGCGGTCGTTGCCGAAGTCGGCATGTTCCTGATCTTCTCGCGTGTGTTCGGCAAGGTTTCGGTTCCAGCGCTGCTTGCGGCGGCGGGATTGGCCGCTATCCTGCGTTGGGTCGCCTATCCGCTGATCTGGCCGCTCGGTCTTGGCGTGGTCGGCTTTTTCGCGATCCAGACGCTGCATGCGGTTTCCACGGGGCTCATCCTGCTCGGGGTCCAGAAGCTGATCGCCGAGACGGTCGCGGAGGAACGCACCGGTGCTGCGCAAGGCATCGCTTTCTTCGCCAACGGATTCTCCATGGCCGCCGCCACCCTGCTGTCGGGGCCGCTCTACGCCGCCTTCGGCGTCGGCGGCTTCTTCTTCATGGCCGTCTTCGCACTCGCGGGAATTGGATTGATCGCGCTTGCGGCCCGTTCAGCCCCAAAGGGCCGGCTCGGGCGGTGAAACCATCGACCCGTCATAGACCAGCCCCGGCGAGCGATCGCGGGCGAGAAGCAGGGGCCCATCGAGATCGGCGAAATCTGCGTCCTGCGCAAGAAGGACGGCCGGCGCCATGGCCAGCGACGTGCCGACCATGCAGCCGACCATAACGGACAGGCCGAGTTCCCGGGCCCGGTTGCGCAGCAGTATGGCGGCGGTCAGTCCGCCCGCCTTGTCGAGCTTGATGTTCACCGCGTCGTAGAGGCCGGCGAGCTCTTCGAGGTCGGCGGCCTCGTGAATGCTCTCGTCCGCACAGATCGGCACCGCATGCTCGATGCGGCGCAGGATCTCGTCCCGGCCGGCGGGCAGCGGCTGCTCGACAAGCGCAATGCCGAGTTCGGCGGCGGCGGCAAGGTTCGCTTCGACATTCCCGTCGGTCCAGCCTTCATTGGCGTCGAGTATGATCCTGCTGCGGGGAGCGGCACCGGCCACCGCGCGGATGCGTTCGATATCGTTCTCGCCGCCGATCTTCACCTTGAGCAGCGGCCGCGTCGCATTGGCGGCGGCTTGCGCGGCCATGGTTTCAGGAGTGCCGAGCGAGAGGGTGAACGCCGTCTCGACCGGGCGCGGCGCCGTCGCCGAGATTTGGGCATATGCACGCCTGCCCGACATCTTCGCTTCGAGGTCCCACAGGGCGCAGTCGAGCGCGTTGCGGGCGGCACCTGCCGGCATTGCGCGAAGCAGCTCCTCGCGGTCCATACTACGGATGATTTCGCCGCGCATCGCTTCGATCGCCGCGTTCACGCTTTCCATCGTCTCGCCATAGCGCCGGTAGGGCACGCATTCGGCGCGGCCCGAGGATCCGCCATCGCTGATCGTGCAGCAGATCACTTCGGCCTCGGTTTTCGACCCGCGCGAAATGGTGAACGTGCCGGCGATCGGAAAGCGTTCGGATTCGACTAAAAGGTCACGCTTCATATATTTCTGCTCCGGATAGGGGCTAAGTGTTTGACCCTAAATGACAGAACCCGCTTGGCGGGCTAATACAGGGCGCATGTTGACCAACGCCATCAGGGAATCAAGCGGCCAGGCGGCCGACGATGGACGTCCCCGCATCGCGGAGACGGAGGAAGGCGGCGTGCTTCATTGCGCGCTGTCGGGGGCGTGGACGACGCGAACCGTGGCCCGGGTCGACGCCGAGATGCGAAAGATCGAACGCAGGACCGGCTATAATTCCATGGTTCTCGACCTCTCGAAAGTCGAGAAGCTGGACACCGCCGGCGCCTGGCTGATCGATCGGCTGATGACCTCGCTTGCAGGGCGAGGCATCGAAACCAGCCTGCAAGGCCAGAGCGAGGCCGGTTCCGTACTGCTCGATGCGGTGAGCGACGCTTCTCAACGGGAGCACGATGTCACCCCGCCGCGACCTCCCAACATCATCATTCACGCGTTGGAACTGCTAGGCCGCGCGGTCTATGCCGGGCGCGACGACATCATTGCCTCCATGGCCATTCTCGGCGCAACGATCCGCGGCGGCCAGATGAAGCTTGGACGCGGGCACAGCGTTAATCCCGCCGCGATCTTCAACCAGATCGACCGGATGGGAGTCGGGGCCATTCCCGTCGTCGTGCTGATGTCGGCAATCGTCGGCGCGATTGTCGCGCAGCAAGGCGCCCTGCAATTGCGATATTTCGGCGCCGACATCTTCGTTGTCGATCTGGTCGGCATACTGGTGCTGCGGGAACTCGGCGTGTTGATGACTGCGATCATGATCGCCGGCCGCTCCGGTAGCGCCATCACCGCCGAGATCGGTTCGATGAAGATGCGCGAGGAGGTTGACGCGCTGACCGTCATCGGCCTCAACCCCGTCGGCGTGCTGGTGTTTCCGCGGCTCGTCGCCTTGGTCGTTGCCTTGCCCTGCCTGACGGTTGCAGCCAATTTCGCGGCACTTGGCGGCGCTATCCTGGTCTCCTGGTTCTATTCCGATATTGCGCCAGCCGCATTCATCGACCGCCTGCGCAGTGCGATCGACGTCAGTACCATCGCGGTCGGGCTGATAAAGGCGCCTTTCATGGCGATGATCATCGGCATCCTCGCGGCCGTCGAAGGCCTGAAGGTCGGCGGCAGCGCCGAATCGCTTGGCCGCCACGTCACGGCCTCGGTCGTGAAGTCGATCTTCGTCGTCGTCATTCTGGACGGTATGTTCGCCATCTTCTTCGCCGCGATTGATTTCTAGGATGGTTATGAGCGATCAGGCCGAACTCGCTGAACCCGAATCCCGCGCCGGCGGCGAGGAGAACATTATTTTGTCGGCGCGTGACGTTACGGTCGGCTTCGGCGACAAGATCATTCTCGAAAAGCTGTCGCTGGACATCAGGCGCGGCGAGATACTGGGATTCGTCGGCGCGTCAGGCTCGGGAAAATCGGTACTGCTGCGAACGATCCTTGGTCTCAATAAGAAGCGCTCCGGCACCATCCATCTGTTCGGCGTCGATGTCGACAAGGCGACCGAGGCGGAACGCCTGAAGATCGACATGCGCCTTGGCGTCCTTTTCCAGCACGGCGCGCTGTTTTCGGCGCTCACCGTGCAGGAAAACATACAGGTTCCGATGCGCGAATATCTCGACCTCCCCAAGAAGCTGATGGACGAACTGGCGCTCCTGAAGATCGAACTGGTCGGCCTTCCACGCGACGCGGCCGCCAAATTCCCATCGGAGCTTTCGGGCGGTATGATCAAGCGCGCCGCTTTGGCGCGGGCGCTTGCGCTCGATCCCGACATCGTTTTCCTCGACGAGCCGACCTCCGGCCTCGATCCGATCGGCGCCGCCGAGTTCGATGAACTGGTCGCAAAGCTGCGAGACACGATGGGGCTGACCGTCTACATGGTCACCCACGATCTCGACAGCCTGTTCTCGGTGTGCGACCGGGTCGCGGTTCTCGGCAATAAGAAGGTGCTGGTTCAGGGGACCATTGAAGATATGCTGGCCAGCGAGGAACCGTGGGTGAAATCCTACTTTCGCGGCAAGCGGGCGCGGCAACTCGACCTTGCCGCCAGGGAATAGAAGTCAGAACCGCCGATGGAAACCAAAGCAAACTACGTCATTGTCGGAATTTTCACGCTCGTGGCGATCATCGCGGCGTTCGCCTTCGTCTATTGGACCGCGGCGATCGGCGATCGTGGCGAGACGGCGGAGTTGCGTGTGCGCATTCCGGGCTCCGCATCCGGACTGGGCAGCGGCAGCGCCGTTTTGTTCAACGGCGTCAAGGTCGGCGATGTCCGGCGGGTCTATATCGACGTGCTGAATCCCAGTGTGGCCATCGCCGACACAGAGATCGACCGGCTGACGCCGATCACAAGATCGACGCAGGCTGTCATTGGTATCGCCGGCCTCACCGGCCAAGCCAATATCGAGATGAGGGGCGCCGATCTGCAGGAGCCGAACCTGCTTGACGAGGCGGAGGCGAACGGCACGGTGGCGGAGATCACCGCCGACCCGTCCGCCGTCACCAACCTTCTCCAAACCGCGCAGAATATCTTCAAGCGCGCCGACACAGTTCTCTCCGAACTCGAGGGCTTTACCCACGATGTCCGCGGGCCGTTGACGAAGACGGTCGAGAACACCCGCACTTTCTCGGATGCACTGGCGCGGAATGCCGACGGTGTCGACAAGTTCCTGGAAAGCGTCTCCAAGCTTTCCGAGGAACTGGCGGGCGTTTCCGGCAAGCTCGACGGCACGTTGCAAGCTGCCGAAGACCTTCTCAATTCCGTGGACCGGCAGAAAGTTACCCAGATCGTCGCCAATGTCGAAACCTTCACCAAAAATCTGAGTGAAACCAGCACACAGTTCGACGCGGTCGTGAAGCGGGTGGACAAGGCGGTCGGTACGATCGACCAATTCGCCGAGAGAGGCAGTGATGCGTTGGCCAAGGCCGACGGCATCCTCGAAGCGGTCGATCCGGCGATGGTTCGCACCTCACTGTCCAATATCGATATCGCAAGCCGCGACGCCCGGACGGCCGCCGCCGACATCGCAAAGGTCACCGACAAATTCGGCCGGCGGGCCGAAGACATCGACGGGATGATCAGCGACGCAAGGCAACTGACCGGACGCCTCAACGATGCTTCGGTGCGGGTCGACGGCATTCTGGTGAAGGTCGACAAGCTTCTCGGCTCGGGCGAGGCGGAGGGCCTGATGGTCGATGCGAGCGAGACGCTGAAGGCATTCCGCCAGGTCGCCGAAACGCTGAATTCCAGGTTGGCCACGATCACCGATGGGCTCGCCCGCTTCTCCGGTCAGGGCCTGCGTGAGGTCGAGGCGCTGGTACAGGACAGCCGCCGTTCGATCAACAGGATCGAGCAGGCAATCACCGACCTCGAACGCAATCCGCAGCGCATTATCACGGGCGGTGAGGGGACTGTGCGCCAGTACGACGGAAGGGCGCGGCGTTGACTTCGGAGACGGCGCGCAGCAAGAAAGAATCGGTTATCCAGGGGTTGCGACAGATTTAAGCTTGGCCCCGAAAAGTTGCAGACTTTTCGGGGATAGTTAAACGGTGGGACGGGCAGGTTTAGAGGGTGAAGCCAAATCAGTTCATTGCCGGGGTGGCGGCGGCTTTCCTGCTGTCGGGCTGCGCGCTCTTGCCGGGCGGCGCGCCGACGCCCCTCGACACGTTCGAACTATCGGCGCCGCAACTGCAATCCAAGGCCAGGCGCAGCCGCATCCAGATTCTCGTGGCCGAACCCTCTGCGCTGAAGGCGCTTGACGGCCAGAACATCGTTATCAAGCCGTCTCCCGCCACCATCCAGTTCCTCAGAGGCGCGCAATGGGCCGACCGGTTGCCTCGCATAGTGCAGGCGCGCCTGGCCGAAACCTTTCAGCGTTCGGGCGGCTTTGGCGGCGTCGGCAAGCCGGGCGAAGGGCTGGCGATCGACTATCAGATCATCGCGGAGATCCGCGCCTTCGAGGTGCGCGTCGACGGCGGTGGCCGCGCCAATGTCGAGATCTTCGTGAAACTGCTGAACGACCGCAACGGCACGGTTCGCGCCTCCCGCAATTTCGAGGCGAGCGCCCCGCTTTCGCGCGACGGCAACGAGGCCTATGTCGCTGCGCTCGACCAGGCCTTCGGCCAGGTGGCTGCCGAAATCCTTGAATGGGCGGATTCGCAAATCTGATCGGATGCCCGGCTCCAGCAAAAAAGGCGGGAATTTTCCCGCCTTTTTTGCTGTCCGCGTTTGCGCGAGCCGTTACCGCAGGCGGCCGCCGGCATGGGCAAGCATGGTGTAGACCTTGCCGGTATCCGAGGTGAGGTAGGTCTGCGCGATGACATTGTCGCGGTCGTTGTGTGAGACGTCCTTCAGAAGTTTCTCGAAATCGTCGCAATAGCGGTCGACCGCCGCGCGGAATTCGCTCTCCGTCTGGTACTTGCGGCGGATCTCGTCAAAGGTCTGCTGGCCTTTCAACGTATAGAGGCGGCGCGTGAACACGTCGCGCTCACCACGCCTATAGCGGTCCCACAATTCGATCGACGCTTCGTGGTCGATTGCGCGCGCGATATCTACCGACAGCGAGTTCAGCGATTCGACGACATGGGCGGGCGAGCGCGGATTGGTGGCGCCGCGCGGGGCGGTCTCCACTACCGTGGTTTCTACATCCTCGCGCGAGGCTCCACTAAGCAGGTCGCGCACCCAACCGCCGGGTTGCGTCGCGCGGCCATTTTCGCGCGGCCTTTGCAGGTCCGCCGGACGCTCCGGCGCCTGTGCCGGGGCAGCGCGCCGCGGCGGTTCCGGCGCACGAGGGGCGGGCCGTTGCGCCGGCCGAGGTTCGGAAACATCGACCGTGCGTCCGGATTTAGCAACGATATCCGACAGTTCCTTGAGCGCGTTGATCTGCTCGGTAACTGCGCGGCGGATCGCCGTCGTCGACTGCTTGGCTTCTTCGGGCATGTCGAGCACGCCACGCTTCAGCTCGGCGCGCGTGGATTCCAGATCCTGCCTGATCGAGCCGGCGGTGCGCCGCATGTCTTCAGTCGCTTCGGCGAAACGCTTGGTGGCCGATTCCACCACCTCCGAAATCGCCGAGCGTATCTTGTCGGTCGATTCGAGGGTGCGGTCCTCGGCCTTTTCCAGCGCTTTGCCGACCAGGTCCTCGAAAGACCGCATGATCCGCTCCAGGTCCTCCGACTTCTTGACCAGACCGACGGCCAGATCCTCGAGCGATGACTGTCTCTCCAGCGTGTGCTCCAGATTGCTTTGAGCCGAGCTCAAAAGCTCTGACGCGCCGGCCAGGAGGCGGCTGTGCTCGTCGAACTTCGTCGCTATGGAGGCCACTTCTTTCAGTGTGTTGGAAGACAGCTCCGTGAGGCGCGACGTGTTGGAATCGACCAGCCTTGCGGAACTCGCAAAGGTCATGGCTGCCTTTTCCGTCGTTGCGGCGAAGCTCTGCGTGCTGCCGGTCAGGCGTTCCTCGACAGCCGTCAGATTGCCTGCCGCCGCGTCGACCAATGCGCCGAGCTGAGCGCTCGAATCGGCGAGCTTTCCGATCAGGCTGTTAACGCCCTCGGCCAGCGTCGAATTTGCGCCCTCGACCGCCGACAACGTCTCCGCTGTGCGGTTGGCGAGCGCGTCCACCAGCGATGCGTTCTCGGCGCGCAGACGTCCGGCGGCCTGCTCCGTCGCCTGCTCAAGGCTCTTCTGCAGCTCGTTGCCGCCTTCGGCCAGGCGCTCGGCAAGCGGTCGGCCGGCTTCGTCGAGAATGCGGGTGATCTCGGCCGACCGCTCCGCCAGCATTGAGTTCAACTCGCGTGTGTTGGCGCCGATGGTGCGCGCCGCATCGTTCGTGCTCTGGCCAATATGCTGGCCGACGGCTGTGAACGTTTCGGCGATCACATTGGCGCGCGACACGAGCTGCGTTTCCGCCTGGTTGATCTGCTCGCTGAGCTTCTGGCCCATGGCTTCGGCACTGTAGGCGAGGCGGTTTTCGACATCGGCGATATGCGTGCCGACCCTTGCGGCAGCCGCTTCGGCGCTGGAGGAAAGCCTGATCTCGGCATCCGCCACATGCTGGCCCACGCGGGCGGCGACCGCCTCCGCGCCCTGCGCCAGCTTCTCATCGGCGCCGGCGAGCGCTTCCTCGATGGCGCGTGCGCGTGCGTCCAACTCCTTCGAGGTCTGCAGCGCGCGCGCAATGACGCGCTGCTCGGTATTGGCGAACGCGTCGGCGATGCCGGCGGCATGCTGGCCGATCGTGGCCGAGCTGTCGCTGATCCGGGCGGCAAGCTGCTGGTCGGCGTCGGAAAAGACGCGGCCGATCTCGATCGCCCTGCCGGCAAGCGTGTCGGCGGTTTCTCCGACACGAGCGATAAGGCGCTGGTCGGCATCCTCGAATGTGCGGACGATTTCGATCGCACGCGATCCAATCGCTTCGGACCCCTCCGAAATCCGTGCTGCGAGCTTCTGGTCGGCTGCGTCGAACACAGTGCTGATCTCGGCGGCGCGGGAACCCAACGCTTCGGAGCCCTCGGCGATCCGGGCAGCAAGTTTCTCGTCGACCGCCTCGAATATATTTCCGAGTTCGGCTGCACGTGCAGCCAGCGCTTCGGCGGATTCGCCGATGCGCACGCCGAGCCGCTGGTCTGCGTCGTCGAAGTTGCGCAGAATGTCTCCGGCGCGGGCGGCAAGCGTCGAGGCCGTTTCCACCGCGCGGGCCACCAGACGTTGATCGGCCTGGTCGAAGGTCCGGGCGATGTCCTCGGCGCGGGCAGACAGGCTCTCGGCCGTCTCGCCGGTGCGGGCAGCGATGCGCCGGTCAGCTTCCTCGAACACCTGGCTGATGTCGTTGGCGCGCGCCAGAAGTGCTGCGGAAGTCTGCTCGGCGCGTTCGGCGATCTGCCGGTCGGCGTCGGTGAAGGCCTTGCCTGCTTCCTGGTGCAGCGCAGCGGTGACTTCGAGCACCTTTTCCCGCAGCGCACCGGCAACGACGACGGCGCTCTTTTCCAGGACCAGGCGCACATTGTCGACACCGTTCGAAAGTGCGCGCTCCATTGTGCCGGTACGTTCCTCGATGATGCCGGTCTGGCGCTGGAACGCTTCCTCGATCTTCTCGATGTCGGCTGCGAGCGCGTCGGAGATGACGTTGCTCTTGCCGGCAATAGCGTCGATATGGCCCGAAATGGCCTGATCAATCTCGCGCCGCGCCGCAGTGAGCTTTTCAAGATCCTCGTCAAGCGCGCGCGCCAGAGCGTCGCGGCCTTCGGCCAGCTTGCCGATATGCGCCGCCACGACCTCGTCGATGCCGGCACGGCTCTGCGCGACCTTTTGCAAGTCGGCTTCGAGCGCACGCCGCAGGATATCGCGACCCTGGGCGAGCTTCTCCACCTGTCCGGCGACCAGTCCGTCAATGCCGGCGCGGCTTTCCGCGAGCTTGTTGAGATCGGCTTCGAGCGCACGCCGCAGGATATCGCGGCCTTCGGCGAGCTTTTCCACCTGTCCGGCCACGAGCCCGTCTATGCCGGCGCGGCTTTCGGCCAGCTTGTTCAGATCGTCTTCCAGCCTGCGCGAAAGCATCTCGCGGCCGTCGACGAACCTCTGGGCATGGCCGGCCAGCAATTCGTCGATGCTCGAGAGATCCTCCTCCAGCGCACGCTTGAGCGTTTCGCGGCCCTGTGCGAGCTTGTCCGCCTGTCCGGCGACAAGTCCGTCGATGCTGGCGAAATCGTCTTCGAGCGCCTGTGACAGCACGCCGCGGTCCTGCGCGATCTTCTCCATCTGCGCCTTGACCAGCCCGTCGATGCTAGCGAGGTCGGCTTCGAGTGCGCGGGACAGGATATTGCGGCCCTCGGCCAGCTTGCCGATATGGCCGGCGACGATCTCGTCGATGCCAGCGCGTGTTTCGGCGACCTTCTGCATGTCCGCTTCCAGCGCCTGCGACAACAGGTTGCGGCCTTCCGTGATCTTCTCGACCTGGCCGGCGACCATGCCCTCGACCCGCTCCATGTCAGCTTCGAGCACCTGCGACAGGATTTGCCTGCCTTCGGCGATCTTCTCGACCTGGCTGGCAACGAGACCATCAATATCGGACCGGACTTCCGAAAGCTTGTTCAGATCGGCTTCGAGCGCGCGCCGCAGGATGTCGCGGCCCTCGGCCAGCTTTTCGACCTGGCCGGCAACCAGTCCGTCAATGCCGGAGCGGCTTTCCTGCAATTTGCTGAGGTCCGACTCCAGGGCCCGCGACAGGATGCTGCGGCCTTCGACCAGCTTGCCGATATGGCTTGTGACCATTTCGTCAATGCCTGCACGCGTTTGCACGAGTTTTTGCGTATCTTCCGTGAGCGCACGGGCAAGGCTGTCGCGGCCCTCGGCCAGCCTTTCGAGCTGGCTTCCGAGCTCGGCGTCGATCGTGGCCCGCTGTTCGTTGATCTTGCGCAGATCCTCCTCCAGCGCACGCGAAATCATCTCGCGGCCTTCGGCCAGTTTCTGCACATGCACGCCCACCGCTTGATCGATGTCGGCGCGGCTCTCGACGAATTTCGCCAGATCGGCATGGATCGCGTCCGCCATGCGGTCGCGGCTCTCGGCAAGCCGGCGCGAATTCTCCTCGACGGCCTGTTCGATGCCGGCGCGGGCTTCGCCCAGCCGCTCGATGTCGGCGTCGAAGGCGCGCGACACCACGTGGCCGGACTGTTCCAGGCGACCTGCAAAGTCGCTGGCGCGCGCTTCGAGCATGGAGGAGGTCGAAGTGACGATGTCGGCCATCTCCGCGCCTATGCGCTCGCGGCCCTGTTCGATCAGCTCCGAAAGCGTCTGCTTTCCATCGCTGAAGGTTGTGGCGATGTCGCGCGCCCGCTCGACCAGCGTATCGTTTATCTGGCGGGCGCGGGCCTCGAGCGCCGCGTTCAGCTTCTGCGTGCCGAGATCGAGCGCTTCGGCCCGCGTATTGAACTCGCTGATCAGGCCTTGGCCGCGTTCGGCAAGAGTGCGCTCGATGCCCTGCAGGCTGGCCTCGAGGTCGGCATTCAGGGATTTGGCAGCCCCGCCGAGCAGGGAAACCATTCCGGAGGTGCGCTCGTCCAGCAGATCGCTCAGCGAGCGCGTGACCTCATCGGACGTTTGGGTGAGCTTGGCGATGCGCGTGTCGAGCAGGCTGGCGAAAGCCTCGCCCGATGTCGAGATGCGGTCGCTGATCGTGTGCAGGCGGCTGTCGAGCGAATCGAAGATCGACATTCCGCTCTCATTGATGCGGTCGATCAGCGTGTCGCCGGAATTGGAGATCGTCATCGTCAGTTGCGTCGACGCGCCAAGAATGCTGTCGCGTATGGAATCGCTCGCCGATCCGAGCTGGTCCTTCAACGTCTCGTGCGCACCGGCGATCGAGGCGCGGACCCGCTCCGCGTGGGTGACGACGGCTTCGCGTTCGCTGCCCAGCCCATCGACCAGCGAGCGGATGCGGGCCTCGTTCTCCGTATAAGAGCGTTCGATCTGGTTAACTTCGGTATGGACCAGCGTTTCCAGCTCGACGGCGCGCGCGAGCGTGCGCTCGATGCCTTCGCCCATCGCCGCGACTTCGCGGCGCACGGCCTGTCCGACCATCATGACGCGATCTTGCGCCATGTTCTCGGGTTCAGCCAGGCGGAAGGCGACTTCGGTCATGGATTGAGCGGCGAGCCGCATGTCCTGGGCGCGCCGGATCATCACCGCGAAACCCCAGAACAGGATGACGGGGACGATCGTCGCGACAGCGAGCAGGACGGCGTTCGGCGTCGCGACGAGCTGCTCGACCGAACGGATATCCAGAAGGTTCGGCGTCAGCATACGCCCAAACAGCACGCCACCGGCAATCCACAGCAGCGACAGGATCGCCACCACCCAGTAAATGGCGTTGGAGGACCGGCGGTTCATCCCTTGCAGGAGATCGCGGAAATCCTTCTGGCGATCGTCATTGGCGGGCGAAAAACCGTTTGGCTGGTCATTGGCCGGACGAAACCAAGTCGAAGCGGGAGTGTCCTCATTTGCCGGCGCTGGAGTGGATGTCGACGCCGTGCCGTTGGCGGCTGCATGAGCGTCGCTTTCAGCGCGGCCCTCGCGTGCGAGTTCGTCGGCCGCCTGGGAAATCTGTGCTTCCAGATCCTCCATTGAGGCCGCGATATCGAGATCGTCGGCACCGGCTGCGAGGTCGAAATCGAGCGCTTCCTCGAGTTCCCTGGCCACGTCGCTGTCAAAATTCTTGGTTGTGGTAGGTTTTTTCGCCATGCCGCCAGTTACCCTGTACAAATGTCGCGGAAACGCCGGATTCCGGCTCTTTTTTGCCCGCAAGCGAGGCTTATTATGGACATCCCGTATCGTACTGGCACAGTCCGGTAAAGGAAGCTTGAATCGGCCCCGATGCGTAAAAGTTTAAACATAGGGTTAACGAAGCCACGATTCTGGCGGCTTTGCGGCGGAATTGCGGGCTCTCCACATTAACGCGTTATCCACAATGATCGGAATAGGCTGAGCCGGTCATATTTCGACACGCGAACATGAATCTCAGGAATCCAGAAATGGCACTGCCCGATGCCAACGCCATGGCGTTTTCAATGCCCGGCGGCGAAAGCTGCGGCCAGGCGCGGTTGCGCCCAGTCGATCTGGTTCATCTTGCCCGGCAAACGATGGGCGACCGGGCGCTGGAACAGGAGGTGCTGGCCTTGTTCGTCCAGCAGGCGACGCTGGTCCGCGACCAGATAATCGCCGCCAGCACGACCGAGCGGCTTCGTCTAGCCCACGGCCTTATCGGCTCGGCGCGCGGGGTCGGCGCGTTCGCCATTGCCGATTGCGCCGTCGAGATCGAACGGAGCCCGGACGACCGGCAGGCGCTAAAGCGTCTGGCCGGTCTGATCGACGAGATGCGCGATTTCGTTGCCGCCATCGGCCGCTGACGCCGCATAACCCACGGCTTCATAAAGGATTGCGCCACGACGTGGCGCGTTTGCGCCGCAGTTGACTTGGCCGGTGGAGTGATTATCTCGGCTGATGATATCTCCCAGGACCTGTGATGACCAAGCTTTCCTTCGTCACCTTTGACGGCACCCGTTTCGATGTCGATGCCGAAAACGGCTCCACCGTCATGGAAAACGCGATCCGCAACGCTGTTCCCGGCATAGAGGCTGAATGCGGCGGCGCTTGCGCCTGCGCGACCTGCCATGTCTATGTCGACGAGGAATGGACCGGCGTCGTTGGCGAACCGGAGGCCATGGAAGAAGACATGCTCGATTTCGCCTACGAGGTTCAGCCCAATTCGCGGCTTTCGTGCCAGATCAAGGTGCGTGACGAACTGGATGGCCTTGTGGTCCGCGTTCCGGAACGGCAAGGCTAGGCGGCCGGCGCCGTCCGGCGGACCGACATCGAATTCATCGAGGACAGGCGCATGACCACCACAAGCCAGACCGACGTGCTGATCATCGGGGCAGGGCCGGTCGGGCTGTTTGCCGTGTTTGAACTCGGCCTCTTCGACATGAAGTGCCATCTGGTCGATATTCTCGACCGCCCCGGCGGTCAGTGCGCCGAGCTCTACCCCGAAAAGCCGATTTACGACATTCCGGCATGGCCGAAGATTTCGGCGCAGGGTCTCGTCGACCAGCTGATGGAGCAGATCGCGCCGTTCAAGCCTACCTTCAGCTTCAACCGCATGATTTCCAGCCTGGAGAGGCTGGAAGATGGCGGCTTTCGCGCTGCCACCGACGAGAACGAGGTGATCGAAGCGAAGGTCGTGGTGATCGCGGCGGGTGGCGGCTCGTTTCAGCCCAAGCGCCCGCCAATTCCGGGCATCGAGGCTTTTGAGGGCACGAGCGTCTTTTATTCCGTGCGGCGCATGGAGGAATTTCGCGGCCACGATCTCGTCATTGTCGGCGGCGGCGACTCCGCGCTCGACTGGACCCTCAACCTGCAGCCGGTGGCAAAGAGCGTGACGCTGGTTCACCGCCGCCCGGAATTCCGCGCCGCGCCCGACAGCGTCAACAAGATGTACGCATTGCAGGAGATGAAGCAGCTCGAATTCCAGGTCGGCCAGGTCACGGGCCTGACCGGATCGGACGGCCAACTCACTTCGGCAACCGTCAAAGGACCGGATGGCGACGTGGATGTCGCCTGCACGCGGATGCTGCCGTTCTTCGGCCTGACCATGAAGCTCGGGCCGATCGCCGACTGGGGTCTCAATCTCCACGAGAACCTGATCCCCGTCGACACCGAAAAATTCGAGACCTCGGTGCCGGGCATTTTCGCCATCGGCGACATCAACTGGTATCCCGGCAAGCTGAAGCTCATCCTGTCCGGCTTCCACGAGGCGGCGCTGATGGCGCAAGCCGCCAAACGCATCGTCAGCCCCGGCGAACGCATCGTGTTCCAATACACGACCTCGTCGACCAGCCTGCAGAAGAAGCTCGGCGTGGCGTGATAGAGGCAACTGCCCAAACTAGGGCGGGTTGAGATTCAGGTCAGGCCGGCATCACCTGAGTATCGACACATCCTACCCAGGCAGGCGGCCGTCCCCGATCCGTTCGAGGCGGTATCTCAACAGCTTGAGGATGCGGTTCTCGAAGTTCATGCCTTCGACGCGGTCGAACTCGACCTGCGCTCTGTCGTGCTTCTCCAGCAATTTCGTCGTTATCGCCTTGGCCTTCGCCGCCAGCACCTGGCAGTTCTTCTCTCTGTAAAGGCCTTTCAGCGCCTCTTCCATCTCGCGGGCATGGTTCTTGGCGATGATGACATGGCTTTCTTCGTGCCGCTTGATATCCGACGAAAGCGTGTCCCAGATCAGCCGCACATCCTGCTCGGCGTTTTTGCTGCGCCGCCATCTGGGCAGGATCATCCTGGCTTTGACCGTCACGTTCGCCTTTATGATCTGGCAGGAGCCGTTCTTGTCTTCGGCATAGCCGAGGCGCGTCGTGAACTCCATCCGGGTGGCGCCGGGATGACGTTTGCCCGAATTCTTCAGCTGCGGCCCGCGCTTCGACAATTGCGATTCGATCTCGTCCAGCGTGCTGCCGCCGATCGAGAAATAGCTGTAGCTTTTAGACAGGCTGGCGCCTTGCGCCGGGGACATCGCGCAAAACAGGAGCGATATGGTGAGAAGCGTTTTCTTGTTCATGTTGCCTCACGCCCCACCTTGCTTTACGGGCGTGCGCTACGCAACGAAAAATCGACGGTCCAGAACCGGCCGCCGGCAATTTCCCGTATTTGTGAATGTCGAGGTGACGGTTGTCTGGCCACAAAAGAGAGCGCGTCTATCTTAGCCTGGGCGGAAACCTCGGCGATCCAGCCAGGTCCATGGGCGCGGCGCTGCGGATCCTCGATGCCGACCTGCTGACTGAAGTCAGGACAGTGTCGTCGCTCTACCGCACGCCGCCATGGGGCAAGACCGACCAACCCGATTTCCTCAACGCCGCGGCCGAGATCGAAACCGGCCTGTCGCCGCGCGAGCTTCTGGAACTTTGCCTGGAGGCGGAGCGCAAATTGAAACGTGTGCGCCAAGAGCGCTGGGGGCCGCGTCTCGTCGACATTGACATTCTGGCATTCGGCGACCGGCGTATCCATGAAGCCGGTCTCGACATACCCCATCCGCGCATGCTCGAACGCGCCTTCGTGCTCGTGCCGCTGGCCGAGATCGCCCCCGACTACACGGTCGGCGGGATCACCCTGGCCGAGCATGTCGGCAATATCGATCGCGCCGGCATCGAAAAGCTGCCTTCGGGTAGCGACTGGTGGAAGGACTAGCCGGAAAACCCGCCGCCATCGAGAAAAGCCTGCTCCTCGGGCGTGGTTTGCCGTCCCAGCATCGGGTTGCGATGAGGGAAACGGCCGAAACGCTCGATGATGGCGAGGTGATCCAGCGCATATTCCAGATATTTTTCGGCTCGCGCCGTATGCAGCTCGACCGAATACTGCTGGTCTTCCAGATGCTCCGAATGCTCCAATGGCAGATAGAAGAAGACACGCATCTCGGGATCGAACTTCATGTCAAACCCGGCGTCGATCGCCTTCCTCGCAAAGTACCGGGCCAGCGGGTCAGTGGCATACATGTGCCCGGTTCCGCGGAAACAGTTGCGCGGCAACTGGTCGAGCAGGATCATGAGCGCCAGCGCGCCTTCTGCTGTGTCGGCCCAGTGATCGCATTGCCGGCGCGCCGCGGCCATATGCCGGTCCAGGAAGCGGCCGCGAAACTCGGCGTCGAACGCTTCGTCCTTGAAGAACCAGCGGTCGGGACCCGCTTCGCGCCAGAACGCCACGATCTCGGTCGGGCCTGCTTCACTATCCTTCATGGTTACCTCACTCCGCCGTCGCCGGCTTGCCGAGCACGATCGCGGCCTCTTCGTTGAGCGCCTGGCCCGGCCGCTTGGGCGGGGTCAGTGGTGTAGGCACCGGCATATTGCCTTTCATCAGGCCGCGGCCAGCCTTTATGCCACCTGCGATCTGCAGTTCCAGCCGCTCGGCGTCGCGGCGGCGCACATCCGCGATCACCTCGGCGGCTTCTTCCTCTTCCGCGCCGAGGTGCCTGAGCGTGCTTTCGCCGAACAACAGCGCAGATTCGAAAGTCTCACGCATCTGGTAGTCGACGCCGGCGCGGATCAGCGCGATAGCGTTGCCGCGGTCATAGGCGCGCGCCAGCACAGGCACCAGCGGAAACTCAGCCTTCATCTGCTCGGCGATCCTGACCGAGACCTCCGCCTTGTCGACGCAGATCAGCACCGCGCGCACCTTGCCGGCGCCGGCCGCGCGCAGAATGTCGAGCCTCGTGCCGTCGCCGTAATAGACCTTGAAGCCGAAATCGGCGGCGGCCTGGATCATCTCCACGTCATTGTCGATGATCGAAACGTCGATGCCACGCAAAAGCAGCGGCTGGCTGGCGATCTGGCCGAAGCGGCCGAAACCGATGACCAGCACGCTCCCCGTCAGCCCGTCGGCAATGTCGACGCCCTCCAGCGTCTGCTCGTCCGGCGGTGTGATCCGGCGCAGCACTATGATGGCCAGCGGCGTCAGCACCATCGAGACGATGATGATGGCGGTCAGCATGGCGTTGGCTTG
The DNA here is from genome assembly GCF_040438645.1 of Mesorhizobium sp. WSM2240. Classification (NCBI taxonomy): domain Bacteria; kingdom Pseudomonadati; phylum Pseudomonadota; class Alphaproteobacteria; order Hyphomicrobiales; family Phyllobacteriaceae; genus Mesorhizobium; species Mesorhizobium sp. WSM2240. Next base: position 2,356,623 of record NZ_CP159253.1, read on the forward strand.
GCCGTCGATTATGCCGACTGCCAGCGCCGATGAGTAGAGCACAAAGGCGAACTCGCCGCCCTGAGCCATCACCACCGCGCGTTCGAGCGCCTCGCGATGGCCCGATTTCAGGAACCGCGCCACGAGATAGATGCCGAACCCTTTCACGACCATATAGGCCACGACATAGGCGGCGACCGTCTGCCAGTTGGCCCACACCACTGTCAGGTCGAGCGACATGCCGACGGCAAGAAAGAACAGCCCGAGGAGTACTCCGCGAAACGGCTCGACATCGGCCTCGAGCTGATGGCGGAAGGTCGATTCGGAAAGCAGCACCCCGGCCAGGAAAGCGCCCATGGCCATCGACAGGCCGCCGAGTTCCATCGCCAGCGCCGAACCGAGCACGACCAGCAAGGCGGCGGCCGTCATGACCTCGCGGGCGCGCGATTCGGCCAGTATGCGAAACAGCGGGTTGAGCAGATAGCGCCCTGCCAGCACCAGCCCGGCGATAGACGCCAGCCCTATGACGACATCGATCATGCGCTCGGCCCAGCCCGTATCGGCCCCACCCGGAGCCAGGAATGCCACCAGCGCCAGCAGCGGAACGATGGCCAGATCCTCGAGCAGCAGGATCGAAACCATCCGCTGGCCTTTGGGCGTGGCGATATCGCCTCCCTCTTCTAGCAATTGCATGACGATCGCCGTCGACGTCAGCACGAAGCCCGCGGCCGCGACGAACGAGACCGCGACCGGAAAGCCGGTGGCTAGCCCAATGCATGTCAGCAGCAGCGCGCAAACACCCACCTGGAGCATGCCGAGCCCGAAGATCTCGCGACGCAGGCCCCAAAGGCGCGAAGGCTCCATCTCGAGGCCGATGATGAACAGGAACATCACAACGCCCAGTTCCGCGACATGCAATATCGCTTCGGGATCAGAGAAAAGGCCGAGTCCGAAGGGTCCGATGACCAGCCCGGCCGCCAGATAACCCAGGATAGAGCCCAGGCCGAGACGCTTGAAGAGCGGGACGGCGACAACGCCCGCCGCAAGCAATGCCACAACGTGGACGAGATCGCTGCCTGCCGCTTCTGCCGCCATATATGATTCCTGTCGTTTAGCTGTCTTGCGCGCCCGTGCCGGCGCGAAGAGCGAAATGCCCGTCGACACGATATGCGTTCGCTGCGCGATCGAACAGCCTTCGGGCAGAGTTTGTGACCTTATGTCCGGCGCAGGACTCGCATCGGTTGCTCGCAGGACTATGTCTGTCGCTTGCTTCCTGAAGAGACGGGAGAAGAGAATGGAACTCGTCACCCATAAGAAATTCAAAAGCGGTCGGTTGATGCCGTGGGGAAAAGGCACGGTCATTACTGGAGCAAAGGGATTTGTCTACCTTTGCGGAAACACGGCAACCGCTGACGATTATGATCCGGCCAGCACAAAGGGAGGCGGCTTCGTTGGCGATGCGGCGGCGCAGTGGCGCGCGATTCTCACAAACATCAAGTCGGATTTGGAGGAACTAGGCAGTTCGCTCGATTATCTCATCAGGCTGACCTTCTTTGTTAAGGGGCCATTTCCCGATGACGGCGTTCTGAGCTCTCCCAATTTTCGCCTGGACGTGGCGGACGAATTTTTTGCCGAGCATTGCCCCAAGCACTGCAGCTACAACAACCCGCCGCCGTCGGAGGTGATCGGTGTTGCAGCGCTTGCACAACCCGACATCGTCATTGAAATTGTCGCGGTCGCGGCGCTGCCGGACTAGACTAGCCGAGATTCACCTTATTCGGCGGCGATGGAACCCACCGCCGTCGCATCGACGCGCTTCAAAGTCATTCCGATGACCGGCACCAGTTCCTTTTCGACGCGAACCGAAACGGTTACGTTCATGGTGTTGTCCTTGGAAACGCGGGCCTGCATCACGCCCTTGAGCTGATTGCGGTTGATCGCTAGCACGACCTTGCCGCCGTCGACGACATTGCCAGAAACGATGTCGAGACCCTTGCCCTCGGCGCCGTCTAGGAACGTGCCCTTGTAGCCCTTGGCGCCCTTGTGCTCGATGGTGGCTGACATCTTCTGGGAGAAGACGCCGACCCTGCACGAGCCATCGAGCGTCATGCCGAGTTTCGTGGCGGGCGTGGAGCCGTTGAAGGTGCAGTTGAATTTGGTACCCTTGTACTTGCCGGCGACGATCTCCCCCGGTCCGCTCCAGTCGCCTTCGACGCTTTGGAAGAATTTGCGGTCGCGCTCGGCAGCTTGGGCGGAAGTGGCGAGGCCGGCTGTCGCCGCGGAGGCGGCAATAATGGGCAGGATGGTGGACAGGACTACGCGTTTCATCAAGGGACACCCTGCGACGACAGAACTGGAAAATCGGTAGCTCCGACCATGAACAAGATTGGTTAATGCTTCGTCACTTGGAGGGCTTTCTACCCCGGCATTTCAGCCCTCCGGCGTTGGATTGCCAACCTGCTTTTTAGACGCGAATGAGGTCAATGCCGAGAGGAAATCGCTGATGCCGGGCCGCTTCACGGCTGTGAAGGGCAGGGGCCTCGCGGCTTCCATGGCGGCGATGCCTATGCGAGCCGTCATCATGCCGTTGACCACGCCTTCGCCGAGCTTTGCCGAAAGCCGGGCCGCCAGCCCCTGGCCGACGATCTGGTGGACGAAGTCGTCGCCGGCGGCGATCGCTCCCGTCACAGCGAGATGCGCCAGCACGCTGCGCGCCAGCCGGAAGAAGCCGAGCGTTCCCGGCCTGCCGCCGTAGAGCTCCGACAGGCGACGGATCAGACGGCCTGATTCGAACACGACATAGGCGATGTCGACCAGCGCGCGCGGGCTGACCGCGGTGACCAGCGAAACACGCTTGGCTGCGTCGAGAATCATGATCTTCGCACGCGCATCGAGCGGAGCCAGTATCTCCGTTTCGGCGAGGCGGACGAGATTCGCGCCGTCGATGATCTCGCCACGCAATTCGGCAAGCGCCCTGCGTCCGGCCGCCGTGTCAGGCTTCCCGGCGACCAGCGCCGACAATTCGTCGACTACCGCGCGGGCATCCTTGGCATCATCCCGAATGATGGCGTCCAACGCGCGAGCGCGCAGCTTTTCCACCGACGCAAGCCGCGACAGCGCCAGCATCTCGCGGATCAGGATGATGAGCAGCGTGACTGCCGCAATTACCGCCATGCCGGCCGCCAGCCAGCCCAGCCATTCGGCGCGCTGGAAAAGCTCGCGGATCAGTTGATCCGTCCACAGGCCGACGGCAAGCGAGACCAGGATGCCGAAGGCCCCCAGGAAGATCGCAGCCAGCCGGGAACGCCGCTTCGGCGGCGAGGCGGGCGGCGGCACACGTTCGGTGATATCGGGCTCGGCAAAGACATCGATCTCGGCCGGCGTTACGACGGCCGCCTCCGGCCTGATCGCACGCGGCTTGCGCGGCGCGTCGGCTACTGGCCGCTCGTCTCTTTGATCGGGCTCCGGTTCGATCCGAAACGCAGCCGGTTTGCGGGGCGGCGTCATGCCAGATGATCTCCAATCAAAAACTGCAGCGCCCGGTCCAGTCTTATATGCGGCAGCGACAGGGTCACACCCTCGGCCGTCTTTTCGAGTTTTGGCGGACGGAAGCGCACGATGCGCAGCGCTTCCTCCTGCGGCTTGCCCTCGCTTTGTTCAAAAACAGTGTCAATTTTCGCCGGCAAGTCGCCGGGAAATATGGCCGTTTCGGTTTCACCGTCGAAAGTCTCGCCGCCGATCCTCTCGCCCTTCAGCGGCGTGCCGATGATGACCGGCAGCGTCTCGCGCCCCTGCTTGACGCTGCCCTCCCGGGTGGCGCGGATTGCGGCCATGGCAAGCACCTCGACCGTCGCGCCCGAGAAATTCGCGCGTTTCACCGCCCGGTCCGCCAGCCGCCGGACGATGGCCTGCAGCCGGTCATGGCTCTCGTGATGTAGATGGTCGGCCTTGGTCGCCGCCACCAGGATACGATCGATGCGCCGCGAGAACAGATCGGTCAGGAAGCTGCCGCGGCCTGGCCGAAAGCAGGCCAGGATCTCCGTCAGCGCCCGTTCCAGATCGGCCATCGCACCCGGCCCGGCATTCAGCGCCTGCATGGCGTCGATCAGCACGATCTGCCGGTCGAGCCGCGTTATGTGCTCGCGAAAGAACGGTTTTACGACATGCGTCTTGTAAGCCTCGTAGCGCCGCTCCATCATCGCGTGCAGCGAACCACCTCGGGCGCGCTTGTCGCTAAGACCGGGCAGGGGCGCGAAGGTCAGCGCCGGCGAGCCGTCGAGGTCGCCCGGCATCAGGAAGCGCCCGGGTGGCAGGGTCGACAGCGCCCGCTCGTCGAGCTTGCAGGCCTTGAGATAGGCGGCGAAGCTCTCGGCGAGGCTGCGGGCCGTCATCTCGTCGGCGTCGGCCGCGGGATCGACGGTCGCGGACAGTTGGCGCCAGGCTTCGGAAAGCTCGGCGCGCACCGGCAGTTCCATCAGTTCGAACGCCTCGCGCGAAAACTCGGCATAGTTTTTGCCGAGTAGCGGCAGGTCGAGCAGCCATTCGCCGGGATAGTCGACGATGTCGACCGACACCCGTCCGCGCGAGAACATCCGGCCCCAGCCGGACGCCGATTCGTATTCGATCGTCAGCCGCAGTTCGGAGATGGCGCGCGTCGATTCCGGCCAGACCCGCGCCTTCACCAGCGCGTCGACGTGATCCTCGTATTGAAAGCGCGGCACGGCGTCGTCAGGCTGCTCTTCCAGGAAGGCGCGGGCGATGCGGCCGGACTTCTGCGCCTCGAACAGCGGTAGCCGGCCGCCATGAACGAGATTGTGGACGAAGGCCGAGATGAAAACGGTCTTGCCGGCGCGGGAGAGACCCGTCACCCCGACCCGGAGCGACGGCGAAAAAAGCCCACCCGCCCGCCCGGAAAGCGTGTCGAGTGCTATCCGCGCCTCGTCGGTGAAACTGGTCAGAGACGCCAAGCGAATTCCCCGGACTGCCGATCACCGCCATATAGGCGACGGGGCGGACTTTTGAAATGGCGACCTGAGGTCTTCAAAGATCCGCAGGCGTCAGAAAACTTTCCAGATAGCCCCGGCCGGGCGCGGCGTCGGCGAGGCTGCCCTCGAATCGGATGACCGCAAGCCCCGATGTCGGAAAGCCGAAATTCAGTGTCGCGCGTGCGTTGTCATCCCCGCTTCCGGAGACGGCAATGGCCAGGTCCTCCATCATCGGATTGTGCCCGATGACCAGTAGCGAACCCGCGGCGCCATTGCCCCGGATGATTGAGAGATAGCCTGCGGCATCCTCGGAATAGAGCGCGCCGGAGAAGAGGACACGGCCGGTGTCGGTGTGCCCGGCGATCCCCTCCAACGTCTCGCGGGCGCGCCTGGCGTTGGAACACAGGGTAATATCAGGAACGTAGCCGCAGGCGCGCATGGCGACGCCTACGGCTTCCGAGTCGGCTATGCCGGATGCGTCGAGCGGTCGGTCGAAGTCGCGCATGCCGGGCGCAGCCCAGCCGGCCTTGGCATGTCTCAGGAGAAAAAGCCTGCTTGCCAAGACGTCTCCTTTTCCGCGGCTGGCCGCCGATTAGCGAATGCCATGCCGGTTTAGCGGCGCCTGCCTTTTCGCGCAACACGCCGAAAGGCCAAGCCGGCCGCCGTATGGAAGGGCGCGAAACCGGACTTTAGCCACCACTGACAATTGCGTGACCTTCTTTACGAATGATCTTGTGCCGCTTGGGACCGGCGAATATATAGGCCCGAAAAAAGGGTAATGGGATGAGTCGAATGAACGCTCTCGCTGATACCGATTATGTTCCCTCGGAAGATGAGCCGTTCATGAATGAACGGCAGAAATCCTATTTTCGCGCCAAGCTCGTCACCTGGAAGAGCGATATTTTGCGCGAAGCGCGCGAAACGCTTGAAATCCTGCAGCAGGAAAACGCCAATCATCCGGACTTAGCCGACCGTGCCTCGTCCGAGACCGATCGCGCCATCGAACTCCGCGCCCGAGACCGCCAGCGCAAACTGATCGCCAAGATCGATTCGGCGCTGCAGCGGATCGACGAAGGTACTTATGGCTTCTGTGAGGAGACCGGGGAGCCGATCGCGCTCAAGCGGCTCGATGCCCGTCCGATCGCCACGCTCTCGATCGAAGCGCAGGAGCGCCACGAACGGCGCGAAAAAGTCTATCGCGACGACTGAATCAGTGAATAGTTAGCGAACAGAGGAAATTCGTGTGATGGCCGGTTCTCCGGCCATTTTCATTTCGCTACTGGCTATTCGCTATTCCTATCTCTTGTGGCTCGAAAGCTCGCCCAAGAGCTTGGTCATCTCGTCGTCAAGCGACGGAACCGGCGGCCTGGTGGCGCTCCGGGCGGGTTTGTCGTCGAGGGAAACTTCCAGTTCCTTGAGGAGCGCGTCGTCCAGATCCTCCTGCTCCCTTGCGGGCTGCAACGAAGGTGGCTGCTGCTGTCGAGGCGCGGGCACATAGCGATGATCTTGCGGCAAGGGCGCAACGGTAGCTGCCGGCGGCATTCTCGGCGGCTCCGGTTTTAAAACGGGCTGCGGCGTCGCCGCCTGTTCGCTTGTGCTGCGGCCGGCCGGCTGTGCTGCCGGGCGCTCCGGTGCGCGCGGTGGCAGCGGAGTTGCGGGCCGGGCGGGTGGGTGTTCGACAGGGCGCGGTCTCGGCAATTGCTGCGGCTGCGCGACCGCTTCGCGGCTGCTGTCGCCGGTCAGCGCAGGGCGGCGCTGTTGCGTAAGCCTGATATCGCGCTCCACCACAACGTCCGTCGGGCCGCCAATCAGGAGCAGATGTTCTATGTCGTCGCGGCGCACCAGCACCAGCCGCCTGTGGCTATCCACCGCGGTCGCATCCATCACCGCCAGTCGGGTCTTGCGGTTGCGGCCTCCGGCGACAAACGTCCCGAAGGTGAGGCTGCGGACGAGCTTGATTATGACCAGCACGATCACGAGCAGAAGCAGCGCCGCAAATGTCCAGAGGATCGCCTGGGTGTATCCGGGGCCTGCCAGCCCATCCAGCCATTGCTGCATCGTTTTCCCCGTGTCGTTTTCTACCGCCGCCCCGGCGACACTAGACCGTTGCAGCCGCCATTCGCAAGGTTCGTTTCACGGTTCGTGACGCACTGAAATACGTCATCGCGCCCCAGAGCCGACACGGCCGGCCTTTTTTGGCCAGATCCCTCGATCTTGTCCCGAACTTCCTCCGGCCGAACGCTTCAATCTGGACCAGAAAGGCTCTAGACCTATGCGCGTCGGGGATAATGTGATTCAAGCGATCTGGGGCGTTCGCGCCCGGCCGCATGGCAGAAGACTTACCGGGAAAGCAGGCAGGGGGCCTATGGCCAAGGACACGCGCGGCGATTTTTATCCGGTGCCTATTGTCGATCAGAATACGCGCCCCAGCGCGATAGCGCGGCTTATCGTCTTCATCGTCGTCCTGACGGGCGCTGCGATTGTTTTCGGCCTTTTCCGCGAGAGTCTCGGCGATCCGTTCCTGCTCGGCATGCTTGGCGTGCTCGCGATGATCGGCGTCGGCTATCTCTTCGCGACCGCGATCGGCTTCATCCAGATCGCGCCGCGCTCGACCACGGACGAACTGTCGAAGGCGTTTGTCGATTCGATGTCGCAGGGTCTGCTGGTCACCGACACCAAGGGTAGGGTGATCTACGCCAATCGCGCCTATGCCGACATGACCGGGGCCACCGCCGCGGCCGACTTGAAGACGGTCGAGAGCCTGCTTTCGGATGTTCAGGAGGCTTCGCCGACGATCTACCGGCTGGCGTCCGGCCTCCGCGACGGCCAGGCCGGCGACGGTGAGTTCCGTCTTCCCCAGGCAATCAGGCCGGGTTCGGAGCCCGGCGCGCGCTGGTACAGGGCGCGTGCGCGAACCTTCAAGGTCCCGGGCCAGCGCGTGCCGCTGTTTGCCTGGCAGCTCGCCGACATTTCGAAGGAGCGCGCAGAGCAGGAGCGGTTCTTCCTCGACCTGCAGCAGGCGATCGACCATCTCGACCATGCGCCCGCCGGCTTCTTCTCCGCCGACCAGGACGGCCGCGTCACCTATATAAACGCCACGCTGGCCGAGTGGCTGGGCATCGATCTCGCCAGCTTCACGCCGGGCGCAACCACTCTGCAGGAAATCGTTGCGGGCGACGGCATGGCGCTCATCCGCTCGGTCAAGGCCGATCCCGGTACGACCCGCAACGCCGTCATCGATCTCGATCTTGCGACCGCCGCCGGCGAAGTCCTGCCGGTGCGTTTCATGCACCGCGTTTCTGCGAGCCGCGAGGGACTGAACGGGCCAACCCGCACGATCGTGCTCAACCGCACCCAGGGCGAGGATTCTTCCGCCGATCTCAGGGCTTCCGAGGTTCGGTTCACGCGTTTCTTCAATTCCACGCCGATGGCGATCGCCGGCGTCGATTCGTCCGGCCGCATCGTGCGCACCAATGCACCCTTCCTGTCGCTGTTCTCCAGCGTCGTCGATCGTGACGCGGTCGATCGCCGCGTGCGCCTCGACACGGTGATCCACGAGCGCGACCGCGCCGCCTTTGCGGCGGCGCTGGAAAAGGCCCGGCAGCGCCAGGCCGATATCGCGCCTATCGACACCGTGCTGCCTAACAATGAGGAGCGCCATATCCGCTTCTACGTCAATGCGGTGGCTGACGGCACAGGCGGCGAGGGCGCCGAGGAGGCCGCGATTGTTTATGCCGTGGAGACCACCGAGCAGAAGGCCATGGAAGGCCAGATGGCCCAAAGCCAGAAGATGCAGGCGGTCGGCCAGCTTGCCGGCGGCATCGCGCACGACTTCAACAATGTGCTGACCGCCATCATCATGGCGTCGGATCTGCTTCTGACCAATCACCGTCCGTCGGACCCGTCCTTCCCCGACATCATGAACATCAAGCAGAATGCCAACCGCGCCGCCTCGCTGGTCAGGCAGCTTCTGGCGTTCTCGCGCAAGCAGACGCTGCGGCCGGAAGTCCTCAACCTTACCGACGTGCTCGCCGATCTCCGGATGCTTCTGGCGCGGCTTGTCGGCAACACCATCAAGCTCAAGGTCGATCACGGCCGCGATCTCTGGCCCGTCAAGGTCGATATCGGCCAGTTCGAGCAGGTCGTGGTCAATCTCGCGGTCAATGCTCGCGACGCCATGCCCGACGGCGGCGAACTGACGGTGCGGACAATGAACGTCGCCGCCGCCGAGTGCCAGAAGTTCGGTTACCGCGAGCTCACCGCGGCCGATTACGTGCTGGTCGAGGTGGAGGACACCGGCAGCGGCATCGCGCCCGACGTGCTCAAGAAGATTTTCGAGCCGTTCTTCACCACCAAGGAGGTGGGCAAGGGTACCGGACTGGGCCTTTCGATGGTCTATGGCATCATCAAGCAGACCGGCGGTTTCATCTTCTGCGATTCGGAAGTCGGCAAGGGCTCGGTGTTCCGCATCTTCCTGCCGCGCCATGTGCCGGGCGCCAAACCTGTCGTCGAGGACGAAGCCATACCCGTGGCCGAAGGCGACGCGAAGGCCGGCGAAGTCGCTGCCGCCGCGGCCAAGCTTTCGGATGCGGCGCGCGACCTGTCTGGTTCGGCCACCGTACTTCTGGTCGAGGACGAGGACGCGGTGCGCATGGGCGGCATGCGCGCGCTTACCTCTCGCGGCTATACCGTCCACGAGGCGTCGTCCGGCGTCGAGGCTCTGGAGGTCTATCATTCGCTGGGCGGTCAGGTAGACATCGTCGTGTCGGACGTGGTCATGCCGGAAATGGACGGGCCAACGCTGCTCGGCGAATTGCGCAAGATCAGGCCCGACATAAAGTTCATCTTCGTTTCCGGCTATGCGGAGGATGCGTTCGCAAAAAACCTGCCGGCCGACGCCAAATTCGGCTTTCTGCCGAAGCCGTTCTCGCTGAAGCAGTTGGCGACGGTGGTGAAGGAAGTGCTGGAGAGATGAAGGCGACTTGTCCGCCAGGTGATGTGACGTTTCTCCATGTGCTTGAGGCCAAGCAGAAGCGTCGCGCCGAATCTCTTCTCCGTCTGGCAGAGACTTGACGGTGTGTGCCTGTGCGCGCGGGTAACAGCTGCTCATTCCGCCCGCCAATAACTGCGCCTTTCAGGCGACCACATCCTCAGTTTCATCACCTGCCTTGCAAAATCGTACTCACCTTTCGTCATTGCGGGTTCAAAAATGCAATCGCGCCTGTTACTCTCGAAATGTAAACATACGAGAGACGCTGTGGTTCTGGAGCGCCGTCGGCGTCGCCGTAGCTACCATGATCATCGGCTTCACAGCAGGAGGCTGGACTACGGGTGGAAATGCCGCCCTCATGGCTGAACGTGCAGCACGCGACGCCCGTGCCGAATTGGTCGCGGCGGCCTGTGTCCAAAAATTCGCCGCCGATGCAGATGCGGCGGCAAAGTTTGCCGCGTTGAAGGAAGCCTCATCCTGGGAGCGCGATGACTTCATCGAGGAAGGCGGATGGGCCTTGCTTACGGGCATGGAAAAGACTGTCCCTGGTGCACTCGACGCTTGCGCTGATCAGTTGCTCGCGATGGACAGCCTTCCGGTACGCGAGGTGCAGGTGAGTCCGGCCGCTACGGACAGCTGAACTGTCTGTCGCGCCATCCAGTCTGAGGTGATTGCCTACGCGCTTTCGCATTCTGGCGAGGGCCCGCGAGCAGGCCGGCTCGATGCCGGGCCTGCCGACTGAGGACTAGGCGTCCCAGAAGCCGCCGTCGCCGATGTCGTCACCGACAGCTCCGAACTCCGGCTCCTCGATGATATTGTCGCTGTCGTCGCGGCATAGACGCCGTCATAGAACCGCGGCAGTGTCCATGAGTTCCGGATCCCGTGGACGACCCACACGACTGGCCTCCATTGCGTTCCAGTGCACTACCGACGTCAACTCCAACGCCCGCCTGCCCACCAGTCAGCCGACGGCGGAACATTCTCACACGGCTACGGTTTCAGAGTTGCGGGGCGCAAAAGGGGATGCACCGGAGCACGCGACGGACCGAACCACTCACCAATGAAGGACAGGCCGTCCGGTGAGAAGCCGATGGCCCTAGGACGCCCAAGAGGGACATGTTGCAGTGGATTGCGGACAACCGCGAACTGATCACCGCGCTCACCGGGTTTGGTACGCTGCTTGTGTGGGTGATCTACCTGCAGATATTCATCAGCAACTATCGAAGGCAGGTCCGTGCAACCTTGCTTATTGCTCGAGGGCCGGGAGAGGGATTGGAGGCGCGCTGCTTTCTCAGCAACATGAGTTCGGGCTACTTGCAAAGTGTGCTCGTGAAGATTGAGACGGCAGCCAAGACGCTTATTTGTCCGGTTACCGACATGCTCGATCTGGAAGGAGAGGTTCCCGCCGATTCCCGGCTGCGGACGCGGCAGGGGCCGTTGGCAAGCGGCGAGACCAGGGATATCGGATCATTGGGAACCTGATCCACCACGCCCTGCTGACTGCGTCGAAAGACTCAGACCGCGGGATTGGGCGAACCACGGTTCGCTCCATCATGATCGAGGTTTTGGGCATTTACGGCTCAGAGGATATTCCGATTGGCGCGCGCAGGCGCTTTGTCGTGTTTGATGGCGACGGTCGGCAGCGCATCCAGGGGCAAGAACTCGAAACAACACAAATCAGAAGAAGCGGGAACGGAGGCGGCTGATAGCTGATTTGGAACGTGACCGACAACGAGAAAATCCTTTGACCTTCGATTGCAGGAAGTTGGCGCAATCACGGCCAACTCGTTTCAGGGTTCATTTCGAGATACGAAACCGCCGCCGCCAAACGGCCGCTGAAGCTTGCGCTAGCATGGACGTTGATCCACGCTGCGTCCCGCGCTCAAACATGACAGTCGTTTTGCGGCCATCATTTGGCAGTTGCCGAGGGCTTCCGATCCTTCATCTGCCCTGGCGCGTCGCTTCCGCTATCCTGGAAATATAGCCACAGGAGCACCGCGGCAACAGCGAGGAATACGACATTCAGGAACAGCGTGTGGTCAACGGCAAAACGCACCATCTCCTCAATCGCGGGCCGCTGGACCGGTAACTGCCCGATGAGAGCAAATGCATAATGAACCGTAATCCCGGCCGCCACCATGCATACGTACAGCAGTGCCGAGATGTAGAGGGCATATCTCCAGCCATAATATTTGGCGTGGATATAGATAACGGTCGCGGCCAGGAGGTCCGCTCCGAGAAAAGCCATTACTCCTCCAAACGATGCTCCTTTTGCCCAAAGCATCGCCGCGAGCGGAACGTTCCCCATGGAGCCGATGAAAGTGAAAAACGCCACGACAGGCGCGACAAGCGCATTCTCGAGCACTTGCAGGAACCCTGGCCTGGCTATCTGCCCCTGCTCGCCGGAGATAAGGAACAGCGCGTCCCAAAATGACTGAGGGACGAGGACCGCTATGAAGCCCGCCACAGAGAAGCCGAACAGGATCTCTTTCCATACCATCTTCCACTCCATGAAGAAGGCATGCGCGATATGGACCCAGCCCTCGCGAGAGGTGAGCTTGTCCCGCCAAGATCCTTCTGTGCCCTGGCCGGCGTCCAGACCTTCCTCCCGTTGGGCTTCTTCTGCATGTGCCTTCGCGTGTTCGGCAAGCCGGTACGGGAACCACAAGCTGGTCAGGCCATAAGCGTAGAGGACCATGAGAAGGCCGAGCAAGATGTTCCCTACGGTGAACCGCCAGCCGACAAGCACCCACAGGACGATGCCAAGCTCGATGACGAGATTTGTCGACGCGATGAGAAACGCAAGCGCGTTTGCCGGGTGTGCGCCTTTGACGAAGACGGAGCGGGAGGCAGCAAGAGCCGCAAACGAACAGGATGAGGAGATAAAGCCGAAGAAGCTTGCCAGGCCCGCCTGCTCAGCGCCCCGTTCGCCCAGCAGTTCGGCCATCTGCTCCCGAGTGACGAGAACCTGAATCCCGGCTGAAATGAGATAGCCGAATATCAACGCCCAGAGCGCTTTCCATAGCATACCTCCGGCCGTGTAGAATGCTTCTAAAATCTGTTCCATCGGGAACTATCTCTGCAACCGTTCCGTGAGCGGAACCGGGAGCCTTTTCAATTGTTCCAACTGGCCGACCATCTCCCGGCGGGGATGGTTCTGCGTCATTGACAAACGTTGGATGGGAGCGACCCCCCGGGCGGTTTTGACCTGTTGGAGAGGCAAACAGAGTTGTCGCGCCAGTGCATCAACACAGAACCTTTTTGCTATCTGGGACTTTCGTTTGATCGAAGGGGTGTTGGTTCGCTTCCATCGGAATGACCGATACGACCGACACGGTGGATAAGTACTGGGACCGGAGGGCGCAAAGCTTCGTCGGACGTTGTTCGTCCCAAGCGACGAAAGGAAAGAAAATGATGTGGCGGGCTTCTGACCTGAAGGGATGCGCAATCCGAGCGGCCGACGGATCAATCGGCAGCATAGTCGACCTACTGTTTCAGGAGCAGGACTGGACCATCCGATGGGCGGTGGTGGACACCGGCACCTGGATTCCGGGGCGACAGGTTCTTCTGCCGCCCTCCGTTCTAGGACCGCTCGACAGAATTCATCGCGAAATTCCGGTGAACCTTACGCGTGAACAGGTCAAAGGCAGTCCGGGTGTCGAGACCGACGAGCCCGTGTCCCGACGGATGGAGGCGGACGTCTACTCCTACTATGGCTGGGATCCGTATTGGGGCGGTGGTGTAGGCTACGCGCCGGTTTCCCAGCCAGTTGGCGCTGCGGGCGTAGTGCCACCCCCCGCGGGCCCCAGATATCCCCGTCCAGTGGCGCCTGACGCTGAGGGCCAAGAGCAGCAAGGTGATCCGAACCTGCGCAGCATTGATGAGGTCACGGGGTACTACATCAAGGCCACCGACGGCGACATCGGACACGTCGAGGATTTCGTGGTGGACGAGGAAAACTGGCGCGTTCGCTATTTGGTGGTCGACACCAAGAACTGGTGGCCCGGAAAGAAGGTGCTGGTGTCGCCGGACTGGGTCCAGGATATTTCGTGGAGCGAACAGAACGCGTTCGTCGCTCTGACGCGTGAGAAGGTCAAAAATAGCCCCGAATACCACCCGGAGAGCGCTGTTGACCGCGATTACGAACAACAACTGTACGGACACTATGGCTACCCCATCTATTGGGGAGCCGGCACGGTGTAATGCTTGATCGTACTAACGACATAATGCGATATTCGCTCCAGGCTTCCGCCCAAATCGGTTTGCTAGCATTGTCCCTGGCGCTCACGCCGCATCTGGCATGCGCCGCCGAGACAGGTGATCTGGAGGCCTTACGCGCCGAAGCGTTGTCTCTCGTCAACGAAGCACGCGACGAGAGCGGCTTGGAACCGCTGGAACTGCAGAAGATCCTAAATGAGGCCGCGCAGGCCCATGCGGAGGACATGCTCCAGAGAAATTACTACGCGCATGTCTCGCCAGAGGGGGAAACAGTAAAGGACCGATATCGCGACAGCGGAGGCAGCCGCTGGAAACTGGTCGCTGAGAATATTGCAATGTGCAGCGGCTGCTCGTCGCCACCGTCCCTCGAGCGGGTGCGCAGCTTTCATGAGGGCTGGATGGGCAGCCTTGCCCATCGCGAAAACATCCTGACCGAGGGCTTGGACGGTTTCGGCTTCGGCATCGCTGGCGAAGACAGAAATGTCTATGCCGTGCAGACATTTGCAGGGCCTGGTATGCCGATCGACCTGAAGCCGGGAGAGGAGACGGTGGCGCTGCAGGCCGACGAGTTGGCTCAACGGTTGGCGCGGATCCTTAATCGCGAGCGGGAGCGGGAGGGCCTTGCGCCAGTGAAGGCGAGCGAGGCCCTTAGCCAACTGGCGAACAAACTGTTGCCGGAGAGATCCGACGAGAAGTTGATCGCGGATCCAGGCAATCTGTTTGGCCTGCTGCCACAAAGCCAAGCAGGAGATTGGACGACGCTCAACGTGCTGGCTGCGGGATGCGGTGGCTGCGGAACGGCGCCGACCGCGGCAGACCTCCGCTACTTCGCCGATCAGTGGCTTGACAACCCGAACAATCGCCAGACGCTGCTAGCCGATGCGGCCAGTCATATCGGGCTGGCAATGCACGCAAATGGAGAAGGGCGCAAAATTGCCATAGCAGTTGTTGGGCGGCAACGTTGAACAACATCAGCATAGGTGGTGGGGGCTCACGCCAGGGGGCAGTTCAATTTTTCAAGCCGGCGGGAGCGGCCAGGCTCTTGCGCGGGCAAGACGGGGAGACCGCAGGCTTCGTCAGGTAATTTCCGGCTCAATGCTTTTGCCCGGCGGCACCTCGAAGGAGCGCCAGCCGAGGGAACGACCCAGGCGATCCCGCGTTCGAGCACCTGGAGGACGGATTGTCGATCAAATGGTTCCTTTTCAGGCGGATCACGCGCGCTTTGTGGTTCCTCCCGGCGCTGTTCTCGTTCTTTGCGGTCGTGGTGCTCGGTATGTCCTCCCTTTCTTCGGTCTTCTTTCCGGGGCCGATCGGTCCCGAGAACCTGCCGATAACGATTTCCCAGGACGCCATAAAAACGATCCTGAACGTCCTTGCTGCAAGCATGCTGACCGTCGCCGTCTTCGCGCTGTCCACTCTGGTGAACCTGTTGGCGAACGCAGCACAGACTGGATCGCCGCGCGCCGTTTCCCTCATCGTGGAGGACAGGCGAGCGCAGACCTCGATTTCGATCTTCATCGGCGCCTTTCTGTTCAGCATCGTCGGGATCATAGGTCTTTTCGGCGAGATTTATAGCACGAGCGGCCGCTTGATCCTGTTCGGAGCCACAGTTCTGGTGGTGCTGGCGATCGTCTTTGCGTTGATCCGGTGGATTGGGCAGATTTCCGTCGTGGGGCGCGTCGGCGAGACAACCGACCGCGTCGAGAAGGCGACCAGGCATGCTCTTGACCGCCTCGGACCAACCTCGCTTTGGGGCTGCTGCAGGGCAAGCGAGCCTGTGGGCGAGTTTACCGTTCGCGCCGCGCAGATAGGCTTCGTGCAGCACTTCGACAGACAGGGCCTCCAGAAGATTGCTGAAGAGAACGGGATTGCCATCCATGTCCTGGCCCGGCCGGGGACATATGTCGACTTCGAAACTGAACTGGCGCGGGTCGACGGCGGGATCAGCGAGGATTGTGCGGTAAGGCTCCGCGACAGCTTCTTCGTGGGCGCGGAGCGGACGTTCGAGTACGACCCGGGCTTCGGCTTGACGGTCCTGGCTGAAATCGGGCGGCGCGCCTTGTCTCCTGCGGTGAATGATCCCGGCACGGCGATGGACGTGATCGCCACGCAGACTCGGGTACTCGGCGAATGGGCCCGCGCTTCGTACGGCGAGGAGACTGAAGCGGAATACGATCGCGTATCGGTGCGACCGATCGCTCCGGCTGAACTAGTGGCGGAAGCCTTCGATTCGCTCTCCCGAGACGCTTGTGGTTCTTTGGACGTCACCTTGGCGCTCTTGCGCGCGCTCGGGACATTGGCGAAGGCAGCACCCGCCGATTTCCGACAACCGGCCCAGCAACTGGCGCAAAAGATTGCAGCCAGGGCGGAAACGTCAATGGCTTTCCCTGCCGATATAGCGGCCATCAAAGCGGCGGCATCCCAGGTGAGCACCTGACTGCCGGGGGGCGAGTAGAAGCTAACAGATCCGGTGGGCGACATTGTCGTCGACAGTGTTGGGGCATTTCTTGCCGCAAGCCTTACGGCGTGGGTTCTGGGGAAGCGAACTCCCAATTCGGATTGAGGCAAGGAACCCTTTGGTCGCAACAATACAGATCGGATGGGGGGAACTTGCTGTCGTCGCCATCAGTTCTCTGGGCTGAGCCTAACATAAGGAAGGGCCGGGATGGCCGCTGACGGATTGAAAGCGCCGGATCACGCGGGCTATGGCTTGTGGATAGTCAAAAGCCTCATTTTGATCGGATTGATCGCGCTGGCGCTGCTTTTGTGGCGCATTCGGGATGTCTTCCTGCTGGCGTTTGCCTCTGTCCTTGTCGCCGTTCTCCTCACCGCGGCAGCCCGCCCGATCCGAAGATGGACAGGTATTTCCCGAGCCTGGTCGCTCGCTGTCGCCGGCGGCGCGATTCTCCTTGCCCTGGTTCTCACGGGCTGGTTGATCGGAGCGCAAGTGCAAAATCAGGTAGCGGAGCTTGTTCGCGAACTGCCGCGGGCGGTCGGAAATCTGGAGGAGCGGTTGGGCATCTCCGTCTCGTTGGACCAGGTCCTTTCGAATTCCAGCCAGACCGCCGCCGAGCCGCAGCGTACGACTGAGCGGGCAGGGAATGGCACGGGCGGCTTTTCCTTGCTCAACGACCTGACGACCCACCTGCTTTCGTGGAGCAGGACCTTGGTCGAAACAGTGACAGGTTTCGTCCTGGTTGTTGTTGCAGGAATCTACCTGGCAGTTTCCCCGGGGCCCTACCGCCGCGGGTTCGTAAAGCTGTTTCCGCCGAGCTATCACCAGAACATATCAGGCGCGCTGACCGCTTCCGGCCGCGGCCTGTTTCTGTGGCTGCAGGCCCAACTCCTGGCGATGGCGGTCGTCGGACTGCTCGCAGGCATCGGCTCCTGGGCAATAGGTCTCCCGGCGCCGCTTGCGCTCGGCCTTTTTGCCGGCCTTACCGAGTTCGTTCCGATCGTCGGCCCAATCGCCGGTGCTGTTCCCGCGCTGCTTTTGGCCGCCACGCAGGGAACAGGCGCGCTGCTTTGGACACTCGCCCTCTATGTTGGAATCCAGCAGCTCGAGTCGAACGTGATTGCGCCCCTTCTGGAGCGCCGGATGGTGAAGATCCCACCAGCCCTGTTCCTTTTCGCGGCTGTGGCGTTCGGGCTGCTGTTCGGGCTGATCGGCATCTTGCTGGCCGCTCCGTTGACGGTGGTGGCCTTCATCGTAATCAACAAGCTCTATGTCGAGGATACGCTGGACGAGATCCCAGAAACCAATGTGGATTGAGGGAGTCGCTGCCGTGCCGCGACGAGCGCCGCTTCGTCGGCGCTGCCGGCGAAGCCTGGTCCGAGGGCGCAGTAAATCTGCCAACGATCCCTGTTATGACTGGCGCATTCGAGAAATCCGCGGAGACGACCAATTCGATTGGCAGGAGAGCGACACGCCTGTCATTGCGACGGTTGACACTGTCGGATTATAGGCGCGATCGAGCTGCCCGGCATCAGCGAGATTCAGCAAGACGCCCGCGGCCTTTGCATTGCGCGACCATGCGGTCACCGCGTTTGGGTCATTTCCGTCAAAGGGAATGACAGTGCGGGCGGGCCGCACGAACAGTTGTCGTATTGCTGTTCGACATTCGCGGCAAAGACGTTGAATTCGAGAGAGGTGATCGGTCGCCACCGGCTTGGGCGCGTTCGCGCCATCGGGAGATCGGAAGGAGAGCATTTGCAAATGAATCCCGTCAAAAGGATTTGTGAAAGCGCGCCGGTAATTTCGGCTGGGGCTCTCATGCCGTAAAGGCCCAGCCCCAAGTCGACCATCTAGTCGACGTACACCGTCAGGGTTCCGTTCGGCTCGCGCTTAACGGCAACCACAGTGTCCATGTCTTCTTCAGAGAGGCCCTTCAAGTCCAGCTCTCGCAGCGCCTGTCTCAAGCTTTCAATCTGATTTTCGCTCTCGACCAAGGCCTGCTGGACCGCCGAACGACCCTCTTCTTCGGTCAGGCCGTCGATGTCGACTACCTTCACCTTTGTATCCTTCGTTACGCCAGTGAGATCCACAACACCGGCCCGAATCGCAGACAGAACGACACTGGATGAATCGTCTACGCTTCTCTTGGCCTCTGAAGCGGTCGGGGCGGGCTCATCCTGCGCGAAAGCTGTAAGGGACAACGATGCAAGAAGAGCGAAAATGGCGACCAGGGAGAGTTTCATTGATGCATCCTTGAGGGGTACGACTGCTTGCGCGTCGGGTAGTGTCGGCAGACCGCCAACGGCAAAGGCCAGACGAAAGTTCCGATTCAGATGCCGTAGCAAGGTCGTGCTGGAATAGGATTTCGCAATGACCACTTGGGGCAAACCACAGCCGTTTAATCGTACCGCAAGAGACAGCGCTGAAGCGCCTATTGCGACTTGATTGTCAGTGTGTCGGACGCGAGCTGTTGCTGTCCGTCCGCGGCCCTAGCGATGAAACGAACCGTCCGACCTTGACCGGGTTCATCCCGCAGAGGAACAACGGCCCGGATCCCACCATCCCTATCCGTGCTGCCCGACCAGACAGTTCTCGGCGTAGCACCGTCGGCTTCAGAAGTGATGACCACGTCAGCATTGCCAGGCAATCCCTCCGCCGTTAGCAGCACTTCTCCTGCGTCTCCAGTCGTGGTTGCCTCCAATGTGGGGCCATTCTCTGGAGAGGATATCCCCGGCAAGCCAAGGCTCTCGCCAAATTCCAGCAGGTCACGGTTCAAATCCGGTTGGTCGGCGAGGTATTCGCTTGCCGATCGCCCTGCAGCGGTCGCAGCTTCATTGATCGTTTCCCTGGTTTCTCTGACGGCGCTTCTTGCTCGGTCGAGCCAGGTCTCATCATCGCCAGACGGCATGCTGAGGTTCGTTCCAGCCCTGATGTCTGTCTTGCTCGTATTCGGATTGGCCTGAAGGATTTCATTGACCGTCGTTCGGCAGCGCTCCGCCAATCCCTCCAGAGTCTCTTCACTGCCGAGCACCTCCGTTTGGCCGCACGCAGATTGCGAAACTGCCGGGGTGCTCAAGGCCAGAGACGCAACTGCGACAATCACAGTACATTGCACCGCTTGCATGGTTACTCTCCTTTCGGGCCGCTATAGCCGCCAAACGTAGCCGCATGGCGTGGGTTCCGTGTTTCGCGGAATAGGAAAGACGGCCGGCACTCGAGGGGAACAATACGATCGGACGACTGTTCAACAGCCAACCCCGGAGAAACGCGATGCGTGGCCGACAGTTGTTTGTGATCATTCTCGTTGCCGCAGTTGTGGCGGGTCTTGTCGGGCTCGGAGCTGCCGGCGTTTTCACGGACGACAGCGGCGGAACGTCGCCGCACGCATTGGATCCGAGCCAATAGGGCGCGGGTGCACGGAGCCGCCCGACTTCAGTTCACGAGGAACGAACTCGGTAGCCGGGTGCGGATCCACAACGACGATCGCTCAATAGCATCCCTGCAAGAGGATAGATTTGCCAATTTCGACTGACCAGGAGCATTAGGATGTACCGGATCGCTGTCTCCTTTGTTGTGATTGTCCTCGGCCTGGTCCTGGTTGCGGGCGGCGTCTGGCTCGCCGTGATCGGAGGGTCGTGGTTTTACATCCTTTGGGGAGCGCTTCTGGTCGCATCGGGTTCATTGATCCTGCTCCGGCGCGCCGCCGGTCTCGCGCTCTACGGGATCACCATTCTGGTTACTCTGGCCTGGGCCCTGTGGGAGGTCGGCTTCGACTGGTGGGCCCTTGCGCCGCGCGGCGGCCTCCTGCTGGTGCTCGGCGTTCTGCTTCTGCTGCCGCCGTTGGTGAGGTCGATGCATCGGACCGCTACCTCAGCCGCCGCCTACGATGTGAACAGCTTCGTCCTCGCCGGGTCGATCGCCATTGCCGCGGCGGCGGGGATTTATTCCATGCTGCAGACACCCCACAACACGCCGGGAGCCTTCACCGAGGATCGTATGGCAGTCGAGGCGGTCTCGGACGCGGATGTGCCCGCAGGCCAATGGGCTGCTTATGGACGCACCTATTACGGCCAGCGCTACTCGCCACTCAACCAGATCACGCCGGAGAACATCTCTCGGCTTGAGGTTGCCTGGACCTATGAGACAGGCGAAGTGCGGGACGAAAACGATCCGGGCGAGACCACTTATGAAGTCACGCCGCTGATGATCGATGACACGCTTTATCTTTGCACGCCCTTCAGCACCGTCATCGCGCTCGATCCGGTCACGGGCGATGAGAAGTGGCGGTTTGAGCCAGGCCTGAAGCAGCCGCCGACAGAGACGACGCAGCACATGACGTGCCGTGGCGTGTCGTACTATGCCGCTTCGCCCGAAGACCTGCCGGCGACAAGCCCCGGAACCACGGCGGGTGTGGCCGATGGAGAGGGTGGCGTCCCGCAAGCCGATGGTGAGCCGCAATTGGCGGAAAGCGTCGACGAGGTAACGACGCAGGCCGCCCCAGTGCCCCAAAACATCGTCACTGGCCAGGCGGAGCCGGGGGCGCCTGTCCCGCTGGTAGCGCGTGAAGAGCCGCCGGCGAGGGTGATGCTGAGCCCTGACTGCATGAACCGTCTCTTCGTGCCGACATCCGACGGCCGGTTGATCTCCATAAGCGCCCAGACGGGCGAAATCTGCCCCGGCTTCGGAGGCCAGGACGGGACCGTCAATCTCTGGGCCAACATGCCCAACGTGACGCCTGGATCGTTCTATTCGACGTCGCCGCCAGTGGTCACGGAGGGCGACCTTGTCATCATCGGCGGCGCGGTCAATGACAATGCATCCGTGACCTCGCCGTCCGGTGTGATCCGCGCCTATGACGCCTATACGGGCGCCTTGGTGTGGAACTTCGACAGCAAAAACCCGACAGCCACGGAGCCCATTCCCTCTGGTGAAACCTATACTCAGAACGCGCCCAATTCCTGGAGCGTCGCAAGCTATGATGCCGAACTTGGTCTGGTCTACTTTCCCATGGGCAATGAATCGCCTGACCAGTTCGGCGGAAACCGGGGCGAGAACACGGAGCGGTTCTCCGCCTCCATTCTGGCGCTGCGAGCCGAGTCGGGCGAGGTGGCCTGGGTGTTCCAGACCGTCCACCACGATATCTGGGATTATGACGTGCCCGCCCAGCCGACCCTGGTTGACCTTACCATCGGCGGTGAGGTGGTCCCGGCCCTGGTTGCACCCACCAAGCAGGGCGACATCTTTGTGCTCGATCGGGCCACTGGCGAGCCTGTTTGGCCGGTCGAGGAGCGGCCGGCACCGCAAGACGCGGTCGAGGGCGACTTCACCGCGCCCACGCAACCGGCGTCCGCCATCTCGTTCCGGCCGGAGCCGCTGACAGGAGCGGATATGTGGGGGGCAACCCCGATCGATCAGCTCTACTGTCGAATCCGCTTCCATCAGCTGGATTACGAGGGGAGTTTTACTCCGCCTTCCATCGACGGCACGATTGTGTACCCGGGCAATTTTGGCACATTCAACTGGGGCGCGGTCGCGGTCGATCCCAACCGGGACATCATGTTCGCGATGCCCGTCTATCTTGCCTTTACCGTAAAGCTGATCCCGCGGCCGAACGAATTGGAGCGCGTCGTCACCAAGCAGGGCGAGCCGATCTTCAACGAGAATTTCGGCGCACCCTATGCGGCTGAGATGGGACCGTTCTATTCGCCCCTCAACCTGCCGTGCCAGCAGCCGCCGTGGGGCTATGTCGCTGGCGTTGACCTGACCACCGGCGAGACCGTGTACCAGCATGTGAACGGAACGGTGCGGGACCTCTCGCCCATACCCCTGCCTTTCGAGATGGGCGTTCCGGGCATCGGCGGCCCAATCGTGACCGACGGGGGCGTGGCATTCCTGAGCGGAACGCTCGACTACTATGTGCGCGGCTACGATCTGCGTACCGGCCAGGAGATCTGGCGCGAGCGCCTGCCTGCGGGGGGCCAGGCCACACCCGCCACATATATGGGCGCCGATGGGCGGCAGTATCTGGTGGTGGTTGCCGGAGGCCACGGCTCTACCGGCACCAAGGCAGGCGACTCCATCATTGCCTATTCGCTGCCTCAATAGGCGGCCGGCGGTCGGGTCCGGGGCTCCTCAGCGTGTAGCTGTCAGGCGGGTGAAAGACCACGCGTCGGTCCTGGCGGCCTCATGCCGACGAAATGCGAATTCGTTGAGCGGGATCAATACAGCCGCTTCGTCGGCAATTACTCTCGGACAGACGGCGAGAGCGTTCAGCGGTGCCTGGTTCGTGGCGGCCACGCGATGGACCGGCCCCGACACAGCCACGGTGCATTCGCCCAGGAGGAGTCAGCCGCTAAGTCTGAAGGGATTGGCATCTGGCAGGGTGAGTTCCAGCCGCCATGGGAATTGGCGAGCCGCCCAGCGTGGACCGACAGTCCCCTCGACCGGTGCCCTTGATGACGAGTTCGGCCGAAGGCGGATGCGATATCAAGGGTGCGGGGCAGAAACATTACGCCCGCACCGAGATATCGACATCCAATGGCGAGAAATGGTTCTGTAGTGAAGAAGAAGCCCGAACCGCGGATGGCGACGGGCTATACGATAATCTCAACACTTCAATCACGCGTCCAAGTGCCGCGGCAGCAACCACCCTCAGAGTCGAAAGAGAGGTGCAGCGCCAAGCGCACGGGGCGAATCTTCATCGACTATCTGCGAAATGGACGCGGTACGACGGCTGTGGGTGCCTCGTCGCCGCGAGCCAGGCCCGGCTTTCCGATTTCCAAGCCAGTAAGTTGGGCTGACATCGAGGCCGGAATTGCTCCGGACGTCTTCACGATGGACAGGCCGTAATGTGCAATTCAGGAATGGCTCGGTACGTAGACGGCCGTGCGCTTGCCATCTGTCAGGATCACGCAATTTGGCCTCGGAGAACCATCCCGCCTCAACATAGGCTGGGACAATGCGGGTGCCCCCGGGACGAGCGGTTCTCCCTCCATTGGTCCAAACTCAGCATTGCGTTCG
The DNA here is from genome assembly GCF_040438645.1 of Mesorhizobium sp. WSM2240. NCBI lineage: Bacteria > Pseudomonadati > Pseudomonadota > Alphaproteobacteria > Hyphomicrobiales > Phyllobacteriaceae > Mesorhizobium > Mesorhizobium sp. WSM2240. The sequence continues at coordinate 2,380,270 of NZ_CP159253.1, forward strand.
CCATCCGTGATGAAAACGTCGGTGCCCTGGACATCGATGACCTGCAGGTCGCTGCCGTCCATGCCCGGCGCCTCGGAACGCGGCAGCGATGCTTGAAATTCCTCTGAGTACGCTTTCATGGTGCAACCTCGAACCAGAAAAGCAACGCCACCCCGAAAGGGAAGTTCCGTCGCGGGGCGCGGCTTTGTTGAACCGATGATACCGACGCTGGTCGACAAGCCCCCCGAAGGCAAGGAATGGATGCACGAGGTCAAGTATGACGGCTACCGCACGCAAATCGTGATCGCCGGGGAGAGGGCGCGCGCTTTCACCCGCAGAGGATTTGATTGGACAAAGAAATACCTTCCGATCGTCGAAGCTGCGCGCCGGCTCGGCCGCGATTGCCATCTGGGGGGGGAACTGATCGTGCAGGACCAGAACGGCGGCCAAGCTTCGAGGCGCTGCGCGGCGAGATCGAAAGCGGCCGCGGCGATCGGCTGATCTTCTATACCTTCGATCTTTTGAGCCTTGATGGAACGGATCTGCGAGACAGCGGCTGCGAGGAGCGCCGCGCCCGGCTAAGCAATCTGCTCGGGCCGCCAGATACTGCAAGTCCATCCATTTCAGCGAGTCCCATGAAAGCTCAGGCGCGGAATTCTTTGCTGCCGTCGACAGACTAGCAGGCTGTTGAAGAAGTATTGCGCTTGGCCTTGAGGATGGCCTCGTCGCCGTTGTGATAGGCGAAGGTGATCTCGATCAAGCCGTCACCGAGCAATTCAGCGGAGCCGTCACCGCTGACTTCGTCCATTTCGTCGCAGCCGCCCCATGTGAAGAAGACCATCGAGGGGCTGTAACTCAGATCGAGACCGGCTTGCAGGGCGCCAAACGCAATCTCGCCATTGTTATCGGCCCCGATTGTGATGGTGGCGGGTCCACAGAGGTCGAGATAGCCGCGATCCCATAGATCGGCTTCGACGATGCGCCAGCGGCCGATCAGTTGGCAGTCCGCCGGCGCACTCATGCCGGCACCGCCGTGAGCTTTGGCAGCCGCACCAGATTGTAGGCGGCGGCCGTGAAGGTGAAGGCCCATCCGACCCGGTCACGGCCGCGGAACTTCGTCTTGTCCTGGCCGGCGATGCTCTTGATCCAGCCGAACGCCTCCCGATGCGCTTGCGGATGCGCTGGCTGACGGCATAGCGGCCGTGCCGGGTCGTGCGCCCATCGATCGCCGAACTTCGGCCGCTCGTGTTCTGCGCCACGTGCGGCGTCACCCTCATCGAGCGCAGTTCGTTGACGAAGTCCTCCACATCATATGCCTTGTCGGCGCCGAGCGTGATCGCCTGCGGCCGGTCGGCACGGGGCTCGATCATATGTAGCGCGGCCACCCGCTCGGCATGTCCGTAGGCCAGTGTCAGGCAGGCCTCGACCAGCAGGCCGTGACGGTTCTCCATTAGCCCGTGCCTCATGAAGCACAGCTTAGCCTCCTTGCCTTTGCCCTTGCGGTAGAGCCTGGCGTCGGGATCGGTGGTCGAGGCATGCGTCTCGTTCAATCGCTTCTGGCCGTGGAAGTCCGCTTCGGCGTTGCGCCCACCGCCTTCTGCCGGCGGCTCCTCCGGCCCGTCCTTTGGCCTGACGCTCTTCATCGAGGCCCAAGCCTCGATCAGCGTGCCGTCGATCGAGAAGTGGTCCGTAGATAGAAGCCTCTTCACCTTGGGCTGGGCGGCCAGCACCGCGCTCAGGAACTTCGCCGCGATGTCGCCTTCCAGCAGCCGGTCGCGGTTCTTCGAAAAAACCGAATGGTCTCAGGCCGCATTATCCATCCCGACGCCGACGAACCAGCGGAACAGGAGGTCGTATTCCAGCCGCTCCATCAAAAGCCGCTCCGAGCGGATCGAATAGAACGCCTGCAGCAGCATCGCCCTGAGCAGCTTCTCCGGCGGAATCGACGGCCTCCCGATCGGCGAATACATCGCCGCGAAATCCTGCTCCAGCGCCGACAGCGCCTCGTTCACGATCCTCCGGATCGCGTGCAACGGATGATCGCGCCGAACCCGCGCCTCAAGATCCACATAGCTGAACAACTCGCCCGTCCGATTGTCGTCGCCGCGCACCCACCACCCTCCGAATCTCCTTGGAGCCAATGAATCATGGTCTGAGATCGGCGGCGAACGACTTTTTCAACAGCCTGCTAGTCTTACTGTGTCATAAACCTGTTTTGGCAGCATGGACATCGTGGCAGCCGCCGCGCCAAGGCGCGGGCGAGTCTAATCCGGATGGTGGCGATGGAATTGCCGACGTGGCGTTCGGGACGGAGCGGCGGCGCCACGGGGTCGATAATCTTCGGATAGCGCAGGTGCCTTGAGGAACGGCCTGGAGCGTGGGGCTGAGGGGGGAATCAGACTCCGTTCGGAGACCAGGAATCCGTAGGCGGCGATCGCGAGCGTGGCGTGATGATGGAAGCCGCGCCAACCTCGGCCTTCATAATGGCCAAGGCCGATCTCCTGCTTGAGCTCCTGATAATCCCGTTCGATCCGCCACCTCAGCTTGGCCTGATCGACGAGGTCGGCGAGCCCGGTATTTTCCGGCAAGGTCGAGAGCCAGTACTTGGTCGGCTCGACCTCGTCGTGCGGCCACTCGATCAGGAACCATTCCTCGGCTCGTGGCGTGGCGCGGAGCGCCAGTAATCGCGATGCGCCGGCCGGACGCGGATGGCGGCAAAGCGCGAGGCGAGCGGCGCCTTGGAGCCCTCGCGCCAGGTGACGCGGCCCCAGGCGTCCTCGGGCAGGGTTTGCGCCAGTTCCTTGGCGGAAACCGGCGCGTGCCCGGGCTGGCGCCGGACGAGCGAGGGCGGGCGGCCGCGTCCGCTCCATGGCTTGGGTGGCAGCGGTTGCGTGTCCGGCGGCCACAAGCGGATCGAGGACTGGACGCCGACGACATAGGTCAAGCCCATCTCCGTCAGCCCGGTGCGGAAGGAGGTGTCGTTACCGTAACCGGCATCGGCCAGCACAACGCTCCGCGAGACGCCGGCATCCAGCGCCGCCCGGATCTGCGCGAGGGCGATTTCGGGTTTGGTGCGGAAGATGACATCCTCCGGCACACCTGCCTTGGCGCGCCGATCAGGGTCGTTCGCCCAGCTTTCCGGCAGATAGAGCTGATAGGCGACCGGCAGGCTCGCCTGTTCGGTGGCAACCGACAGACTGACCGCGACCTGGCAGTTGTCCTGCTTGCCGAGCTGGCCGCAATACTGCCGCGCCACGCCGACCGAATGCTTCCCCTTCTTGGGAAAGCCGGTGTCGTCGACGATCCAGGCGCGGATCGGCCCCTGACGCTCAAGCGCCGCCAGAGCCTGCGCCCGCACGACGCCAAGTACGGCATCGTCCGACCAATCCGCTTTCGCCACGAAGTGATGCAGCGACTGGTGTGCCGCCTGAACACGCCCAGGCTCCACCCGCGCCGCCATCGGCTCGACGCTCTTGCGCTCGCCCGGCAAAAGCAGCCCGGTGCAATAGGCCTTCAGCGGCGCCACCCGGTCAGCATGACCCAATGCCGAGGCCAGCGTCTCGACATAGGCCGCAAAACGCGATTCACTCGTTTCGATTCCGTCCTGGAGATCCATCGCTCCCTCCATTTGAAGCTTGAATCTCCATTCTCGCAATCAATCGTTAACAAAGTTTATGACACAGTAAGACTAGGCCTAGAGGGGATCGTCTCAAAGCGCAGGAACAGCCGCTATCATGGTGGGCAGACGCGAGAATGGCTGAAGACAAAGACTTTCACCGAAAGCACATTTCTGGTGTTGGGCTATGACGCCACGCCAGGAGGCGCGCGGTCACTCCTGGTCGGGTCGGCAGATGGCGGGACGCTGCGCTATGTCGGCCGAGCTATGGTTACCCAAAGCGCGAGGCCTTATGGCGGCAGCTGGAGGCACATCGGACTGACCGGCCGCCGCGCCCCTCAATGGAGGGGGCGGCTACCGAATGGTTTGAGCCCGTGGTGCCGGTGCGCATCCGCTGGCCATCGCCAGGAAGCGGGCGTTGACATCGCGCTCCTTCCCGCGGCCGACCCGGTCGATGGCGGTCTTCATATTGTCGTAGATGCCGCGGCGGGGAACGCCGCCAAAGACGCGGAAGGCGTGATTGTGGGTATCGAACAGCATCTCGTGCGTCTGCAGGAGATAGGCCCGGACGACGAAAGCACGGCTGTAGCTCAGCTTCGTGTGGGCAACCTGCAGTTTGGTGCGCTCATTGCCGATGATCGCCCAGTCCTCGGACCAGTCGAACTGGAACGCTTCGCCGGGTTCGAAGGCCAGCGGCACGAATGTCCCACGAGCCGATGTCTGCAGCTCCCTCTGCCGATCGGCTTTCCAATCCCGGGCGAATGCCGCGACACGATTGTAGGAGCCTTCATAGCCGAGGCTCATCAGGTCGGCGGGCAACTGCTTGATGGTGCGCTTCTGTTTGCGGGGCTTGTTTGCTTCCGTCTTCAGCCAGGCTGACAATCTGTCGGCGAAGGGATCAAGCTTGCTGGGCCGGTCGGGAACCTTGAACCGCGGCTCCACTTCATCAGAACGCAGTATTTGCGGATGGTGTTCCGGGACAGGCCGGTCCTGCGCGAAATCTCCCGGATCGATAAATGCTCTCGAAAATGCCAGCGTCGGATCACGCTCAATAACGCCATGTCGATCACTCCATCTCCCCTACTGAAAACAAGCAGGGGTGGTTCAAACATGGGTCAATTCTCGGTGGAAATATCCCTCAATGCCGGGTCAGTTCTCGATGGAAATCAACACCTTTAGCGGAACTCACCGCTCTGACCCTTTCGAGACCTTCCGGAGCCGTATTCTCTTCTTGGAAGCCGAAATTGGCCGGAACCAGCATTCGTGACCGTGCCAGTCGTTTTCGCCACGCCTGACGAACGGCCGCTGTGCGCCTGATATCGGCCATTAAGCCAGCGGCCTCTAGGGACTGAAAGCAGACATAGTCATGCCGACGAAGCGGAGCCGAGGTTTGTGACTGCATAGTCATTCGTGGGCACACAGCGTCCACAAATCCCGGCTCATTGCTGCCGCACAACAGATCTGGGCGGTTCGCTTCTTCCTCGATCGCGAGGGACGTATCCGTGATCGCGCCCTGTTCGATCTGGCAATCGACAGCAAGCTTCGCGGCTGCGACCTAGTCAAGATCAGGATCCGTGATCTCGTCGCAGGTCTCGAAATTAGGACTCGTGCGATTGTCGTTCAGCAAAAAAGGCGGGTCGTCCAGTCCAGTTCGAGATCACGAGCGACGTGAGAGCCAGCCTTCTGGCTTGGCTTGAAAGGCGTGGAGGCACGGTCGACGACTATGCATTCCCAAGCCGGATCAATCACGCCTACCACATGAGCACGAGGCAATACTCCCGGTTGGTCGACGAATGGGTTAGCGCGATTGGCCTGCGTCCAGAGGAATATGGCACTCACTTACTCCGACGAACGAAGGCCACAATGATCTACAAGTCGACAGGCAATCTCCGCGCCATCCAGATACTCCTTGGCCACTCCAGGTCGAGAACACTGTTCGATATCTTGGCGTCGATGTGGAGGATGCGCTGCTCTTGGCGGAACGAACGGAAATCTGACGTTGGAGCGGTCATTCGAGGCAAGCTCGATGACCGCTTCCAGCACTTGAGTTCTTTTTGCCGCAACTTCTGACGTTGGTGGAAAGGAGACAGTCTGGTTTGTGGCTCAGGCTGTTTCGATTGCGGCCGCGATTTTGCCTTCCAATCTCGCACCAGTGCGCTCATGGCGATCAGGCCGATTGCCGCGAAGGGCACGCATGACACGAAGACCCATCGGGCAACCGTCGCGGCGTCTGCGGCCGTCTCCATGGATAGCAGGCCCGAAGCATTTGCCACGATTCCGACATAGGCCGCGCCGAGAGCGTAGCCGAGTCTCTGTGTCGTGGGGATCGCTCCGGAAACTCGCTGGGCGTCTGCATCAGCGAGCGCTATCGTTCGCCTGAGAATGAATGTCCACGCCATCCCGAAGCCGGCGCCCTCCATGCCTGCGAAAACGGCGATCAGCCAGACAGGGCCGCTTGGAACCGCATGGAGAAAGCCGAGGATGCTGAGGGTCACGACCGTCATGCCCAGTGCGATCATCAGCTGGTCGAACCGCTCGGGCGATCCGCTGACCAGAACGGCCATGGTCGTCCAGCCAATGGACGAACTGGCAACGATGTAGCCGGCCGTCAGCGCGGATACGCCGTGGAGGGCCGTGACTAGGAGCGGCCCGAACGCCGTGACGGCGATGGTCGCCATCGACATGGACAGGATCATGAGCAGCGCGGCACCGGCCGGGCGCCACGGATCGAACGGGCGACGTGGAAGAAGCCGGGTGTCGCCCGCAGAAAGCCGATCAGGCAGACCAGACCGGCGGCAACGGAAGGGACCGTTCGCAGGATCGAGACCTCGACGCCGCCAAAGGCGACCAGAACGACGGCAAGACACAACAGGGACAGACGCCTGACAGGGAACTCTGCAGCGTCGGCCGTGAATCGTGTCGTGCCCGTGTCGCTTCGCAAGACGATCCAGAGGGCGAGTGCGAATGCCTGGCCGGCAAAGAAGGCGAAGCCCCAGCGCCAGGTCGCATATTCCACGACGAAGCCGCCGACCATCGGCCCGGCGAATGCCGAGACGCCCCAAAGGGTCGAAACGGCCGCCATGGCGCGCGCGATATAGCGGCGCGGGAAGACCAGGCCGACTGCGACGAAGCCCATCGCCACCAGACCGCCGCCGCCGACGCCTTGCAAGGCACGTCCCGTCAGAAGCAGCGGCATGGTCGGGCTGACGGCGCTGATGATACAGCCGAACCCGAACAGGGCGGTTGCCATGCTCATCGGCGCACGCAGGCCGAAGCGCATGGTCACCAATGCGCTGGCCGCCCCCGCGACGATCGATCCGATCTCATAGAGCGACACGGACCAGCCGACCAAAAGCGGCTCCGCCGATCTCGGCCACGATGGAGGGGAGCATGGTGGCGACGATCAGGCTGTCGGCCGCGTGCAGCCAGACGGCTAGGCAAACCAGGGCCAACGATGCCGCATAGGGGCTTCCGAGAAACTCCCTCCATGACACGAATGTCTCCGTGTCCTTCCCTGCCTCGGCACCCATGTCCGCCATGCCCGTCTCCTCTTGACGGACATGCTGCTACCGCCTCAACATTGGTTGAGGTCAAGGAGATTCCGAATGGCGAAGAAGGAATTGTTCGTTGGCGAGCTCTCGCGCCGCAGCGGGTTGCCCGTTTCCACGCTTCATTTCTATGAGCGCAGGGGGCTGATCGCATCCGAAAGGACTTCGGCCAATCATCGGGTCTATCGGCGTGAAATCCTGAGGCGCGTGACGGTCATCAAGATAGCACAGAGCGCGGGCATCCCGCTCGCGCAGATTTCCGCAGCACTCTCTCAATTGCCACGCGACGCGCCGCCCGATACACAGGATTGGGAGGGTATCGCCGAAAACTGGCATGACGATCTGACGCGGAGGATCGAGCTTCTCACGGCGCTTCGCGACAAGATGGCGATATGCATTGGATTCGGATGTCTAAGCGTGAAACGTTGCCCTCTGGTCAACGCGGACGATCATCTGGCGAAAGACGGCGCCGATGCCCGACTGCTTTAAGAATGTGTGGACGGCCACCGTCAAGGTCTGCTTTCAGTAGCCGTCAAATCCTACCACGAACGTCCACAATGGGGTCGACTCTGGCCGTAGAGGAACGGCATCTGTGGACGCCCCTTCGAACGCAAGCGTTTTTTGGCGGTAGGCACGAGGTCGGGTGCTGCCATCTGTCCGGCCTCCTGATGCAGCCATTTGCTGCGGGCCCGTATGGGAGTTCGCGGACTGGATCCACATCAGCTTTGCGCGCTTGGGTAGCGCTCTGCCGTTCCCTGGTTCTCCCAGCCCCGTCTCGCCGACTGTTGTGCCATACCCTCCTTCGACCGACCTCGCGTCCCCGACAGCCTCTGACGCCGATCCCGGCTTACGCCGCGACCGCCGCCGAAGCTCGGTAAGTTCCGCCCTTCGCTAGAAGGGCCCAGACAATGCGCGCCATTTTGTTGGCGAGCGCCACAGTCACCAGCATGCGCGGCTTGCGCGCCAGCATTCGTTCCAGCCACGATCCCTTGGGAGCTCCGCGAGGCGACGCCTGTTTGACGACGGCGCTGGCGCCGATAATCAGCAGGCGACGCAGCGTTCGCTCGCCCATCTTCGACGTTGCGCCGAGCTTCTGTTTGCCTCCGGTCGCTGCAACGGTGTCAGACCCAGCCAGGCGGCGAAGTCGCGACCCTTGGCAAAGGTCTCGGCAGCGGGAGCAAGCGCGGTCAACGCCGTCGCGGTGATCGGTCCGATGCCGGGAATGGTCATCAGCCGGCGCCGTCTCGTCCTCGCGGGCACGGCGAGCGATCTCCCGGTCCAGATACGCGACCCGCTCGTCCAACTCGGCCAGGAGATCCAGCATGACGCGGAACATCGCGACCGCCGCCGCCGGTAAGGAGGCGGCCATCTCCTCCTCGAGCATATCGCCGAGCATCGAGACGTAGGACACTCCCTTCGGCGCCACCCAACCGTACTCGGTGAGGTGTCCGCGGATGGCGTTGACGAGCTGGGTTCGCTGACGCACCAGGAGATCGCGGGTTCGGAACACGAGGGCGGACGCCTGTTGCTCCTCGCTCTTCATGGCCACGAAGCGCATGGTTGGGCGCTGCGCTGCCTCGCAGATCGCTTCGGCATCCACCGCATCGTTCTTCTGCCGCTTCACGAACGGCTTGACGTAGGCGGGTGGGATCAGCCGCACGTCATAGCCCAGCACCATCAGTTCACGGCCCCAATGATGCGCACCGCCGCAGGCTTCCATAGCCACGTGCAGGGCGGTTGCGCGGCGAAGAAGTCGAGCACCTTCGCCCGGCTCAGCCGCTTCGAGAAAACGCCTCGACCGCGTGAATCCGAACCATGCGCATGGAACACATTCTTCGCGATATCCAGACCGATCGTGGTAACCTCAGGCACGGACGCCTTCCTTGAATGGTTGGAACACTCCATTCTGGCACAGCGATGCCGTCGGGGGCGTCCACCCCATCAGCTATAGAGAAGCGGCGGTAATGACGGGTTCTGGCGCGTGCGAGGCGGCCGGATCCAATTTGACGGAGTCCGGGTCCGGATGGGGCATACGGCTCGATCAAGTTGTGAGCCGAAATTCAGAACCGACGCATTATCCAGCGCACCCGCCCATGGACATCCAGGCGGTGGCCACCCATCATATGACAAGCGAATACGGGTGCTAGCGGATCGGTCATGCTGAGAGTCCAGAAATTCAAGATCGACGAAATCTACGTGCCGACGGCGCGAAGGAAGACGCTTCATCCCGAAACGGTGCGGCTCTTGGCCGAGGATATCCTGGAGCACGGCCAGAAGACGCCGATACAGGTGCGCTTCGACGGCAAGCGCCACATTCTGGTCGAAGGATTGCACCGGCTCGAGGCGAGCAAATGGCTGGGCGAAACTTTTATCGACGGTTACCTGGTTCAGGCCAGGAGGCATTAGAGCGCCGCACGTCTTTCAGCCGACCCTCCGGTTGCGCATATTACGCGTATTGCGTGCTATCCTGTCTGGACCTAAGGTGAGTCCGGTGGGTTCCAGGGCGTAAATCAAAGCTTCTGCGGAGTTATTTCAGCCGGCATGGCAAGGCCGGCGCAAGCAACGACAATCATCTTGTGGGCGAGTTTGTTCGTTGAGTTTGACATTCGGGCGAGGGGAAACCGATGTTGCATGCCATTGACGACTGCGCCAAACGGCGGCTGACCGAGCGTGTGGATATTCTGACCGCGATCAACATACTGAAATCGCGGGGCTATGACGAAGAGCAGCTCGTGTCGGAGATCACGAAGATATTCTATGTCGATCTCGACGAATACAACGAGATCATACGCCGCTCTTGAGCGTCGGCGGAGGCCGCCAGAAGATCGACAACAAGATCTGCGACCCGCCCCTGCGGCGGGCCGTCTGTAAAAAAAGTCCCCGCGGCCGCGCTAGCCGACGATCAGGTCGCGCAGCCTTGCGAATATCCCCGTCCGCGGTCTTATGGCGGCCCGGACGTGCCGGGCAGCGGTAGCCGCAGTTACGGTTTCCCCGAAATGGCAATAGCAGACGATTCCGTGCAACTGCCAATCCGACAGTTCAAAGAACCGCTTGGCCTCGCCATAGCTGTCGTCTTCCAGGCCTTCGGCGCGAAGGACTGGATCGTCAAACGCCACCGACAGCGGCGAGCCGGAACCGCGCATCGTCGCGCGGGCCCCGCCGGCTTGGTATTCCGTGCCGTGGAGTGTTGCAAGCCGCCGCTCGGGCCTCTGTTCGAGAAGTCCGGCCCAGCGTTCGAGGCGTTCCCTCCTCGTCAACACGGGGCGAGCGAGGTCCGGGTGGATCTCGGCGACGGCTTTGAGGTTTTCTAAAGTCTGGTGCTTCATGACGGCCTCCTTGTTCAAGGATCGCGGCCCCCTCCTGCGCCATCTACAGCTTGACTCCACTCCGGCTTCGAGTCCAGTCACGTTCTACGAATTTGTAAAGCTTCACGAATCGTGGCCGCTTCACAGCGGAATGTTGTCGTGCTTTTTCCAGGGGTTCTCCAGATCCTTGTTCCTGAGCATGCGCAACGCCCGCGCCACCCGGCGCCGGGTAGAGTGCGGCATGATCACCTCGTCGACATAGCCGCGTTCGGCCGCGACGAAGGGTGACAGGAAGCGGTCCTCATAGGCTTTCGTGTGGGCGGCGATCTTTTCCGGGTCGGCGATGTCCTTGCGGTAGATGATCTCGACCGCACCCTTGGCGCCCATCACCGCGATCTGCGCCGTCGGCCAGGCATAGTTCATGTCGCCGCGCAGGTGTTTTGAAGCCATGACGTCATAGGCGCCGCCATAAGCCTTGCGCGTGATCACCGTGATTTTTGGAACCGTCGCTTCGGCATAGGCAAACAGCAGCTTTGCCCCATGCTTGATCAGACCGCCATATTCCTGAGCGGTGCCTGGCAGGAAGCCAGGCACATCGACGAAGGTGACGATCGGGATGTTGAAGCAGTCGCAGAAGCGGACGAAGCGCGCAGCCTTGCGGCTGGCGTCCGAGTCGAGCACACCGGCCAGCACCATGGGCTGGTTCGCGACGAAGCCGACCGTGCGGCCTTCCATGCGGCCGAAGCCGGTGACGATGTTCTTGGCGAAGCTCGGCTGAATCTCGAAGAAATCGCCTTCGTCCGCGGTCTTCAGGATCAGTTCCTTGATGTCGTAAGGCTTGTTGGCGTTATCGGGGACCAGCCGGTCCAGAGACAGGTCGTGATCGGTCACCGACTGGTGGCATTCGATCTCCGGGATTTCGGCGGTGTTGGAGGCCGGCAGGAAGTCTATCAGCCGCCGCATCTGCAAAAGCGTCTCGACATCGTTGTCGTAGGCGCCGTCGGCGATGGAGGACTTTGTCGTGTGGATCGATGCGCCGCCGAGGCTTTCGGCGGTCACCGTTTCATTGGTCACCGTCTTCACCACGTCGGGACCGGTCACGAACATGTAGGAGGTGTCGCGGACCATGAAGATGAAATCGGTCATGGCCGGCGAATAGACGTCACCGCCGGCGCAGGGGCCCATGATGACGGAGATCTGCGGGATGACCCCGGAGGCCAGAACGTTGCGTTGAAAGATCTCGGCATAGCCGCCGAGCGCGGCGACGCCCTCCTGGATGCGTGCGCCGCCGGCGTCGTAGAGCCCGATGATCGGCGCGCGGTTGCGCAGCGCCATATCCTGGACCTTCATCACCTTCTCGGCATGGGCCTCCGAAAGCGAGCCGCCGAATACGGTGAAATCCTTGGCGAACAGGAAGACCGGCCGGCCGTTGACGGTGCCCCAGCCGGTGACCACGCCATCGCCGGCGATCTTCTGCCGTTCCATGCCGAAATCGGTCGAACGGTGCTCGACGAACATGTCGAATTCCTCGAACGAGCCCTCGTCCAAAAATATGTCGATGCGCTCACGAGCCGTCAGCTTGCCGCGTTTGTGCTGGGCGTCGATGCGGGCCTGGCCGCCGCCGGCCCGCGCGATCTCGCGCCGGCGTTCGAGTTCAACCAGTACGTCTTTCATGGAAGACCCCCGCGGCTTCAGGCTTTCCAGCCTGTTACCACGTGGGTTTCCAAGCGCAAGCTTGAGAGTACTTGGCGAGGCTTACCAGGTTCCGGTATTGCCCATCGAAGCCCATGGCTCGGCCTTTTCCAGCGCCGGCCCTTTTTGCAGGAGCTCGATCGAAATGCCGTCGGGCGATTTGATGAAGGCCATGTTGCCGTCGCGCGGCGGGCGGTTGATCGTCACACCCATATCCATCAGGCGCTGGCAGGCGGCGTAGATATCATCGACTTCGTAGGCGAGGTGGCCGAAATTGCGTCCGCCCTTGTACTCCTCGGGATCCCAATTGTAGGTCAGTTCGATCAGCGGAGCCTTTACTGTGATGCCGGCATGCTCGTCTTCGGGAGCGGCCAGGAAGATCAGCGTGAAGCGGCCCTGCTTGTTTTCGAAGCGACGCACTTCGACCAGGCCGAGCTTGTTGCAGTAGAAGTCGAGTGATGCATCCACGTCGGAGACGCGGACCATTGTGTGGAGATAGCGCATGTGTTTGCTCCGGCTGCAGCCCTGATTTGCGCCGGAACATAGGGCGGCGCACCGGGATGCGGCAACCCGGAAATGACCCGCCGCAACCAAACCGCGGGCCGCGAGCGCCATTCTCCGGGTGAAACAGGTGAAAAAAGGCACGTCAGGTCTTGCGCAGTTGGGAAGTCGCAATGCTATTCTCGGTAGCAGAATCAGTGGCTGCGTTTCTGGAAAGGGTGCGTTCGGATGGGGGAGAGGGCCTCTTTCATGGGGCGAGACTTGGAAGCGGATGGCGCCTTGGACCGTGACGACGGCGGCGACGCGGCTGGTCTGGTCGAGATTTCCGGGGCGATCAAGTGGTTTGACGTGGCCAAGGGCTACGGCTTCATCCTGCCCGATGACGGCGTCTCCGGCGACATTCTCCTTCACGTGACCTGCCTCCGGCGCGACGGCTTCCACACCGCTCTCGAAGGCGCGCGCGTCGTCTGTCTCGTTAAGCGCGGCGAGCGCGGCATGCAGGCGTTCCGCGTCATCTCCATGGACAGCTCGACCGCCGTGCATCCCGCCGAGATGCAGGAGCAGCGCACCCATGTTGCGGTCACCGCCGAGAGCGGCCTGGAGCGGGCGCTGGTCAAATGGTTCAACCGCACCAAGGGATTCGGCTTTCTCACGCGCGGCGAGGGCACCGAGGACATCTTCGTCCACATGGAGACGCTGCGCCGCTACGGCCTGACCGAGCTCCGTCCGGGACAGGTCGTGCTCGTTCGCTTCGGGCGCGGCGAAAAGGGCCTTATGGCTGCCGAAATTCACCCCGATATCGGGACCTTGCCGGTCTCGCATTGAGACTGGACAGGATTCTTTTCGATGGTGTCTTCCCGCATTGCGTCATGGAAGCGCAGTCTTGCCGCCGCGCTTGTCATTTGCCTTTCGCTGCAGCCGCTCGTCGCCGCGCAAGAGCAGGCGATGGAATTGCCGGTCCATCCGGAACCGCTGGTCGCCGAAACCGACGAAGGCGAGCGCTCCTTTACCATCGAAATCGCGGACGATCCGGGCGAACGCTCCCGCGGCCTGATGTTCCGGCAGGATATGGACGATGACCATGGCATGCTGTTCGTGTTCGAGCAGAGCCAACCGGTCGGATTCTGGATGAAGAACACGCCGCTGCCGCTCGATCTGGTGTTTATCGGTGAGGACGGCAAAGTGCGTGCGATCGAGAGGGGCGAGCCGTTTTCGGAGGCTCCGATCGCGCCAGGCGAGCCGGTGCAGTTCGTGCTCGAACTCAACGCCGGAGCCGCAGCCGAGGCAGGGATCGAGAATGGCGACCTGATCCGCCATCCGGCCATCAGCCAGGCCGCCGGCGCCAACTAGCGCATCATAAGATGCGTAGGGTTCAACGTGTTCGAGCGTTCTTTGCGCGTCCAAGAGGACGGGCGGCGCTCTAATGGTCTCAATTCTGAAAGGGATCGCAGGCGCCATGCAGTCCTTCTCCCATGACGGTTTCGAACTTGCCTTCATCGATCGCTTGCCCGAGAGCGGCGGTGGCGATCCCGTCTTGCTGATCCACGGCTTCGCCTCTAGCGCGCAGGTAAACTGGGTTTCGCCGGGCTGGATGAAGACGCTGGGCGATGCCGGGTATCGTGCGATTGCGTTCGACAATCGCGGCCATGGCGCTTCCTCGAAAAGCTATGAGCCTGCCGATTATACGCCTCAGAAGATGGCCGGAGACGCGGCGGCGCTGCTTGGCCATCTCGGCATCCCCCGCGCCCATGTGATGGGCTACTCGATGGGCGCGCGCATCGCCGCCTTCCTGGCGCTCGCCGAACCCGCAATGGTTGCGACGCTGGTCTTCGGCGGGTTGGGAATAGGCATGGTTGAAGGCGTAGGCGACTGGGACCCCATCGCCGATGCGCTTCTGGCGTCCGATCCGTCGAAGATAGAGAACCGGCGCGGACAGACATTCCGCGCCTTCGCCGATCAGACCAAGAGCGACCGGCGCGCGCTCGCTGCCTGTATCTCGACCTCGCGAACCCTGCTGTCCGAGGAAGAGGTCAGCCGTATCGCCGTTCCGACCCTGATCGCCGTCGGAACCACCGACGATATTGGCGGCTCGGCTTCGGAACTTGCCGGCCTGATGCCGAACGCCCAAAGCTTCGACATAGAGGGCCGCGACCACATGCTCTCGGTCGGCGACCGCACCTTCAAGAAGCGGGTGCTGGAGTTCCTCGCAGCCAACCCGCTTTAGGGTTTTTGATATTCAGGTCAGGACGAGCCGGATCGAAGAGTGCGCGAAGCGACCAAAATGGCGGCTTTCTGCGCTTCCGGTACTCACGTACTTATCTCAGCATCGTGCGCCGGTCGGGTGCGTTCCGCCGGCGCACGAGGCTTACAGTCTCAGCTAAGATTCGAGGCTGCGGTTGCGGTCCTGCCACAGTTCGAGGATCGCGAGAGCGGCCACAGCCGCGCCGAGCGCGATGTGCCAGTTGCGCAATGTTCCGGCATATTCCAGCACGAACGGCGACGAGATCATCCAGACGCCGCCAAGCAGCAGCAGGAATTCTTCCCATCGCCGCAGGAATATCTGCTCCAGACCGCCCAGAATTACGATCGCGGCGCCCACGATGGCGGTGGCCGCGACCATTGTGGTGTTGCCGGTCGTTTCGCCGAACATCGGCGATACGAGGATCGCGGCGCCGAGGATCATCGTGACGATGTCCTCCCAACGCCGATGCTCGACCAACCCCCATCCCGTTCTGTTGAGTGTTGCCATGACGATACTCCTCTCAGGCTACTTTGAGCGTAGCTCAACGCCCGCGAGGACTTTGTGCGTCGTTTGTCGAACTCCTCGGACGGGCGTTCGAATGCCCATTATCGCAAAAAACCTCAACAAGATCAACGATATCCTCCGGCGGTGCTGCGAGCCAGGTCCTGATCGACACGCCGCTACCTGTAGCCTGCCGATCAAGGGATTGTTTTCCACGATCGCTTGATTCCGGCTGAACCAAAACCATTTGAACAAGCACTAAGGAAAATTGAGTTCATTCGTGGCAGGCTCTGGAGTATATGTCCGCCTGACCCGAATGAGACGACCGGCAACGGAGACCGTCGATGACGAACATCAATGCAGCGCGCCCGAGCCTCAAGCCGGTCGATCCGATCTGGAGTTCCATTCGCGAGGAAGCCGCCGAGGCGATATCGCGCGATCCGCTACTGTCGGCGTTCCTCTATTCGACGATCCTCAACCAGGAGAGCCTCGAAGATGCGGTCATCCACCGCCTCGCCGAGCGCCTCGATCACCGGGACGTCGGCGCCGATCTGATCCGGCAGACCTTCAAGACGATGACGCGTGACAACCCGGATTGGTCGACCACCGTCCGCGTCGATATCCAGGCCTATTACGACCGCGATCCCGCCTGCGACCGGTTCTTCATGCCGGTGCTTCATTTCAAGGGGTTCCACGCGATTCAGACGCACCGCCTTGCGCACTGGCTCTGGAATCAGGGGCGCAAGGATTTCGCGCTCTACTTGCAAAGCCGCTCCTCTTCGGTTTTCCAAACCGACATCCACCCTGCTTCGAAGATGGGTATGGGCGTGTTCATCGACCACGCGACGGGGCTGGTGGTTGGCGAAACGGCGGTCATCGAGGACGACGTTTCGATCCTTCACGGCGTCACGCTTGGCGGTACCGGCAAGGCCGGCGGCGACCGTCATCCGAAAATCCGCTATGGCGTGCTGATCGGCGCCGGCGCCAAGATCCTCGGCAATATCGAGGTCGGCCACTGCTCCAAGATAGCGGCTGGTTCGGTCGTGCTGGCGGCGGTTCCGCACAACAAGACGGTTGCGGGTGTGCCAGCCCGTGTCGTCGGCGAAACCGGTTGCGACCATCCCTCCCGCCAGATGGATCAGTTCTTGCCTTCGCAAGCCATGGACAGCACCGTCAGCTTCGACATCTGACGGCTGACGCCGCGCCGTAGCTGGACTCCCTGGTCTTCAGCGCTAGTTGGACGCCTGTAGCGGGCGATGTTCGGCGCTCGCCTTTACATCGCCATCCCTGACGTGCCAGAAGCGCGTTCCAAATCGAACGCACCCGCCACCGGGAGAAACAGCCTTGAAGCCGGATGAAATCAGAAAACTCGACGCCTTCTTCAAACGGACATTCCAGAATCCGCAAATGCAGGTGAAGGCGCGCCCGCGCAAGGAAGACTCGGCCGAAGTCTATGTCGGCGAGGAATTTCTCGGCATCGTCTTCAAGGACGAGGAAGACGGCGACTACAATTTTTCGATGGCGATTCTCGACATCGATCTCGCCTGAGTTCCGGGCGGCTCAGCGCCCGGTTTTCAGTATGCGGGATGTTTCGGCCAGCACGGCGGCGTCCAGCGCCCGCCAGTCGGCCAGCAGTTCCTTCGGAAAGCGGTAGGAAAGGCTGAGATTCTCGCCGACCTGGACATCGCGCTCGCAGGGCGCGAGTGATTCTTCCGCACTCGGCCCGCTGAGGCAACGCGCCACGAACGGGTGATCGCCCGGGCGCTCCGCAACCGCTAGCACTTCGTTCAAATAGCCGGATTTTTCGGTAAAGCCGTAGAGCATCACGCCGTTCGGGCCGGGCGCGCCCGGCTTCACGATCAGCGAACTGTATATGGGCGCGAAACGGCCGCTCATGTCGCGCGACATCATGCGTTCCTCGAACGACAGGAAGATGATGCGCCTCGACCCGCCGGCATGGTTGAAGTCATCGCGAGCGACAGTGCTGTAGCCGCTCATTTCGGGCCAGCGCAAATAGAGATCGAGCCGCGAGGCGATGCCATCGCGCCGCGACCGTTCGAAGCGGATGGCGTTCGCCGGAACGGCGATGACATCATTGCCGATGACGATCTCGTGCAGCGTCTTGTCGTCGCTATGGCCGGCCATTGCGATCGAGCGGCCAAACCATTTGCCGCCGAAGCTGATCGCGGTCGACAGCAAAGCGAGCAGCGCAAAAGCGCAGAAGACCTTGAACATCAGTGACGAATCGACCGTTCTGATTTCGGCTGCTACGGGCTGGTTCATCAAGAATGTTCCGCAGATTCCATGCAGGCAGACCATGCGGCTTTCATGGTAAACGAGCGGTAAAAGGCTGCCGATTGCCTTGCGCCAGATGCGGTACTCCATCTAAATTTCAACGATATCGCCAAGGAGAGACGATGCCGCTTTATGCAATCGACGGGGCTGGTCCGCAATTCGAGGACGAGAGCAGTAACTGGATCGCACCGGACGCGACCTTGATCGGCAATGTCCAGCTGGGCCGCGATGTCGGCATCTGGTTCGGGGCAGTCATTCGCGGCGACAATGAAGCAATTGTCATCGGCGCCCGGTCGAATGTGCAGGAGCACGCAGTCATGCACACCGATCCGGGCTTTCCGCTGGCGATCGGCGAGGGCTGCACAATCGGCCACCGCGCGATCCTGCATGGCTGCACGATCGGCGACAACAGCCTCATAGGCATGGGCGCGATCGTGCTGAACGGCGCGCGCATCGGTAAAAATTGCTTGGTCGGAGCCGGAGCGTTGGTTACCGAGGGCAAGGAATTCCCGGACAATTCGCTGATTGTCGGTTCGCCGGCCAAGGCGGTCAGGGCGCTCGACCAGGAGGCAGCCGGACGGTTGCGCGTCTCGGCCGAACACTATGTCGGCAATGGCCGGCGGTTCAAGGCGGGCCTCTCGAAGCTCTAAAAAAGGTGGAGCCGGCCCGGGGACTGGGCCGGCTCCTAAACCCGGTCGTGGGGACGGGGAGGGTGGGGACTCGACCGGGTTTTCGCTGACCTACCTTAGCGCACGCTGGCGACCGCGTCGGCGCGGCCGTCATTGATCTGGACCCAGACGCCGGAGTTCCGCTCCGACTGGCGCTTCAGGAAGGTGTATTCGGTATCGGTCCACACCAGCACGCGCGGCTCGAGATTGTCGAGCACGAACTCCCCGCGGCTGGTGCGCATGGTGAGTACGGCATGGCCGGCGCCGCTCGGCTGGCGCACGACGGTCAGGAGAAGGTCGCCGGCGGGCACGCCGAGCGCCATTAACTGGCGGCGCTTTTCCAACGCATAGTCCTCGCAATCGCCAATGCCGTCGGGATAGGACCAGACTTCTTCGCGGCCCCACATCTCCATGTCGGTGCGCGGCGTGACCATGGTGTTGACGGCATTGTTGATTTCGACCATCGCGGCCCAGAGTCCGCGCGTCAGTTCCACCGGCGCTCCGCCCGATGACTTCAACCGGCATTCATCCGGTTGGCGCTGGCAGAATTCGTAGTGGCCGACCGGCTGCGTGGTGCGACCGCCCGTAGGCATGAAAGGCTGCGCCGCATTGGCCGCCCCGACCATAGCGGCGAGCCCTGCAATCGCCGCCAGCAGCAACGATGTCCCCGTCGTTCTTGTCATGGTGGTATGTCCCCGTTTGAGGAGACAGTGCCACGGGCCGATTTATTTGACGCAAAAGCGCGAAGTAGATGTTGAGTAAAAACAAAATGTAATTTAGAGAAAAGTGCAATAAAATTGAATTTAAATTAGAACAAAATTTGAAGCGATTTTGATTAAAATTTGAAGCATTCGAGCCGGAGCGCTTGCGACGAACAGCCTCCGACTGCTCCAAGTAGCCGCTCCCGGTTGCGAGGATCGCACCGCGGGGCATGCTCTGGTCTCTCATTTGGTTAGGCTGAACCCGGTCCCGAAAACACAAAAAGCCGGCCACGAAGGCCGGCTTGCTACTTTGCCATTTGCGTCGGCGGTCAGGCGCCGCGAGGCGCGTTGAATTCGGAATCCAGCGTCTCGGGTCTCTGGATGACTGCAAATTCGATCGCGATGCCATCGTCGAAGTGCCGCACCACCTGGCCACGCATCGTGCCGAGGATGACCTGAATGCCGAGGGCCGGCTTCACCTCAATCTCGATCGCGGCGCCGGACAGCGACAGGTCGATGATCCGGCACGGATATTGGCGGCCGTCCGTCAGGTGCAATGAACTCAGCGGATTGCGCGGCGCCACACGCTCGTGGCGGCGGTCCTCGGGCAGGTCGAGCTCGTGCTTGTTGGCGAGCCAGGTCAACTGCGCGGCGAGCTTGTCCTTCTTGCGGTCGGACGCAATCACCGTCATGGCGAAGCCGTCCTGCAGCGTCCGCGTCAAAACCCCTTCGACGCGACCGATATGATCGATGTAGGCAATGATCTTCTCGCCGGGCCTGCCCGGACGTTCGCAGCGAAGGGATACATTGCCGGGCGACATGTCCAGAACCTGGCACGGGTGTTCGGTGCGGTCCTCAAGCATGTAACGGCCATAGATTTTGACGCGGACGCGCTGAAAATTGCGCCTCTCCGCCCTGGATGGCGGGTAGTCGACGGCCGCTAACCTCATCACTGCCTCAAATCCCGCTCGAATTTTCATTCGCGCTTATCAGGAAATATGGCCGCAAAATACAACAAAACAGGTTAATAACGGGTAAGCCGAACCCCGCGTGGAGGCGAAATTCCGCTACTCCTCACGCCCGCCAGGGAGCACCAGGAGGTGCCGGATGCGCCGCGCCGAACCGAGCGAGGGTTCCGCATCAGACAGCGCGCTGTAGCTCGGCTCGAGCGACGGTACGGTGACTGCCGGCCGGTTCTTGAGATACATCGGCTCGAGGTCGGGATCGACCACCCGCACCGATTCGAGCACTGCGTCGACGACCGGATCCGCGCCCAGCCAGAACGGCCTGCCGGCCGCCGAAATGACGCCGAGCGAACGTGGGCTTTCCACACCGCCGTCGAGCGGCAGAAGCAGCAGTTCGAATGCGGTCGAGCGTCCGTTGCGGCTATGCCCCTCGAAAGCCATCACAACGACGGATTTGGCCTGGAACACGCCTTGCGCCAGCTTTGCGATGAGCCGCTGGTCCGACGCCCGCCACAGCGACGGAAACGAAAAACCTTTCAGTTCGCGGCCATAGATTGCGCACAAACGGGTGCCGGCCAGCCGGAAGACCGCTTCGCCGCGCGTATCCTTTTCCAGAATGAAGGTGTCGGCCAGCAGCGACTTGATGTCGGCCGGTTCGATCTCGGTTCGCTTCGGCGCCGGGCGTCCGTTGCGCAATCGGTTCCAGTATTGGAACAGGTTGATCGATCCGTTCTGTTTCATGCTTCTCCGCTCCGCGCGATCTGCTGTCCGGTGTCCCATCGGCGAACAGAAGGGCGTTGTTCGATGGTCTACATGCGGGGTGGAGCAGGTTGCGTGCCAGTACGGTTATCGGTTGTTAACCGGTCGGGGCCGTTAAGGTTAACCAATGGTTTAGATTGCCGGTCCGGCCGGGCCGTGGCACGCTGAAAACACTCCAGAAGCGGTCGTTTCACGACGACCGGCAGCACTTCGGTCAAAAGCATTGGGGAGAGCAGGGGGCTCGACCAGCCGTCCAGGGGCAACCCTGGGCGGCTTTTCTTTTTGTGATTCGGCCTCTCCTGTCCTAAGTGAGCGTTTTAAATCCCCCGGAAACGCAGCATGAGCCAATCGCCGCCCGAGCCCAGCGAAGACGAACAGAATGGTGCGCCTGAGCGCCGCGAGCCGGCGTTCAATCTCCCCGGCATAGTGCTTGCGGCTATTGCGATCTGCGCGATCGTCCATCTGGTGCGGGTATACGCACTGGATTTCGAACAGGACCTGGAGCTGTTGATACGGACAGCCTTCATCCCTGTCCGCTATTCCGGCCAGTTCGATATCGACATCTATGCGTTCTCCAGCCCCTTCACCTATGCCTTCCTGCATGGCGACTTCGCGCACCTCGCCATCAATATGATATGGCTCGCGGCGTTCGGTTCGCCGCTGGCAAACCGGCTTGGTGCGGCCCGCTTCGCCGCGTTCTGGGCCGTCACCGGACTTGCGGCGGCGGGGTTGCACTATCTGCTTCATCCGCTCGACACATCGCCGCTTGTGGGAGCATCCGGCGCCATATCGGGCATGATGGGGGCCGCCGCGCGGTTCGGCTTCCGCATAGACCGCGCGTCGGGCAAAGCGGCCTTTGCCGGCGAGCTGCTGCCCGTATCGCTCGTGCTGCGGATGCGCGGCGTGCTGACATTCCTCGCCGTCTGGATGGCAATCAACCTGGCCATCGGCCTTGTCGGCTTTGCGCCGGGCGTCGAAGACCGCATCGCATGGGAGGCGCATGTCGGCGGTTTCCTGGCGGGTTTTTTCGGCACCCGCCTGTTCGACCGGAAAAGCCAGCCCGTATGACGCCAACGCTTCTCACTTGAAAAGGAAAAGGCGGAGAGGCACGATGTACGGGCGGAGCTAAGGCACTGCGACGACACAGCGCCCATGCGCCGCCAACGCCAAGGAGGACGCGCCGTGACAGTGAAGGCTATTCTCGAACAGAAGGGCCATGATGTATTCACGTTTGGCCCCAACGAGAAATTGGCGGAAGCCATCCGAATTCTCGCCGAACACCGGATCGGCGCGCTGGTAATCACCAATGGCGACCGCAAGATCGTCGGCATCCTTTCCGAGCGCGATGTCGTCCGCTGCCTGGCCAAGGAGGGCGCCGCCGCGCTCGACCAGCCGGTGCGGATGGTCATGACTCCTAAAGTGAAGATCTGCAATGAGCACCATACGGTCAACGAGGTCATGGAGATCATGACCAAGGGCCGCTTCCGCCATCTGCCGGTCGAGAAGGACGGAATGCTGGACGGCATCGTTTCCATCGGCGACGTGGTCAAGCGCCGCATCGAGGATGTCGAGCGCGAGGCGGCAGAGATACGAGCCTATATCGCCACCGCCTGAGCGAAGCGCCGGCGGCTCTCGGCCAAGAGCCGCCGGCGCTGGCTTTTACCTGTTGTCGAGTTCGGCGCGGACGAGCTGCAGGCCGCGTCGCGTGATGCGATACGGTCCGCCCTCGGAAGAGGCGATGGCCTTCTTCCGTTTCAGTTTCCTGAACATGTCGAGATCGACTCCAGGATATTGCCAGCCGTCTCGGGTCAGGCACTGGATCGCCTCGATGCGTTTCCTGTCGTCTTTTTCGATTTCGATGCGTCCGCCCTGCGCAAGCAGGTGAAGAATGCGCTGTTCGCTGCGCGATATGTCCATGATGTGGAAGTCCGGAAAACCTGGCCGAAAAGGCCAACACAAAAAGCCGCAGCCGCATAAGCGGCACGGCGGTTTCGGTTTTCATGCCCTGGCTTCTGGAAGCTCAGGGCTTCAACGGGACTCAGCGAAGGTAGACATCCACACTCCATGAGGATGTTTTCGCATATATCGAACCACGCCCGGAAACGCCAGCCCGCGCCCAGACGCTTGCCTCTCCCGGCCATTTGCACTAGCGAATGCCGACGCTGAATATACATTCCCGACCCACCGACGCAGGCTTGCATGACAATCATCGACACGCGCACTCCCGACCCGAAACGCTTCATTTCCGGCGCCACCGGCGACTGGGAGATCATTGTCGGGCTGGAGGTTCATGCGCAGGTGACGTCGGAGGCGAAGTTGTTTTCCGGCGCATCGACTTCGTTCGGGGCGGCGCCCAACGCCAATGTCAGCCTTGTCGACGCCGCGATGCCGGGCATGCTGCCGGTCATCAACGAGGAATGCGTAAAGCAGGCGATCCGCACCGGCCTCGGGCTGAAGGCGCAGATCAATCACCGCTCGGTCTTCGACCGGAAGAACTACTTTTACCCGGACCTGCCGCAGGGCTATCAGATTTCGCAGTACAAGCAGCCGATCGTCGGCGAAGGCACGGTGGTTGTTTCCGTAGGACCCGATCGCGAGGGCAATTTCGAAGATATCGAAGTGGGCATCGAGCGGCTGCATCTCGAACAGGATGCCGGCAAGTCGATGCACGACCAGCACCCGACCATGTCGTATGTCGACCTCAACCGCTCCGGCGTCGCGCTGATGGAGATCGTGTCGAAGCCCGATATGCGCTCCGCCGACGAGGCAAAGGCTTATCTGACCAAGCTGCGCATGATCGTGCGCTATCTCGGGACTTGCGACGGCAATATGGACGAGGGCTCGATGCGCGCCGACGTCAACGTCTCGGTACGCCGGCCGGGCGGAGAATTCGGCACGCGTTGCGAGATCAAGAACGTGAACTCGATCCGCTTCGTCGGCCAGGCGATCGAATCCGAAGCGCGCCGTCAGATCGCGATTCTCGAAGACGGCGGCAAGATCATCCAGGAGACGCGGCTGTTCGATCCTGGCAGGGGCGAGACGCGATCGATGCGCTCCAAGGAAGAAGCGCATGATTACCGCTATTTCCCCGATCCCGACCTTCTGCCGCTGGAATTCGATCAGGCCTATGTCGACGCACTGGCGGCGGAACTTCCTGAACTGCCTGACGACAAGCGGGCGCGGCTCGTGTCCAGCCTCGGGCTCTCGGTCTACGACGCGTCCATCCTGATTTCCGAGAAAGCTATTGCCGACTATTTCGAGAAGGTGGCGGCCGGGCGCGACGGCAAGCTCGCCGCCAACTGGGTCATCAACGATCTGCTCGGCCAGTTGAACAAGGCCGGCAAAGGCATTGAAGACGCGCCGGTTTCTCCCGATCAGCTCGGAGCCGTCATCGACCTCATCAAGGAAGGCACGATTTCGGGGAAGATCGCCAAGGATCTGTTCGAGATCGTCTGGAAGGAGGGCGGCGATCCGCGCCAACTGGTCGAGAGCCGCGGCATGAAGCAGGTCACGGACACCGGTGCGATCGAAAAGGCGGTGGACGAGGTGATCGCCGCCAACCCGGACAAGGTCGAGCAGGCCCGCGTCAAGCCGAGCATGGCCGGCTGGTTCGTCGGCCAAGTGATGAAGGCGACAGGCGGCAAGGCCAACCCGCAGGCGGTGAACAGTCTGGTCAAGGCCAAGCTCGGGATCGAGGAATAAGAATGTTCGTCCGCACTGCCAGCGAGCGCGATCTCGCCGCGGTGCGAGCGCTTCTGGTCGAGACCTGGCATGCAACCTATGACGCGATCTACGGCGTCGAGCGGGTCACGGAAATCACCGATGACTGGCACTCGATAGCCTCGCTGAAGGCGCGAATGGGACGGCCGAATTCCGAGTTCCTCGTCGCTGACGACGGCAAGACGATCGGCGGTATGGCCTATGCGGCGGCGACGACCGATCCCAAACTGGTCATGCTGCACCAGCTTTACGTGCATCCGGATTTCCAGGGGAAGGGTATCGGAAAGATGCTCCTGGATGAGATTGAAGACAGTTTTCCCGATGCGCGAATGCTGCGTCTTGAAGTGGAGGCAGCAAACACGGCCGCACTGGCGTTCTATCGGACCAACGGCTTCGTTCAGGCGGGTGCGATAGCCAATTGTGGAGGCCCGCAATCCGGCATACCGGCCATGGTGCTGGAAAAGGCGCTCGATTGAAGCTTCTGGGCCTCGTGCGACGGCGGAACACTTGCCATCATCGCTGGCGAAAGCCATAAGCGGGGCGTGCACGAAGCGCGGCGACAGGGTAGTTCGATGAAGAAATTCCTCCTGCAGTTTTTTACCTGGTGGAACGGCCAGACGCTGGGAACGCGCTTCCACACCTGGCGGCACGGCACCGAGGTCGGCCGCGACGAGTTCGGCAACATCTATTATCAGGGCGGCACCGATTCGGAGGGCCGCACGCGTCGCTGGGTGATTTACGCCGACGAGGCCGAAGCGTCGGTGATTCCGCCCGGTTGGCACGGCTGGATCCACCATCGGGTCGACGTCGCGCCTTCGCAGGAGAACTATGCCGCCCGCGAATGGCAGAAGCCGCATTTGCCCAACCTGACGGGCAGCGCAGCCGCGTATCGGCCGAAGGGTTCGCTTCTGTCCGGCGGGCACCGCCCGCAGGTTACCGGCGACTACGACGCCTGGACCCCCGGCGGTTGAGGCTGGGCCGAGGCGCGGTGTTTTCTCGCCACAATTGGCGGCTAATCGCTTGTCGGTCACGGGCCTCGGCGCGCGACAGAATCAAGGCCGCAAATTCCGGTATTTCCAAATGACGAAATCCAGCCTGATCCCGCTTGGAAAACGCGCTGCATACTCGCTTGCCGCGTCTGCGGTAATGGCCATTGCCTGGCTTTCGCCGGCGGCAGCCGAGCGCATCGACAACCCGGTCGCCGAGTTCACCGGCGTCGACAAGATTACCGGCCGCATCATCACATTCGATGTCTATATCAACGAGACCGTTCAGTTCGGAGCACTGCAGGTGACGCCGCGGGTCTGCTATTCGCGGCCCGATACCGAAGAACCCAAGACTGATTCCTTTGTCGAGGTCGACGAAATCACGCTGGATCGCAAGATCAGGCGGATATTCACCGGCTGGATGTTCGCGGAAAGCCCGGGCCTCAACGCGGTCGAGCACGCCGTCTATGACGTCTGGCTGAAGGCCTGCAAGCAGAAGTCGGATGTGCCCGCGCCGGAAGCGGCCAAGACGAACTAGACCCCGTTCCAGCCCGGAACATTTCACTTGAGGCAGCCGTTTCCCTGTATCGAACGACGGGAGCGATGCGCCATGACCGCAGTCGAAAAAGACCTGCTTGCGCTTGAAAGGCAATTCTGGACCGGCGGCTCGAAATTTTTCGAAGAGAACGTCGACCAATCCTGCCTGATCGCGTTCAACCGCAGCATGGCGGGCGTGATGAGCAACAAGGATATCGCGGCAACCGTCAAGGACGGCAATCGCTGGAAAGACCTTGAAATCGAGTTGAAGGGACTGGTCACACCCTCGGAAGACACCGCCATCCTGAGCTATGAGGCGCGCGCCACACGCGAAAGCGGCGAGCGTTATGCCGCATTGGTCAGCACCGGTTATGCGAAGCGCGACGGCCGCTGGAAGATGGTATTCCACCAGCAGACGCCGCAGATTTGACCCGCCGCGACGGCGGCGTCTCGGGCACCTACGGGAAAAAGACCGCGTCGCCTTCCAGCGCTTCCTCCAGCATCCTCTCGTATTTGCCGCGCGGCACGTCGATAGCTCCGAATCGCATCAAATGCGCTGTCGTGAACTGTGTGTCGAGAAGCACGAAGCCGCGTTCGCGCAGACGCTCGACCAGACGAACGAGACAAGCCTTGGAAGCGTCGGGTTCCCTGGAGAACATGCTTTCGCCGAAGAAGACGCGGCCAAGCGTCACTCCGTAAAGCCCGCCGACCAGTTGTCCATCACGCCAGGCCTCCACCGAATGGCAGTGGCCGCGCTCGAACAGACCGATATAGGCCTCGCGGATCGGCTGGTTGATCCAGGTCGTCTTGCGCTCTTCCCGCGCTTCGGCGCAGGCATCGATCACGCCGGCGAAGTTGCTGTCGAAGCGGATCTCGAAGCGTCCCTGGCGCATCGTCTTGCGCAGGCTGCGAGGCACATGGAACGTGTCCAGCGGAATGATGCCGCGCGTTTCGGGCCTGACCCAGAAGACTTCCGGGTCGCTCGCGCTCTCGGCCATCGGAAACACGCCCGACGCATAAGCCTTCAGGAGCAGGTCGGTCGGTATGCGGTAGCCGGGCGCGTATGGTCGGGTCATAGACCGCGATTATACCGTCTCCGCCAGGTGCTTTTCCAGCCAGTGGATGTCGTAGTCGCCATTCGCGATATCGGGATTGCCGACCAGGTCGCGGAACAGCGGCAACGTCGTCTTGATGCCGTCGACGACGAATTCGTCCAGCGCACGACGCAGCCGCATCATGCATTCGACCCGGTTGCGGCCGTGCACGATCAGCTTGCCGATCAGGCTGTCATAGTAGGGCGGAATGCGGTAGCCGGAATAGACGCCGGAATCGACGCGGATGCCGAGGCCGCCCGGCGTATGGAAATGCGTGATCGTACCCGGCGACGGCGTGAACGTGCGCGGGTCCTCCGCGTTGATGCGGCACTCGATCGCGTGGCCCTGGAACCGTACTTCATCCTGGCGGACCGATAGTCCGCCGCCGGACGCAACCCGGATCTGCTCGTGCACCAGATCGATGCCGGTGATCGCCTCGGTCACCGGGTGCTCGACCTGCAGTCTGGTATTCATCTCGATGAAGTAGAACTCGCCATCCTCGTAGAGGAATTCAATGGTGCCGGCGCCTGAATAGCCGAGGTCGGCGATCGCCCTGGCGCAGGTCTCGCCAATACGGGTGCGCTGCTCCTCGTTGAGGGCTGGCGAATTCGCCTCTTCCCAAACCTTCTGGTGGCGGCGCTGCAGCGAACAGTCGCGCTCGCCGAGATGGATGCCCTTGCCGGCGCCGTCGCCGAAAACCTGGATCTCGATGTGACGCGGTTTTTCGAGGAACTTCTCGATATAGACTTCGCTGTTGCCGAAAGCCGCGCCGGCCTCGCTGCTGGCGGTCTGCAGTGCCTGGACCAGATCCTGTTCCGTGCGCGCGACCTTCATGCCTCGGCCACCGCCGCCGGCCGAGGCCTTGATGATCACGGGATAGCCGATTTCGCCGGCGATGCGCTTGGCCTCGCCTTCATCGGAGACTGCGCCGTCGGAGCCCGGAACGACGGGAATACCGAGGCGCTTGGCGGTCCGCTTGGCCTCGATCTTGTCGCCCATGACGCGGATATGATCGCCCGACGGACCGATGAAGGTGATGTTGTGCGCGGCCAGTATGTCGGCGAATTTGGCGTTTTCGGACAGAAAGCCATAGCCCGGATGCACGGCATCGGCGCCGGTGATCTCGCAGGCGGCCACGATCTGATGGATGTTGAGATAGCTATCGCGCGACGGCGGCGGGCCGATGCAAACGCTCTCGTCCGCCAGGCGCACGTGCATGGCGTCGGCATCGGCGGTCGAGTGGACAACGACCGTCTTGATGCCGAGCTCCTTCGCCGCGCGCAGGACCCGAAGGGCGATCTCACCGCGATTGGCGATCAGGATTTTCTGGAACATGAGGAGCGGCTTCCCGGTCTACTCGATGACGACGAGCGGCATGCCGAATTCCACCGGCTGGCCGTCTTCGACGAGAATCGCGGTCACCGTTCCGGAGTGCGGCGAGGGGATCTGGTTCATCGTCTTCATCGCCTCGATGATCAGCAGCGTCTGGCCTTCCTTAACCTGCTGTCCCACATCGATGAACGGCTTTGCGTCGGGCGAGGGACCCAGGTAGGCCGTGCCCACCATAGGCGAGGGCACCGCATTCTTCGACAGATCGGCGGCAGGGGGCGGAGCCTGCACAGGCGCCGACGGCGCAGGCGCCGGTGCGTGATGCACGATCGGCGCGGGCGCATGGACGCTGTGAACGGCCTGTGCATGGCGCGAAACGCGAACCTTCAGATCATCCAGCTCGACCTCGATCTCGGTGAGATTGGTGTCGTTCAGGATACCGGCGAGATCGCGGATCAGCTGCTGGTCAACACCGGTCTTCTTTGTCGACATGTCGGAACCTTTTCCTGTTCTGTCTGTCACAGCCGCGCCGCCAGCGCCTGCAATGCCAGAGTATAGCCAAGCGGGCCGAAGCCGCAGATCATGCCGGTCGAGACTGGCGCGATCATCGATGTGTGCCGAAACGCCTCGCGGGCGTGAATGTTCGAAAGATGCACCTCGGCGACCGGCAACGGCGAGACCGAGCGGATCGCGTCGTGTATGGCGATGGAGGTATGGGTATAGGCGCCGGCATTGATGACTATGCCGGCCGCCTTCTCGCCGGCCTCCTGGATCCAGTCGACCAGATCGCCTTCATGATTGGACTGGCGAAAAACAATCTCCAGCCCCAATGCCGAGCCGGCCTTCCTGCAGTCGTCCTCAATATCGGCCAGCGTCGTTCCGCCATAGATGCCGGGTTCCCGCTTGCCGAGCGCGTCGAGGTTGGGACCATTCAGGATGAAAATCGTTTTCAATATATGCACCTTTCGCCGCGCCGGAAGGCATCTGGCGCGCCGGGACTTCTATAATGGGCATAGAGCGCCGCGAAAAGAGCGCAAGCAGCTTCTTTCTCTGTCCACAGCGGCGGGCTTCGAAAAGGCCCGATCAGCAGGTAGCGGCCTCGATGCAGGTCTTGGCGGCCGCGATTTTCTCGGTCAGGACCTCCTTGCCGAGCGCGCCGAATACGACCTCGTTGCCGACGACATAGGATGGTGTCCCCGTGATCGCAAGCCGGTTGGCGAGTTCATAGGTTTGGGAGAACGCCTTGGTGATTTCGGGGCTTTTCATTTGCTCGCGCAGCTTGGCCTCATCCACTCCCAGCGACACTGCGAGCTTGATCGCGCTGTCTTCGGTGGCGCGGCCGGCTCCGCTCAGCAGCGCGTTGTGGAACTCGCCATACTTCTCAGGCGCAAGCGCGCGGAAGGCCATGGAAACGACATGGGCCTTCTGCGAATCCGGGCCGAGGATCGGGAATTCCTTGAGCACGAAGCGTAGCTCCGGGTCCGCCGCGGTCAGCGCCTGCATGTCTTCCTGGGCGCGTTTGCAGTAGCCGCAATTGTAATCATAGAACTCGACGATCGTGACCTTGCCGTTCGGATTGCCGACGACGCCATCATAGGCGGCATTGAAGATCTCGGCCTTGGCGTCCTTGATCACCTGGAGGTGGGCAACGCGCTGCTCTTCCTGCTGCTTGGTCTCGAGCGCCTGCTGCACCTCGAGCATCAGTTCGGGATTGGACAGCAAATATTCGCGCACGATCGTCTCGACCTGCTTCCGGTCGAGCTGGGTTTCGGCCGCGGCGACCGTCAGCACCTGAGGTGCGTCTTCGGCTTTGGCGGTTTGCGGCTTGCCGGCAACGAAGCCCGCCGCCAGCAACCCGAAAGCCACGGCGACGCCGGCTGTGCCCAACAAAAGTGCCTTGTTCATGTTCATTTCCTCTGGAGTTTCCGTTCAGTCGTCCGACCGGCGCGGAAGGTTCATTTCTTTTTGCTTGGCATCTTGTAGTTGATGATGTCCTGGGCGCGGACCCAGCCTGGCGCGCCGCGCTTGAATCGTTGCTGGGCGCGGGCCGCGAAGATTTTCGCGTCCTTATAGGCGCCGCGGTAGAAGTGGCCCTCGGCGGTCGCGAGCTCGGCTTCCGGAATATCACCGAGTTGGCCATAGGCCTGTGCTAGATAGCGATAGCCTGAGCTGTTCTCGCGATCCCGCTGAAGGCCCTTCTTGATCTCGGCAACCGCCTTCTTCAGTGAAGCCGGATCGCCGACCGCGATCAGCGCCTGGCCAAGCGAAATCGGCAGGATGCCGGATTTAACGGGATCCAGCTGTACGGCGGCGGTGTAAGCGCCGACCGCATCAGCCGGGCGGTTGGCCTTCATCAGTATGTCGCCGCGCAATTCGTGGAAATACGGGTTGTTGGGCTGCGCCTTGACCAGCGCGTCCGCCTTGCCGAGCGCCGAGCGCGGATTGCCGTACATGTAGGTGGCCATCGCATCGCCATACTGCGCCGGCAGGCCCTGCGGATCCTTGCGGAACAGTCGCGCCGCCGCCGACTGGCCTTGCGTATAGACTGCGATCTTGGCGCGCATCATGTCATGGCGCTGCTGCAGCGTAGGCGAATCCGTGCGGTCGTAATTGGGGCTGTTCTTCGCCAGTTGCTCGAGATTGGCTATGCGCTCGCGCGGCATAGGGTGGCTGACCTGGTAGGGATCGACGCGCGAACCGGAAAGCGACAGTGCATTCTGGAAACGTTGGAACGTCTTCAGCATGCCCTTGGCCGACTGCCCCGTCGCCTCGAGATAGGTGATCGCCGAGCGATCGGCTGTCGTTTCCTCCGAGCGCTGGTAGCCAAGCAGCCCGCGCCGCGCAAACTCGCCGCCGCCGGCGGCCAGTCCACCGCCGGCCTGTGCCATCTCCTTGGAATTTGCGGCCGCGCCGGCAACCACCGCGCCGATGCCGAGCAGCCCGGCCACGACCGCCATGGTCTGGGCGCGCGCCAGTTGTTCGCGCAGGCGCTCCTGGTGGCCGCCGGCTATATGGCCGGCTTCATGGGCTATGACGCCGATGATCTCGTTGGGGGTCTCCGATTGCAGCAGGGCGCCGGTATTGATGAACATGCGCCGCCCGGCCACGAAGGCATTGAAGCGGGTATCGTTGACCAGAATGATGTCGATGCCGGATTTCGACAGGCCGGAAGCCTTGAGGATCGGCCGCGCATAGTCGCGGACCAGCGCTTCGATCTCGGCATCGCGCACGATCGGCAGATTCGCCTGAGCCGAGGCGCTGCCAGGAGCCGCAACGCTCACGGCGACGGCCAGCGACACTGCCGTCAGCGCTCGCGCAGTTTTGGCCAGTTTTGCAAAGATCGGAAATCGTGCGTGCATAGCGGGAACCACTGGTAAACGAGCCATGGTGGGTTGAAAAGTCGAAGCGCCGCATTTCATGAACTTGTGATCCCCACATCATTCGGGCATTTGTGCGGCGCAGTGCCTGGGCGCACATGAAGGACTGGTGCGGAATATGGCGGTTTCCCTTTCCCGGCGTGGCGATGTCGAGCCATTCCATGCGATGGACGTCCTGGCTGAGGCCAATCGGCTGAAGGCGCTGGGCAAGCCGGTGATCTCCCTGGCCGTCGGGCAGCCTTCGGATCCGGCTCCGGCTCTGGTTCGGGAAGCCGCCGCAAAGGCGCTGGCCGACGGGCGCATCGGCTACACCGACGCGCTGGGCACGGCCGAATTGCGCAATGCGATAGCAGCCCATTACCAGGAGCACTACGGGGTCGATGTACCGGCGGCGCGGATCGCGGTGACGACCGGATCCTCCGCCGCATTCAATCTGGCGTTTCTGGCGATGTTCGATACCGGCGACCGCGTCGCAATCGCCGCGCCCGGCTATCCAGCCTATCGCAACATCATGAAAGCGCTCGGCCTCGATGTCGTCGAGATCGAGTTGGAAGGCGCTGCCTATCTTCATGCCGAACATCTCCGGGAAGCGCATGCCGAAAAGCCGCTCAAAGGCGCGCTTTTCGCCAGCCCCGCCAATCCGACAGGAGCGGTGATTCCGACGGGTGATCTCGAGGCGCTCGTCCGCACGGCCGAGGAATTGGGGATCGCGCTGATTTCCGATGAGATCTATCACCGTCTGGCCTATTCGGCGCCCGATACCACGGCGCTCGCCTTCAGCCCCGACGTAACCGTCATCAACTCCTTCTCGAAATACTATTGCATGACCGGCTGGCGGATCGGCTGGATGGTTCTGCCGGAAAAGCTCGTCCGGCCGGTCGAGCGCATCCAGCAGAGCCTCTACATCTCCGCGCCAGAGCTGTCGCAGATCGCCGCGGCGCAGGCGTTCCGGGCGACCGACGAGCTGGAGGCGGTCAAGGCGCGCTATGCCTGGAACCGCGATCTCCTGATGCAAAGGCTTCCGGAACTCGGCTTTTCGCTCGCCGCGCCAATGGACGGGGCGTTCTATGCCTATTGCGACGTTTCCCGGCTGACCAATGACAGCATGGAATTTGCCCGCACGATGCTGGCGGAAGCGCATGTCGCGGCAACGCCCGGCCACGATTTCGATCCGCTCGCCGGGCAGCGCTTCATGCGCTTTTCCTATGCCGGAAGCCATGACGACATGGCCAAGGCGCTGGATCGCATTGAGCGCTGGCTTGGGCGACGGACCGGATGATGCCGAAATCGATGGTCGCATCCCGCGACCGGCAACCGCCTTGAGCAGGCAGCGCGGCCAAAGAAAGGCCCGCATCGCGATCAGCGGCGCGGGCCTCTTTAGCTAATCAACATAAGTGACTGTCAGAAAAAGCTCTTTCGCTGCCACCAGCCGGCCTTTTTCGGCTTCTCGTCGGTGGTTTCCATCTCTTCTTCACCAGTCGACGACACGAGCTTGACGACAGGCTCCGCCGGCTTTTCCTCGGGCGTTTCGGGCGTTTCGGGCGTTTCCGCCGGAGCGGCAGCCGCCTCGACCGGTTCAGCAGCCTTGCGTCGCGAGGCGCGGGGCTTTTTGGGCTTTTCTTCGGCCTGCACGGCAATCGCTTCAGGCTCGGCTATCGCCGGTTCCGCGGAAACCGCCGCTTCCGCAGCCTCTTCCGTTTTCACCTTTTTCGGCCTGGCAGCGCGCCGGGGCTTCTTCGGCTGTTCGGCGACTTCCTCGGCCGGGGCAGCAACGACGGCTGCGTCTTCCGTCACCTGCTCCGACAAAGCCTCGACGGCTGCGGGCTCCGCCGAGACCATCTCGTCCTGCTGCTCCGCTCCGTCCTCGTCGCGCCGATTGCGTTTGCCGCCGCGCTTGCCGCGACGGCGCTTCTTGCGGTCGATGTCCTCGCCGCCTTCGCCGGCAGCCTCGGCAGGCTCGGCAGCAACCGGTTCGAGCGTCTCAGCGGCCTCGGCCCGAGGTTCTTCCGCGGCGGCCGCAACGTCCTGCGTCGCCGCACCTTCCAACACATCGCGGTCGCGATCCTTGCCGCCGCGCCGTCTGCGGCGTTTGCGGCGCTTGCGGTCGCGCTGCTCGCCGGCTTCGGCCCTCGGCGCTGCTTGCGCGGGGCGCTCGTCGGCCGCGGCCTCGACGACTTCTTCCTCCTCCTCGAGGATTTCGTCCTCCGGCTCGTCATAGACAGGAGCGGGCAATGGCACGAAACCGCCGACGGGCTTCTCGGCGACTGCGCCACGGAAGATGGCGTAATGCTGCGCGCCGACCGAATCGTCCATTTCGATCGTGATCGTGAGGCCGAACCTCGCCTCAAGTTCGGCAAGGGTGCTGCGCTTGTGGTTGAGAACGTAGAGCGCCGTCGAGGTCGGAGTGCGAACCGTGATGTGGTTGCGCGAATCCTTGATCAAAAACTCCTCGATGGCCCGGACCACAAGCAGCGCGACCGACGATTCCGAACGCACATGCCCGGTTCCGCCGCAATGCGGGCAGGGCTTCATCGTCGATTCGAGCACGCTGGCCCGGATGCGCTGGCGCGACATTTCCATCAGGCCGAAATGCGAGATGCGGCCGACCTGGATGCGCGCGCGATCGTTCTTGAGGCAATCCTTCAGGCGCTTCTCGACCGCGCGATTGTTGCGGTTCTCCTCCATGTCGATGAAGTCGATGACGATCAGGCCCGCGAGATCGCGCAGCCGGAGCTGCCGTGCGACTTCGTCCGCGGCTTCGAGATTGGTATGGAGAGCCGTTTCCTCGATCGAATGCTCTTTGGTGGAGCGCCCGGAGTTCACGTCGATCGCAACCAGCGCCTCGGTCTGGTTGATGATGATGTAGCCGCCCGACTTCAGCGTGACCTGTGGCTGCAGCATGCGGTCGAGTTGCGCCTCGATGCCATTGCGCACGAAAATCGGCGTGGTGTCGCGATAGGGCTGGACCACCTTGGCGTGGCTCGGCATCAGCATGCGCATGAAGTCCTTGGCTTCGCGGTAGCCGTCCTCGCCCGAGACCAGGACTTCGTCGATGTCCTTGTTGTAGAGATCGCGCACCGAGCGCTTGATCAGGCTACCTTCCTCGTAAACGAGGGCAGGGGCGGTCGACTGGAGCGTCAGCGTTCTGACCGTCTCCCACAGCCGCATCAGATATTCGTAATCGCGCTTGATCTCGGCCTTGGTGCGGCTCTCGCCTGCCGTGCGCAGGATGACGCCCATGCCCTGAGGCACGTCGAGATCCTGAACCACTTCCTTCAGGCGCTTGCGGTCCTGGGCATTGGTGATCTTGCGCGAAATGCCGCCGCCGCGAGCGGTATTCGGCATCAGCACCGAATAGCGTCCGGCGAGCGAAAGATACGTGGTCAGGGCCGCGCCCTTGTTGCCGCGCTCTTCCTTGACCACCTGCACCAGCAGAATCTGCCGGCGCTTGATGACTTCCTGGATCTTGTAGTGGCGGCGCACCGGCTTGCGACGGTTGCGGACTTCCTCGAGCGCGTCTTCGGCGCCAACCGATTCGATCTCATGCTCGTCGCCGTTGGCCGCTGCCACGTCTTCGAACGCGCCGCCGCGATCGTTTTCCGTCAGGCTCGATTTGGAAATTTCCTCGGAAACGACGTGGGCGTCCGCCGTGGCGGCCATCGCAATGTTGGTTGCGTCGTCGAGAACGGCGTCCGGCGAAATATCGACAGCTTCCGCGCCGGCTGCGGCGCCGTCATCCCCGGCGACCGGCTCGGCCAGGCCGGCATCGTCCTCCGCGGCAACATTTTCATCGTTCTCGTCGTCACCCGCGGCTTCGCCGTCGTCATCGGCGCTCTCGGCGGCCGCCCGGGCTTCTCCGCCACGGTCCCGGTTCTTGCCGCCGCGCCTACGTCGGCGTCCGCGATTTCGGTCTTGGCGATCCTCGCCTTCGCCGTCCTCGTCGTTCTCTTCCTCGGCAGCCTCGGCTTCCGCGCGCAACAGCGCCTGACGGTCTGCGACCGGGATCTGGTAGTAATCGGGGTGAATTTCGCTGAAGGCGAGGAAGCCGTGCCGGTTTCCGCCATATTCGACAAAGGCTGCCTGAAGGGAGGGTTCTACCCGCGTGACGCGGGCGAGATAGATGTTTCCTTTGAGCTGCTTCTTATCCTGAGATTCAAAATCGAATTCTTCGATACGGTTACCGTGAACAACGACGACCCGTGTTTCCTCCGGGTGGGAGGCGTCTATTAGCATCTTGTTGGGCATTATTTCTTTTCCCGCCGGACGCAGCCAGCGAGCCCGGAGGCGGCGAAATGTGCCTCTCCAAACCCGTCAATCGCTGCATGCCGGACATATTAGCGTCCGCGGGCCGCTGCCTGGACGCCATGGCGGTGCCGCCCGCTGCCGAACCGGCGCGGTAACCTGCGGACCTTTCCATGATTGCGCCTGAAGCCATTGCGTAACCTTGCGGAACCATTTGAACCAAAGCCCGGAAAAACCGGACCAGCTGTTTGCTCGTACAGAGCCGGCGCGGAGTTGTCGTTCCGGCCGTTTTCCTCGACGTCGGGGGTTCACGTTGCCGCAAACACCGCGACGAAATCCGTCGCGATCACCTTCGGCCTTATCGCAGGTTGCGATTGAAGCCGTTTCGTCGCCTTGGCTGGTTGTGGAAAGCGGAGGCGACGGGCCTCGGGGCATTGCAGTGATCCAATGTCGCTTTTATGATTTGATGGCGTTTATAGCAACCCCGTTTTCGGACGCCGGCAAAAGCCGTGCCGCCGCGGAAACGCCGGACAAAAAGGCTTGGTTAACCTTATCTGGATACCAATCGTTAAGCGAGATCGAGCCTAAACCGGACGCACAGCCGGAGGTGGTCGCTGGACCGGCGGCAAATCGGGAGCAGGGTGGCTGGAATGCATTTTGGAAGCACGAGCGTTAGGCAGGTTACGCGCAATGTCCCGTTGCGCGGCGCTGTCTGCGGCTTGATGCTCGTCCTGTTTATGGCGCTCCAGGCGATGTTATCCTTCGCCGAATCCGCGCCGCTCGAAGCGCGTGACTTCAAGATGGCCGGTGACGCCACGCGCATGCGCGTGGTCCTGAATTTCGATGGCGAACCCAACCCCGAATGGCTTCTGTTGCGTGCGCCGCATCGTCTCGTTCTGGATCTCCCGGAAACGAAGCTCCTTTTACATCCCGACGGCTTGAAGGCGATCGGCCTGGTCACCGATGTGCGCTACGGGCATCTCCAAGAGGGCAAGTCGCGGCTGATTCTGACCTCGAAGGGACCGTTCACCGTCGAGAGGCTCGACGTTCTGGAAAATGAAGGCGAGTCCGGATATCGGCTGGTGGTGGACCTCGTCGCCGCGTCTGACAGGCAATTCGAGGAGGCGCTCGCGCTGCAGTCGCAGACCACCGGCGCGACCGTCGCCACGCCGAAAGGCGACCGTCTCGGCAAGGCTCCCGCCGATGACGTGACGCGACCCTTCACCATTGTGATCGATCCCGGACATGGCGGCATCGACGGCGGAGCCAAAGGCACCAGCGGGACGGAGGAGAAGACAATCACGCTTGCCTTTGCGCTGGAGTTGAAGGCGAAGCTCGCTTCCAGCGGCAAGTATGACGTGTACCTGACTCGCGAGAAGGACGAGTTCCTGCGCCTCGACGATCGGGTGCGAATCGCACGGCAGCACGAAGCGGATCTTTTCATATCCATTCATGCCGATACGATCCGCCTGAAGGGCATTCGCGGTGCGACCGTCTACACCGTTTCAGACAAGGCGTCCGATGAGGAGGCCGAGGCGCTCGCGATACGCGAAAACCTGTCGGATCAACTCGCTGGGATGGAGATCGAGGGCGAGAAACAGGAGGTCGCCGACATTCTCGTCGATCTGATCCGCCGCGAAACGCACAGTTTTTCGATCCGCTTCGCCCGTTCGTTGGTCAGCGAGTTGTCGAACACTGTCGGATTGATCAACAATCCCCATCGTTTCGCCGGCTTCAAGGTGCTCAAGGCGCCGGACGTACCTTCTGTCCTGGTCGAGCTTGGCTACATGTCGAATCCCAAGGATGAGGCGCAATTGCGCGACCCCGACTGGCGCGGCAAGGCGGCTGCCAGCATTTCGAACGCCATTGCGGCTTTTGCCGCGTCACGATCGGCGGGCGGGTGATGCCCGGGCTTCCCGTTACGGCCTGTTGCGCCGGACGTTGCGTCCACGCCACACCACGTGATTTAATCGCGAAGATTTCCAAGACCCTCGTCAGGCCGCCGCATTTTATCCACATCGGCGCGACAAGGCTGAACGCGATCGGATCGGGCAGGCTTCCGCGACTTGCGGTTGTCTCTGTT
The DNA here is from genome assembly GCF_040438645.1 of Mesorhizobium sp. WSM2240. Taxonomy (NCBI): domain Bacteria; kingdom Pseudomonadati; phylum Pseudomonadota; class Alphaproteobacteria; order Hyphomicrobiales; family Phyllobacteriaceae; genus Mesorhizobium; species Mesorhizobium sp. WSM2240. The sequence goes on from NZ_CP159253.1 coordinate 2,418,410, forward strand.
TTTGCGGAGAGAAATCCCGATCTCGGACTGGAGCGGGCATGATTCGGCTTTTAGGTTATTTCTTCGGCATCGGCACGATGCTGGCGCTTTTGGTGGCTGCCGGGGTCGCAGTCTATATTGGCAATCTGACCAAGGGATTGCCAGATTACGAGGTGCTCGCCAGCTACGAGCCGCCGGTGACGACGCGGGTCCACGCGTCAGACGGCTCACTTATGGGCGAGTTCGCACGCGAGCGTCGTCTCTATTTGCCGATCCAGGCCGTGCCGGACCGGGTCAAGGCTGCTTTCCTTTCAGCGGAAGACAAGAACTTCTATTCGCATCCGGGCGTCGATTTTGAAGGTGTCGTCCGGGCCGCGGTCGTCTATTTGCGAGGCGGTCCGATGCAGGGCGGCTCAACGATCACACAGCAGGTCGCAAAGAACTTCCTCCTGACCAACGAGCGTTCGCTGGAGCGCAAGGTCAAGGAGGCGATCCTGTCTTTCCGCATAGAGCAGGCCTATTCCAAGGATCGGATTCTCGAACTCTACCTCAATGAAATTTTCTTCGGCCTGGGTTCCTACGGCATTGCCGGCGCCGCGCTCACCTATTTCGACAAATCAGTCAACGAGCTGACAGTTGCGGAAGCCGCCTATATGGCGGCTCTTCCCAAGGGGCCGTCGAACTACCATCCGTTCAAATATACCGACCGCGCGATTGAGCGACGCAATTGGGTGATCGACCAGATGGTCGCCAATGGCTATATCTCGCGCGAGGAGGGCGAGAAGTCCAAAGCCGAACCGCTCGGCGTTACGCCCCGGAGGGGCGGAACCTACCTCTTCGCCGGAGAGTATTTCACCGAGGAAGTGCGCCGCGAAATCATCGCCCGCTATGGCGAGGACGCGCTCTACGAGGGCGGATTGTCGGTTCGCACAACACTCGATCCCAAGATGCAGCTTGTCGCGCGCAAGGCCATGCAGAACGGCCTGTTGAAGTACGACATGCTGCGCGGCTATCGCGGGCCGGTGACGACGATAGATATTTCCGGCGATTGGGCCGTGCCGCTCGGCGAGGTCAAGCGCCTCGACGATGTGCCGGAATGGCGACTTGCCGTCGTGCTGGAAAGCTCCAAGGCAGGCCTGACGGTTGGCCTTCAGCCCAAGCGCAAGGCATCCGGCGCGCTCGCGGATGAGCGCGAGCAGGCGACCGTCTCGAAGGAAGACATGAGCTTTGCCATGCGCCATGTGGTGGACGGCAAGCGTGTCAAAGCGGATTCTCCTGCCGACGTGCTGAAGCCCGGAGACGTGGTCTTCGTCGAGAAGAAGGAAGGCGAGGCGGGCTACATGCTGCGTCAGCCGCCGGAAGTGTCGGGCGGCATGGTTGCGATGGATCCGCATACCGGCCGCGTGCTCGCAATGGTCGGCGGCTTCTCCTACGCGCAGTCCGAGTTCAACCGGGCAACGCAGGCAATGCGCCAGCCGGGCTCGTCATTCAAGCCGTTCGTCTATGCCGCCGCGCTCGACAATGGCTACACGCCGGCGTCGGTCATCATGGACGGGCCGATCACCATCAGAATCGGAAACGAGGTCTGGTCGCCGAAGAATTATGACGGCAAGCCGGCCGGTCCGTCGACGCTGCGCGCCGGCATCGAGCGTTCGCGAAACCTCATGACGGTGCGACTCGCCAACGACATGGGCATGAAGCTGGTGGCCGAGTATGCCGAGCGTTTCGGCGTCTACGACAAGATGCCGCCTCATATCGCCATGTCGCTCGGTTCGGGCGAAACCACCGTCATGCGCATGGTCTCGGCCTATTCGGTGATGGCCAATGGCGGCCGGCAGATCAAACCGTCATTGATCGACAGGATTCAGGATCGCTATGGCAAGACCGTTTTCAAGCATGACGAGCGCGGCTGCCAAGGCTGCGTGGCGGAGGAGTGGGCCGAGCAGGCCGAGCCGGAACTGATCGATAATGCCGAGCAGGTGCTCGATCCGATGACGGCCTACCAGATCACGTCCATGATGGAGGGCGTCGTCACACGCGGAACCGCCGTTACGGTATCGGAGCTCGGCCGTCCGATCGCCGGCAAGACCGGTACGACCAACGACGAGAAGGACACCTGGTTCATGGGCTACACGCCCAATCTGGTGGTCGGTCTCTATTTGGGATTCGATCAGCCGAAAACCTTGGGCAAAGGCTCGACCGGCGGCGGACTTGCGGCGCCGATCTTCAAGGAGTTCATGGCCGAAGTGCTCAAAGGCGTTCCGCCGACCAAATTCCAGGTTCCCGAGGGTATGAAACTCATCGCCATCAATCGCAAGACTGGCATGCAGGCCCGCGAGGGCGAGCCCGGAACCATCATGGAAGCTTTCAAGCCCGGCACCGGTCCCGCAGACAGTTATTGGGTCATAGGCATGGGTGAGGATGGCGGCTCGATCACCGGCGAAGCGCTGTCGCCGCAGGCCAGCAAGGCCATCCAGACCGGCGGCGGCGGGCTCTACTGATCGTACCCGAATCGGTAAATGGGCCGGCTCGCGCCGGCCCATTTTGCTTTACAGCCCGCGGACGCCTCCCTATGTTCCGCGCCAACCCGAACCGGCATCACAATTTCAGGATAAGCACCTGCCATGCGCGCAGAAACGGAAAAGCTCGTCGACGAAATCAAGCAGGCCATAAGCCTGCTGAGGAGGCATCTTTGACTGGGACGAGGCCCTGAAACGTCTCGAATACCTGAACATGCGCGCGGAGGATTCGAGCCTCTGGAACGACCCGCAGGAAGCGCAGAAACTGATGCGCGAACGCCAGAGCCTCGATGACGGGATCACTTCCGTCAAAAGGCTGTCGCAGGCGCTTGCCGACAATGTCGACCTCATTGAAATGGGCGAGGAGGAGGGCGACGCCGATATTGTCGCCGAGGCGGAAACCGCCATCCGCTCGCTTTCCGGGGAGATCAAGGCCCGCCAGATCGAGACCCTGCTTTCGGGCGAAGCCGACGCCAACGATACCTATCTCGAAGTTCACGCCGGCGCCGGCGGCACGGAAAGCCAGGACTGGGCGTCGATGCTGTTGCGCATGTACACGCGCTGGGCTGAACGGCGGCGCTTCAAGGTAGAGGTGCTGGAAGTCCACGACGGTGAAGAAGCCGGCATCAAGTCCGCCACCGTGCTGATCAAAGGCCACAACGCCTATGGCTGGTTGAAGACCGAATCCGGCGTCCACCGGCTGGTGCGCATTTCGCCCTATGATTCGAACGCCCGCCGCCACACGTCGTTCGCAAGTGTTTGGGTCTATCCGGTTGTCGACGATTCCATTGACATCGACGTCAGCGAATCCGATGTGCGCATCGACACCTATCGCGCGTCGGGCTCGGGTGGCCAGCACGTCAACACCACCGACTCCGCCGTGCGCATCACGCATCTCGCGACCGGAATCGCGGTCGCCTGCCAAGCCGAGCGCTCGCAGCACAAGAACAAGGCAAAGGCCTGGGAGATGCTGCGCTCGAGGCTATACGAGGAAGAGCTGAAGAAGCGCGAGGCCGCCGCCAGCGCGACCGAGGCGGCAAAGACCGACATCGGCTGGGGACACCAGATCCGCTCCTATGTGCTGCAGCCCTACCAGCTGGTGAAGGATCTGCGCACAGGTGTGGAAAGCACCAGCCCTTCCGATGTGCTTGACGGCGACCTCGACGATTTCATGGAAGCGTCGCTGTCGCATCGCATCGAAGGTTCGGCCGGGCAGCCCCTCGCCGATATAGATTGACCCTTCCGCCAACCCCGGCGGAGGAGAAGCACCGGCGAATTTCAGCCACGGACGCACCTTGCTCAAGCCTTCTCCATGGGGAGGGAGCGGGGTTGCTCAGTTTTGACCGGGATTGTCGGATAAGAACATGCCGCGCCGCCATCCGGGGTCCAGGGAACCGGAGGCAGGCAATCACGTTAAGATGCTGGTAACCACATGGGCGCAAGCTCGGGTGACCACTTAGGTGCAGCTTCTGGGAGGAGGCAACTGTGGAAAACAACCATGTTTTGCTCGACACTCCCCTCCTTGCCCGCCGGTCTGGCCGGTGTGGCCGCATCTCTCATCCTGTCCTTTTCAGTTCCCGCATTCGCCCATGACGCCATACCGACCGCCGCGCAACCGAACGGCTGGAAATATCCATTCTCCTGCTGTTCGGGTTACGATTGCCGCGAAGTACCCGGCAAGGCGATCAGTGAGCGCCCGGAAGGCTATGTCATAGAAGGCACGGGCGAAGTCGTCGCATATTCCGATGCGCGCCTGAAGAATTCGCCGGACGGCCAGTTCCACTGGTGTTCGGTGGCCGGCGCCAGCGACGGCAGGACCATCTGCCTGTTCGTTCCGCCGCGCTCGTATTGAGCACCTCGCCATCCTGACCGATGCTGTTGGGATGGACCGGTGATGGTCGACTGGGTTAGCCTGAAGCGTGAACCCGCCCATCATCGGAAGGACGTGACATGGCGATTGTCGGAAGCTGCCACTGCAAGGCGACAGTATTCGAAGTCAGCGAGCCCCCGCAGACGGTAACCTCCTGCACCTGCTCGTTCTGCTCCAAGCGCGGCTCGTTGTGGGCCTATTATGTGCCCAGCCAGTTCAAGCTTCTGACGCCAGAGGAAAACGTCTCCTTCTATCAATGGGGATCGCGGACGGTGAAGCATGGCTTTTGCGCCATTTGCGGCTGCGGCACCTTCACCGAGACGCCTGACTTCAGCACGGGCGAACCTGATTTCGAGAATCCAAGGATCAGCGTCAATTCGCGGCTGTTCGACGATTTCGATCTTGGCGCGGTCGAGGTGGTCGTGATCGACGGCAAGAATCTCTGGTAGCGGGCCAGCTCACATTGCGAATTGGCCGGGTCGGGTTCGACCGTTTTTCGCCGCAATTCATGTTACAAGCAATCTGAAGGGCAGCGCGACTCGCGCGCCTTCGGGGACAGTCAGGAGAGGGACCACCGAATGAGCAGAAAATGGATTGCCGCGCTGGTCGCGACGGCATTTGTCGGCGCGTGCACGACAGATCCCTACACGGGCGAGCAGAAGGTTTCCAACACCGCAGGCGGTGCAGCCTTGGGCGCGGGACTCGGCGCGCTGGCCGGCATGGCGGTTGGCGGCAGCTCCAATGCGCAACGCAACGCGGTTCTGATCGGGGCGGGCGTCGGCGCGCTCGCTGGCGGCGCGATCGGCGCCACGATGGACCGCAACGAGGCCGAACTCAGGGCGCAACTGCGGGGCACAGGCGTCAGCGTCACGCGCGCCGGCGACCAGATCATCCTCAACATGCCGTCCGACATTACTTTCGGCGTCGACCAGGATTCGATCAAGCCGGGATTCTACCAGACCCTGAACTCGGTCGCCCTGGTGCTCAACAGGTATCAGCAGACGATCGTCGACGTGTTCGGCCATACCGATTCGACAGGCAGCGCCGAGCATAATTTCGACTTGTCGCAGCGCCGCGCTTTGTCGGTCGCCAATTATCTGAGCGCCCAGGGTGTCGATTCGCGCCGCTTCGCCGTCACCGGTTTCGGCAAGACCAGGCCGATCGCCTCCAACGCCACGGCCGAGGGAAGGGCGCAGAACCGTCGCGTGGAAATCCAGCTTTCGCCGCTGACCTGATTTCAGGCTCTACCCACCGGAACAGAAAGGCCCGCAGCGATGCGGGCCTTTTCATTTTCGCAGAGACTGTGAGTATCAGACCTTGCCGGCCACCCGCATGAAAGCGGGCATATCGTCGCCGAACCCGATTGTTCCGTCATTGTCTTCCTGACGCTGGCGGGCATTGCGGTCCTCGCGACGCGGGCGTTCCTGGCGGTCGCCGCGCGGCTGATCCGCGCGTTCCGGCCGCGCCTTGCGCTCGGCGTTTTCCGCCTTGATCGCTTCCCGGCGGGCCGGCCGTTCGTCATTGTCGGCGATCACCGGCTCGGAGCGGAGTTCCGGCTGGTGCTGCGCCTTTTCCTCGGCTGGTTTTGCTTCAGCAGAGCGCGGGCGACGTTCGCCGCGTGGCTTGCGCTCGCCATCGCCCTTGCGGCCACTGCGGCGGGGCGCACCGGCTCCACGGCCGCGGCGTGGCGCTTCGTCTTCGGATTCGGACGCAACCACCGTCGAAAGATCGCCGTCATGCCACTCGATCTTGAGCCCAGTCAGCCTTTCGATCGCGTCGACATATTTCACGTCGGATTTGGTGACGATGGTGAAAGCCTTGCCCAGCCGGCCGGCGCGGCCGGTTCGGCCGATGCGGTGGACATAATCCTCCGCATGGATCGGCACGTCGTAGTTGAAGACGTGGCTGACTTCAGGAATGTCGAGCCCGCGTGCGGCGACGTCCGAGGCGACGAGCAGCTTCAGCTTGCCGTCGCGGAAATTGGACAGCATCTGCATCCGCGCGCGCTGGTCCATGTCGCCGTGCAGTGCGCCGGCGTCGAATTCGTACTTGACCAGCGAGCGGAACAGTTCGGCGACCTCCACCTTGCGGTTGCAGAAGATGATCGCGTTCTTCAGCCCGTCGGATTCGGCCCGGATCAGGTTACGTAGCGTCTCGCGCTTGTCCCAGGGCTTCGGTCCGGATTTCACCAGCCGCTGCGTTATGTTGGCGCCGGTCGAAGCCGCCTTGGAAACCTCGACGCGCACCGGCGCGTGCAGGAATTTCTCGGTCAGCTTGGTGATTTCCGGCGGCATCGTGGCCGAGAAGAAAAGCGTCTGACGCGTGAACGGGATCATCTCGCAGATGCGCTCGATGTCGGGGATGAAGCCCATGTCGAGCATCCGGTCGGCCTCGTCGATGACGAGGATTTCCACGCCGTTCAGGAGCAGCTTGCCGCGCTCGCGGTGATCGAGCAGGCGGCCCGGAGTCGCGATCAGCACGTCTGCACCGCGCTCCAGCTTCTTTTCCTGCTCGTCGAACGACACGCCGCCGATCAGGAGCGCGATGTTGAGCTTGTGGTTCTTGCCGTAGCGGGTGAAGTTTTCCTCGACCTGCGCGGCGAGTTCGCGCGTCGGCTCCAAGATCAGCGTGCGCGGCATGCGGGCGCGGGCTCGGCCCTTTTCGAGCCGCGTCAGCATCGGCAGCACGAACGAGGCGGTCTTGCCGGTGCCGGTCTGGGCGATGCCGAGCACGTCCTTGCCCTGCAAGGCGTGCGGGATCGCGCCGAGCTGTATCGGCGTCGGCACGGTGTAGCCTGCGTCGGTGACTGCGGAAAGGACTTTCGGCGACAGGCCGAGGTCCGCGAAGGTCAACGCTTCTTGAGCGATCTGGTTGTCTGAGGACAAGTTTCTTGGCTGCTTTGGCTGGTTAGGGGCACGGCGGGATTGTCCGCGGCAGACGAAGGCCGACTGCGATATTGCATCGCGATAGGCTTAAGTCCACGATTTGTCAACCGAACTCGGCTTTGCTGGGGCATTGGCCGCGTTCCTATGCTTTCATCCCTTCGAGCGCTTAATGCGACATGGATGGCATGGTTCCGCAGCGTCACTCCATTTCTTCCGCGTTCCGGTAATTGACGAAGCTGTCGCTCAGTAGCGGAATTGCTCCGCGAGGATGCGCTCGTTCCAGGAGTGGCCGGCGTCAAACAGGAGCGTGGCAGTGGCATTCCGCGACTCCCGCACGGTGACGGTGACTACGGACTTCACCTCAGTATGATCGGCCACGGCATTCACCGGACGCTTTGTGTGCTCCAGCAGGTCGAAGCGCACGACGGAGTCTTTCGACACCAGCGCGCCGCGCCAGCGGCGGGGCCGAAACGGGCTTACCGGGGTGAGAGCGAGCAGCGGCGCATCCAAAGGCAGGATCGGGCCGTGGGCCGAGAGGTTGTAGGCGGTCGAGCCTGCAGGGGTCGCCACCATCACGCCGTCGCAGACAAGTTCCTCGAGCCGGATGTTGCCGTCGATGGTGATGCGAACCTTGGCGGCCTGGTAGGACTGGCGAAACAGCGATACCTCGTTGATGGCGAGCGCGCGCGCGGTCGAGCCATCGGCCCCGATCGTGTCCATTTCCAGCGGCCTGATTGTCTCGGGGGCCGCCGCCGCGATGCGCTCGGGCAGTTCGTCCTCATGATACTCGTTCATCAGGAAGCCGATGGTGCCACGGTTCATGCCGTAGACCTGCTTGCCGGTGCCCATTGTCTCGCGCAGTGTCTGAAGCAAAAAACCATCGCCGCCGAGCGCCACGATCACATCGGCCTGGTGGACCGGAGTGTGCCCGTAGCGTGCGGAGAGCCGCGCGGCAGCCTGTTCGGCGTCGGCGGCGTCCGACGAGGTGAAAGCAAATGTCTTCCTGGCCTTGTTCATCGATCCGGCCTTATGCCCCTCGCTACGCCGCAAGCGGGGTAGCATGCGGCCCGCCATCTGCAAAGGGAGCCTCTTCTTCGAACTGGCATTCGCGGTTAACATCCGAGAGATGCTTCGAGAGGAGATCCCGCGCATGAGGATAGACGGTTCATGTCATTGCGGTCACGTGCGTTACGAGGCGACCGTTGATCCACAAAAGATCGGCATCTGCCACTGCACGGATTGTCAGGTGCTCAGCGGCACGGCGTTTCGCGTCACCGTCCCCGTAGCCGAAAGCGATTTCAGGCTGACGGCCGCGGAGCCGAAAATCTACGTGAAGACGGCCGAGAGTGGCGCCCGACGCGCACAGGCATTTTGCCCCGAATGCGGCTCGCCGATCTATGCGACGTCGGTAGGTGAGGGGCCGAAGGTTTATGGCGTGCGCGTCGGCACGGCCAGGCAACGCGACCAACTCGTGCCGTCGCGCCAGGTCTGGCACAGATCCGCGCTGCACTGGCTGCCCGGCCTGAAGGAGATCGAGGCATTCGAGGGGGGCGGCTAACGCGCTGGGACAGGCTCGGCGGTATTCTGGCCTTCGCCGTTAACGCGCCTGCTACCTGCTTTTCGGATGCTGGAAAATGGTGAAAATGGTGCCCCCGGACGGGATCGAACCGCCGACCTTCGGTTTACAAATTTTGTGCCAACACACCTCGGAGGGTATCGGACGGTAACGTGAATTGCCATGAAATAGCGGAAAATCAGCAGTTTAGCGCTGATTGAGCAGCGGTTTGCATAACGGGTCATAACGTGAAATAACATACCCCAGTTTACCCCTGACGTTACCCGGAGCTTTCCAAATGGCCGTTTCGATCCCGTCGCAGCACAAGCGAGCCGCCGCGTTCATCAAGAATTTGAAGCCCGGCGCGGCCCGTCAGGAAATAGCCGACAGCGCACAGTCCGGGTTGTATCTGGTCATGCAGCCGAGCGGCGGCTTGTCATGGGCGGTACGAACGAAGGTGGACGGCAAGCCCGCGAAGATCACGCTAGGCCGCTACGATGAAGAAGGTGCCGCCGAAGATCGCACCGGGACCGTCATCGATCCCAATCAGGTTTTGAACGTCACGCAAGCGCGAGTGTTGGCCGAACGCGTCATAGCGGACGCGAGGCGCGGTCATGATCCACGACAGCAGAAGACCAGCAATCGCTTTAGCATTGATCACTGGCTTGATGAATTCGTGAAGACGGCTCGCACGGCAGGTTTCAAGGGCAGGGCGGTCAAAGCATCCACTGCGGACGAATACGAACGCATCATAGCGACCAACATCAAGCCGCACTTGAAGCACGTCACCGATATTCGCACGCTTGATTACCGCGACATTGAAAAGCTTATCGCCAAGCTGGAACCCGGAGCGCAACGCAATGCCTTTGCGGTGTTGTCCGCATTCTTCCGCTGGAAAGCCGTTGCTCGCGTGATCGGTCGCAACATCATCGAACTAGCGGAAGCACCGGCCAAACCGCAAAGCCGGGAGCGCGTCCTATCGCATGAAGAAATCAAGACCGTTTGGAACGCAGCGGACAAGTGCGGCTATCAGTTCGGCCCGATGATCCAGCTTTTGCTTTTGACCGGGCAACGCCGCGACGAAATCGCCAACCTCAAATGGTCCGAACTAAACGACGATCTCACCGCGATCACCCTTGAAGGCTCGCGCACTAAGAACGGACGCGCGCATATCGTGCCGCTGCCACCGCTGGCAAAGACGATCATTGAAGGATTGCCGATGATCACCGATGCGGATGGCAACGCATCCGAATACGTGTTCGCGGCCCGCACAGCCAAGACGCCTTACAGCGGTTTCAGCAACGGAAAGATCGCACTCGATAAGCACTGCGGAGAACCGGCTTTGCCGAATTGGCATCTTCATGATCTACGCCGCACTTGTGCGACCGAACTAGCGAAGCTTGGAATTAAGCAGGAAGTGACCGAAGCAATTCTAAATCACAAAACCGGCAAAGTTAGCGGCGTTGCCGGGATTTATAATCGCTACGATTATCAAATTGAAAAACGCGATGCTTTGGAACAATGGGCAATTCGCATCGCAGCTATTACCGCAAACAATGTAACTCTGCTTCCGAAGCGTGCATAACCTAAAAATCCGTTATGATATACTCTTGACCGTGAGCTAACGTTAGCTCACGGTGATGCTCGCCGCCTGATTTGGGGTGGTTTGCCGCCTTGATCGGATGATCGGCGGCGCGAGGGCCGGATAGCCTATGCCACGGTAAAGACGTGGTGCTCTAGCAGCGCGGATGCTCCGCGATCCCCGGCAATCTAGATATTGAAGCCCTTTCCCATGTCCGTGAACCCGAACCCTATTGATACGCTCATTCCTGCCCCTGCCGTGTGCGGCATCTTCGGCGTTACTGCCATGACGTTGCACCGCTGGTTGAAAGGCGATTACGACAAGCGCACCGGCAAGCGCACGCCGCCCGTTGCCGACTTCCCAAAGCCACGCGTCATCAACAATCGCCGCTATTGGTCGCGAGCCGAAATCGAGCGCTTTATGGACGCTCACGCGGCCTGATTTACCCGGCAGAACACCCCAATTGTGAATTTGGACCGCTGCGCGATATCAAGCCATTGTATTGAAGCGATATTTCCAGCGAAGCAGCGGTTCGGTAGTCAGAAGCTCAAAAAATTAGCCCGGCAAGGCGTTGCGAGCCAAACCGGGCCGGAAAGTCAAAACGATGAACCCCAATATATCAGGTGCCCCTATATCGGGCAACCCGGCAGCGTTCGCCGCACCACTGCCCATGCAGCCAGCCGCACCGCCGCTGCCTGTGCCGCCTATGCCGGTCAATCCCATCGCTCCGCAAATGCCACCGCTACCCATGAAGCCCGGTCCGATACCGATGATGCCGATGCAGCTTATGCCATCCATGCCACCGCTGCCGCCACCGGTCGAATGGATCGTAGGGAGTGAATTGCAGGGACCGCCACCGGTCCGCGAATGGCTTGTTGGCGACATGATCCCGATGAACACCGTCACGCTGCTTTACGGCGACGGCGGGACCGGAAAATCGCTACTCGCATTGCAGCTTGCCGCTGCAATGGCGCTGGGCCGGATTTGGTTGAACCGGGTGCCGATGCATGGACGAACGGTCTATGTTTCGGCGGAAGATGATCGCGCGGAATTGCACCGCCGTCTTGCGATCATTGCCGGATCGCACAATGCGACCACGGCAGACCTAGCCGGGATCACCATCGCAGACATGGCAGGCAAGGACGCGCTTCTAGCCCATGTGATCGCAAAGAAGGGCATTCTCAAACGAACGGAATTGCTGAACCAAATCGAAGTCCGTATCGCCATGACCGCGCCGCGATTGGTCGTTGTGGACACGCTGGCCGATGCCTTTCCGGGCAATGAGAATGACCGCGCAATGGTCCGCCAGTTCGTCGGCATGATGCGCGGGCTGGCGATCAAGCATCGTTGCGCCGTTGTGCTGTTGGCGCATCCATCGTTGACCGGGATTAACACCGGGACGGGAGCGAGCGGATCGACCGCATGGAATAATAGCGTGCGATCACGGCTCTATTTCGAGCGGATTAAAGAAGGCGATTACGAACCAAACCCGGACGCGCGCCAATTGAAGGTCATGAAAAGCAACTATGGCCGCGTCGGCATAGAGATAGCCGTCGCATGGAAGGGCGGCATTTTCATCGCAGAACAAGACGGCGGGATCGTGGACGCCAACCCAAAAGCCGAACGCGTATTCCTGAAATTGCTCGCACTGTTTTCAACGCAAGGGCGCGACGTAAATCCAAGCGCCGGACCGAACTACGCGCCAGCCGTTTTCGCAAAACACCACGAAGCGGAAGGATGTTCTAAGCGAACCCTGAAAGATGCAATGGAGCGGCTGCTTTCGGCTGGCAAAATTGTAGTCTCAATTAAGAAGGAAAATGGTCACGAGAAACGCTATTTGGACGTTAATTAGCGGCAATTTGGACGCTGGCCGTTAATTAACGGGACCGTATCTCCCCCGCGTCTCCCCCGTATCTCCCCTCAATCTCCCCCGCGCGAGATATCCCCATACCCCTAGAGAGTGTGCGCGCGGGGCGCACCGCACACTCTCATAATAAAACCGTCCGAGCCGTTAAATTTTTACAATTAATGCGCGTCCAAATGCGATCATTGCCGCAACGGCGTCCAACCGTCCGCATTACCCGTCCAAACACCCCGTCAGTGTTTCGCGCATCAATCGTTCACATAACACGTTGAATTCATTGTGCATTGATCGCACCAACCATCAAATATGTGATTTGCTGCTCTGTCGTGGCGTTCATTTGCGTTGGTTATCGTCGCGGCACATACGACCAGTTTCCGTTGGAGTTTTTAATGTGCGTGCGAGACACGCGGCCGTTCGTCTCGATGACGACCGTTTCAGCATCGGGAACCTCGCGTGAAAAGAATTTTCCAACATCGGAGAGCGAAGGGATTTCGTCCCGATCCATTCGTATCTTTATGTGCAACCTCGGGTCAGTTTCGCTTCCTTCGATCACTTTACAGTCGAATTGATCCTCGAAGCTATCCTTCCAATCCATACGGTTTCTCCCTTTATTTAAGCCTTGGCGGAAGCCACGTCCGCTATAGGAAGACCCGTTGCGACCGTCAACACGATGATCGTCGTCGTGAGCCGCCAGCCGTCAAAGCAATGGATGCAAACAATCCGGATTGATTTCGGATAATTGTTAGAGTTATCCATTGTTAATTCTTGATGATCGACGTTGTTACTTGTTGCAATGATTGATGTTGTTTATAAAGATAATCATCTTCGAAATTTCTATTTGACGCCTAGACGGAATTACCCTCTCATGGTGTCAAACAACACCAAACTGATTTTAAAGGAGAAATCCCAAATGCGTGCCCGCCCTATTTTCCCGGTAGCCTTTGCCAACGTCGAATCGGACCTATTCGTTGGAGCCGTCACAGAGCGCGGCGATGTCGTTACCGCCCATAGGGATGGCGCATCGCACTCCATGCTCCTTGCTCGCTTGCCCGACACCGCAGCAGAGCCGTTGCGGCAGAATATGGCCGCACTGAATGCCGGTGTCGCAACGATGGTCGAACAGGCCAATCACGCCCGCTCTGAGGTGCATCCGGCCCGCTTCCCGGCTCACGTGCAGCAGTTGGTCGTTAAATACGTCTCGCCTGCCTTTCAGGGGCTCACACAGGCCGGTGTGGACGAGACGCGGGCCGCTGATGCCGCATGGAAGCGCGCCACCACACCGGAGCCCGGCATCGGGACCATACGGCAGGAGTACCGCCAGCTTTGGCGGTCCCTATCGCTGGCCGAACGTGCCGCCCGCGTCGAGAATGCCGATCTGGACGAGTTGGCGGCCATCAGTGAAGGTTGGGGGTTCTTCCCCGATCTGCCGCAGCCGGTGCGGGATGCTATCGAAGCGCGGCTGGTCCGCCTGGGCACTGCGAAGCTGCATGGGCTCACTGGCGCATTTGTCAAAGAGACCAGCGCGTCCGAACCCCTTGCTGCCGGTCCTGATGCCGCACAGGTTAAAACGGCTGCTGAAAAGCTGATCGACGGCTATAAGCAGCGTCGCGAGCATCTTGCATTGGTCGCGACCACGCTGCGCAGCGTGACCATCGCAATTGCCGCCGCGACGGAATTGCCGATCGAAGTTGCATACAAGCTGCTCATGGGCCGCGAGTAGCAGCAATGGCGTTGCCTTCGACCATCATTCTCCCGGCTGGACCGACGCTCCAATCGTCGCAACTGTGTGCAGCGTTCGGCTTTAGCCGACAGGCGCTGGAGTACTATCGGCGTCGTCATGGGTTCCCGCAACCATCAGCGGGGCCAAATTGGGCAGGACGTTACGACACCCGAAGCGTTACCGCATGGGCCGGTAAATATGGCTGTCGGATCGAGTGGATATGAGCATGACCGACAACGCCGTAGAACTCCGTACATCAACGGTCGTGCAATTACCGAACGGTCGTTGGGCGTCGGGTAATCCGGGCCGAAAGCCGGGATCGAAAAACAAGATCAGCAACGAAGTGCTGCAATCAATTCGCGACATGCGAGGCGATGCAATTCAGAAGCTCTGGGAACTGATCATGGCAGGTGACTTCAAAGCGATCACCTACGTTCTCGACAAAATATTACCGCGCGACCGCACGGTGCAGATGGACGACGCAAGCCCGTCCACAGTCGCCGAAATGCTTATCAGCGGCGAAGCCAGCCCGGATGAAGTCCGCAGCATCGCAACAGCCTTGGCCCGCCTGAATGAAATTGGCGAGCTTGCCGACATTCGCAACAAACTGGACCAATTGGAAAAGCTTCTCAGCGATGACGTTGCGCGATGAACGGCGGCGGCTGGACGAACTGCAACGCGCTGTACGACGCAAAGTGGGTGCATTCGGACGCCTCAGCGACGAACAGCGGGATTGGCTTGCGGCTTTCCGGCAACAGCAACCGCCCTTTGACTACGCGATGATGATCGACGGGGACGACATTGGCGAAGGGCTGCGAAGTGATGTTCACCGCGTCCTATTCGGTAGTGTTCCAGTGATCACCGCAAATGACACCGAAGCAACGGCTAACAAAAAATGGCAACGTTACATGGAAGCATCATCGTGAACACGCAAGAAGCCGTCGCCGTTCCTTTCAGCCCATATGTTGATGAAAGTTTTGCCGCATCTATCTTCTCGTGGGATATGAAGCGCCTCTACTACATGCAGTCTTACAATTCTTTTCCGATCCCGATCCGATGCGCCGAAATGCTTGTCATTCGAACCGACGATTTAGTGCGGTGGGCATTGAACAGACGCTACGGCGTCACACGCTACGAATTTGAATGAGGATCAGAGCAATGACCCCGCAGTTAATTTACGTCGAAACCGCCAATCTTTATGTGCTGCTAGTCGGCAACAAGATCGGCCAAATCCAGACGAACGTTGATCCGGGTATCAATCCTCATGCTGTCCGGGTTGAAAGCTTGGACGCTACGACCGACCGCACCAACGTCCACATTGCCGACCGCAACGTTTATTTGGACAAGTCCAAACTCTATCTGGACGCCGCTGACATCACCACGTTTGCAGCATGGCTGTACGGTCAGATGCCCGACGCATCTACCAACGCCTTTGGCAAGGCGATGTTTGGTTACTTCGCCGGATCAATGAACTTTACCGACGTGATGGTCGCAGCTGGTCGAGCCGCAGGCGTGCCGGGCATGAGGCAGGCGCAAGGCGAAGAATTGTATTTCATGGGCCGCGCCCGCGAGTCCGATCCCGAAGGTTTTACCGAGATGGCCGCAGCCTATGCAGCGTCGGCGACGCCGAAAGCGGTCGAATGACCAAAGCAGCGGTTATCCAAACAGACGCTAGGTCAACGATCCGACGGCAAATTCGCAACGAACTCAATGATTAACGATGCCATCACGGCGACGAGCGCGAGCAAGGGTATTAGCAGGGGTTAAAACTTCAACGATCACAAGAGCGACCACACGGCAATTGCTCGCGGAACACCGCAAAGGCTTCAAGGACATTGCGGTGTATTTAGAGCGCCCGGAGGTTGTGGAATCTGATCGAAAGCCCGTTCAACCGCAAGTGATCATGATTGGGCGCACGGGTGACCGCAAATTCTCTAAGTGCTATAAATCGGTTCGGGTATTTGGGGGATGACTATGTCATGGGAAATTGCCAACCGGTTTGGGGTAGTGACGACAATTGCCTGCGGAGCACTGGCCGTTGGCCTTTACATTTTCAGTCTTGAGTGGCGCTTATCTGTACTGACCGCTCAAACGCAGGCCGCTCTAACCGCTCCGACTGGCAGAAGCACTAAGACTTTGGGTGGCGCTACGAGCCTAGATGCGACCTGCGGAGAGTTGGCAATGCGCGTAGCGACATTAGAAACGGACACGTCACTGGTGGCATCCAAGGCAGTTCAAGACCTGATGACTCGGCTAGGTTGCTTTAAATCGCCAGCCGCGACGACACCAGGGCAATAAAATGCCTAGCTGCGCGTTGACATCGTAGCCGGCTACGTCGTCCAGATGGTCGATATCGCAACCGGCGCACCGAGTCCTTGGTGCGGTGATCCTCTCGATCGGAGTTCGCCAGAACGAGCATGGATGCGCATTCGACCATCACCGAGTCATGCAGATTTCACGCACGGCGGGTTCTAACGTAAATAGCCACAGCGATTCCGGGCCTCGAAATGCAGCAAAAATTCACCAAAGTCGAATTCCACCGGTTCAAAGCGTTTAAAAATTTTCGAATCGACCTTCGGCACTTCAACATCTTGGTAGGGCCCAACAACGCAGGCAAGTCGACGGTGCTATCCGCATTCCGGATTCTTGCAGCGGCTTTACGTCGAGCATCCGCCAAAGGTGCAGTGTTGGTTCGAGGCCCAGCAGGTATGGTTTACGGACATGAAGTAGACCTTAGAACGATCTCCGTCGCTGAAGAAAACATTTTCTTCGACTACGACGACGAAGAACCTGCCTTCGTTAAGTTTACGATTACAAATGCGAACACGCTTACGTTATACTTCCCAGAACAAGGTGTTTGTTATTTGATTCCGGATGCTCAAGGTAAAAATTATTACAGTCCATCGGCATTTAAAAAACATTTCAACTCAAAAATTGGTTTCGTACCAATTCTTGGACCAGTTGATCACCACGAACAACTATACCAAGAGGAAGCCGCGAGGTTGGCACTCTTTAGCTATCGCGCCGCGAGAAATTTCCGAAATATTTGGTACCATTTTCCTGATCGTTTTGATGATTTTCGGGCAGCACTTCAACAAACGTGGCCCGGTATGGATATCGAGCCACCAGAAGTCGACAATTCGCATGAAAAGCCACTACTGCATATGTATTGCCCAGAAGATCGGCGGCCACGAGAAATATTTTGGTCAGGCTTCGGTTTTCAAGTCTGGTGCCAGATGCTAACTCACGTGATTCAATCGAAAGATGCATCGTTGTTCCTAATTGATGAACCGGACATCTACCTACATTCTGAACTACAGCGGCAACTTCTATCGATTCTGAGAAATCTTGGCCCCGATATCCTTCTAGCCACACACTCTACCGAAATGATTGTGGAGGCCGAGACTAACGATATTGTCCTGATAAACAAACGCCGCTCATCTGGGAAGCGAATCAAGGACCCTTCTCAACTCGCGACGGTATTTAGTGACCTTGGGTCGAACCTGAACCCAATTTTGACCCAACTGGCTAAAACTCGTCGGGTCCTTTTCGTAGAGGGTAAGGATTTTCAAATTCTCGGAAAGTTCGCTCGGAAACTTGGTGCCGACGGCGTAGGAAGCCGACGAGATTTCGCGGTCATACCGGTTGAAGGCTTTAACCCGGAGCGCAACCTAAAGAAGGGCATGGAGTCGACCTTAGGGACCTCGGTGCTCGCAGCTGCTTTGCTGGATCGAGACTATCGGTCCGATGGCGAGTGCGACCACATAGCAGAAAAGTGCCGAGAATTTTGCGACGAGGTGAGGATCTACCGCCGCAAGGAAGTCGAGAACTTTTTGCTGGTTCCGATTGCCATCAACCGCGCGGCGCTGCAACGACTGGCGGAGCAGGCTAGGCGTTCTGGACAAGCAACCCCAGAAGCTCCCGATATCGCCCCCGCGCTAGATGAGTATTGCACCTCAACGAAAAGTTACGCGATGGCCCAAACTGCCGAAACCCGCCGCCAGTTCGAGAGGAGTCGCGGTAGCGGGGAGCATAGTGCAACTTTAACACAGAAGACGTTGGAAGATTTTGAAGAGAAATGGGGGGACCCAGAAGCAAGGCTTAACATCGTCTCTGGCAAAGAAGCCCTGTCAGAGGTCAACAGGTTCAGCCAGAAGACGTTCAGTGTGACTGTAACGCCAATGGCAATCATCGACGCAATGCGAAACGACGAGGTGCCAACCGAGATGATGGAAATAGTCGAAATGCTGAAATCGTTTTCTGCGCGATCGGCAAGCAATTAGATTGCCTCGTCGACGCGCAAGCCATGACCACATCAACCGATCTTTTCGATTTCTGACACTGGCACATTGGACAAGAAGAAAATTTACTTTCTGTGGCGGAAAAACATCCCCATAGGAGACTTTCTCAATTCGTTATGAGCGTTTTTCAATGTTCGGTAACGTTCAGGTATGTCGCGAAGTTTTGGCGCGTCAACGAGTTGGTTAACCGCGAAGCTGGCGGCACCGAACGTGGGCGTCCCCGCAATGATCGACGTAATGTCGATTCCCCCAGCAATTAACATCGATCCGACATCGTAGCCTGCGAACTTAATCTTCTTCTTTCGAAGGTTGCTTACCTCTTTCATATGGTCAGCGAAGGCGTTTCGTATATTGTCGACGATTTTGTCGCTTGTTCGGAAGAAGCCTGTTGGATTCGCGATCGCTAGCTCTTCGACTCCACTTCCCAATACATTTCGGATTTCTTCAAAGGCTCCTTCTTTGCGCATCTCGATAAGCGCTTCCGGCGGAATTTTCCCCAGCCATTGCTCGTCAGACTGCGCTACGTGCTGAAGGCCCTTCACCATGTGAAGATGAGCTTGGTGTTCGGGAGTGAGAGCAGAATTGTATTCAAGCTTCCAGTTGAAATACTGCCAAGAAGTGGGAGCGTCGATAAGTGGCACGCCTGAGAGATATCTGCTTTTCAGCAAGAGGTCTGTCGCTTGCCCCATCCGGCCGAAACACTGGCCCGCTATCATTCGCCCGGCATGCGGATCGTTGGTAAGCTCGCCCCATTCGCCATTTAGCGCTCGCCGGATTTGCGCCTGGAGCGGCTCAGTCCACTCGGTGTCGAACAGCAATCTAGATGGATCGACCAAGGTCGACATAACTTTTTCGGGCGTATCTAATAGCGCGCTAAACTCCTTGAGTTCTTCGATTGTTTTAAACTGTCTACCGTAGAGGGCCGAAGCATGCTTTAGCCCGTCCTCTGTCGCAATTCTTTGCAGAAAGGACTTTTCATCGTCATCAATTGACGAGCGAAACGGTGAAAATACCACTATAGGTTTTGGAAAATCTTCTGTAGCAAGATCGCGATATTGCAATACATTGATTGCATGCTTGGCTAGATAAAACGCTTTTTGCTTCGCCGACCCGTGATCGAAAACATGCTTCGAGTTCCAGAATGGGTCTCCCAGAATTATGGTGTCGATGTAAAGCCCGACAGAACTAGCTATGTTTTGCGTATAACTAGGAAAAAGATCGCCCCCAAAAATGGCCTTGGAAGCCATCAAGTCTTGCAAGTGATAATGCGACGAATCGGCGACTGAATCCCAAAATTCGCCGAGTGCCTCTAAGAATTTTGATGCATTCGTCGACAATTCATCCACCGCTGCGGGAATGCTGATGATAGCCGATGCAAATTCCGCTGCGTCGAGGCTATTCTCGCTTGCCTGCTTGGCAAGAAAACCAAGGTTCTTCTCGACGAATTCGAAGTACATGCGGGAAATGTCAATTAGCGATATCGCCGCCTTGGCTTTATCACGTTGGTGCATGAACGCCGTCACAAGCGACATTGACCGAACGCGGCTATCGACCGTCGCTAAGTCAATTCTACCATCGAGACTGTACCTCACGGCGCCCAGACTTTTTTTCAGATCATCAACGAGATGGTCCGCGATGTAGATTTTGCCGGACTCTAGCTGTGCTTTTAGCACCTCAAGCCGCCAGCGAAGTTCCTCGTCGTTTTCATGCATGAGAAACCTGCAAAATGAGCGGGAAATGGTGCCGCGTGAAGGACTTGAACCCTCGACCTACCGCTTACAAGGCGGTTGCTCTACCAACTGAGCTAACGCGGCACTTTTACCCCTGACTTTACCCCTGAAACTCGGTTTTGGAAAATGTTGTAGTTTTCCAAGCACGTTAGCTGATTGATCCAGCGAATTACAAAACCGCTGCTCTACCAGCTGAGCTACAAGGGCGCGGGGCTCCGGTTATCATATCTGATGCGCCAGTAAAGACTAAAGTCGCGACTGGAATGCGGTGCGGACTGCCGCTTGGCCGTTGAAAGCGGCCGTGCCCGACTAGAAATCCGCCGGATCGCCACCATATCAAATGCCAGTGAACACCGGTTCCGTGGAGCCAGCCAATGCTGAGATTGGTCGTCATCGCCCTGTTCGTGGTCGTGATCTGGGTTCTGATCTTGAAGCTTCTCGACAGGAAGCGCCCTCTGGACTGGAACGGCATCGCCTTCGCCATCGGCTTCATCGCGCTCGCCTTCTATCTGCGCCACGTCACGGGCATGGGATAGTGGCGGATCGAAATTCAGACCTTACGGACCTGACCTGAATCTCAACACGGCGGGCAGTACAGAACTGCGCTCCTGGAAAAAAATAGAAGGAGTGCTGAACCTTTTCCCCGGTCGACGCGACTGACTGGCATGAGGCGGATCGACGCCTCGGCCATCGGATCAAGGAGACCGTCATGTCGTTCAAACGCATTCTCGTTTCAGGCGTCGCCGCCGTCATCGCCATCAGCGCCGTTCTCGGCGCCACCCAGCAATCATCGGCCGGAAGCCTTTCGCCCGGCGAAGCCGCGGCGATCGCCGGCATAGGCGGCTTCATCATCGGCGCGACGATCGCCAACTCGCAGCCGGCTTATCACGGGCACTACTCCGGCGGGTATCACCCGGCCAGTTCCTGAGAGGCCCATGTCGCCCGCTGCTACGCCCGCTATCGGAGCTACGACCACCGCACCGACACCTACCGCGGCTTCGATGGCCGCTATCATTATTGTCGACTGTAGAGGAGGACGCGATCGAATCAGATAAGCTGAAGGGCGGCGCCAGCTGCCCTTTTCGGCATTGCAATCAGGATGGATTCGTGAGCGCGAAACCCCCGATCATGCCGGTGATTCCGGCCGCCGCGTCGCGGACCAGCGGACCGACCGCGGCAAGGCGCTCCTGCGTAATACGCACCGTCGGTCCCGATACCGAAATGCCGCCGATCGGCTCGCCGAACTCGTTGAAGATGGCGGCGGCGACGCAGCGCATGCCGGGATGCCGCTCCTCGTCGTCGACCGACCAGCCACGCTCCCTGATTTCGGCAAGATCCCGCGCCAGCGCTGGCGCGCTGGAAAGGGTTTTTTGCGTAAAGCCTTCGAGGCCGGTCTTACGGATAATCGCGGCGACCCGTTCCTGCGGCAGATGCGCAAGGATCGCCTTGCCTATCCCCGAGGCGTGAAACGAGCTGCGCGTGCCCGGTCGGAAGAAGGCGCGGATCGCCTGATGCGTCTCGACCTGGCTGACGAAGACGACGCAGTCATCCTCCGCCACACCGAGATTGGCGGTTTCGCCGGTTTTTTCCATCAGATCCTGCATCACCACCCGGGCGCGATCAACCAGCTTGCGCCGGCGCAGGAAGGCCGAACCCATGCGGTAGGTTTCGACGCCGATCGACCATAGCTGGTCGGTGCGGTCGAACTCGACCATGCCGTGTGCCTCCAGAGTGGTCAGCATGCGATAGGCGGTCGAGGCAGCGAGGCCGGATTTGGCCGCTATCTCGCTCAGAGACAGGCCGCTGCCTTCGGCGACGATGGCCAATATGCGCAATGCGCGGTCGAGGGATTGGACCTGCCCGGTGTCCGGCGAAGGGCTGAAGGCTCGCGGGCGGCCGCGCTGACGTTTTTCGGTAGCATCCATGAGCGAAGTATAAAAAAATATTTCACGTTTTGGAACAGGGGGAAGTTTGAAAAACTGAAAATGCTGAGAAATCAGCGGCAAAGAGCATCATTATGAAAATGAAAAAATATTCTGAAAAAATTGAAAACCAGTCTCGTTGAAGGCATTCTGGGCAGGATCGGATTTCAGTTGAGGAGCCACGACAATGGCCAGGATGCGCGCCGTCGATGCGGCGGTTCTCGTTCTCGAAAAAGAGGGCATCGATTGCGCGTTCGGCGTGCCGGGCGCCGCGATCAACCCGTTCTATTCGGCGCTGAAGGCGCGCGGCACGATCCGCCACATACTGGCGCGTCATGTCGAGGGCGCCTCGCACATGGCCGAAGGCTACACCCGCGCTAAAGCCGGCAATATCGGCCTGTGCGTCGGCACCTCCGGGCCGGCCGGCACCGACATGATCACCGGCCTCTATTCGGCCGCCGCAGATTCCATCCCGATATTGTGCATCACCGGCCAGGCGCCGCGCGCCCGGTTGAACAAAGAGGATTTTCAGGCCGTCGACATCGCGGCAATCGCAGCGCCCGTTTCGAAATGGGCGGTGATGGTGATGGAGCCCTACCTGGTGCCGATGGCGCTGCAAAAGGCGTTTTACCTCATGCGCTCCGGGCGGCCGGGGCCGGTGCTGATCGACCTGCCGGTCGACGTCCAGCTTGCCGAGATCGAATTCGACATTGATGCCTATGAACCGCTGGCCGTCCACAAGCCTGCAATGTCGCGGCTCCAGGCGGAAAAGACGCTCGCGATGCTGAATGCGGCGGAGCGCCCGTTGATCGTGGCCGGCGGCGGCGTCATCAATGCCGATGCGTCGGATCTGCTGATCGAGTTTGCCGAAATCACCGGCGTTCCTGTCATTCCGACCTTGATGGGCTGGGGCGCGATCCCCGACGACCACCGGCTGATGGCCGGCATGTGCGGACTGCAGACCTCGCACCGCTACGGCAACGCCACAATGCTTGCCTCCGATTTCGTGCTCGGCATCGGCAATCGCTGGGCCAACCGCCACACCGGCTCGGTCGAGACCTACACCGCCGGCCGCAAATTCGTCCACGTCGACATCGAGCCGACGCAGATCGGCCGCGTCTTCGCGCCGGATCTCGGCGTCGTCTCCGATGCCGGGGAGGCGCTGAAGATGCTGCTCGACGTCGCAACCGAATGGAAAACGGCGGGCAAACTGCACGACTGGAGCGGCTGGGCCAGGGAGTGCCAGCAGCGCAAGAAAACCATGAATCGCAAGACGCATTTCGACCAGATCCCAATGAAGCCGCAGCGCGTCTATGAGGAGATGAACGAGGCTTTCGGGCGCGACACCTGCTACGTCACCACGATCGGCCTCAGTCAGATCGCCGGTGCGCAGTTCCTGCATGTGTTCAAGCCGCGCAACTGGATCAATTGCGGCCAGGCCGGCCCGCTCGGCTGGACCTTGCCGGCAGCGCTAGGCGTGCGCGCCGCCGATCCGGACCGAACGATCGTTGCGCTGTCGGGCGACTATGATTTCCAGTTCATGATCGAGGAACTGGCGGTCGGCGCACAACATAAGCTGCCCTACATCCATGTCGTCGTGAACAACGCTTATCTCGGGCTGATTCGCCAGGCGCAGCGCAACTTCTCGATGGATTTCGAGGTCAGCCTGTCCTTCGAGAACATCAATCGGGCGGGCGATTCCGAAGCCGGCTACGGCGTCGATCATGTCGCCGTCGCCGAAGCCATGGGCTGCAAGGCGATCCGGGTGAAGAAGCCGGAAGAGTGCGCGGCAGCATTCGCCGAGGCGGAAAGGCTGATGAACGAGCATCAGGTTCCGGTGGTGGTAGAGTTTATACTCGAACGCGTCACCAACATTTCCATGGGCACGGAAATCGACAAGATCGTTGAATTCGAAGAGCTTGCCGAGCGCAATGAAGACGCGCCGACAGCCATCGCCATGCTCGATTGAGTTTCAAGGGAAGAAAAATGCCGAAATTTTCTGCCAACCTCTCAATGCTCTTTGGCGAGCACGATTTCCTGGACCGGTTTGATGCCGCTGCCCGGGCGGGTTTCAAGGGTGTCGAATATATCGGGCCATACGATTACGAGCCGGAGACGGTTGCCGCGCGACTTTCGAAGAACGGGCTCGCCCAGGTGCTGTTCAACCTGCCGCCCGGCGACTGGGGCAGGGGCGAGCGCGGCATCGCTATTCTGCCGGATCGTGTCGGCGAGTTCCGCAAGGGGGTCGATACGGCGATCACCTACGCCAAGGCGCTCGGCTGCGGGCAGGTCAATTGCCTGGCCGGAATAGTCCCGGAAGGCGCGGAGCGTGATGCGCTTGAGGACATCTTCGTTGAAAACCTGAAATTCGCGGCTGAAAAGCTTGAAAAAGAAGACATAAAGCTGCTGATCGAGCCGATCAATACCCACGATATTCCGGGCTTTTTCCTGAACAATTCGAGCCAGGCGCTGGCGATCATGAGTCGCGTCGGCTCAGGGAATATTTTCCTGCAATACGATATCTACCACATGCAAATCATGGAGGGGGATCTCGCCCGTACTATCGAGGCAAACCTCGACCGCATCGCGCATATCCAGCTTGCGGACAATCCCGGCCGGCACGAGCCGGGGACGGGCGAGATCAACTATCCTTTCCTCTACAAGCACCTCGACCGCATCGGCTACTCCGGCTGGGTGGGCGCGGAATACAAGCCGAAGGCAGGGACGGTGGAAGGGCTGGGCTGGCTCCGCCAGGCGTCTAAATCCGCTGAAAACGTAGCCGCCTGAATGGCTTAGGAAAAGAGAATGGAAAAGATCGGCTTTATCGGATTGGGCATTATGGGCGCTCCAATGGCGGGGCATCTGCTCGACGCGGGCTACACGGTCATCTCCAGCGAGCATCGCAAGCCGCTGCCGAGCGAGCTTGTCGCCAAGGGGCTGAAGGCGGTGAAAGGGCACGACGCGGTGGCGCAAGCTGCTGATATTATTATCACGATGGTTCCGGATACGCCGCAGGTCGCCGAAGTCCTGTTCGGCGAGAAGGGGGTGGCGGAGGGGCTGTCGCCGGGTAAGCTGGTGATCGATATGAGCTCGATCTCGCCGATCAAGACCAAGGAATTTGCCAATGAAATCAATGTTCTCGGCTGCGACTACCTCGACGCGCCGGTGTCGGGCGGGGAGGTGGGCGCCAGGGCGGCGTCGCTGACCATCATGGTCGGCGGCGAGGAGAAGGCGTTCGAGCGGGCGCGGCAAGTCTTTGAAAAGATGGGTAAAAATATCACACTTGTCGGGCCGAACGGCGTCGGGCAGACCACCAAGGTCGCCAACCAGATCGTGGTGGCACTGACCATTGAAGCGGTGGCCGAAGCCCTTGTTTTTGCTTCGAAAGCAGGCGCCGACCCGGCAAAGGTCAGGCAGGCGCTGATGGGCGGGCTGGCCGCATCGCGCATTCTCGAAGTGCATGGCGAGCGCATGGTGAAGCGCACATTCGCGCCCGGCTTCCGCATCGAACTGCATCAGAAGGATCTGAACCTGGCACTGGAAGGCGCGAAAACGCTAGGGGTAGCATTGCCGAATACCTCGACCACCCAGCAATTGTTCAATTCCTGCGTGGCGAATGGCGGCGCCAAGGAGGATCATTCGGCGCTGGTGCGGGCTCTGGAGCGTCTCGCAGGGCATGAGGTGTGTGCATAAATTCTGCCTAAGCGGGAAAAGGCGCAAGGCGGGCTAATTGGTGTAAAAGCGGGCGGGGCGGATACCGTTTTCGCGTCGCATTTCAGGGCCCTGCGCTGCTTCACGGACATACCGTAAAAACCACCCTTCCTCCGAGATTTTAGCGCCCTACGTCTGCCTTGAACCAACGACCGTTTTCAGGCACATGGCGGGCCGATGATCCACACCAACCCAATCCGGTCGATCGACCATCTGGTCTTGCCTGCTGCGAGCCTCGACGTAGCGCGGGCGCGGCTCGACGCGCTCGGCTTTACCGTGGCGCCGACCGGCGTGCATCCATTCGGCACCGAAAACGCCTGCGTTTATTTCGCGGACGGCACGTTTCTCGAACCGTTGGCGGTCGGCGATGCGGAGAGTGCCGACGCGGCCGTGTCGGCCGGCAACGTCTTCATCGCACGCGATCGCCTGTTCCGGCTCAGCCATGGCGACGAGGGGTTTTCCGCGCTGGTGTTCGGCTCGGCTGATGCTGCATCCGACCATGCGGATTTCCGCGCGCGCGGCGTCTCGGCGGGCGACATGCTGTCCTTTTCGCGCGATTTCGTCGGTCCCGACGGCAAAAGCGACACCGCCTCCTTCAGGCTGGCCTTCGCCACGGCCGGCCATACCGGCGATGCATTCTTCTTCACCTGCGAGCGCATAAACGTGCCCGAAGTCGATCGCTCCGCGCTCCAGGCGCACGCAAATGGTGCTACCCGGCTTGTCGCGGTCACCGCGACGGGAAGCAGGCCTGACGAATGGCGTGAACTCATTGCGCCGATTGCAGGCGTGGAGGTCAGCGCCGCGGAAGACGCCATCCGCGCTGCGAATGCGACCGTCGAAGTGCTCGATGCGCCGGCCTTTGCCGAGCGTTTCGACATGGCGGCGCCGGACGGCCCGTTCCGCCTCGCGGCCGTCACCTTAGGCGTCCGCAGCCTGGCCGCCGCCGAGGCAAATCTGCGGGAAGCCGCCATCCTTCATCACCGTATCGGCGACCGCCTGATCATCCCGCCCGCGCCGGGGCAGGGCGCCGTCTTCGCTTTCGAGGAAAACTCATGAACGTACCGAATTGGACAGTCGCCGCCGGCAACGCAGTCTTTGCCAATGACAAGCCGCTGACGCTGATCGCCGGCCCTTGCCAACTCGAATCGCGCGATCATGCGTTCGAAATGGCCGGCGCTCTGAAGGAGATGGCGGCAAGGCTCGGCATCGGCCTCGTCTACAAGACCAGCTACGACAAGGCCAACCGGACCTCGCTTTCGGCGACGCGCGGCGCAGGGCTGGAGGCGGCGCTGCCGGTCTTCGCCGATCTGCGCAAGGAATTCTCGCTTCCGGTGCTGACCGACGTGCATTCGGAAGAGCAGTGTCGCATCGTGGCGCCCTATGTCGACATATTGCAGATCCCGGCGTTCCTCTCGCGCCAGACCGATCTCCTTATCGCCGCCGCCCAGACCGGCAAGGTGATCAATGTGAAGAAGGGCCAGTTCCTGGCGCCCTGGGACATGAGGAATGTGGTCGGCAAGATCACCGGCTCCGGCAATGCCAATGTGCTGGTCACCGAGCGCGGCGCCTCCTTCGGCTACAACACGCTGGTTTCGGACATGCGCGCTTTGCCGATCATGGCCGAGATCGGCGCGCCCGTGATCTTCGACGCCACTCATTCGGTGCAGCAGCCGGGCGGGCAGGGCGGCTCGTCGGGCGGAGAGCGGCGTTTCGTCGAAACGCTGGCGCGTGCGGCGGTTGCCGTCGGGGTCGCCGGCGTGTTCATCGAGACGCATCAGGACCCGGACAATTCGACCTCCTCGGACGGGCCCAACATGGTGCCGCTCAAGGATCTTCCGGCTCTTGTGGAACGCCTGATGTCCTTCGACCGGATAGCCAAGGCCTGAGACATTCATTACGGAACATCGCAAAGCGCTCTCCGTTCTCTGCTCATGAACTCGAGCAAACGAGGAGCAGGAAAATGACGACTCCCAGCGGCCACACCGAGGCCATTGCCGCCTCGCGCGTCATCGGCACGGCAGTCTACAACACGGCCGGCCAAAGTATCGGAACGATCGAGGATGTGATGCTCGACAAGCTGTCGAACAACATCATGTTTGCCGTCATAGGTTTTGGCGGATTCCTTGGAATCGGCGAAAAATACCACGCAATTCCGTGGGCGGTCCTGGACTATGAGGAAAATCGCGGCGGCTATGTCGTGCCCTTTACCAGGGAACAGCTCGAAGCCGCGCCGTCCTATTCCATCGATGAATTGAGCAGCCGCGACGGCAAAACCACGCGCGAAGCGGCATTCGCCTATTACAAGGTCGATCCCTACTGGTACTGATCCGTTGCAGGCTTAAAAGCTATTGATCCTGCAGGGCGAAGGACCGCCCTGAGCCATTTGCGGAAGCTCGTCCGCAGACCGCCGAATTTCCGTCGATGGACCCTCTGCGCGGACCTTTTTCAGCGCCATTTTCGCGCCCATAGATGGTTCGCAGCAACCGACGCGAGTGCGCCAAACGGTACCGCAAAACGGATATCCGGGTACCGGCGTTTTGCTGCCTATCCATCGTTCCGCGCGGCAGCCAGATCTCGTTGAGATGATGCAACGACTGCCCCTCTGCAGCTGCTGTCATAGCGGCGCGGAAGGCGCGGCTCCTGTTGCCCTCAAATCCAAGAATGCGCTCCACCACCGCGCATTTCCGATGTCTCAAGCCGTTTTCACGTTTCTGTTTTGCGGGTTCAAAAATGCAATCGCGCCTGTTACTCTCGAAATGTAAATATACGAAACATCCTGTTACAGAAGAAAGGGCCAGGAAATGTCTGAGAACCAAACCCTCTCGCAACGTTGGGAAAATTATCGTCCGTCGAAGACGCTGTGGTTCTGGAGCGCCGTCGGCGTCGCCGTAGCTACCATGATCATCGGCTTCACAGCAGGAGGCTGGACTACGGGTGGAAATGCCGCCCTCATGGCTGAACGTGCAGCACGCGACGCCCGTGCCGAATTGGTCGCGGCGGCCTGTGTCCAAAAATTCGCCGCCGATACAGATGCGGCGGCAAAGTTTGCCGCGTTGAAGGAAGCCTCATCCTGGGAGCGCGATGACTTCATCGAGGAAGGCGGATGGGCCTTGCTTACGGGCATGGAAAAGACTGTCCCTGGTGCACTCGACGCTTGCGCTGATCAGTTGCTCGCGATGGACAGCCTTCCGGTACGCGAGGTGCAGATGAGTCCAGCCGCTACGGACAGCTGAACTGTCTGTCATACCATCTAATCTGGCCTGAGGTGGCTACCTCGGCGTTGCTGGACCAGCAGACACAGCGATGATCAAGGACACTCGATCGTGCGGTCGTTGACGCTTGTGGCAATTGCGTGCGTTTTGCTGGTCCCAGCCAAAGCTCAGGAGCGGATGTCGATCCGTGTGGACGACGTCCAAAGAAGAACCTGCCCTTCCATGCAATGCGGTGTTGTTGGCCGGTTCTTCTTCGGCGAGTCGGTACCCGTTTATGAAAGCGTGAACGGATGGTCGCGGGTTTCCCGCTACTATTCGGCAGGATGCTACGAAGGGCGCTCAGCCTATATCCAACGCGGACCCAACGAGTGCACGGAAGCCAACTGCATCGTGCGCGGAGAGTTTGCCGAATGGATCAGGTCCGAGTTCCTGGCAGAGGACGCTGAGGGTTAGGGCGGAATATCACTTTCCCGCAGTCGCGCTGGACGGCGATTAGCAGGTGAACCAGCCGGTTCGACGCTCCTCAGGCGTTCTTGATTTATTTGCGAGAGCGGACCGGGCGAGCGGCAGTTCGCGCCGAAATGTTCTTCGCCACGGCGGCGCGAATGAGCGCCTTCAACGCCTCCTCGTCGATCTTGTCGCCCTCATAGAAATCGATGGCGCGGCGGGTGTTGCCTTCCAGGCTGGAGTTGAAGAGGCCCGAAGGGTCCTCCAACGAGGCGCCCTTGGCGAAGGTCAGCTTCACCTTGTCCTTGTATGTCTCGCCGGTGCAGATGATTCCGTCGTGCTCCCACACCGGAACCCCCAACATGTTCGACGGCTTTCTCCATTTCACCTCTTCGACCACTTCGGGGTCGGCCTGCTTTATGAGACCTCGGACCCGCGCAAGCGTCTCGCCCCGCCAATCGCCCAGCTCCTTGATTCTCGCATCTATCAGCTGAGAAGGAGAGGCTTCGCCGTTGACTTCAATCGGGCCGCTCATGCTGTTCTCCATGGTGGTGTCGCCTTCGTCGTGCATGTTGTCGGCGGCGACCTTCGCCGAATTATTGGACGCCCTTTTGGCCATTGTGTTCACTTCTACCTACAGTTTTGCAACCTGGTAAACCGCCCGTGAATGTTCGCGAGGCGCCGATACCGTTGAAGAAGTCGGCTGGTTGCAGCGAGTCGTGAAGGTCTCGATCTCGGACGAGCGAGGCTTTCGCCCCTCACGCCGGTTTCGGCGCCGCTATCGGGATTAGTTTCGCGAGCTTGCGGAGGTTCTGGGCGGCGGCTGCGAGGTGGAACTCGTCTCGGGCGCCATGCGGACCTCGCAGTCGCAGGCGGTCGAGCTTCAGGATCCGTTTCAGGTGAGCGAATAGCATCTCGACTATCTTTCGCTGCCGCCGGGAGGTGACGTAGGCATCCGTCGTGGCGATGTCGCGCGCCATGTTGCGTGCGCCCTCGTGGATCGACCGCAGGATCTTGCGGGCCGGCGCGTTCGGGCAGCATCGGGGTCTGAGGGCACAGGCGTCGCAGTCGAGCGCATCAGGCCGTTCTCGTCGACGAGAGGGCGCGGCATCCGGTAGACCTTCTGGCACTGACGCAACTCCTTTCCACCCGGGCAGGTGTAGAGATCGCGGCGGTGGTCGTAGGTGAAGTCGGTCCGTTCGAAGGTGCCGTCGCGGCGCTCGGACTGTCGAAGACCGGAGTGTGCGGCTCGATCCCGCGGTCATAAACGAGCCAGGCGAGGTTCTCGGCCGAGCCATAGGCGCCTTTAGCACCGTGGATGGACGATATCACCCGCCATCTCGCGGGGTGGGGAGGCGATGTGTGGGGCTTCTTCCGCGGCTAGGTGGCAGAGGAGCGGATCAAGGCGCATCTCATTGAGCTGGGTGAGGGTTGGCCGGAGCGTATCTACCGGGCAGAGCACCACCCCTATTTTCGCGGACAGTTCGGTTTTCTGCTGCGTTTCTGCGGGTTGGACCTTAATGATACGGACGCGCAGATAGCACGGCTCGACGCGGCCGCCGCGGGCGCCTGGCAGTCGGGGATTACTTGCTTCTCAACGGCCGGAACTATTCACTTCTTCTCACCGCTCAGGATGAGGCTGGAGCTGGAAGCGGCTCCTGCGTAATGCGGCAGAAGGCGAGTCTGAAGGCCAGGTGCTGAAGGAACTCTGGGACCGTCCCGGAGAGCCGGTCTCCTTCGAGGCGGAATCTCGCCGACATCCTCGAGTCGGAACCCGACATCGATCCTTGGCGGTCGCGGCGATCCTCACCACGCCTGCGGTCTATGGTTACGGTTTGTATAGGATGCTGCGCTTCTTGGACGAAGCGGGTATATCTCCCGAGAAAGTCGCAGATGACGGCAAGCATGCGGAGCTTTTCACCTATTGCTTACACGAGGATCTGAAGGGCGCGCCAGAGCCCCCTCTCGCTTACTATTAGCTATTACGAATCGACCACAACCGACGACCAGCCGGGCCTGTTCTTCTCGCGGCGTTTCGGCCGCAACGACGATATCGGCCGGGTCCACATGGAATATAAAGAACAAAAAAAGGAGGTGGCACAATCCAGCGGATACGAAAACGAATTGTCGGTAAGCAAGTCGATTTGGCAAAGTTTCAGGATGCGCTACCAACCGCGGCCCGTCACATTTGGAGCGTTACAACCTGAAGTCGAGGAGATTATCCCGTGGCATCAAATTCAACTCGACCTGATTGAAGCGTGAGGATTGACGAAGGGCGAGTCTAGGCAGCCGTGAACGTAAGGGGCGGTGGCCGGCGACCAAGCAAACCGGCGTTGCGTACATATAACGTACATAACCCATAACGTACATAACGCATTTCTCTGCAACGTACGCATTCGGCTAAGTATTTGAAAAGACTGGCTCCCCGGGCCTCCGCCATGCCAATTATGAAGTTATTATTTTTCAATTAGTTGGTATGTATCTGTGCTGCAATTTGTACAGCAAAATGTGCAGCAAAATTTCTGCATTTATCCACCAATCCGAAAAGAGAAGCGCCGCTCCGGAGGACGACCGGAGCGGCGCTGGATCGCAGCATTGCATTGGACAACTTGTCAATAAGGGGCTTCCCAAATGACCGCTCATGCCTACCAAAATTCTACTGCAAACACAACGCATTTGCATCTTCGGACGCTCGCCGATTTGAACGATGAACGGCAGTGGGTAGCGTGGCGGACGGAGCTTCGCGAGGGAAAGTCGACGAAGGTTCCCTATAGCCCCGCGACCGGCCGCCGGGCGAAGTCCGACGACCCGTCCACATGGGCGACCCGCGCGGCCGCCATGCGCTACGCGCCCAAGATCAAGGGCGGCGTCGGCGTCATGCTGGGCGACCTTGGCGAAGGCTTCCACCTTTGCGGCGTGGACCTAGACACCTGTCTCGACGGCGACGCGCTGGCGGGCTGGGCCGAAGATGTCGTGAGCGTTTTCCGCACCTATGCCGAGATCAGCCCCAGCCGGAAGGGCGTGAAGTTGTTCTTCCTTGTCCGCGCCTCCGATCGGCAGGCCATGGGGCCGAAGCATCGCATCGCCTTCACCAAGGGCGAGCACTGCGAAATGGCGCTTGATCTTGGCGGCCGCTATTACGCCGTCACGGGCGAGCCGCTGGACGATCTTGTCGGCGTCCAGCGGCTCCGCATTGTCACGCTCGACGATCTTCGCTGGCTGGTCCACACGGCCGGGCCTGCCTTCCAAGGCAAGCCGCGCGACGAGTCGGATAGCGGCTTCCTCTACCGTCTCGCTCGCAAGATCAAATTGAGCGGCGGCACGAAGGCTGACTTCATTGCCGCTATCGAGGAAGACGACCGCGCGGCCGCCCATGTCGCCAAGAAAGGCGAACGGGCGATTGATCGGGCTTGGGCACACGCGCCGTCGCCGCGCGACCGGTTCGACGATGACGTGATGGCGGATATCGACGATCTTGTCGGCACACCTTCGGCCGATCCGATAACGACGCGGGTCAATGAGCGGTTCGCGCTCGCTCGCCATGCCGGGCGCACGCTGGTCGTCGAGTTCAAGCGTGACAACTTCCACCTAGGCCGAGTCGAAGACCTGCACACGCTCTTCGCCAATGACCGCGTGCCAACGCCCGACGGGAAGCGGATGGAACCGGCGTCGCACCATTGGCTTCGCGACCCGCGCCGCCGTGAGTATTCGGAAATCGTCTTCGATCCGACCCGCAACGCCCCGCGCACGGCGCTCAACCTATGGACCGGCTGGGCCGTCGAGCCGGACCCGGACGCCTCTTGCGACTTGATACTCGCCCATATCCGCGACGTGCTCGCCAACGGCGACCGCACCCATGCCCGCTACATCGTCGGATGGCTGGCGGACTTGGTGCAGAACCCCGGCCGCAAGCCGGGCGTGGCGCTGGTCTTCAAGGGCGGCAAGGGCGCGGGCAAGGACACGCTTGCGGTCATTCTCCGGCGCATCGTCGGCAAACGCCACGTGGCTCATGTCACGCGTTCTGACGCTCTTACACAGCGCTTCAACGCACCGTTCGCCACGGCACTATTGGTTCACGTCGAAGATTCGTTTTGGTCGGGAGCGCAGGATAAGAAGGGGACGCTGCAAGCGCTGATCACTTCGGAGACGATGCCCATCGAAAAGAAGGGCGTGGACACGGTTGAAGTCGACTCCTTCCTTCGAATGTTCATGACGACAAACGAGTCTTGGGCCGTGCCCGCGACCCACGACGAACGCCGCTATGCCGTCTTTGACGTGAGCGATTCCCGCATGGAGGACAAGGCATACTTCAACGCGCTCTATTCCGAGATTGAGGGCGACGGCCCGGCGGGATTCCTCGCCCATTTGCTCGACGTGGATCTGTCCGACTTCAACGTCCGGGACGTGCCGCAAACGGAAGCCCTTCGCGACCAGAAGCTCAACACGCTTCGCGGCGTCGAACGCTGGTGGTTCGAGTTCCTGCACAATGGCGATGTTGGCGAGTTCGAGGATTGGGAAGAGACGGTGACGGTGGAGCGCGACGACATCCGGGGCCGATATGAATCCTTCGTCCGGGAAAACCGTCACCAAGGCGACGCGGTGAACTCGACGCAATTCGGAATCGAGTTGCACAAGATGCTGCCCGGCTTGGGCGAGTCCCGCCCGCGCGTCGATGGGAAACCGGGGCCGCGCCTGTATGTGATTCCGCCGCTGGCGGAATGCCGCAAGGCATTTGGCGATTGGCTGGGCGCGCCCGTCGATTGGGGGGAAGGCGAATGATCCAACTGATCCAGCTTCAGAAATGCGACGGTCGATCCAGTTGGATCGGAAAAGCTGAATGGAATCCGTCAGTAAAATTCGGTGATCCAACTGATCCAACTGATCCAACTGGTTTTGAGGTTTGTAAGCAGGCGAGCGCATGGCTTGGCCGTCGTAGAGTCGCCAGTGCGTTCCCTAACCGAAATTCGTCGGAATCAGCGGGATCAGCCGGATCAGTTGGATCAGCTAATAAAGTCAATGGTTTGCGCCCGCTGGGCAGTTGGATCGGGCGAAGGATCATTTGGATCACCGCCATACTGGGGGGAGTCGGGTCCTTCCCGGCTGGCGGCCGTCGCGGGTGGCGCAGACCCCGCCATTTCAGTCTGTGAGGAAAAATAGGAAATGGAATCCACGATTTTAGCGGACATCGAAGAACTGGTCGGCACTGTCCGTAAGCAACCTGCCGATTCGCTGGTCACGGCCGAAGAGCTTGCGGAATGGCTGGGCCTGTCCCGACGCCGCATTGATGAACTGACCATTGCGGGCGTGCTCACCCGCGCCGCCCGCGCCCGCTACGCGCTCCGGGCGTCGATCCTCGCCTATTGCGCCGACCAGCGGTCCAAGACTTCCGGCCGGGGCCGTGCCGATCCCGCCTACACGGCGGCGAAGACCCGCGCGGCGCAAGCCCAAGCGGAGAAACTGGAAACCGCGAACGCCGTCGCCCGCAGTGAGCTTATCCCGGCGGTGGAAGTCGAGCGCGAATGGTCCGCCATCCTCCGGCACGTCCGCGCCGCCATGCTCGCCCTGCCGTCCAGAATCCAGCAACGGCTTGGACACCTGACCGCGCACGACATGACGTCCATCGATCGCGAAATCCGCGACGCCCTAGCGGAGATCGCCCGTGACTGAAGCTCTAATCGAAAGCCGCCGCCGCGCGCTCCGGGCGCTGGTCCCGCCCCCGCGCCTTCGCCTGTCGGAATGGATCGAAACGCACATGCGCCTGCCGGAAGGCGTATCGGCGCTGCCCGGCCGCGTGAGCCTGTGGCCGTATCAGCGGGAAATCGCCGACGCCATTTCGGACCCGGAGCTAGAGCGCGTGACGCTGGTCAAACCGGTGCGCGTCGGCTTCACCACACTGTTGACCGGCGCGCTCGCGTCCTATGTCGCCAACGAACCAAGCCCGATTTTATGCCTTTTGCCGACGGAAGCGGACTGCCGCGATTACGTCGTGAGCGACCTTGAACCGATCTTCGAGGCGACGCCCGCGCTCCGGGGCCTGCTATCGGCCGACGCCGACGAGACCGGCAGAAATACGTTGTTGAGCCGCCGCTTCGCTGGCGGCTCGCTGAAGATTGTTGCCGCGAAGTCGCCCCGGAACCTTCGCCGACACAATGCCCGCGTGCTGTTGATCGACGAAGCCGACGCCATGGAGCCCGGCGCGGAAGGTTCGCCGGTCACGCTTGCCGAGCGGCGCACGCTGTCCTTCGCAAACCGCAAGATCATCGTGGGCAGCACGCCGACCATCGAAGAGACATCGAACGTGCTCCGGTCCTACGCCCGGTCGGATCGGCGCGTCTTCGAAGTGCCGTGCCCGGAGTGCGGCCACTGTCACGAAATCACCTGGGCCGATATACAGTGGCCGGAAGGCGAGCCGGAGCGGGCGCACTACGTTTGCCCGGAATGCGGTTCCGTCGTGGAAGAGCGGCACAAGGTGGCCATGGTCGAAAACGGCCGCTGGCGAGCGACCGCGCCGCATGTGCGCGGCCATGCCGGATTCCGCCTCAACGCCCTCGTCTCGACGCTGGCGAACGCCTCATGGGGCAAGTTGGCGGCCGAGTTCGTCGAGGCGAAGAAGAGCCCGGACACGCTTCAGGTCTTCGTCAACACGATCCTCGCCCAAGGCTGGCGCGAAGCGGCCGAAGAGATTGACGAAGCCGCGCTTGCCGCCCGTGCGGAGCCGTTCGGACTTGCCGCCATTCCGCCGGACGTGCTGGTCATCACGGCGGGCGTGGACGTGCAACGCGACCGGCTGGAAATCGTCTTCCTTGGCTGGTCTCGCGATGACGTTTACGTGCTGGGCCAAAGCGTCATCTATGGCGACCCGGCGGGCGATGACGTGTGGTCGGAACTCGACGACGCGCTTCGCACCATTTGGAAGCACCCGAAAGGCGGAATCCTGCGCGTGGACGCGGCCGGAGTGGACGCCGGGGACGGAGAGACTATGGACCGCGTTATCGCCTTCACACGGGCTCGTATGGCGAGGCGTATATACGCTTTGAAGGGCGCGACCGGGAATCGCCCTGCAATCCGGGCCAGCGACACGAAAGGGACGAAGCTTTTCATCGTCGGCGTGGACGGCCTGAAGGGGCAGCTTGCCAGCCGTTTGACGCGCGGCCGCACCGTCCGCTTCAGCGGCCACTTGGAAGCCCGCTTTTATGAAGAACTGGCGTCGGAACGCCTGATCATGCGTTATGTGCGCGGCGCGCCCGTCCGCCTATGGGAGCGCATTCCCGGCCGCCGGGCCGAGTCGCTCGATTGCGTCATCTACGGCATGGCCGTGCGAGGGTTGGTCACGGCCAATCTGGACCGGCGCGAAGAGGAAGTTGCCAACGCCACCATGCCCAAACCCCGCCCAACCGTGATAAGGTCTGCGTGGCTCAACAGGGCAGTCATCTGATTCGAAGCATGAATGGTGATACGAGGCGGGGCAAACCATTGGATTATGGATTTGAAGAACGTCCAAATACAGCAATAACGGACAAAGCAAAGGTTCAATTGGATCGCATCAAAGGATCAGAGTATTCTGTTCTTATCGGAAGAAATAATTGTGGAAAGTCATTTCTTCTAAAAACTCTTACTGAGCAAATCGGGCAAGAGGCAGCTTACATTGGGCCAGCTAGGTATACAAATTTCCACGCACTGAATTTTTACACGCCAAATAGGAACAAGAAGTCTCAATGGTGGCAACAATTTCAGCAATGGCGGCGGCAAAATCACAACATCGATAACTCGCCAATAAATCTACAGCAATCAATTGCGGCATTTGATGATGATACGCGAGACAAATTCTTCTCTATTATGAAAAGATTGTTAGGCGCAGAAATTAAGATTATGAAAGCTGATCCTTTAAACGAGATGTCACAAAGATATCTAAGTTGCGGAGGTCACAATCTTTCTTATACCAGCTCTGGCGTGCGCCTAATTGCGTCGATTCTGACCTGTCTGTTGGATAAGGAATATAAAACGATCCCTAATCGATGAGCCAGAATTGGGAATCAGCCCGGAAGCGCAAGGGATACTCGCCGACTTCTTGTTCGATTTGGAGAGCAGGAAAGCATACTTCTCACATATAAAAACGTTGGTGATGGCCACCCATTCAACAATATTTCTCGATAGGCGAAGAATAAATAATAATTATGTTGTTTCCAAGAACGGAGACCTAATCGATATTGATTCCGTCGCCACGCAGCAGGAATTCAACAGAATTCATTTCTTTCTTCTTGGTAATCGGTTTGAGACTCTGTATCTACCGAGTATCATTGTTGTTGTGGAGGGGAAATGCGAGGACATTTTTATAAGGAGAGCTTTAGAATTAGAGTTTCCGGACACCATGTTCAGTGTGGTGCATGCGGGGGACGATAGCCGTGTTAAGCAAATGATATACGTGGCATCCAGCTTTTTCGCCGATCTGCAAAAGAGCCCCTATCGTGACCGAATTTTTCCGGTTCTGGATTCAGTTCATTCCCGGGGATTAGTCGAAGAAATCAAGAGGATGGGCATCCCACGCGAAAACATTGTGGTGTGGTCCATGAATGGAATTGAGCACTATTATCCCACTAGCATAATTGATGGCATATATGGAGCCGGCGGCGCACTCAAAATTACTGATGATGTTGTTGAGAGAAATGGCATCAGCTACAAAAAGGCGGACTTAGCGGAAAAAGTAGCGTCGAGGCTCACAAAAGGTGTTTCATATCCCGACGAATTTAAAGCCAGGTTCCTAGACAAAATACGCGACGCTGTTGGCGCGTAACTGATCACGGCGATCACTAGAAGCCGCTCCAACCCTCGCCGAGTGTTGCCTTGCTCGCCCGATACCACGCGAGATCGGCGGGCAGGTCATATTGGGCGCAAAAGTCCCTATAACGCCGTTCCCATTGCCGTCGCAACTGCCGCGAAAGTCCTTCCGGCGGCTTGGTGAAGTCCGGCAGGTCTTCCGGCGCGACCGGGACGACCCGGCCGTCCGGCATCACGTCGAGCGCGAAAACTCTGTGCATCGTTGAACCTTTGCAAAAAGACCGGGGCCGCCGCCCGCTCCGGCCAATCAAGGGAACCTGACAGGGGGACAATTCCCGTCGGGGAGGCTGGAATCTACCCGAGACTTCCCCGCAAGGTCAATTAGCAACTTTTGGTAGCTTATTGATATTATTGAAGTTTTTGGCATCATGAAACCCGAGACCACGCTGGAATCGGAGCCCCGAAATGATCGAAGAAAACACCCACGCGCTCTTTGCGAAGCCAATCCTGCGCAACCCCGGTCACTTCATGACCATCATGGACGTTGCGGACACGATCGCCGAACCGGGCGAGGATCGGGCAAAGCTTCACGCCAGCCTTCGGCAGTTCGCTTCGCAAAGCTATTTGTGGGCACCGTATCGCGAGACAGGATCACGCGGCGCGTACCTTTATACCCCGGCCACCTGCATCGTGTGCGCTCTCCTGCTTCGGCTGATCGAAATGGGCATTCGGGATAAGAGCGCGTGTCTTGTCGTCGCTAACTGCCTCTATGAGTGGAACGCGGCGGCCTTCGACGGGGACGTTCCGCGCTTCACCCCCGGCGCACTGGTGATCCGCAAGTTTACGGAAGGCGACCGCGACTGGACGCTCGAATTGTGGACGCTCCGGCACGACAATTTCAAGGTCGTCCACGCTGCCCGCCTCTACAAACCGGCCGCCGGGCGCGGTTTCGACCTTGGTTATGACCTTTCGAAATTCTCGCAACGGGCGGTCCTAGCCATCGATCTTGGCGACGTGCTCGACCGGATGCACTCGCGCGGCAAGGTGAACTGACCATGCCCGTCCGGTTGCCCAATCCCTTCAATCTCTTCCGCCGCACGACACGGCCGCAGCATATCCGCCGGTTCGACGGCGCGGCGGGCGGCTGTCGCGGCTGGGGCATGGGCACCTTCGGCCGGATCAATCCCGAAGTGGCGGCCGCCGGGGCGAGCCTTCGCGGCCGTGCCCGTTATCTCGCCAACAACAACCCGTGGATTGCAAACGCCGTCGCCAACTGGACCGGCGCGCTGGTCGGCGCTGGCATCATGCCGACTTCCCAGCATCCCGACGCGGCCGCACGGAAGACGCTGGCGACGCTCTTCAATACTTGGGCGGAAGAGGCAGACGCCGACGGCCGCACGACCTTTTGGGGCTCGCAGGCGGACGTGGCGCGCGGTCTTGTCGCGGACGGGGAAGCCTTCGTCCAGTTCCTCGATTCCGACGGTCTTCGCGTCCGGCTGATCCCGCCGGAACTGATCGACGAGTCCATGACGCGCGAACTTGGCAACGGCGGCGTGATCGTGCAGGGCGTGGAGTTCGACGCCGATGGCCGCCGCGTTGCCTATCACGCCCTGCCGTCACGCCCCCACGATCAGTTCGCTACCTATGCGCCGCCCGTGCGGATCGACGCATCCGAAATCCTGCACGTAATGAAGCCGCTGGCGGCCGGGCAGGTCCGGGGCGTGCCGTGGCTTGCGCCGGTCATCCTGCCCGCGAGTGAGCTAGACCAGCTGCTCGACGCCCTTCTTGTCGGCGTGAAGGTCGCGGCCATGCACGCCGGCTTCCTGATCGACCAGAATGGCGCGGCGGGCGAGCCGTTCGACGGCACGGGCGAGGGCGGCGTCTTGGAAGCCGGACTTGAGCCCGGCACGTTGCGCCGCCTGCCGACGGGCATGGACATCAAGTTTTCGACGCCCCACCAGACGGCGGAAGTGGCCGCCTTCCTTCGACTCAACCTTCAGCAACTTGCCGCCGGGCTGGGCCTGCCGACGCATTTCGTGGACGGCGACTTGACCGGCGCGAACTATTCGAGCCTTCGGGCCGGTCTTTTGCCGTTCCGCCAGCGCGTTGAGCAAATCCAATACGGCACCTTCGTTCCGCAATTCCTCGCCCCCGTGTGGCGGCGCGTGATCACTTATGCGGCGCTGTCCGGCGAACTCGACGCGGGCGAGTTCGGCCGCGAATGGCTGGCCGTCGAGTGGTTGCCGCCCAAGCCGCTTCAGGTCGATCCGCTGAAGGACACGCAAGCGACCGTTGCCGAAATCGAGGCTGGGCTTACCAGCCGTCGCAAGGCCGTCGCCGAACGCGGCTGGTCTATCGAACAACTGGACGAAGAGATTGCCGCCGACACGCGGCCGATGACGAAGGAGTCCGCCGATGCCGGGAGTTAGGAAGCTCGTTCCCGCCCGCCGCCGGAAATATGACGACGTGTTTCCCGAATGCGTCCGCCACGGCCGGTTGCCGCTGGAATCGCAAGACGTGATGACCCGCCGCGCGGTCATCTCGCCCGAGTCGTTCGACGAAGCGGCGTTGACCGTTGAAGCGACCATCTCGACGTTTTCCGATGTCCAGCGCCGCGACCAGCGCGGGGCGTATGTCGAGCGGCTGGACCCGGCAGGGGCTGGACACGTCGCGGCTGGTCGGCGCGCCCGTTCTGGACGGGCACCGGCAGGCCAGTGCCCGCGACACCATCGGCGTCGTGACCGCCTTCCGCACGGCAGGCAACGCGCTGATTGCCACCATTCGTTTGCTTCAGTCCGACGA
This sequence comes from Mesorhizobium sp. WSM2240, assembly GCF_040438645.1. NCBI lineage: Bacteria > Pseudomonadati > Pseudomonadota > Alphaproteobacteria > Hyphomicrobiales > Phyllobacteriaceae > Mesorhizobium > Mesorhizobium sp. WSM2240. Next base: position 2,459,284 of record NZ_CP159253.1, read on the forward strand.
CGTGAAGCCCATCGTCGAGCGCATCCGGCAAGGCGTCATTCGTGGCGTCTCTGTCGGCTACCGCGTCCAACGCTGGGCCGACTCCCTCGAAAACAAGGTCCGCGTCCGCACGGCGGCGGCGTGGTCGATCTTTGAAGTTTCCGCCGTGCCGGTCCCGGCCGATCCGGGCGCAACCTTTCGGAGTGAGAACATGCCCGAAGACATCATTGAGAACGAAGACGTTCGTACGGGAGACACTCCGGCCGAGACCCGTGCGCAAATTCGCCAGATTGCCCGCGCGGCGGGCATGACGACGGAACAGGCGGACGACATGATCGACCGCGACCTGTCCGCCACGGAAGCCCGTGCGGAAGCGTTCGAGGCGATGCAGGCGCGGACCCGCAACACGCCCCGGATTCGCGTGGTGAGCCCGTCCAGCGAAGACCCGGCCGTGATCCGCACGCGGCGCGAAGAGGCGCTATACGCCCGCGTGAGCGGCACCGCCCCGACCGACGAAGCCCGCCCCTTCATGAGCGACTCGCTTCGCGACCACGCCCGCGCGCTGGTCGAAGCGGCGGGCATCTCGACGCGCGGCATGGACGCCGACGCGCTCTTCCGGGCGGCGATGCACACGACCAGCGACTTCCCCCAGCTTCTCACGGGCGTCGGCACTCGTACGCTTACGGAGAGCTATCAGGCGGCCGCGTCGCCGATCAAGACGGCGCTCGCCCGGCAGACGACCCTTGCGGACTTTCGCCCGGCGTCCAAGCTGAAGCTGTCCGACATCGGCCTTCTCCAGAAGGTGAGCGAGTCGGGCGAGATCACGCACACGTCGCGGGGCGAGGCGGCCGAGTCCTACTCGCTCGACACCTATGCGACGCAGTTCGCCATTTCCCGAAAGGCGCTGATCAATGACGACCTTGGCGCGTTCCGCGATTGGGGCGCGACGGCGGGCCGGATGGCAGCGGAGACGGAAGCGAACCTTCTGGTCACTCTGCTTCTGTCCAATCCCGCCATGGGCGAGGACGACGAAGACCTGTTTTCGGCCGCTCACGGCAACCTTGCGGGCACCGGGGCGGCCGTGGACGTGACGACCCTTAGCGCCGCCCGGCTCGCCATGCGCGGCATGAAGGCGCTGGACGGCAAGACGCCGATCAACGCGACGCCCCGCTTCCTTGTCGTCGGGCCGGAGCTTGAAACGGCGGCCGAACAGGTCTTGGCGACGATCTACGCCACGACCTTCAGCGACGCGAACCCCTTCACCGGCAAGCTGTCGCTTCTGGTCGAACCCCGGATCACCGACGAGTCCTGGTATGTTTTTGCCGATCCGGCCGTCCTGCCCGTGCTCGAATATGCCTACCTGTCCAGCGCCCAAGGTCCGCAGATGGCGAGCCGCGAAGGCTGGGACGTGCTGGGCATGGAGTTCCGAGTCGTGCTCGACTTCGGCGCTGGCGCGGTCGATTGGCGCGGCGCTTACCTCAATCCGGGCGCGTAACCATGGCCGCGTCGCTTGCCGACATGATCGCTTGGCGGGACGCGCTGTTTCAGGCGCGTCTCAACGGGGCACGCGAGTTCCGCGACCAAAACGGGGAAACCGTCATCTACAAGTCCGACGCCGAAATGGCGCGGGCGCTCGCGGCCGCCGACGCGGCGATTGCGGCAGCGCAGGCCAAACCCGCCAACACCATCCTCTTCAAGACTTCAAAAGGAATCTGACCAATGAAAAATTTTGTGCAGAAGGGCGAGAATCTGACCGTCACCGCGCCCTACGCCGTGTCGAGCGGCGACGGCGTGCTGAAGGGCAGCATCTTCGGCGTGGCCGCTGGCGACGCCGAGTCGGGCGCTGAAGTGGATCTTGTGACCGTCGGCGTCTTCAAGCTGCCCAAGGTCTCGACGGATGTTATGGCCGTCGGCGATGTCGTCTATTGGGATGACACGGCGAAGCTGGTCACGACCACGGCGACCGACAACACCATGATCGGGGTTTCTGTCGCCACGGCTGGCAACCCGTCCGGCACGACCGACGTGCGCCTCAACGGGGCGTTCTGACCATCCGCAGGCGAGCGTGATCCTGACCGCTCCGCTCGCCGCGATCTTCAACGGGACCACGCCCATTGAGGGCGTTCCATGGACAAGGACGAATTGGTCCGCTTGCGGGCGGCCGTGGCGAAACTCGTCACCGACAATCCGATTTATGTGCCGGTATTCGATCGGCTGGACAAAGAAGTCGAAGCGCTGGCGTCGTCGGACCCGGTTGCGCGAGCGCGGCTGGTGGTCGCCAGTCAGAGAGCTATTGCCTGAAGGATGTCCCGCTTGTGCTCCAACGTCGCGCCGTTTCCATACCGTTCCCGGTCAAGCTGGTGGCCGAAGATGTCGCGGCGGATTCGCTCGTCCACTCCGGCGGCAAGCATCCGGTCTTCGAACGAGTGCCGCAGGCTGTAGAGAGAATGGTCGGGCGATTCCAAAAGCCCGTGCTCCCGCATGAACTTGTTCACCGTGTCCGACACCTTGTCCTTGAAGCGATAGGTCGGGAAGCCCTTGGGGCACTCCCGGAAGGCGTCGAGGCTGACGCCCGTCAGCGGAATGACGCGCTGGGAAGCATCGTTCTTCAACTGTCGTCCTTCGGGCTCAATCGAGATGTGCGGAACGTCGTGGTCAAGGCGAATGTGTTCCGGCATCAGCCCCGCCGCCTCGCTGGGCCGATAGCCCGTGTTGACCATGCCGAGCACGATGCACCGGGCTTCAGTGTTGAGCGCGCCGAGCGCGCCCAACGCGAGCAACTTGGTCTTGATCCACTCTTCGGAGAAGGGCGGGCGCACGCGCTTCTTGTTTTCCTTGAAGGCGAGATCGCCCAAGGGCAGGACCAGCCCCAGCCGCTTCATTTTGTTGACCGTCTTCAGCACATTGGAAATGTGGATCAGGTCTTTGTTGGCGGCGTTCGGCGTGAGCCCTTGCGACTCCAGCCGCTCAACCCACCACTGCCGGAAGTCGAGCATGTCGTCGGGCGTGATCGCGCCAATGTCCTTGTTGCCGACAACCTTCACGAAATTGGCGATTGCCCGTTTGCGCGGATTCTTCCATCGGCGAAGCTGGTCTTCGCTTTTCCCAAGCGTGCGGTCCTTCGCCAACGTCCAGTAGAGTTCAAGCGCCCGCTCGACGGTGATCGACGGTTCCTTCGCGCCGCCAAGAATGGCCGCCGCCTCAATCCGATCCGGCTCGCCGTCGGGCTTCACAACCGCCCGGACCCGATCAAGGAACTCTTCGCGGGGCAGCTTGGCGACACGATCGGCCGTGAGATAGCGAAAGCCCCGGACGCGGGCGAGTTCCCGCGCCGCCTCGAAGCGGCGTTCGGCGTCGTCACCGTCGCCCGCAAGCCGGGCTTCCCATGCCTCCTCCATGTGCGCCCAAGCCGTCGGGGCTTTCTGGCAGGCGACCGATTCGGAATCCGTGTGCAGGCTGATCCACACGACCTTGCGGGGCTCGATCGTCTCGAAGCGTTTCGGCACGCGCCTGATCAGGTGGAAGGCCTTGTTGCGGCGCTGGATGTTCATGGCGTGATCCCCCTCGCGACGTGCGGTTTCACGACCATGCTTGAAGCGCCGATGTATAGCAATATGTGCAGCAGAATGTGCAGCAAAATCAGCGAAACCGCTCCCGTCTCACGGATGAAAATCGCTATTAATACAATGTTTTCAGCGTATTATGCGAGAGGCGGCAGGAAGAAAATTGGCTCCCCGGGCCGGATTCGAACCAGCGACCAACCGGTTAACAGCCGGTTGCTCTACCACTGAGCTACCGGGGAACAGAGGCTCGCGTGAACGAGGGTGCCTATAGCAAACCAATTTCGGCTTTGCAAAGCGGCATTCGCTATTTTTCGCGCGAATTTTGGCGCAATCTCTGTGGCATTGGAGCGCAAGGGCCATCATATGATGCGGGGGCGCGATCGCGGCTCCGTCCGTCATGCAAATGGCATAGCGCCGATCGGGAGAGCCGAAATCAGCAGCCGTCACCACATTCCCCGCCGCAGGATACCGCTTTTCGGGCGCGAGCTGGCGATGCCGCAATCGCGCAGACTGCGCATTGCAATCGGCATGCTGCTGGTGATTCTCGGCATTCTGGGGTTCCTGCCGGTGCTCGGCTTCTGGATGATGCCCCTCGGCGTCCTCATACTGTCCTACGAATTCGCGACGGTGCGACGGTTTCGCCGGCGCAGCGTCGTCTGGTGGGAACGCCGCAAGCGGCCGCCTGGCGAATAGGGCCCGTTTGCGGGAATGGCGGACGCCGGATGCTCGTGCCGGCCGTTTTTTTAATCAGCAAAGGCGCTTGTCGCTCCGAATACCCTCTGTTAACAGAGCCAACCGTAGAACGCCGGCAGCGGCGAGGCCTCGTGGCGGAGTGGTTACGCAGAGGACTGCAAATCCTTGCACCCCGGTTCGATTCCGGGCGAGGCCTCCAACCTGCCACACCTTGGCAGTCAAGCCGTTGTTCTACTTAGATTTTTTCTCAGCAGTAGGCGTCTGGAACTCCACCCCCGTCTCAGGGTGTGGCAGCATGTTCCCGATTTCGCCCCAATCGATGCGGGCGACTGCCTGTCTGGCTAGCTTCGCCTGCTGCTTCTGGCGGGTATAGATCTTGGACGTCTTGCCGTCCTTCCAGCCGAAGAAACCGTCGAGCATGGAATCGGTCGCCTCGGCCTCCGACAGCGCGGTGGCGAGGCCCTTGCGCACCGAATGTGCCGAGCAGTGAGGTAGGCCCGCCTGATCGAACCAGGCCGAAATGCGCTGGCCGAGCCCCTTCACAGAATAGGGATCGCCGTATTCGGTCATGAGATAGTTCATGCCTTTGACCGGATGCCAGGCGAGCACCGCTTCAAGCACCGGATGGATCGGAAGCACCAGCGTCACCGGCGCGCGGTTGCGGTTCTTGAACAGGCGCAGAGTGAACTGGTCGCCGCGGCGGTGCTGCGGGCCGAGCACGGCGACGTCGGAAACGCGGATCCCGGTGTACATCAACAGTACTAGCGCCAGTACCGCCTTGGAGCGCACGCCGTGGTGGCGGATATATTGCTCGATCTCGTGGTCCCGTAGCGTGTGGTGGCCGTCCGTGACCTGCCTGAAGGGCAAGACGAGACGGGCGAGGTTCTGCGCGACGATGCGCTCCGGCTTGCCGTCCTTGCCCGGCCGGGTTGTCTCGAATACCTGGCGCAGGATCTTCAGGCGCTCGTCTGCGGCGAATGGCGTGTCCTTCTTACGGTCGCGCAGCACCTCGAGGTTGGCGACGTCGACCGCGGCGATCGGCATCGAGGCGAAGATACGGCTGTCGCCCGGCTTCACCGGTTCGAGCAGCATCGATTCGATAATCTGGCGGCGCTTCACCTGCGTTGTTTCGTCGAGCGTCTTGTAGGGCTGCGAGGCGAGATAGGCGACGCATAGGGCGCGGAAGGTTCCGGCCTTAGGCGGTCCAAGTAGGTTCTCCGGTTCGGCCGGCGGCTTCTCGCCCTTGTCGAGCTTGCGGCGCTCGACCCAGTAGGCTTTCGAAAATTCTTCGCTGTCGGGATCGTTGGGCAGGCGGGCGAGGCGGACGCCGTCGACGCGGAAATAGTAGCGCATGCGGCCATGCCGCGACCGGTTCTTCTCGATGAAGGGCAGGTCAATCGTGGCCACTTCGTCCCGATCCTGCCGGAGGGTCACGCCTGCGCCCTCCATTCGTCGGGTGCGCCGGCCGTCTCCGGCTCAACGCCGTCAATAGGCCATTCCGACATCGCCGCGTCAATCTCGGCGATGCGCCAGAACATGCGCTTGTGCCAGCGTCGGGGAGGCGGCAGGCTGCCGTCGGCCACCATGGCGTCGACGGTGTTGGGGCTGACGCCGAGCGCCAGTGCCACCTCGGCCCGGTTGAGGCCGAGCCGCGGCACGTTGGGCTGACCGATTGATTTCACGGGCGGACTTCCTCGCAAACCGGTTTGTTCGCCAGTTCGAGCAGCACGTCGGCGTGGCATGGCTCGCCAGGCTTGCACCAGCAAGCGAGATTCTTGCCGCGCAGTTTGAATTGAATCTCTGGTTCACGGCCCTGACGTAGCAACTTGGAGAGATATCGCTCGACTGCCGTGTCCGGATCCGTCGTGCCACCGGTCCGAGCGTCGACCATGCCGACGCGATAGGGATTGCCCCACCTCGTCGGTCTGGCGACGTTCACCGCATCGAGGCCGTTGATCTCACGCGAATGCGCCTGCAGATCGAAGCCGCGACGGCGGGACAAGCGAAGGCGGACAGGGCTGGTCACGGCTTCGCCTCCTTGGCGGGAGAGGCGGGGAGCGGGATGATGCGAACAAGGACGACTCGTCCGGGCCACTGGCGTTCAAGCCATTCCCGATCAGTTTTGGGAGGGTACATGACGGCCTTTTCAAGCGAAAACGGTTCGTCCTTAAAATGCCGGCTCAGAACCGCCCATGCCTCAACTGGTTTTAGATCAACATCCTTGTTCATTTGCCTTGTTCCCCGTCACTGGCCGCTTCCTCCAGCGCATCGTTCCTGGCTGTGGAGAGGGCGGCGATGGCTTCGTCAATGGTCGCGGCTTGGTTGTAACCGTAGTCGCCAACGAAGAAAGTCTTAATGGCTTCCAACCGCGCTATCAGTTCCTTGCTCATGGCTTGCCCTCCTTGGCGGGAGAGGCGGGACGTTTCGTCCACGTCCTTTCGATGAACGTTAGAAGTTCATGCGCGTCTTCCACAGACCACGGCTCACGGAACAGAGCTTCGCAGACGGCATCTTTGTGTTTCGCCTCAGACCAGTCGCCCCGGCTTCGATCCCATCCCGCCCAATCGGAAAGTCCATCCGCCACCGCATTAGCGAGGGGAAGTGCGGCGTAGAGGGGGCGAACTTCATGCCCCTGCTCTTGATAATGTGGAATGTCCTCCACGTGGACCAGCAGCCACCCATCGAAAGGATGATTGCGCTGCCAAGCCACCACCTCCCCAGCGACTGCCGGGGGAGAGGCGAGGGCGGCGAGGATGCGGCGCTCGTAATCGGCTTGGGCTGCGGCCTTGGCTTCCGGTAGGGCCGCCCCTACACCCAGCCGAGCGGCATACCTAAACCACTCGTATCCGGCTCCCGTCAGTTGAATGGCATAGGCGCCAGCAGAAGACTGCGCGCGCCATATGTCGCTGCTTCCTCGCCCGATGCCCTGATGGAAACTCCACTCAAGCGGCTTCACGACAGGGTTGCTCATTGGCTCAATCCTTTCCGAAAGTGATGCCAGTCCCAAAACCAGTTAGCCAAGCGACTATAATGGCGGCCACAAGCGGCCAATCGACAGGTTCGAGGCTCATTGGCTCACATCCTTGCTTTCGAGGAACTGGCGGGCGATCTGCTTGATGTAAGCGGGGTCGTTCGCTATCTGGTGGGCCATTCCGCTAAGTTTGTTGCCCGCTGCTTCGGCGTCATTTCGCATAGCCGTTAGTGGGTCCGCGATCTGCTTCAGCACCTTCCCCGCCTCGGCCAGTTTGCGCTCGGCTGCTTCGGCGCGGGCTTCGACCCGCTGGAGAGCAGGCAACCTGTCAACGGGCAAATCGGGCCGGTCGCGAAGAACAGCGTTCCGAGCTACCATCTCGTCGTGATTGGCCTTCCAGTGATCCCGCTCTGCCGCGTTCGCCCTGACCAATGCGATGAGGGCGACGATGGCGTCGGCGGCTTTCAGCATTACTTCTGCGCCATCCGGTAGAAACGGGCTCGGCGGGTTATTCCAACGCGTGTACGTGTCCTGCAACCGCTCCGGCAGCCCGCGTTCCATTTCCGCCAGCCATTCCGGCTCGCCTGATGAGGGGGTGAGGGTGGCGGCTGCTTCAAGGGCACGACGGTTCCATGCGGCGTAGCATTGCTTTATGGGCGTCACCGGGTCGATGTTGTTTTCAGGGAAGGGCACGCTTGGCCCTTGCGCGCCGCAGAAGCACCACACCGAAATGCGGTCTCGCGAAGCGCCTTGAGCCACGTTCCTGCTCCCGCAAAACGGGCAGGGCTTCAGCGCCTGTTCTTCGGTCGGCATGCTAATGCTCCTCCTCAGCCTTCGGGCAATCGGCTTCGAAGCCGAAGAAGGGATGGTCGACCAGGTCGCAGGCAACGGCCATGCCGCAGGCCTGACACTCTTCGACATGCTCAGTCAGCGTCTGGCCGCAGCGCGTCTCGCCGCCCTTGCAGGCGCGGGTTTCGTCGGGACCGGTCAAAGCAGCCTCCCTTGCTGTGGTGATACCGGCTCGCTGGCCGCGCCGAAGCCGCGCGCCCTGTTGGCCGCGATCTGGTCGAGTATCTTCTGATTGCCGCGCAGCTTGGCGACGTGTTCGCTCGGCCCATACTTGTCCGTCTCGATCGCGCCGGCTTCGACGGCCAGTGCTCGCTTTGACTGAGCTATGTCGAAATGCACCCACGAAGCCTTGGGCGGCTGCTGGAGCCATTTCCGATTGACGCCAATGCGATCTGCCATGGCAAGCAGCTCGTCGAGCGTATCGGCCCACATGTGGCACATGATCAGCCGGCCGAAAGGGCGACGGGCATTGTCGACATAGACAGCCATCAGCGTGGCACCTCGCCGGTTTCGACCATGACCGGTGGGTGAGCCGTGCCTAGAACACGCAGGATGATCGGTGCGCCGGCATTGATCGCCTCGATCTCCTTCGGCGTGGGAAACCATGCGGTTTCCATGGCAGGCGTTCCTTCACCGCCGACGGTGCAGTTGATAACGACATCGCGCAGCGGAAGGCCGATATAGCCTTGCGACTTGCCGAGGATCCGGGTGGCGCCCTGAATATGTCCGATCTGCATTACGCCCAGCCCTCCAGATCGTCCGCGTCGTCAAGAACGGCGTCGATCATCTTCTCGTCGACAACGGTCTCGACGATCAGCCGCGCCAGCCTGTTCGGATGCATATTGCGGCGCGCGGCGTGCGGGCCAAGCATGTCGAGCACGTCCATCGGAAAGAGGACGGTGCGGCACAGCTCCTCGACCGGACGCGGCTTACGTGGCCGGCCGGCCGAGTGCTCCAGCGCGGTAACTGTGCTTTCATTGATGCCGATCCGCTGCGCGATCTCGCGCGTCGACAGTCGCTGCGCTCGCAGCGCGAGCACGGCATCGGTTCTGCTTGGATAGCCGAGAGTTGCCTTTCGCGCGCCCATCATGCCCACCCTTCCAGAAATTTGCAGATGGCGGCATAGGCTTGGCCGCGCTCGTCCGTGTCGTCAGCCCAACCTTCGATCTCGGCGGCCATCTTGGCCGCGTCGAGCAGCTGCTCAGTGTTCCGTCTTCATGACACCGCGCCCCAGCTGTAGCCGGCTGCGAAGGCGCAAACACCGAGCAGGATTATAGAACCGATCAGGATCTTCTCGACGGTGCCGTAGATCGAGCTTTCGGGTTCCCTGTAGGAGACCGGGACGTGGTCAAGCGGCGGACCTTCCTCGCGGCGCGGCCGTGGTTCGGCAATCTCAACATCCGCAGCGCGCTCGCGGTGGAAGTTGCAGAGGCGATCGAGCGGGCTCATTGCAGCACCGCAAAGCCGGACGCCATGACAGTGAACATGACGATGATCGCGAATATGAGCGAGGTGAGGCTGTCGCCGTGGCGCTCGACTGGCTCAGCAGCTCGAGCGTATTTGCTGGCGAAGGTTCCGAGGTGCATTGCTCTCTCCTCGTGAATGACACGGCGGAGAGTGCATCACATTCACATAACGGTCAAGCTGGAATGTGAATGACATGAACCTAACAGGCGGAACAAAGGAATCGCCCGGCGTTAATCATTGTTTAACCGATACGCCGCCCGGCTGTGGATAACTTAATCGCCTGGCGCCTGTCCCTTGGCCAGGATCGAGCCAACTTTTACGAGCAATTCGCCCAACTCTCGCCGGTCGTCGTCGCTCACCGACGCAATGGGTCGTAAGAGTTCGGCGAGATGTGAAGCGGGATCAGGAGCGAAGGACTGCTCCAAGCGCGCCACAATTTCCGCGTTCATGCTGCGCCCCGCATCGGCTCGTGCGTGCGCCAGTTTCACCTTCAAGGGCTTCGGCAATCGCAAATTGTGGCGGAGATCGTCGGTGTTCGGCATTCCGAGTTTATGGCCCAACGGGCGTTAAGCCGGAATGGAGCAAAAGTGGTAGAAATGTGCCATAGGTGTGCCATTATGAGGCGAGGGCATGAATGTGCAATTGACTCACCGGCTAGGAAGAATGTTCCATAGCTTCGGCAACAAGAAAAAATGTGGCAGGGAATAGTCTTGGGCAACAACTTTACGGAAAACCCGATCGTTCGGCGGCGATCGGTTTTGGTAGCGCTACTCGCAGCAACGGCGCTCAAACCCACATTAGCGGAAGCGACGATGGATCCGTATGAGCGGATCAGTCGAGACGCCAAGGCGCTGGCGGCGTCAATGGCGGCACTGCACGGCGGGGAGTGGCAGGTTTGTGTGAACCATGATGCTGAGTTCGCGCTGATTCGCCCCGGCCGCGCTTCTACCTGAGACTGGCGACAAGTATCTCACGCACTCTTTCGCGGTCTTTGCCTTCGAGCTTCTCGGCTTGATTGAAGAGCGGCCAAAAACTGTTATTTGCTTTTGGGTTCACGGCTATGAGTTGTGCCGGCGTGGATTTATAGATTTCCGCTGCGGCCTCAAGAATGCGCTGAGAATAGGGGCTCTTCGCCCCTTCGATCTTCGACAGGAGCGTGCGCGAGACCTGGAGACGCGCCGCTGCGGTCTCTTGATCGAGGCCGGCAACTTCCCGCCATTCCTTGAGGAACGTCCGGTCGAGCTGGCGTAGGGGTTTCTTTACGGGAGCCATATTCACATTTTCGCATTGGGCTGCGCGTGGGTCCATGCAATGTCATTCACAGTGTGCTTGACATTCACGTTCATGACATTCACATTCCGCGTCAACATGACCAAGTTGGCCGAACATCTCATCCAAACGGATACTACGGACGCCGCTCTCGCGGCCAAGGTCGGCTGCGACCGCTCGATGATCACAAAAATTCGCGCCGGCAAGGCGGCGCCGTCGCTGCGGTTGGCTGCGGCGATAGCTCGCGAGACTGGCGTTTCCATCGAATCGCTGCTCCCGTCCGACAATTTTCCAGAGGCTGCCGAATGAGCGCCGCTCCCTTCACCGGACGGCTTGTGCCGCGCTTCCCATCCTGCCCACCTCCTCCCGGGCAGACCGCTGCCGCCACGGATGTAACTCCTCCCGCATCCGTGGCGGCTCTTTCTTCTACCTGCCTGGACCCCACTCACGGGCAGGATGATGCCGCGCCGGGATTCGGTCACATGTCTGCCGGCGCGGCTTTTTCCATCCAGCTGTCTCCGGCCGTGGCGCTGATCCTGCGCCTGGTCGAGACGGCACGGCCAGACCTTGAGCGCGATGAGATCATTTCGCGCGCGATCGGCATCTATGCCCAGCAGCTCGGCATTCCGGCGCTGGCGCGTGACCTTCCAGACCTTCCCGAATTCGAGCGCGACGCGCCCAACCGGTTCAGGAGCGGCGGACCATGAGTATGTGCCTGGCATGCGGGCCTCCGTGAAGAATTTCACGACCGCACTTTGAGTCCATCCACCGCGTTCCCGCCACGGGAAACGACGCCGGGCTTTCCCGGCGTGGGAATTCTTTTGTCCGAAGGATTTTTACGATGTCCGACACGATGCCGAGCGCCTGGTTCTACCGCCTCAAGGCTGCGCAGCGCGACCTGATCGCGCGGGCCGGCGGCATCGAAAGGGCGGCGGAGGTTGCCTCCGTCTCGAAAAGCCAGATGGGCCGGTTCAACAATGCCGGCGACCCGGAGCTTATGCCGATCACCGTCGTGCTGATGCTCGAGGCGGAATGCGCCTCGCCGCTGGTCACGGGCGTGATGGCCGAACTCAACGGCAGGCGGCTTGCCGATCCGGGTGATACGGCGGAAGCCGCGAACGCCTGCATCATGCAGAGCCACGCCGAGGTCGTGGTGCAGGCGGGCGAGCTGATGGCCAAGGGGGCGCAAGCATTTTCCGATGGCAGGCTGACGTCGACCGAAGCCGCTGGGATCGACCGCGCCGCCGCCGCCCTTGAGCGCTCCGTTTCCGATCTGCGCAAGGCGACGGCCGGTGCGCGCGGCGGCGAGGGGCTTTCGCTGGTGCATGGGGGCGCGAAGTAATGCTCGGCGCAATCGCAGGTTCGCACGAACGGCCGGAAACCTTCCTTCGCTATTCGGTGAAGTGCGACCGCGTGATGGCGAGCCGCATCGAGACGGCGGCCAAGAAAGCCGGCTTGAGCGTCAACGCCTTCGTGCAACAGCACTTCGACGCCATCCTTGATCCAAAGGCGAGCCCGCAAGGTCAGGGTGAGGGCGGTGCGGTAGCTTTCAGCAGCAAGGCCTTCAATCCGCTGGAATTCTCGCGGCGGTACAGGGTTTCGGTGCCCGCGGCGCGGGTGTGGGCAGCGCTTGCCGGGCATGTCGACGCTGATGGCCTTGCGCGTGTCTCGCTGCTGCAGCTGGGGCGCGACGCAGGGGTGGACGGCTCTTATCCGCAAAGGCTGATCGCCGCGCTGGTCGAGGCCGGCAGGGTCGAAATCGTCAAGAACCCGGTCCGGGGTCAACCCGGGACCTACCGCATCAAATGGGAGGCGTGAGCGATGTGGAATCCATTCCGCAGACGCGAGGATTTGGACGCGGCTTTCGCCGAACTGGACGAAGGTTTTGACGTCGAGATGGCAAAGCCTGCGCCGACGTTTGTCGAGGTCGAGCGCAGAAAATCCGACGAATTCCAGGATGAATTGCGCGGGCAAGCCATCAGGCTGGAAGGCCAGATCGAGGCGCTGCGCTCCGAACTTGCCGGCGTGATGAAGGTGCTGAAGGCGGAGGTCCTGCGCGCGCGGGAACTCGACACTGATGGCAGCTACTCGCCGGAGGCCGACAATCTCGGCTCGCATGCCGTAGCGATCGAGACCAAGCGCCAGCGCGGCGACAAGCATTTCATCAGGCCGGCCAAGGACGCCGCGCAAGCGCGTGAGGCGGCGGAATGATCCGGGCCGGACTGATCCTCGCCGCTCTGACGGCTCCCGCCTTCGCTCATGACGCGCTGCCCACGGCGGCGCAGCCGCAGGGCTGGCGCTATCCGTTCTCGTGCTGCAGCGGTTACGACTGCCGCGCCGTGCCGGCCGACTGGGTGAAGGAAAGCCCGGAAGGCTTTCGCATCGTCATGACCGGCGAGGTCGTCGGTTATTCCGACACGCGGCTGAAGCACTCGCCGGACGGCGACACGCACTGGTGCAGCGTCGCCGGTGCCAATGACGGCCGCACCATCTGCCTGTTCGTGCCGCCGAGGTCGTTCTGATGGCGTCGGCTATGTCACCGGCTCTGCGCGATGCGCTGAAATGGCTTGCCGAGCGCGGCGGCGACGGCGTGTTCGCCGACAGTTCGCACCAGGTGCTCTACGCCTGCGGCGACAAAGCACCATTCATGCGGTCGACCTGGAACAAGCTTAGCCAGCTCGGCCGCGTCGAATTCTACGGCAACCGGCGCTGCCGGGTCATCCCCTCCCAACCCGAAAGGACTGTTCCATGAGCCGCGTGCTCCGCACCTTCCGTGAAATGATCGGCCTCGTCAGCCGCGGCGATTTCTCGCGCCATCTCGACGAGAAGATGACCGAAGCGCTCGACGCGCTGGAGGCCTGCCCGGCCGACAAGTGCAAGGCCGAGATCACCGTGAAGGTGACGCTCGACTACGAGCTCGGCCGCATCGACATCAAGCCCGAGGTCAAGGTCAAGCTGCCCGACACGGCGAAGTTCGTGAAGACGCCGTTCTGGGTTGTCGACGGCCATCTCTCGGTCGAGCACCCGAGCCAGATCGACATGTTCGCCACGCGCGGTGTCAAGCCGCCGGTCGACGAAGACGAGGCCGAGACGGCCTGATTTTTCCCCAAAAGCTGAAAGGACATCGCCATGGGCGACCAGCCAAAAGTGCCTTTAGACGCGCATGCCATCGAACTCGTCACGTCGCTTGCCAATGCCGGCGCGACACCGGTCATACAGCCGATCGTAACCAAGGGGCTCGGCGCGGGTCTGCCCGATATAGTGCCGGTAGCATTCGACCGAACGGCGCAGGCGTTCAAGTCGGTCAAATCGCTCGTCGAAGAATTCCGGACAGCACCGCAGCGCCGCAAGGGAACCGCCAAAGCCGACACGCTGGACAGCTTCATCGCGCTGGTCGACCGGCATAAGGATGCGCAGTCGGCGCTGTTCGGTAAGACCAGCTGGCCTGATCCGAAGCTGACCTGCGTGCTGAACTACGATTCGGAAGGCGAGGAAGCGCGCTTCGGCGACCATCGCGTCATCTATTCCTTCCCGCTGACCGAAGAGTTCAAGGCTTGGGTGAACGGCAACGCCAAGCTGATGCCGCAAGACGCCTTTGCGGCCTTTCTGGAAGAGCATGCGGCGGAGCTCGCCGCGCCGAGCGAAGGCGAGGTCAGCGAATATGAGCGCCTGTTCAAGGAACGCTTCGCCACGCCTTCCGAGCTGATCGAGCTTTCGCGGCACCTCGAAGTGTTCGTCGCCGCCCGGGCAAAGCAGGGCATCCGGTTGCAGAGCGGCGAGCGCACGATCGAATTCGCCGAGGAGCATCAGAACGCCAAGGGCGAGAGCATTACGATTCCCGGCATCTTCATGGTTTCGGTGCCGGCCTTCGTCGATGGCGACGCCGTGCGGCTGCCGGCGCGGCTGCGCTACCGCATCGCTTCCGGCGACATCAAATGGTTCTACCAACTCTATCGCTGGGAGTTCTTCCTGCGCGAGCAGGTCGGCTACGACCTGAAGGAAGCGGCCGAAAAGACCGGCCTGACGGCATTCGAAGGCGCACCGGAAGCATGATCCGCAAGACCTCCGCCGCCGTCGCCGTCGTCGACCGCGATTCGCTCCCGGCGCTGATCCGCCAGGCGGCGGACGCACTGGCCGGCGCGCAGACGGCGGCGGAGGTTCTCGACGCCCGCGACAAGGCAACGCTCGCCTACGACGCGGCCAAGCGCGCCAGCCGCATGCAGCGTGCCAAGCGAGCGCATGACGACATCATCGCCGCCACGCACCGCGCCCAGGCCGACGCGCTGGAAATCGAGGCGGCGGCAAAGCGTAGGCTCGCCGATGAATATGACGGGGCGCAGTCGCGCGGCGAGGTGGCTTCGAAGGGTAAGCCTGTAAATGTTCCTGCCGGGAACAATAAGCCGACCGTCGAAGACATCGGCCTGACGCGCAAGGATGTGTTCGAGGCACGCCAGGTGCGCGATGCCATCGTTCGGGATCCGGGGATCGTCCGGGCGGCGCTCGACGAGCTGATATCCAGCGGCGACGAGCCGACGCGCACCGCTCTCAAGCGGGCGATCGCGCCGGTCGCCAAATCCATCCGCGCCGAAGAGCAGGCCGAAAAAAAGGAACGCCGCGGTGCGCGCGAGATCGAACTCGCCGCGAAACAGGCGGCCCTGCCGGCCAAGAAATACGGCGTGATCTATGCCGACCCTGAATGGAAGTTCGAGCCCTACAGCATCGAGACCGGCATGGACCGGGCGCCGGACAACCATTACCCGACCAGCGATCTGCTGACGCTGATGCAACGTGATGTCGGCGCCATCGCGGCTAAGGATTGCGTTCTGTTCCTGTGGGCGACCGCGCCGATGCTGGTCGAAGCGATCTGCCTGCTCGACGCGTGGGGCTTCGCCTGGATCGACCGTGACCCGACCACCGGCTTCCTGTCACCAAACAAGGCCCGCTGTCGCTATGTCAGCCATTGGGCGTGGCTGAAACAGAAGATCGCGCCCGGCTACTGGAACCGGGGCAAGCACGAGATCCTGCTGATCGCGACGCGCGGCAACCCGGTGGCGCCAGCAATGGGCGACCAGCTCGCCAGCTGGCAGGAAGACATGGCCGTCGAGGCGGATGCGACAGGACATTCGAAAAAGCCGGACGTGTTCGCCGAATGGATCGAAAAGCACTGGCCGAACACGCCGAAGATCGAGCTCAACGCGCGCCGCGGCCGGCCGGGCTGGGACGTGTGGGGGAATGAGGCAAGCACCGAATCCGAGCGGGGAGAGCCGCGAGAGGACAAGCCGCAATCGAGCGGAGAATGCCCCGAAGCCCCACCTGTTGGAGTAGCCCCCGCTGTCGCGGTCGACAGCGCAGCGGAGTCACAGGGAACAGCGGTAGCCAGTTCGTCGGTCACGGCCGACGAACTGGCCGAATACAAGGCGCTCGGCGCGATTGCCGCCGGCGTCACCGTCCAGGGCCCGCTCGTCGACAGCCTGAAAGAACGTGGCCTGATCTGGGCCGGCAGGGAACTGACCGTTGGCGGCGCGCAGCGCCTGGCGGAACTTGGGCGCATGGTCGAGGCGGCCAGTGATGGCGACGCGGTTCACGTCGCTCCGAAGAAGCGTGGCTTTGTCGAAGCGCTCGGCGATTGGGGCGAACTCAACCGGCTGAACGCGCGCGGAGATGATCTGAGCCCGGATGAGATCGCCCGGCGCGAAGCTCTTGCTCCGGTTGTCGCCGTCGATCTCGCGCCGCTCCCGGACGCCGACGAAGCTCCCGCGAAGAAGCGCGGCAGACCGCACAAGGCGGTGCCGGCATGAGCGCTCCGCTCTCTCACCCAATCGGCGACGATCCCTATCTCGACTTCCTGCGCGGCAAGATGCAGCTGGCCAAGTCGGATGGCTTCGACGTTGCACCGGGCGACATCAACCCGGCAGGCGCGCCGCACTGCCGGGCGATCGTGCGCTGGGCGATGAAGGGCGGCTCCAGAGCCATCTTCGCTTCGTTCGGCCTGCACAAGACCTTCATGCAGATCGAGCTGATGCGGCTGATCGGCCGCAACGTCGACGGACTGCGGCTGATCGTCATTCCGCTCGGCGTGCGCCACGAATTCTTTGCCGAAGCGCAAGAGCGGTTCACCGGCGACTGCGGCGTGAAGCTGAAGTTCATCCGCAGCGATGGCGAGATCGACGGCGAAGACGTCATCTACCTGACCAATTACGAGAGCGTGCTGGCCGGCAAAGTCGATGCGTCGCGCTTCGTAGCTGCCTCGCTCGACGAGGCGGCGGTGCTGCGCGGCTATGGCACGAAGACGTTCCAGACGTTCCTGCCGCTGTTCAAATCGGTGCGGTTCAAGTTCGTCGCCACGGCGACGCCGTCGCCCAACCGGACCAAGGAACTGATCCACTATGCCGGCTTCCTCGGCGTGATGGACACCGGCCAGGCGCTGACTCGCTTTTTCCAGCGCAATTCGGAGAAGGCCGGCGACCTGACGCTGTTCCCGCACAAGGAAGACGAATTCTGGCTGTGGGTGCATAGCTGGGCGGTCTTCCTGCAGACGCCTTCGGACCTCGGCTTTCCCGATGAAGGTTATGTGCTGCCGCCGGTGACGGTGAACTGGCACGAGGTGCCGATCGACCATTCGACGGCGGGCTACGACCGGGACGGGCAGGGCCTCTTGATCCGCAACACGGCGCTCGGCGTGACGCAGGCGAGCGCGGCCAAGCGCGATTCCTTGCCTGGCCGCATCGCCAGGATGAAGGAGCTGATCGCGGAAAATCCGGACGCGCACCGGGTGCTGTGGCACGACCTCGAGGACGAGCGCCGCGCGATCGAGGCGGCGGTGCCCGGCGTGCGCTCCATCTACGGGCAGCGGGGCCTCGAACTCAACGAGGCGAACGCAGTCGGCTTCAAGGAAGGCAAGTTCCGCGATCTCGCGACCAAGCCGGAAATGTCGGGCGCGGGCAATAATTTCCAGAAGCATTGCCACTGGGCGATCTTCGTCGGAGTCGGCTTCAAGTTCCACGACTTCATCCAGGCGGTGCATCGCATCGTCCGGTTCGGCCAGAGCCACGAATGCCGGATCGACATCATCTATTCCGAGGCCGAGCGCGAGGTGCGCCGCAACCTCGAAGGCAAATGGGCCGAGCATGAGCGGCTGATGGCGCGCATGGCCGAGATTATCCGCCGTTATGGGCTGGATGGCCTGCCGCTCGACGACGTGCTGTCGCGCTCGATTGGCGTCGCCCGTCGCGTCGAGACCGGCGAACACTTCCATATCGCCCACAACGATGCGGTGATGGAGGCGCGCGCCACGGCCGACGCCTCGATCGGCGAGATCATCACCTCGATCCCCTTCGCCAACCACTACGAATACACGGCGAGCTACAACGATTTCGGCCACACCGACGACAACGGCCATTTCTGGCGGCAGATGGATTTTCTGACGCCGGAGCTGCTCAGGATCCTGATGCCAGGCCGGCTGGCCTGCATCCACGTCAAGGACCGGGTTCTGTTCGGCAGCGTGACCGGCGAGGGCGTGCCGACCGTGTCGCCGTTCCATGCCGAGGCGATCTTCCACTACCTCAAGCACGGCTTTCAGTATGTCGGCATGATCACCATCGCCACCGACGTGGTGAAGGAAAACAACCAGACCTATCGGCTGACCTATTCGGAGATGATGAAGGACGCCACCAAGATGGGCGTCGGCTGTCCCGAATATGTCCTGCTATTCCGTCGGCCGCAGAGCGACCTTTCGCGTGGCTATGCCGATCATCCGGTGGTGCATGACAAGCCGCTGGTGATTGCCGCCGATGGCTCGCATCAGCGTTGGAGCGACGGCGACCGCCGCGCCCAAGTGCCCGACAGTGGCTACACGCTGGCGCGCTGGCAACTCGACGCGCACGCATTCTGGCCGTCCTCCGGCGACCGGCTAATGACGACTGACGAGCTTGTGAGGCTCGGGCCGAAGCCGCTGCGCGAGCTGTTTCAGAAATGCTCGGAAGAGGCGATCTACAGTTTCGAGCAGCATGTGCGGCTCGGCGAGGAACTGGCGGCGCGCGACGCGCTGTCCAAGACCTACATGACGCTGGACCCCCCTTCGAAGCATCCGGCGGTGTGGACCGACATCGTGCGCATGCTGACGCTGAACGGGCAGCAGGCGCACAAAAACCTCGAAAAGCATGTCTGCCCGCTGCAGTTCGACATCGTCGACCGGCTGATCGATCGCTACTCGAACAAGGGTGACGTGATCTACGACCCGTTCGGCGGGCTGATGACCGTGCCCTACCGCGCGATCCTGAAGGGCCGGCGCGGGCAGGCCTCCGAATTGTCCGAGACGTATTTTCGCGACGGGCTGCGCTACTGCCAGGAGGCCGAGGCGAAGATCGCCGTTCCGACCATGTTCGACATGCTCGGCATATCGGAACTGGAGGCGGCGGAATGAGCGCCGACCTTGCTGCGAAAAAGGCCATGACGCGGCTGCGCAAGGCGCTGGAGCGCCGCATCCGCATGGATGACCGCGCCGAGGAACTGGCGGTGCGGGAAGGGCGGCCGATCAGGGCTGGCACGCTCGCCGCCTACGACACTTCCGCGCTCGGGCGGAAGCTAAGGCCAATGCTGGAATATGACGGTCGCGGCTGGCGCGCGCTCGCCGCCGAGATCGGCGTCACCTCGCCCGACCTGTCGCGCGTCATGGCCGGGCAGGACATTTCGGCGGCCAAGGTGTTCGCCATCTGCGACTGGGCAGGGCTCGACGCGCGGAAATTCTACCGCGCCCCGCTTGGTGCGCCTCCGCCGCGTAAGCGCCCGCGACGGGCGCTGAAGGCGAAAAGGTTTCACGGGAAAAGCACTGAAACAGTAGGCGGCAAAAAATGCTCGCAAGGCTGATCCGCGCGGCTGCGCCGCGTCTTATCGCGCTTTCGGAAAAGCGTCCGCCCGATGTGATGATCGGCGGCGCAGTCGATACCTACATGCGGCGCTGGTGGCTGATTCCGCGCAACCGCGTGTTCAACATCTACCTGCACCACTTCATGCGCTCCGACGATGACCGGGCGCTGCACGATCATCCATGGTGGAACCTCTCCATCCTGCTGCGCGGCCGCTATGTCGAGCACACGATCGAGGCCGGCGGCGTAAATGTCCGCACCGAACGCCGGGCGGGAGAATTCAAGTTCCGCAGCGCTTCATCGGCGCACCGCATCGAGCTGGTCGACGGGCCGTGCTGGACGCTGTTCCTGACCGGCCCGACGCTGCGCTCATGGGGCTTTCACTGCCCGCGCGGTTGGGTGCATTGGCGCGACTTCACCAATCCGACTGACGGCGGAAGCACGATCGGGCGCGGATGCGGAGAGAGCGAAGGTGGGGCGCCATGACAGCGCAGATCGACCCACGCGTGCTCAAGCTCGCCGAGCGCCTCGATCACCTCGTCGCCGAGGAGGCGCGGTTGATGCAGGCGCGCGCCGCACACATCGCCAAGGCGGAGCGGGCGGACAGCGATATCATGGACGCCTGCCGGGCCGTCGGTGAAGCGAGCGACGCCATCGCGCAAGCAAAATTTGCCGGGGCTTCTGAACTGACGGCAAGGCGGAAGTTGGAACGGGCGGCGGCGCAGCTCGCCAAGGTGATGCGCAAGCATGGGAGGGGTCCGCGGTGAAAGAAGCCGCGCGCCTCGCCCGCATACGCGACCAGGTCGACGCGATCGCGCCAGGCGACTGGGCACGCGTGAACGATGCCGAAGGCGCGCTCGTCGAGGCGCGGACGGCGCGCGGCATGCTGTTGCCGATCGCGCGCTTCGACCCCGGCGCGACCGAAGACGAGATCGCCTTCATCGTCGATGCGCCTAGCTCGGTGCGGTTCTTGCTGGGCCTAGTCGACCGAGCTATCGCCAAGACCAAGGCGCTGCAGCCAGACCGGCAGGGACAGCCGCCGGCGGGGCCAGTGGCCGACGTGCGCGCCAACTATGCCGCCGAAGCTTCGATGAAATGTTCTGAGCCGGCCTTCCTGTGCTTCCTCGAGGATCGGCACGGGCTGGAACGTCCGCTGACGCAGGACCGCGCGATCGGAAAGCTCCGCTCGCTGCTCGGCATCTCCAGCCGCAAGGAACTCAACATGGACGATCAGGCGGCTGCGCGCTGGAAGGCGATGCGCGGCGATTTCGAGAACTGGAAGAGGACGGGTTCATGAGGGGCATCCGTTCGGTATGGTCCGGCTTTTCCAACGGAGGAGCGAATTGATGGACACGATTACAGCCGGACAGTGGGTCTACGCGAATCGGCACGAAGGCATTTGCATCGGCGCCCCGGCGAAATCAGGGGAATGGTACCGCTCGTTTACGGTGGGGTTCTTTGACCGGCTGTTCGATGTGGATGGCTGGCAAACCATCGCCACCATCGCGGCGCGGCACATCGGGGCACCAACAGACGACGTTCTCTATAATCTTGAACGGGCACGCTGGGCGATCGAACTGGACATCGTGCGGGACTGGTGGGGCGGTGCCAGAGGCCCGCTTGTCGGGTTCGACTACGTGTCGATCGAACAGCTTCAGGATGTCCAGAATCAGGAAGATATCAGGCACGCCGGCCGAGCGGCCAAAAAGCTCCATACGAAAAAACGCCGTTCTCAGTTCGCCTCGGTCAGGAGTGACCTGATTCTCGCGCTTCTCGATTCCGGTGTGCCCTACGTCTGCGCGCACCCGGCGTGCGACATTTCCGTCAACCTCACCATTGACCACCGAAAGGCGTTGTCGCGCGGCGGCAGCGACGATCTGGACAACCTCCAGTTCATGTGCGTGGGCCACAACAGCCAGAAACGAGACGGGCCTTGAGCGAAGAAACTACGATACGGCGCGGAGCGCGAAACGCCCGCTATACGACCGTGCCGAACCACGTTTTCGAGGACGTGCGCCTCTCCATGGAGGCGCGCTGGCTGCTCGGATACCTGCTGTCCAAGCCAGACAACTGGACCGTGCGCATGGGCGACATTCGCAAGAAAGGAGCCTGCGGACGCGACAAGGCGCGCGCCATGGTCTCCGAGCTCGTTGACGCCGGCTACATGGAGCGCGAGGACGCTCGGAAATCCGGGAAATTCAACGGTTTGGCGCTCGTCATCTTCGATGAACCGCAGGGCGAACGGCAGCCCGAAACCGAAAGTGTGACATCTTTGCCGCAGACTGAAAAACCGGCGACGGTTGAACCGGCGACGGCAAATCCGCCCCTAGTAAAGACTGAAGCTTTAGCAATCCCTGAGGATAGGATTGAGAGAGAGCGCGAGCGCGAGCCGGAAGAAAATCCGAAAACGATCGAGGCGCGGGGCTGGGCCTTGCTGAAGGACTGGCCGGGCTTCGCAGGTATGCCCAAGGAACCGGCCATGAAGGTCTGGCGGCAGATGACGCCCGAGGACCGCGAGAAGGCCGAAAGGCGCTTCCCCGGCTGGCTGGCGCTACTCAAGGCCCAGAAGAAATCCCATGTTCCGGCGCCGTCGACCTATTTCGGCCAAAAGCTGTTCGACGAAGTTCCCGATCCCCAGGCAGCGGCCAAGCCGCTGTTCGTCGAGGCGGCTCCATTCGGGCCGCTGTGGATGGCGGCGCGGCTGAAGCAGCTCGTCGCAGGGCCGCAGGTGGATCGGCGCAAGCTCACTTCGTTCGAGGAGCAGCTCGTCGCAGACGGCAGGGCGGAAGCGGAGAGCCTCTACCGCGAAAAGCAGGTGAGGGGCGGCTGGCCGGCCGTCAACGCCATGCACGACCGGGCTTCGATGCGGCAGGGCGTGACGGTGGCTACGGCGCTGGAGCCTCTGGCTGGGATGATGGAGGCGGTGCCGGTCGACTCCGAGGCCTTCGAGGCGTGGAAGCTGGAGCATGCGCTGCGCGGCTGGCCATGGCTGCCGGATCCGGGGCGTCAGCCCGTGGTCTACTTCCCGGCTGGCGGACCGGGAGCGTTGAGCGAATTCGATGCGGCGGTGCGAGGGAACACAGATGATGGCGGTAACCGGCAAGCGGCTGAGTGAGAGCGAACGCGTCTGGCTCGACCGCAAGGGCGATCCGATCAACATCGATCGCGCCTGGCAGAAGAGCGACCTGCGAATCGCACTGTCGCGAAAGGAGCAGGCGATGCTCGCGGCGGCGGGCATGGATGGCCCTGACGCGCGCTGGTACGTGCTTCGTGTGGAAGGCGGTTGCGACAAAGCTGTGGATAAGGCGCTCGACGAAGCCAATGTCGAAAGGTGGATGGCGGTCAAATCGGTGCTTCCGCCACGCCGCAGCGGTCGCAAAAAGCAGCGCCTCGATCCGGTTCTTACGCCTGCACTGCCAGGTTATATCTTCGTTCGCGTGGTGGATTGCGACGCCTGCTGGGCCGGTCTTGCGACGATCAAGGGCTATGCTGGCGTTATCGGCGGAGCGTCCTGTCCTTCGCCTGTGTCGGCCGACGAAATCCTTAAGTTGCAAGCCTTTATCGAGAAGGACCCGAAGGCTATCGAGATCCTGACGAACGCGCTCAAGGCCGGTGACAAGGTGTCGATCGACGACGGCCCATTCAGGCATTTCAAGGCGCTCGTGCTGCTGGTCGGAGAGAACGACCGGATCAGGGTTGAGACGCACCTGTTCGGACGGGCTTGCACCGTAGACCTCGAACTTGCGCAAGTTACGAAACTGGATTAGCGAATCTCACCCAGGACGAGCCGACAGAGTCGCACCCAGCCAGAGGCTGAGGGGAGCGCCAGCGGCCCCGGGTGAGGCAGACAGCCTCACCGTGATGGTCTCCTATGAAGAACAGCCTATTCACCGACTTGACCGTGTATCGCTACGGTCGTGTGTGGGAATAGCGCAATAGCCTTCGGTTGAACGACGCGGCCCGGATGGTGTGTCACGTCGCGCGTTATCAATCGGCCACGCCCTAGCGCTTCAGCCAGTTCATCAAGCGTTCTTTCATCGTCGATAGTGATCGACTGCAATGGTCCGTTCGGTGACGTTGTGAAGACGCGATACTGAGGCATGTGTGTTCCCCTCCTTGGTTGCGACGGGCAGCAAATCACCAACCAGTGGACAGGGCAAGGATGAGCAGCAACGCAGCGCCCTGGCGGCGCTGGTACAAGACCGCACGCTGGGAGAAGCTGCGACAGCGCATCCTGGTGCGTGACATGTACACGTGCCGGAAGACTGGCGTGCTGCTGGTTGGCAAGCACCCCGCACCGAACAGCCCGGTGATCCATCACGACAATGAACATCGCGGTGACGAAGCGTTGTTCTGGGATGAGGACAACCTCATGGCCGTGTCGAAGGAATGGCACGACAGCGAGGCCCAGAAGGCAGAGCAGGCGAGCCTTCAGCAGCGTGGCGTCTGGTACTGATCACAAGTCAGAGGAGCGTTCCTTTGGATAGCGTAGCCGCCGACGATGCGTCCGAGCGCGCCGATGATGCCTATGACCGAGGGATGGCAGTATTCGATAGGCTGATGGCGTCCAGTGATGCGGCAGAGGTACGCAGGTTGAGAGACCTGCATAACCAAATCCTTGCAGAGCACGTCATGGCCTTCCGTGACTATCAGGTCGCACTAGAGCGTACGCGTATCCACTGACACCCCGGACCAGTTGGGGGGGGCGGGTCGAAAGTCCAGGACCCCTCTCGGCCCCGGACCCGCGTCCCCCTCATTCGCAGGTTTTTTTTCAGTGAGTGACAAATTTCCGACCGGCATCGACCTGTTCGGCGACCCGATCCCTGCCAACTGGGGGATGCGCGGTCGGCCGGAGCACGTGCCGTCCAGCCAAAACCGCAACAAAGTCAGCATGTTGCTGGCGCTGGGCTGGAGCAACAAGCGCATCGCGGCGTCGCTGTTCATCACGATGCCGACGCTGCGCAAGCATTATTTTTCCGAGCTGCGCTATCGGGCGGTTGCCCGCGATCGGCTCGACGCGGCCGTAGCGATGAAACTTTGGGACGGCGTCCAGGACGGGAATGTCGGCGCGATCCGCGAGTTCCGGAAGATGCTCGAGCGGAACGACCTGATGCTGTATGGTCAGACTTCCCGAACCGCGGACGGGCATGCGGGCGCAACCACCAAGCCGGCCAAAGTCCTGAAGCTCGGCAAGAAAGACGCCGAGCGCCAGGCGGCGCATGAGCCAGATCCCGGCACGCCGCTGGGCGAGCTGATGGCGCGCCGGCAGGGCCAGCAGATCAACTGATCCATGTGGGATCTGAGCTGCCTCGACTGGCAGGACCGAATCCGCGAGGGGCGTTCGCTGCTCCCGGAGATGCCGCTCCTGGAGGAAGAGGCCCGAATGGGCCTCCAATTCTTCGACGAGCTGCAGCTGCCCGACGTGCCCGGCACGCCGAAGATGAGGCATGCGGCCGGTCAGTGGTTCCGCGACATTGTGCGGGCGTCGTTCGGATCGTGGGACCCGGTAAACCGGGTGCGTCATATCCGCGACATCTTCGCAATGGTGCCGAAGGGATCGTCGAAGACAAGCTACAGCGCCGGCCTCGGCGTCACGGCGATGCTGATGAACCAGCGCCCGCGAGCCGAGGCGCTGCTAATTGGCCCGACACAGGCGGTTTCCGACCGCGCCTATGAGCAGGCTGTCGGCATGATCGAGGAATCGGCGGACCTGAAGCGGCGCTTCCGGCCGCGCGACCACATCAAGACGATCGAGGATCTGCTCAACAAGTCCGAGCTGAAGGTAAAAACCTTCGACGTGAACATCCTGACCGGGTCGATCCTGTTCTTCGCCCTGCTCGACGAGATCCATCTTCTCGGCCGTAGCCCGCACACGACGAAGGTGTTGCGCCAGATTCGCGGTGGGCTGGAGAAGACGCCCGAAGGCCTGCTGCTGATCACGACGACGCAGAGCGACGAGATCCCGACCGGCGCGTTCAAGGATGAACTGCGCTACGCCAGAAAAATCCGTGACGGCGAGTTCCGCGGCAAGACAATCCGGCCGATGCTGCCGATCCTGTACGAGTTTCCATCGGAGATCGCGTCGGATCCGGAGCAATGGCAGGATCCTGAGAACTGGCCGATGGTCATGCCGAACCTCGGCAAGTCGATCCATCTGGAAAGCCTCTATGCCGACTGGCTCTCAGAGCGGACCAAGGGCGACCATGCAATCCGCGTGTGGGCAAGCCAGCATCTCAACATCGAGATCGGCGTTGGCACGCCGGATGATGGCTGGCGCGGCGCCGACTACTGGGGGCTGCGGGCCGATCCGACGCTGACGCTCGACGAGCTGATCCGGCGCAGCGAAGTTGCGACGGTCGGCATAGATGGCGGTGGCCTCGACGATCTGCTTGGGCTTTCGGTCATCGGGCGCGAGAAAGAGACACGGCGCTGGCTGATCTGGAACCATGCCTTTGCGCATCCGGTAGTGCTTGAGCGGCGCAAGGACATCGCCTCGACGCTCAAGGGCTTCGAGGAGGAACGGTCTCTTACGTTCTGCGAAGTGCCGGATGATGTAGTTGCGCTCGTCGATATCATCGTCCGCCTCCAGGAAGCGGGCCTGTTGCCTGCGAAGAACGCGATCGGGCTCGACCCGAACAACATCGCCACGATCATCGAGGAACTGGCCGGCAGTGGCGTGCCCGACGAGATGCTCTACCGGCTACGCCAGGGCGCTGCTCTCTCCCCGGCGCTATGGGGCCTGGAGCGGAAACTGAGCGACGGGACCGCAGTCCATTCGGGGCTCGACCTTATGAACTGGGTGGTCGGCAACGCCAAGGTCGAGGTCAAGGGGAACGGCAACATGATCACCAAGCAGATTTCCGGCCGGGCGAAAATCGATCCGCTGATCGCGACGTTCTGCGCGGCAATCCTGATGAGCTGGAACCCCGAAGCAGTGGGGCCGTCCGTCTACAGCTCCCGCGGCATCCTCGTCCTTTGAAGGTAACCTGATGGGCTTCTGGTCACGACTGTTCGGGGATAAGCCCGCGGCCGCTCAGCCGCGCGCCGCGACCCAGAGCGCTGGCGGCGGCGTGCTGATTACGACGTCGCAGCAGCTGGAGGAGGCGCTCCGCGACGGACAACTTACCGCCTCCGGCGCCGCGGTGACGCCCGACAAAGCAATGCGAGTTGCGGCGGTTTTCGCATGCGTCCGCATTCGCTCCGGCGTCGTGGCCAACATGCCGCTGGCGATCAAGCGGCGCATCGACGACAAGACGCGGGAAGACGCGATCGATCATCCGCTGTGGAAGCTGTTCCGCCGCAAACCGAACCGGTGGCAGACGCCATCGCAGTTCCGCCGAATGCTGCAGGCGCATGTCATCCTCCGCGGCAACGCCTATGCCATGATCGTGCGCTCGCGCGGCAATGTCATGGAGATGATCCCGCTCCACCCCGACCGGGTCGAGTGCAAGCAGAACGATGATCTGTCGCTGTCCTACATCTATACGCGCCGCGACGGCGGCCGGGTCAACCTGACACAATCTGAGGTCTTCCACCTCGTCGGGCTGACGCTCGATGGCGTCCATGGCGTTTCCGCGATCACCTTCGCCCGGGAAACCATCGGGCTTTCGCTGTCGATGGAGAACCACGGCGCGACGGTGTTCAAGAACGGCGCCCGCGTCAGCATCGTGTTGAAGCATCCCGACAAGCTCGGAAAGGAAGGCTTGGAGAACCTTCGCGCCAGCCTGGACGAATACCGCTCCGGCGGCGAGAGCGAGGGAAAAGCGCTCATCCTCGAAGAGGGGATGGAAACCGCACCGCTGGCGATGACCGCCGAAGACGCGCAGTGGATCGAAAGCCGCAAATTTTCGCGCAACGACATCGCCATGTTCCTCGGCGTACCACCGCACATGATCGGCGACACCGAGAAGTCGACGAGCTGGGGGACCGGACTCGAGCAGCAGACGCAGGGTTTTGTCACCTTCAGCGCCGAAGACGACCTGACGACCTGGGAAGAGACGATCAACCGGGATCTGATCGGCGACGACGAACCCGACGTTTACGCCCGCTTCAACCGGTCGGCCCTCGTCAAGGGTGACATCAAGGTGCGCTGGGAAGCTCACGTCAAGGCTCTGCAGTGGGGCGTGCTGTCGCCGAACGAGGTGCGCGCGCTTGAAGACATCAACCCGCGCGAGGGTGGCGATATCTGGTACCCCCCGCCGAACACGGCCGGCAACTCCGATCCGAAGAAGGATGAAGGCGATGAGCCAAGTCAACCCACCGAAAGTCGTTAGCCCTTTCGTCAAGCCAATTGGTGTTTTGCGCGGCGGAGCGGTTGTTTCGCAACCTGTCGTAGGAGGCAGAAAATGACCCTGCGAAACCTGCCTGAGGCCAAGACCTTCCAGCGCCCGCAGAACTTCCAGTGGGACGCGCCGTCTGACGTTCTGACGAGGTGGGCCGAAAAGCCGCTTGCTGCATCCGAAGACAACGACACCACGATCTCGATGTACGACGTGATCGGCGAGGATTGGTGGACGGGCGGCGGCGTGACCGCCAAGCGTGTCTCGGCTGTGCTACGCTCGATCGGTAACAAGGACGTGACGGTCAAGATCAACTCCCCAGGCGGCGACATGTTCGAGGGGATTGCGATCTATAATTTGCTGCGCGGCCACCAGGCGAAGGTCACCGTCGAGGTTATGGGTTGGGCGGCGTCGGCGGCGTCGATCATCGCCATGGCCGGCGACGAAATCCGGATGGGCTTGGGCACCTTCATGATGGTGCACAATGCCTGGGGCATCGTGATCGGCAACAGGCATGACATGCGCGAAGCCGCGACGCTCTTCGACGGGTTCGACGGCGCGATCGCCGACATCTATGAGGCGCGCACCGGCATGAAGCGGGCGGACATCGCCAAGCTCATGGACGCTGAGACCTTCATGGGACCGTCCGAGGCGGTAAAGAACGGCTTTGCCGACATCGTCGACGACGGCATTTCCGCGCCAGAAGGCGACGCCAAGAACATGGACCGCGGGCTTATGGCCCGCCGGCGCACCGAAGCCGCGCTCGCCAAAGCCGGAATCCCCGCGGCGAGCGCGCCTCAATGATCAACTCACTTTCGGGCCCGCGTGATGCAACCCGAGAAGCCGCGCGCGATGCAGGCTTCGACCCCGTGGCCGCCAAGCGGCTCATTGAAACTCTCCGAACCTGAAGGAACGCATCATGAAAAGCCTCTTCATGGGCGCGGCGCTCGCCGTGCTCACCCTCACCCTTTGCGCTGCGTTTACGCTGGCGCCTGACCTCGCCTACGCCTTTTCCGGTCCCGAAGCGGCGATCGGCACGGGTCTGGCCATGACCTGTGCGCCGCTGCTAAACCATCGTGCCCGCGGCCTTGTGGCCATCCGCAACGATGGCGGCAACGCCAACGCCATTCTGGCCGAACTGCAGAAGACGTTCGAAACCTTCAAAGAGGCGAACAACAAGGAAATCGCCGACCTGAAAAAGGGGCTCGGCGACGTCGTGCAGACGGAAAAGGTGGACCGGATCAACGCCGAGATCACCAAGCTCCAGAATGCGATCGATGAGACGAACGTGATGCTGGCGGCGTTGAAAGTGGGCGGCGCCGGCGGCGCGGTCGATCCCGACAAAAAGGCCCATGCGACTGCGTTCGACCGCTTCTTCCGCAAGGGGGTGGATGCTGGCCTCTCCGATCTGGAGGTGAAAGCCAAGCTGACCACTCAGTCAGATCCTGACGGCGGATATCTGGTTCCCGAGGAAATGGAAACCACCGTCGATCGCGTGCTGGGTACGGTTTCGGCGATGCGTTCACTAGCGCGCATCATGTCGATCTCGACCGATACCTACAAGAAGCTCGTCGGCATGGGCGGCGCAGGATCCGGTTGGGTCGGCGAGGAAGAATCCAGGCCCGAGACGGACTCCCCGACGCTCCGCGAACTCATCTTCAACACCGGCGAAATCTATGCCAACCCCGCCGCTACACAGAAGATGCTCGACGACGCGCGGGTGGACGTCGCCCAGTGGCTCGCCGACGAAGTCGCCATCGAGTTCGCCGAGCAGGAAGGCGCGGCGTTCGTGTCCGGCAACGGCGTGAACAAGCCGCGTGGCATCCTTGCCTACGACACTGTCGCGAATGCCTCCTATGCATGGGGCAAACTTGGCTATATCGCCTCGGGCGTGGCGGCGGCGCTGACCGACGGAACCCACAACGGTTCCGACGCCATGATCGATCTCTACTATGCCCTGAAGTCCGGGTACCGGAATGGAGCTTCCTGGCTGTTGTCGGACGCGGTCATGGGCACCGTGAGAAAGTTCAAGGATGGGGACGGCAACTATCTCTGGGCTCCGCCGACCGCCGCTGCCGAGGTTGCGACCATTTTGCAGAAGCCGGTCTACACCGACGACAACATGTCGGCCATCGGCGCGAACGCCTTCCCGATCGCCTTCGGCAATTTCCAGCGCGGTTACCTGATCATCGACCGCATGGGCGTACGCGTGCTGCGCGATCCCTACACCAACAAGCCATATGTCCACTTCTACACCACGAAGCGGGTCGGCGGCGGCGTGCAGAACTTCGAGGCCATCAAGCTCCTGAAGGTCGCGGCTTCGTAAAGCCCCCAAGCGGGTTGAATAGTCCAGCGGGCGGCAGGATCGATCCCCGGTCGCCCGCTCTTCTCCCTCCCCAAATCTCGAAAGGAACAGTCCGATGAAGGACACTAAAAGCGCACTGAATTTTGCGCATTCGCTTGAGCCGGCGGCGCGCGCCGCATCGGCCAACGGCGCTGGCGTTGATCTGCGCGGCTACAACTCCGCCCTCGCACAGGTCGTGGTCGGCGTATGGACGGATGGTACGCATACGCCGGAGCTGGAGGAATCCGATGACAACAGCTCGTGGTCGGACGTTGCTGCAGCTGACCTGAACGGCTCGTTTACTGTCATCGATGGTGCCGACGACGACGCCCAAACCTTCAAGGTCGGCTACAAGGGCAACAAGCGTTACATCCGTGCAGTGACCACCGTTGCCGGAGCGACTACTGGCGCCGTCTATGGCGTTGTCATCATCCGCAGCCACGCCAACGACGCGCCTGTCGCTTAATCCGTGATGAGGCGGGCGCGGTCGCTCGCCTCTCCCCCTCTCATTCCATATCTGGAGAAATCCCAAATGAAAGCGAAAGTGACCAAGTCCTTTCCGGGCCGGCCGGACCGCGAAATCCTTAGCCGAATCATTGAAGTCGGCGAGGTGATCGAAGGCGATCTCGCCGCAGTCGCCGTGCGGGAAAAGTGGGCGACGCGCGTCAAAGACGTCAAGGAAGAAAAGCAGGACGAAGAATAGGCCCATGCTCCGCCCCGCCCGCACGTCTGCTCCGGACGCCAAGCCCGTCTCTCTGGAAGAGGCGAAGGCGCATTGCCGCGTCGATCACAACGATGACGATTCCGTCATCAGTGCGCTGATCGACGCTGCCGTGGCCTATCTCGACGGCTGGGCCGGCGTGCTGGGGCGGTGCATCATCAACCAGGGATGGTCGGTTTCGCTATGCGACTGGCCAAATTGCGGCGTCATCCGCCTGCCTTTCCCTGACGTGTCGGCCGCGACGGTCAAATATTTCGACACTGACAACGTTGAGCGGACCGTCTCGGCTTCGCTTTTCGAGCGCCTCGAGGACGAGCGCGGTGCCTTCATCAAGTTCCGGGACGATTTCACCACTCCAACCGTGTTCGACGATCGCAGCGACGGCGTGCGGGTTGAATTCACGGCGGGATATGGTCAGGCGGCGTCGGACGTGCCTGCTGCACTGCGGGCGGCGGTCTTGCTGACCATTGCGCACTGGTACGAACGAAGAGAAGCAGCAACAGCTGATGCGCTTTCAGAAATTCCCTTCGGCGCGTCCGCGCTGATCACTCCGTATCGCCGAGTAGGCGTCTGATCCCAGCCAAAGGAGAACCACAATGGTCGATCTTGTCATCACCGCGGCGAACGTCGTCGCCGGATCCAACGCAACGAAAGAGGTTGGCACCGCCGGCGAGGCGATGACAGCCGGCCAGGCTGTCTATCGCTCGTCGGCTACAAGCAAGTGGATGCTGGCCGACGCGAATTCGGCGACGGCCGAGGCGCGCCAGGCGACCGGCGTTGCGCTCAACGGCGCGTCGCTCAACCAGCCGCTTACGGTGCAGAAGGCCGGCGACATCACCATCGGCGCGACGCTGGTAGCTGGGACGGCCTACTATCTGTCGGATACGCCGGGCGGCATTTGTCCGGTCGCCGATATCGGCGCCGGCGAATATGTCTGCCTGCTGGGGCTGGCGAAGTCGACGACTGTCCTTGCGGTCGACATCCAGTATCCGAACGTCTCTCTCTGACGCTCGCATGTGGCTGCGTTTCACGCAGGATTTCGACTTCTCGCCTGCCGCTCGCAGCGGCCACGTCACAATCGCCTACCGGGCCGGAATGCGGCGGAACGTGACGCGCGAATGCGCCGAAAAGGCAATTGCGGCAGGCAAGGCAAAGCGCACGATCGCGCCGCGACAGGAGGCCGGAAATGGCGAAAAAGCCGGGTGCGGGTGATCTTTTCGAGCGTGTCGGCTTCGATAAGCACGGCACGGCGTCGGACGGGGCCGGCGGGACGATCTCGGCATTCGTCGAACAGTTCACGCGCCGGGCAGAATTCATCCATCTGCGCGGGGGAGAGGCGGTGCTGGCGGCAAGGCTACAGGGCCGCCACACCCAGATCATCCGGGTTCGCGCCGATTCGGAGACGAGGACGGTGACGACGGACTGGCGGATCAGCGACAAACGGCTTGCGGGCGTCGTCTACAACATCCGCGACATCACCTTGAGCAAAGATCGGGCGTTCCTCGACATGCTCTGTGAAAGAGGCGTGGCGACGTGAAGATCAAGAACCTCAAGCGCCTCCAGCGTAAACTGCGCCGCATGTCTCCGGTGGCGAAGGAGGAAATCCGCAAGGCGCTGGCGGAAAGCGCCGCGGAGATTGTTGCGCTACAAAAGCAGATCGTTCCGGCAGCCAGTGGCGATCTCCGCGACAGCATCGAATGGCGCTACGGAGACGCCAAGAAAATCCGCTACTCGCAATCCTTCAAAGGGGCTTCCGGCGGCCACGAGCTGTCGGTGCGCATCAGCGCCGGCAACGAGAAGGTCCGCTACGCGCATTTGGTCGAGTTCGGCGCTGCGCCGCATATCGCCGGCGGCAAATTCGAGGGCGCGCAGCATCCCGGCGCGCCGGCGCAGCCATTCTTCTACCCGGCATTCAGGCTCGGCAAGAAGCGGGCGAAGGCGAGGATTGGCCGCGCGGTCGGCAAGGCGGCCCGGAAGGTGGCGGCAGGCGGATGATCGGTTCACAGCTCCAAAAGGCGATCTTCGCTGCACTCATCACCGAAACTGCTGTCGCTGACGGCCGCATATATGACCGGGTTCCGGAGAATCCGACATTTCCATACGTCACCATCGGCGACGCCCAGGTGATCAATGATGGCAATTCCTGTGGCGATGGCTGGGAGGTCTTTGAAGACGTGCATTTATGGTCGCGGCCGGAGAGCGGATCGAAGGTCGAGGTGAAAGACCTCGCTCCGTCGGTCGTTTCGCGGCTGGCCACCACGCTAGCCGTGACAGGGTTCGTAGTCATTCTTGCCGAGTTGAATAGTTCGCGGACATTCCGCGATCCAGACGGACTCACCGAGCATTCCGTCCTGACGTTTCGCTTCCTGCTCGATCCCGCCTAACCCCTCCCAAGGAGACTCGATATGGCCCCACCCATCACCCTCAACGGGCGGCAGCTGCTCGTCCAGATCGGCGACGGCGCAGATCCGGAAGTGTTCACCCACGACTGCCTCATCAACACCGAGCGCGGCATCGCCTTCGCCTCGGAGACCAACCGCGAAACGATACCGGATTGCGCCGATCCGGAAGCGCCGGGCTGGTCGGTGATGAACAAGAGCGGCCTTTCGGCGACAATCTCCGGCGCCGGGCGGCTGCACACGCCCAGCGTCGAGACGTGGTTCAACTGGTTCAACAGCGACGACACGAAGAACGTGCGCGTTCTTTTAAACGGCGTCGCTTTGGCCAATGGCGGAGGCTATTGGGCAGGCGCCTTCAAGCTGACCGCCTTCGAGGCCACCGGGCCAGAAACAGGGCGCGCCGCCGTTTCGGTTACGATCGAAAGCGACGGCGAAGTCACCTGGGTGGATGCGGCCGCCTGATGAACCGGCATGGCGCGATCGATCTGGACTGGGGCGACGGAACATACTGCTTTCGCCTCGGACTGGCTCAAATCGAGGAGCTGGAGGCCAGGCGCGACCTCGGCATATTCCAGCTTGCGCATCGTCTGCGGCCCGATGTCCGCCAGGCTCGCTCCTCGGATATCGTCGAGACGATCCGCCTCGGCCTGATCGGCGGCGGAATGCTGCCCGTCGACGCACTGGCGAAGGTCCGGAAGTATGTCGACGAGCGTCCGCTCGACGAAAATCGGGACACGGCCTACGCGATCGTGCTTGCCGGGCTAGCCAGGGTCCACTCGAAAGAGCTGGAGCAGCCATCGGGGGAAGCTCCGGCGGCGGAGACGAGCGCATCGACTTCGCCGCCCTCTACGGAAGCGCTGCCCTGATGAATGTCGCCAATGTCGGCGATTTGTCGCTCGGCCAATGGTCGGCGATCTGCCGCGCCTGGAACAAGGCCCACGGCGAAAGCAAGGCGGCGCCGCCGAGCGAGGCGGAGTTTGACGTGGCGGTCATGCGAGCACGGGGAGTTGCCTGATGGCGATCGAAGTTGAACGCATGATCGCCACGCTCGAGGCGAACTTCAGCAAATATGACAGGGCGCTCAACAAGGCGCTGGGCAACACCAACTCGACCTTCAGCAGGATCGAAAAGCGCGGTAAGGCGCTCGAGACGCGGCTGGCGGGAATCGGTTCCACCTTCGCCCGCTCGTTTGCTGCTGGGTTTGCAGGAGCGGTGTCCATCCGTGGCGCGCAGCAGCTGATCGACGCGGCGACGCGGATGGAGAATGCGTTGAAGGTCGCCGGCTTGTCCGGCGATGAACTGACGCGGGTCTACGATCGGCTGTTCGAAAGCGCGACGAAGAATGCCGCGCCGATCGAGAGCCTGGTGACGCTCTACGGCCGCGCTGCGCTGGTCCAGAAGGAACTCGGCGTCTCGACGGAGGAATTGCTCGGCTTCACGAACAATGTCGCCTTGGCATTGCGGGTTGCCGGTTCCGATGCGCAGTCGGCATCGGGCGCACTTCTGCAGCTGTCGCAGGCCCTCGGCTCAGGTGTGGTTCGGGCGGACGAATTCAATTCGATCCTGGAGGGCGCGCCGACCATCGCTCAGGCGGCCGCAGCCGGCCTTGAAGAGGCTGGCGGCTCTGTCGCCAGGCTGCGGCAGCTGGTGGTCGACGGTGCGGTGTCCAGCGAGGCGTTCTTTCGTGCCTTCGAGGCCGGTGCGCCGATCCTGGAGCAGAAGGTCGCCGGTTCGGTCCTGACGATCGACCAGCGGCTTGTCAACCTGCAGAACTCGCTGATCGACGCGGCCGGCAGGTTCAACGAATCCACGGCGGCAGCCGAAACGTTCGGCACGGCGATCGACAACACGGCGGCATTCGTCAACAGCATCAACTTCGACAGCCTGATCGCGCAGATATCCGCCGTGATCGCGCAGATGGGCGCGGGCATCGATGCCGCGAATGCCTTCGCTTCCGCAATCGGCCGGATCACCGGGCTTGAAAACATCGGCGCGGCCATAACCGGCGGCACCGGCTACAAGGAATTTCTGGGCGGTGCGCTCACCGTGACCTCATCCAAGGGCATCGAAAACCGCATCAACGATGCGTTCGCCGGAGAAATCCAGAAGGCCGGGAAGCTCACCGAAGAAGCCATCCGCAACAGTGTGCTGGGCGAGGGCGGAGCAGCCACGACGAACAAGACTGGCCGGCTTCCGGAAGCGCCTTACGTCACGCCGGTTTCGCTTTCCGATTTCGCGCCGCCTGTTGCCAAAGGCGGCGGCAGCGGAGGAGGCGGTGGCAAAAGCGCCGCCGCCGCCAAACGGCGGGAAGAGGCTGCGGCGCTTCGCGAGGCGGCCAAGGCGGCGAAAGAACTTGAGCGCGCTGAGCGCGAAGCAGAGCGCGCCGCTCAGGACATGGGGAGCGCGATCGGTGACGCTGTTGGCGGCATCATCAGTGCTCTTTCCGACGGCAAGCTCGAGGCGAAGGAACTGCTTGGCATCGTCGCGCAGATCGCGACGCAACTTCTGAGCATGAACGGCGGCGGCGGCTTCGCCGGCGGCTTTTTGTCCAGCATCCTCGGCAGCGTATTCCACGAAGGCGGCGTGGTCGGATCCGGCGGAAGCAAGCGCAGCGTGCATCCGGCGACTTTCGCCGGCGCACCGCGATATCATTCCGGCGGCGTTGCCGGACTCCGTCCCGGCGAGGTTCCGGCCATCCTTCAACGCGGCGAGATCGTGATCCCCAAGGGGCGCGCCCAAGCGCAATCCGCCGGTCAGTCGATCATGATCCACGCGCCGATCAACGCGCCGGGCGCCGACGCTGCGGCACTCGCTCGCGTCGAGAGGTCGGTGAAGGAACTCGGAAAGAACATCCCGAAAATGGTCGACACGCGCACGGATACCCGCAAGATCCGCAAGGTTCGCGCCTGATGGCTCGGATAGTCTCCTGGCCTGTGGGCCTTCGGGCGAAATTCCGCGAGCCGCTGTCCGGACCGCGTGCGGTCAGTGGCGGCGCGACCCAGTCGATCGGCAATTTCGTGCAGACCTTCGCGTCGCCGTTCGGGTTGTGGCGCTGGCGGTTCTCCTTCCCGTCGATCCGGGGCCAGATGTTCCGGCGCTACCGGGGCTGGATCACTTCGCTGCATGGCGGGGCGAACGCCACACGCGTGCCGTTCTGTGACTGGGACGGGCTCAACTTCGCGCAGCGCGGGATCGTCACGACGTCGGCCGAATGGCGAGAAGGGGAGCCCTGGTCGAACGGTCAGCCCTGGTCGAACGGAGAGAACTGGGCGTCGAGCAATCCGGTCGTCGCAGTGACGGCGCCTGCGGCATTCGACACAGACGAAATCCAGCTGGCCGATTCCTTCTGGGGGCACGGGCTCGACATCGGGGATTTCCTCGGCTTCTTCCCGTTCCATTTGGGGCTCTACATGGTTACCGAACGGATCGACGCCGGCCACTACAGGATATGGCCGCCGCTCCGGGTGGCGCTCACCACGTCCGACTTTGCGACCCTCGATCCGGTGCTGGCGATGCGGCTCGAAAGCGAGGAAGCGGCCAATGCGCCTCGCGGTGCGGCTTTCGCCGAAGGCCTATCCGTCACCATGGTCGAGACGCTCGACTATGACGTGCGCGACTATTTCGCGGGCTGACAGTGGCGATCTTTTCGGAAGCCGATCTTGACCGCCTGGCGGGGCCGCATGTCGCCCGGGCGTGGTTCCTCGAAATGGACCTGCCGGCCGGGCTGACCAGGCTGCACAGCGGCACCGGGCGCAAGACGGTCGGCGGCTTCGAGTGGCGCGGGGTCACGGACCCGATTGGGGGGCAGCTGGTCTCTCTGTCCGGGATAGAGGAGCCGCGGTTCGGCCAGGCGGTGGCGGTCAGCGTGACACTTTCGGGCGCAAACGCCGACTTCTTCAAGTCCGTGCACACCGATGCGCGGGCGATCGAGGGCAAGCGCGCCGATCTCTACTGGGCGACGTTCGATGGTGAGACCGGTGAAGTGCTGATCGGACTGAAGAAGCTGTTTCCGGGCAAGATCACCTCGCCGTCGCTGCAATGGCAGGGGATCGGGCTTCGCACCGTGTCCATCACGATCGAAAGCATCTGGTCGAGCCAGAACTATGCCGTGGGCGGCAAGTGGAACGGTGCTGACCAGCGCCGCCGCTATCCCGGTGACAAGGGCCTCGATTTCGTAGGGGTCAAAGTTTCGGAGAACTGGTCAGCATGACACGCGCCGAGCAGCTGCAGGCCTTCGTGATGGCGGTCGAGGGTAAGCCCGTCGAATGGGGCCGCGACGACTGCACGACCTGGGCCGCGGCCTGGGTGAAAGAGGTTACGGGCAGGGCCGTGCCGCAGCTCGGCTCCTACGCGACGCTCGAGGAAGCCCACACGCTGATCGACGAGGCTGGCGGCCTCGACGTTCTCTGGTCGATGGCGCTGGCGCCGCTCTCGATCTACGAAACGCCGGACCAGCCGCAGCTGGGCGACGTCGGCATCGTCAACACGGCGCGGCTCGGCCATGTCGGGGTGATCTTCGCCCAGGACGGCATAGCGCTGTGGCGCGCGATCGAGGGCACGGCGCTGCTTCGCCCGCGCTCACGGGATATCGTCAAGGTCTGGCACATCTGACATGCGGATCCTGCGCAAGCTCCTGCTGGCAAACATCTGCCTGCCGCTGGCTGCCATGCCCGCCGCGGCCGATCCGGTCTCGATCGGCAGCTTCGTCATCTCATCGCTACTGTCGATCGGGGCAGGGGGCATCTTGCCGGCGGTATCGGCGGCGGCGATCGGCAACGCCGTCATCGGCGCGGCGATCGTGGGCGCATCGCTATTGTCTTCGGTTCTCGGCAGTGCACCGAAGATCAACCCGGGCGATTTCAAGTCGACCTTCGAGACTGGAGACAGTGCGGAAATACGCGGCGTTGGCCGCACGCGCGTCGGCGGTCTGAAGGCCTTCGGCAACACCGCCGGCGGCACGCGCCGGTTCCGGCTGATCTGCCACACCAGGGGAAAGGTCACGGCCGTCGAGGAACATTATCTCGGCGGGCGCGAGGTGACGGTCGAAAGCGATGGCGCGGTCTCCTCGCCGCCCTGGGCGCGCTCCGGCGGCTCGTGGTGCTTCATCAAGTCGAAAGTCGGCGACGGGACGGAAACGGCATGGGACGATCTCTTGACCTATTTTCCTGTGCTCTGGACGGTCGATCATCGCGTGCGGGGAATAGCGCAGTCGCTGGTTCAATACATTTCGCCTGGCATAGCCGACGACAAGTTCACCAAACTCTATCAGCAGGGGCCTCCCGATTACGAGCGGGTCCAGCGCAACGAACCGGTTTATGATCCGCGCGAGGTCGGACAGGACGCCGAGGACGAAGGCACTTGGGCCTATGAAGACAATGGCCCGCTCTGCGCCGCGCATATATTGCGCAGCTATCCGAGCCTCGCCGTCGCGGACTTCGATTACGACGGCATAGCGGCCCAGGCGACGCTTGGGGATACGCTGGTGGCGACGAAGACCGGTACCGAACCGCGCTCGCGCTGCTGGGGCATGTGGGCCTCAGAAACACCGCGCGGCGACGTGATGGACCAAGTGCTGAAGTCGATCGGCGCGGAGATTGTCGCTACAGACGACAACACCTTCAACATCCGGCTGATCGACGACGTGCGCACGCCGGAGATCACCTTCACGGCAAAACACATCATCGACCTGCAGTGGCGTTCCGGTCCGGAGAGTGTCGAGCGGCCGAACATCTGCCGGGTGAAGTATTATTCGCCCGAGCGCAATTACGAGATGACGGAGATCGACCTCACCGGCATCGCCTGGGCTCGCAATCAGGACGAGATCGATCGCGTCGGCGAGCAGATCATGGACGTCGACCTGCCGTTCTGCCCCTCGGCCAGCCAGGCGCAGCGCATCGCGCGACGGCTTTTTGCGCTGGCCCGGGCTGACGCTGGCATCGTCACGACGAACTTCGCCGGGCTGGCGGCCTGGGGCCTGACCGTCGCCGACATCGAGCTGCCGGACCTGGACGTGACGGAAACCTGCGCGATTGGCACGCCGCGGGTGAACGATGACGAGGGCACGGTCGAAATCCCCTTCGTGGTCTGGCCGGTGCTGACGCCCTGGAACCCGGCTGTCGACGAGGCCGCCGCGCCGCCAGAAGTCCCGGAAATGACCTATGAAAGCGAGCTGGACACGCCGGTGGCGCCGAGCGAAGCGTCAGTCGTCCAGTATGCAGACCTGTCATACGAAACACGGGTGAAGTTCACCGGCGTCGACGGCGGGTCGATCGCGGAGGCGGTCTATCGAACCTATACCGGCGGGGAGCCGGACGCCTATTCCAGCATGACAGAATATGGCGGGACCACGACTTGGTATGCCTATGCCGCAGTCGACACCACCGGCGAGAAGGTCGATTTCAAGTGCCGCTTCTTCACGAGTGACGATGAAGGCTCCTATTTCTCGCCGCTGCTGACGATCGACCCGATGGCGATCGACAACACCGCTCCGGCCGCTCCTGGCCTCGACGTCGTCAGCACCGGGCCGACAGAAGGTACGCAATACCACGTCACCGCCACCGCAATCCTCAACGGGATGAACGCCGTCAGCTTCAAGATCCAGCAAAAGATATTCCTCGACTGGACTGATGTCGCGACGAGCGAGGGCAGGCCGGGGACAACGCTGATCTATGAAACGGACGTAGGCGCCGACGCGGAGCCCCAAGAGATTGAGTTCCGCGCTATGGCTTACACGTCGAACGGCACTGAAAGCGCTATCGCAACCGACAACGTGACCATTCCCGGCACCGGCTGAAACGCCAAAACACCTGACAATCTGGAGACTTTGAATGAGCATCTTCACGAAGCTCGCGAACGTGTGGGCGTCGCCTTTCAATGCGGACGGAACCTCGCGGCAGATCGCGCCGAAGGACATGCAGGTCTGGGGAACGGAGATCGAGCGGCTGATCGCGGCGGTTCTCGCAGCGGGCGGCAAGATCTATGAAGACAAGGCGGCGATGGACGCCGATGCTGCTCCTGCGATCGATACGCCGGCGCTTGTGCTTGGCGACGCCACCCAAGCAAACAACGGCCTTTACCGCAAGTCATCGGCGGCGGGCGTAGCTGGCTGGACGCGCGAGGGCGACGTGCCCGGATACGGCGTAGTCAAGTTCGCCAATGCCGGCGCGGGCACCGCCGATGCGATCGTGGCGACCGCGACAGGGCCGGTCTACACGACGGCCGGGGCGCAACTCTATTCAGTCAATATCACGGCCGCCAACACCGGCAATGTGACGCTGAACGGTATCCCGCTGCTGACGAATTCCGGCAACCAGATCGCGGCGGGCGGTCTGACGATTGGGATGAACCCATCGTTCTCGTTTGATGGCACCAGCTACCGGTTGCTCTCT
This sequence comes from Mesorhizobium sp. WSM2240, assembly GCF_040438645.1. NCBI lineage: Bacteria > Pseudomonadati > Pseudomonadota > Alphaproteobacteria > Hyphomicrobiales > Phyllobacteriaceae > Mesorhizobium > Mesorhizobium sp. WSM2240. The sequence continues at coordinate 2,500,070 of NZ_CP159253.1, forward strand.
GATCAGGCAAACGCTGCTATTCAAGCAGCTGCCGAGGCGGCGGCTGTCCTCGCGGAGGCGTGGGCTGAAGGCACGGAGCCGGATGGCCCTGGCACAAAATCGGCGAGGGAGTACGCGCTCGAAGCTGCGACCTATTCCGGCGATCTGATACCGGAACTGGTAACGGCCGCCACCTATACCCCGGTCATCGGAGACGCCACGAGCAAGATCAAGCGCCTGTCTGACCCGACTGGAGTGGCGCTGACGATCCCAGCTAACGCCGACGTTGCCTTTGACCTTGGAACGGTACTGACGTTCGAGCAGGTGGCTGCCGGGCAAATCACCGTAGCCGGCGGGGTTGGCGTTACTGTTCGCTTTCCTGACGGCGTGATTGCTAAGTCAGCCAGCGAAGGCGCTGTTTTCCAAGCCGTGAAGATGGCCACCGATGAATGGACTCTCCTTGGCGCTCTTGAAAGCAGCCAGATCGGATACCTTCTCGGCTCAAGGCAGATATTCACAACAAGCGGCACATGGACGAAGCCGGCCGGTTGCCGGGCGGTCATGATCGAAATTGTCGGCGGCGGCGGCGGCGGTGGGGGCGCCGCTGATTCCACGACTGGCAACGCATGCGCTGGTGGTGGCGGCGGCGGTCAATACGGCAAGAAGTGGATCACTTCCGCTCTGGGAGCAACTGAGACGGTAACGCGAGGTGCGGGCGGCGCGGGCGGCTTGGCTGGAAACAACAACGGGTCGGCGGGTACGGCATCAAGCTTCGGCTCTCACGCCTCGGTCAATGGCGGCTCTGGAGGCACAGGTTCATCGGCCTCGACGGGCACACTGCTAAATACCGGGGGCGCCGGCGGAACCGGTGGCACCGGCAGTGACTTCCAGATCAGAGGAGGTGCCGGAGGCCCAGGCATTGTTTCTGCAGGACTACGCATCCCGACGGGCTCGGGCGGCGAGACCGTCTTGGGCTCTCGTGTCGGGCAACCAACCAACAATATAGGCACTGCTGGCCAGAATTACGGCGGTGGCGGGTCCGGAGCGGTCGGCGCTGCTGCAGCCGCTCGGGCCGGCGGCAACGGCGCCGATGGCATCGTAATAGTTTGGGAGTACTACTGATGTTGATGCCAGGCATTGTCGGGCTTGGCGGCGTCAGATTCCTCCAAGGCATCGGCTCCAACGTCTCTCCGGGGCTGCTTCCATTAGAGCGGGCGACCTGGCTACGCGCCGCCGCACCGGCGCTGGTTCCTGATGGCAGCGGCTTTGACGGCACGAACATCTTTATGCCGGTCATCGCCCGCAATCTAGACCGCAGCCCATATCAGGACGGCGACGGCAAATATTATCAGTACTATATCGCGACCAGCGTGGAAGATCGCAGCGGGCTTGCGCTCGGAACGGATTTCGACACATGGACGCGGTATTCTGCCGACCCTGTTCTCGATCTCGGCCTAGAAGGTTCGCCAGATTGGGGCGATGCCCAAATCACTTCCGTCTACTTCGACGGAACCGAGTTCGTCGGCTACTACCAGGGCAACGCCAACGGCAGCGGCTCCGGTGGCGATGAGGTCACGGTTTGCCAGTTCACCTCGGCAGATGGAAAAACCCTGACCAAGCAGGGCATTGTTCTTGACCGAGGACCGGTCGGGGACGCGCTTGATTTGTATGTGCCCCGTCTGGTTCCAGCCGGCCACGATGGCTTGCCGAGGCTCTACTACACCGGGCAGGACGCTTCATCGGTGCGCGGCCTTATGTGTGCCGTTTCATTGTCAGGTAATATTCGAGGGCCATGGACGCGGTTGCGGGACGATCACCTTTACCGGGACGGGTCGAGCTTTCTCGGTGATGCCTGGTACGACGCAGACGACGAGCTCTATCACATCCTGTACAGCCCGCTCGATACCGTTCGGGCCATCATGTACGCCACGTCGGAGGACGGGGAGAACTTCACGCTCCGCAGAGAATTGGTCCCGCGCAATATCGGAGAGTGGGATACGAACCCCTTCAATGCCGGATTTTATGAGCTGAACGGGACTTGGTACATCTGGTTCAACAGCTCGTCATCGATCGGCAACGGCTATCACTACGCCGTGCCGCCAGCATAAACATTGGAGAGGAAATCGCAATGAAGACACAGCTATTCACCACATCAGGCACTTGGGTGAAGCCTCAGGGGTGTGCCGTCGTGACAGTCGCAGAAGGCGGGAGAGGTGGTATAGGCAGTGCCGCCGATAACCAGGCTGGCGGAACAAGCGGGTTCGGTTCTCACGTCACGGCAGAAGGCGGGAGACGTTGCGCCGGTTCGGCCACCGTGACGAAAGATGACATAAGCAGCTAGCGCGGTCCTACGCCGTGCCGGCGTGAGGCGTTTCAAGTAGCTGTTCCTCGCTCCAGTGACGGCGCTCGTATTCCTCGAACGCCTCATCCTCGATGTCATCGCAGAAGCTAGGAAGCGGACCGTCGTGTACGGATTTGACCGCCTCATAGGCGATATCTCTCTTTTTCTTGTTCATGCGCGCTTTCTCTTTTTCTTGGTTGCTCGATTAGTGCGAGTAAACCAGAAGAACCGCTGAGCGGCCCGTTCCACATATGGGTCGCCGCGCTTCTCCAGGCTGTCGAGTTCGTCTTCGTACAAAATTGGGGGCCCGACGTAAGCGTTGACGGCGGCGCGGCGTACATACCGGAATGGTATCCCCATGCTGTCGCTGCGGAGGAAGCGCAGATAACCCGCACACAGTCTGCGCAGTTCGGGAGTGACGGCGATCTGCCGCTTTCCTGACAGAAACTGTTCATACTCCTGGCGTGTTTTCAGGACGTCTGTCCCCACCGGATAGTCATGCTCGTTCCAGATGCTAGCTGGCACCACCGGAACGCCCAGGATCGGAAATTCGACGGTGCCCATCCCGTTCCAGAGAAAGACCGCATCGATATCGCTTGCCATTTCGTGGCTATTGAAGGCGCTGTGGGGCAGAAATATCACGTTGTCCGGAAGGTCACTAGGGATCAAATCCCTAAGCATCTGGACTCCGTCGACGACGATCTCTTTACGCAGTTCATGAGGGTGGGGCTTGATCAGAAGGAGGTTGTCCGTCTTCGCAACTGACGCAATGAGATGGCTCATCCAATCAATGAAATCGGAATGAGCCAATCCTCTGTCGCCCGGTGCGGCAAAATCGATGCTCACTTTGCCCATGGAGAGAAAGACTTTTCTGCCTTTCGATCGAACGTCCCGGATCCGCTTGATGATCGCTTGCCGTTCCTCCGAGCCGGCCTCGGAAAGGCTGCGGTTTTGGGTGATCCACGAAAGGACAGTCTCGTCCGCGTCTTCAGCCATATGGGGATTTTCGGCGAGGAACTGCTTGAACCGGTAGGCCCCTCCGAGGACAGGCGCCCGAAGGTTCGGTTGAGCCGTCATGTCATCTATGACGAGAGTGCTGGCTGCCGAAGTACTCAGATTGCTGAAATAGTTCTCGTAAGAGACGCCCATCGCGACGGCATGGATGTCATGTTTCGCTCCCACTTCATAGCACCACTGACGGATGATGCCGGCTGGCGCAAAATGGCTGTCCATTACCCCTATACGGATGGGAAGCCCGGTTTCCGAAAGCCGGAGTAGTTTTTCGCACAGCGTCAAAGCGACATCGGACTGCTTCAGGAGCACCGCAAAGTACTGCGAGGAATCGGGATCCTCGGCAATATCGATCGTGTATCTTCTGGCCTTTTGTGCGACCCGCTCGTGGAGGTAGGCGAAGTAGTTGATGCCATTCACCTCTGCGACGCCCGCCCGCCAGTCAATGTTCCATTTGTGCCGCAGTTGGTCTGTGGATGTCTCCTCGACAAATGACTGCCCGTCGGGAGCGATGCAGCCGCTTAGGTCGTCGAATGCCTGTATGCCAGTGGCGGGTGTGGCGATGGTAGAGGCGACCGCGGCCACGGATGGATAGCCTTGTTTGCTCAACTCGAACGCCAGCGGAACCATCAAACCCGACACGATTGGGTTCTGCACGTTGTAGAAAATCACGAGACCCTTCGGGGAAGCTGGGCGCGGAGCTCGGGCCAGGAACTCTGAGCCCACCCGAAACTGCTGTATGAGGCCCAGTGTGTGGCCTGCCATGTGCTCTATTTTGGGATGGTTTGTGGCGATATCAGCTTCGTTGATAATCGATGTGCATATCTCTGCGCTGCGATCGTACAACCCACCGTTCAGGAGCGTCCGCAGCAGGCGGTGTCGATTCAGGGCGGAAGAACGCGACCACCGTGCTGAATTCACGATGTTAGCCGCGCGGCGTAGGGAATTCTGCTTACCTAGGCGCTGAACGGTTTGCTGAATGTCCTTTTCAGTGGAGTTTTCAGCAAGCCAATCGGCGACATCCACAGGCAAATGCAATTCAACCATTCGCAGTGTCTCCTGCTATAATCGCTGCGATCTTGTCATGCACCACGCCGACCAGCCTCCGGCCAGTCAGATCGAGAGAAAGCGGCACTTGAGCGTGGACAACGTTGCTGAACCAAATATCGCGGGAATCCTCGAGGATACGCCATGAGACGTGATTGCTGCGAGACATTAATACCGCCGGCGTTCCGACCGCGCCGGCCAGCTCCAGATTAGCGGTAGCTGGAGCTACAACAACGTCCAGGCACTTCAAAAAGGCCGCGGTGCCGTCCATGTCATCTCTGATGTCGCATATATCCTTGGCGAAAACAGCATTGCCGCCGGCGGCCTCAAGCACGCGCTGCCTCTCTTCGTCGGTAAGCTCGCTCTGCAGGATATACCAGTGGGCACGCCGTGACCGGATCAAATCGAGGATGGAGTCGATTTCGGTATAATGTTGGGTGCGGGCGTAGCTTAGAAGGTCGCTTCGCCACGAAAGCCCGATCTTCGGCAGATTATTCGTCGGCAGCTTGGCGGCCCACTGCTTCACCTTCTCAGGGTCAGCAATCAAAAGGGGCTCCTTTTGGCCAAACGCCTCCCTCGCCGGAAGCAATGAGCCCACGGCGTCATACATCGTGGTCACGCGGTCGGAACGGAGCGCTGCATCCCAGCCGCTGTTGTCGAAGAAATACGTGAGCTCCGCAGTCGGAACGTTGTCGTAATTGGGGCCTGCAATCCGGTTCACCACCTTGTATCGCCGCTTGACCGGCAGGAACTGCAGGGAGGGGAACGATCGCACGAATAGGGGGTGAAGTCGCGGATCACAGGTGATCACCTGTTGTTCCCGTCCGTAGGGGAGGTGAGAATACCCCGAAGACCAGCGTATCTCATCGCCGAGGCCGGAAACCGCAACAAGCATGCGATTGTCGGAAGCCAGCCACTTATCGAAGTTGGAGTAGTACCGGTCCTGAAGGTAGCCCTGCTGCATCTGCTGATGGGTGGCCCGCTTTTTGTACAACGACCACGCGGTGTCGAACTTTCCCATTGCGGCGTATGCGGTGAACTCAGCCGGGGAGAACAATAGCTTGTCGGCCGGCGTGAGCTGTCGAGCCTTACCAACGAGCTTCAGGGCCCGCCTGTAATCGCCGTCTTCAATGGCGATCTCGGCCAGCTCCAGATGGGGCTTTGGGTTTTGCGCGTTCTTTTGCGCCAGGGCAGAGAACATCGCGGCTGCTTCGGGCAGATAACCGGCGTGGCGCAGGTATCGAGCTATCCAATAGGCCGAGTTTTCCGAGAGCTTCTTGTCATGCAGAAGGGCGGCCATCTCTCTCATGCCAACATTGGGATCGTCACCGAATTCGTATATCTGCCTTGCAACCGTAAGTCGGTGGGCGCCGTGTGCGATCTCCTGCATTTTTTGCAGGAACTGCGGAATCAGTTCAGAGCAGGTCCCGTCCGCCAGGCTCAACCCGCTCACTAGGTCTTTGAATGTGGCCTCCGGATGATCGAGGATCTTGGAGATTGCGGTAGAAGCGGTTCCGGCATCTTCCACCATCGATGCCAAAGTGGCCTCAGCGATTTCCAACTCGATGGCTCGATGTGCGCCTTCCAAATCTCTAGCTTTGCCGAGGGACCCACGGGCAGTCGCGATGTCGCCGCACTCCATTGCCCGATGTGCGATCTTTATATGAAGCGATGGATCCTTATCCGCCTCCTCAAATGATGAGAGGAATTCGGGGATACGCCTTGGGGCGATGAGCGTCAGGAGCACCATGATGATCGTCTTTTGATCAGCTGGAGGTGCCCCTAAGTGTGCAGTCACAAGCCGCTTGGCATCTCCATCAATTCGCCCCTTTCTCAAGGAGGACAAGAGGCTGGCTTTCAGCATTTCCGCGTTTAGCGGGACGAGCTCAACCGGGAGAGCTTCAACGGCCTTGGCGATAACTGCCTCTGCGGGAGCCGCCGTGGCTTGCCGCGCCGCTCGGAGCGCGGGTGCCATTGTGGCCTGCCGCGCTGCTCGTAGCGCCCGCGCTGGGTCCCGCAGCCGTTTCACGGCGCGGTAGACTCTCCCCAGGGGCCCGTGGAACTGAACCGGGATCAGTTTTTTTATGCGTTGAATGGTCGTCACCCTTTTTGGGAGAGCCGATTTTGTTGACTGTGTCATGATTTAGGACTGCGCCTTGACCAGAAGGAATCGACGTAGTGGTAGTTTATCGGGTGAATCGGGGTAGCAAGTGGTGCCGCGAACATGTCCTGAAGTTCGTAGTTCTTCAAGGCAGATCGATATGTTTCGAATGTTGTAGGTTTCAGCACGCCGTGTTCTCCTGCGCTAGGCGCAACAGTTTGTCCAGTCATGGTCTCCATCAAATAGACATTGGACGCCTTTGAGCAGGCTTTCAGATAATGGCGCACGACATCGGGCTCCATTTCCTGGAAACTCGCGGCGTTCCAAAGCAAGTCGAATTTGAAGTTTCTGATGATTTCTATCTGCCAGTTGCACAGGACGTGCACCTTACCTGGGATGAAATCCGCAGCGGAACTGAAGTTTCGTGTTTTGTCATAGCCGATCAGATCATCGCCAAGCACTGCCGAGAGGTACTGGTTTGCCACATATGATTGGGGCGGAATATCGAGAACGACGATGGTGCAGTTTGGGTGGGCGAGCTTCAGCAAATGGGCCTGCTTTCCGCTCCCGGGACCGATCTCAATAATGACCTTTCGAGACAGGTTTATGAATCGGGAAACATAGACGTATCTAAGGTAGTAGTTGAGCCACGATGTCGTATAAAAGCGCCCCCGGAACATAAACCCCAATGGTCCGCCAACTTTTGAGGCCGGCATGAAACGGACGTCTCGTGCGGGCGATCCGCCGGAATGGCGCTGGAGCAGTTTCATCATCGCATCGGGTGACAACTGCGGCTCGTCGTCAGTCGCGCCGAAAGACGTGAAAACCCGCCGCGGGTCTGCCGGATCCCTTGATGGTGTTCGGAAGTTCACGAGCCCATGCGTGCGGAGATACTCAACAAGGCGCGCATTTTTATCGGCCCAATAATTGGTGGTCTGGTAGATCGAGCCTGCCTGCTGATGATCGGACAGCATTTGCTCAAGAAGAGGCAAATCGTCGTCTACTTGTTTGCGATCAGTCACAAGATCTCCCTAAGCCGACAGTCGCCGCCCAAACTACTCGCATTGACGCGCGACGCGCGCCGCCGAGCCCCCGGCCGGGCTCGTCTCGCACAAGCTTTATGAAAACTCAACGCCGAACAGCAACGAACACGCGCTACTGGATCTCCAGAGTGCGCAAACTCACCGCCTTCCCCTGGGTCGGCTGAGTAGGCGGCCGATCAGTCGGTCAACAGTGACTATGGCGACAACCATCACCAGTGCGCCCAGCCAAAATCCACCATCTATGTAGGTGAACATTAGCATACCCTCCTGAGGTGGCGCCCCACCAGCCCCGCTCACCCCTCGCATACCCCCTCTGAAAACTCAACGCTGAAAGGAAACAGCAATGACCGTGCTCGCTCTGCGCGTCGACTACGACGTCGCCATGGAAGTGGCCTCGCACGAGGCGATCGTGCGCCAGGCCTACAAGGACAGCGTCGGCAAGTGGACCTGGAGCGTCGGGCTGACATCCGCGACGGGCCACATGGTCGAGCGCTATATCGGCAAGCCGCAGTCGCTCGAGCATTGCCTGCGCGTCTATGTCTGGGCGCTCGACAACTATGCCGAAGAGGTGCGCCGCGTGTTCAAGGGTGTGGCGCTGACCCGGGCGCAGTTCGCCGCCGCGCTGTCCTTCCACTGGAATACCGGCGAGATCGGCAAGGCCGTCTGGGTCAAGCATTTCAAGGCGGGCCGGATCGCAGAGGCGAAGGAGGCCTTCATGAACTATTCCAAGCCCAAGGAAATCATCCCTCGCCGGAAGGCCGAGCGCGACCTGTTCTTCGATGGCAAATGGTCGAACGACGGCAGGATGACCGAGTGGACGCGCGTCAAGCCGACCGGCCACATCGACTGGAAGAGCGGCAAGCGCATCGATGTCAGCCGCGAGCTGCGCGCCGCGCTGGCCGGCGAGATCCCTGCATCCGACAAGGTGATCGTCGAAAGGCCGGTGAAGGTGGAGGTTCCTGTCCAAGTCCAAGTCGATAAACCGGTCGTGCCGGACAAGGTCGAGGAGAAGGTCAAGGAGAAGTCCGGCTTCTGGCAGTGGCTGACCGGGCTTTTCGGCTCCGGCGCGCTCGGCCTCGGCTGGCTGGCGGGAATGGACTGGCAGGCGATCGTGGCGGGCGGCGTGGTGCTTATCGTCGTTCTGCTGATCCTGATCGCGCTGCGCAGCCAGATCATCGCGGCCGTCAAGGACATCCGCGATGCGGTGGAGGCGGGCTGATGGGCGGCAACGATCCCATTTTCTGGGCGCTGCTCGCTCCGCGTATTGCCGCCGGTCTGTCCTGGCGTATCGCGCTGCACCACTGGCCGGCGTCGTTGGCGGTCGTGGCGGCCGTCGTGTGGTTGGTGCTCTGATGTTCGGTCTGTTCGACTGGATCAAGCTCGGCGCCGGCTTCACGGCCGGGGCGCTCGCCACCGGGTCAGCGGCGTACCTGGTCGGATACGCGGAAGGGGATGGTGCCGGCTATGACCGGCGCGTCGCTGAGGTGGCCGTCGCTGACGGCAAGGCAACACTGGAAAGGAAGGGCGACGATGCGACGCTCCAAACTCTGTCTGACTATGATCTTTGTGTGGTGGGCATGCGCGGGAGCGGCCTGCCGGTCGACGCCTGTGAGCAGCTGCGGCCCGTTCGTGAAGGCGAACCTTAGTCCGGCCGGCACGGTGGCGCTCATCCAGGCTGATCGGTCGGGGTATGAGCGCGTGCTCGGCAACGATCGCGCCGGCAGCCGGGCAGGGTGCTGGAAATGATCTGGCTCGGGCAGGGGCAGGACTGATGGCGGCGAGCCTGAACGAAATCTACAAGATGCTTGGTGAACTCACCGGAACCGTCAGAGCAATCAACGAAAAGGTCGACGATCTCAAGAACGACATGGGCGAATCGGAGGTTGCCAGCGCCACCAGCCGCGCCAATGTGCACAGGCGACTGGATGAGGTGGTGCTGCGAACCACCCACCTCGAGACCGATATGCTTACGGTCAAGAACAAGGTGGAAGGCGTGGAGGCAGTCACGGAAGACGTCATTTCCCTGCGCCAGCAGGCGCTCGGCGCGGGCACGCTCGGCCACTGGCTGATCAGGATAGGCATCGGCGTGGTCACACTCGCCGGCTGGGCGATCGGGATCTACACCTGGATGACCGGCCGGCCGCCGCCGTAAGAATCCGAGCCGGGGCGGTTTCCTCGGCATTCAACGAAGGAGAAGACCGATGACGGTCCGAGTAAGAGCGAAGTTCAGATGCAGTGCTAAAGAGGGGACTACCGTCTTCCTGCACACCGTCTATTCCGAAGACATCCAGTCCGAGAATGGCCGCTTCACCCAGGCGACGCCCTGGGGAGAGCTTCGCATGAACGTCGACAATCCGAACGCTGCAATCCAGTTCGAGCCCGGTAAGGAGTACTATCTCGAGTTCACGCCGGCCGACTGATCCCGTCCGGCGCAATGGCCCGCTGCTCCGAAAAGAGTAGCGGGCTTTTGCGTTTCAGAAAGGCTGCCATATAAATCCGGCATGATCAGCTTCAACACGGTTCAGGAACTCATCGACGGCGGCTATAAGCTGCATGCCCATTGCCACAATTGGAACTGCCAACACAATCAGGCGCTTGACCTGGTGAAGCTGCGCGAAAGGCTGGGCCCGGATCATTCGACCCTGCACGACGACCTGGTGCCAAAGCTGAAATGTTCGAAATGCGGCGGCAAGAAGATCGGCCTCATCAAGACACCGCCTTCGAGCTCGACTGGCTGGGTCAATCCGTACATCAAGTCGAAGGGTCGATGGGTGTGGCAGCACGTCCGCTAAGTCATTGATTGACGGTGATCGCGAATTTTGCCACACCGTCGCCGAAGTGGTTGAACGGATTGAGATCGCGGCTTCCGGGCGAGGCCTCCAATGCCGCCGCAGCCTTCAGCACGTGAAGGTTGTCCGTTCTACCCGGAATGAAAACGCGTTTGAAATGCGCCGCCAGCGGGTCGTTTGGACATGAACACTGACTATTCCGAACAACGCCGGAAAATGGTCGACGGCCAGATCCGCACCACGGACGTGACCAACCCGGCCTTGCTCGACGCCATGCTGACCGTGCCCCGCGAAGCCTTCGTCAGGGCCAGGCAGCGCAGCCTAGCCTATATCGACGAGGACATTCAGATCGCGGCGCCGGACGGCGACCGCTGCCCGCGTTATCTGATGGAGCCGTCGCCCTTTGCCAAGCTGGTGCAACTCGCCGAGGTGAAACCTTCCGATTTCGTGCTCGATGTCGGCTGCGGCACCGGATACTGCTCCGCCGTACTCTCCAGGCTCGCCAGTTCCGTGATCGCGCTCGAAAGCGATTCCGCGCTCGCCGAATTCGCCACAGACGCCCTTGCCGAACTCGGCTACGACAATGTCGTGGTGGTGCAGGGCCCATTGCGTGAAGGTTACGCCTCGGAGGCGCCCTATGACGTGATCTTCGCCGGCGGTTCCGTGGAGGAGGTGTCTCAGGCGTTTTTCGATCAGTTGAAGGAGGGCGGACGTCTGGTTGTCGTGGTCGGGCAGGGCAATGCCGGCGTTGCCCGCATCTACCTGAAGACGGCCGGAGAGGTCAGCGGACGCAGCGCCTTCAATGCGGCAATTAAGCCACTGCCGGGGTTTGAACGCGTCCGCACATTTGAATTCTGAGCCGATTCTTATTGTCTTGCGCCTGTCGCATCGCCATGTTGGCTTTGAGTTTTGAATTGTCGAATCGTCGTAACCGGGGACGGGAGCGATCGGCAGCAAGCAGAATACGTTACGGCTGACGGCTGCATCAGGCGGTGAGCCAGCGGCTTTCTGCCGAAATGAATGAGGGGATTCTACTCGTGTCTGTACGCCAGGGTATTCTTGCCGCGATCTTCTTTTCAACGACGGCGCTTTCTCCACTGACCGCATCCGCCGAGACAATCTTCGGCGCGCTCACCAAGGCATATCAGCTCAATTCGACGCTCAATTCGGCCCGCGCCGGCGTGCGGGTGACCGATGAAGGCGTGGCGATAGCCAAATCCGGCTACCGGCCGACGATAAACGGCGTGGCGAGCATCGACTACTCCTCGCAAATGGGCACCAGGCTCACCACCGGATCGTTCGGCGTCCAGATCAACCAGATGCTGTTCGACGGATTCCAGACCAAGAACAATGTCGCGGCCGCCGAATCGCGGGTGTTCGCCTCCAATGAAAGCCTGCGCAACACCGAGCAGAACATCCTGTTCAACGCGGCCAGCGCCTATATGGACGTGATTCGCGACCGGCAGGTGGCGGTGCTGCTGGAGCGCAATCTTGAGTTCCTGTCGGAGCAGGCGCGCGCCGCCCGCTCGCGCTTCGAAGTCGGAGAAGGCACCCGCACCGACGTGGCCCAGGCCGACGCCAGCCGTTCGGCCGCCGTCGCGCGGGTCGCCGCGGCGCGGGCGCAGGCGCGGTCGAGCGCCGCAATCTACCGTCAGATCGTCGGCGAGGAGCCGGGCCGGCTGGAGGCGGCAGCGCCGCTCGCCAAGCTTCTCCCGAACAGTCTCGACCAGGCGATCGGCATCGCCTCGAGTCGGCATCCCGCCATCATGGCGACGGAGCATCTGGTCGACGCAGCCGGCTTTACGGTGAAGTCGGCCGAAGGCCAGTTGCTGCCGCAGGTTTCGGCCAACGCAAGCGTAGGGCGGAGTTTCACCGAACGGCATGCCGTTGACCAACTGGGACTTCCGGGCGTCACCGAAGGGTCGGGCAATGTCGCCAGCATCGGCGCGACGCTGACAGTGCCGATCTATCAGGGCGGCAGGACCTCGGCGCAGGTGCGCCAGTCCAAGGAATCACTCGGCCAGGCGCGCATCGAGGTCGACGTGCAGCGCGATCAGGTGCGCGCCGCGGTCACGTCGGCCTGGACACAATACATCGCCGCGCAGCAAACGCTCGCCGCGACGCGCGAAGCCGTAACGGCGGCGCAACTTGCGCTCAACGGCGTCATCGAGGAGCGCAATGTCGGACAGCGCACCACGCTGGACGTGCTCGACGCGCAGGCCGATGTCATCGACGCCCAGATTGCCGTCGCCAATTCGCAGCGCGACCTGGTGGTGGCGAGCTATGCCATTCTGTCGGGCGCGGGCGATCTTTCCATCCGCCGCCTCGGGCTCAAGGTCGCCGAATACAAGCCCGAAGAGCATTACAAGGCCGTCAAGGACATGTGGTTCGGCCTGAGAACGCCGGACGGCCGCTAAGCACGTTCGCTGCCTCCATAATCGCTTGAAGGCCGGCAATTTTCACTTGTGGACCTGACCTGGCCCGGGGCCTGCTTCAGGATAGGCGGGATTCAGGGCAGGCCGGCCTCACCTCAATCACAACACGCCTTAATCTGTTGAAATCACAGAACGCCCGTCTGGGGGGATTCTCGTATCTGCCTGCATCCGCTACGCTGACGCCATGATTCGTTTCCGGCCGTTTTTGGCGGACGGAACATGGCAACAGGTCACAAGGGCGGCGGATGTGACGATGGCACAAGCAGGCAGCGCACAGCGCGAACCTTCGATGGAAGAAATTCTCGCTTCCATCCGCAGGATAATCGAAGACAGCGACACGGGCCGCAAACCCGGTGACGAAACCGCCCGCGCCGAGCTCGATGCGGCAAACAGCGCCGCTTCAGTTTATGAGCCGGCGGGGCGCGACGCCGCACCGGTCCAGGGCGAGGGCGCCGTCATCGAGGTCGACGCCTTCCGGGCCGAGCTCCGCGCGCCAAATCCGGCCCCGGAGCCGAGGAAGCCGGTGACGCTGGCGGAAGTGCAGGCGCAGATCGCCGCCGATGCGCGCAAACGAGCCGGCGAGACTATGCCGGCTGCGGAGCCCGAAGCCGCGCCCGCGATCGAGCCGGCCCGCGAAAACCCGCAGCCGGCCGAAGCGCCGGCGCAACCACATTGGCGCGAAGCGTCGGCAGCCCCGGAGGCGTCAATGGCATTGACCACTGCGGACATCGGCACTTCCGGCTGGGAGCGGCGGGAGGATATTGCGGCCTCGGCGCAGCCAGAAGCCAGTTCGTCGGACCGGCCAACCTCCGCAACAGAACCCTCTGCGGGTCCTGACCTCGTCGGCGAGAACCCTCCCGCGGCCACGGAGAGCAATGTCGCCCGGCCGGCGATCATTTCCGAGCATGCAGGCCGCCAGGTCGCCGCCGCCTTCGGCGAATTGTCGGAGGCGTTCGCCGCGCGAAGCAAGAAGACCTTCGACGAGATGGCCGAAGAAATGATGCGGCCGATGCTGCAGGACTGGCTGGACAACAATCTGCCGACTTTGGTCGAGCGGCTCGTGCGCGAAGAGATCGAGCGCGTCGCGCGCGGAGCGCAATAGATCCCGGGCAAAATCGTCGACGGAACGCGCCGCCCACGGGCGGCGTTTCCTTTCGGGAGCCGGCCGGGCAGGCGCCCGCTGTTGACTCGACCAAGCCCTTCCGATTTACACCGGACCGACTAGATTTCCGGACAAATGCGGACCGCTTCCCATGCTTGAAAAGACCTATGACGCCGGCGTCGTCGAGCCGAAAATCGCCAAGCGCTGGGCGGAGGCCGACGCTTTTGCCGCCGGCGCCGGCGCCGAGCCGGATGCGGAGCCGTTCACCATCGTCATTCCGCCGCCCAATGTCACCGGCTCGCTGCATATGGGCCATGCGCTCAACAACACGCTGCAGGACATTCTCGTCCGCTTCGAGCGCATGCGCGGCAAGAACGTGCTGTGGCAGCCGGGCATGGATCACGCCGGCATCGCCACCCAGATGGTGGTCGAAAGGCAGCTTATGGAGCGCCAGATCCACCGGCGCGAGATCGGCCGCGAGCAGTTCATCGAAAAGGTCTGGGAGTGGAAGGCCGAATCCGGCGGCATGATCTTCAACCAGCTGAAGCGGCTCGGCGCGTCCTGCGACTGGTCGCGCGAGCGCTTCACCATGGACGAGGGGCTGTCCAAGGCGGTGATCGAGGTCTTCGTGACCCTCTACAAGCAGGGCCTGATCTACAAAGACAAGCGGCTTGTGAACTGGGATCCCAAGCTTCTGACCGCGATCTCTGACCTCGAGGTCGAGCAGGTCGAGATCAACGGCAATCTCTGGCATTTCCGCTACCCCATCGAGGGCGAGACCTTCGATCCGGAAAACCCCGCCACCTACATCACGGTCGCGACCACGCGGCCCGAGACGATGCTCGGCGATACGGCGGTCGCGGTCCATCCGGACGATGACCGCTACCGGAAGCGGGTCGGCAGGAACGTGTTGCTTCCGATCGTCGGCAGGAAGATCCCGGTCGTCGCGGACGAATATTCCGATCCCGAAAAGGGCAGCGGTGCGGTCAAGATCACGCCGGCGCACGATTTCAACGATTTCGAGGTCGGCAAGCGCCACAGGCTGCGCGCAATCAACATCCTCACGGCCGAGGCGAGGATAAACCTCAAGGATAACGACGACTTCCTCGAAGGTGTTGATGCAAACCCGCTGCGTCAGGGGGTGTGGGACCAGCTTCACGGCCTCGACAGGTTCGAGGCGCGCAAGCTGGTGGTCAGGGTCATGGAGGAGGGTGGCTTCCTCGAAAAAGTCGAGCCGCACCGTCACGCCGTGCCGCACGGCGACCGCGGCGGCGTGCCGATCGAGCCGTTCCTGACCGACCAGTGGTACGTCAACGCCGAGGAACTGGCCCGGCCCGCATTGGATTCGGTGCGCGAAGGCCGCACGAATTTCGTCCCGAAGAACTGGGAAAAAACCTATTTCGACTGGATGGAGAACATCCAGCCCTGGTGCATCTCGCGCCAACTCTGGTGGGGCCACCAGATACCTGCCTGGTACGGCCCGGACGGCGCCGTCTTCGTCGAGCGCACGGAGGAAGAGGCGCTGGGCGCGGCGATCCAGCATTACATCGCCCATGAAGGGCCGATGAAGGCGGTGGTCGAGGATCTGCTCGAAAATTTCAAGCCCGGCGAAATCCTGACCCGCGACGAAGACGTGCTCGACACCTGGTTTTCTTCGGCGTTGTGGCCGTTCTCGACACTCGGCTGGCCGGACGAGACGCCGGAGTTGAAGACCTACTACCAGACGGATGTTCTGGTCACCGGCTTCGACATCATCTTCTTCTGGGTCGCCCGCATGATGATGATGGGCCTGCATTTCATGGATGAGGAGCCGTTCCACACGGTCTATGTCCATGCGCTGGTCCGCGACAAGAACGGCGCCAAGATGTCGAAGTCCAAGGGCAACGTCATCGACCCGCTCGAACTGATCGACGAATACGGCGCCGACGCGCTGCGCTTCACGCTCGCCAGCATGGCAGCGCAGGGACGTGACGTGAAGCTTGATCCGGCCCGCATCGCCGGCTACCGCAATTTCGGGACAAAGCTCTGGAACGCGACACGCTTTGCCGAAATGAACGGCGTCGCGCGCAATGACGAGCTCTGGCTCGGCGACGCGAAACTGACCATCAACCGCTGGATCCTTACCGAGCTGACGCGCGCAACCCGCGAGATTACGGAAGGCATCGAAACGTTCCGCTTCAACGAGGCCGCCAACGCCGCCTATCGCTTCGTCTGGAACCTCTTCTGCGACTGGTATCTGGAACTGCTGAAGCCGGTTTTCATGGGCGACGATGAAGCCGCCAAGGCCGAAAGCCAGGCGGTCGCCGCCTTCGTGCTCGACGAAATCTACAAGCTGCTCCACCCGATGATGCCGTTCATCACGGAAGAGCTCTGGGCCCACACGGCGGGCGAAGGGCAGGAGCGGCAGTCGCTCATCTGCCATGCGCGCTGGCCCGATCCCGATTTCGAGGATGCCGAGGCGGCGGCCGAGATCAACTGGCTTGTGGAATTGGTGTCAGGCATACGCTCGGTGCGCTCCGAAATGAACGTGCCGCCGGCGGCGATCGCACCGCTGGTCGTTGTCGGGGCGAGTGATCTAACCCGCGCCCGTCTTGAACGCCACGATTCGGCGATCAAGCGGCTGGCGCGGATCGGCGCGGTCACGCATGCCGACGCCGCGCCGCAGGCCTCTGCGCAGATCGTCGTCGGCGAAGCGACTGTTTGCCTGCCGCTCGGCAGCCTAATCGACCTCGATGCGGAGGCCGCGCGGCTGCAGAAGGAACTGGCCAAGGTGACCGAGGAGGTCGCGCGCATCCACAAGAAGCTGTCGAACGAGAAATTCGTCGCCAATGCCGCGCCCGAAGTGGTGGCTGGCGAGCGCGAAAAGCTCGCCGAATATCAGGAAGCGCAGGCCAGGCTGAACGTGGCGTTGGCGAGGGTTCGCGGCGAGGCCTGAGCCCGCTTCGATACTGATTCCTGGCCGGAGCCGAAACTGCCGATTTCGGCTCCAAAACCGGCATGACGTAACGTAACCTGTGGTTGCCCGCATATTTTCCACCCCATTGTTGCCGGAATGTAACAACTTCGCAAAAGCCAGCCAAAATCACACAGTTTTGGTCGATTTTGCAGGTGTATTAGCGATTTTGCGGTCTGTTTTTGCCGAAACCGGGTCGATTTGCGGCAATTTAGAGGTTCGCGTTCTGCCTGCATCCGGCTTCCAACGGCCGCATCAAACCCGCATCGGCAAAAACGCTGTTGCACCCTTTTTACGAAATGGTTCTAGCTTCTTCCCACGTACTTTTGGGGAGAGGGACTTTTATGAATAAACCGCTTTTGAAAACGCTCCTGGGGGCAGGCTGCGTTTCGCTGGCCGTAGTCGGAACGGCGAGCGCCGGCGGCCTCGAGCGCGGCGGCTACAACATTGATCTTTTGTTCGATCCGGCGCGCTTCGCGAGCGAAGCCTCGGTCACGTATGTGATGCCGCAGCGCGAACTCGACGACGTGGTCGACATCAATCCGCTCAATGGCATCGGCTCCAACGGCATTGGTGGAGGGGCCACCAATGGCGTCGAAGATACCGAATCCTACGCAATACCGCGCATCGGCTTCAAGGCTTCCATCGGCGACAGCGTTGATTGCATGGTCGATTATTCGCAGCCTTGGGGAGCGCACAGCAATCCCGGCGCCAACTGGATGGGCGCCAACAGCAACATCGAGACCAAGGTCAACAGCGACAACATAGCCGGCACCTGCTCCTACAAGATGCAGGCGGGCAAGGGACAGTTTCGCGTTCTCGGCGGCGTATTTTACCAGCAGGTCGACGGCTTCAAGGAACGCCTCGTAGCTCCGGTGCCGCTCATTGTGGGATCGGACGCTCTCGGCAATGGCATCGGCCGTCTCGAACTGGAAGGTGAGGGGGTTGGCTGGCGCATTGGTGCGGCCTATGAAATTCCCGAAATCGCATTCCGCGCCAGCCTCGTTTACAATTCCGAGGTCGATCTCGGCGATATTACTGGTACCGTCGATCTGACGCAGATACCGTTTATACCCGGCTCTCCGCTCACCAATCCGCTTTTCGGCAGGGTGACCGATGTTGTAGGCGAGCAATCCATGCCGGATTCGGTCGAATTCAAGATCCAGTCGGGGATAGCGCCTGACTGGCTAGCATTCGGTTCGATCAAATGGGTCGACTGGAGCACGTTCCAGGAGATCAGCTTCTGCGCCGTCGGCACACCGGGTCCATGCACGACGGACAACCAAGTGACTTCTCTCGAACTTCTCTATCGCGACGGCTGGACGGTTTCGGGCGGCGTCGGGCACAAATTCAACGATCAGTGGAGCGGGGCGGCGAGCATTGCCTGGGATCGCGGCACGTCGACCACGGTCGGCATTCAGAGCGATACCTGGACGTTCTCGGCCGGCGCCGCCTACACGCCGACCAAGAATATGGAATTCCGTCTCGGCGGCGCTCTCGGCGTGCTGACCAGCGGCGAGTCGGAGGACGACGAGATCACCTACGAATATGGCAACGATCTCGTGGCGGCGGTTTCGGCTTCCGCCAAGATCAAGTGGTAAGCAAACATTCGCGATGATCAAGCCCGGCCTCGGCCGGGCTTTTTTGTATCCGGCTGCAAGGGCGCATCCTGATTCAGCCCTGTCGATTTGTGATGAATCTGCAACAGTCTCCGGCCAAGCCCTTTGCTACAGTGAGACGGACAAAATCCGCCCATTTCCCGCCATAAACCGGGCGCACGGCGGATTGTGGACGGGCATGCAAGACAAAAGGCCGCGGCGAACGCGGCGAGGACAAGAAATTGGACGCCAAGGTAAATTCCAGGGTGGAACTGCCGAGCAGCGCGGCGGCTCAGGGATACGCACCCCAAAAAACCGGGAACGGCGACGCGATCGGCGCGTTTAAAGCTGCCTGCCTGCCGCAGGCTCCGGGCGTCGCCGGGCGTGGCCGTAGTTTGGCCGAAAATCCGGAGCAGTTTTACCGGAACGGTCGACCGGACATGGCCCGCCCCGCCAAAGGGTCGACAGCGCCGCATTTCGCGGCGGTACGGAAGAAGCATGCTGTGATGCGTATGTCGGATGCTTTGAGAACGACTGTTTTGTCGGCGCTGGTTGCAGCCGCTACCTTTGGCTCGGCAGGCGCGGCGCTTTCATTCGAAAACGATATTTTTGACGATTCTGGTGAGGTGAAGGCCGAGTCGAACCCGTGGTCGGTGTTCCAGTTCGGCTATTCCGCCTACAAGAGCGGCCACAAGGATCAGGCCGTCGAGGCCTATCGCTATGCCGCCGAAAACGGCCAACTCGGTGCGACCTGGAAGCTGGCGCGCATGTACGCCGAGGGCGACGGCGTGGCGCGCGACGATTACGAGGCGTTCAAGTTCTTCTCCGAGATCGCCAAGCAAGATGTGGAGCCGGGCAGTCCCGAGGAAAGCTACATGTCCGACGCGCTTGTGGCGCTCGGCAGCTACTGGAAGAAAGGCATCCCGGGCAGTCCGGTCAAGCCCAATCCCGCCGCCGCCCAGGAATACTACATGCGCGCCGCGGCCAACTACCGCAATCCCAATGCCCAGTTCGAGATGGGGAACATGTTCCTCAAGGGCGAGGGCGTGAAGGCGAGCGTGCGCCAGGCCGGCCGCTGGTTTCAGCTAGCGGCCGAAAAGGGCCATGCCGGCGCGCAAGCCACGCTCGGCAACCTCCTTTTCCAGAGTGGCAAGGTCGTGCGCGGATTGGCCATGATGACGGCAGCCCTCGAACGCGCATCGCCGAATGACCGGCCCTGGATCCGCGGCATGCAGGAAGAGGCCTTTGCGCTCGCCGCAGAAGCCGACCGGCGCACCGCGATCGCGCTTGCCGACGACATCCTGACCAAGGGCAACCAATAAAAGCCTGGTTCTAGGTTCGCGGCGAGAACCCGTCATGTTGCGGCAGGTCGGAATCGAAACCCTTCAGCAGGGGGAGCCGCGCGCTGACCCAGATATTGTCCAGCGCCTGGATGGCGTCGGCCGCGTCGAGCGTTCCGATCGAAACGTCGATCGTCGATGAGTCCTGGTAGTCCATGTAGATCTGAGCGCCGCAATCGGGACAATGCGCCCGATGGACTTCGGCTGACGTGCGTCGCACGGCCGGCTGTTCGTTCGTGAAGCTGAAACTCTCGCGGGGAAAGCACACCCAAGTCATGAACGCCGCGCCTGACGACCGGCGGCACATGCTGCAATGGCAATGAACGGCATATCGGTAAGGCAGGCGTGAGCGGTAACGGATCTTCCCGCAAAGGCAGCCGCCTGTTGCAGCCGCGACGCCCATCAGGCGGCTGTCAGCGCCAGCTCCACCGCCACAGGAACGTGGTCGGACGGCTTTTCCCAGGCCCGCACGTGCTTTTCGATCGCCGCCGATGAAAACCGGTCGGCGGCTTCCGGCGACAGCAGCAGGAAATCGATGCGGATGCCGTTGTTCTTCTGCCAGGCGCCTGCCTGATAATCCCAGAACGTATAGGTGTCCGGCGCGTCGGTGACGGCGCGAACGGCTTCGGTAAAGCCGAGATTGCAGAGCCGCCGGAAAGCCTGGCGCGATTCCGGCTGGAACAGCGCATCGTTCACCCAGGCCGCCGGGTTCTTCGCGTCGACCGGCTCTGGGATGACATTGTAGTCGCCGGCCAGAATTAGCGGCTCCTCCAGCCTCAGCCGCTCCGCAGCCCATTGCTCGAGCCTCGCCATCCAGGCCAGCTTGTAAGAGAATTTTTCGGTGCCGATCGGATTGCCGTTGGGCAGGTAAAGCGAGACGACCCGCAGCACGCC
Source organism: Mesorhizobium sp. WSM2240 (assembly GCF_040438645.1). NCBI lineage: Bacteria > Pseudomonadati > Pseudomonadota > Alphaproteobacteria > Hyphomicrobiales > Phyllobacteriaceae > Mesorhizobium > Mesorhizobium sp. WSM2240. The sequence continues at coordinate 2,520,703 of NZ_CP159253.1, forward strand.
CTTTTCGGTCGAGAACACGCCTTCGATGAAGCGCGCCTGCTCGTCGCCGTTTTCGCCGGGCAGGCCGCGATTGACCTCGTCGAAGCGGTATTTCGACAGGATCGCGACGCCGTTGAAGCCCTTCTGGCCGTGCGTCTCGACATGGTAGCCGAGCGCTTCGATCTCGATGCGCGGGAACTGGTCGTCGACGGATTTGATTTCCTGCAGGCAGACAATGTCCGGCTGGCTGTCCCTCAACCATACCAGCAGATTGCCGATCCGGGCCTTGATGCCGTTGATATTCCAGGTGACGATTTTCATGTTGCGACCGTTATCATGAACGCATCCCGGCGATCACCTGAAAAATGACCGGGCAAGAAAAAGGGCGGGAGAGTATCCCGCCCCTTTTTTGGACCGGCCGCTCAGGCGGGCTTCGCCACCGGGCGCACATCGGCCACCCGCAAGCCGTAGTAGATGACGCCGGCGATCGCCACGCCGAAGAACCAGCCGTAGACGCCCCACCAGGACGGCAGCCAGTTGGTGAAGTTGGGCAGGATGCTGGAGAACACGATGCCGATGCCGGCGGCGATCAGCGCCTTGACATGCCAGCCGTTCTGGAAGCGGTACTCGCCATTCTCATGGTAGAGCGCGTCGACGTTCAGCCAGCCTTTGCGGATCAGATAATAGTCGACCATCATCACGCCGAAGATCGGGCCCATCGTGGCGCCGATCATGTTGACGAAGCGGGCCGCGCCGCCTTCCCAGGGGGCGAAAGGGTAGAGCGCGAGCGCAATCAGCGCTGCAATGTAGCCGCCCTTCTTAAAGTCGATGTGCTTCGGGAACACGTTGGCGAAATCGAAGGCGGGGGAGACGAAGTTCGCCACGACGTTGATGCCGAGGGTCGCCACCGCGAAGGTCAGCGCCGCCAGCAGCGCCAGGAACCAGCTGTCGAACTTGGCCGAGATCTGGTCGGGATGCAGCAGCACTTCGCCATAAACCTGGAAGGCCGCGATGGTGGTGATGCCGGCGACCAGGGAGAACAGGATCAGGTTGACCGGCAGGCCCCAGATGTTGCCGATCTTGAGCGAGCGCTCGTCCGGCGAATAGCGCGAGAAGTCGCAGAAATTCAGATAGAGCGCGGCAAAGTAAGTGACCCAGATAGCCGCCACCGCCATCAGCGCACCGAACGAGCCCGGCAGGCCGGGAACGCCCGCATCCTTGGTTTTTTCAAGCAGCACGTCCATCGGGATGTTCGCCGTCAGCGAGACGCCGCCCGCCTTGATGACCAGATAGACCGCCAGGATGAGCATCATCACCCACACCGCCGGACCGGCCCAGTCCTGGAATTTTCTGACCGTCTCCATGCCGCGCTGGATGATGAGCAGCTGCAGCGCCCAGATGACGACGTAGCAGATCACCTCGAGCGTCGAATGGCCGAGCAGATGGCTCGATTGGTGGAATTGCAGCATGCCCTCGTTGCGGATCAACAGCGCCACGATCGCGCCGGAAGCCGCGGCGGTCTGCGCCCCGTACCAGAAGCAGGCGACGATGGCGCGCACCATTGCCGGGAAGTTCGCGCCCCAGATGCCGAACGAGGCGCGCGCCAGCACCGGAAACGGCACTCCGGTGCGGACGCCGGCGATCCCCACCATGTTCATCAGGACATAGATGATCAGCGAGCCCGCGCCGATCGCTATGATAAAGTTGAAGAAGCTGCCGCAGAACAGGAACAGGCTGGCCGCCAGATAGTAGCCCCACAGGCTGTGCACGTCCGAGGTCCAGACGTTGAAGATGCTGAACGGTCCCCAGTTGCGCTCCTTCGCGGGCGCAAGATCTTCGTTGTACAGCGCTGGAGATGCGTTCGGAATTGATGCGTTCGGTACTGTCATGTGATGTCCCCTCTACGAAGCCTGGCTCGCCCTTGCCGGCCTTTGCAAAGCCTGCGATTTGGCGCGGGAAGCTGTCAACAAAGCCGGCGAGGGGAGCGGGAAGCGATTGTCTGCCGGCGAGAGCCGTTCAGCTTCCGCAGCGGAATGCGCCTCGCACCGCCATATGATTTTCCGTTTGGAATCAATGACGCTTCGCGGGCCCTGACAGAATCATTCCCGCTGTCTTCATTCGAAAATGTGGAAGACTTTCAATTTAAATTTTGCAATCGCGTTCCGGAATTCGTTCGCTTGTCGCGGCTGAAACGGCTTTGTGCAGGAGCTACGCCGAACCGCCGCCGAAGTGAGTCTTCGGCCTGGCATCGCTGACTGTCACCCCGGCCGGCGTTCGACCAGGCCAATCATGTTGCCCGCGGGGTCTTTCAGGAAGGCCATCCACTCGTTTTCGCCGGCCGCGCCGAATTGCCCGAGACGGTCGATATGGACGAGCGAAGGCAGCGCCGTGAAGGCGGCGCCGGCGGCGGACGCCTCTTCGCAGAATGCGTCGAGACCAGGCATGTCGAGATAGACGGTCGCCTGCGGCGTTCCGCCGGAAAACAACAGCCGCACATCGCCGACCAGGATGAAGGCTATGCCGGGCGGCTCGAAGATAGCGTGGATCTCCAGCCCGAGAATGTCGCGCCAGAAGGCGAGGGTGGCGTCGAGGTCGCGGCCGGCGGCAAGCGCGACCTGCCGGAAGGCGGTCGGGCGCATGGCCGGGGGCAGCATTGGGCTATACGGAAAAGCTCGTGCCGCAGCCGCAGGAGGCGACCGCGTTCGGATTCCTGATCTGGAATGACTGGCCCATCAGGTCGTCGACGAAATCGATCACCGAGCCGCCCATATAGACCAGCGACAGATCGTCGATCAGCACGGTCGCGCCGTCGCGCTCGATGGCGACGTCGTCGTCATTGCGGCTTTCGACCAGGTCGAATTTGTAGGAGAAGCCCGAGCAGCCGCCACCCTCGACCGAGACGCGCAGCGCGATCTTGCCCGGTTCGTTCGCGACGATCCTGGCGATCCGCTTTGCGGCGGCCTCGGAGAGATCCACACCCTTCATGGCAGTTTTGGCATCAGCGCCCATCGGCGTCACCTTGCTTTCGCGTCCTCACCATAGGTATGAAGCGGCAAGAGGCAAGTCAACGGGCGGCATCGGACCATGGCGAACGAGCTTGGCGACATCGGCTTCGGCTACCGCCCGCGCGCGCCCTATGCCTGCGACCCGGCGCGGTCGCGCGGCCGCTTTGCCCCGGAAGTGGAAAGCCCGACCCGCACGCCGTTCCAGCGCGACCGGGACCGCATTATCCATTCGACCGCCTTTCGCCGCCTGAAGCACAAGACGCAGGTGTTCGTGGCGCATGAAAGCGATCACTACCGCACCCGGCTCACCCACACGATCGAGGTCGCGCAGATCGCTCGCGCTCTGGCGCGGGCGCTGCGCTGCGACGAGGATCTGGCCGAGGCGGTGGCGCTGGTCCACGATTTCGGTCACACGCCCTTCGGCCACACCGGCGAGGACGCGCTCAACGAAAAAATGGCGAACTGGGGCGGCTTCGACCATAACGCCCAGTCTCTGCGCGTGGTGACGAAGCTGGAGCGCCGTTACGCCGAGTTCGACGGGCTGAACCTGACCTGGGAGACGCTGGAAGGCCTGGTCAAGCACAATGGCCCGCTGATCGACGCGAAGGGAAAGGGCCTGAAAGGCCCTGTGCCGCAGGCGATCCTTGACTATTCCGAGTTGCACGACCTCGAACTCGACCGCTTCGCCGGCCTCGAGGCGCAGTGCGCCGCGATCGCCGACGACATCGCCTACAACACCCATGATATCGACGACGGCTTGCGCGCCGGGCTGCTGACGCTCGACATGCTGGAGGAGGTGTCATTGCCGGCCGGCATCCTGCAAGGCGTGCGGGAGCGCTACCCTGCGCTCGACCCGGTCAGAACCGGCCACGAACTGATGCGCCGCCAGATCACGATCATGGTCGAGGACGTGATCTCGACCGCCGGCGCCAGGCTGGCGGAACTGAAGCCGCAAAGCCCCGACGAGGTCCGCGGCGCGGGGAGAACGATCGTCACCTTCTCTGCCGACATGATCCCCGCGGAAAAGGAGCTGAAGGCGTTCCTCTACAAGAACATGTACCGCCACGACGAGGTTCTGCGGGTGCGCGAGGACGCCGACCTGATCGTGCGCCAGCTCTTCGACGCCTATTTCGCCGATCCGCGCGCCATGCCGGAGGGCTGGCGCGAAGGGCTGGACCGGGCCAGCGACAGGGTCAAGGCGCGCCATGTCGCGGATTTCCTGGCCGGCATGACCGACACCTACGCCCTCAAGGAACACCGGCGGCTGTTTGACCACACGCCGGATTTAAGCTAGGGCCGAGCAGGTTTTCGGCGCGCGCCTCGGCCGCGCCTTCAATTTTCCAGAGTTAGTACCAATGAACATCTTCGCCGATTTCAATGATCGGATCATCAAAGCCGTTGAAGCGCTTGATCTAAAAGACAAAGAAGGCGGAAACGCCGATCTTTCCAGGATCACGGTCGAGCCGCCTCGCGATGCCACCCATGGCGATCTGGCGACAAACGCCGCGATGGTGTTGGCCAAGCCGACCGGCCAGAATCCGCGCGCGCTCGCCGAAAAGATCGCCGAGGCGCTGCGGGCTGATGCCGACATATCCGCTGTCGAGGTCGCCGGACCGGGCTTCGTCAACCTTAGGCTCAACGACCGCTACTGGCAGGCGCATTTAGCGACGCTGCTTGCCAGCGGCGCCGAGTACGGCCGCTCGAGCCTGGGCAAGGGCAAGAAGGTCAATGTCGAATATGTCTCGGCCAATCCGACGGGCCCGATGCATGTCGGGCACTGCCGCGGCGCCGTCGTAGGCGACGCGCTGGCCAACCTCCTTTCCTTCGCCGGCTTCGGCGTCACCAAGGAATATTACATCAACGACGCCGGCGCACAGATCGATGTGTTGGCCCGCTCGGCCATGCTGCGCTATCGCGAAGCGCTCGGAGATGAAATCGGCGAGATCCCTGCCGGCCTTTACCCCGGCGACTATCTCGTACCCGTTGGCCATGCGCTTGCCGCCGAGTTCGGCCGCAGCCTGCTGCAGAAGCCGGACGACGAGGCGCTGGCGCTGGTCAAGGACCGCACAGTCGACGCGATGATGGCGATGATCCGCGAGGATCTGGCGCTGCTCAACATCCATCACGAGGTGTTCTTCTCGGAGCGCACGCTGCACGCCAATGACGCACAGGCGATCCGCGCTGCCATCACCGATCTGACGCTCAAGGGCCACATCTACAAGGGCACTCTGCCGCCGCCCAAGGGCGAAAAGCCGGACGATTGGGAAGACCGCGAGCAAACGCTGTTCCGCTCGACGGCGGTCGGCGACGATATGGACCGGCCGCTCGTCAAGTCGGATGGGCAGTTCACCTACTTCGCCGCCGACGTCGGCTATCTCAAGGATAAGTTCGCGCGCGGTTTCGACGAGACGATCTTCATTCTCGGGGCCGATCATGGCGGCTACGTCAAGCGCATGGAGGCTCTGGCCAAGGCAATCGCGGGCGACAGGCTGAAGATGACGGTGCTGCTCTGTCAGTTGGTCAGGCTCTACCGCAACGGCGAGCCAGTGCGCATGTCTAAGCGTTCCGGCGAGTTCATCACGCTGCGGGAAGTGGTGGAGGAGGTCGGGCGCGACCCGATCCGCTTCATGATGCTCTATCGCAAGAATGACGCGCCGCTGGATTTCGACTTCGCCAAGGTCACCGAGCAGTCGAACGACAATCCGGTGTTCTACGTGCAGTACGCTTCGGCGCGGTGCCATTCCGTCTTTCGCCAGGCCCGAGAGCAACTCGGCGAGGCGGCGTTCGATCGCCAGTCGCTGAGCAAGGAAGTTTCCTTGCTGACCGACAAAAGCGAGATTGCGCTGATCCGGAAGCTCGCCGAATATCCGCGCCTCATCGAGTCCGCAGCGCTGGCGCACGAGCCGCACCGGCTGGCATTCTATCTCTATGATCTGGCGAGCAGTTTTCACGGCCACTGGAACCGCGGCACCGAAAATTCTGACTTACGATTTGTTAAGGTTACCGATCGACAATTGACCTATGCCAGACTCGGGCTGGTGCAGGCCGTAGCGGATGTTTTGACGTCCGGCCTGGCGCTGATCGGGGCGGAAGCGCCCACCGAAATGCGCTAGTTTTGCGGGAAAAACCTGTCACCTTTTGCCCACATTGCGCTGGTAAGGGCCAACCTTACGCGACGTTGACAGCGTCCGATTATGTGCGAGTTCGGGACAGAGAATGGCAGAGAGAAACCATCTGAGAATCGCCGATCACAACGATCTTCCCAATGACGATCCGTTCGCGGAACTGACCAGGATTATGGGCTTCGACCCGCGTCAGCCGGTGCGACAGCAGCCTGCGCAAGAGCCCGCCGAGGCTATCGCCGGCGAGGACGATTTCGGTATCGATCTCGAGAAGGAATTGATGGGCGAGTTGGAGGCCGAAGAGGCCGCACCGGTCGCCCAGACTGCTTTCCAGCCCTATGAGGACACGGCCGAGCCGGCAGCTCTGGATGCGGCGGATTCTGCTGAACTGGACGAAGCTTCGTTCGAGATTGCCGCGTTCGAGGACGAACTGGCGGCGTCCCTGCAAGAAGAGCCCGCGCTGCTGGAAGCCGACGCGAAAGAGCAGATTGCGGCAGCCTTCGAGGAAGAGTTCTCGCTCGCCGACGATTTCATGGCGGAGGGCGACGAGGTCCTAGCCGAAGCGGCGCCTGACGAAGCTGAACCCGTCGAAGCTTTTGATGCTGCCGCCCGCGAGAGATTTGCTGCCCATGCCGAAATGGCGCCGGCGGCCGATCTGCCGGAAGTCGCCGAAGCAGAGGCTTTTCAATCCGCAGCAGAAGTACAGGCGTTCGAAGTCGCCGCCGATGAGCCGGAACAGGTCGAGGCAAGCGCCGAAGAGCACGATTTCGCTTTTGACGAGGCGCTGGAGGAAGAGCTGGCGCGCGACGTCGCATCGCCTCTGAACGTCCAACCTGCGGTCCAGGATGAGCCTGCCGACGACGGCGTTTTTGCCACCGATGGCGAGGAGTCGCTGGGCGACGAAAGCTGGGAGATGGAAGCCGACGCGGAAATTCCTCACGCCGGCGAGCCGATTGCGGTTCAGCCCTCGGCCGAAGAAGCATCCGACGAGCCGTTTGCCGACGAGTTCGACGCGGCGCTCGCCGAAGTCGACATGGATTTCTCGGCGATGCGGGCCGCAGTCGACGAACATGTCCCCCCTGCCGAAGATACCGAGCTCGACCGTGGGCTTCAGTTCCGACTCGATGATGGCGAGGCGGAGACGCTCGCGGAGCCGGAGTTTGAGCCTGCCGGGGAGCAGGATGAACTCAGCCTCGAGGACGAACTCAACGCGCTTCTTGGCAATTTGCCCGAGCGCAAGGCCGCTATTGCCGAGGTTCCCACCGTCGAGGCTGCCGCAGAAAATCCAGCCGCCGAAGCTGTTGCTGAAGTTCCTGCCGCCGAGCCTGTCGAGGCCGCCGCGGAGAGCGCTGAAGATTTGCTCGATGATCTGGCGGACGATCTCGATGCCGTGAACTGGGCGTTCGATGCGGCCGAGCCGGCTGAGACGCAAGCTTCATCTGCCCCGGAAGACGATCTCCCGCTCGACGAGGCGATTTCAGCCGATCTTGCCGATTTCGGTGACGATCAGGACGAGCAGCCCGCTTACGCTGAAGCCGAGGAAGCAGCCGAGTACGTGGCCGAGGCCAATTATGCTCCCGAAGCCGCGGATGTCGATGCCGACCTCAATCTCGAATTTGACGACGAAGCGTTCGACGCGGCGATCTCGAACGGCATCGCCGACGAGCCGGTACTGCATGGAGCCGAAAACAGTGCCGCCCCGGTGTGGCAGGAAGCGGAGCAGCCCGTGGCGCAGGAAAACGACGATCCCTATGCCGCTCTTGCCGCCTTGACCGCTTCGATGCGCCGGGCCGAACCGACGACTTCCTGGCGGCGCGAAGAGCCCCAGCCATTCGTGGAAGAGCCGGCCGAACATCAGGCTGCCGCCGAGCAGGAGGGCGGCGAGGCTGACTACGCCCCCTCCGCTTACGAAGATTTCCCCGACATCGAAACGATCGACGTGCCGGAGCATGCCGTCGCGCTTGCCGACGATCTGGATATTCCGGAACTGGCCGTCGAAGAGAATGTGCCGCCGCCTGCCGTCTTCGACGACCTCGACGCGGAATTCGCCGGTCTGCTCAGCGACCTGAACGCGCCGGAAAAAACTGCTCAAGCACCGGCGCCGGCCTATCCCGCCGACGACTATGCGGCGGAGTTCGAACGCGCCTTTGCGCAGCAGGAGCAGCCGAATCCGGTTTCCAGCCATGCCGGCCCCGCTGCATTCGCCGCGGGCTTGGCGGGCGGAGCAGCCTTTGCCGGCGCGTCGCACGCCGCTTACGGTTCGGCAATTGACTCCGGCCCGCGCGATGCCGACTACCTGCCCGGCAGCGAGCCAGTCGCCCAGGATCAGTTCGCCGTGGACGACTACGATCCCGATCTCGACGAAGACATGTCGCTGCCGGAATACGGCGCGGCGACACGTGAGCATCCGCAAAGGCGCGGCATGCTCGTTGCGGCCATCGTCGGCGGTGTCGCGGTTCTCGGCGGCCTCGGCGCTTTCGCCATGTCTTTCGGCGAAGGCGGCTCGGGCGCGCCTGCCATCGTCAAGGCCGATGCCGAACCGGTCAAGGTTCGTCCGGAGAATCCCGGCGGCACGACCGTGCCCAATCAGGACAAGGCAGTCTACGACCGAGTCACCGGTTCTGGTGACGCCGCGCAGCCCAGGCAGGAAAAGCTCCTGACCAGCGCCGAGGAGCCGATCGACGTACCCGCGCCCGAGCCGCGCGTGGTCGAGGCGGTCGCTCCCGCCGCAGCGGCTGATACGGCCGATACGGAGGCTCCCGCCACCCGGTCTGATGCGATCGCGGATACCCTTGCAGGCGTCGACCTTCCGCAGTCCGCTCCCGCGGGCGCTCTGCCGCAGTCTAAATCCTCGGATCTGCCGGGAGTGACGCCTCCGGCAAAGTCTGAGGACCGCATCGCGCAGGTTCTACAGGAGTCGGGTGTCGACGACGGCGTAGAAGTCGCGGCCGTCGCCCCGCGCAAGGTTCGCACGATGATCGTCAAGGCCGACGGCACGCTGGTTCCGCGCGAAGATCCGGAGCCGGTTGCTGAAGCTCCGGCGCCCGCTGCCAAGTCCGCCAATGCGAACGCCGCAGAATCTGCGCCGGAAGCAACCGGCACTGTCCCGCCTGCCGCGGCGACGCCGAATGCCGCAGCCGCGCCCTCGGCAGACGCTCCGCAAGCACCAGCGAAAGCAGCGCCTGTTGTCGAAGCAGCCGCGTCGGCAACGCCCAACTCCGTGCCGCTCGCCCCGGCGCGGCCTTCGGATCAGCCAGTCGACATCGTCGGCGAAGTCAAGGCCAACCAGGTCGCCGCGCTTGATCCTGCCTCCAGCGCCAACGGTGCGTGGTCGATGCAGATTGCCTCGCAGCCGAGCGAAGCCGCCGCGCAGTCGTCTTATCAGGATCTCCTGCGCCGTTACGGCGGCGTGCTCGAGGGTCGCCAGGTTAACATCGTCAAGGCCGAGATCGCGGGGAAGGGCACCTTCTGGCGCGTGCGGGTTCTTGCCGGCAGCCGCAGCGACGCCATCAAGCTTTGCGAAAGCTACAAATCCGCGGGCGGCAACTGCTTCGTCTCGAAGTAAGCCGCCCCGCAGCGACATCGACGAGCCGGCGCGGCATCTCTGCCGCGCCGGTTTTGTTTTAAACCCGCGCCATGACGCGCTAGTCTCGATGCCATGACCGAATCAAAATCCATGATCCTTGGCTGCGCCGGGAAATCGCTCACCCGCGAGGAAATCCGGTTCTATCGCGGCGAATGCCCGTGGGGCTTCATCCTGTTTGCGCGCAACATCAGCGAGGCGGAGCAAATCCGTGACCTGGTGGACGAAATGCGCGATTGCGTCGGCCGCCCCGGCGCCCCGGTGTTCATCGACCAGGAGGGCGGGCGGGTGCAGAGGCTGCGCCCGCCATTGGCGCCCAACTATCCCGCAGGCGCTGCGATCGGCGCGCTGTGGCGCGACGATCACGACGCCGGCGAGCGCGCGGCATGGCTGCTTGCCCGCCTGCACGCCTTTGACCTCCTGAAATTCGGCATAACAGTGGATTGCCTGCCGGTCCTCGACGTGCCGATCGAGGGCGCCAGCGATGTCATCGGCGCGCGCGCCTATGGCAAGGAACCGAAAAGCGTCGGCGTGCTCGGCAAGGCGTCCGCCGAGGGCCTGATGGCGGGCGGGGTGCTGCCTGTCATGAAGCACATCCCCGGCCACGGGCGCGCATTCGCCGACACGCATTTCGAACTGCCGACGGTCGATGCCTCACTGAGCGACCTGCAGCGGCACGATTTCGCCCCGTTCAGGGAGCTTAGCCATCTGCCGATGGCGATGACCGCCCACGTCGTTTACGCCGCGGTCGATCCGGACAACCCGGCCACGACTTCCGGCAGGGTCGTCGACGAGATCATCCGCCGTGAGATCGGTTTTGACGGGCTGCTCATTAGCGACGACACCTCGATGAAGGCGCTTTCTGGGGATTTCCCGTCGAAAGCAGCCGCGATCGTTGCGGCCGGCGTCGATATCGTCCTTCACTGCAACGGGGTGATGGAGGAAATGACGGGGATCGCCTCGCGCACCACAGGGCTTGAGGGCAAGGCGCTGGAACGGGCCGAGCGGGCGCTTAACTACATTCAGGAACGCGACCAGGCCGATGAGGCAGAGATCCGCGCCGAATTCGCGACTTACTTCGAGGCTGTGGCGTAAACCAAGGGAAGCAGGCAGCAATTGCCGGAAGCACAGGAAAAACGGGTAGGGAAGCCCGCGCCGATGGACCGCCTCTGGGCGGAGGACGACTCGCGCGGCCTGACGGAGCCGGCGCTGCTCATCGACGTGGCCGGCTTTGAAGGTCCGCTCGACCTTCTCCTGCACCTTGCGCGCAACCAGAAGGTCGACCTCGCCCGCATTTCGATCCTCGCGCTGGCCGAGCAGTATCTGAAATTCATCGACAGCGCCCGCGCCATCCGGCTCGAACTCGCTGCCGACTATCTCGTAATGGCGGCGTGGCTGGCCTACCTGAAATCCAAGCTGCTTATCCCGAAGCAGCCGGGCGACGACGGCGAAAGCGGCGAGGAATTGGCCGCCGTGCTGCAGTTCCGCCTGAAGCGGCTGGAGGCCATGCGCGACGCCGCGGCTCGCCTCGTCAACCGCAACCGGCTCGGCCGCGACGTCTTCGCCCGCGGCATGCCCGAGATGGTCATCGTCGAGAAGCGCAACGAATATTCGGCCTCGCTCTACGACCTCTTGACCGCCTATGCGGTGCAGCGCCAGCGCCAGGCCATCACCAATGTGCGCATCGCGCGGCGCGGCGTCTGGTCGCTCAAGGAGGCGCGGGACATCCTCATCCGCCTGATCGGCGAATTCCGCGACTGGACCGCGCTCGACCAGTTCCTGACCGAATATCTCGCCAGCGCCGAGGAGCGCTCCACCGCTATCGCCAGTTCCTTTGCCGCCACGCTCGAACTGGTGCGCGAGGGCGCGATCGAGATGCGCCAGCAGGAGGCGTTCGCACCGCTCTACCTGCGCAACCGCCAAAATGCCGTAAAAGCAGCCGAGGCAGCGTCATGACCGACAGCGCAAACGCAACGGTGCTCCCGTTCCTTTCGGGCGAGGCCGACATGAACCCAGCCGAGCGCCTGCACCTTGCCGAAGCCGTCCGCATGGCCGAGGCGATCGTCTTCGCCAGCGCCGAGCCGGTCAGCGAAAAGCAGCTCACCGCCCGGCTGCCCGAGGGCGTCAACATCGCCGCCGCCATGGCCGAGCTGCAGCAGATCTATCAGCGCCGCGGCGTCAATCTTGTGCGCGTCGGCGACGCCTGGGCGTTCCGCACCGCCGGCGACCTCGCCTTCCTGATGAGCCGCGACGCCGTCCAGCAGAAAAAGCTGTCGCGCGCAGCCCTTGAAGTGCTGGCGATCATCGCCTATCACCAGCCGGTCACACGCGCCGAGATCGAGGATATCCGTGGCGTCGAAACCTCCAAGGGCACGCTCGACACGCTGCTCGAAACCGAGTGGGTGAGGATGCGCGGCCGGCGGCGCACGCCGGGCCGCCCCGTCACCTACGGCACGACCGAAAAATTTCTCGACCATTTCGCGCTGGAGGAAATTCGCGACCTGCCCGGAATGGACGAGCTGAAAGGGGCGGGGCTGTTGTCCTCGCGCATGCCGTCGAACTTTTCCGTTCCGCAGCCGCCCTCCGATCCCGACCTTTTGACCGAGGACGAGGATCCGCTGACCGACATCGACCTCGAGGAGCTCGGCCTGCTGACGCCCCGCGTCACGGATGATTGATCGCAAGGCGGGCGCTTCCGCGGCTATATCTCGCGCCGGAATGGCGGGAGTCTCTCGTTTGAACGCACAGGATCTGCACCAGCACGGCCGCGTCCCCGCCGGCGTCACTTTCGCCGCGCGGCTCGCCTTCGAGAACATCAGCCATTCCTTCGGACCTGGCGCCGAGACGCTGCGTGGCGTGACGCTTTCGGCCGAGCCGGGCGAGGTGCTCTGCCTGCTCGGCCCCTCCGGCTCCGGCAAGACCACGCTTCTGCGGATCGCCGCTGGTATAGAGAGCCAGACCTCAGGCCGCGTGCTCCTCAACGACCGTGAGATCGCCGGGCCGTCCGTCTTCCTGCCGCCGGAAAAGCGCTCGATCGGCCTGGTCTTCCAGGATTTCGCGCTGTTTCCGCACATGACCATCCTCGACAATGTCCGCTTCGGCCTGACCGCGCTTTCGGGCGAGGAGGCGCGAAAGGAGGCGCTGATCGCGCTGTCGCGCGTCGGGCTGGAGGATCATGCCGGCTCCTATCCGCATGTTCTGTCAGGCGGCGAGCAGCAGCGCGTGGCGCTCGCCAGGGCTCTGGCGCCGCGCCCGGCGGTGCTTCTCATGGACGAGCCGTTCTCGGGTCTGGACTCCCGGCTGAAAGACTCGGTCCGCGCCGAAACGCTGGCCATCCTGCGCGAAAGCCGGGCCACCGCGATCGTCGTCACCCACGACGCCGAGGAGGCGATGCGCATGGCAGACCGCATCGCCCTCCTCAGGGATGGCAGGCTGGTGCAGGCGGGCCGCGCCGAAGACCTCTACCTCAACCCGGAAAACCTCTTCGTCGCCGGTTTCTTTTCCGAGCTCAATCTGTTCGAGGGACGGGTTAAGGGCGGCGCGGTCGAAACCTCGCTCGGGCGCGTCGACGCTGCCGGCTTTTCCGAGGGCGACGATCTGACCATCGCGGTGCGCATGACCGGCTTCGACGTCAGCGAAACCGCGGGCGACATCCAGGCGCGCATCCTCTCGCGCCGCTATCTCGGCGTCGTGGAATTGCTGGAACTTGCCGTTCCCGGCGCGGAGAATCCGGTCAGGGCAAGGGTACGCTGCGGCGCTTTGTCCGCCAAGGCGAAGGATATTTGGCTTTCAACCAGGAAGTCTGACGTACTTCTGTTTGAAACACAGCGTGAAAACGCATAGATCAGTCTCAGGAAATCGTTCGAGAGAGAGTTATCATGGGTTCCTTTTCAATCTGGCACTGGCTCATCGTGCTTGTGGTGGTGTTGCTGCTGTTCGGCCGCGGCAAGATCCCCGAGCTGATGGGCGACATGGCCAAAGGCATCAAGAGCTTCAAGAAGGGCATGTCCGACGAGGACGAAGGCGCCAAGACCGCCGACGGCAAGACCGTCGAGCACCGCCCTGACGAGACAGTCCAGGCGCCTAGAGAAAAGGCCAGCAAGAGCTGAGCCTTAGCGCCTCGTCTTAATCTCCGCTGGTCGGATGAATAGCCATGTTTGATATCGGCTGGACCGAGATGCTCGTGATCGCGATCGTCCTGATCGTGATCGTCGGCCCGAAGGATTTGCCGCGCATGCTGCGCACCTTCGGCAAGACGACCGCGAAACTGCGTTCGATGGCCGGGGATTTCCAGAAGCAGTTCAACGAAGCGCTGAAGGAGGCGGAGCTCGACGACGTCAGGAAGTCGGTCGATACGCTCCGCGGCATGAACCCGGCGGCCGAGATCAAGAAGCAGCTGAACCCGTTCGAGAAGGCGGCGGCCGATGTGCGCGCCGGCCTCGACGCGGCGATGAAGCCCGCGCCCTCGAAGGCTGCCGAGCCCGCCGCGGAGGCTGTCCAGGCCGCTCAACCCGCAGCAGAAGCAGCTCATGCGGCCGAGCCGTTGAAGGCGGGGGCTACCAGCATTCCGGGCGTCGCCGGCCCTGAAGCCATGCCGACCTCGAAGCCGGTCTTTCCGGCAATGTCGGAGCCCGCGCCCGTAGCGGCGGCAGCGCCTGAACCGGGCAAGACCCCGGCAAAGCCTGCGAAGGCGGCCAAACCCGCATCGAAGCCGGTCGAGCCTAAGGCGGCTGCAAAACCAGCCCAGCCAAAAACCGCGCCGGCCAAGCCGGCGGCGGATAAGAAGAAGAAATCCGCAGGGACCGCCTCGTGAGCGCACCGGAAGACGACGAGATCGAAAAGTCATCGGCGCCGCTGATGGATCACCTGATCGAGCTGCGCTCGCGCCTGATGTGGGCGATCGGCGGCTTTTTCATCGCATTCCTGGTCTGCTTCTTCTTCGCCAAGGAACTGTTCAACCTGCTCGTCATCCCGTTCAAATGGGCGGTAGCGTGGGCGGGCATAGGCGATGGCCAGGTCGAGCTCATCTACACCGCGCCGCAGGAATTCTTCTTCACCCAGATCAAGCTCGCAATGTTCGGTGGCATGGTGCTGGCGTTTCCGCTGATCGCCGCGCAGATCTACAAATTCGTCGCGCCCGGCCTCTATAAAAACGAGCGCGGCGCCTTCCTGCCGTTCCTGATCGCGTCGCCGGTCCTGTTCCTGATCGGCGCTGCGCTGGTCTATTTCTTCTTTACGCCGATGGTGATGTGGTTCTTCCTCGCCATGCAGCAAACCGGCGGCGAGGTGCAGATCTCGCTGCTGCCGAAAGTCTCGGAATATCTCAGCCTCATCATGACGCTGATCTTCTCATTCGGCCTGGTGTTTCAGCTGCCGGTGGTGACCACGCTCATGGCGCGTGTCGGACTCCTGACCTCGCAAGGGCTGGCCGACAAGCGTAAGTGGGCGATCGTCATCGCCTTCGTCGTTGCCGCCGTCCTCACGCCGCCCGATCCGGTCAGCCAGATCGGCCTCGCCCTCCCGACCATCCTTCTCTACGAAGTCTCCATCTGGATGGCCCGGATGGTCGAGCGCAAGCGCGAGCAGGAACGCGTCGCGCGCGAGAAGCAGGAAGCGGCCGAGGCCGCAAAGGAATCCTCGACGCAGGCTGCGTCGTAAGGCGTCGCCGCAGCTGATCCTCCCCGAATTTACGGGGAGGGGGACCACGCGAAGCGTGGCCGCGTTCCTCCTTCGTCATCCCGGCCAAGCGGCGAAGCCGCGCCGAACCGGGACCCATTGGCCAGATCATCGTCGAGGACGTCCCAGTCCTAGCCCTGGCGTACTGCACAGCCCGCGTCCTTCACGCCACCCGGCCACGCTGCTCAATAGGTCCCGGCTCGGCGCGGCTTCGCCGCTTGGCCCTCATCCGACCTCGTTCCGCTCGGCCACCTTCTCCCACGAGGGGGAGAGGGAGAAACGCAGCGCCCGTCTTGCATCGGCGAAGGATGCGGTTTACCCCCTGCACCGGCCTTCCGCCGCCGTTTCGAATGGTGACTTATGCTCGACATCAAATGGATTCGCGAGAACCCGAAAACCCTGGTCCAGGCGCTGGAGAAGCGTTCTTGGTCCTCTGACGAGGCGCAGGAGACCGTCGACGACCTGATCCTCAAGGACGAGGCGCGGCGCGCCCATCTCGGCGAGTTGCAGGTCAAGCAGGAGCGCCGCAACGCCGCTTCGCGCGAGATCGGCAACGCCATGCGCGCCGGCGAT
This sequence comes from Mesorhizobium sp. WSM2240, assembly GCF_040438645.1. Classification (NCBI taxonomy): domain Bacteria; kingdom Pseudomonadati; phylum Pseudomonadota; class Alphaproteobacteria; order Hyphomicrobiales; family Phyllobacteriaceae; genus Mesorhizobium; species Mesorhizobium sp. WSM2240. Next base: position 2,536,641 of record NZ_CP159253.1, read on the forward strand.
TCGACGCTCGCCGAACAGCTCAAGGCCGAAGTCGCCGAGATCAAGAGCTTTATCCAGAACGGCGAGGCGCGGGAGCGCGAGCTCGACAAGGAACTCAACGACGCGCTGGCGGTGATCCCGAACGTGCCGCTGGACGACGTGCCGGTCGGCGCCGACGAGCACGCCAATGTCGAGAAGCGCTCATGGGGCAGGGAACTCATCGCCCAGCGGCAGCCAAGAATGCCGAACAAGCCCAAGGAGCATTTTGAACTCGGCGAAGCGCTGGGCCTGATGGATTTCGAGCGCGCCGCAAAGCTTTCGGGCAGCCGCTTCACCGTGCTGAAAGGCCAGCTTGCCCGGCTGGAACGCGCGCTCGGCCAGTTCATGCTCGACCTGCACACGACCGAGCACGGCTACACGGAGGTACAGCCGCCGCTGATGGTGCGGGATGAGGCGATGTACGGAACGGGGCAGCTGCCGAAGTTCAAGGAAGATTTGTTCCCAGCTCTGAAGCGCTATCCTGATCGAGAAAGATTCGTAGAAACTTATATTGAGAATAGCTTCAGCCAGATCGCAACGGTGATTGGGGATTATGATTTCAACGGAGATCCGGTTAAGCGGTTTCCCAAAATATATGAAGCGTTAGTAGCCAATGTCCGAGCTTTTCTTCCAGAGGATGAGCGCCTCTGGCTCATCCCCACCGCCGAAGTTCCGCTGACCAATCTCGTCCGCGAAGAGATCACGCCGGCGGAAAAACTGCCGCTCCGCATGACGGCGCTCACACCGTGCTTCCGCTCGGAAGCAGGCTCGGCCGGGCGCGACACGCGCGGCATGCTTCGCCAGCACCAGTTCTACAAGGTCGAGCTGGTGTCGATCACCGACGCCGAATCCTCGATCGCCGAGCATGAGCGCATGACCGAATGCGCCGAGGAAGTGCTGAAGCGGCTGGAACTGCCGTTCCGCACCATGACGCTCTCAACCGGCGACATGGGCTTTGGCGCACGCAAGACCTACGACATCGAGGTGTGGCTGCCCGGCCAGAACGCCTATCGCGAGATCTCGTCCTGCTCGGTCTGCGGCGATTTCCAGGCCCGCCGTATGGAGGCCCGTTATAAGGCCCCCGGCGAGAAGCAGACCCGCTTCGTCCACACGCTGAATGGCTCGGGCGTCGCCGTCGGCCGCGCGCTGATCGCGGTCATGGAAAATTACCAGAACGAGGACGGCAGCGTAACGATTCCTGAAGTGCTGCGCCCCTATATGGGCGGGCTCGAAAAGATCGAACGGGCCTGAGCCGATGCGCATTCTCCTGACCAACGATGACGGCATCCATGCAGAAGGCCTCGCGGTCCTGGAACGGATCGCCCGCACGATCTCCGACGATGTCTGGGTGGTCGCTCCGGAGACCGACCAGTCCGGCTTCGCGCACTCGCTGTCGCTGTCGGAGCCGCTCCGGATGCGCAAGATCGGCGACAAGCACTTTGCCGTGCGCGGCACGCCAACCGACTGCGTCATCATGGCGGTGCGCAAGATCATGCCGGAGCCGCCGGACCTCATCCTGTCCGGCGTCAATTCGGGCTCGAACCTTGCCGACGACGTGACCTATTCCGGCACGGTCGCCGGCGCCATGGAAGGCACGCTGCTCGGCATCCGCTCGATGGCGATCAGCCAGGCCTACAAGGTTGTCGAAGAAGGGCGCGAGGTTCCGTGGGAAACGGCGGAGACGCTGGCCCCCGCGCTGCTCAGGAAGCTGCTCGCGGTCGACCTTCCGGCCGGCACCTTCCTCAACATTAACTTCCCCAACTGCCAGCCCGACGAAGTCGAGGCGACGCGCGTCACCAACCAGGGCAAGCTGGTCCACAGCCTGTGGATCGACCAGCGCGCCGACGGCCGCGGCATTCCTTATTACTGGCTGCGCTTCGGCCGCGAAGCGCCGGAATTGAGGGAAGGCGATGACCTGCACGCGGTGCTCAACAGATGCGTCTCGGTCACGCCGCTCAAGCTCGATCTGACCGCGTACGAAGTCCGCGACCAGTTGACGAAGGCGCTTGCATGAACCCCGCGATGGACGAGCGCGAAGGTTTTGCCGCCTTCCTCCTCCGGCTGCGCGGACGCGGCATCGTCTCCAAGGACATGATCGCCGCGTTCGAGGCGACGCCGCGCCGCGGCTTCCTCTCCAGTCTGCACCACGACGTCGCCTGGTCCGACCGCATGCTGCCGATCGAATGCGGCGAGGCGATCGAGGGTGCGGATCTGCAGGCGGCGGTCATCGCGGCGCTGCAGATCGAGCCGGGCAACCGGGTGCTGGAGATCGGCACCGGCTCGGGCTACACGGCGGCGGTCATGGCCAGGCTCGCCGGCCGCGTCATCACGCTCGACCGCTACAAGACGCTGACCGAGCAGGCGCGCCAGCGCTTCGAGGCGCTCGGCATTTCCAATGCGCTCGCGCGCCAGGCTGACGGCGCCAACGGGCTGCCGGGCGAGGGGCCGTTCGACCGCATCGTGGTGTGGGCGGCGTTCGACAGCCTGCCCCGCACCTTCGTCGACCAACTGTCGAGCGGCGGCATCATGATCGCGCCAATTGGTCCGGAGGAGGGTGAACAGGCGCTGGCGAGATTGACCAAGATAGGGAGCCGTTTCGAGCGCGAGGACATCGGCACGGTCAGGCTGCAGCCGGTCGGGCGCGGCGTCGCCAAGATCATCTGATCTGCCGCTGCGGCAGGATTTTTCGATTTCCTGCAATTAGATACGGATTTTATTCAAGCTTAACTGACCAGTAACATTAACGCGCTTTAATCCTGCCAGTCGGTAGTGAGTTGTGCGGGTTATTGCGATGCGTTTCAGTGTTTTCGAGTCGAGCAAGCGCACTCTGGCGCGCAGTGCAGCCATCCTTCTGGTGGCGGGCATGGCGGCGGGGTGCAGCCAGCAGGTCTCGCGCTTTGGCGGCGGCGGCATCGACGACATCTTCACCGCCTCGACCCCCAATCAGCGCCAGATCATCAAGCAGGATCAGCCGTTCCCCGGCGACGTCGAAATGGCAGCCGCGCCCGCCGCGGCTCCGGTCCAGTCCGGCTCTGTCACGCGCGGCAGCCTGACGCCGATCTCTTCGCAGCCGCTTCCTGCGCCGGTGGCGACCGCCCCGGCTCCCTCGGCAAAGCCGATCCGTACCGTTGCAGCCCCGGCACCGACCGCCGCACCACTCGACCAGGCGCCAACCGGCGCGGTCGCCAAGGCCGAAGCCAAGACAAGCTCGGTCATGGCGAGCCTCGAAGGCGAGCCGGAAGGCTGGTCGCGCGCCGGCGGCACGCAGATCACCGCCAAGAACGGCGAGACGGTCTACAACCTCTCTCGCCGCTTCGGAGTCCCGGCCAACGTCGTCATGAAGGTCAACGGGCTGAACGAGCAGAGCGGGCTGCAGGCCGGGCAGAAGGTCATCATTCCGACCTATGTCTATTCGAGCAAGGCCCCGGTCTCGGCGCCCGACAGCAATCCGAACGTCGCCGACGCCAAATCCTCCACCGGTACGAAATACGACATCCCGGCCAACAAGGTGCCGACGCCGACCGGCGCGCCGCAGGAAAAACTCGTCGTATTGCCGACTACGCCGAAGGTGAAGGAAAGCGAGACCCCGTCGCAGGTTGCCGCATCCACCGGCGACAAGGCGAACGCGTCCGGCGCGTCCGGCACCTATACTGTCGCGGCCGGCGACACGCTCTCGCGCATCGCCAAGAAGACCGGCGTCGGCGTGACCGCGCTCAAGTCGGCCAACGGATTGCAGGACGGCCTGCTCCGCATCGGCCAGACGCTGACTATCCCGGCCGCCGGAGCAGTCGCAAGCGCAGCGCCCGCCGCTGTCGATAAGACGACGACGGCAACGGCAGGCCAGGTCAAGGAAGTGGTGCAAGTCCAGCCGGCAGCCTACACGCCGCCTAGGAAAACCGAGAAGTTGATCGAGCAGGCAGACCAGGAAGCGCCCGACGCCACCGGCATCGGACGCATGCGCTGGCCAGTGCGCGGCCGCGTCATCTCGGGCTTCGGCAAGGGCGCGGGCAAAGCCAATGACGGCATCGACATCCAGGTTCCGGAGGGAACGCCGGTGAAGGCCGCCGAGAACGGCGTTGTCATTTATGCAGGCGATGGTCTCAAGGAGTTCGGCAACACCGTGCTCGTCCGCCACGAGGATGGCCTGGTAACCGTCTATGGCCACGCCAGCGAGCTGAAAGTCGCGCGTGGCGAAAAGGTCAAACGCGGCCAGGAAATCGCCCGCTCAGGCATGAGTGGTACGACCGACGCGCCGAAGCTTCACTTCGAAGTTCGCAAGAACTCCGCACCGGTCGATCCGACGACCTTCCTGGAATAGATCAGCACCCAGCAATGCCTAAAGCTCGACCCGCCCCAAAGGGCGGGTCGTTTACTTTTATGCGGCGCTCTAGCCGTGGTGAGAACGGCGGCGCTAATCCCGCAGCGGCTTGCCAAGTCTGCCGGCCAAATCCTGCGTGAATTGCCAAGCGACCCGGCCCGAGCGACTGCCGCGCGTGGTCGCCCATTCCAGTGCCTCGGCGCGCAACTGTTCGGGATCGATCTCCAGCCCGTGATAGCGGACATAGCCGTCGATCATGTCGAGGTAGTCGTCCTGCGAGCATTTGTGGAAACCGAGCCAGAGCCCAAAGCGATCGGAAAGCGAAACCTTCTCCTCGACCGCCTCGGAAGGATTGATCGCGGTCGAGCGCTCATTGTCGATCATGTCGCGCGGCAGGAGATGACGGCGGTTCGACGTGGCGTAAAAGATGACATTGGCCGGACGCCCTTCGACGCCGCCCTCGAGCGCGGCCTTCAATGATTTATACGACGTGTCGTCATGGTCGAAGGACAAGTCGTCGCAGAACAGGATGAAACGGAACGGCGAATTTTTCAGGATCGCCATCAGCTTCGGCAACGTATCGATGTCCTCGCGGTGGATCTCGATCAGCTTCAGAGGCATGGCATCCTTGCGCGCCGCGTTGATCGCGGCGTGAACCGATTTGACCAGCGAAGACTTGCCCATGCCGCGCGCGCCCCACAGGAGCACATTGTTGGCGGGAAAGCCGGCGGCGAAGCGCTCGGTATTGTCCAGAAGGATGTCGCGTACGCGGTCGACGCCGCGGATCAACTCGATATCGACGCGGTTCACGCGATGGACCGGTTCCAGCAGGCCGGGCTCGGCGGCCCAGACGAAGCAGTCGGCTGTAGCGAGGTCGGTCGGGGTGACATCGCTCGGCGCGAGACGTTGGACTGCCTCGATCAGGAGGTCGAGCTTGGCGGCCAGAGTTTCGAGCGTCTTGTCGTTCATTTGGCGATCCGCGGTCCGGCTAATCATGGTGGCAACGCTCTAACACGCTGAATCCTGCCGGAAAAGCCGCGTATGAAGCCGCATGCGCGGTTGCAAAGCGGGCTCCAGCGACTATATTCCGGCCAACTTTGGCGGGACCGTTTGCGGCCTTTATATTTCAGGAGTTTTCATGTTCGTGACACCGGCATACGCCCAGGGCGTCGGCGCAACCCCGGATGTGTTCATCAGCATCCTGCCCTTCGTTCTGATCTTCGTGATCATGTATTTCCTGATCATCCGGCCGCAGCGGCAGCAACTGAAGAAGCGCGGCGAGATGCTGGCGGCGATCCGGCGAGGCGACACCGTCGTTACCGGCGGCGGCCTCGTCGGCAAGGTCACCAAGGTGATCGATGATAGCGAACTCGAGGTCGATCTCGGCGGCATGAAGGTGACCGCGCTGCGGGCCACCATTGCCGATGTGCGTGTCAAGGGCGAGCCTGTGGCCAATCAGAACGCCAAGAAATAACCGTATTAAATGCGGAAACAATGCGTGACTGAACGCCTGAACTGACGAGGCACAATGCTCTATTTTTCGCGCTGGAAGACTGTTTCGATCTGGGCGGTCGTCCTCCTTGGACTGATCTTCGCTGCGCCGAACCTGTTCTCGCAATCAACGCTCGATGCGCTTCCCGACTGGATGCCCAAGCGCTCCATGACGCTCGGCCTCGACCTGCAGGGCGGTTCGCACATCCTTCTCGCCATCGACCGGCAGGATCTCATCAACGAGCGCCTGCAGTCGGCGCGCGACGACATCCGCACCATGCTGCGCGACGCCAGGATCGGTTACACCGGACTTTCCGGTTCCGGCAGGACGATCCAGGTGCGCATTCGCGAGGCGAACGAGGTCGACAAGGCTAAGGAAGCGCTGAATAGCCTCATTCAACCCGTTGCCGCCAATCTGTTCGGTACCGGTTCAGTCACCGAAATGTCGCTGGACGAGCCGGAACCCGGTCTTCTGCGCTATACGCTGACCGACGAGGGCATCAATTACCGGGTCGGGACGGCGGTCACCCAGTCCATCGAGGTCGTCGGCCGCCGCGTAAACGAGCTCGGCACGACTGAGCCGATCATCCAGCGCCAGGGCGTCGATCGCATTCTCGTCCAGGTTCCGGGCCTGCAGGATCCAGAACGGCTCAAGGATATTCTCGGCCAGACGGCCAAGCTGACCTTCCAGATGGTCGACCAGACCATGCCTGTGCAGGAGGCGATAGAAGGCCGGCCGCCGGCGGGGTCGTCGGTGCTTTATTCGCAGGACGATCCGCCGGTCCCGTACCTGATCGAAAACCGCGTCATCGTTTCGGGCGAGAACCTCGTCGACGCCCAGGCCACCTTCGACCAGCGCACCAACGAACCCGTCGTTTCCTTCCGTTTCGACTCCAAGGGCGCCTCGCGTTTCGGCCAGGCGACCCAGCAGAATGTCGGCAAGCTCTTCGCCATCATTCTCGACAACCAGGTCATTTCGGCGCCGCAGATCCGCGAGCCCATCCTCGGCGGAACCGGCCAGATTTCCGGCAATTTCACCGTCCAAAGCGCCAATGACCTGGCCGTGCTGTTGCGCGCCGGCGCGCTTCCGGCCGATCTGACCATCGTCGAGGAACGCACCGTCGGCCCGAGCCTGGGTGCCGATTCTATCGCGGCGGGCGAGATCGCCGCCATGATCGGCGGCACGCTCGTACTTATCTTCATGGTCGTCGCCTATGGCAGCCTCGGGATAATCGCCAATCTGGCGCTTGTAGCCAATGTCGCGATGATCATCGCAATCCTGTCCGTGCTCGGCGCTACGCTGACCATGCCGGGCATTGCCGGCATCATTCTCACCATGGGTATGGCGGTCGATTCGAACGTCATCATCTATGAGCGCGTCAAGGAGGAGAGACGGGCGGGACGGTCGCTTGTGCAGGCGCTCGACGCCGGTTTCACGCGCGCTCTGGCGACCGTCGTCGACGCCAACGTCACCACCTTCATCGCGGCCGTAATCCTCTTTTATCTCGGGTCGGGCCCGGTTCGCGGCTTTGCCGTGACGCTCGCCATCGGCATCGTCACCACCGTGTTCACCGCCTACACCTTCACCCGCTGGATGATCGCCCTCTGGCTGCGCCGCGCGCGGCCGACGCAGATTCCGGAAGGGGTGATCAAACTGGTGCCGGACAACACCAGCATTCCGTTCATGTCGATGCGCAAATTTGCGTTCACGCTGTCTGCCATTCTGTCGATCGGCACAGCCGTGCTGTTCGTAACCAAGGACATGAATTACGGCGTCGACTTCCTCGGCGGTTCGCTGATCGAGGTGCAGGCAAAGGCCCCGACCGCCGATGCGGGCGACGTGCGTTCGCGGCTTGGCGAACTCAATCTCGGCGATGTTCAGGTCCAGGAATTCGGCTCGCCGCGAGAATTGCTCATAAAGATCGAATCGCAGGGCGGCGGCGACAATGCCGAGCAATCAGCTTTACAGAAAGCGCGGCTTGTACTTGAAGACGACTACGATATCCGCCGTGTCGAAGTGGTCGGACCGACGGTCTCCAGCGAACTCGCCTGGGCCGGCACCATGGGCGTGCTCGCCTCGCTTGTCGCCATGCTGATCTATATCTGGATACGCTTCGAATGGCAGTTCGGCCTCGGCGCCGTGATCGCGACGGTGCATGACGTCATCGCCATGGTAGGCCTCTTTGTCGTGGCCGGGATCGAGTTCAACCTGACCAGCATCGCGGCCATCCTTACCATTGTCGGTTATTCGATCAACGATACCGTCGTGGTCTATGACCGCGTCCGTGAGAACCTTCGCAAATACAAGAAGATGCCGATCCCGGAACTGCTTGATTTGTCGATGAACCAGACACTGTCGCGAACGGTGCTGACGGGCTTGACGACGCTGCTGGCGCTGTTTGCGCTTTACATATTCGGCGGCGAGGTCATCGCATCCTTCACCTTCGCCATGATGTTCGGCATCCTGTTCGGCACCTATTCGTCGGTGTTCGTCGCCGGTCCGCTGCTGATCCTGTTCAAGCTGCGTCCCGGCATGATGGATACGGAAAGCAAGTCCCCGGTTCCGACGACGGCGCAGCCGTCCAAGTCCTGACCGGTCATGGCTGCGGGCATCGTTGTTCGCGAGGCGCATTTTCCGGGGCGCGCGCCGGTGGAAGCCTATGGCAATGGCGGCTTCCGCTTTGCTGACATGTCGCATCGCGGCTCGATCCTCTGCCTGCCGTCCGGTGTCTATGCCTGGGAGCCGGCTGACCCGCTGGATCTGAAACCGTCGGACTTCGCCCGGCTTCTCGCCGAGGCGGAGGCGGTCGAGATCCTGCTGATCGGCACCGGCAAGGATATCAGGCGTCTGCCCGCGCCGCTCAGGGATGCTCTCAAGGAGAACAATATCTCGGCTGACGCGATGTCCACCGGGGCGGCGGTCAGAACCTACAATGTGCTTCTGGCCGAAGATCGCGCCGTCGCGGCGGCCCTGATCGCTGTCGACTGAAATGGCCGGCAATGCCGAGATCGTCATGCAGGCTGTGCGCGCGGCCGACCGCGACCGCTATCTTTCCGCGCTTTACGCGCCGGCCGACAAGCGCGACGCGCTTCTGTCGCTCTACGCCTTCAACGCCGAGATTGCTGGAATACGCGACCGCATCCATGAAGCGCTCCCCGGCGAGATAAGGCTGCAATGGTGGCGCGATGTGATCGCCGCCGGCAGTTCCGCGACGGGACATCCGCTGGCGGATGCGCTGGTTGAAACGATCGCGAAGCACGCATTGCCGCTGGCCGCATTCGAGAACTATCTCGATGCGCGGATTTTTGACCTCTATAACGACCCGATGCCGTCGCGCACCGATCTTGAAGGCTATTGCGGCGAGACCGCTGGCGCGATCATCCAGCTTTCGGCCATGATCCTCGATCCGCAAGCCGCGCCGCAATGCGCCCAACTGGCGGGCAGGGCAGGCTGCGCGCAGGCCATTGCCGGTCTCCTCCTGCTGCTGCCGATCCACCGCGCACGCGGCCAGTGCTTCGTGCCGCGCGATATTCTTTCCGCCGCCGGCTCATCTCCGGAAGAATTCATTGCCGGTGACGGTGACCAGGGCGCGCGGAGTGCCGTCGCTGCCATGATCGCGCTCGCAAACGAGCATCTCAGCGCCTTCGAGAATGAAGCATCCAAACTGCCGCAGCCATTGCGGCCGGCCTTCCTGCCGCTTGCGCTGACCGGCGCATATCTCGGACTTCTGAACCGGGCGGGCTTCGATCCGCTTCGGCAGGTGGCCGAACTTTCCGCATGGCGCAGGCAATCGCTGCTGCTCCGCCGCGCCTGGCGCGGATGGCCGGCGCGCTCCTCCTTGACGTAAACGTCAATCGTGCTACGCCTTATCTGGCCCGGACGCCGAAGAATGTGTTCCGGCGGGAGGAGAATGCGGCCGATGAGCCTGCCCGTACTCGTCGCGATCGTCGCCGTCGGGATAATCTTGGCGGTCGCAGCCGTGCATTTTTCCGGCGGCAGCAGGCAGGCAAGCATTTCCAGTGAAGACGAGGCGCTGCAGCGCTTCCTGCTCGATTTTCCGGCGGAAAAGGCCGATGCGGTGCGGGTGACGTCCGACGGAAAGGCGGCGTTCATCTCGCTCCACGGATCGGGAATCGGCATAGTCGGCGTGATCGGCGACAAGTTCCTGACGCGGGTCGTCTCCGCGCGAGACATCAAAAGCCTGACGCTGGCCGGCAATGCGGTCTCGATCCGCTTCCGCGACTTCACCTGGCCGGGCGGCGACTTTGTCTTCGCTGAGCCTGCGGCCGCTCAAGAGATTGCCGAGGCGCTCGATCCGTCCCTCACTTCCGCAACCGGCAGGGCTTGAGCCATGGACGCCAACGATTTCCCCAAAGTCACCGAACTTGCGATCCCGTTCTTCGTCGCGGCCATACTCATCGAACTATGGCTGGTGCGAACCGGCCGCGCCAAAGGGGCTTTCGAAACCCGCGACACGCTGACCAGCCTGATGATGGGAACCGGCAATGTCGTGGCCGGGCTGCTGCTCGGCGTGGTGTCCTATGCCGCGCTGGTCTGGGTGTGGCAGTTCCGGTTTTTCGATCTCGGTCTGTCGTTCTGGGTATTCCTGGCTGCCTTCCTGCTCGACGATCTGCGCTATTATTTTTACCACCGCATAGCGCATCGTGTGCGCTGGGTCTGGGCCGAGCACGTCAACCATCATTCCAGCCAGCATTACAATCTGTCGACGGCGCTGCGTCAGAGCTGGACGGGCCTGTTCACCGGCATGTTCGTGCTGCAGGCGCCTCTGGTCCTGCTCGGCTTCCATCCTGCCGTCATCGCCTTCGTCTTCGGCTTCAACCTGGTCTGGCAGTTCTGGATTCACACCGAGACGATCGGCAAGATGTGGGGCTGGTTCGAGTTCATCTTCAACACGCCCTCGCACCACCGCGTCCACCACGCCACCAATCCACGCTATCTCGACGCCAATTATGCCGGCACGCTGATAATCTGGGACCGCATGTTCGGCACCTTCGTCGAGGAGCTGGAAGAGGACCGGCCGCGCTACGGCATCGTCAAGAACCTCGGCACTTTCAACCCATTGAAGGTCGCCTTCCACGAGTGGATTGGCATGTTCAGGGATGCATTCTCGCCCGGCCTGACGATGCGCCAGCGGCTCGGCTACTTGTTCGCGCCGCCCGGCTGGAGCCATGACGGCTCGCGCGCGACTTCCGAGAGCCTGAAGGCGGATTTCGTGCGCAGGAATCCCGGCGAGGCGGGTAAGCCGGGACTCCCGAGTGCGATGACCGCGGCAAACACGAAAGTGCAGCCTGCGGAGTGATCATTCAGTATGATTGTTCGCGTCACGCAAGATCGCCTCGAAATCGCGGCCGCCATAAAAAACATTTGTTATGCGGACTTTGTTGTCCTCGATGACGTAGGCGATAACGGCAGATTGTTCGAAGGGAACAGTGCGCAATCCCGGCATCAGATCGTCACGTGGGCGGCCACCTCGCGGTGCGTCGCCGATCTTCTCGCAACGGGCCTGAATCCGGTCGACGTAACGAAGAGCGACCAAAGCTGAACCGGATGATATTGCGATGTAATCGACAAGCGCGCTCACATCTGCTCGCGCAGTGCTACTCCAGCGGATCGGAAGGCGCTTCATGAAATCCCCCGGCCGCCTTTGATTCGTAACGTCTTCGCAGTTCTGCGAAGACTTCTTCGGTCGAATAAGTCGGGCCGGTGTCTTCGACCGACGCCCTTATCCTCGCCCTTATCGACGCCATACGCTCGGCGTGTTCTTCTTCATCGCGTTGGAAAGCACGCAAGGCCGCGCGGATCACTTCGCTGGCCGATCCATAGGAGCCGTCTTCGACCCTCTGGCGAATAAGACGCGCCATTGCCGGCGTCACTGTGACGGATAGCTTTTCGGCGGGTTCCATAGTTGCGCTCCAGATCACTCTTGCAGAGTAGGATAGTATCCTACTCGACGGTCGAATCCAACGGTGGTTCTGTCGGGCGTTTATTCCGCTGCCTGTGCGCTCTGCTCCAGCCCAAGCCATTCGCGGCAATCGGCCAGCGCACGCGAGGTCACCGCCCGGCGCTTGGCGACGATCTTGTCCTTGCCACGCAGGCGCTTGCCTTCGGATTTCGGCGCCTCGACCGGTGGGAACAGGCCGAAATTGATGTTCATCGGCTGGAAGGAGCGTTTTCCCGGCTCGTCCTCGGAAACGATATGCCCGCCGGTGATGTGGTTGAGCAGCGCGCCGAATGCGGTGGTGATCGGCGGTATGGAAGGCGACTGGCCCTGCAGTTCGGCCGCGGCGAAGCGGCCGGCAAGCAGGCCGACCGCCGCCGATTCCACATAGCCTTCACAACCGGTGATCTGGCCGGCGAAGCGCAGGCCTTCGCGACCCTTGAGCTGGAGCGACGGGTCGAGCAGCACCGGCGAATTGATGTAGGTGTTACGATGCAGGCCGCCGAGGCGTGCGAATTCGGCATTTTCCAGCCCCGGTATCATGCGGAAGATGCGGACCTGCTCGGCATGCTTCAGCTTAGTCTGGAACCCGACCATGTTGTAGAGCGTGCCAAGCGCATTATCCTGGCGCAGTTGCACGACTGCATAGGCCTTGACCTGCGGATTGTGCGCATTGGTCAGGCCCATCGGCTTCATCGGTCCGTGGCGCGCCGTTTCCGCGCCGCGCTCGGCCATGACCTCGATCGGCAGGCAGCCGTCGAAATAGGGCGTTCCTTCCCATTCCTTGAAATCGGTCTTGCCGCCATCGAGCAGCGCCTGGATGAACGCTTCGTATTGCGGCTTGTCCATCGGGCAGTTGATGTAGTCCTTGCCGGTTCCGCCGGGTCCGACTTTGTCGTAGCGAGACTGGAACCAGCAGACATCCATGTCGATCGTGTCGAAATGGATGATGGGCGCAATAGCGTCGAAGAATGCAAGCGCATCGGCGCCGGTCATCTCGGCGATCGCCTGCGCCAGCGACGGCGCCGTCAGCGGGCCGGTGGCGATGATCGACTGCGCCCAATCGCGCGGCGGCAGGCCAGCGATCTCCTCGCGCGCGATCGTGATCAGCGGATGCGCCTCGAGCTCGGCGGTTACTGCGGCCGAGAAACCGTCGCGGTCGACGGCCAGCGCGCCGCCCGCCGGCACCTGGTGCGCGTCGGCCGCGCGCATGATCAGCGAACCGGCAAGCCGCATCTCGGCATGCAGCAGGCCGACGGCGTTCGCCGTGGCGTCGTCGGAACGGAACGAATTAGAACAGACCAGCTCGGCCAGGCTGTCGGTCTTGTGCGCCTCGGTGCCGCGCACCGGGCGCATTTCGTGCAGGATGACCGGCACGCCGGCCTGCGCCGCCTGCCAGGCCGCTTCCGAGCCGGCGAGCCCGCCGCCGATGATGTGAAGTGGTTTCGTTGTCATCGCAGCGCAATAGTAGCCAGGGCCCGGAAATGCAAGAATCAAGGCCGCGTCCATGGCAAATGAACCTTCGCCGGTGGCATTGCTGCAGGGGCGGAGCGCGGCTAAATTGCTGTAGTGCCACATCGCTTACTAGCTGGCGCCGCTATGGTCGCCGCACTCACTTGGCTTCCCGCAGGGGGAGCCTCGGTCGCGGGCGAAAACACCGCGAAAATCAACGATGCCGGCTCGACGCGCATCGAGATTTGCCATGGATTCGGCTGTCATTTCAGATCGGGGCTGGAGCTTGGGGCCAACGACGGAAGGCGCTTGTCCAGGATCATGGCCGCTGGCGCATCTTCTCCGAAGGCCGAACGTGCCGCGGTATCAAAAGCGGTTCAATATTACGAGAGACGCGCCGCGGGAGTGATCGGCATCCGCGACCAGCCTAAGTCGGATGCCAGTCAGTACGCCAAGCGCGGCCAGATGGATTGCATCGACGAGTCGACCAATACCCGCTCGCTTCTGCTCTATCTCGAGCGGCGCCGGCTTCTGAGGCATCACACCGTGCAACGCAACGTCACTCGGGGTTTCCTTCTGGACGGGCGCTACCCGCATTCTACGGCGGTGTTGCGGGAGAAATCCGGAAAAGAATGGACGGTCGACAGCTGGTATGAGCCGGCAGGCGGTCCGCCGGACGTTCTGCCGCTGTCGGAATGGATGAAGCGCGGCGTCATGGGTGCACGCTGAGCGCCGAATATCCGGCAGGTTGTGTTGAGGGCGCCAAAACGACAACACCCGCCGGGGGAGGAGGTCCGGCGGGTGTCGTTTTGGTGGCCAGCAATCGGGAGGAGGTGAATGCCGGCCGTATTCGCCAGTTCCTGGGAGGAGGTAGGTCCTGACGAAATTCTTGTCGCTTGTTAAGGGAAGCTGGGCCCTTCTGGGAGACAACACCCGCCGGGGGAGGAGGTCCGGCGGGTGTCGTTTTGTGCCGGCCAGCGATCGGGAGGAGGTGAACGCTGACCGTATCCGTCAGGGTCGGGGAGGAGGTCGACCCTGGCGAAATTCGTTAGACCGACTTCCTCGCGACGCGATAGATGTCGCCGCGGCTGATGCCGAGGTCGGTAAGTTCACGGTTCGACAGGCGGCTCAGCTCGGAAACGGTTTCCCGGTAGCGGCGCCAGTTGCGGTAATTGCGGATCAGGTTCATTTCAGTTCTCTTTTTCTTGCTTGCGGACGGGGCCGCAATGGCCCGGACGTCAGACCGACTTGCGCGCGACGAAAGGAATGTCGCTGCGGCCGATGCCGAGGTCTGAAAGTTCGCGGTTCGACAGGCGGCTCAGCTCGGAAACGGTTTCCCGGTAGCGGCGCCAGTTGCGATAGTTGCGGATCAGGTTCATGGTATTTCTCGTTTTCGTCTTTGGTTCGTTTTTCTTCTGTCTCTTGGTACGAAGCCTAAATAGGCCCGCCGGATTCGGATTAAAAGTGCTGTTGGTGCATGGCAGCAATGCAAATTGTGCAATGCAACATCAATCGGTTTTAGGGGTTGGAGCGAAAATTCGGCGAGTCGCAAAAATGCCGCTGCGTCAGCATCTTAGGCTAAAGGCGTAAAGTTGACGCTTGGGTAAGGGGAAACAGATGGCGGGTTACGGGTCGCGTGTGCGGCGGGACATCCTTCGCTGGACGGAATTGGGCCTCATCGACAAGGCGGCAGCGGACGCGCTGCGCCGCGACGTGGACGCCAATGAGCGCAAGTCGCTGAGCTTCGGGTCCGTCCTCGCGATCATGGCGGCGCTGCTGTTCGGCGCGGCCATTCTCCTGGTCATCGCTGCCAATTGGGAGGCATTTCCGCGCCTGCTGCGCGTAGGCGCGCTGTTTGCCGTCATCTTCGCGGCCTATGTCGGCGGCGCGCTTTTCAAATTGCGCGGGAACAGCGCGATAGCCGAAGGCGTCTGGCTGGTCGGCGCGGCGGCGTTCGGCGGGTCGATCGCACTGATCGGACAAATGTATCATCTGTCCGGCGACGAGGCGGACGCGGTCCTGACCTGGTGCGCCGGCACCACGTTGGCCGCTGCCGCGCTGCGCTCCGGCCCGCTCACCGTCGCCGCCGTCGGCCTTGCCGCCTCCTGGCTGTTCCTGGAGGGCGTCGCATTGTGGAACGAGACCCGCGTACCCCTTTCCTTCATTCTGGTCGCGGCCGGCCTCTGGCTCCTGTCCTATTGGACGGCGAGCCGCGCGTCGCGAAACCTGCTGCTGCTCTCGCTGATCTTCTACGCCACGCTCTCAGCCGTGCATCACGACATGCTGGTCATCCCGGCCGTGCTGGCGCTCGTTTCGGCCGCGTTGTTTGCCGCTGCAGTCTACGCTCCCGACGCTGTCGAGAGAATTGCCCGCATGGACGGAAACATGCCCGCCCATGCGCTTATCGGCTTTCTGACGGGCATGACCATCCTTCAGTTCGACCTTGTCGACGAGGGCGCGGCTCTGGTGACCGCCGCACTTGTGGGTTTCGCCGGCATCGCCGCCGCAGTCGTGCTAGGCGGCCGCGAAAGCCGCGGCTTGCGCTGGATCGCCTATCTCGGCTTCAGCTGCCAAATGGCGTTCGTCTATATCGTCACCGTCGGAACCATGCTCGGGACGGCCGGATTGTTCCTGGCGTCGGGCCTCGCGCTCGGGCTCGTTGCCCTCGTCATCATCAGGGTCGAGAGGCGGATGAACGATATGGCGCTGACACAGGGGGGAGCAGCCTGATGAAAAAGCACCGCCTGCTGATTTCCGCAGTTGTCCTGGCGCTCGTCCAGATCGGCTTCCTGTCCTTTATCATAGCCGGCCGCGCGGCCGTCCTGCGCGACGGGCAGGAGGTGCTTCTGAAAGTCGAGCCCGTCGATCCTCGCGACCTCTTGCGCGGTGATTATGTCCGGCTTGGCTACGAGATTTCGAACGTTCCGGTGACAATGATCGGCAATGTGCCTTCCGGCGCGCAACGGACCGAGGCGGGGCCGGTCTTCGTGCGCGTGAAGAAGGATGGTGACGGAATCTGGCATATGGTCTCGGCCTCGCTCTACGAACGTTCGTCTACGTCGCCTGGAGACGGCGAGATCGACATTCGCGGCATGGTCGATAGCGGCCGTAGCCTCGGCCAGATCGATACGCTCAATGTCGAATACGGGATCGAACGTTTTTATCTCCCGGAAGGCGAGGGGCTGGCGATCGAGCGCGACATGCGCGTGCGCAGTTTCAACATCGTGGCCGCCGTCGCCGAGGACGGTTCGGCGCAGATCAAGGCGCTGATGGACGGCGACACCATGCTTTTCCGCGAGCCTCTCTACTAATCGGCGGCGCTCCCGACGAAGGCGACATCAGGTTTCAGTCCAGGCGGACGTAAGGCGAGATGCACCGCCTGCGCGCGCCGTAGTAGGGCTGAAACGTGTCGTTGCGGCGGTTATAGGAGCGGTAGCGATCCGCGCACCAGGTGCGGTGAGCCTGGATAATCCCTTGGCGGGTAGCGAGCCGGCCTCGTCCAAGCGGTTGCTCGGCGGGACGCATGGTCGGAACCCTCACGTCGTACTCGATGCGCGGCTGGCGGTATCTGTTGACCTCGTATCTGGGCTCCTGCCGCCCCATCTCCGGCTCCTGCCAATCGCAAGGCCGGTCGCGCCCGCAGCCGGTGATGCCGGGGCGGAAGACGTCGGGCAGCGGACGGTTCAGATCCTCGAAACCCTGGGCGTTAGCCGGCGTGAGCCAGACAAGGTACAGCGCTAGACAGGCGAAAATCGAAAGTCTTGGTCTCATCCGCTCTCGGCGCCTCCCGCCGCGACCGACCAGGTACGGAATGCGGGGCATTTGGGTTTCGGGCGAGCGGCAGGTCGGCCGCTCGTTGTCGGCCAAGAAGGCTGGTGCGGATGAAGGGACTCGAACCCCCACGCCTTTCGGCACTGGAACCTAAATCCAGGGCGTCTACCAGTTCCGCCACATCCGCATGCCTGGCCCCATCTCATGTGGCCATTATTCTGTCAATGTCGAGGCCGAAATGACGTTTAATGTAGGAAACGCGAAGAGAGTTGAAAAACAACGCCTCCTGTGACAAAAGGCGTGTCAAATGTGACGGGATATGACGGTCCGCTTCGGACGAATGTAGTAAGAAGCAGGAAAAACAAAGACTTACTCGCATTCTTGGAGCGTAATCAGAGCATTTCGTTCGCCGCTGGGAGCAACGGCGCTCAGATTCTCAACCCGCACCAAAAGCCACACCCGGCACGAGACTTCCGGCAGGCTGAACGGCATGGCGTCGTTGGCGCTGCGGCATTCGTGAAAACAAAGGTTTGATGATGCAGGTTACCGAAACACTGAACTCCGGTCTGAAACGCGAAATCAAGGTCACCGTGCCTGCCGGAGACATGGAAGCCAAGCTGGTTGCGCGGCTTTCCGAAGCCAAAAACAAGGTCCGCATCAACGGCTTCCGCCCCGGCAAGGTGCCTCTGCAGCACCTGCGCAAGGTCTACGGCAAGTCCTTCATGGCCGAGGTGGTGAACGAGATCCTCTCCAATTCCACCCGCACCATCATCGCGGAGCGTGGCGAAAAGGCTGCCATGCAGCCCGAGGTCACCATGACCGAGGACGAGAAGGAAGCGGAAAAAATCCTGGCAGGCGGCGCCGATTTCGAGTTCCAGCTCGCCTATGAAGTCATTCCGCCTATCGAGATCCAGGATTTCTCAAAAATCTCGGTCACACGCCCGGTGGTGGACGTTGCGGAAGCGGAAGTGGACGAGCAGGTCAACCGCATCGCCGAATCCGCCCGCTCCTACGAGCCGAAGAAGGACAAGGCGGAAGATGGCGACCGCGTCACCATCGACTATGTCGGCAAGATCGGCGGCGAGGCTTTTGCCGGCGGCTCCGGCACCGACCAGCCGCTGGTGCTCGGCTCCAAGGAGTTCATTCCGGGCTTCGAAGACCAGCTGATCGGCGCCAAGGCCGGCGACGAGAAGCTCGTCACCGTGACCTTCCCGGAAAATTACAACGCCGCCAATCTGGCCGGCAAGGAAGCGACCTTCGACGTCACCGTCAAGGAAGTGTCGAAGCCGGGCAAGCTCGAAGTCACCGACGAGACCGCCAAGAATCTTGGGCTGGAATCGCTTGAGCGCCTGCGCGAGATCGTGCGCGGCCAGATCGAGAGCCAGTTCGGCCAGATGACGCGCCAGAAGGTCAAGCGCCAGCTGCTCGACCAGCTCGACGCTTCCTATTCCTTCGAGGCCCCGTCCAAGCTGGTCGAAGCCGAGTTCACCAACATCTGGAACCAGGTGAACCGCGATCTCGAGGCTGCCGGCCGCACTTTTGCCGACGAAGAGACTACGGAAGAGGAAGCGCGCGCCGAGTACCAGCGCCTGGCCGAGCGCCGCGTGCGCCTCGGCCTGCTGCTTGCCGAGATTGGCGAGAAGGCTGGCGTGCAGGTTTCGGATGAGGAGTTGCAGCGCGCTCTGTTCGAGTTCGTGCGCCGTTACCCCGCCGACCAGCAGCAGGAAGTCTTCGACTTCTACCGCAACAATCAGAACGCGCTGACGACGCTGCGCGCGCCGCTCTTCGAGGAGAAGGTCGTCGATCATCTGATGACGCAGATCTCCGTCACCGACAAGAAGGTGAGCAAGGAAGAGCTGATGGCCGACGATGAGCAGGCGGAAGGCGCCGCCAAACCGGCCAAGGCCGCGAAGAAGGCGGCCAAGAAGGCTGACGACGCCTCGGCCGAAGAGCCGAAGAAGAAGGCTGCCCCGAAGAAGAAGGCTGCAGCCAAGGACGCCGACGCCGAATAGTGCGACACCACAAGGTGGACGATGCAGAGGCCGCTGGAAACAGCGGCCTTTTGCTTTGCCTGCCTCGGTGACAAATGGCGGCGCGCCATGCAATATCCCGCGCACGCATGCGGCCCGGGACAGCACATGACGACACGCGCCTTCGCAATCCTCTCACATGCCGCGCTTGCGGCCGCGATCTGCCTTTTCAGCGCGGCCCAGGCAAGCGGGCAGGGACGCCACACATGGCGCCTGGGCAACGGGCCTGACGGGCAGGTCACGGCTTCGATCTTCTCCCTCAACACGCTGAGCGTCGGTTCGTCGCGCGTCATCGATTATCACCCAGTCCTGACCATTGCCTGTCACCGGGGCGGAGCGCCGCGCTGGAGCCAGTCGCTCCAGCTCAAGGATCCGGTCTCAGCGAGCGGTGCGATCAATGTATCGGTGCGACTCGACAATGGTCCCGCGCAGGCCGAACAGTGGACACCCGGCTTCCAGGGCCGCAGCTTCTCCAAGGAGGGAAGTGCCGGCATTGCCCGCCTTCTCCAGGCAAAGCGGCTGCGGCTATCCTGGCGGTTCGGCTTCCTGGCCGGGCGCGGTGAGGCGGTTTTCAATCTTTCGGGTGTCAAAGAGGCGGTTGCCGGCCTTGCCGGCGCGTGCGGCGTCGAGATGCCGCTGTCCTGACACTCGCACTGCAATCGACTTAAGCGCTTATTCCCGGTTGCAATTTGAGGCTGCGATGGTTGACGCGAAGACACGCTGCCTTAGCTGACGCTTCGGAGGTGCGGTCCCATGGTTCGGTTCGTGGAAATCGTTGCAGTCGTTCTGGTCGCCATCACGATGGCGCTCACGCTCGCGCACGCGCTCGAATTGCCTGGAAAGCTGCGGCTCGACAGGGAACAGTATTTCGCGGTCCAGACGATCTATTATCCCGGGTTCACCATCGGCGGCGGAGCCGAGATACTCGGCATTCTCGTGCTTGCCTTGCTCTTGTACCTGACGCCGTTCGGCGGTGCGCGCTTCCTGTGGACGCTTTCGGCGCTCGCGCTGCTTGTGGCGGTGCACGGCATCTACTGGGTCTTCACCCATCCGGTGAACAATTTCTGGGTGAGGGATGTCGAACTCTCGGGTTTGGGTTCGACCTTCTTTTCGGCTTTCGCGCCGAAGACCGAACCCGGTGACTGGAAGAGCCTGCGCGACGTCTGGGAATATTCCCATGTCGCGCGCGCGGCGCTCGCAATGCTCAGTCTGATCGCGATCACCATCGCGGTCACATCCGCGCATGCGCCGGGCGAGCCGGGGAGTGGCTAGATCAGCAGCAGGCCCTTCATGCTGGCGTGGCCCTTCTTGCCTATGATGATATGATCATGCACGGCGATGCCGAGCGGCCTCGCCGTCTCGATGATTGTTTTCGTCATGTCGATATCGGCGCGGGAAGGCGTCGGATCGCCGGACGGGTGGTTGTGCACCAGAATAAGCGCGGTGGCCGACAGTTCGAGCGCGCGCCGCACCACTTCGCGGGGATAGACCGGGGTGTGGTCGACGGTGCCGGTCTGCTGCAGTTCGTCGGCGATCAGCGCATTCTTCTTGTCGAGGAACAGGATGCGGAACTGCTCGCGCTCCTCGAAAGCCATCGCTGCGCGGCAATAGTCGATCACCTGGTTCCAGGATGACAGCACCTCGCGGCCGGCGATCTCGCTGCGCGCCATGCGGAGTGCCGCGGCCGCGACTATCTTCAGATCGAGCGCCGCGCTCTCGCCGATATCGTCCACCTCGCGCAGCAACCGTTCCGGCGCGCCGAGCACTTCGGCCAGCGAGCCGAAGCGTTTCAGCAGCATTTTTGCGCGTTCCTTGGTGTCGGCGCGCGGAATGGAACGGAATAGCAGCAGCTCGAGGATTTCATAGTCGGAGAGCGCCGCCGCGCCTGCGGTGCGAAACCGTTCGCGAAGACGCTGGCGATGGCCCAGATGGTGAGGCTTTTCCTGCGCCGCCGCCTTGCGCAAGGGCGCGGACGCCTGCTCGGCCAGGAAGAAGCCGCGTTCGTCTTCGTGATCTGTCCCCATATGCCCGCGCCCCGCACGCCAAAGCCGCCTCACGCGATACTAGAGCATGATCCCGAAAAGTTGCAGAGTTTTCGAACCGGTTTCGTCGGAATAGATGCTTAGGCCAGTCCGGGACGGTCGAGACCCTTGGGCGAGAGTGTGAAGATCTCGCAGCCGGTCTCCGTCACACCGATCGTGTGCTCATATTGCGCCGACAGCGAACGGTCGCGCGTCACAGCCGTCCAGCCATCGGACAGCACCTTCACATGGGGTCGGCCGAGATTGATCATCGGCTCGACCGTGAAGATCATGCCGGGCCGCATCTCTACACCCTCATTAGCGCTGCCATAGTGCAAAATGTTGGGTGCGTCGTGGAAAAGCTGGCCGACGCCGTGGCCGCAAAAATCGCGCACCACGGAACAGCGCTCGCTCTCGGCATAGCTCTGGATGGCCGCGCCGATCGCTCCGGTGCGGGCGCCGGGGCGGATCGCGGCGATGCCGCGCATCAGGCACTCATGCGTCACTTCCAGCAGGCGCTCGGCGGCGCGCTTGATCGTGCCTACCGGATACATGCGGCTCGAATCGCCGTGCCAGCCATCGAGAATGTAGGTCACGTCGATATTGACGATATCGCCGTCCTTAAGCGGCTTGGCGTCCGGAATGCCGTGGCAGACGACATGATTGATCGAGGTGCAGGAGGATTTGGTGTAGCCGCGATAGTTCAGCGTAGCCGGCAGCGCGCCCTGATCCATGCCGAACTCGAAAACAAACCGGTCGATTGCTTCGGTGGTCACGCCGGGCGCGACAATGTCGGCGAGTTCGTCCAGGCAGCGAGCCGTCAGGTCGCAGGCCTTACGCATGCCGGCGAACGCTTCTTCGCCGTAGAGCCGGATCTGGCCGGTGTTTCGGGTGGGCGCCGTTGCGGCGTCGAGATAGGTGACCATGAGTTGCAGTCCGGAATTGGCGGGCAGGCATCGGGTGTTTGCGCCAGCGCCCTTGATTTGGCACCGGACGGCCCAAGCATCAAGTCCAAACCGGGCCGATTTGCGACTTGTGACACAGGCTGACCCCGAATCGGTAGCCATCCCGGCGAGGATCGCAGCGCCGCCGGCCGCTGCGTCAGCTTCCCGGGCGGGGATGATCCATGACGTCGAGAAGGCCAGAATCGACCCTTCGCCTCAAATGCCGGTCAACCCGAGCGCGATCCGGGCATGATTGAAACCGTCCACGGCAGCGGTCGCGCAACTCGACGGCCTCGATCATCAGCGGTGAAACCGGAAGACCGGCCGCGTCCGCGAAGCTTGCGCCGAGAAAGGCGATATCCAGCCGGTCGAAATCGGGCAGCTTTTTCGCAAGTCCATGGCCGAAGGCGTGGGCGGTGAAATGGGTGACATAGGCGAGAGAGTCGGGGTTGGCGAGCGCACCTGGTCCTTCGAGCGCCTCGACCAGCGGCAGCGTGACGGACGCCTGGTGATCGCCGAATTCAAGCACGACCGTGCCTCGCGGCGAGGGATCGGCGCGCCGGTCGGACAGGAACGACCGGAAATCCTGGCGCGCAATGTGCACGCGTCGCAGATATTCGGCCATTTCGGCGTCGGCGTTGAGCGGTTCGCCGGGCACCTTCGTGTGCGGATCAAGCCGGGTGTTATGCGGCGAATGGGGGAACATGGTTTCAATCAGGAGAAAGAGAGGCCGCCCGTCGGTGCGGCGATGCTCCGCAAGCAGGCGCTCCGCGCTCTCGTAGATGAAACTGTCGCGCTGGCGCTCGGCGGTCATGCCGATATCGTCCGCGTCGAACACCGTCTGAAAGCCGATCGACCGGAAAAAGCGTCCTTCATTGACGAAGGAATCGTCGACCGGCGTGATGACCGCGGTGCGATAGCCGCACTTTGCCATCACTTCCGGCAGCGCGCCCTTGACCCTGTTCTCCAGCGCCACCGTCACATAAGGCCGCTGCCAGCCGAATTCGCCCGCCGGCAATCCGGTCATGACGGCGAAGGCCGACATCCAGGTACCGCCACCGACGGTTTCGACGCGCAACGCCCGCGCCTTGCCGTCGTCGGAAACGAAACCATCGGCGAAATCGCGAGGCATGGCCAATTGCGGGAAATTGAACGGCGGAGACTGCGTCTCGCTCAGGACAATGAAGACATCCGGCAGCCGCTCCGCGGGCGGACAGGACAGCGCATCGGGGTAGGGCTCCTGCATGGGAACAGCCGCAAGCCGCACCTTGAGGTCGGATTCTCCGAGCATGCTTGCAATGTCGAGCATCGACACGAAGAAGGCCGACGCGTGGTGCCCACCCACGAAATATTCGAAGCGGTGGGCTGTCGCGGAGGCAGGAATCGTAGCCGGCAGGAGGCCGCAAAGCGCCGCCGGAACCAGAAGCCGCCATTTCAGCGGCGCCCGGCTCGCGGGTTCGTTGTACGCGATCGCGCCGAGGCCGATTATTGCGACAGCGGCCGCGGTGGCGACGGGCAGGACCAGATGCAGGTAATTTTCGACGAGGAATGCTTTGAGCGACGAATCTCCCCCGAGGAATACGAGATCATAGGCGTGCAGGTCGAAACCCTGCTCGCGGAACTTGATCATCGACACCAGCGTGATCGATCCTATGACTGCCCAGGCGGCGTAGATAGAAAAAGCGATCCGGTTCGAAAGCAGGAAGAAGATTGCCGCCAGAAGGAGAAGCACGCTGATGCTGAAAGGCATCGTGAACCATTCGTTCTCGACCTCGTGCAGCGCCACGACGCCCAGCGCTGAGGTCAGGACGACGGCCCAGCCGCCTACGATTATCCGGATCGTTCTTAGAATCATTTCCATCGGTCCAAGCCTTGAACCCGGCCCGTGCCATCCCGCGTTTCGAAAGGCCTTGGGCGTTAAGGAAATGTTAAGCACATTTCCTTGCCGGCTGCGGAAGGAGTTGGATTTATGGATAATCGCTAAAATGCGCTGAAATTTTTATGAGCGAGATGGATAGCCTGAGGCCTGCCGCGGTTCGCTCCGTGGGCTTTTCGAGTCCGCAGCCTCCGTTCAACTTTGGGACGTTCGCCGGCGCTGAAAGATTTTTTGCATCGCTGCCGGATTTGAGCGGCTGCTCGACAAGCTCAGCCGCCGAAGCGACGCAACTCGATGCATTTGCTGACGCGACACTCGCCGCTATCCGCAACCGCTATTCTTTCGACTGTGATGATGGAGAGCGCCCCGCAAAAGGACCCGTCCTTCACAAACTGGTCGTAGAGCGAAACTCCCGATGCGCCTTGCCGGTAAAGGACGGCGACGCCGTCGCGATCGAGGGCCTCCTGCACCTCGGCACAGGTCATGCCTTGTACCATATAGCGGACAATTGCCGAGGCCTCGAAGGGGATCATCGAGAAAATTGCAATCAATCCGAGCCTGGTCATCATCGCCACGACTCTTGGCATCGAGCACGCATCGCAGTCGAACAAGGCCTGCCTCCAAATTCTACGGCCCGGCAGAGTGCGCAACATTGAGCTGTTCCGCAAGAGCCGGCCATCGGAGCTAAAACCGGCTTCGCGAGTCACATCAGCTCAAGCCACGAGGGAATATGAACGGCAGCCCTACCGACGGGGACGACAGCTGAACACTTTTTCAGGAAAGTGCAACGCCCGCTACCGGTCCACCCTGGCGGACTATTTCGGGACCTTACCGGCCGCCCAATTCAGCGGGCGGAACACGATGAACCTACCATGGCGCAATTGGCTGGCCTGTAGGAGCCGGATGTCGATGTCGCTTGACAGCCCATCAGCGCGCATATCGCAGTACCAGCAACAAGTGCCATTATCCTTCGGCGAATTCGAAGCATTCCGGACCTCCTCGATCTCCCTCCGCCTGCGACCAACAGCAATTCAATAACAACCCTCTGCACCAGAGGGAATCAAATGACGCTTCACGTTTCAGGGAAAATTCGCCAGGGCATATTCGCCGGATCGGCGAGAGTTGGCTAAGTGCTTGAAAATGTTGGTACGCCCAAGGGGAATCGAACCCCTGTTACCGCCGTGAAAGGGCGGTGTCCTAACCGCTAGACGATGGGCGCGGAACACAACGAACCGGCTTATAGCCAGCTTGCGTGCGGCGAGCAACCCCCCAGAAAGCAGGCTGCTACAAAAGATTTTCAGCCTTTGCGGCGGCGGCAGCGCCAGTTCCAGTCGCGCTCGGGGCCAACGTCGATATGAACCGATTCGGTGTGGCAATAGGTTCCGACGCCGCCGCGGCCTGGCATGGAGCGCACGAATTCGGCGAGTTCCCACTTGCTGACGCCGGGGATCTGCACGTCGACGGCGGCGCAATACATGTGCAGCGAATTCTTGGCGCCGCGCGCGCGCCGGTTATGCGCAGGGCTGCGATAGCCCGACGTGATGACCATCTTCTTGCCGTAGTGGCGCTCGACGGTTTTCAGCGCCCGGACCAGCGACGGCTTCAGGCACGCCACGTCGACGCGGTCGGTCTGCTTCAGGAGCCCGTTGGGGGCGAGCCGCGCCAGGCCGGCGGCGGAAGCCAGAACCGGCCCGCCATCCTCATCCTCGTGCAGGTCGACGTCACTGTCGTCGTCTATGCCGGATTTGCGTTTGATTTCGAACAGAGCGGTCTGGCGGACGCCGGGCAGAGCGTTGTCGTTGCCGAGGGAGGCCATCCTTACCGGCTTCTCGGCCGCTTTCGCCGACGCGAGCGTGACGATCGGCTTCGTCTCGCCTGATTCGGTCTCGACGATCGGCTTCGACTCTTGCCTCTGCTTGATAGGCGAGGGCGCAGCAGACGCCGGAGAGGTGCCGAAGAAGGCCGACAGGAAGCTCTTTTTCTTGGGAGCGATCGGCTGCGGGGCGGGCATTTCGCCTGCCGTCACATAGACGGCATTCTCAGCAGCCGGTTTTTCGGCAGTCGGGGCGGCAGAAGCCTCCGCCGGCTTTGCTTCGTCAGCGGCCTGGGCCGGCTTCGGAGTTGGTAGCGCTGCTGAAGCCGTTGCCGGCGCCGCGGCTGAATCATCGGCGGCGGCGGCTTCGGCTTGCTCCGGCTTGGCAGTCTCGGCCGCCGCCGCAGGCTGGGCTGCGGGAGCAGGCGAGAAGAGGGCCGACAGCAGGCCCTTTTTCCTAGGGGGCTGTGCCGCCGGCATTGCGCTCTCAGTCGCATTTCTTTCGGCAGCTTCACCTGAAGCGGCGACTTCTGCCGGCTTCGCATCGGCCTCGGCGGCCGCTTCGGCTTGCGGGGGCTTCGCGGTTTCAGCCACCGTGGCCGGCACGGCTGCCGGCGTGGCGCCAGCTTCCGCAGTTGCCGTGGCGGCGGTTTCGCCGGCGGACTTCAACGCCGGAACGGAACCAACCTGCGTGGGCAATGGGGTATCGCTTTCGGCGTTCATCACCGGCTGCGGCGCGACGTCGACGCCGGCAGACTGCAGGTCGCCCGATGAAACGCCGCCTGCCGTATCGGTCGCATTGTAGCCGGGCATGCCGATTTCGAGATTGGGATCGGTGGACGAAGTGCAGGACGCCAGCAGGACGGATGTCAGCACGGCCGCAATGGCGCGGCCATTCCGTTTCGCCAAGCGCGAGCACGCCGCTCTCAAACCGGATTCCCTCCCCAAATATTCGCGCCGATACGTTTTGTTGTCCGGCAATCAAAAATCAAAAAACGCAACCATGTAACGAATCTGTAAAGCAGTTCGCTATTGTCCGGCTACGGCCCGAATAAGGCAACACCAAGGTTGCAGGAACACCATTTCGCCCGCTTTTACGCGTGCGTCAACTCACAGGTGGTTTCGGCGGTTCATACACGTACCTTGACGTATGTTCCCGGTGCGTCCCCGAGCACCTTGGTCCGCTCTCCCGGAATTCTTGCGGCGACGCGCGTTGCGTCCTTTTCCTCGATCCATTTCTGCCAGTGCGTCCACCAGGAACCCGGGTTTTCCTTGGCTTTGGCGATCCAATCCTCGAAATCCCCGACTGGCTTTCCGCCAGTCCAGTGCTGGTATTTGCCCGCCGCGGGCGGGTTGACGACGCCGGCAATATGGCCGGAACCCGCCATCACATATTCCACGTCGCCGCCGAAATACTTGCAACCCAGAAAGACAGAGCGCGCCGGCGCGATATGGTCCTCGCGCGAGGCTAGGTTGTAGACCGGGATCTTGATGTCGCCGAGCGACAGGCGGTGGCCGGCCAGTTCCATCTTCCCCTGCACCAGATTGTTGTCGAGATAGCAGTTGCGCAGATAGAAGGAGTGATTCGCGGCCGCCATGCGGGTCGAATCCGCATTCCAGTAGAGCAGGTCGAACGGCATCGGATCCTTGCCGCGCATGTAATTGTTGACGACATAGGGCCAGATCAGGTCGCCCGAGCGCAGCATGTTGAATGCCGTCGCCATCTTGGTGCCTTCGAGATAGCCTTTCTCGCCCATCGCCCGCTCGACGGCCGCGACCTGGTCTTCGTCGACGAATACCTTCAGATCGCCGGCATAGGTGAAATCGACCTGCGTGGTGAAGAAGGTTGCCGATTTGATACGGTGGTCGCCTTCCTGGGCGAGCAGCGACAGAGCCGCCGCCAGAAGCGTGCCGCCGACGCAATAGCCGACAGCATTGACTTCCCTTTCGCCGGTCGCTCGCTCGATCGTGTCGAGGCCGTATTGCAGGCCCTCGCGAATATAGGCTTCCCAGCCCTTCATGCCGTGGCGCTCGTCCGGATTGATCCAGGAAATGACGAACACGGTGTGGCCCTGCTCGACAGCCCAGCGGATGAAGGATTTCTGCGGGTTCAAATCGAGAATGTAGTATTTGTTGATCCATGGCGGGCAGATCAGCAGCGGCCGCTTCAGCACCTTCTTGGTCGAGGCGGCGTACTGGATGATCTCGGCGACGTCGCTGCGCCCCACAACCTTGCCCGGCGTCACCGCCAAATTCTTGCCGATCTCGAAGGGCGAATAGTCGGCCTGCCTGAGCTTCAGATCGCCCTTGCCGGCCGCGATGTCCTCGGCCAGCATCTTCATGCCGCGCACCAGGTTCTCGCCATTGCTGGCGACCGTCTCGCGAAACAGCTCCGGGTTCGTCAGGATGAAGTTCGAGGGCGAGATCGCGTTGGAAACCTGCTTCACATAGAAGCTAGCCTTGTGGCGCGTGTGCTCGTCCAGCCCGTCCGCATGCTCGACCAGGTCGCCGGCCCAGCGCGAGGTCACCAGATAGGCCTGCTTTAGAAAATCGAAGAAGGCGTTGCGGCCCCATTCCGGATCCTGGAAGCGCTTGTCGCCGCGTTCAAGCTTCACTTTATCTTCAACCTGCTCGCCGGCGACCCGCTGGATGGCATTCGACCAGACGTCCAGATAGCCCGAAAACAACCGCGTCTGCGCCTCAAGGGCCCGTGACGGATCGGAGAGCCAGTATTCGGTGAGCTTGGAGAATGTCTTGACCATGTCGGCCATCGGCTCGGCGACGCTGTCGCGCACCTGGCCCTTTTCGCGTGGCTCCGCCCAGGCGGCGGCAGCCTTGCCGGCCTGCTCGATCATGCGAGCAATGTTCAGCGCGAAGCGTTCCGGGTCCTTGACCAGGTATTGCTCGACCGACGAAGCACCGTCGGCGTCTGTCTTGCCCGAATCGGGTGTATTCGACATGGTTCGCGCTGTTCTCCCAAGCGTGTTATTGACACAATATCATGACACGGCGAATAGGGTCTAAATAGCGACTGCCGTGGTTTATTGGAGCCCGCCAGGGGAAAAATATGACGCAGCGGAAGAACTTTTTGGATTTACGGTGGCGCCTCGCGGCCGCCATTGCGGCCATCTGCCTCGCACCGGGCTGCGCCACGTCGACTACCGGGGACGCTGCGCCTACGGCGGCCATGCCGGCCGCGCAGGCACCCGCGATCGCTGCCGCCGAAACAACGCCGTCCGTTGTCTCGGAGGTTCAGTTGTCGTCGGGCGCGCCGAGGAACACCGGCACCTTCCCCAATCTCAACATCCCGCCGCAAGCGGCGGCCAAGCAGATCAGCGCGCAGCAAAAAGCCGCGAGACTGGCGGAACTCAGGGCCGCGCGGACGGGCCAGACAGCGCCTCCCGGCAGCGCCGGCACCAGCGCCTCGAAGGCCAGATTGAAGAAGCTCGCTTCCTCCCACGCCACCGAGGCGCTCAAGGAAATCGAGAACAACTGACGCACTCGACCGTCAATTCGATTGGGTATATATCGCGGCGCGACAAAGCCCTCCTGTTCCTGGGACTGACATGGAAGAATTTCACAAGGTTCGCCGGCTTCCGCCTTACGTCTTCGAACAGGTCAACAGGCTGAAGGCCAGCGCCCGCTCGCGCGGCGCCGACATCATCGACCTCGGCATGGGCAATCCCGATCTACCGACGCCGAAATCCATCGTCGACAAGCTCTGCGAAGTGGTGCGCGATCCGCGCACCCACCGCTATTCGTCGTCGCGCGGCATTCCCGGCCTGCGCCGGGCGCAGGCCAACTACTACGCCCGTCGTTTCGGTGTGAAGCTCGATCCGGAAACGCAGGTCGTCGCTACTTTGGGCTCCAAGGAAGGCTTCGCCAATATGGCGCAGGCCATCACCGCGCCCGGCGACGTCATCTTGTGCCCGAACCCGACCTATCCAATCCACGCCTTCGGCTTCATCATGTCGGGCGGCGTCATCCGCTCGCTGCAGGCCGAGCCCGACGCAGGCTTCATCCCGGCGCTGGAGCGCGGGGTGCGCCATTCGATCCCCAAGCCGCTGGCGCTGATCCTCAACTATCCGTCCAATCCGACGGCGCATGTCGCGACGCTCGACTTCTACAAGGACGTGGTCGCCTACGCGAAGAAGAACGACATCATCATCCTGTCCGATCTCGCCTATTCCGAGATATATTTCGACGGCGATCCGCCCCCGTCGGTGCTGCAGGTTCCAGGCGCGATCGACATCACGGTGGAATTCACCTCGATGTCGAAGACCTTTTCCATGCCCGGCTGGCGCATGGGTTTCGCGGTCGGCAACGAGCGCCTGATCGCGGCGCTGACGCGGGTCAAATCCTACCTCGATTACGGCGCCTTTACGCCCATACAGGTTGCGGCGACCGCCGCGCTCAACGGCGACGGCGCCGACATCGCCGAAGTGCGCGACATCTATCACAGGCGCCGCGATGTGATGGTCGATTCCTTCGGGCGGGCCGGCTGGGCAATACCGGCGCCGGCCGCTTCCATGTTCGCATGGGCGCCGATACCCGAGCCGTTCAGGCATTTGGGCTCGCTCGAATTCTCAAAACTCCTGATCGAGCATGCCGATGTCGCGGTAGCGCCCGGCGTCGGCTTTGGAGAGCACGGCGACGACTATGTTCGCATCGCGCTGGTGGAAAACGAGCATCGCATTCGCCAGGCGGCCCGCAACATAAAGCGCTTTTTCACGTCGTCGGCCAAGCAACCCAACAATGTGGTTCCGCTCGCCGCTCGCCGTTGAGCAATCAATTTTCAGAAGTCTGAGGGACATTGCCGCACATGGCCGAAGCTTTGCGTATTGGAATTGCCGGCCTCGGCACGGTCGGCGCGTCGGTGGCGCGTGTGCTCTCGGAAAAGGCCGCCGAGCTGACCCGGCAATGCGGCCGTGAAATCGTGGTGGCCGCTGTCTCGGCGCGCGACAGGACCCGCGACCGCGGCGTGGATCTCGGCAGTGCGAAATGGTTCGATGATCCAGCCGAGCTGGCAAGAAACGCCGACATTGACGTATTTGTCGAACTGATCGGCGGCGAAGACGGAGCTGCCCGCGCCTGCGTGAAGGCCGCGCTCGAAGCTGGCCGCCATGTCGTCACCGCCAACAAGGCGCTGCTTGCCAAGCACGGCGTCTCGCTCGCCGAAATCGCCGAGAAGAGGGGCGTCCTCCTCAACTACGAGGCTGCGGTCGCCGGCGGCATACCGGTCATCAAGACCATGCGCGAGGCCATGGCCGGCAACAGCGTTTCGCGCGTGTTCGGCATTCTCAACGGCACCTGCAACTACATCCTCACCCGCATGGAGGCGGAAGGGCTGTCCTTCGACGAGTGCCTCAAAGACGCGCAGCGCCTCGGCTACGCCGAAGCCGACCCGACCTTCGACATTGAGGGCCACGACACCGCGCACAAGCTGGCGATCCTGACCAGCCTGGCCTTCGGCTGCAAAATCTCCGCCGACGACATCTATATGGAAGGCATTTCCAACATCAGTCAGGCCGACATCCGCGCGGCCGGCGAGCTCGGCTATCGCATAAAACTGCTGGGCGTCGCCCAAGCCACCGAGAGCGGCATCGAACAGCGCGTCCACCCGACCATGGTTCCGACAGCCAGCGTCATCGCGCAGGTGCACGGCGTCACCAACGCCGTCGCCATCGAGACCGATATTTTGGGCGAACTCCTGCTTTCGGGACCGGGGGCAGGGGGCAACGCGACGGCGTCGGCCGTCGTCGGCGACATCGCCGATATCGCCAAGAGCCGCCCCGGCTTTCAGCACGGGCCGGTTTTCGGCCGGCCGGCCAGGGAACTGATGCCGTACAAGCGCGCGCGCATGCGGTCGCATGAGGGCGGCTATTTCATCCGGCTCACCGTGCACGACCGGGTCGGGGTCTTCGCTGCCGTGGCCAAGCGCATGGCAGATAACGAGATCTCGCTGGAATCGATCGTCCAGCATGCCGCCGAGTCCGAGGCAGAAACAACAAAGACCGTCATCCTCGTCACGCACGAGACCACCGAGGCCGCGGTGCGCAAGGCGGTGGACGGCATCACCAAGGACGGCCATCTGACCGACAAGCCCCAGGTCATCCGCATCGAGCGCGCCGGCTGAACGGCCGCGGCAGTTCTTCAATCGATTGATGTCTGGTCGCGGCCGAATTACCCGTCCGACGGGTCTTGCTGTTGTCACAGCGCTTTGACAAGAAGGGCGCGCCCGGTTCCGGGCCGTTCAATTCCACAGGGACATTCACATGGCGAAAAATAGCGTCGTCGCCGGCCTTGACCGGATCCTCACCATGGAACTCGTTCGCGTTACCGAGCGGGCGGCTGTCGCCGCCGCCAGGCTGCGCGGCCGCGGCGACGAGAAGGCGGCCGATCAGGTAGCGGTCGATGCGATGCGCGCCGAACTGAACCGCCTCGACATCAAGGGAACCGTGGTGATCGGCGAGGGTGAGCGCGACGAGGCGCCGATGCTCTATATCGGCGAGGAGGTCGGCTCCGGCGACGGCCCCGAGGTCGATATCGCGCTCGACCCGCTGGAAGGTACGACGATCTGCGCCAAGAACCTGCCCAACGCGCTGGCCGTCATCGCCATCGCCGAGAAGGGCAGCCTGCTTTTCGCGCCCGACGTCTATATGGAAAAGATCGCCATCGGCCCCGGCTATCCGGACGGCGTCATCAACATCGACGCTTCGCCCTTCGAGAATATCCGCAACCTCGCCGACGCCAAGCGCGTGCCGATTTCGGAGATCACCGCCTGCATCCTCGACCGGCCACGCCACGCCAAGCTGATCGAGGCGGTGCGCAACACCGGCGCGGCGATCCGTCTCATCGGCGACGGCGATGTCGCAGGCGTCATCCACACGACCGATCCGGACGAAACCGGCATCGACATCTATCTCGGCACCGGCGGCGCGCCTGAAGGCGTGCTGGCCGCGGCTGCACTGCGCTGCACCGGCGGCCAGATGCAGGGCAGGCTGCTGCTCGACGCGCCTGACAAGGTGGCGCGCGCGGCAAAGATGGGCATCACCGATCCGAACAAGGTCTATCGCATCGAGGAAATGGCGCGCGGCGACGTGCTGTTCGCCGCGACCGGCGTCACCGACGGCAACATGCTTGCCGGCGTGAAGTTCGGCCGCAATTCCATTACTACCGACACGATCGTGCTGCGCTCCTCGTCGCGGACCGTGCGGGAAATCAAGGCAAGACACCAGGATCTGGAAAAATTCTGAGCCGGGTCGGTTCTCCCACGCCCGCGCGGCGCTGCTGCGCTTTCGAGGCGGATGGCTTATCCTGCGCCAATGGATAATTCTCCGAATCGAGGGCTAGCTATTGAGAAACGCCATTTTCTGGGCGTCAGGCGGTCCGTCACCGGGCTTGCCTGGGAGCACCGCCTGAACGAGCGCCAGGAGATGGCGGCGCTCGCCATGGCGCAGGGACATGGCGTGCCGGACATCGTCGCCCGTGTTCTTGCCGGGCGGGGCGTCGGCGTCGACGAGGTGGCGACCTTCCTCGATCCGACCATCAAGCAATTGCTGCCCGATCCGGCCAAGCTGACCGACATGGATGCCGCGGCGGGCCGCATCGCCGACGCCGTGCTGCGTCGCGAGAAGGTGGCGATCTTCGGCGACTACGATGTCGACGGGGCCGCGTCTTCCGCGCTTCTGAAGCGGTTTCTGACACATTATGGCGTCGAAGCCGAAATCTATATTCCCGACAGGATTTTCGAAGGTTACGGCCCCAATCCTGAAGCGATGCGCGAACTCGTTTCGCGCGGCGCCAGGCTGATCGTCACCGTCGATTGCGGCACCAACAGCGCGGCCTCGATCGACGCGGCGCGGCAGGCGGGAGCCGATGTCGTGGTGCTGGATCACCATCAGGTTGGCGGACCGCTGCCCGCTGGCGTTCCGGTGGTCAATCCCAATCGCGAGGACGATCTTTCGGGGCAGGGCCATCTTTGCGCCGCAGGCGTGGTCTTCCTGACGCTGGTCCAGACGGCGAGGGTGCTTCGCGCAGCGCTGCCGGATGCGCCGCAGCCGGATCTCCTGTCGCTTCTGGATTTGGTCGCGCTCGGGACGGTTTGCGACGTGGTGCCGCTGACCGGCGTCAACAGGGCCTTCGTGGTCAAGGGGCTGCTCGCCGTCCGCCAGCAGAAGAATGCCGGGATTTCGGCGCTGGCGCGCGTCTCGCGCATCGGCGAGCCGATCAACACGTTCCATCTCGCCTTCCTGATCGGGCCGCGCATCAATGCCGGCGGGCGCATCGGCGACGCCGCACTCGGTAGCCGGCTGCTCGCCACTGACGATCCGGTCGAGGCCGGCAAGATCGCCGAAACGCTCGACCGCCTGAATCAGGAGCGCCAGGCGATGGAGCAGGACATGCTGGCGGAGGCGCGCGCCGAGGCCGACGCCGAACTCGCTGGCGGGGCAGGGCCGGCGGTCATCGTCACCGCCAGCCAGAAGTCGCATCCCGGCATAGTCGGCCTCATTGCCTCTCGGCTGAAGGAACACGCGCGCCGTCCCGCCTTCGCCATCGCTTTCAACGCGAACGGCGTCGGAACCGGCTCCGGCCGGTCGGTTTCCGGCTTCGACCTCGGCAAACTGGTGCGCGAGGCGGCAGAACGCGGCCTGATCGTCAAGGGCGGCGGCCACGCAATGGCGGCCGGCATCACCGTTCAGCGCGAAAAACTGGGGGAATTGCGGGCGTTTTTCGAAGCGCGCGCTTCGGCCGACGTATTCCGCCTGCAGGATGAAGAAAGCCTCGGCATCGACGCCGCGCTTGCCGCGGATGGCGCGACGCCCTCGCTGCTCGAGGCGCTGGAGCGCGCGGGGCCGTTCGGAGCAGGGCACCTGCCGCCGGTTTTCGTGCTGCCGCGCCACCGCGTCGCCGATGTGCGCTTCGTCGGCGCCAATCACATCCGCGCAGATTTGCAGTCGGATGCCGGCGGACGTGTCCAGGCGATCGCGTTCCGCGCGGTGGATACGCCGCTCGGCGACTTCCTGATCAAGAGCAGGGGGGCGTACATCCATGTCGCCGGTTCGCTGTCGGCGAATTACTGGAACGGCAACAAGACCGTCCAGTTTCGCCTGATAGATGCGGCGGTAGCTTAAGCCAATACCGTCTGCAGGCGGGTCAGATCGGCCATCTGCCCCATGGTCGCCTCGTAGCCGAGCCGTATCGCTTCGTCGGCGCGATGGAATTCGGTGAGGCCGATATGGCCGAGCTTCGGCTGCACCGAAAGATCCGGCGGATCGCCGGCGAGCCGCGCCCGCGAAATGCGGTCCTGAATGATGTTGAAAGCTTCGACCATGACGCCGGTGATGCCGATGCGAGCCTCGCGCGTGTCGGCATTGTACCGCCCGGGGGCCGGCGCGTCCTGTTCCACGGTCAGTTCGCCGGCGCTATGCTTGATGACGGCGGCGCGGCCGAACAGATCGTAATGCAGGTTCACGGCCACGACCAGCCGCTGCTCGTAGGCGCGGCAGACGGACACGGGCACGGGGTTGACCAGCGCGCCATCGACCAGCACGCGCTTGTTCACCAGGACCGGCTCGAATACGCCGGGCAGGGCGTAGGAAGCGCGCATCGCCGTGATCAGCGAGCCGTCCGACAGCCAGATTTCATGGCCGGTGCGGATTTCGGCGGCGACGCAGACGAACGGCTTCGCCAGATCGGCGAAGGTCGTGCCGTTCATGTGTTCTTGCATGCGGGCGTTGAGCTTCATGCCGCCGAACAGACCGCTGCCGCCAATATGCAGGTCGAGCAGCCCGAACAGCCGGCGCTTGGTCAGGCTGCGGGCAAATTCTTCCAGTTCGTCGAGCTTGCCGGCCAGATAGCAGCCGCCGACAAGCGCGCCGATCGAGGTGCCGGCGATCATGTCGATCTGGATGCCGGCTTCGTCGAGCGCGCGCAGCACGCCGATATGGGCCCAACCGCGCGCCGCGCCGCCGCCAAGCGCCAAAGAAATTCCCGATCTTGGAAGCTGCGTTTCGATTGCGCCGCCGGATGATGAGGGGCCGTTCGCTTCCCGCACGTCAGCCCTGTTACGCAAGGACGCCCATTCGAGCATCAAATATCTCCTTGTCCCCGGTCAATTCTACCCGGGGTCAGTATCGAAAGAATGAATCTGTGTGACTTTCAAGACCGAAACGGTTCACTCTGCATTACGATATGTTTTCTTCGCGTCGAACAATGGCTTGCTGCCGTCGTCGCGAAGCACCGCGATGCCGTCCTCAAGTCCCACCGTCCGATAAAAGCAAGAACGCCGGCCAGTGTGACAGGTTGCGTCGTGGCCCAACACATTTACGCGTAGCCATACTGCATCCTGATCGCAATCGGTGCGCAGTTCAGTGACGTACTGCACATTCCCGGATGTTTCGCCTTTTTTCCAGATTTTGCCGCGCGAGCGCGACCAGTAATGCGCGATTCCGGTTTCGAGAGTCAGCGCCAACGCCTCGGCGTTCATGTGCGCGACCATCAAAAGCATGCCGTCGCGCGCGTCCGTGACGACGGCGGTCACCAGACCGCCGGCGTCGAAGCGCGGCGCAAAAGCCCCGCCTTCCTCGAGCGTCTTCTTGTCCGTCGGGGGATCTGGAAATTCGACTGCCGACACCGGGGCTCCTTGCGAGCGGCTCAAGCCGAGAGGCCGTTCCGCAACATCGTCACGAAACGAACCTGCTCTTCGGGGCTGTCCTTGAAGACGCCGGTGAAGGTTGAGGTCAGCGTGGTCGATCCTTGCTTGCGAATGCCGCGCATGGCCATGCACATATGCTCGGCCTCGATCATGACGGCTACGCCGCGCGGGTTGAGCACATCCTGGATGACCGCGGCGATCTGCGCTGTCATCGCCTCCTGCGTCTGCAGGCGATGCGCGAATATATCGACGACGCGGGCGATCTTGGAGAGGCCGACGACCTTGTTGTCAGGCAGATAACCGACATGCGCGCGGCCGATGATCGGCACCATGTGGTGCTCGCAGTGCGAGTGGAAGTTTATGTCCTTGACGATGACCATGTCGTCATAGCCGGCAACCTCCTCGAAGGTCCGGCCGAGTTCTTCGGCCGGACACATGTCGTAGCCGTTGAACATTTCGCGAAACGCCTTGGCGACCCGCTTTGGGGTGTCCTTGAGGCCCTCGCGGTCCGGGTTATCACCGGTCCAGCGCAGCAGCGTCAGCACTGCGGCCTCGGCTTCGGCCTGGGTCGGCCGGTGCGTGACCGGCTTTTCCATATATTCCGAGCGAGGCATGATTTTCTTGATTACGGCGTCCATGAAAGGCGTCTCCCGTAGTTCCCCTCTCAGGAGGAACGAGTTGAACGGACCACTTCCTTTCGCGGGCCGCTCAAGGCCCGAAAGCGGGGTGGAATGCGCCGGCAGGCTTAGTCGCCAAGTGGCTGCCTTGCTGTCGCCGGGGCACGAGCATTATATAAGGGCTTGCGCCGGGATTGAAAGACGCGGACGCGCTACGGGCTGTTCTCGAAACGGCGACGGATTGGAACAAAATGATCGACGACGTCTATAATGCGAAAATTCTGGCTTTTGCCGGAAATATCGCGCGGATCGGCCGGCTCGACCGTCCCGACGCCAGCGCGACGGCGCATTCCAAGCTCTGCGGCTCGACCGTCACCGTCGATATCAACATGCGGGACGGCGTCGTCACCGATTTCGCACACGACGTGAAGGCCTGCGCGCTGGGCCAGGCTTCATCCTCGATCATGGCCGCGAACGTCATAGGCGCGACGACCGAGGAACTGCGCGCGGTGCGCGAAATCATGCGGAAAATGCTCAAGGAAAATGGCAGCCCGCCCGCAGGCCGCTTTGCCGACCTGAAATATCTCGAGCCGGTGCGCGACTACAAGGCCCGCCACGCCTCCACCATGCTGACATTCGACGCCGTGGTCGACGCAATCGGGCAGGTCGAACGCAAGCTGGCCGAGGCGGCGGCCTGAACGGAGGAAGACGTGCGTCCTTCGGAAGCACTGGCCAAACACCGCGATGAGGTCCTGCGGATCATTGCACGCTACCCGGTGAGCAATCCGCGCGTCTTCGGCTCGACGGCGAGGGGCGAGGACACCGAGGATAGCGATCTGGATCTTTTGGTGGATCCGGAATTCGGCGTGACGACTTTCATTGACCTCGCCAATCTGGAAATCAAGCTCGAAGCGTTGCTCGGCATCCCGGTCGATGTGCGCACACCCGGCGAATTCAGTGTCCGCGCCTCGGCGCGGCTGGCTGCAGATGTACGGAGCATCTGATGGCGGGAAGGGCCGGAAGGTCGGTTGACGACTTGCTTTGGCACATCGTCGAGTGGGGGGAGCGGCTTGAAAAGGTAGTCGGCAAGATTTCCTGGCTGGAGTTTTCCGAAAGCGAATTGCACCGTCTAGCGGCCTCGAAATGCATTGAGGCAATCGGGGAAGCCGCGGGCAACTTGCGCAAGCTCCACCCTGACTTTGCCTCCAAGCACCCGGAATTGGCTTTCGAACAAGCTTATCGAACGCGCAATCGCCTTTCCCATGGATATGACACTATAGACTGGACCGTGGTCTGGACGACCGCCAGGCGCTATGTTCCCGAGTTGGTGGGCCACGCGCGCGGTCTGATTGCACAAAACGATGGCGAATAGCACCCGCAACTGGCCCGGCCCGTGGCGAAAAACGCCAGGCCGCGTTCTCGGCACGTCGCTTGTCCGGCTGTACCAGCTGACGCTTTCCGGCTTTGTCGGCAATTCGTGCCGCCATCTTCCGACCTGCTCGGAATATGCGCATGAGGCGATTGCCCGTCATGGCCTATGGGCCGGCGGCTGGATGGGTCTGTTCCGCGTCGTCCGCTGCGGGCCGGGCGGCACGCACGGCATCGACCGCGTGCCGGAAAGCTTGGCCGATCGCTATCGCTGGTTTGCGCCGTGGCGCTACTGGCGCATCGGTAAACCGCACCGCCATTGAGCTTTCTCGGCGCTGCAATCTTTACGCCGAAAAAAACTCCCACTAGAACACCGCTCGCCGGTCGGATCCGGCAATCACCACCCGCGCTCGTTTGCGGGACTGGATAGATGGAGAACTGCCTTGCCGAATTCCGTTTCCCTGACATTTCCCGATGGCTCCGTTCGCGAATACGACGCGGCGATGACCGGGGCTGCCCTTGCCGAATCCATTTCCAAGTCGCTGGCGAAGAAAGCGGTCGCCTATGCCGTCGACGGCGTGATCCGCGATCTGTCCGACCCGCTGGAGCGTTCCGGCAAAATCGAGATCGTCACCCGCGACGACCCGCGCGCCCTGGAATTGATCCGCCATGACACAGCGCACGTGCTGGCCGAAGCCGTACAGGAATTGTGGCCGGGTACGCAGGTGACGATCGGCCCGGTGATCGAGAACGGATTCTACTACGATTTCGCTCGCAATGAGCCGTTCACGCCGGAGGATTTTCCCGCCATCGAAAAGAAGATGCGCGAGATTATCGGCCGCAACAGGCCTTTCACCAAGGAAGTCTGGCCGCGCGAAAAGGCGAGACAGATCTTTCGTGATAAGGGCGAGGCCTACAAGGTGGAGCTGATCGACGCGATCCCTGAGGACCAGGATCTCAAAATCTACTTCCAGGGCGACTGGTTCGACCTCTGCCGCGGTCCGCACATGGCCTCGACCGGCCAGATCGGCAACGCCTTCAAGCTGATGAAGGTCGCCGGCGCCTACTGGCGCGGCGATTCCAACAACCCGATGCTGACGCGCATCTACGGCACGGCATGGGCCGACCAGGCGCAGCTCGACACCTACCTGACCATGCTGGAGGAGGCGGAAAAGCGCGACCACCGCAAGCTCGGCCGCGAGATGGACCTGTTCCATTTCCAGGAGGAGGGGCCGGGCGTCGTCTTCTGGCATTCCAAGGGCTGGAAGATGTTCCAGAACCTCGTCTCCTATATGCGCCGCCGGCTTGCCGACGACTATGAGGAGGTGAACGCGCCGCAGGTGCTCGATCATTCCCTCTGGGAGACTTCCGGCCACTGGGGCTGGTATAAGGAAAACATGTTCGCCGTGCGCACGGCCGACGAGGAGGCCGAGGACCAGCGCGTCTTCGCGCTGAAGCCGATGAACTGCCCCGGCCACGTCCAGATCTTCAAGCACGGCCTGAAGTCATATCGCGAACTGCCGATCCGGCTTGCCGAATTCGGCGCGGTGCATCGCTATGAGCCGTCCGGCGCGCTGCATGGGCTGATGCGGGTGCGCGGCTTCACCCAGGACGACGCTCACATCTTCTGCACTGAAGAGCAGCTCGCGGCCGAGTGCCTGAAGATCAACGATCTCATTCTCTCGACCTATGCGGATTTCGGTTTCAACGAGATAACCGTCCGCTTCGCCACGCGGCCTGAAAAGAAGGTCGGCTCGGACGCGCTTTGGGACCATGCCGAAGGGATAATGAGCGGCGTTCTGAAGGAGATCCAGCAGTCCGACAGTCGCATCCGGACGGAGATAAATCCGGGCGACGGCGCCTTTTACGGCCCGAAGTTCGACTACTCGCTGAAGGACGCGATCGGCCGCGAATGGCAGTGCGGCACCACGCAGGTCGACTTCAACCTGCCGGCGCGCTTCGGGGCGTTCTATATCGGCAGCGATTCGGAAAAGAAGCAGCCTGTCATGGTCCACCGCGCCATATGCGGTTCCATGGAGCGTTTTCTCGGCATCCTGATCGAGAATTATGCCGGGCATTTCCCGCTCTGGTTTGCGCCGCTGCAGGTGGTCGTGGCGACGATCACCTCAGACGCCGACGACTACGCCACCTCCGTCGTGAAGCGCCTGAAGCAAGCCGGGCTTTCGGCCGAGGCCGACCTGCGCAACGAGAAGATCAACTACAAGGTCCGGGAGCACTCGCTGGCCAAGGTTCCGGTCATTCTCGTCTGCGGCAAGCGCGAGGCTGAGGAAAACACCGTCAACATCCGACGGCTCGGCTCACGCGACCAGCAGTCGCTGTCGCTTGACGAGGCCGTTGCGAGCCTCGCCGAGGAAGCCGTCCCGCCCGACCTCAGGCGCAAGGAGCTTGCCTGATCAGGCCACAAGCAGTTGATTTCATGAGATGAAGGCGAGGGCAGGCGGGTCGCCTGTCCCTCGGCCTTCAGTCGACGTCGTCGACTGCGGCCGCTTCGGTCGTTACGACCTCGACCTCCTGATTGCGCCCACCGACGACTGTGAAGTCGCGCTGGTAGATGCGGTCGCGGTTTTTGGCGACGATTGAATAATCGCCTTCGGCAAGCACCATCGAGGCGTAGGCGCCGACGCTTTCGCGGACGGGATCGCCGGATTCGGTCAGGACCGACCAAGACGTGTCGGCGATGGCCTCGCCGCCCGGTTCGCGCACGAGCTTCATCGTCAGTTCGGCCGCGCGGTGCTCGACCGTGGCTTCGGTCAGCTTGCCGGCTTCCACGCGGATATCGGACCGGATGACCGCGTTGACCGAGCCGTAGGTCGAAACCACGTGATAGACGCCGGAATTGAGGCGAATCACGGTGTTCGGGCTCACATTGGGAAGGATCAGCGCCCGGTCACCGTCGGCATCGGCCTCAGCATCGTAGATGGAGAAGCGCAGCTTTTCCGGCGGAATGCG
The DNA here is from genome assembly GCF_040438645.1 of Mesorhizobium sp. WSM2240. Taxonomy (NCBI): domain Bacteria; kingdom Pseudomonadati; phylum Pseudomonadota; class Alphaproteobacteria; order Hyphomicrobiales; family Phyllobacteriaceae; genus Mesorhizobium; species Mesorhizobium sp. WSM2240. Next base: position 2,577,947 of record NZ_CP159253.1, read on the forward strand.
CACGCCGCCTGAAAGCACCGCGTCGAGTTGCAGTCCGCCGGCGTCGAGGACGAAATCCTCGCGTTTTGCCTCGCTTCCGACCGTGATCCGCTTCGTCGCGCCCGCCCGGCCGAAGGCTGCGTGCACGAGATAGCTGCCCGGACCCAGCTGGAACGTTCCGGTGCCGCCCCGAGACGAGGCGACCAGCGGCAGCTTGCCGTCCTGTCCGGGCTCGGGCTTGAACACCCGCCAGACCAGCCCGCGCGTTATTTCGGCTCCGCCTTCGGTCATCTGCGCGGAGAGCGTGACCACGCCGCCGCTGCCCTGGGCCAGCGGCGCCTCGCTCTGCGGCGATGCAAAATTCGTGATGGCGGGAAGCTCGAGGGCCGGAAGCTGGTCGCCGAACTCCTGCGCGGAAACCACAGCCGGCGCCGCCGTCAGCACGACAGCGCTCGCGGCAAGCGCAAGAAACCGGAAAATCCCCTCGATCATGATGGCGTTTAGAACCCAGACGCGCGGCAAATTCAAGGCCGGTTGTTGCGCGCCCGATGGAGTTGCGCAACCTGACTTGCCGCTGCAATCCGAAAGTGCCTGGCTGCGCTCTGGGCGCGCGAAACCGAAGCAAATGCGGCGGTCTGCCTAACGAGAAAGTTCCATAATATATCTTATGCGACTTTCTCTTGTAGCGCCTGCGCGGTCCGTTTGCGATGTCGCGCTGGCCGTCACTCCGGAAGACCGGCCTTGCGAAAACCATCGACGAAATGCTCAAGCGTCGCTGCGTCGCGGAATGGCTCCGTCGCGGCCCAGTGGCGAATTGTGAAATGCGGGTTGCCGACGAGGAACAGTTCGACCTCCGCGCGGGCCTCGTCGAGCCGGCCGAGTTGCGCAAGGCTTGCCGCCAGGAAGCGGCGTGAGCTTGTCCGATACGTCTCGTCCCTGCGCAGTGTCTCGACCGCGGCTTCGTAGTCGCCGGCCGCATATTGCGCCTGACCCAGCGTCAGATAGTACCAACTTGCCGGAAACGGGTTCAGCCGGAACGCCTTGCGAATGTGCTCAAGGCCCTCCCCGACCCGTCCGGCCAAAACTGCGATGTCCGACAATGCCGCCCAGGCGTCGGCCTCGTTCGAATCGAGCTCGATCGCCTTGGCGAATTCCGCATCCGCCTCGGCGAAGCTGCGCTCATATGCAAGCAGGTAAGCCAGGACCCAGCGGCAGCCGGCATCGTTGGGATCGATCGCCACGGCTTTGCGCGCCAGCTCCAAGGCAGCGCTACGGCTAGCTTCAGTTGGTCCGCCCGAATGCACCCATCCCATCCAGTGGTTCATGGCAAGCCAGCGATAAGCCTCGGCGTATCCCGGATCGAGCGCAACCGCGCGCGTGAGCATCAGATGCGCTTCCCGCGCCGTTTGCGGCGAATCATCCATCAGCCTGCGCGCCCGCACGCAGAGATCGTACGCCTCGAGATTTTTGGGCCGATTGCGCGGCGGCGGCGCGCGCAGCCGGCCGAGCAGCGCCTCCACGATCTTGCCGGTGACCTCGTCCTGAACGGCAAAGATATCCTCCAGGCTGCGGTCAAAGCGTTCCGCCCATAGATGGTCGCCACTCACCGCGTCGACCAGCTGTGCGTTGATGCGCACGCGTCCCGCGGCGCGTCTTGCGCTGCCCTCCAGCAGGTAGCGCACACCAAGATCCCCTGCGATCCCGCGCACGTCCATCGCCCTTCCTTTGTAGGCCAAGGCAGAGTTGCGTGCGATGACGAACAGGCCGGAGATACTGGACAGGTCGGTGATCAGGTCTTCGGTCAACCCATCCACGAAGGCGCCCTGCTCCGGATCGTTGCTGAGATTGACGAAGGGCAGCACGGCTATCGATGGTTTGCCGGGCAGCGGCAAAGGTTTTCGCTCAGCGCTACCGAGCTGTTCGACGGCGGCCGTGAAGCGGTAGCCGACGCGCGGAACCGTGGCGATCCATTCGCCGCCCCCATTTCCGGTCTTGTCGGCCGGACCAAGCAGCTTCCTGAGCTGCGCGATCTGGACGGTGAGATTGCCTTCCTCGACCGCCCTGCCCGGCCACGCAGCGTCCATCAACTCGGCCTTGCCCAGGATTTCGCCGGGCCGTCCGACGAGCGCCGCAAGCAGTTTCAGCCCGCGATAGCCGACGGCAACGGGGACATCGTTCCGAAGCAGCGTTCCCGCCTCCGGATCAAGCACAAACGGACCAAAGGCAAAGGGCGATCCCTGCATGCGGCGCATCCTTAGAGCGTTTCAAGCTTAGATGGAACCGTTCTGCCGGAGGGAAGCCGGGTTTCAAACCTGCCGAACGATGGTGCCGATCACATTGACGAGAAGGCGCGCGGCGGTCAGGGCCGACAGGCCGTCAATGTCGGCGGGAGGATAGAGTTCGACAAGGTCGAATCCTGCGATCCTGGCCCGCCTGCCGACGCCCGCGATCAGGTCGATCACCTGCGTGTAGGTGAGGCCGCCGGGCGTACGCGCCGCCACGCCCGGCATGATGCCGGGATCGAGGCCGTCGCAGTCGAGGGTGACGACAACCCGCGCTCCTTCCGGAATATGCCGGAGAGCGGCTTCGACGCCCTGAGCATGAACCTCACGGGCGGTCACGAGGCGGCTGCCATAGTGCCGCGCCGCTTCGATTTCGGTGAGGCGTGCGCTGCCGACGCTACGGATGCCGACCTGCACGATGCCGGCGACATGCGGCATCTCGCTCGCCCGGCGCATCGGGTTCGAATAGCCATAGCGTTCGCCATGCAACTCGTCACGCCAGTCGATATGGGCGTCGATCTGCAGGATCCAAACCAGCCCGTGATCCGCAAAGCCGGCGAGGAAGGGAATGGGCACGGAATCGTCACCGCCGAGCAGGATCGGTACGGCCGGCAATGCCAAAACCTCACGCGTCTTCGCCTCGATCAGAGCCCGATTGCCGGCATTGTCATGCATGGTGGTCGGGATGTCGCCGGCGTCGATGCAGCAGACCGGGTGGTCGTCGAACAGCGGGCCGCCGAGATCGAAATCCCAGTGCTCGACGAGCGCGGCATCGCCCTGGCTCGCAGCGCGGATGGCGTCGGCGGCCAAGGCATAGCCGCTGCTGTCCTTGCCGGGATATGTGCTGCCGTGACCGGCTCCGAAGATCACCGCACGGGGCATGCGGCCATCGGTGAGGCGATCGGGAAAGCCGAGGAAGGCAGGTGAGACTGTCATTTCTTGATGGTTTTGATGACGGTATCGCAAGATTAGCCCGTTTGGAAGTTTTTGGAACTATTTGGGAGAGCTTAATTTCGACGCCGTTCGCGTTTCTGCAGAAGCGATCCTCCGCCGCACGCCCAGTTCGACTGCAATCGCCAACATTGCGCTCGTGATCCGGGAAGCGGAAAACTTAGCAGACTGACGAAGTTTTCTCTTGCGCCTCGCAGCGATGAAGTGATAGTTAGCTGTATGGCTAAGCATGATCCTGATCTCTCACTGTTGTTCCATGCCCTGGCAGACCCGACCCGACGGTCGATCCTCACCCGGCTGGCCGAACGGTCCGCCCGGGTGACGGATTTGGCTGGGCCTACGGGACTGCGTCTGCCCACGGTAATGCGGCACCTTTCCGTACTGGAGCAGGCGGGGCTGATCGCCACGTCCAAGGACGGGCGGATACGCACCTGCGCCATCGTACCCGAGGCTATGGAGCCGGTGCGGACATGGCTCGATGAACAGCGGGCCATTTGGGAAGCCCGGCTCCACCGGTTGGATGCATTTGTGATGAATGTGATGAAGGAACGCGGAAAATGACATCGAACTTGAAGCCGAGCAGCAAGCCCCGTACGGCGCCTGATGATAGGAGGGATCGTTTTGCGACGCTGACCTTCGAGCGGGAGGTGGCCGCGCCGTTGTCGGTGCTGTGGCAGGCTTGGACGGCCCCGGCCGCGCGGGCGGTCTGGGCTGCCCCATCGCCCTTGGTCATTGTGGAATTCTTGGAGGCCGACACAAGGGTGGGTGGACGCGAGGTCTCGCTCTGCAAGGTGGAGGGCCAGCCCGACATCCGCTGCGAGTGCGGCTGGCTGGAGTTGCAGCCGGCGGTGTGCAGTGTGAACTACGAGGTGATCTCGTCTGGGGGCGTGACGCAATCGGTGGCGCTGGTGACGGCGGAGGTCTCAGGCACGGGCGAGCGCAGCCGGCTGGTCGTGACGGTGCAGCTTTCCTCGCTGGCCGAGGATATGGAGGCGGGCTACCGACAAGGTTTTGGGGCGGGACTGGACAATCTCGCCGGCGTGGCCGAGCGGACCATGCTGCTGCAGCGCGTGATACGTGCGCCGCGAGCGGTGATCTGGGGCGCGTGGATGAACAACGAGACTCTGCCGCAATGGTGGGGACCGGACGGGTTCTCCTGTCGGACGAAGAGGATAGACCTGCGGACAGGCGGCGAATGGGTCTTCGACATGATTGGGCCGGATGGCACGGTCTTCCCGAACCACCATCGCTACGGCGAGGTCCGCGCCGAGGAAAGGATGGGCTACACGCTTCTCTGGGGCGAGAATGGGCCGAAACATGCCGATGCCTGGGCCTCGTTCGAGGATCACGACGAGGGCACGAAGGTGACGCTGGGCATGATCCTCAGCACGGCTGCCGAGTTCCAAGAGGCGAAGGGCTTCGGGGCTGAAGAACTGGGACTGCAAACTCTGGGCAAACTAGAGCGCTTCGTCACATCCCGGTGAAAAGCTACCGCTTCCCATCGCTACAGAACGGGTTTGCCGAAATGGGCGGGCCACTTTCTCGAGGCAAGCACTAGCGGCGGGTTTGGGGAGCGGCTCGCTCCGGACGAACGGCGGGCAAGGGGGCCCAGAGCTGCCGTTCACACATTTGACGTGTGGACGTCACCAAGGGGTCCAATTCCAGCCGCTTGCATATCGCCCATTAGGAAGTTTTTGGAACTATTTGGACGCGCTTAATTACGCCGCTGTTTCCATCCTGCAGAATCCAACCTCTTCAGGTCGATGGGCTTCCGGCCCTCAACCCGTATGGAGTTTGCCATGAACAATACTCTCCCCGGGAGGCCAGGACGACCGCATATGACGTTGGTCACCCCCTCCGGCCCTTCGGGCCAACTCCCCCGTCGAGGCGGAGGGCGTGGAACTTGGCACCTCTCCCTCCCCTCGATGGGGAGGGAGCTGAGCGTAGCGAGGCGGGTGGGATGCAACGCCTTGTCATATGCAATTGCCCTACCCACAGGACCGTCAAGCGTGTCGCGCCGGCGCTACAGCCTGGCTACCCTGCGAAGCATCATCGCGGCTTGGAGCGAGCGGATGCGCTTTCGCTGGGAACTTGAGCAAAAGGCGAAGGACAGTCCCCACTTGATCGACGATATCGGTCTGACAAGACGGCAGGTCGACGCGGAGATCGCCAAGCACATCTGGCAAGCATAAGGCGAATGTTGCAATGAAACGGGATCGCCAACGTCCGCGCGCCGCAGGGGTCCAGGGCAATCGCTTGAAGAGATTTCCCCCGCCCCGCGTCGCGGCTGCCGTCGTCAGCATTCATCAGGGTGTGAATATTTTCCTGCCATCCGGAATATTCTTGAAGGATCTTTTCCGGCGATTTCAATCTCTTAGCCGTTTGCCGCAAAAAAGTTCGCTCCTATTTTGTCCATCTCTGAAAAACCTCCCCGACAATAGCGCCATCTCCCGCACGGGAACTCGGGTCATGAACCGAATGAGCGAGGCGGGAGACGGTGTCCGGATCGGTCGCGCAACGGTAGCGCGGCTGGGCGATGAGCCCCCAGGTCCGGGCCTGACGGAAGGGTCAGCGTGCGCGAATGCATCCACTCTTCCAGGGCAAGAACACCGGGCAGCGGCCGCGAGGTCGCATTATCGGGCGGCTTACCACCGCCCAGTCAGCGACCGGACGGCCGCTGCCTTCCCACCTTCGGGGAATGCCGGAGGGAGAATATCCAGGCCGGTGAAATTCCGGAGCGTGGAAACAGGGAAACTCAGACCGATGGAGACCGCGATGAATGCCGGGCCTGGAATTCCTCGCCCCGGCCAGCCCGAAGCCAAAGCGCCTGCAAGTCTGCGCGGAACTCGCCGGACCTTGTCGGAATCTGCTGGGAAGTCCGCATGACTGCCGAAAGCACGACATCACCGCGCGAGGATCGGATCCTGTGGGCTGCGATGGCGGGCATCATCGCGACCGTCACCGTGTTCGCCTTGGCGCAGGGGCTGACCTATCCGCTGCTCAGCTTCATCCTGGAGCGGCAGGGGATGACGCCCGGCCTGATCGGCTTGTCGGCGGCGATGACGCCGCTGGGTTTCATTGTATCCGCGCCCTTCATTCCGGCGCTGGTGCGGCGCTTGGGCGGGGCGCGGCTTGCGATCCTGTGTTCGATCCTGGCCGCCCTCACCCTGATCGCGATTGCCTGGACGCAGGATGTCTGGGCCTGGATGCCTCTGCGCTTCCTGCTCGGCTTTTTCGCCAATCCCCTTTACGTGATCAGCGAAACCTGGCTGATCACGATCACGCCTGCGCCGCGCCGCGGCCGCATCATGGGCTTGTATTCATCGATCGTTTCGGGTGGCTTCGCCCTCGGCCCGCTGTCACTCGGCCTGGTCGGCACTGAGGGTTGGCCGCCTTTCATGATCGGCATCGTGGCCTTCCCGCTCTGCGGCCTGATCGTGCTCGCGGTCGTGCCGCGCCTGCCGAAGATGCCGCGTGAAGGCGAGGCCATATCGGTTGGCGGCTTCTTCGCACTGGCGCCGCTCCTGTTGTTCGCGGTTTTCACTGCTGCCGCCTTCGAGCAGGTCGTGGTTTCCTTGTTCGCGGTCTATGGCGCTGCGCTTGGCAGCGCCGAGGCGCGCATCACTGTGCTCATCGCCGGCTTCACCGCAGGCAATGCCGTGCTGCAGATTTTGCTCGGGCGCGTGGCCGAACAGTTCGGCTCGACGCGGACCATGTTATTTTGCGTTCTGGCTTGCCTGGCCGGCTGCTTGCTGCTGCCGTTGACCTTCAATTGGTGGGTCAGCTGGCCGCTCGTTTTCGTCTGGGGCGGGGTCTCCTTCGGGATCTACACCATGTCGCTGATCCAACTCGGCGAGCGTTTCACCGGTCAGGCCTTGATCGCCGGTAACGCGGCCTTCGCGTTCGTATGGGGCGCCGGCGGCATCGTGGGCTCGCCCGCGACGGGCCTCGCGATGCAATTGGTCGGACATCAGGGGCTGCCATTGTCCCTTGGTCTGCTGAGCTGTGTATTGGCGGCGCTTCTGATGGCGGAAAGACGGCGGGTTTGATGAGGCAGCTGGGCAAGCTATGTGGAAAAACCGCCTCGGCCGAGCAACATCATTGTGCCCCCGCCCCGCATCGGGCTAGCGTCACGCGATGAAGCCCTCCCGAGATATTTCGCGCCTGATCGAAATCATGGCGGCGCTGCGCGCGCCGGTGACCGGCTGTCCCTGGGACATTGAACAGTCCTTCGAAACCATCGCGCCATATACGATCGAGGAAGCTTACGAGGTTGCCGACGCCATCCAGCGCGGCGACATGGACGACCTTCGCGACGAGCTCGGCGATCTCCTGCTGCAGGTCGTCTATCACGCGCAGATGGCCGAGGAAGCCGGCGCCTTCTCATTCGGCGATGTGGTGAACGCCGTCACGACCAAGATGATACGGCGGCACCCGCATGTGTTCGGCGACGAGGACGCGCGCGGCGCCGGAATGGCCAAGGGTGTTTGGGAAAAGATCAAGGCCGAGGAAAAGGCCGGCAAGCGCGCTGAGCGGCTGGCGCGCGGGCTCGACGCCGAGGATCACGGTCAGGGCTTTCTCGACAGCGTTCCAGTGGCGTTCCCGGCACTGACCCGGGCGCTGAAACTCCAGGAGAAAGCCGCCCGCGTCGGCTTCGACTGGAGCGAGGCACGGTCGATCCTCGACAAGATCGAAGAGGAAATCGGCGAGTTGCGCGAGGCGATGGAGAATGCCGACGAAGCCGAGATCAAGGACGAATTCGGCGACGTCCTGTTCGCGCTGGTCAATTTCGGCCGGCATCTGAAGATTGATTCGGAGGCTGCGCTCACAGGCACCAACGAGAAATTCCGGGCGCGCTTCCACCATGTCGAGCGCGCCCTGAAAGCTTCAGGCCGTACCCTGGAGCAAGCTACTCTCGACGAGATGGAAGCGCTCTGGCAGCAGGCAAAAACCGCGAAGTAAGGCGCCCTACCCTTTGTTATTGCGCCTTAATCTGCTTTCGATCTCTTCGCGCGCCGCAGCCGTGGCTTTCAATGAGATCGAGACGCTGCCGTCTTCGTTGTCGGTCCTGCCGATCACGTCGCCGTTTCGGTAGAGCCAATCCGTCAGACCGAGTTGGTCCGCCTGAAGCGTCACCGTCACCGGCTTGAGCTCGCCCGAAAGCCGCTCTTCGACGATCGCCGCGAGCGCGTCGATGCCCTCACCCGTGATCGCCGAAATCGGAACCGGCGGCGAAGCCTTCCCGCCGGCGCCGTCTGCAAGCAGCCGCTCGCGGGTACCCTCGTCGAGGAGATCAATCTTGTTCCAGACCTCGATGATCCGCTCTGTGTCGGCGACATCGACGCCGAGATCCGCCAGGATGCGCTCGACATCCTCTGCCTGCGCGGCAGTATCCGGGTCCGAAATATCGCGCAGATGGATGATCAGGTTGGCTTCGACCACTTCCTCCAGCGTCGCGCGGAATGCCGCAATCAGATGCGTTGGCAGGTCGGAGATGAAGCCGACCGTGTCCGACAGGATTACCGGCGTGCCATGCGGCAGCCGAACCCGGCGCAGCGTCGGGTCGAGCGTGGCGAACAGCATGTCCTCGGCAAGCACCCCTGCTCCGGTCAGCCGGTTGAACAGCGTCGATTTTCCGGCATTGGTGTAGCCGACGATGGCGACGACCGGGAACGGCACCTTCTCGCGCTTGGCGCGGTGCAGGTCGCGGGTGCGCCGCACCGTCTCCAGCTCGCGCTTCAGCTTGGTGATCTTTTCCTGAAGTGCCCGTCGATCGGATTCGATCTGGGTTTCGCCGGGACCGCCAAGAAAGCCGGCGCCGCCGCGCTGGCGCTCGAGGTGGGTCCAGCTTCGCACCAGGCGGCCCTTCTGGTAATTCAGATGCGCCAGGTCGACCTGCAGCGTGCCTTCCTTGGTCCGCGCGCGCCGGCCGAAAATCTCGAGGATCAGCCCGGTGCGATCCAGCACCTTGGCGTCTGTCGCTTTCTCCAGATTGCGCTGCTGCACCGGCGTCAGCGGATGGTCCACGATCACCAGCTCGGCTCGGCTCTCCTTCACGATCTCCGCCAATTCGTCCACCTTGCCGCTACCGAGCAATGTCGATGGACGCGGGTCATTGACGGTGACAATGGCGGTATGGATCGGATTGAGATCGATCGCCTCGGCGAGACCCACGGCCTCGTCGAGGCGCGCCTCTGCCGACCGGTTCAGGCGCGGACGGTTGGAATCGTCGTCGGAACGCTGGTTGCGAGGAAGCACCGGCGCGATGACGACGGCGCGCGTAAGCTCGTCGCGGCCGGCGTTAGACGTGCCGCCCCTGCCCTTGCGTGCCCCGTCGCCCACGCGTCCATCTTGAGCCAATCAGGCGCCCTGGCCGTTTTCCTCACCATCGAACATCTGAACCGGCTGGCTCGGCATGATGGTGGAAATCGCGTGCTTGTAGACGAGCTGTGAATGACCGTCGCGGCGCAGCAACACGCAGAAATTGTCGAACGAAGTTACGACGCCGGTCAGTTTCACGCCGTTGATGAGAAAGATTGTAAGTGGGTTTTTGCTCTTGCGAACTGAATTCAGGAACAGGTCCTGAAGATTTTGCGTACGTTCCGCCATTGTTTTTATCTTTCGCCGGTCCCCTCGATTGCGAACCAATGCGCCAAATTTATTGGCTCATGTCAAGCGCGCAAACCATGCCCTCGCCGCGAGATGCGACGAGCGGAACGGGATGTCTATTTCCATAATGCGGTTATCAGGCCGGCCTTTTTTCCGCAATGTCAAAAAAAGCCCGCCTGAGCGAAAGCGCAACCGATCCGGGATGTCCGTTGGCGATCGGCTGGCCGTCGATCTCCACGACCGGCATGGCGATCGTAGTAGCGGAACTGATGAAAGCCTCGCGCGCCGCTTTGGCCTCGGCAACAGAGAAGCCGCGCTCTTCGATCTTCAAGCCCAGCTTGGCCGCCACGTCGAACAAAGTGGTCCGGGTAATGCCGCGCAGGATGCCGTACTCAGCAGGCCGCGTGACCAGAGAACCATCTTTGGTAACTATCCAGGCATTCGATGATCCGCCTTCCTTGACGTTGCCCTCGACATCGACGAACCAGGCTTCCTGGGCGCCGGCTTCCTTGGCCTTCTGTTTCGCCAGCACGTTCGGGAGCAGGCCCACCGACTTGATGTCGACGCGGTCCCAGCGATTCTCGGGCACGGTGATGACTTTGATGCCGCCCTCGGCCCGCTTCTGGCCAGCCGCAGGGTCGACTTTCCTGGCAGTCACGACCAGCGAGGGCTTTGTATTCTGCGGGAAAAGGAAGTCGCGGCTGGCCACGCCGCGTGTAACCTGAAGGTAGACCAGCCCGTCCTTGACCCGGTTGCGGCGCACCACTTCCGCCACCACGATCTCGAATGCGGCCCGCGTCATCGGCCAGTCGATCGACAGTTCGGTGAGTGAGCGGTTCAGGCGGTCGAGATGACGCTTCATCTCGACGATGTAGCCGCGGGCGACCTCGCAGACTTCATAAACGCCGTCGGCGAACTGGTAGCCGCGATCCTCGATGTGCACGCAGGCTTCGGAATGGGCGACGTAGCGTCCGTTGACATAGGCAATGCGCGACATTTTTTCCTGTCCCCGATGTGTTTCCTGGTGGCGCGCCGCTTAGCGCCCGGCGGCCGGCAATGTAAGCAGCTCGCCGTCAGCCGGAACGAGCAAACGTTCGCGCGACAACCGACGCGACGTGGCATGAGCTCGCAGTTCGTCCCGGCTAACCGTGGCGTGGTCGAGCGCTTCCATGTGGGTGGCGATCACCGTGGCCCGCGGCGCGATCTCGGCCGTCTCGACCGTCTGCTCCGCATCCATCACAATCAGCCTGTCGTCCCACCGCGCGCCGCAGGAGTGGGTTACGATCAAATCCGGGTCAAATGCCTTGATGGTTTCGAGCACCGGTGGGTAGAGCACCGTATCGCCGGCCCAGTAGACCGACGGCTCTCCCTCCGCCTCCAGCGTAAAACCCATCACCCGCCCCATCTTCTCAAGCACGGCTCCGGTGCCGTGATTGCCCTCGCGCCGGGTGATCCTGATACCGCGCCAGGTGAGTTCGCTGGCGAGCGGCGTAACATTGGTGAAGCCGGCCTGTTGGATAGTAGCCTCGTCGCTGGGCTGGCAGACCAGAGGCCAGTGCTTGGGCAGGACTTCTTTCGCGACGGTATCGAAATGATCGGTGTGAAGATGCGAGACAATAACCAGCTCCACGCCGTCGAGGATCTCCTCGACCGTCACCGGCAGATCCACCATCGGATTTTGCGAGCGGCCGGTGAAGGATGGCAGGCTGTGTTTCGGCGCAAAATACGGATCGACGAGGATAGTCGCCTCGCCATAGGCAAGCTTGAGCGTCGCATTGCGGATGAGCTGGAGCTGCATGGATGTCCTGATTTCCGAGGGACGGTCAAAAGAATTCGAGGCTGACTCGGAACATCTGCTCGACCTGCTTGACGGCATGGGCGAGCGCGAAGATCACCACCCTGTCCTTGGGTTTGATGCGCAGCGACCCGCTCGGCTTGATAACCTCGCCGTCGCGATAGATCGCGCCGATGCGCATGCCGTCCGGCAGATCCAGTTCGCGCAGGAAAGGGCCGACCAGCGGTGATGTTTCCAGCGCCTCTGCCTCGATGATCTCGGCCACACCGCGCTGTATGGAGTGCACGGCACGGATGCGCCCTCGCCTCACATGCTGCAGGATGCGCGAGACGGTGACCGTGCCGGGATTGACCGTTGCGTCGATGCCGACGGATTTGGTCATGTCGAGATAGGCAGGATTGTTGATCAGCGCCAGGTTGGACTTGCAGCCGAGCCGCTTGGCCATGACGCTGGACAGGATGTTGACCTGGTCGTTGTTGGTCAGCGCGATCATCAGGTCGGCTTCCTGAATGTCGGCTTCAAGCAGCAGCTTCTGGTCGAGCGCGCTGCCGTTGAGCACCACAGTCCGGCGCAGCTCGTCGGCGATCGCCACGGCGCGTTCGCGACCGTGTTCTATCATCTTGACCTTGGTGCGGTTCTGGCGCTTCTCGATGGTCTTGGCCACGAACAGCCCGATATTGCCGCCGCCGGCGATCACGATACGCGTGGCTTCCTGCTCCTCATGGCCAAAAAGGCCAAGCGTTCGCCGCACCTGGTCCTTGGTGGTGACGACATAGGCGAGGTCGCCGGCGACCAGTTGGTCGGCCGAACGCGGGATGAACAGCTTGCCGTTGCGGGTGACGCCGACCACTGTGGCCGGGAGGTCCGGAAAAAGCTCGCTCAGCTGCGCCAGCGGCGTGTTTATGACCGGGCAGTCCTCGAGGCACTCGATCGCCACCATGGCGACCTTGTTCTCGGCGAAGCGCACCACATCCGTCGCGCCGGGCAGCGCAATGCGGCGCAGCACCATCTCGCCCACTTCCAGTTCTGGCGAGATGATCACGTCGATGGGCAAATGGTCGCGCGAGAACAAGTCCTGGTAGTGCGGCTGCAGGTATGACTGCGAGCGGATCCGGGCGACCTTCATCGGCACGTTGAACAGAGCATGCGCAACTTCGCAGGCGACGATGTTGACCTCGTCGTAGAGCGTCACGGCGATGATCATGTCTGCCTGCTGCGCGCCGGCCTTTTCCAGGACTTCCGGATGCGAGCCGTGCCCGACGAAGCCGCGGACGTCGAGCGAATCGCGAACTGCCTGAATGAGCTCGGGCGAGGTGTCGATGATCGAGATGTCGTTCTTCTCGGCCGCCAGTCTTTCGGCAATGCCGTAGCCGACCTGCCCTGCACCGCAGATTATGATGCGCATCTAAGGTTCGGCCGAATGCTGGAATTGGACACGATCAGACTCCGAGGGATTTCAGTTTGCGGTGCAGCGCCGACCTCTCCATACCAATGAACTCGGCCGTACGCGAGATGTTGCCGCCAAACCTGTTGATCTGTGCGATCAGATATTCCTTCTCGAACATTTCGCGCGCCTCGCGCAGCGGCAGCGCCATGATGTGCTGGTCCGACTGGTTGGGCGCGCGCGGCATGACATCGCCGATCTCGGCGGGCAGCAGGTCGGCGGTGATCGGCGCCTCGACATCATTGCCGCGCACCAGGATCATCAGCCGCTCGATATTGTTGCGCAGCTGTCGCACATTGCCCGGCCAGTTATGCGCCTGCAGCACCGCCATGGCGTCCTCGCCTATGCGGCGCGGCTTGATGCCTGCGTGCCTGGCGACCTGCTTGATGAAGCCGTCGACGAGGTAGGGAATGTCCTCGCGCCGCTCCGCGAGGCCAGGCACCATGACCGGCACCACCGCCAGGCGATGATAGAGATCCTCGCGGAAACGGCCCTCGGCGATCATCGCCTCCAGGTTCTGCGCAGTTGACGAGATGATTCGCACATCGACCTTGACCCGCTTGGTGCCCCCTACCCGCTCGAATTGCTGGTCGACCAGCACGCGAAGGATCTTGCTCTGGGTCTCGCGCGGCATATCGGCGACCTCGTCGAGATAGAGGATACCGCGATGCGCCTCCTCAAGCGCGCCGACCTTGCGCTCGCCACCATTGGATTCGGTGCCGAAAAGCTCGATCTCCATGCGCTCGGGCGTGATCGTGGCGGCGTTGAGTGAAACGAACGGCCCGGTCTTGCGCGCCGACAGCGCGTGAATGGCGCGCGCGACCTGCTCCTTGCCGGAACCGGAGGGGCCGATGATCATGATCCGGCTGTTGGTCGGCGCCACGCGCTCTACCGTCTGGCGCAATTGCGTCATGGCCGACGACATGCCGATCAAATCGTAGGTCTCGCCGCTACGCATCTTCAGGTCCGAAACCTCGCGCTTGAGCTTGGAGGTTTCGAGTGCGCGCTCGGCGATCAGGATCAGGCGGTCCGCCTTGAACGGCTTCTCGATGAAATCATAGGCGCCGCGTCGGATTGCCGAAACCGCGGTTTCGATGTTGCCGTGACCCGAGATCATCACGACCGGCAGGTGCGGATGCATGGTCTTGATCTCGTCGAGCAACGCCAGCCCGTCGAGGCGCGATCCTTGCAGCCATATGTCCAGAAACACGAGCCGCGGCACGCGATCCGCGATCGCCGCAAGCGCGCTGTCGGCGCCATGCGCCGTACGGGTTTCGTGACCTTCGTCGCTCAGAATACCGGCGACGAGTTCGCGGATGTCTTCCTCGTCATCGACGATGAGAATATCAGACGCCATTATCGACCTTTTCAGTTTCTCGTTCGGCCGCGCCGCTGTCCGGCGACAGCGCTGCGCTTTCAGGTGCGGTGGGCAAAAGCATGGTGATCATTGCGCCGCGTCCGTCATGGAAGTCTGGCGGCGCATCGTGCAGTTCCAGCCGGCCGCCATGGTCCTCCACTATCTTTTTGACGATGGCGAGGCCGAGCCCGGTCCCCTTTTCACGCGTCGTCATATAGGGCTCCAGCAGGCGCTGGCGATTTTCGCGCGGCAATCCCTTGCCGTTGTCGATGACATCGACGCGGATCATCCTGCCTTCTCGCCGGGCCTTGATCCTTATCGCGCCCGCCCGCCCGTTTTCGCGCTCGGCTGCCTCGATCGCCTCGGCCGCGTTCTTGATGACATTGCCGAAAGCCTGCGACATAAGCCGGCTGTCGAACTTGCCCTTGAGCGGCTCATTGCCGAAATCGCGCTCGAAGGCGATGTCGGAGCGGCTGACCTCGATGAGGAACGACGCCTCTCGCAACGGCTCGCGCAGGTCCATGATCGTCATATCCGGCTTCGGCATGCGGGCGAAGGCCGAAAATTCATCGACCATGCGGCCGATGTCGCCGACCTGCCGGATGATGGTGTCGGTGCACTGGTCGAAAACCTCGCGGTCCTCGGTGATGACCTTGCCGTAGCGGCGCTTGATGCGCTCGGCCGAAAGCTGGATCGGGGTCAGCGGGTTCTTGATCTCGTGGGCAATGCGTCGCGCCACATCCGCCCAAGCCGAGGTGCGCTGCGCCTGCACCAGGTCGGTGATGTCGTCGATCGTCACCACATAGGATTTTTCATCATCCGCGGTTTCGCCGGCCTCGACCGTAACCTGGACGTTGAAGGTTCGCTCGGCGCCGGCGCGGTAGAAGGTCACCTGTTCGCGATAGACCGGCCTGCCGGACTTGCGCCCGATCTCGAAGACGCGCCCGACCTGCGGCAGCAGCGTCGACAGGTTCTGGCCGACCGAAGTTTTCGCCGAAAGCGCCAGCATGGTTTCGGCCGAGCGGTTGACGATGGTGACGATGCCGTAGGGATCGACACCGATGACGCCGGCGGTGACGCCGGCAAGCACGGCCTCGGAAAAGCGCCGGCGCTCGTCGACCAGGTCCTTGGCGGCGAGGATCTCGTTGCGCTGCGATTTCAACTGCAGCAGCATCTTGTTGAAGGTGTCGCCGAGCGAGGCGACATCGCCGTCCGAAGGCCGGACCGGTACGGCAACGTCGAGATTGCCTGTCGCGACCTCGTCGGCCGCTCCGATGAGCTGGCGGATAGGCCTGACCAGCCGGTCGGCGACCGCGATGCCGGTCCATATCGCCGATAGCACGATGACCAGCGTCAGCCCGAGATAAAGCAGCGCGAAAGCCACCTGCGTGGTGCGGCGGTTGGCTTCCAACCCCCGATAGGCGTCGGTATTGGCCGTAACGATCTGGCGGGCTCGGATCACTTCCGGGTCGACCAGCCGGATCGTGTAGAGATAGACGTCCGGGATTTCCCTCAGCTTCACGACAGCGCCGACAATATTGCGTGTCCGCGGCTCGATCAGCACTGGCCGCCCGTTCTGGGCATCCTGCACAGCACCCGCTGGCGGCTCCGGCATGGTGAAATCGGCTGCCGTCTCCGCACTCATGATGAATGATCCATCGTCGCGGATAAGCGCTGCGTGTGCGAGCGCCCGGCCTACCGCCTGCTGGCTCATGAAATTGCGGAAGCCGGTGCGGTCGAGATTGTAGAGGGTGCGGGCATTGTCCAGATCGTAGGCCATGGACAGCGTCGTCCCCTGCAGATTGCGGGCGTTCTCCTGCACATAGGCTTCGGCGATCGACAGCGACGAATTGACGATCGTCTTGGTTCGGATCTCGAACCAGCGGTCGAGCCCGATATCGAGCGTAATCGACGCGATGACCGCAACCAGAATGGCCGGCAGCGCCGCCACAAGCGAGAACATGGCGACGATGCGCACATGCAGCCGCGATGCCGCCTTGCCGCGCCGGCGCGCCGCCAGAACACGGTGTACCTCGCGGCCGATCAACGCGATCAGGAAGAGGATGAAAGCGGCGTTGATGCCGATGATCAGCGCCAGCGTGGTGGCGTCGTCGGGTTCGATCGGCGTCGCGCCGACCAGAATTGCGAACGAGATCGCGGCCGTGGCAAGCGAACCCACGACGGCCACGATTCCCGGCAGCGCCAGCAGACGGCGGCCGTCGAGCGACCCGGCTTGCGAAAAAAGCCGTGTGGTTGCAGGTGATGCCGGAATCGCCATGTGTGCAGTGGAGCCTCGTTTGCGTTGGATGTATGCAACGCATTGTGGCGATTATGCAACAAAATGGCCGTGAGCGGAAATGTTTGACGTTACGCCGGAGTGCATGATCCCGAACCGAAGGTCCGCGTAGCGTACAAGATCACGCAGCTAAACAAACTGGAGCCATCCTCGCCCATCGGATGGCGCGGAACTCAGGCCTGTTTCGACGCCCGGTAGACGTTGACGCCCAGTTCGCGGATCTTCTTGCGCAGCGTGTTGCGGTTGAGGCCGAGCAGTTCAGCCGCCTTGATCTGGTTGCCGCGCGTCGCCGTCATCGAAGCGAGCACCAGCGGAAATTCGACCTCGGAAAGGATGCGCTGGTAGAGGCCGGCCGGCGGCAGATCGCCGCCGAAGGCCGAGAAATAGCGCTGCAGATAGTGCTCGACCGCCTGCCCGATCGACAGATCGTCGGGAATGAGGCTGCCGCCCGGCACGGCCGGCTGTGCGCCGGTCTTGAGCTCGATCTCGATGATCTCGGCCGAAATTTCGTCCTGGGCGTAGAGCGCGGCGAGCCGCCGGATAAGATTCTCCAACTCGCGCACATTGCCCGGCCAGGGATAGCGCTTCATCAGTTCGATGCCGCCGCTGGATATGCGTTTGGTCTGGAGACCTTCGCTCTCGCCCTGTTTGAAGAAGTGCCGGACGAGATCAGGAATGTCCTCCGAGCGTTCGCGAAGCGCTGGAAGTCGTAGCGGCACCACATTGATTCGATAGAATAAATCTTCTCGGAAAAGCCCTTGGTTGATGAGCGTTCGCAGATCCTTGTTGGTGGCTGCGACGATGCGCACATCGGTCTTGATCGGCGTGCGGCCGCCGACGGTGGTGTATTCGCCCTGCTGCAGAACGCGCAGCAATCTCGTCTGCGCCTCCATCGGCATGTCGCCGATCTCGTCGAGGAACAGCGTGCCGCCTTCGGCCTGCTCGAAACGGCCGGTAGAGCGGTTCTGGGCACCGGTGAACGCGCCCTTCTCGTGCCCGAACAGTTCCGACTCGATCAGGTCGCGGGGAATGGCCGCCATGTTGATCGCCACGAACGGGCCGTTGCGCCGCCGTCCATATTCATGCAGCGCCCGCGCCACGAGTTCCTTGCCGGTTCCGGATTCGCCGGTGATCATCACCGTCAGGTCGGTCTGCATCATGCGGGCGAGCATGCGGTAAATGTCCTGCATGGCCGCCGACCGCCCGACCAGCGGCATCGATTCGGGCTGCTCGTCCGGCTGGACATCGCCCTGCGGCCGCCGTGGCTCCGACAGAGCACGGTTCACAATGTTCATGAGTTCGTTCAGGTCGAACGGCTTCGGCAGATATTCGTAGGCGCCCGTCTCCGAGGCGCGTATCGCCGTCATGAACGTGTTCTGCGCGCTCATAACCACGACCGGCAGTTCGGGCCTGGCCTTCTTGATGCGCGGCAGCATGTCGAATGCGTTTTCGTCGGGCATCACGACATCGGTGATGACCAGATCGCCCTCGCCCGCCGCCACCCAGCGCCACAGCGTCGCCGCATTCGAGGTGACGCGCACCTCATGGCCGACCCGCGAAAGCGCCTGGTTCAGCACTGTGCGGATGGCTGCGTCGTCGTCGGCGACCAGAATATTGCCTTTGACCATTACGAGGCTCCCTGGCTGTCGCCTTCATGCGGAATGGACATTTCCTTCCACGCCGGCATCAGGATGCGGAAGGTCGTGCCGCGCGATGTGGAATCGCATTCGATGATGCCGCCATGCTCGCCAACGATCTTGGCGACCAGCGCCAGGCCAAGGCCGGAACCGTTCGGCTTGGTCGTGATGAACGGATCGAACAGGATCGGCAGTATGTCTTCCGGAACGCCGGGCCCGTTGTCGTGCACGCAAAATTCGAGCGGCAGCGAAACGCGATCCTGCGAACCCGGAGCCGAGACGCGGATGCCGGGCCGGAACGCGGTCGACAGCGAAATCTCGCTGGTCGGCTGGTTGCCGGCCGCCTCAGCGGCGTTCTTCACCAGGTTCAGGAACACCTGTACGAGCTGATCCCGGTTCGCGAATACCGAAGGCAATGATGGATCATAATCCTCGAAGATCTTGATCCGGCTTGCAAAACCGTTCTTCGCGATCGCCTTCACATGGTCCAGCACCACGTGGATGTTGACGGGATAGCGGTCGATCGGCCTCTCGTCGGAAAACACTTCCATACGGTCGACAAGCGAAACGATGCGATCGGTTTCATCGGTGATCAGCCTCGTCAGAGCGCGATCTTCGTCCGGCACCACCGTCTCCAGAAGCTGGGCCGCGCCGCGAATGCCCGACAGCGGGTTCTTGATCTCGTGCGCCAGCATGGCCGCCAACCCCGTCACGGAGCGCGCCGCGCCGCGATGCGTCATCTGGCGGTCGATCTTGTCGGCCATCGAGCGTTCCTGGAACATCACCACGACCGAACCAGGCAATTCGGGAACCGGCGCGACATAGAGGTCGACGATCCGTTCGACGCCGAGACGAGGCGAGGATATGTCGACGCGGTACTCATTGACCGGCGCGCCGCGCTCGCGGACCTGCTCGACCAGGGCGAGGATCGGGCTGCCGAACGGCACGAAGCGCGCCAGCGTGTTGCGGGCAAGCATGGCCGCGCTCGACCGGAAAAAGTCCTCGGCGTCGGCATTGGCGTAGCTGATCAGGCCGTCGGCGTTGATCATGATGACCGGACGGCGGATCGTGTTCAGCACGATCTCCGCCGCCGAAGGCTCGTCCACGACTGAGGCTGCTGGCAGGTTCATGCGGCGCTCCTCGCGGCTTCGGTTTGCCACAGTGTGGTCAGGGCTTCCCTCAGCGCGGCAATGACCTGTGCCGGCTCGAAGGACGACAGAACGGTCCGCCGAAGCTCCGCCGGCACACCGTCCGCATGGCAGTCGAGATACCAGCCGAGATGTTTTCGCGCCTGGCGCAGCCCACTCTCGACGCCGTACAGCGCCAGCATGTCTTCGTAATGGGCGACGGCATAGTCGGCGATGTCGCCGGCCGTCAGCGGCACGCCCGGCGCATCCGAACCTGCAGCACCGTGTGCGATCGAACCCGCCATCCAAGGCGCGCCATAGCTTGCCCGGCCGACCATCACCGCATCGGCGCCGGAGAGCTTCAGGATTTCCCTTGCATCGGCCAGCGAGCCGACATCGCCATTGGCGACGACGGGTATCGAAACCGCCTCCTTGACGCGCGCTATCGCTCGCCAGTCGGCCTTACCCTGGTAAAACTGGCAGCGCGTGCGGCCGTGCACCGTCACCATCCTGACGCCGGCCTGCTCCGCCCGCCGCGCGAGGAGCGGCGCGTTCAGCGCGCTTTCATCCCAGCCGAGCCGCATCTTGACCGTCACCGGCACTTCGACCGCGCCGAGCACCGCCTCGATCAGCCCCAGCGCGTGGTCGAGATCGCGCATCAGCGCCGATCCGGCATAGCCGCCCGTCACCTTCTTGGCCGGGCAGCCCATATTGATGTCGATGATGTCGGCGCCCTCGCCCGCCGAGATCCTTGCGCCTTCCGCCATATGCGCGGCTTCGCGGCCGGCAAGCTGGACCATGTGCACGGGCAGGCCGGAGTGGCGGACCCGCCGCGCGGATGCGGCATGGCCCTTGGCCAGTTCTCCGCTGGCGACCATTTCCGAGACGACCAGCCCTGCGCCATGTGCATAGGCGCGCGTGCGGAACGCTTCGTCGGTGATGCCCGACATCGGCGCCAGAAACACCCGGTTGCGGATGATTACGCCGCCGATTTCGAGCGGACTGGCCAGATTGCTCAATTCAGGCATGCACAAAAACAAAGCACCTTTTCACGCTGCTCAATCCCTAGACATTTTGAACGTCGCGCGCAACCGCCCGATGGGCCGAAATCGTCGCAGAACCGGGAAATTGCTGGTCATCGCCACGGCCTGCGACTATGCGTCTCGTCATGGAGAAGAGTTCCGACAGCCCGGCCGAGCACATTGACGGCCCCGTCGCCGTGGTCATTGTGGCGGCGGGCCGGGGCGAGCGCGCCGGCCAGTCCGACGGCCCCAAACAGTACCGGAGTATTGGCGGGCGCACCGTCATCGCACGCACGCTCGACGCCTTCCTCGCGCATCCCGATATCGGTCCGATCGTGGTGGCTGTCCATGCCGACGACGAGGCGCTGTTTCGCGCAGCCGCCGGCGAAGCGGGCGAACGGGTCATGGTGGTGCATGGCGGCGCGACGCGGCAGGATTCGACGCGCCTCGGCCTGCTCGCCCTGCAGGAAAAATCGCCGGGCGCGGTGCTGATCCATGACGGCGCGCGGCCTTTCGTCGACACCGAGACCATCGACCGCGTCATCCTAGCCATCGACGCCGGCCATGGCGCGGTGCCGGCTCTGCCGGTTTCCGACACGCTGAAGAAGGAAGCCCCGGACGGCACGGTGTCCGAAACCGTGCCGCGCGCCGGCCTTCATGCCGCGCAGACGCCGCAGGGCTTTCCCTTCGGCCCGATCTTCGCCGCCCACCAGAAGGCTTTTGAGGCGGGCGTCGCCGATTTCACCGACGATGCGGCGATCGCCGAATCGGCCGGCATTCCGGTTCGCATCGTTCCCGGTTCCCCCGACAATCTGAAGCTCACCTGGGCCAGGGACATTGCTATGGCCGATCAGCGCCTCACCGGATCCAGAAGCGTCTTTCCCGATGTCCGCACCGGCAACGGCTACGACGTGCATTCCTTCGAACCGGGAAACAGCGTGACGCTGTGCGGTATCGCAATCCCGCATCACCAGAAGCTTTCGGGCCATTCCGACGCCGATGTCGGCCTGCACGCGCTGACAGACGCGCTTCTGGCCACTTGCGGCGCCGGCGACATAGGCACGCACTTTCCACCCTCCGATCCGCAATGGAAGGGCGCGGCCTCGCGAATCTTCGTCGAACACGCCGCAATGATCGTGCGCGCCAAGCGTGGGCGCATCGCCAATGCCGACATCACGCTGATTTGCGAGTCGCCCCGCATCGGCCCCCATCGGGAAGCCATGACGGAGGCGCTCGCGACAATGCTCGGCATCGACCGGTCACGGATTTCGGTGAAGGCCACGACCAACGAGAAACTCGGCTTCATCGGCCGCGAGGAAGGTATTGCGGCGATCGCGACGGCGACCGTCGCCTATCCTGGGGAACTGCCCGAATGAGCACTACGGAGCCCCTCGCCCGCGCCGTGCTCGACGCCTGCACGCAGCGCGGCATTATGCTCGCCACCGCCGAAAGCTGCACCGGCGGCATGATCGCCGCCGCGCTCACCGACATCGCCGGGTCGTCAGCGGTGGTCGACCGCGGCTTCGTCACCTATTCCAACGCCGCCAAGATGGAGATGCTGGGCGTGTCCGTCGTCACCCTCGACGTCTACGGGGCTGTGTCCGCGGAAACGGCGCTCGAAATGGCCGTCGGCGCGATCGCAAGCTCGCGGGCGGGCATCGCCCTTTCGGTGACCGGCATTGCCGGGCCAGACGGCGGCTCGGCGGATAAACCCGTCGGGCTGGTATGGTTCGGGCTCGCGATGAAGGGCGCCGAGCCGAGAACCGCGCAGCGAACCTTCGAAAATCGCGGCCGCGATTTCATCCGGCGCGAATCTGTGCGGACAGCGTTGGAGATGGCGCTGAAGGCGCTTCAGAAAGCGCCTCGCTAGGCTGCTGCATGCCCGTAAATCGCGTCGGCGCGCCGCTCGAAGGCCTCGGAGAACGTGTGGAACGCGCGATCGAACATCGCGCCCATCATCGCGCCGAGTATCCGGCTCTTGAACTCGTAATCGATCGAGAAGACCACGTTGGAGTGGCCGCTGCCGGCCGGCTCGAAGCGCCAGATATTGGTGAGATAGCGGAACGGCCCGTCGACATATTTCACTTCGATGACGTTATCGTCCGGCTTCAAATGCACCTGGCTGGTGAAAGTCTCGCGGATTGCCTTGTAGCCAACCGTCATGTCGGCGAGCAGCATAGTGCGGCCGTCGCGCTCCCGGCGCGAGCGCACCGAAAGCGCTTCGCAGAGCGGCAGAAACTCCGGATATTTTTCCACGTCGGCAACCAGCGCGAACATCTCGTCCGGAGTATGGTCCACCCGTCTGGTTGTTTCGAATTTCGGCATGAATCTGGGTAGTTACGCGGATTTGCTCAGGAAAGCTTCGCGCGCGGCGCGAAGTTTTGCGAAGTCGTCCCCGGCATGGTGCGAGGAGCGGGTCAGCGGGCTCGATGCGACCAGCAGGAAGCCTTTCGACTTGCCGATCGTCTCGTAGGATTTGAACTCTTCCGGCGTGACGAATTTCTTCACCGGATGGTGCTTTTTCGTCGGCTGGAGATATTGGCCGATCGTCATGAAGTCGACATCGGCCGAGCGGAGATCGTCCATCAACTGCAGGATTTCGTTCCGCTCTTCGCCAAGCCCCACCATGATGCCGGATTTGGTGAAGATCGACGGATCAAGCTCCTTGACCCGTTGCAGCAGTCTGATCGAGTGAAAGTAGCGCGCGCCGGGCCGCACCGTCAGGTAGTTTGACGGCACCGTTTCGAGATTGTGGTTGAACACGTCCGGCTTGGCCGCCACGACGATCTCCAGTGCGCCATCCTTGCGCAAAAAGTCCGGCGTCAGGATCTCGATCGTCGTCTGCGGCGTCGCGGCGCGGATAGCGTGGATGACGTCGGCAAAATGCTGCGCGCCGCCATCGTCGAGATCGTCGCGGTCGACCGAGGTGATGACGACGTGGCTGAGGCCC
This sequence comes from Mesorhizobium sp. WSM2240, assembly GCF_040438645.1. Lineage (NCBI taxonomy): Bacteria > Pseudomonadati > Pseudomonadota > Alphaproteobacteria > Hyphomicrobiales > Phyllobacteriaceae > Mesorhizobium > Mesorhizobium sp. WSM2240. The sequence goes on from NZ_CP159253.1 coordinate 2,601,396, forward strand.
ATTTGCTTCACTGCCTTGGCGACGCTGTCCGGCTCGTTCAGGTCGAGCGCCGTCGGTCGCCCCGTTGAGACGTTGCAGAAGGCGCAGGCGCGGGTGCAGATCTCGCCCATGATCATGAAGGTGGCGTGCTTCTTTTCCCAGCACTCGCCGATATTCGGGCAGCCGGCCTCCTCGCAGACAGTCACCAGCTTGTGCGACTTCACGATCTCGCGCGTTTCGGCATAGCCTTTGGAGGTCGGCGCCTTGACCCGGATCCAGTCCGGCTTGCGCAGCACCTCCTGGTCCGGCCGGTGCGCCTTTTCAGGGTGCCTCAGGCGCGGCGCGCTGGAAATCGTGTCGAGTACGGTGACCATTTCTTCAGTTCACTCCGCTCGCCTTTGCGCGCCCGAAAATCCACAGCAACAGAACCGCGCCGGCGACAGCCACGATCAGGTTTCCGAGGAAGCCCTGGTATTGGATGTTGAGCAGCCCTGCGAGCGTGCCTCCGACGAAGGAGCCGGCAATGCCGACCAGTATGTTGGTAAGCAGCCCGTGGTTGCGGCTCATCGCCTTTTCGGCGACGTAGCCGGCAAGAAAGCCGATCAGAAGCATGCCGAAAAAGCCGACGCCCGGCATGCCCATTATACCGACGCTCTGTTCCATCATCCGCTCCTGTGCCGCTCAGCCAGAACCCGCATATATGTCAGATCGACCTGCCGAAACAGCCCTGCCGCCGGCAGGCTGTCATGCGTTCAGCGCGCGGCCGTAGGCGTCGAGCACGCTTTCCTTCATCATTTCCGACAGTGTCGGGTGCGGGAAGATCGAGTGCATCAGCTCTTCCTCGGTGGTTTCGAGGTTCATCGCCACGACGAAACCCTGGATGAGTTCGGTGACTTCGGCGCCCACCATATGCGCTCCCAGAAGCTGCCCCGTCTTCTTGTCGAATATGGTCTTCACCATGCCCTGGTCCTCGCCGAGCGCGATCGCTTTGCCGTTGGCGACGAAGGGAAAGCGGCCGACGCGAATGTCGCGGCCCTCGGCCTTTGCCTTAGCTTCCGTCAAGCCGACCGATGCGACCTGAGGATTGCAGTAGGTGCAGCCCGGGATCTTCAGCTTGTCCATCGGGTGGACGTTCGGCAGGCCGGCGATCTTTTCGACGCAGATCACCGCCTCGTGCTCGGCCTTGTGGGCGAGCATGGGCGGACCGGCGACGTCGCCGATGGCGTAAAGTCCTGGCACATTGGTCTTGCAGTAGTCGTCGATGAGCACCGTGCCGCGGTCGATCTTGACGCCCAGCGCCTCCAGCCCGAGATTTTCGACATTGCCCTGCACGCCTACCGCTGAAATCAGCCGGTCGGCGGTGATTTTTTCCACCTTGCCATCCTTCATCTCGACATGGGCGGTGATCGAATTCGCCCCCTTCTCGACCTTGGTGACCTTGGCCTCGAGGATGATCTTCATGCCCTGCTTTTCGAACTGCTTCTTGGCGAAAGCGGAGATTTCCGCGTCCTCGACCGGCATCACGGCCGGCAGCAGTTCGACAACCGTCACCTCCACGCCCATCGTGCGGTAGAAGGAGGCGAACTCGATGCCGATCGCGCCCGACCCCATCACCAGCAGCGATTTCGGCATTTCGGGCGGCACCATCGCCTCGAAATAGGTCCAGATCAGCTTGCCGTCCGGCTCAATGCCGGGCAGCGCGCGCGGCCTCGCGCCGGTCGCCAGGATGATGTGCTTTGCAGTGTAGGTGCCCTCGCCCTTGGTGTTCTTGGGCAGCGGCGCCTGCGGCTCCATCGGCTTTTTCGACGATTTCCCCACGACGATCTCGTTGGGCTTGGTGAGTTTCGCCTCGCCCCAGATCACGTCGACCTTATTTTTCTTCATCAGGAAGCCGACGCCGCCATTCATGCGCTGCGCAATCCCGCGCGAGCGGTCGACGATCGCCTTCAGGTCCGGCGTAACCTTGCCCTCGATCTTGAGGCCGTAATTCTTCGCATGCTCGGCATAGTGGAAGATCTCGGCCGAGCGCAGCAGCGCCTTGGTCGGGATGCAGCCCCAGTTGGAGCATATGCCGGCCAGATGCTCGCGCTCGACGATCGCGGTCTTGAGGCCGAGTTGCGCCGCGCGGATTGCCGCTACATAGCCGCCGGGACCCGAACCGATGATGATGACGTCGTAGGTCTCGGCCATGGCTCTCTCCTGAAAAATCAAATTGCGAGCATCACGCGCACCACGGGCGCGAGCGCTTCGCCAATCCTGCGCGTGTTCTCGGCGTCGAGATGCACGCCGTCGAGCGGCGTGGTTTCGGCGACGGAACCCGCATCGAAAAAGCCGCAGCCGACTTCGTCGGCCAATGCGGCATACATGCCGGCCAGTTCGCGGGAGGCGGCGTCGCCGCCGGCGAACATGCCGGAAAATTCGGCGTTGTCAGTGCGGCTGACCGGCGGCGGCGAAACGAGCAGGATCTCGGGCGCTTCCGCATCGAGCGGATAGGCGTGGCCGCGCACGATATTCACCAGCCTGCCCATGCCCTGCTTGGCCGCCAGCGGATTGCCGTGGATCCAGGGCTTCATGTCGTTCGAACCGAGCATGATGATGATCACGTCGATCGGCGAATGCGTGCCGAGCAGTGTCGGCAGCGTCCGCGCGCCGTTGCGATCCTCTCCGGCGACATTGTCGTCGAAGGCAGTGGTGCGGCCGTTCAGCCCCTCGGCGATGACCTGCACGCCCGCTCTGAGTTCCGCCTGCAGCACGCTCGGCCAGCGGTCTTCCAGCGGATGGCGGCCGGGACCGACCGCGTTGTAGCCCCATGTGAGCGAATCGCCGTAGCAGAGGACGGTTTTCATGGATGCGCCTTTTCGACTTTCCCGTCGCGCCAACACCCTCCCCGCAAGGGGGAGGGTTTTGCGCCGAGCGTGCTCAAACCAGCATTCCCATCGGGTTCTCGATGTGGCGCTTGAAGGCGCCGAGAAGTTCGGCCCCGAGCGCGCCGTCGACAGCGCGGTGGTCGGTCGACAGCGTCACAGACATCATCGTCGCGATCTTGATCTCGCCGTTCCTGACCACCGCCCGCTCCTCGCCCGCGCCGACCGCCAGGATCGTCGCGTGCGGCGGGTTGATGACGGCGGCAAAATCCTTGATGCCGAACATGCCGAGATTGGAGACGGCCGTGGTGCCGCCCTGATATTCCTCCGGCTTCAGCTTTTTGTTGCGGGCCCTTGCCGCCATGTCCTTCATCTCGTTGGAGATGACCGACAGCGTCTTTTCGTCGGCCTTGCGCACGATCGGCGTGATCAGGCCGCCGGGGATCGAGACGGCGACGCCGACATCGGCATGTCTGTGCTGGACCATGGCGCTCTCCGTCCACGAGACGTTGGCGGTCGGCACGTCGCGCAGCGCCAGCGCCATCGCCTTGATGATCAGGTCGTTGACCGACAGCTTGTAGGCCGGGACCTCGCCCTTGTCGGTCTTCTTGACCGGGGCTGCGGCGTTCAGCTGCGACCGCAGCGCCAGGAGCGCGTCGAGTTCGCAGTCGAGCGTCAGATAAAAATGCGGGATGGTCGACTTCGCCTCGACCAGCCGGCGGGCGATGGTTTTGCGCATATTGTCGTGCGGGACGAGTTCGTAGGAGCCCTCGGCGAAGAGCTTCAGCACCTGCTCGTCGGACATGGCCTTTACTGCCGGAGCAGCAGCGGGCGCTGCGCCCGGAGCCGCCTTCTCCGCAGGCGCCCCCTTGGCCGCGCCGCCGGCGATCGCGGCTTCCACGTCGGCCTTCACCACACGGCCATGCGGACCGGAACCGGAGATGGCGGAAACGTCGATGCCCGCATCCCCCGCGATGCGCCGCGCGAGCGGCGACGCGAAGGTGCGGGAACCGTCGCCGGAAGGCGCTGTCTGCGCCGCCGGCTTGGATGCAGGCTCGGGCTGCGCAGCGCCATTACCGCCCTTCGCTTCGGGCTTCTTCGGGGCCTCCTCCTTAGGCGCAGCCTCTTCTTTTGGCGCTTCCCTGGTGGCTTCCGCCTTCGGCGTCTCTGCCTTGGGAGCATCACCGCCGCCCTTTGCCGCCACGCTCGCATCCTCGCCTTCCGCGGCCAGGATGGCGATCAGCGCATTCACCTTGACGCCTTCCGTTCCGGCCGGCACGACCAGCTTGGCGACAGTGCCCTCATCGACCGCCTCGACCTCCATCGTCGCCTTGTCGGTCTCGATCTCGGCTATCACGTCACCCGGCGCGACCTTATCTCCCTCCTTGACCAGCCATTTGGCGAGATTGCCCTCTTCCATGGTGGGCGAGAGAGCCGGCATGGTGATGTTGATCGGCATGGCGCATCTCCCCCTAGGACCTGTACGTTACGGCTTTCACCGCCGCGACCACCTCACCGACATTCGGCAGTGCCAGCTTTTCGAGATTGGCGGCGTAAGGCATCGGCACGTCCTTGCCGGCAATGGTGATGACCGGCGCGTCGAGATGGTCGAAGGCGCGCTGCGACACCTGGTTGGCGATGAAATCGCCGACCGAGGATTGCGGGAACCCTTCCTCCACCACCACGAGCCGGTTGGTCTTCTTGACCGAGGCAATGACGGCGTCGAGATCCATCGGCCTGATGGTCCGCAGATCGATGATTTCGACGTCGATGCCCATGCCGCGCAGTTCGGCCTCGGCCTTGACTGCATAAGTCATGCCGATGCCCCAGGAGACGAGGGTGACATCCCTGCCCTGCTTGTGAATGCGCGCCTTGCCGATCGGCAGGACAAAATCGTCGAGCTTCGGCACGTCGAAGGACTGGCCGTACAGGATCTCGTTCTCGAGGAAGATGACCGGGTTGGGGTCGCGGATCGCGGCCTTGAGCAGCCCCTTCGCGTCGGCCGCCGTATAGGGCATCACCACTTTCAGGCCCGGCACATGGCTGTACCATGCGGCATAATCCTGGCTGTGCTGCGCTGCCACGCGCGCCGCCGCCCCGTTCGGACCGCGAAATACGATCGGCGCGCCCATCTGGCCGCCCGACATATAGAGCGTCTTGGCCGCCGAATTGATGATCTGGTCCATCGCCTGCATGGCGAAGTTGAAGGTCATGAACTCGACGATCGGCTTCAGCCCGGCCATCGCGGCGCCCACGCCGACGCCGGCAAAGCCGTGCTCGGTGATCGGCGTGTCGACGACGCGCCTTTCGCCGAATTCCTGTAGCAGGCCCTGCGTGATCTTGTAGGCGCCCTGGTACTCGGCGACCTCCTCGCCCATGATGAAGACATCGGGGTCGCGCCGCATTTCTTCGGCCATAGCGTCGCGAAGCGCCTCGCGCACCGTGGTCGACACCATTTCGGTCCCGGCCGGAATGTCCGGGTCGGCGGCGATCTCGGCCTTGGGCGCGGCGGGAATTTTGGCTGCGTCCTTGTCCGCGCTCGGCTCTTGCGAGGGCTCGCGCGCCTTGCCGCCCGCCTGACCGTCGGCCTGCTTCGGCGTGTCCGAGTCGGTCGCCTTTGCCTTCGGCGCGCTCGGCGCCTCGCCGACCTGGCCGACATCCTCGCCATCGGCCGCCAGGACGGCGATCGGCGTGTTGACCTTGACGCCCTCGGTGCCCGCCGCGATCAGGATCTTCGCCAGCGTGCCTTCATCGACGGCTTCGACTTCCATCGTCGCCTTGTCGGTCTCGATCTCGGCGATGACATCGCCGGCGACTACCTTGTCACCCTCGTTCTTCAGCCATTTCGAGACATTGCCCTCTTCCATCGTCGGCGAGAGCGCGGGCATGAGAATTTCGATCGGCATTTTCGCGCCCTCCCTCAGAGTACGATATCGGTCCAGAGCTCGGAAACGTCCGGCTCGGGATCGGTCTGCGCGAATTCGGCGGCGTCGGCGACGATGTCGCGAACCTCCTTGTCGATCGCCTTCAATTCGTCCTCGCTCGCCCACTTCTTGTCGATGAGCCGCGCCTTGACCTGCTCGATCGGGTCCTGCTCGGCGCGCATCTTCTGCACCTCCTCCTTGGACCGGTATTTGGCGGGATCGGACATTGAGTGGCCGCGATACCGGTAGGTCTGCATTTCCAGGATGATCGGCCCGTTGCCGGCGCGGCACCATTCGGTCGCCATGTCGCCGGCGGATTTGACCGCGCGCACATCCATGCCGTTCACCTGGATGCCGGGAATGCGGAACGACAGGCCGCGATGCGAAAAGTCGGTCTCGGCCGAAGAGCGCACGACCGACGTGCCCATCGCGTAGCGGTTGTTCTCGATGACATAGATCACCGGCAGCTTCCACAGCGAGGCCATGTTGAAGCTCTCATAGACCTGGCCTTGGTTGGCGGCGCCGTCGCCGAAATAGGTCACGGAGACGTTGTTGTTGTCACGATAGCGATTGGCGAAGGCCAGCCCGGTCCCGAGCGACACCTGCGCACCGACGATTCCGTGGCCGCCGTAAAAGTGCTTTTCCTTGGAAAACATGTGCATCGACCCGCCCTTGCCCTTGGACAGGCCGCCGCGGCGTCCGGTCAGCTCGGCCATGACGCCGCGCGGCGACAGGTCCATCGCCAGCATGTGGCCGTGGTCGCGATAGGCGGTGATCATCTGGTCGCCGTCGATCATCGCCATCTTCAGGCCGGTGACGACGGCTTCCTGACCGATATAGAGGTGACAGAAGCCGCCGATGAAGCCCATGCCGTAAAGCTGGCCCGCCTTCTCCTCGAAGCGCCTGATCAGGAGCATGCCGCGATAGGCGGAGAGTTCCTGTTCCTTGCTGAATTCGGCGGGTTTGGGCGCGACTGGCGCGGATGAGGATTTCGCGTCCGCTTTCGATTTAGCAGACGCTTTTCTGGCGGCTACGGCCATGCATCACTCCCTGTTTATGTCTCTTGGCGGACATCAAGGGAGACGCTCACCTCCCTGTGCAGGACAAAAAGCTAGCATGCGACAATCAATTCGGCCATGCGGAAAAATGCATGGCTGTCATGCGCCTAAGGGCTTCATTTTGTTGAAGATATCAGAGGTTAACCAGTGGCAAGTTAATTATACCGGCGCGATGGCCGCATGATTGTGATCTCGTCCTCATGCGACAGGTTGAGCGCCTTGCGGGCCTGTTCGTCCAGCATGTCCTTTTCCAAGGTGCCGTCATGTAGCAGCTGGACCCGCCTTTCCAGTTCGATGCGCCGCGCCCGGATTTCGCCGAGATTGCCCTCCAGCTCCGCCACACGGGCCTCGAGCTGGTATTTGGAATAGATGCCGTACTCGCCATGATAGGCGTGGAAGCCGAAATAGGACAGAAAAACCGCCGAAATCGCAGGCACGATGAGGCGGCCGGTGTTCCTCTGTCTGTGCTGGCGTGTCCACATGGCAAAATCCCTTCCGCTCCTTTCTGCCGCCATCATGCTTAATGCGTGGTTACAGGCGGACAGATTTTTGCGGCCGGAACGAAAACGGGCGCCCCCGCCCGCAGAACGCAGCTTGGGGAAAGCCTCACCCCTTCAAGATCGATCGTCCGGCATAGCGGGCCTGCTTGCCGAGTTCTTCCTCGATGCGCATCAGCTGGTTGTACTTCGCCGTGCGGTCGGAGCGGGCGAGCGAGCCGGTTTTGATCTGGCCGCAATTTGTCGCGACGGCGAGATCTGCGATGGTCGAATCCTCGGTCTCGCCCGAGCGGTGCGACATGACGGCGGTGTAGCTCGCCTTGTGAGCGGTTTCGACCGCGTCGAGCGTTTCGGTCAGTGAGCCGATCTGGTTGACCTTGACCAGGATCGAATTGGCGACACCCATGCGGATGCCGTCGCGCAGCCGCGCCGTGTTGGTGACGAAGAGATCGTCGCCGACCAGCTGCACCTTGTCGCCGCACAGATCGGTCAAATGCTTCCAGCCGTCCCAATCGTCCTCGGCCATGCCGTCCTCGATCGAGATGATGGGATAATCGGCGGCGAGCTTCGCCAGATATTTCGCCTGGGCCTTCGGGTCGCGCGTCTTGCGCTCGCCTTCATAGACGTAATTGCCGTCCTTGAAGAATTCGGTCGCGGCGCAATCGAGACCGATCGCCACCTCTTCGCCGGGCTTGTAGCCGGCCGCCTCGATCGATCCCATGACGAAGTCGAGCACAGCCTGGGCATTCTTGAGGTTGGGAGCAAAACCGCCTTCGTCGCCGACATTGGTGTTGTGGCCGGCGTCCTTCAGCCGCTTTTTGAGCGTGTGGAAGATTTCCGAGCCCCAGCGCACGGCGTCACGCAGGCTCGGAGCGCCGACCGGCAGGATCATGAATTCCTGGAAGTCAATCGGATTGTCGGCATGCGCGCCGCCATTGACGATGTTCATCATCGGAACCGGCAGCACGCGGGCGTTGGGGCCGCCGAGATAGCGGTAGAGCGGTAGGCCGGAGGCCTCGCTTGCCGCCTTGGCGACGGCCAGCGACACCCCGAGGATGGCATTGGCGCCGAGGCGGCTCTTGTTGGCGGTGCCGTCGAGATCGATCATGGTCTGGTCGATATGCGCCTGGCTCTCGGCCTCCATGCCGCCAATCGCCTCGAATATCTCGCCGTTGACCGCTTCGACGGCGCGCTCGACACCCTTGCCGAGATAGCGCGGGCCGCCGTCGCGAAGCTCGACCGCCTCATGCGCACCCGTCGACGCGCCTGAAGGGACCGCCGCGCGGCCCATGGAGCCGTCCTCCAGCACCACGTCGACCTCGACGGTCGGATTGCCGCGGCTGTCGAGAATTTCACGGCCGATAATGTCGACGATTGCGGTCATGCGAAAAGTCCCCTCGGTATCTGCAAAAAGGTCGCGCCCGTCTTAGCGAAAGACGCCGAAAAGGCAATGCGAATGAATTGCAGCCCGGCGGCAACGCACCGATAGATTGCGTTACGAATTTTCATCAACGAATGCGCGCAGCCACGCTGCAAATCGGTTAAGGCTGTCCTTGCGCGGGGCGAAACAGAGGAGGTTTCGCCATGTCGGAGTTCGGTGGACTGCTCAGTGTGCTCGTTGTTCTGGCGGCGTTGTTTGCGTCATGCCAGGAACAGGCGCCCCAGGAGAAAACCACATTGCCCATGCTACAGATCGCCGACTAGTGCGGCGATCAGCCTACCTTCAGATTAGGGTTTTGAGGTTCTGGTCCGTCGGAATCGGTATTGCGCCGCTCCGCCTTCCCTCTTGACTCATACATATCTCGGCGGTTATGGGTTGATCCATAGCCAGCGAGTTATCGATCCCAATGCCGAACGCTCACGATATGCTCTTCAGAACCCTCGCCGATCCGACTCGGCGGGCTATCTTCGAGGGATTGTGCCGCGAAGGAGAGCAGACCGTCAGGGCTCTGACGGCTCGGGCCGGGGTCTCGCAACCGGCCGTCTCGAAGCATCTCGGGATCCTGAAGCAGGCTGGGCTGGTTCGCGACCGCCACGAGGGTCGCCAAACGCACTACAGCGCGCAACTCCGGGCCCTGGCCCCGCTGATCGACTGGGCAAGTGAGATGGCCGGCTTTTGGGAAACCCGGTTCAACGACCTCGAAGACCTACTCAAAAGGATGGACCAATGACCAACACCGCGACCGAAACGCGCTCCGTCGTTGTCGAGCGGGAAATCCCTCATCCGCCGGAGAAGATCTGGCGCGCGCTTACCCAACCACACCTGATCGAGGAGTGGCTCATGAAGAACGATTTCAGGCCTGCCGTTGGCCACCGTTTCAATCTCCGCGGAGACTGGGGCGGCGTGCTGGACTGCGAGGTTCTCGCCGTCGAGCCGAACAGGACGCTGTCTTACACCTGGGATTTTGCGCACGAGGATGCGGCCTATAATCTGAAAAGTGTGGTGACCTTCACCCTCACCCCAACGAGCACGGGGACCCGTCTGCGCATGGAACAAGCGGGCTTCCGGCCGGATCAGAAGCAGGCCTATGGGGGCGCCAAGGTGGGATGGCAGCAGTTCTTCGCGAAGCTGGAGCAGGTTTTGGCGCGGACGGACTGAAGTCTGCCGCGTTGCGCTTCGGCTTTTCTGCAGAGGAGATCATAATGAACTGGAACATGTGGGTTCGGCAGATTCACCGCTGGCTGTCGATCATTTTCACGGCGGTCGTCGCCGCCATCTTCGGCGCCCTGGGACTGGGTGAGGAGCCCGCGGAGTGGGTGTACTTCCTGCCGCTGCTCCCTCTCGCCTTGCTCCTGCTCACTGGCCTGTACATGTTCGTGCTGCCGTATGCCGCCAGGTGGCGCAGCGAGCGACATATCGGCGAAGAGGCGTGAACACATGGCCAAGATGTCCGAGAAATCGGCGAAAGCGGCAAAGAACCCCGCAGCGAAGCCGGCCGGGACAAAGCCCGTTCTCCTCTCGGGCGGCAATCCTCAAATCGCGAAGGGTTACGGCGACGCCCCCGTGCAGGCCTATATCGCGGCCATGCCGGAATGGAAGAGCGACGTCGGCCGCCGTTTGGACGAGATCATCGTGCGCACCGTTCCCGGCGTGCGCAAGGCGGTCAAATGGAACTCGCCTTTTTATGGCATCGAGGACGATCTCTGGTTCCTCAGCTTCCATTGCTTCACGAACTACGTGAAGGTGACCTTCTTCCGCGGCGCGTCGCTCACTCCTGTCCCGCCCGGCACGTCCAAGTACGAGGAGGTGCGCTATCTCGACATCTACCAGGACCAACTCGACGAAGCGCAGTTCGCCGATTGGGTGAAGCAAGCCAGCCAACTGCCCGGCGAAAAGCTGTAAGCTCTCAGTCCGGAGCGTGCCCCTTGAGCGGAAAAATCTGCCGCCACGGCCTTGCCTCGTCGACAACGCGCGCGATTGACGGGCGAGCGAGCAAACGCGCCCGATAGTCCCGAAGCGCCTGGTGAGATTCGGGGATCGGGTACCCCAATGAGCGTAGAAGGGCGCCGCCGCCGCCGCGCAATCGGCGATGCTGAAGGCGTCATTCGCCGCCCATTCGCGCCCAGTCATCCAACGGTTCAGCCACGGCATAGCTCTTGTCCAGCGTCGCCTTCGCCTCGGCGTCCGCATACGGGTCCCGTTTGTCCTCGTCGCGTAAAGCGCTGAGGACCATCCTTGTCAGCGGCGCCTGGACATAATCGTCAAAAATTCCGTCCATCTGGCGCGCCTCGATGGCGGCTCGCCGATCGGCAGGAACGATCGGCGGCGCATCGCCGTGATGAAGGTCGAGATATTCGATGATCGCCGCCGATGCTTCAGGACAGTGAGGGATTGATCGTGGCCGAAGGTGGATCGGAATCAACTGGGCAGCAAAACCATTCGCGCATGCCGAAGGGAAATGCAGTCGACTGTTCGAAAATCCGGACCGACAACGGGAGGTCCATTCAGTTTCCTATCTCGCTCCTTAAGCTGTTCGGCAGCCCGGACAACGATTTCCTCGACGGCGGGGCGGGAAACGATCAGATGTACGGCGGCGCCGGCGACGACACCTATGTCGTAGGCGCGGCCGGCGACCAGACGATCGAGCTTGCCGGAGAAGGTACCGACACGGTTCGCTCCTTCATCAACTGGACGCTGGCGGCCAATGTCAAGCGGCTGGAACTTCAAGGTTCATCAAAGCTCAACGGCATCGGCAATGCGCTGAACAACACGCTGGTCGGCTATTCCGGCAACAACGAACTCAGCGGCGGCGACGGCAACGATCGCCTGATCGGCGGCGCCGGCAACCAAGCGTTCTCGTTCATCGGTACGGCGGGCTTTTCGGGGGTCGCTGGCCAACTCCGCTATTCGAATTTCAGCGGGAACGTGATCATCTACGCTGATGTGAACGGCGACTCCGCGGCCGACATGCAGATTCTGGTCGCCGGCACCACCTTCATGGCGGGAACCGACTTCATTGTCTGAGCCTGTGCCGGGAAGACCATTTGGACAGAGCTCATCCTCGCCAAAGGCATCGACTCGGAACTGCCCTCAGTCGCGTTCGTCATCGCCGCGCTCGCCCTGCATCAGCAGCCTGACGAGTTCAGCCTGACGGCGCACTCCGGTCTTTTGGAAGATGTGGCTGAGATGCGCCCTGACCGTTGTGGCCGCGATGCCGAGCCGGGCAGCGGAAGCGTCGCGCCCGTCGCCCTTGAGTATCTCCAGCGCGACTTCGGCCTCCGCCGAAGTGAGCCCGAACCGGCAGCGCAAGTTCTCCTTTCGTGCGCGCTTGCCTCGTTCAGGATCGGTGATCATGAGGATTGCCACCGGCCGCGCGGCGCCAAGCCAGGCCGTCCCGATCTGCGCAGCGTCCGCTCGAAACGGCGCGACGACAACGCGCACAGGTCTGCGCCCTTCCACACGCGGGATTTCCATACTTCCGCCGGGTTCGCCGTTGGCTGTCGTGATGTCCGCGCACCTCGCGATCAGCTGGCGCAGAACCTGGTTCGCGCGGTTACTGCAAGCGCCGATGCCTTCTCGATCGATGCCCACGCCGTCATTGCCGGCGAGGATCGCTTCTGCGGTCTGGTTGGCGAACAGAATTCTCGCCGCCGCATCGACCAGGATCACGCCGGCGTCCAACCGATCGAGAGCCGCGCTGGCGCCTGTCGTGCGTAAATCGGCAGCAGCCAACCGGCGGGCCACATGCAGTGCGGTCACGAGATGCGGGACCAGCACCTGCATCGCAGCGACATCCTGCGCCTCGAAGTTCTCGTGCCCCAGGCAACGGCCGGTGGTCAAATAGACGTTGCATGCATGTGAGCGAAGCGGTGCGACCGCCAGGCCGTAAAAGCTCCCGATCGGTCGAACAGCCTCATTGTAGAAAACCGAGCGTATAAACTCGCGGTCCGGGACCATCGCCGAAGTCGTGGTTACGATGCCCGCAGGGAGAGAAAATATCCAAGCCGGGCTGGCCGGTCGGCGATGGTCGAAGCAGATTGAAAAAGCCAAGGTCTGTAGAACAGACGCAGAGCAAATGGAGCTAGATGATGGTAACGCGAATTTCGACTACGGTCCGGGCATTCGCGCGGACCTGGTATCACGAAGACCTCTACGTCGGCAAAAACGTGACCGTCGGCTCGACCGATACCGTCGCGATCCTTGCGCCCGGTTCGTTTCACACCGCCATCGTCGATGGCGCAATCGTTGGTGATTTGAGCGGTCTTTTCCTCGGTAGTTCCGCAGAACGAGCAGTAATCAAAAGCTGTATGTGAGCGCCGGTGCATCCATTATCGGCTTCGTGTTTCAGGGGCTGTCGTGTTCGGCACAGCTCCATCGTCGAGAACGCGGGCAGGATATACGGCGCAGATTACGGTCTGGAGATGTTGGGGCGTAAACAGCGACACGCAGTCGACCGTCACCAATTCCGGCACAATCGAAGGCGGGATATATGGCTTAACCCGTTTCGCATCAGCCGCCACCGAGACTCTCGAGGTCGTCAACATCGGCGTGATCAAGCAGGCGCATTTCATCGTACATCATCGTCAGTTCGAGCCGCTCGTCCTCGCTGAGCCCGTCGTGATCGAGCGAGGCGACGAAGAGGTAGGGCCGTGTTTTTCGAGCGCCGCCGCGAGAGCCTCTGCTTCTTCCCGCGTCGTCTCAGGCGTCGGAGCCAGACCGAAGAGCTTGCCGAGCCGTCCGGAACATGCCGCCTTCGAAGCGAACGCGGAGCCAGCCGTCCGGAGCCAGCGGGCAATACGGCGAGCGCTGCGGGAACGAGTTTCATTGGACCGTCTCCTTGGCGAAACGCCGCTTCACGCGGCGACCTCGAACCATTAGATGGCGATTTCCAGAAAGGTTCCCGTAAATCGCTATCGGGAGCGGCCCGCGTCGCGCGAGCCGAATTGCCACGCAAAACCAAAAGTTGACATCGACGATTAAGAATATTATAGACCCTCAACCGATATTTGCTTGTCTGACTTTTGTTTATCTGCGCATCTGATGCGCCCTTGACGAACCTCTCCCTTCATCAAAAATCGAGACAAACATCTGTTGTGCATTCGCGCGGCGGTAAACTAATATTTCTATGGAAAGGGTTCATCATGAGCACCGGCACAGTTAAATGGTTCAACTCCACAAAAGCTTTCGGCTTTATTCAACCTGATGATGGCGGCCAGGATGTATTCGTCCACATCTCGGCTGTCGAGCGCGCTGGAATGCGCGATATCGCGGAAGGCCAGAAGCTCGGCTACGAGATGGTGCGCGACGCGAAGTCGGGCAAAATGTCGGCCGACCAGCTTACAACCGCATAAATCGGGCATTCGCCTCACCGATGACCACGGATGTACTGGCATTGTCGAGAGGTGCATGTCACAGGAAGGCCGGGCATTTGCCTGGCCTTCCTCTTTTTTACGGATTGTCATCAACGTGACCGCGAATTCGAAGAAATCCCGTGACCAGGCCGAAACGTCTTTCAGCAAGACACAGACGCAATCTATGGCGCTTAACCGGATCATTTCGGAACACGACGCCGTCAGCCAGGCTCGCGAAGAAAAAACCGCGCGCCTGAGAGAACTGCGCCTTGAGAAGGAAGCAGAGGCGCTTGCCAAAGAGCCTGCTCCAAAACGCAAGGCAAAACGCTGATAGCGAGGCGGGCGGTTTTGATGTCGATGGCCGCGGATTCCACCATCGCCGACGTCTTGCAGACGCTCGACAATCTGGTGGAATCGCATCCTCGAGAAACTGGAGCGCTGCCGGCGTGCCCATGGCGATGCCCAGGTGCGGATCGGCGTCCGCGGCCGGGTCGAATGCCCAAACTATCTGATCGAATATATAATTCACGATCCCAAGGCCGACCGGACGTCGGCCTATCCAGACGCCGCCTATAGCGGCAGCACGCATCGCGAACTCGCTCCCAGACACATCGAAGAGACCACAAACTGGTCGCCCGAGGAGATGAACATTACGGCCGTATCAGCGCTGATCGGCCGCCTCCGCAACCCGCGCGATTGATCGTTTGGACCAGATCATGGCCATAAAGTTTGCCACGGATGACACCAAGGGACTCCCGCCATATCCGTATCCCCGGCCAAGACCGCCGTGGCAGCCGGCGTGGAATTGTCAGGCAGGGAAGGCTCGGTGGGCGCAACAGACGAAACTCCCACTTCTTCGGGAATCGGTGCGGACCTGTTCAGCGCCGAACCCGCGCCGCCACGCAAACGGCGTAAGAAGTAGCGCCTTTCCCATGGCGGGATTTCTCCCGGGCCTGCTTTCTCGACGCCCTTCACCGAACCTCTCTCCAGCGAAAGCTTCGACTGCAATGCTTGCGGCGCGTGCTGCTCCCACTCGTCGGCATGGCCGCGGTTTTCCACCGAGGCCGATTCCCAACTTGACCGCATTCCCGCCGAGCAGGTTGCCCGCGACGAAAGCGGCATGCGCTGCGACGGCGCGCGCTGTTCGGCGCTTATCGGCAAGATCGGCAAATCGACGTCGTGTTCCATCTATGAGATCCGCCCAGACGTCTGCCGCGGCCTGCGTTCCCGGCGGCGGCGACTGCCTTATCGCGCGCCTAAACTTCTTGAAGGCAAGGTCCGCCGTTGCCACTTAAGGTTTAGCTACAAAACCCCTGCCTCTTCCGTCTGGACTGCGCGGTAAGCTCAGTCATCCCCGAAATCACAAAAAGAGCCCGCAAACCCTTTTGAACTAGCGGGCCAGTTAGGCAGCAGCGACCGGCGCCGCGTGCCGGTTTTGAGGCTGTCCACGTCGACGCCGCCGAAAATCTGAATGAGATCGTCGAGGTAGTAGTTATGTACCTTTTTGCAGCAGGTGCATGGCGCTTCGCGACTCCATCCTTGGCGGCTTCGCCCACGGCTCCGATCTCATCGATCTTGCGACCATCGACGCAAATACGCTTGTCGCCGGCAATCAGGCGTTTTCCTTCATCGGCAGCGCGGCGTTCTCCGGGGTGGCGGGCCAGCTTCGCTATACCAATTACAGCGGCAACGTGATCATCGACGCCGATGTGAACGGCGACTCCGTGGCCGATATGTAGATCCTGGTCGCCGGCACGAGCTTTATGGCGGGGACGGACTTCATTGTGTAATGGTGTCCAGCAACCTCAGGGCGGATATCGTGCGGCCCGAGCGGCGCATCGTCGTCGGCTTCCCCGACGACAGCCAGCGGAACGACGTACATGACAGGGACAGATTTCATCGTGTAGTCTCGCTCCGGGCGTGATCGAGACAGCGACTTCGGGAAGTTCGTCTGAAGCAAGCGATATTTCGGCTCATGCCCCTGCAAATGACGAAACGGGAGGACATCGTCATGGCTTCAGTCACACCGGCAATCTGGAGTCGCTCGGTCGCTTGAACACGAGCGACATCACCCTTGACGGCAATGGACAATACAGCGCCGAGGTGATCGCACTGGCGGGCGGCGGCTTCGTCGTCGCCTGGGAAGATCATACGAACACGCATTCGTTTGGCCTCGGGCCGAATGACATCGCTGGCCAGCGCTTCGACTCGATTGGAGATGCGGCCGGCACGGAGTTCCACGTTAGCGTGAACTACGCTGACCTGAACCAGCAATCGGTTGCACTTGCACGCCACGTCGGATGGAGGCTTCATCGCTGCGTATCAGAGCGAGGATGCGGCGGTTCTGAATGACGGCGAGAACATTGACGTATCGATCTTCGACCCTAGCGGCTCCTACACGCCGGCAAGGTTTCACGCCCGTCGCCACGGTGAACGATACCGCGCCTTCGATCGCCACCTTCGCCGGTGGCTACATTCTGGCCTACGAGACCGATGCGTCGGGAACCCGGGACATCGGCTATCACATCGTGACGTCGCCCTTTTCCTTTCCCGACCAGCCCCCTCCCATCATCAGCATTGGTGCAATCGAGGGCGACCAGATCGATCCGCAGATCGTGATCATTGCGGATCACGCGACCCATCCCGTCTTCGCGATCGTGTTCCAGGACGGGTCAAGCGGCGCGATCGCCGGCACCACCTTCATGTCGGGGACAGATTTCATTCTCTGAGCCTGTGCCGGCAGTTCGCCCGGAGGCGTGTTCGATCATGTTTCCAAAGATATCGGGCTGTCCGAAATTCTTGCCTGCGCTGGTGACCTGACGAGATAATCGGGTCATCGCGCCAGCGCCGGTAGCGCCAAAGAAGCGGTCAAAACGTCAGGCCAGTGCCGAAGACCTCGATTGCGTAGAAGTAAAGTTCGGCGTCGAGCGCTCTCTTGATATTGGCGGCTTGGCGAAATCCGTGTTGCTCGCCGGAAAACAGGAGGTAGCCGACCGGCGTGCCACGGCTACGCAGCGCATCAACCATTGCTTCAGTCTGGTTCGGCGGCACGACGGCGTCCTCGTCGCCCTGAAAGAAGATCACGGGTTTTGATAGCCGCTCGGCATGAAACAGCGGCGAGCGCTCGCGGTAGAGCTCCTCTTCCTCGGGATAGGTTCCGATCAGCCAGTCCATGTAGCGCGATTCGAACTTGTGCGTGTCGCGCGCCAGCGCCGCCGCGTCGCTGACGCCGTAATGGCTCGCTCCTCCCTGGAAGAAATCGCGAAACGCAAGAGCAGCGAGCGTGGTGTAGCCGCCGGCGCTGCCGCCTGTGATCACAATGCGCTTCGGATCGACGAGCCCCCGCTCGATCAGGAATTTTGCTCCGTTTATGCAATCGTCGACATCGACGACGCCCCAATTGCGGTGCAGGCGGTCGCGGTAGGCGCGGCCAAAACCGGTGCTCCCGCCATAGTTCACGTCCAGCACCGCGATGCCGCGGCTGGTCCAATAGTGGGTGCCGAGATTGAGCGTGCTCGACGCGGCTGACGTTGGGCCACCGTGAACTTTGACGAGAAGCGGCGGCTTTTCGCCTGCCGGACCTGCATGATCGGGATTGTGTGGGCCATAATAAAGGCCGAACGCGGTATTCCCGCCGGTAGTGGGAAATTCCACAGCCTCGACCGAAGCGAGATGGCCGGCGATGCCCAGATCCGGCTGGTCGAGAAGATCGGTCGCTTTCTTGAGAATCCGGGGCTGGCCAGTTCCCAGGTCGAACTCGACCACGCTCGCGGGAAGAGACGGGGCTCCGGCAATGGCCACGACCCGCTCGCGGTCGGCCCGAACGGAGGCGAATTGCGTGAAGGGCGTTTCGATCTTCAGCAATCTATCCGTCGCAAGATCGACCACCCCAAGCTTCCAGAGCCCCGCTTCCGAATAGGTGCAGACGATCCTGTCGGGGCCGGCAAACGCATAGGTGGACATGCCGAAAACCCATTGCGGCGCCCCGAACTCGGCCGCCATCGGCAGGATCGGCCGCGACGCGCGCGTCGCAAGCTCGAAGCGGTAGAGGTTCCACCAGTCGGAGCGGTCGGACACGAAGATGATGGCCTTGCCGTCGGGCGACCACTCGGGTTGAAAGATCGATTCGTCCGGACCGCCTGCGACGACCTCCGGCTCGCCGGCGATAGCGCCGGCATCGTCCAGTTCGGCGAGATAGAGAGTGGTGCCGTTCCACGGCATGTTGGGATGGTCCCAGGCCAGCCAGATGAGCCGGCGCCCATCCGGAGAAAGCCGTGGCGACGAAAAGAAGTCATGCCCGCCAACGAGAATGATTCCGGGCTCCGCGCCCCTGCCCGCGAGGTCCACGGCGACGATCGCATTGACCGGCTCGCCGCCGGCCGTGTGATCCTCGCGCACGCCGATCCAGCGGTTGCGGCCCCGGTCGATGACGCCGTCGGCAAACCGCCAGCCACCCAACTGTCTGGAGGGTTCGGGCGTCAGGGGCTGGGGTTCGAGACCTTCAAGTCGGTACAGCCGGCCATCGGCAAAGTTGGAGAAGTACAGAATTCCGTCATCCACTAGCCAGGCGCCGCCGCCATATTCGTGAACCCGCGTGCGGACGTTGAAAGGCGCGGGCGCAACGTCGACATCGTCTCCGCCCCCAACGCCGGCGCGCACCACGACGGAGCGGCCGCGCTCCTGCGGTCGTCCTTCCAGCCAATAGATCGTATCGTTGTCGAGACGAACTTCCGAGAGCCCTATAGCCTGCGCGACAATGAGATCGGAGGTGATCGGCGATTTCCAGGCGCCGTAAGACGCCGTCTTCGGTGCTGTGGTCGGCATGGCTGGTCATCCTTTGTCGATGCTGCCATGTTTTACGTCCGGACGCCGGGGCGATCCAGAGCGCGCATTACACAATCAGCTGCCGGACCAAATCGGGAAAAGGACCTCCCCCATTCCAAGGACGGCATTGTCGCCGCTATATTTGCGCGGCGCGTTGCCGAGCAGCGGCAGCCCCAAAATTCCTTCCGCGATGAGATAGCGGTCGAAAAGTGCGGCGAAGGCGCTTTCAGGCGCGCCGCATTCGACGAAGCTGGGAGACAGATTTTCAGGTGCGCGGTCGAGAAAGATCGAGCCGCGACGCATCAGATAGCCGGGCATCGCTCCGGTCCCGCCGGCAATCACCAGGCTGCCGGCGATCATGCGGCTGCCGGCGTGGTCGCCCGAACCTCCGAGGACGGCGATGAGGCCGCGCCGCATGCGGTCGCCGGCAAACGCGCCGGCCCTGCCCCGCACGATCAGCATGCCGCCATTCATGGCTGCGAGTTCGCCAGCCAACGGTCCGCCAAGGCGGTCGCCGGCGTCGCCCATGATCTCCAGCCTTCCGCCGCGCATTCCGGACCCGGCATGCGGACCCGCACTGCCTTCGACCAGCAGTCGCCCGCCGCGCATGCTGCGGCCTGCCTGGGAGCCTACATCGCCCGCTACGCGCACCGAGCCGTCGGTCAGTTCCGCCGCCACCCGGTCGAAACGGTTGGAGCCGCCGTCGAACACGATGTTCTGCACGTCGTCGCCCGAGACGCGGAATATGTCGCCGACCGTCGACGCGCTCTTCGACATGCCCAGCCGGATTTTTTCGACGTCTCGCCTGCCCATCCCGGCGAGCTTCTCCGGCGTCAGCGGCGACAGGTCTAACCGCTCGGGAGGATTGGCAATAAGAGTGAAGGTCATCGCCGTCACGGGATCATGTCCTTCAGCGAGTAGATGAACTTGCCGAGCTTGCCGCCGTAATTTCCCGCCCCGATGCGGACCGCGCCCTTTTCCGGCCCGAGATCCGTCACGGCCTTGATGCCAGCCTTCATGGCGGCAGCCACGGCCTCGTTGGTCTCGCCGTCGATGACGATTTCGAGAACGGCGTTGATATCCGGTCCGAGCGCGCTGGCGACGGCTCCGCGCAAGGTCGGGGCGTAGGCTTCGTTGGCCGACGCCACCATACCCTTGTACTTGCCGCCGATCTTGGAACCCGAGCGGGCGATGCCGCCCGGAAACGGCACGATGGCGCCGGGAACGCTATGAATAGCCTCCACCGCGGCCTCCGCGGCGGCAAGCGCATTTCCGCTGCTCTGCGCCATGACGAAGAAATTGCCACCGCCGACGGCCTCCTTGGTCAGTCCGGTGGTGGCCTCGCAGAGGAATTCGCCGTCCATGACCGGGATTCGCCAGAAATGCCGTCCGCCGACTTTCTTGGAGATCTGCCAGCCATCGCCGAAATAGCGCAAGGCCGAGCCGAGTTTTAGGTCGGCGCTGCCTTTCAACCCGGCGAAACAAGCGCTGCCGGGCGAGGTCAGCACGCATTGGCCGACGCGGTTCAGCAATTGCTTCTGCAACTCGTCTGTGCTCACGGCAAAAAGCATTACGCGGCAGCCGGGCCGCCCGTCCGGCGTTTCCGATTCCGGCAATTCGACATCGATCGCCGCCTCGCAGCCGCAGGCGATCACCGACGTGGCGAAGCCGGACATCGTGATAGCGGCCTGCCGCGCCCATTTCCGGTTCGGCCCGGTGATCACAATCGCAGTCGCGCGCATGCCGAAGGCTTCCGCGAAGGTGTCGTCGATTGCTATTCCGTTGACACTCAGCTCCGGCATGCGACCTCGCCGAATGGCTGTTCGCGGGCGATGGCGGAATCGGGGAATGTGAACCAGTCGAGCGAGAGGCCGTAACGCCGTTCGTGATATTCGCGCAGCCGGCGCACCATGGCCTTGTCCGACGGCGGGTTGAGCCTAAGCGCCCTGCCCCACCGGTAATGGGTAATCTCGCCGTCCTTGACGACGAGGTCGCCATTCTTGAAGACAAACGCCGCGGCGCCGAACATATTGGCGATATCCCTGCCTTTCCGGTAGATCGCGATATCGGCCAGCGCGCCCGGCCCGAGATGGCCGCGGTCGTCCAGCCCGAGCAGCTTTGCCGGAGCGGCGCGCGTCATGATGGCGATTTCCTCGAGCGTGTATTCGCGGGAGATGGAGGACAGGGTCGAGAGCGCCATCGCGCTCTTTGAGACGGTCGAAGCCTTCTCGTTGCGGGCATCGCGGCTCATCAGCAGCTCGAATAACTCGGGATAGGCGGTGAACGGCGCGCCATTGGGATGATCTGTCGTGAAGAATACCCGCCACGGGTCGTCGATCAGCAGGAAAAGCTCGAGCCCGATCGCCCATTGCATCGTGCCGTAGAAATCCTCGCGATAGCGGTACGGCACGATGCCGCCGCCATTGCCGTCGCCGTCGTGGATGACCGTCTTTTTCGGGCTGGCGCTGCCGCGCGCCGAAAACTGCCGCATGACATCGGAGGAAATGGTTACCGTCTGGCCGAACATGACCTGGCCGATGTCGATGGTGACCTCCGGCGTGCCGTTCACCAATTCCGCGAGGCGGGCCGCCGCGGACGAGAATTTGCGCTTTCCCTCCGTGCCATAGCCGTAGAACTGAAGATGGGCGAGATGCAGCGGCACGCCTTCCGAGGCCGCAATAGTGGCCGCCGCAGTATCGGCCGCGCCCGGCGCGCCGAGATTGTTGCAATGGACATGCAGCGGATGCGGAATGCCGAGTCGGTCCACCGCTGCCTGGAGCGTCTTCACGATCCTGCGCGAACTGACGCCGTATGAGGGCACAACATCGTCGAGCGAGAAGGTGCGGACATTCTCCTTGAAGGCCGCCACGGCGCCGGCATTGATGACCTTGACGCCCAGCGCCCGCGTCGAGCCGACCGTCCAGGCGACGTAGTCCTCGATCATCTGCTGGGAGGCGTCGTCGCGGATCATCGACAGGAGGAAGTCGTCATTGCCGAGAATGGCCAGCGTCGCCTTGTCGATGATCGGGATGTCGGCGAGTTCGAGATGCGTATGCAGCGCGGCTCCGGGCGACATGGCAGGCTCGACCACTGTGGTGAAGCCCATCTTGGCGTAGAGGCAGCCGGTCTCGAAGGTCGACCAGCCGGCATTGGAGAGCGGCGTCGCAGCCGGCCTAGCCATGTGGGCGGCGTGCTGCTCGGGCAGGAGCAGCCGCGCCGTGTTCACGTTGCCGCCGCCTATATGGGAATGGATGTCGATCGCGCCGGCCATGATAATGCAGCCTGAGGCGTCGATGGTCTGGTCGGCATTGCCGCCGGCCGGCGGTTCGACGATCTGCTCGTCCCTGATCCAGAGGTCGCCCTTGCCGAGACGGCCGTTGACCGGATCGATAATTTCGCCCCCGGCGATTTTCGTCAGCATGGCAATGCTGCCTCGGCCTGGAAATAGCCGGCGATCTGTCTGATCACCGCTGCTGCGGGCGGCAGGTCAGACCTCTCGCCCGCCTCGACCGCGGCCAAGGTTCCGGTGCGCCCGGAATAGACGACCGCCCCGTGGTCGACACCGGCTTCGCCAATCGCAATGGTGACTTCAGAGCCGGCGACCGGCTCCGCCGTTTTCGCCAATGCAATCAATTTGACGCCGTTGTTCCCGGACGGCTGCACGGAACCCGCCGAGATCCACAGATGCAGGTCGGCCTCGCCGGACGCGAGCGCCCGCGCCACGTCGAAACGCCAGGGGTCGAATTCGGGAAAACCACGCGCAAAGCCGGTTCGCGGCGGAAAGCCGGTCATCCATGTCGAGGCGAGGACGCTGCCCCAGCCGCTCTCGCTGGCCGGCAAATGCAAGGCCGACGCGCGCGACTTCCGATTGATATCAGCGATGAGGCCCTGCAGCATCTCCAGTGCAAGGCCGTCCGCATCATGGCCCGAAAACAGGAACACGGGAAATTTGGCGGCGCCGAGCGCCCTCGAGAAATCGTCGAAGTTCGAGACCGGTTTAGATACCCGCCGTCCCGCGCATTGCGCCCTGAGGGCGGCCAGCGTGCCGTTGAGCCCGGCGCCCTCGCAGGAAAGCGGCGTCGCCTTCCGGCTGCCCAGAAGCGATGAGACATTGGTCCCCTCATCGCCGATCAGAAAAATTTCGCGCGCGTTCGTTGCCGAAAGGTCGGGCACGGTATCGGCGAGTTCCGCCACGAAGCCATGATGGATCGCCGGCAGCTCTCCGACGATCGCCACGACATCGGCCCGCCGACGAACCTCGCCCGGCGCAACGGTCATCGCGCCCTTGTCGGAGAAGAGCGCAGCCTCGCGAGCTATCGCCGCGCTGTCCACATGGTCGTAGGCCGCGCCAACCCGCTCGGCGAGAGCTATCGCCGCTCGGGTCCCGTGTATATCCGTATCGAAGCTGATTACCGGGCACCGGCTCGATTGCAAAAGCATCGCGGCCTGTTCGCACGCGTGCTCCACCAGCGTTTCCCGGTTGCCGATCCACGCAACCGCCATTCACTACGCTACTTTCTGGTGCCGGCCTAATCCTAGACCAAAGCAAACTGGCCGTGAACCCCCCGCTCTCGGAACGGTAAACGTTTTCGGCCCGGCATCAGCAGATGCGACGTTCAGTCGTATTTGATGTAGGCGAAGCGCTGGTCGGTCTGCGGCGTGCCTTCCAGCGCGCCGCCTTCACTCGCCGGCTGCCACTGGACGACGTCCTCGATCTTCTTCGCCAGTTCGAAATCCTTGTCGGTGACGCCTTTTGCCGCATGGTTCATCAGGCGGACCTCGACCCAGGCATAAGACGCTGTGATGTCGGGATGGTGCCACGCCGCTTCCGCCAGATGGCCGACCGTGTTGATGACCATCAGCGTCGATTTCCAGCCATGGGTCTTGTATTTCCGGCGAATCCAGCCGTTTTCATAGCGCCATTTGGGCAGTTCCCTCTCAAGCCTTTCGGCGATCTCGGCTTCCGAATAGACTTTTTCCTTGGCTGTCTCGCTCATCTCGTATCTCCAATGTCTTCTCAATAAGGCGCGTGCGGCGGCGTCGAAGTAGATGCTCCGCGATACTTGCCCCCTCGCCGAAAACGGCTATCATGACCGTGGGCACCTAAACTCGCGATGCATGTATGATGCACCCATCCGGGGGTAGATGTCGAATTCCGTCACCATAAGAGTGCCCGCTCGCCTTCATCTCGGCTTTCTTGATCTCAACGGGGATGTCGGACGCCGCTTCGGCAGCGTTGGCCTGCCGCTGAGCGAACCCGAGACGGTCGTAACCTTGTCCCGGGCCGCCGAAACGTCAGTCGAGGGCAGCGAGGCCGCGCGCGCCGAACAGCATTTGTCGGCGCTCTGCCGGCATCTCGGCATAAAATCCAATCACCGCCTGGTGGTGGAGCAGGCGATCCCCTCCCATGCCGGCCTCGGATCGGGAACCCAGATCGCACTGGCGGTCGCGGCGGCGCTGCGCACGCTGCACGGACTGCCGCTCGATATCGCCGGCGACGCCATCCTGCTTGCGCGGGGCGCACGCTCTGGCATCGGCATCGCCAGCTTCGAGAGTGGCGGCGTCATCGTGGATGCGGGAAAGAACAGCACAGGAAGGCCTCCGCCGGTCGTTGCGAGGCTGCCCTTTCCGGACGAATGGCGCGTCCTTCTCATTCTCGACGAGGCCGTGGAAGGGCTCCACGGCCAGGACGAACTTCAGGCCTTTCGCGCGCTGCCGCAGTTTCCCGCCGCCGGCGCGGGAGAGATCTGCCGGCAGGTTCTGATGGGGCTGATGCCCGCTCTCGTTGAACACGACTTGCCCGTTTTCGGCGCCGCGGTCACGACGATCCAGACCCTCATCGGCACCCACTTCGCGCCGGCCCAGGGCGGCGTCTTCACCTCGAGGCGCGTCGAGGCCTTGGCCCGACGGTTGGTCGACGCCGGCGCGGTCGGCATCGGGCAGAGCTCGTGGGGGCCAACGGGTTTCGCCTTCGCGCCGTCGGAAGACGAAGCTCGCCGTCTGGTCGACTCGGTCCGGGATGAAACCGGTGCGGGAATAGAAATCAGGATCGTGCGGGGAAGGAATTCCGGCGCGAGGATCAGTCAAACCAAACTCGACCTCGTGGGCAGCTGAAAAGGCGGCAGACGCAGCGCGAGACCTAATGCAGAAAGGCGAATAATGGCCCGCAAACACATATTGCATATGCTGACTCCGCTGAAGCAGATGAGCCCCTTCGATGTGAACATGGCGCTCGATGCCGGCTTCGACGCGGTCGTCCCCTATGTCGGTGTAAGCCTCGATGAGGTCACCGGCCTTGTGCAGGACGCGATCTTTTCCCGGCCGCCGGATGCAGGCGTGGGTACGGGCATATTCATCGCCGGCAAGGACGTGTCGCTGGCGCTCGACATGTTCGACGCGGCGAAGAAGGCGATGGTGCCGCCCTTCCAGGTGTCGGTTTTCGCTGACCCGGCGGGGTCGTTCACCACTGCCGCCGCGATGGTGGCTAAGGTCGAGAAGGCGCTCGAAAGCAAGTTCCAGCGCGGCCTGAAGGGCGCTGCGGTCGCGATATTCGGCGCGACAGGCGTCGTAGGCTTCTGCACCGCCGTCATCGCGGCCAAAGAAGGCGCCGAAGTCACCGTCGTTGGCCACGACGGCCTCGAACGGGTGGAGAAGATCGCCGCCGAAATCAGCAGCCGCTTCGGGGTTGGCGTGAAGGCTGCGGACGGTTCGACGGAGGCCCGCAAGAGGGAGATCGTCCAGGCCAGTGATGTTGTGCTCAGTGCTGCGAAAGCCGGCGTCCAGGTGATCTCGAAAGCGCATCTGCAAGGCGCCGGCAGACTGCTCGTCGGCGCCGATGTGAATGCGGTTCCGCCGGCCGGCATAGAAGGCTTGGCGGTCCACGCTAATGGCGACCCGCTCGAAGCGACAAACGCCGTCGGCATTGGCCCGCTCGCCATCGGCAACGTCAAATACAAGGTCGAGTTTGGCCTCTTCAAGAAAATGATAGAGGCGGACAAGACAGTCACCTTCGATTTCCAGGATGCGTTTTCCCTTGCACGCGAGTTCGCCAAATAACCCCCGGTTTCTGCTGATCGCGGCGATTTCTGGCCGCGCGCTGGCAGCCGCGGCGCAGCGCGCCGGTTATCGGCCGCTGGTCGCCGACTTCTTTTGCGACCGGGATACCGTTGCGCTCGCCGAGCGCGCGGCGAAACTGCCGGGCGACCTCCAGAGCGGAATAGACGGCGCGGCCATCGTCGATGCGCTTCAGGCGCTGGCCGGAAGCGACCGGCCGGTTGCGGTCGTCCTGGGTTCGGGCTTCGAACGGCAAGCCGAAATCGTCGACGAGGTCGCCCGCCATTTTCCGCTCGCGGGCAACCGCGCGGTAGCGATACGCCGGGTCAAGGATCCGCACATCCTTGCGAAGGATTGCGCCGACCTCGGCATTCCGCATCCCGAGTTCCACTGGGAGTTGCCAGCTGATCCGGAAAACTGGATCGTCAAGACCGTCGGCGGGGCCGGCGGCTCCCACATAACGCGCGCCAACGGCGACTCCCCGGCGGTAGGCCGTTACTTCCAGCGCTTTGTCTCAGGCCGCAGCGTCTCGGCCCTTTTCGTCGGCGACGGCAGGTCGGCACGGGTCATTGGCTTCAGCCGGCAATGGCTATCTCCTGCTCCGAACGCACCCTATCGATACGGCGGCGCGGTGCGCTTGAGGCGCTTTGACCGGAGCCACGCGGCCAAGATAAGCAGCTGGCTTTCCGGCCTGACGTTCCGCGCTGGGCTTGTCGGGCTTTGCAGCGCCGATTTCATCGGCGACGCAAACGGCTACCAGCTTGTCGAAATCAACCCGCGGCCAGGCGCTACGCTGGACATCTTCGACAGCGACGAAGCTCCCTTGATCGAGGCGCATCTGCGCGCCGCCAGAGGAGAGCCCTACCGGCTGCCGCGCTTTGCCAACTCGATGGCATCGATGATCACCTATGCCACGATGCCCATGCCGCACTTCCCGGCAATCAAGTGGCCCGACTGGACAGCCGACCATCAATCGCCCGGCACTAAACTGGTTGCCGGCGATCCCGTCTGCACAGTCTTCGCCCGCGGCCACAGCGCAGACGCCACCGAGCGGGCGGTAAAGACATATGCAAGGCAATTGCAGCACCAATGGGAAGGAGACCGGACATGAAAGATGGTTCGGCATTCCTGAACGATAACGCCCAGCGTATCGCCGATGGCATGATCCGTGACGCCGAGCGCCTGCGCATCGCCGTCTCCAAGGGTCCGTTGGGAGAAACCCTGATCGACGCCGGCTCCAAGGCCCCCGGCGGCATCGAAGCCGGGCTGCGCATGGCCGAGGCAGCGATGGGCGGCCTCGGCAGCATTTCGGCGGTTATGGATCGCGCCTCGGACAAGTGGCCCTTTGCCCTTGAGGTGCGATCCTCGCAGCCGGTGCTTGCATGCCTCGGCTCGCAATATGCAGGCTGGAACCTGTCGAACGACAGTTATTTCGCCATGGGGTCGGGTCCCGCGCGGGCGCTTGCCCGCGTCGAGGCGCTGTTCACGACACTGACCTACCGCGACACCGCATCGTCCGCCGTGCTCATTCTGGAAACAGCCGAACCGCCGCCGGAACCGGTTGTCGAGAAAGTGGCCATCGCGACGGGGCTGACGGCCGACAAGCTCACTTTCCTATACGCGCCGACGCAGAGCCTTGCCGGCACCGTTCAAATCGTCTCCCGCGTACTCGAAGTCGCCCTGCACAAGGCCAACGATCTGAAATTTCCGCTTGAAAACATCGTCGACGGAATAGCCGCCTCGCCTATCCCTGCCCCCCACCCGGATTTCCTGACTGCCATGGGCCGGACAAACGACGCCATTATCTATGGAGGGGTCGTCCAGTTGTTCGTTAAGGGCCCGGTAGAAGCAGCCATGGAGTTGGCCGAGAAACTGCCGAGCCGGACATCGCGGGACTACGGTCAGCCCTTCGCCGATGTTTTCAAGCAGTTCAAAGGCGACTTCTACGCCATCGACCCGCTGCTTTTCAGCCCAGCCGAAGTCCTGGTTACAGCGATCGAAACAGGCGATACGTTTCGAAGAGGCGGACGGGATGCGGCAATGCTGGAACGGAGCTTGGGGTAAAGTGCATCCTTCGAGGCTCGCCCTGTTAATTCAGCGCACAGCAAACGGCCGGCGTGCGGGGCTCGCACCTCAGGATGAGGGAGGTTGGGAACAAATCTCTCAGGAAAGCGGTCTAGGCACAACAGTCCTCATCCTGAGGTGCGAGCCCTCGCCGATCGTCTACGCGTCGGCGCAAACGCGGGGCGGGCCAGCCTCGAAGGACGCACCAGAAAAGCAACTTTCGTGGCTGCCGGCATGATCCCACGCATCCTGATCGTCAGCGACAAGTCGGACGCGCGCTCCCAAGGCCTTGCGATCCGGCTGAGCCAGCGGGGAGCATTTGTCGCGACGGCACCACTGGCCTCGATCGCCTTCGACACCGGAAGCGCCTCCGGGCTCGCGATTCCGGGATTCGACGAAGGATTGCCGGATGCGGTCATCGTGCGGTCGATTGCGGCAGGCTCGTTCGAGGCGATCACGCGGCGTCTCGGCGTCCTCCACGCGTTGGGCAATCTTTCCGTTCCGGTCTGGAATTCGGCCCAGGCAATCGAACGCTGCGTCGACAAGTCGATGACCACCTTCCTGCTCAAGAGTGCCGGCTTGCCGACGCCAGCGACATTTTGCGTCGAAGGGTTTTCTGCAGCCGAGGAGATCGCCAGGCGCGAGCTTCCGCTGACGCCGCTGGTGCTGAAGCCGCTTTTCGGCGCGCAGGGCCGCGGCATAAGGCTGATCCGCGAACTGGCCGATCTGCCCCCGCCGGAAGAGGTGAACGACGTCTACTATCTTCAGCATTACGTCCCGCGCGCCGGTCCTCCCTTCCGCGATTTCCGCGTGTTCGTCTGCGCCGGAAAGGCGGTGGCGATGATGAGCCGCCGCGGTGAGGACTGGATAACCAATGTAAACCGGGGGGCGGCGCCGGAGCAGGTTTCCGGGACCGGAGAAGCCGAACTGGCGAGGCTGGCGGTCGCGGCGGCAGCGGCGGTCGGAGCCGACTTCGCCGGCGTCGACATCATTCCCGCGCCCGACGGCGCCCTGCTGGTATTGGAGGTGAACAGCATGCCGGCCTGGTCGGGACTGCAATCGGTCGTCGCGGTAAACATCGCCGATGCGATTGCAGACGCCATGCTGAAATTCCTGGCCGACAGGGTCAGTGCCGAGCCGCCCGCCCGCCCACATCGTCTCGTTGCACCGGCAAACTCCTGAGATGGGGCTTTCGCGCGAACGCATCAGCGCCGCCTATGAGGATGCCTGCCGGCTGGAAATCGAGGCGCTAAAGCCTGGGAACGTCCATCTCTTTGCTGACGGCCACGGCATGACCGCCGGGCAGTTCTTAGTCAGTGCCAGCGTATCGGCCGGGCCGTTAACGGATCCGGACCTGTCTGTCGGGCGGCGCATTCTCGAGGCCGTCCGCGCCACGCGCCAGGCAGTCGGCACCAACACCAATCTCGGCATCGTGTTACTCGCGGCGCCGCTGGCCCGCGCCGCCGAAACGGCGGGCGACCTGCGCGAAAACCTTTCCTTAGTCCTAGACGAGTTGGACGTGGATGACGCAGGTGCTGTGTTCGAGGCCATCGTCACAGCTTCGCCAGGCGGCCTTGGCTCGGCGGAGGAGCACGACGTTCGCGAGCCGCCCAAGGTGGATTTGCTCGAAGCAATGCGGGCCGCGGCCGGGCGAGACAGGATCGCCCGCCAATACGTCACCCGTTTCGACGACATTTTCGAAACGGGACTGGCGACACTCGACGACTCGTTCGCCCGCGGCGAAAGCGGCATCTGGCCGACCGTCTTTGCTTACATGGCGTTTCTCGCAAGCTTTCCGGACAGCCATGTGGCCCGCAAGCATGGCGACGAAACAGCGTACCGGATCCGGGAGGAAGCGGCCGATGTGAAGACCGCAGTCGACGCTGCCGACGACGATCAGGCGCGCCTGCGCCTGCTTTTGGAGTTCGACAGCCGGCTGAAGGCGCGAAACGTCAATCCCGGCACGTCGGCCGATCTGACGGTAGCCAGTCTTTTCGTCCATATCCTCCTACAGCGCCTTGCATAATCGGGTTGTTGATGATTGAATTTCCGCAGTGGGGGTCAGTGCCTCCGCGGCTATCTAGCCAACCGGTCCGGGCAATCCGGACGCTGCCAACAAGGATAGTCGTCCATCGAGCGTCCGCTCGTTGCGGCGTCTTTGGACTTCATTATTTTGTGGAGGAAAATTGGCATGGCTAAAATCTCGAAAGTAATGGTTGGTGAATCCCTGGTCGGCGACGGCAATGAAGTCGCGCATGTCGACCTGTTGATCGGGCCGCGGGGAAGCCCGGTCGAAGCGGCATTCTGCAACGCGCTCACCAACAACAAGGACGGATTTACTTCCCTCCTGGCGGTGATTTCACCCAATCTGCAGTGCAAACCCAACACGCTGTTGTTCAACAAGGTGACGATCAAGGGCGCCAAGCAGGCGGTCCAGATGTTCGGCCCGGCGCAGTTTGCGGTGGCGAAGGCGGTGCAGGACAGCGTCGCGGAAGGGATCATTCCGGCAGAAGAGGCCGACGACCTGTTCATCTGCGTCGGCGTGTTCATCCATTGGGAGGCCGAGGACGACGCAAAGATCCAGCAGTATAATTACGAGGCGACCAAGGAAGCCATCCAGCGCGCCATCTCGGGCACGCCGACTGCTGCCGAGGCTACCGCCAAGCGGGACCAGGTGAAGCATCCGTTCGCGGCCTAGACAAGAGACAGCCCCGCACAGGTAGCACCCTCTGCTGATACGGATGGTCTGTTGCGCCGGCTGAAAAAGCTTCTCGGCTTTTGAACCTCCGTTCCGGAGCGCGGCATTCGTCGCGCCCCGGAACGGGTCAATCCGTCAGCAGGCGCCGAGCGACGCAAGTTGCCCGGGCGTGAGCGTGCCGTCGTGAAGCGACGTCGCCACCAGCGCGGCGTCGACGCCGAGCGCCGAAAGCGCACGGATATCGGCTTCGTTGCGTACGCCGCCGGCGGCGATCACCGAGCGGTTTCCGGCCCTCGCCTTGATCTGCGAAAGCCGCTCGAAATCCGGACCCGCGGCGGAACCGACCTTGGTCAGCGTCATGACGATCACGCTTTGCGGCCAGAGCGCTGGCTCTTGGAGAATGGAAGCCGGGCCGCGAAAGCCTTCTGCGAAGAAATCGAGCGACAGGATGAGGCCGGGATGATCGCGGAAGCGCCGAAGCAGCGCATCGTCTCGCTGCGATTCGGCGCCCAGAACAGGGCGCAGCGATGGTCTAGCCAGCGCTGCAGCAAGGGTTTCGCCGTCGGATATTCCGCCATCCACCCAGAGTTCGGGCGGGTCGGTCATTTCCCGCAAGCTGGCAAGGGCCCCGGCGTTGGGTGCGCGGCCTTCTATGGCGTCGAGATCGGCAATGTAGAAGGTCGAGAAGGGATACAGCGTGCGCAGTCCCGTCGCGACCGATACGGGACCGGGGCTGGCGCTTAGCGGTGTGGCGATCGGCCGGTAGCGGTCGCGCTTGCCCATTTCGGCGCGCACGACCTGGCCGCCTTTCAAGTCGAGGACTGGAATGATACGCAACGCTTTTCCCCTCAATAGCTTAGCCGTTTTCATGAAAGCTTGAAGTTTGGAAAAAGGAAAGAGCATCATCGCCGGCTTCGATGTCGGCGGCGCGCATCTGAAGGTCACCCGGGCTGAACGCGGCCGCATCGTCCAGGCCGCGACCGTCGCAATGCCGCTCTGGCTCGGCCTCGACAGGCTGGCATCGGCGCTTCGCGAGGCGTCTGCGGTCTATACCGGCGCCGATCTCAACGCCTTCACCATGACCGGCGAACTGGCGGATGTTTTTCCCTCGCGAGACGCCGGCATTGCAACGCTGCTGCAGCTCATCTCGCAACACTTTCCCTCAGGCGACAATCTGATTTATTCGGGACGGTCCGGCTTTGTCGGGGTCGGACAGGCCGCTCGGCTCGGCGGCGATATCGCTTCGGCCAACTGGCATGCCACCGCCTCGCTGGTAGCCAGGCTCGTCGGCGACGCGCTGTTCGTCGACATGGGATCGACCACCACCGACATCATTCCGATCCAGGACGGCGCGGTCGCCGGCGAAGGCTATACTGACGCCGAGCGGCTGATGACCGGCGAACTCGTCTACACCGGCTTCACGCGCACTTTCCTGTTCGGCGTGGCGTCTTCCGCCCCGGTGTGCGGGCGAATGACGCCGCTTATGAACGAATACTTCGCCTCGATCGCCGACGCGCACCGCATCATGGGCGTGCTCGACGAGAAGGACGACAAGCACGCGTCGGCCGACGGTAAGGAAAAGACCGCGGAGGCCTCGATCGCGCGGCTGGCCCGTATGGTTGGCCGTGACGCAGCAGATCTGTCACCCGCCGAATGGCTGGATGTGGCGCGCTGGTTCAGCGAACAGCAGCTCCGTACGGTCCACGACGCTGCCTTCCGGGTGGCGGGCAGGCTCGCCGACGATGCGCCAATAGTGGCCGCCGGAACCGGCCGATGGCAGATCAGGCGGCTCGCGACAAGAATGGAGCGCCGCTTCATCGACTTCGCCGACATCATTCCGGCGGAGGAAGCGGCGCGCAATGAGGCAAGCAGCGCCGCTCCGGCGGCCGCCGTCGCGCTTTTGGCGCAAATGCAGGGTTGAGCGGCGGCTGAACGCACCGGAACGGCTTCGACTGCGACGCGTTCTTCTTCGAACCCACGTTCTCGGAGACCGAGATGAACCGTCGGATGCTGGCCTTCACGCTCCTAGGATCCATCGCCGCCTTGCCAGCTGCCGCGCAAGGAGACGGGCAGACCGCCTTCAACAGCAGTTGCCGCACCTGCCACACGATGAAGGAAGGCGACCACCGCCAGGGCCCGAGCCTCGCCGGCGTGATCGGCAGCAAGGCCGGGACGGCGCCGGGTTACAATTTTTCGGATTCGATGAAGCAGTCCGGCATCGTCTGGGATGAGGCCAACCTCGACAAGTTCATCGCCAATCCCGATCAGGTGGTGAGAGGCAACACCATGAAGCCCTATGGCGGCATCACCGACGCCGCGCAGCGCAAGACGATCATCGAGTTCCTGAAGACCGGCGGCTAAATCCTTGTGATTACCGTGTAATCCTAACCAAAAGTCTGCAACTTTTAGGAATCATGCCGCGCCGGTGCGGCCGGCGTCTGTTCCCGCGAAATGATTGTCGACGCGCTGCATCAGCCAGCCCCAGGCTTCCCTCTCGTCAGGGCCTGCGGTCTTGTCGATGGCGATTGTGAGATAGGCGATCTCCGCCTCGATTTTTTCGCGGGGCAGCATACCCAGCCGGCTGACCAGAATGGCGAGCTCCAGCACCGCCGCCCTGGCGCGATTGAGGCCGGTGAAGGGCGCGTGGGTTTGCTCCGCTACGACGCGGCAGAAATGCCGCGGGCGTAAGTCGTCGTCATGAACGGTTACGACTTGGAGCACCGAATGCGCAAGCGCCGCCTCGATCCGCGGCACTGGGCAGCCGTCCACCGCAACGGTCGGCCAATCCTTGCGGCCAGTCAGGCAGCCGGCGAAGATGCGGACGTCGTCGGTGTAACTGGCGACCGCGAATGGCACCGCCGCCAGATTGTCGAGCGTGACAGATGGCCGGAACGGCGCGATCACCCAGCCGTCCTTCTCCGCGATGATTCCGAGCGGCGCAATGTGAACCTTGCCGGTCTGGTCGGCGGTGGTGACGATGCATTCGCGGATGTAAGGCATCGTTATTCCTTGCTTTTCTTAGCCTTAAGCGTGTGGCCGGCCTCGGCAAGGCGCAAGCGGTCGGTTTCCGGAGCCGGAGCCGCCACGCCCCAGGCCAGCGGCTCGTCCTGCGAATAGCGCTTGCTGAGACGCCAAGCGATCTCGGCCTTCATGAGTTCCGCGCCGAGATAGAAGGCATGCGCACCGTCCGTCTCGACCCCCAGCCCGGGAAAGAGTTCGAATGCGTCCCTGGCGACCGCATGGCCCTTGCCGTTGAATATATGGATTCCGTCCTCGGCGGTCACGATGCGAAAATTGGCGTCGCGCACTTCGGCCGCCAGCGCGTTTATATCTTCTACCGTGGCTACATAGGGCTTGCGGTCGTGGATCTGCAGAAGGCCCGGATCGTAGCTTTTCGGCAGCGCGCCGTCGCTGCGGGCAGCAAACATGATGCGGCGGGCGAGATCATGCTCCTCCACCGTTCGGGCCGTGTGGGGACTAACATTGACGGTCAGAACGTTTCTTATCTGCAACTCTGAGCAGAGCCCGGTTAGGATCGCGGTGACGCCGGAACTGTCGGCATCGGTAAGCTCGGTCAAATTGCCGGTACCCATCATCAGTTCGACCTGTGGCCAACGCCGGCGCGCCTCGATGAAGCGCCCGAGCGACTGGGCGAAGCCGAAATGGATCGGGTCGAGCACCGGATCTGCGATGAAGGAAATGCCGGCCCGGTCGGCGGCCTCGATGGCGCGCCCGAGAGAATCCAGGTCGCCGGGAACCGACGGGATCAGGACCGGCGTCACCCCATGATCGAAGGCCAGCGGCAGTGTGTTTTCGTCGAGGCTAAGCAGAAAATCCGCGCCTGCCCGCGCGCCGATCATCAGTTCATCGGTGCTGGCGGAATCGACGCTGACTGAAAAACCCTGCGCCTTCAGTTCCCGCACTGCCTCGGCAAGCGTCGGAAAAGGCGTTTCCGGCAGGCAGCCGAGGTCGATGACGTCGGCCCCGGCAGAGGCAAGCGCCCTCGCCCGCGTCGCGAGCCCATCGATCGAGAGCATCGGCGCGTCGACGATCTCTGCGAAAATACGAATATCGTAGCGGGAGAGGTCCGGAGGGCCGCCGGGGCGGCCGAGATATGCCGGCAGGTCCGCGATTTCGTCGGGGCCGCGCACGAAAGGCACGCCGAAATGTTCGAAGAGCCGTTCAAGATCGCCGCGATAGCGGCCGGGGAGTATGATGCGGTCCGCGCCTTGAGTAGGCTTCAGCCGGCGCTTGATGATGTCTTCGGTCATCAGCGCGGCGACCTTGACGCCGATGTCCACGATTTCCCATGCGAACTCGGTCTCGCCGAGCCCGGCCAGCAGCCTTTCCAGCCGCGCTTTGGCCAGATGGCCGGTCAGGAAGATCAGCCGCTCAGCCATGGCTACGCCGGGAAGAGCGCTGGGGACAGTTTACTTTCTTTCCGCGGAAAGGAGGTGGCGTCGGCAGGCTCGCGCGAGCGGAAAAAAGTAAACTGTCCCCCAGCACTGAGCACCGCCTAGCCATCAGCTTGCAGTTCCGTAATGCGGCGGCGTATCGCGACCTTCAGGTCAGCGAGCGATTCCACGACTTCGGTTCGCTCAAAACTTTTCAGCCGCTCGGTATGCTCCAGGTCGATCTGGCGCGGATAGACCTTGACCAGACCGTGCGGCGCCATGGTTTCGAGCTCGGGGGCGGTGTCGCAGGCAAAGACGATGGCCGGAACCCGGCATTTGCCCGCCTGCGCAAAGACGTTGGTGGCCAACGTGTCGGAAATGCCGAGCACGCATTTGGCCACCGTATTGGAACTCGCCGGTGCCACCACCACCGTGTGATAGACGCCGTGATAAAAAGCGCCGACCGGCACGGAACTCGCCGTCTTGTCGTGCAGGACGCGCATTGTGTCGGGAAAATCCAGCTTCAGCTTGTACATGCGCAGCACTTCGTTGGCGGCTTTCGAGACGAAGATATCGCAATGTTCGAGTTCGTGGATAAGCGCGAAGCTTTCCGTGAAGAAGTGGCCGGACCCGGTGAGAACCCATGCCCAGCGCGGGGTATGCAGATTTTCCAGCACTATCCTGTTTTCCTCGCCGGCGTTCCGGATCGGTAGATGGCCGTCCCCGGGAATTTTCCGGATGCGAGCTGCGCATGCGCCTTGGCGGCGCCTCCCGGGCCGGCAAGGCGAAAATCGATGTCGGCCGGCAGCATCTCCGCAAAGCCGGCGTCGACGATTCCCCGCGCCGCCAGGCTGGCGACATCGTCGGCTGACGAGAAGGCTTGGGTCTGCTTGACGAGCAGCAGTGCGTCCGCTCCGAGCTTTCCTGCAAGCCAGGCCGCGAGTGCATCCGACGTTATATCCCACGAGGCGCGAACATCCGGCGCCGGGATAGCCAGGGCCGACGGCAGCCAGACCGGAATTTTCCCGCCCCGCAACGCGAGTTCCATCTCCTGCAGCGATTGCGCCCGAACGAACCTGTCGTGCCGGTCGAGAATGACATGGCCGAACTGGTCCATGGCAAGGATCGCCATGGCGTGGGCGGCCTTGTCGGAGAAGCCCATGCTTTCCTGCGCATCGCGGACCTGATTGGCGAAGCGGCCGCCTCCGGGCACGATGACCAGCGGCAGGGCCGAGCCCGCCAGCGCGGCGATCCACTCGCCCAGCACGGCCTCGCTGGCGGTGCTGCCGCCGAGCTTTACGACGGCTCGCCTCACGAAATGAGGCCCTTCTTGCCGAGACCGGGCAAGGCATTGGCTTCGGCGGACAAGCGCGCCGTCGACGCCTGCTGCTTTGCCTTCCTGCGCTCGATCTCGACGCCGACGCCGCCCGGCCCGAGTTCGAGCTTCTCCACCCTCACGGCGACGCGCGTGACGCGCGGATGCTCCAGCACGAGCGCTGCCACGTCTTCGGCAAGCGTCTCGCTCAATTGGACGTGTCCCTTGGCGACGATGGTGCGGATGCCGTCCATGATGATGTCGTAAGAGAAAACGTGGCGCATGTCCTCAGGATGGTCGGTGACCCTCAGCACGTCGGCGGTCACGTCGAAGCGCACCTTTTGGGTATGGCCATGCTCGAAGCTGTAGGCGCCGATCTCTACCGGCAGGACGAAATCCCGCACGAAGATCTTGTCCGTGCCCAGTGCCGGATCGACGGCGCCTGGTGAATATCCCCTCGCCGCCAGCAGCCGGTAGTCGACCGTTGACGGCGCGCCTGGCTGCAACTCCTCGGGGATCAGGTCGCGGATTTGCGAAACCGCTTCGGCGCTGATTAGTGCCGTGCGATCCGAGTGATCGCAAAGCGCCCCGCGAAAGCCCAGGAAATCAGGCGCGAACGGCAGCAGCCGGGGAATGTCGGGCGCTTCGAGCGAGCCGCTCAGCCCCACCGCCAGTCCGTGCGACCGGGCGCGGTCGACGAAGACCGGAATGCGCTCGGGCGGCAAATGGTCGAGCAACCGCCCTTTCGCCTTATGCGCGGTGTCGACCATCGCTCCATGGAATCCGTCCTTGGCGAAGACGGGCAGGAATTCGAAATCCGGCGCCAGGTCGGCGAACATGACGGCGATCAGTTTCGTTCGCGCGGCAAGCGGCGCCAGCGCTGCCGAACACGCCGCAATGTTTCCGGACGGGAAGAAGCCGACTTTCACGAAGTCGACGCCGGTGGCTGCGATCTCCTCGGCCTTGGCGCGGATGATCTCGGGCTCCATCGGCAGGTCGCCGCAAACCGCGCTGGCGGCCCGGCGACCGGCGACCGACGATACGGTCTGGCGAATCGTATCGGTGGCGACAGCGCCCAACGCGCCGGCCTTCGGATCCTTCAGGTCGATTATGTCGGCGCCGCCGGAAATGGCGATCTCCGCTTCGGCGAGGCCTGTGACGCTGGCCAGCATCTTGGTCATTTCTTCGGGGTCTCCAGCCTGGAGGACAATATAGCTGCAACGGGAATAGCGGACGCCACGACACCTGATCGCATGCGGCCAAAGCTAGCTGAAAAACCTGCCGCGAAAAGTCCACTCACGGGGTTTGATAAATTATTTCCGTCCGTTATGGTCATGCTGGGCACCTTGACTTCGCTAGACCGACGCAATCGGACTTAGCGCAAGTAGAGGATAATTCTATCGATGACGAGCGCGGTGCCAGGCACTCTCGCGGCCTTTCTGTGCTTTTTTCCCTTGGCCGTCAACGCTTCCGCCGTCATGGCGCAGGAATCGGCGCCGCAGGCTCGGCAGCAGCCGGCCAAGCCCGAAAAGCAGATCACCGAGATCAAGATCGGCTATCTGCGCGCCTATGCGCCGCAGCTTGCGCTGTCGGTCCTCGACGTCCCGCCGCGCGACGAAGGCGTCGCAGGGGCCGAAACGGCGATCGGCGACAACAACACGACCGGCAGCTTTCTGGGCCAGAAATTCATCCTCGACGTCACGGAGGTGAAGCCGGACGCCGATGTCGTTCCCGTTTTCAAGGAGATGGTCGAAAGGGGCGACCGTTACGTGCTCGCCGACATCTCCGCCCGGCAGCTGCTGTCGATCGCCGACATTGCCCGCGACAATGGCGTGCTGATCTTCAATGTCGGGGCGACCGACGATGTGCTGCGCGAGGAGGAATG
Source organism: Mesorhizobium sp. WSM2240 (assembly GCF_040438645.1). Classification (NCBI taxonomy): domain Bacteria; kingdom Pseudomonadati; phylum Pseudomonadota; class Alphaproteobacteria; order Hyphomicrobiales; family Phyllobacteriaceae; genus Mesorhizobium; species Mesorhizobium sp. WSM2240. The sequence continues at coordinate 2,639,743 of NZ_CP159253.1, forward strand.
CCGCGTAAATGTCCTGCACACGGCGCCGACACGCACCATGCTGGCCGACGGACTAGCGCAATATCTGGTCTGGAAGCAGTGGCGGAACTGGGTGCTGATCTACGGCTCGCATGAGCGCGACCAGCTATTCGCCGAGGCGTTGCGGCGGGCGGCGACGCGGTTCGGCGGCGAAATCGTCGCCGAAAAGGAGTTCAAGGACACGGGCACGGCGCGGCGGACCGATTCCGGCGTCGTCCAGATCCAGCGGCAGATGCCGGTCTTCACTCAGGACCTGCCCGACCATGATGTGGTGCTCGTCGCTGACGAAAGCGAAGTCTTCGGCACCTACGTGCCGTTCCGGACCTGGATTCCGCGGCCCGTCGCTGGCACGGCGGGGCTGTCGCCCTCGGCCTGGCACCCGGCCAGCGAGCAGTGGGGCGGCACCCAGATCCAGAACCGTTTCGCCAAGGCCAACGGCCGGCGCATGCTTTCGAAGGACATGTCGGCCTGGACGGCAGTGCGCATAGTCGGCGAGGCCGCGACGCGCACGCCGGGCGCCGATCCGGCAAAGATCGACGCGTTCATCCGCGCAGACGACTTCTCGATCGCCGCCTTCAAGGGCCAGAAGCTGACCTTCCGCAAATGGAACTGGCAGCTGCGCCAGCCGATCTTCCTCGGCGACGGACGCTCGGTGGTCTCGACCTCGCCGCAGGAGGGTTTTCTGCACCAGGTTTCCGAACTCGACACGCTCGGGATCGACGAACCGGAGACCAAATGCGCATTTGAGTAGGTAAGACAGAAATTTGGGAGGAGTTCTTGATGCGACGACTGACGTTTTTGGCTGCCGCAATGGCTGTTGGTTTCACCGCCAGCCCGGCTTCGGCCTACATGGTTTACGTCTCCAACGAGAAGGACAACACGGTCAGCGTCGTCGATTCCAACACGATGGAAGTCGTCAAGACGATCAATGTCGGGCAGCGGCCGCGCGGCATCACCATCTCGCATGACGGCAAGCTGATCTATCTCTGCGCCAGCGACGACGATACGATCGAGATCATCGACACCGCGACGCATGAAATCATCGGATCGCTTCCATCGGGGCCAGATCCCGAGCTGTTCGTGCTCTCGCCCGATGGCAAGACACTCTATGTCGCCAACGAGGACGACAATCTCGTCACTGTGATCGACCTCGAAAGCAAGAGGGTGGTTGCCGAGATCCCGGTCGGCGTGGAACCGGAAGGCATGGGCGTCAGCCCGGACGGCAAGACCATGGTCAATACGTCGGAAACGACGAACATGGCGCATTTCATCGACACCGACACCAACGAGATCACCCATAACGTGCTGGTGGACGCCCGCCCGCGCTTCGTCGAGTTCACGCCGGACGGCTCGGAAGCCTGGGTGAGCTCGGAGATTGGCGGGACGGTTTCGGTGATCGACAATGCGACGCGCGAGATCAAGCACAAGATCACCTTCGAGATCCCAGGGCTGCGCGCCGAATCGATCCAGCCGGTTGGCGTGCGCATCACCGCCGACGGCAAGAAAGCCTATGTCGCGCTCGGGCCCGCCAACCGCGTGGCGGTCATCAATACCGAAACCTACGAGGTGGAGAAATACGTGCTGGTCGGCCAGCGCGTCTGGCAACTGGCCTTCACGCCAGACCAGAAGACGATCATTTCGACCAATGGCGTTTCGAACGACATTACTTTCATCGACGTGGAGACCGACGAGCCGGTGCAGTCCGTTACCGTCGGCGCGCTCCCCTGGGGCGTCGTCGTATCGCCCAATTGAATCATCAGATTTGCAGCAGAAGGGTAGGAAAACATGAGGAATTTTCGGGCAATCGCTTTCGCCACGCTGGTCGGGCTGGCCGCGGCGCACGGCCAGGTCTGGGCGCAAGCCGATGACGACGACGATGATGACGCGGCCCCGGCGGTCGCCGCCACCGAACAGGTGACGCGGGCCAGCAAAGATGTTCCCGAACTCATCCTCGGCACGAAGGACGACCAGTTCACGGCCAATCAGAAGGATTTCGAGCTGATCGCCGGACAAGGCTATCGCTGGAAAATCTCGGCGGCGGGCGGCCTGGAGTACAAGTTCCATACCGATCTTTTCCGCAATGTCTGGATGAACCAGATCGTCATCAACGATCTTGAGGTGCATATGAACGGCGCGCCTGCATGGCTCGAATACGACGCCGACGGAACCATCCAGGTGCAGTTCACCACCATCCGGCCCGGCATTTACACATGGTCCGTACCCGACCTCGCCGAAAGGGGTATGAAGGGCACGATCACCATCAAGTAACGCCACAATCGGCGGCCGGGTGGCCGGCCCGCTCAAGCGACAAAGGAAGTGAACCGGATGCAGCATGTGAGGACAGGCGGGGGAGCGGATGGCGTGGCGGCGCTCGATGTCGCCGCGGTCAGCCATTCCTACGGTCCGAAGCGGGCGCTCAACGACGTTTCCTTCTCGATTGCGCCGGCCACCTTCACCGTCCTGCTCGGTCTCAACGGAGCCGGCAAGACGACTCTGTTTTCGCTGATCACCCATCTTTACGACACGCGCCACGGCTCGATCCGCATCTTCGGTCATGATGTCGGCCGCGCTCCCGGCGAAGCGCTCAGGCGGCTGGGCATCGTATTTCAGGCGCGCACGCTCGACCTCGATCTCACGGTCTATCAAAACCTTTCCTACCATGCCTCCCTGCACGGCTTGGGTTCGGCGGAAGCGAAACGGCGCATCGACGCGCTGCTGACACAGGTCGAGATGGGCGACCGCCTGCGCGACAAAGCGCGCAGCCTGTCGGGCGGACAGATGCGGCGCATCGAGATCGCCCGCGCGCTGCTGCACCGTCCGCCGCTGCTGCTGCTCGACGAAGCGACGGTCGGACTGGATGTCCAGTCGCGGGCGGGCATCCTGGCCAGCATCCGAAGGCTGGTCGAGACGGAAGGCATCAGCGTCTTCTGGGCGACGCATCTGATCGACGAGGTCGACGATGGCGACCACGTTGTGGTCCTGTCGCAAGGCGATCTGGTCGCCAAGGGCGCCGTTGCCGAGGTTGTGCGGACGACCGGCGCGAAGAACATCGGCGAGGCCTTTTCGAAGCTCAGCCGCAAGGCTCCGACCGCAGGCGCGGAGGAATCGTCATGAGTCCCCTGCCCGGAAAAGCCGTCGAGACAGGCGTTGCGCCGCTGCCGGCGCCGGGGTTCGGGCTCGCCGCCTATCTCATCTGCCTGAAAGGCATCCTTGTTCGCGAAGGGCTGCGCTTCCTCAACCAGCGCGAACGCTTCGTCTCCTCGCTGGTGCGGCCGCTGCTGTGGCTTTTCATCTTCGCCGCGGGTTTTCGGCAGGTGCTCGGCGTCTCGATCATTCCGCCGTACAAGACCTACGTGCTGTACGAAGTCTACATCACGCCCGGCCTCTGCGGCATGATCCTCCTGTTTTCCGGCATGCAGTCATCGCTGTCGATGGTCTACGACCGCGAGATGGGAAACATGCGAACGCTCTTAGTCAGCCCCTTCCCACGCTGGTTTCTGCTGGTCTCGAAACTGCTCGCCGGCGTCACCGTGTCGATCGCGCAGGTCTATGTGTTCCTGGGCATTGCCTGGTTCTGGGGGATCAAGGCGCCGCCGATCGGCTATTTGCTCGTGCTCCCGGCGCTGTTCCTGACCGGTGTGATGCTCGGTGCGCTGGGACTGCTGCTTTCCTCGATGATCAAGCAGCTCGAGAATTTCGCCGGCGTCATGAACTTCGTGATCTTCCCGATGTATTTCGCCTCGCCCGCGCTCTACCCGCTGTGGCGAATCCAGGAATCGAGCCCACTGCTCTACAAGATCTGCCTGGCCAACCCCTTCACCTATGTCGTCGAACTGATCCGCTTCGCCTTCTACGGCCAGGTAGAGTGGTTTTCGCTTGCCGTCGTCGCCGGTTGCACGGTGCTGTTCCTCGGCGGAGCGATCATAGCCTACGATCCTTCGAGAGGCCTGATGAACCGCAAGCAGGATACTGGAGGAAACGCCTGATGCGCAAAACGAGCCTTGTCCGCAGCCTGGTCTTGGCCGCCCTGCTCTTGCCGGCGAGCGCGGCGCTGGCAGCAATGAACACCGATCCCGACTGGCCCTGCATCCAGCGCAAGGTGCCGGAACTCTCGCTCGGGCAGATATGGAATGGGCCGGAACTGCCGCAGTCGGCGAAGAACTGGGCGCAGGACCCGGAAATTCCCGCGCTCGTCAAGGAACTGGCTGCGCGGCGGGTACCGATCGGCGAGGCGCAAAGCCAGATCCGCGACTTTGCGACCGGATTGCCGGGGGACCAGAAGAACGCCCGCATGGCCATGCTGTTCCAGGGCCTGTTCGACTATATGAACGCCGAGCGCTTGCAGGTAATTTCCGGCATCGCGCGCTATGCTCGCAACCAACTCGAACTGGCCGCGCGGCTGCGCAAGGAAGCTTCCGAAGTGGACGCCCTGCGCCGCAAGCCTGACGCGGATATCAACGAGATCGCGGTGCGCACCGACCGGCTGACCTGGGAAACGCGCGTCTTTGAGGAACGCGTGCAGTCGCTGACCTATGTCTGCGAAGTGCCGACGCTCATCGAACAGCGGCTCTACGCGCTGGCGAAGACGGTGGCGGAAATTATGGCAGTAGGCAGTGGGCAGTAGGCAGTGGGCAGGGGGCAGTCAGACTGTTTTGCCTGTTGCCTACTGCCTACTCCCTCGCTCTTCCGGATACAGCTTGCCGAACAGCGGCAGGTACATGGCGCCCTTGCGCATCAGGAATTCATGAAAGGCGGCCATGGCCGGTGAGATCGCACGGTCCGTGCGCATGACGGCGAACCATTGCCGGCGGATCGGCATGCCGACCACGTCGAGGATCACGAGGCGGCCGGTTTCCACTTCGGAAGCTACGGTATGGGCCGAGATGAAGGCGATGCCGAGCCCCGCCATCACCGCCTGCTTGATGGTCTCGTTCGAACCCATCTCCACGCCAAGGTCGTCTATGCGGCCGGGCACTTCGCTCAGGAATATCTCCAGCGAGATGCGCGTGCCTGAGCCCGCCTCTCGGATCATGAAATGCTCCTCGGCAATGCGCTCCTTGGAAATGTCCCGCTCCTTGGCCAGCGGGTGCTCGGGCGGGGCGATGATCACCAGCGGGTGGTCGCCGAAGGCCGATGCGCGGACGGGCACGTCCTTGGCCGGACGCCCCATCAGCGCGATATCGACGTCGTGGTTCCTCAGACTGGCGATCGTCTCGGCGCGATTGCCTATGGCGAGCCGCATGTCGATGTCGGGAAATTCCTTCATGAACGCGGCCATCATGCGCGGCGCGAAATATTTCGCTGTGGAGACTACACCGAGCTTCAGGCTGCCGGTGCGCACGCCCTTGATCGCGTCCATCTGGTCTTCGAGTACACGCAGTCGCTCCTCGATCACCTGCGCCGCATCGATAAAAGCCAAGCCTGCGGCAGTGGGACGCATACCGCTCGCCGTCCGGTCGAACAGCGACAGTCCGATCTCTTCCTCAAGCTGCCGCAGCTGGATCGTCACTGCCGGGGCGGAAAGCGCCAAAGCCTTGGCGGCGTTGACAATTTTACCCTGGCTGGCGATCGCCTGAACCGCCTTGAGCTGCTTGAGGGAAAGGTTGCGCATAGCCAATACTAAATTTCTTTTATCACCATCGTAAAGCTATTAAATTTTACTTATCCGCCGATTGTGCGACCTTTGTCATGAGCCGTCACCTGCGAGGAGACGCGGCCGGCTCGGGAGGTCACGATGACAACGGCTACGCTCGGTGCATTTCTGAATTCCTATGTCGGCCAGGGCGACGGCCTTCGCCCCGCCGTAGCGGCGACGATCCATCAACTCGCCGAGGCCGCCATCAAGATCCGCCACGTCATCAATCAGGGCGTCCTCGGCACGGCGTTTGCCGACACGCGCGGCGCGAACGCCGACGGCGACATCCAGAAGGATCTGGACGTCTTCGCCGACGACATCTTTCTCGACGCCATGCGCCACGCGCCTGTCGCGCTCTATGCGTCCGAGGAACTCGAGCAGCCGGTGCTGCTCGACGGGGATGCGCCGCTGGCCGTCGCCATCGACCCGCTCGACGGCTCCTCGAACATCGACACCAACGTGTCGATCGGAACGATTTTTTCGCTCCTCCCTGCAACTGGCGCGCCGGGCGCAAATCCGGCCGCCGTTTTTTTGCAGGCTGGAACGAACCAGCTCGGCGCCGGCTTCTTCATTTACGGGCCGCAGCTTGCTCTGGTTCTGTCGCTCGGCAGCGGCACCCATATTTTCGTGCTCTCGTCCAGGCTCGGCTCCTTTGTCCAGGCCTATGAAAGCCGCATCATCCCGGAGCGCACCCAGGAATTCGCCATCAATGCCGCCAATTACCGGCACTGGGACGAGGCCGTCCGGCTTTATGTCGATGACTGCATGAAAGGCAACGAAGGCCCACGAGAGCGCGATTTCAACATGCGCTGGATCGCGTCGCTGGTCGCCGATTGCTACCGCATCCTGATCCGCGGCGGCGTCTTCCTCTACCCCGGCGACAAGCGCAAGGGATACCATCAGGGCCGGCTGCGGCTGGTCTACGAGGCAAACCCGATCGCCTATCTGGTCGAGCAGGCCGGGGGTGCGGCAACAGACACCGTCACCCGCATCCTCGACCTGGAACCGGGGAGCCTGCACCAGCGCATTCCCGTGGTGTTCGGCTCGTCGCGGGAAGTCCACCGCATCGCCCGCTACCACACCGAACCGTCGAGCATCGGCGAACGCGCGCCGCTATTCGGCAATCGCGGCCTGTTCCGCGCCTGAGGTAAATCCCGATGTCAGCCAAGCACCCCATCATTTCGATCACGGGCTCTTCCGGGGCGGGAACCACCTCGGTGAAGCGCATCTTCGAACTGATCTTCCGCCGCGAGAAAATCGAGGCTGCCTTCATCGAGGGCGACGCATTTCACCGCTACGACCGCGCCGGGATGAAGGAAAAGGTCGCTGAGGAAGAAGCAAGGGGTAATCCTAACTTCACCCATTTCCACGTGGCCGCCAACGAGCTCGAGACGCTGCAGGAGGTTTTCGAGGAATATGGCCGCAGGGGAACCGGCAGGACCCGCACCTATGTCCACGACGAGGAGGAAGAGAAGCTCTACGGCACGCCGCCCGGAGCTTTCACCGAATGGCGCGATTTCGGCCCGAGCGACCTGCTCTTCTACGAAGGCTTGCATGGCTGCGCAGTAACCGAAGCCGTCGACCTGGCGAAGCACGCCGATCTGAAGATAGGCGTCGTGCCTGTCATCAATCTCGAATGGATCCAGAAGATCCATCGCGACCGAGCGACGCGCGGATATTCCACGGAAGCCGTCATGGACGTGATCTTGCGGCGGATGCCGGACTATGTCCGCTACATCGTTCCGCAATTTGCGCTCACCAACATTAATTTCCAGCGGGTGCCGATCGTCGATACGTCCAACCCCTTCATCGCCCGCTGGATTCCGACGCCGGACGAATCAATGCTGGTCATCCGCTTCGCCAACCCGCGCGGCATCGATTTTCCCTACCTGCTGTCGATGATCCACGACAGCTTCATGTCGCGCCCGAATTCCATCGTCGTGCCGGGAAACAAGCTGGATCTCGCCATGCAGCTGATCCTGACCCCGCTCATCCTGCAACTGATCGAACGCAAACGCCGCGTGTCTTGAAGGAGATGATCATGGTCAAGCATCAAACATCCCGCCGCCCGGCCTCGGTTACGCCAGGCCACCTTCTTCTTGCTGAGGTCAGGAGACCTTCGGCGGTCTCGCAGCGCCTCCGACATTCCCTTGATGTGTTGGCGGAGAGATTGGCCGAACTGTTCTCCTTGCCGACAAGCGGATGGTCTGGAGGGTCGGCCGAGGAGGCGCCGATAAGAATCCGGGATGCGTCCGGTCACGGGGCGCCGAAGTGGAGGAATTTCTCATGAGCCAAGCCACCGCAATCAAGGTCGCTCCCGAAACGGCTGTCTCCGAGCGCGACATGGCGAACGCCATCCGCGCGCTGGCGATGGACGGCGTGCAGAAGGCGAATTCCGGTCATCCGGGAATGCCGATGGGCATGGCGGACGTGGCGACAGTGCTGTTCAACCGCTTCATCACGATCGATCCGTCTATGCCCAATTGGCCCGACCGCGACCGGTTCGTGCTTTCGGCCGGTCACGGCTCGATGCTGCAATACGCACTGCACTATCTTCTTGGCTATCCCGACATGCCGATCACCGAGTTGCAGCGCTTCCGCCAGCTCGGCAGCCGCACCGCCGGCCATCCCGAATACGGCCACGCGCTGGGCATCGAGACGACGACCGGCCCGCTCGGCCAGGGTATTTCGACCGCCGTGGGCATGGCGCTGGCAGAGCGCATGCTCGCTGCCCGCCATGGCGCGGAACTCGTCGACCACTACACCTATGTGATCGCAGGAGACGGTTGCCTGCAGGAAGGCATCAGCCACGAGGCGATCGACCTCGCCGGGCATCTGAAGCTCAATCGACTGATCGTCTTCTGGGACGACAATTCCATTTCCATCGACGGCCCCACTCCCCTCTCCACGTCGATGGACCAGCCGGCGCGCTTCGCAGCCGCCGGCTGGCATGTCCAAGCAGTCGACGGCCACGATATGGAAGCCGTCGCTGAGGCGATCGAAGCCGCGCGCCGCTCGGACCGGCCGTCGCTGATCGCCTGCAAGACGCTGATCGGCAAGGGCGCGCCGAATCTCGAAGGTTCGGAAAAGACCCATGGGGCGCCTTTGGGCGAGGCCGAGATCGCGGCGGCGCGGGAAAACATCGGCTGGCCGCATGCACCCTTCGAGGTGCCGAACGAGATACTCTGGTCCTGGCGCGAGATCGCCGAGCGTGGACAGATCGCCCGGATCGAGTGGGAACAGAGGCTGGCCGCGTCGCCGCGGCGCACCGCCTTCGAAAGCGCCATCTCCGGCGCCCTGCCGGACGCTGTCTTCGAGGCGCTCGCGGCCTTGCGCAAGGAACATGTCGAGAAGGCGACCAAGGTGGCGACCCGCAAGGCGTCGGAAATCGCGCTCGGTGCGATCAACGAGGCGACCGACATGACCGTCGGCGGCTCGGCCGACCTCACGCACTCGAACCTCACCATCACCAGGGGCATGAACCGCATCGCGCCGGGCGATTATGCCGGCCGCTACATCCATTACGGCATCCGCGAGCACGGTATGGCTGCGGCCATGAACGGCATCGCGCTGCATGGCGGCTTCGTGCCTTATGGCGGGACATTCCTCTGCTTCGCCGACTATGCGCGTGGCGCGATGCGTCTGTCGGCGCTGATGGGCCAGCGCGTCGTCTATGTGATGACGCATGATTCCATCGGCCTTGGCGAAGACGGCCCGACGCACCAGCCGATCGAGCATCTGGCGATGCTGCGCGCAACGCCCAACCTCAACGTCTTCCGCCCGGCCGACATCGTCGAGACCGCGGAATGCTGGGAACTGGCGCTGAAAAGCGAAGGCCGGCCGAGCGTGCTGGTGCTTTCGCGCCAGAACCTGCCGATGCTCCGATATGCACACACGGTGGAGAATCGGTCGAGCCGCGGCGCATACCTCCTGCGCGGGCCGGCTGGACGCCGCGTCGTGACGCTGATCGCCACCGGCTCGGAGGTCGAAATCGCGGTTTCGGCTGCGGAGAGGCTTTATGACCAGCACGGCATCGCCGCAGCGGTCGTCTCGATGCCTTCCTGGGAACTATTCGAGCAGCAGGACCTGGAATACCGCCGCGCAGTGCTCGGCTCGGCCCCGCGCGTGGCGATCGAGGCCGCCGCCCGGCTCGGATGGGACCGCTGGATCGGCGAGGACGGCGTGTTCATCGGCATGACCGGTTTCGGCGCCAGCGCACCCGCCGCCGATCTCTACAGGCATTTCGCAATCACGCCCGAAGCAGTCGCCGAAGCGGCTCGCAAGCTTGTCATCTGAGGAGACCCGCCAATGGCCCGTATCACCCTTCGCCAGCTTCTCGACCACGCCGCCGAACATGGCTACGGCGTGCCGGCGTTCAACATCAACAATATGGAACAGGGTCTCGCCATCATGGAAGCGGCCAAGGCCTGCGACGCGCCGGTGATCATTCAGGCGTCGCGCGGCGCGCGCAGCTACGCCAACGACATCATGCTGGCCAAGATGATCGACGCGCTGGCCGAAATCCATCCGCAGATCCCGGTCTGCATGCATCAGGACCACGGCAACGACGAAGCGACCTGTTTGACGGCCATCCGCCACGGCTTCACGTCGGTGATGATGGACGGCTCGCTCGAGGCCGACGCCAAGACTCCGGCGAGCTACGAATACAATGTCGCCATCACCGAGCGCGTGGCGCGCATGGCGCATTGGGTCGGCGCTTCAGTCGAAGGCGAGCTCGGCGTGCTCGGCTCGCTGGAGAGCGGCCAGGGCGAGGCAGAGGACGGTCATGGGGCGGAAGGCGCGCTGTCGCACGACCAACTGCTGACCGATCCCGACCAGGCTGTGGATTTCGTCATGCGCACCAAGGTCGATGCGCTGGCGATCGCCTGCGGGACGTCACATGGCGCATACAAGTTTACCAGGCAGCCGGATGGCGACATTCTGGCGATGCACGTCATCGAGGAAATTCATAACAAGCTGCCGAACACGCACCTCGTCATGCACGGTTCCTCTTCAGTGCCGCAGGAACTGCAGGACGTGATCAACAAATTCGGCGGCCGCATGCCGCAGACCTATGGCGTGCCCGTGGAAGAAATCGAGCGCGGCATCCGCCACGGCGTGCGCAAGGTCAATATCGATACCGACTGCCGCATGGCGATGGCCGGCCAGTTCCGCCGCATCGCGATGGAAAACCCGGGCGAGTTCGACCCGCGCAAATTCCTGAAACCGGCGATGGACGCCATGCGCGACCTCTGCCGCGACCGGCTCGAACGTTTCGGCGCGGCCGGCAACGCCTCCAAGATCAAGGTCATCGCGATGGACGAGATGGCCAAACGCTACACCGCGGGAAAGCTCGACCCGCAGATCGCAACCGCCAAGGCCGCCTGAGCGGTCCAAAACCAGAAGAAAGGACCAGAGCCATGGACAGCAAGTCCCAGACCGTCACCGGCGCCGAGCGCTACAGATCAGGCGTCATGGAATACAAGAAGATGGGCTATTGGGAGCCCGACTACGAGCCGAAGGATACCGATATTATCTCGGTGTTCCGGATCACGCCGCAGGACGGTGTCGATCCGATCGAGGCCGCGGCGGCGGTCGCCGGCGAATCCTCCACCGCGACCTGGACGGTGGTCTGGACCGACCGCCTGACCGCGACGGAAAAGTACCGCGCCAAGGCATACCGGGTTGACCCGGTGCCGAATGCGCCTGGCCAGTACTTCGCCTACATCGCCTATGACCTCGATTTGTTCGAGCCGGGCTCGATCGCCAACCTGACGGCCTCGATCATCGGCAACGTGTTCGGCTTCAAGCCGCTGAAGGCGCTGAGGCTCGAGGACATGAGGCTCCCCGTCGCTTATGTGAAGACGTTCCAGGGACCGGCGACCGGTATCGTGGTCGAACGCGAGCGGCTCGACAAGTTCGGCCGGCCGCTGCTCGGCGCGACCGTCAAGCCGAAGCTCGGCCTGTCGGGCCGCAATTACGGCCGCGTCGTCTATGAGGCGCTGAAGGGCGGGCTCGACTTCACCAAGGACGACGAGAACATCAACTCGCAGCCCTTCATGCATTGGCGCGAGCGCTTCCTCTACTGCATGGAGGCGGTCAACAAGGCGCAGGCCGAGACGGGCGAGATCAAGGGGACCTACCTCAACGTCACGGCCGCGACGATGGAGGACATGTACGAGCGAGCCGAATTCGCCAAGGAACTCGGCTCCAACATCGTCATGATCGACCTGGTCATCGGCTACACGGCGATCCAGTCGATGGCGAAGTGGGCGCGCCGGAACGACATGATCCTGCATCTCCACCGCGCCGGACATTCGACCTATACGCGCCAGAAGAGCCACGGCGTCTCGTTCCGGGTTATCGCCAAGTGGATGCGGCTCGCGGGCGTCGACCACATCCATGCCGGCACCGTGGTCGGCAAACTGGAGGGCGACCCAGCGACGACGAAGGGCTACTACGACATCTGCCGCGAGGATTTTAATCCGATGCGGCTGGAAAACGGCGTGTTCTTCGATCAGCACTGGGCCTCGCTCAACAAGCTGATGCCGGTCGCTTCCGGCGGCATCCATGCCGGGCAGATGCACCAGCTTCTCGACCTGCTCGGCGAGGATGTCGTGCTGCAGTTCGGCGGCGGCACCATCGGCCATCCGATGGGGATCGCGGCGGGCGCCACTGCCAATCGCGTCGCGCTCGAATGCATGATCCTTGCCCGCAACGAGGGCCGTGACATCGTCCGAGACGGACCCGAAATCCTGCAGAACGCGGCGAAGTCCTGCCTGCCGCTAAAGCAGGCGCTCGAAATCTGGAAGGACGTGACCTTCAACTACGCTTCGACCGATTCGCCGGATTTCGTGCCGGTAGCGACCGCTGCGGAGTAGCCATGACAATCGTCTTGCTGGCCCTCGCGACTACCCTCTCCGTTACCGTGTTTCTGCTGGTGTCGGAGGGAAACGCGACCAATCGGCCTCTCACTCTTGGCCGGCGTCGCGGCAGGTCTCCTTCTCCCCGTCTTTACGGGAAGAAGGGACCGGCAGGCCGATGAGGGCGGCACTAAACCTGGAAAGACAATGGAGAACCGACATGCGTATCACCCAGGGGACCTTTTCCTTCCTCCCCGACCTCACCGACGACCAGATCAGAGCGCAGGTGCAGTACTGCATCGACAACAAATGGGCGGTCAGCCTGGAATTCACTGACGACCCGCATCCGCGCAACACTTACTGGGACATGTGGGGCCACCCGATGTTCGACAATCCGGATGCCGCGGCGCTGATGATGGAGCTGAAGGAGTGCCGCAAGGTCTATAGCGACCGCTACATCCGTGTCGTCGCCTTCGATTCCACCCATGGCTGGGAATCGGTGAAGCTCTCCTTCATCGTCAACCGCCCGGCCGAGGAACCCGGCTACCGGCTGGAGCGGCAGGAGGGCGCGGGCCGCATGGTTCGCTATACCACCAAGCCTTATGCGGCCGACAAGCCGGCAGGAAGCAGGTACGCTTGAACCGGCAAATAGAAACCCCTCTCCGCCTCGGCGGAGAGGGACCCCGCACGAAGCAATGAGAACATGAAGATGCCCGCGACTGCCGAAGCCACACCGGAAACTCCGCCGCCGGAAATTCCCACCGCCATCGATCTGCGCGAGGAGTTCGAATCCTCAGGCGTCAAAGATGTGCTGGAAGAGCTCGACCGCGACCTGATCGGGCTCGCGCCGGTCAAGAAGCGCATCCGCGAGACGGCGGCTCTCCTGCTGGTCGAGCGCGCCCGCCGGCGGATGGGCCTCGCCCACGAGACCCCTACCCTGCACATGAGTTTCACGGGCAATCCCGGCACAGGCAAGACCACGGTCGCCCTTCGGATGGCCGACTTGCTGCACCGGCTGGGCTATATCCGCAAGGGCCACTTGGTTTCGGTCACCCGCGATGATCTGGTCGGCCAGTATATCGGCCACACCGCGCCGAAGACCAAGGAGATACTGAAGAAGGCGATGGGCGGCGTGCTGTTCATCGATGAAGCCTACTATCTCTACCGGCCCGAAAACGAGCGCGACTACGGCCAGGAGGCGATCGAGATCCTGCTGCAGGTGATGGAAAACCAGCGCGACGACCTGGTAGTCATCCTGGCGGGTTATGCGCAGCGCATGGACCGGTTCTTCGAGAGCAATCCGGGCTTCCGTTCGCGCATTGCGCATCACATCGACTTCCCGGATTATACCGACGAGGAGTTGTTCAGGATCGCGGAGACTATGCTCGGCACCCAGAACTACCACCTGGATAGGCCGGCGGGCGAGGCCCTGACCGCCTATATAGCGAAGCGCCGCGCCCAGCCGCATTTCGCCAATGCCCGCTCGATCCGTAATGCACTCGACCGGGCCCGGCTCAGGCAAGCGAACCGCCTATTCGAGAGCGCCAGCGGGCCGCTGGACGCCGCGGCATTGTCGACGATCTCGGCAGAGGATATTACCGCGAGCCGGGTGTTCTCGATGAAGCCGCGCGACAAGGATGGAGACTGAAAAATGACGAAGAAGACCATTATCGCCCCCTCTATCCTGTCCTCGGATTTTTCCCGGCTCGGAGACGAGGTCGAGGCAGTCGCGGCGGCAGGAGCCGATTGGATCCATCTCGATGTGATGGACGGGCATTTCGTGCCGAACATCACCTTCGGTCCGCCGGTCATCAAGGCAATCCGCAACCGCACCAATAAGGTATTCGACTGCCATCTGATGATCGCGCCGGCAGATCCTTATCTGGCCGCCTTCGCCGAGGCCGGCTGCGACATCATCACCGTGCATGCCGAGGCCGGGCCGCATCTCGACCGCTCGCTGCAGACGATCAAGAATCTGGGCAAGAAGGCCGGCGTCTCTCTCAACCCGTCGACGCCGGAAAGCGTCATCGAATATGTGCTCGATAGGCTCGACCTCGTGCTCCTGATGACTGTCAATCCGGGTTTCGGCGGCCAGGCCTTCATCCCGGCGGTCGTGGAGAAGGTGAAGCGCGTAAAGGCGATGATCGGGCAGCGTCCGATCGACATCGAAATCGACGGCGGCGTTACCCCGGAGACCGCGCCGCTGGTTACTGCGGCGGGCGCGAACGTCCTTGTTGCAGGCTCCGCGGTGTTCAAGGGCGGAACCGAAGCTTCCTATCGCGCCAACATCGAATCGATCAGAGACGCCGCCGACGGCGCGACCAGGAAGGCGGCGTAAAAACGTTTCGTCAGGAGGCGACAATGGCGGCAATCCCACCGGTCTGCGATTTCGGCTGGCCCGCAGTCGATGCCACGCTCCCCGGCGTCGACGGAAAAATGCACTCGATCTTCGATCAGGCCGGTCCCAACGGGCTGGTCGTGGCGTTCATCTGCAATCACTGCCCCTATGTGAAAGCGGTCATCGGGCGCATCGTCAGGGACGCCGAGGACCTTAAGGCCGAGGGGATCGGATACGTCGCAATCAGTTCCAACGATTCGGAAGCCTACCCGGACGATTCCTTTGGCAATATGAAGCTGTTCGCCGCCGCACACGGCTTCAGCTTTCCTTATCTCCACGACGAGGATCAGGCAGTAGCGCGCGCCTATGGCGCCGCATGCACGCCGGATTTCTTTGGCTTCAACAGCGAATTCACGCTGCAATATCGCGGCCGCCTCGACGCCTCGCGCAAGGAGACCGGCGCACCCGATCTCCGCCGCGATCTTTTCGAAGGGATGAAACAGGTCGCCCGGACCGGCAACGGACCAAAGGACCAGATCGCCTCCGTCGGGTGCTCGATCAAATGGAAGGAATCCGCATGAGCGGCAGCGGTGATGCGTCGTTTCGATTGCCCAAGGCTATCCTGTTCGATCTCGACGGAACGCTGATCGACTCCGCGCCGGACATAACCTGCGCCGTCAACGAATTGCTGGAGGGCAGAGATCTTCCGCCGCTGACGCTTCCGCAGGTCCAGTCGATGATCGGAAACGGCGTGGAAAAGCTGGTGGAGCGGGCCTTTGCCGCCTCAGGCCGGCCGCTGTCGAAAGCCGGGCTTGAGGAAGCCAATCGCGATATGACGCCGATCTATCGCCGCCATATCACCCGCTGGACGCGCCCGATGCCCGGCGCGGTCGAAACGCTGGCGCAATTGCACGTAGCAGGCATCCGGCTCGGCGTCGCAACCAACAAGCCGCAAGCCGCCACGCGAGAAATCCTGCTGCATTTCGGGATGCTCGAACGTCTTGGAGCGATTGTCGGCGGAGACGCAGTCACGCGCAAGAAGCCGGCCCCAGAAGCCCTACTGCTGGCCTTGGAGCGCCTGGAGACCGTGCCGCAGGACGCCTTGATGGTAGGCGACAGCATTACCGACGTAGAGGCAGCACGGGCAGCGGGCGTGCCCGTCATCCTTATCCGCGGCGGCTATTCGCAAGTTCCGGTCGACGAACTCGGAGCGGATCTGGTCTGCGCCAGCCTGCTCGACCTGCCGGCAGCGCTGAACGGATTGCGCAGCGCCGCCTGAGGTCCAATCCTGACCAACGCCCGGCTGGGCACCGTAATCGGCGCCTGGCCCGGCGCTGCGGTTCGCGTCAGGGGAATTGCTTGAGATAGGCGATGACGTCGGCGAGATCCTCGTCCTTCTTGAGGCCGGCGAACGCCATCTTCGTGCCCTTGACCATTGTCTTCGGGGCCTTGAGGTATTCGGTCAATGTCGCGTCGTCCCAGACAAGACCGCCCTTGCCGGCCTCGACCATGGCCGGAGAAAATTTGTAGCCTTCAAGTGTGCCGGCGGTCCGGCCGATCACGCCCTTCAGCGTTGGCCCGATCTTGTTTTGATCGGTGTCGGCGACATGGCAGGCCTTGCATTTGGCGAACACTTTTTCGCCGGCGGCGGCATCCTGAGCCAGCGATTGGCCCGTGGACAGGGTCGCGATCGAGATAGCGGTTAAAAACGCGGCAACGCGCATTGGCATTTCCTCATTGCTCGTCAAGGTGCCCTGGACGATGGCATGCCGGAAACCTCACGGCGGCGGCACGCGCGCCGACGAAGCTAGACGGAGGGTTGAGGAAATCAACCCGATATATTGCCACAGCCGATCTAAGGGGCTGTCCATTCGCATTTGTTGACGGCTCCGGGGCGAGCGCGTAGCCTCCCGCAATTCCGGCTTCCCATCGGGCACCTTGAGGAAATCCGGCTTAACGGGGGTTTGTCCAGAACGATGTCCGGCCGAAACGGCCGAGGCGGGCAAACCCAGGACGGCAAAGGTGCTGAAATGGAAATGGTCGACCTCATATTGACGGTTTGCCTGACCGCCAATCCAACCGAATGCCGGGAGGAACATCTCTATTTCGAGAGCCGCGGCTCTCTCCTCCAGTGCATGCTCCTCGCGCCTGCCGAGATCGCGAAATGGTCGTCGGAGCACCCGACCCTGAAGGTGGTGCGCTGGCGATGCGCTTTTCCCGACAAGGAGCGGTCAATCTGATGGCACCTGCGTTTGTCGGCCTGGTCCCGTTCGAGTGCGATCGTTGGGAGGAGACGCCATGGTGATTTCGAGACGCGGCGCCCTCCGCCTTGCGGCGCTCGGAATGGCCGCGATGCTTAGCGCGACCGGCGCGGCTCGCGCCGAGGCCAAGGTCCGCGTAGGCGTGTTGAAATTCGGCACCGTAAGCTGGGAACTCGACACGCTGAAGCATCACAAATTCGACGCAGCCAACGGGATCGATCTCGAAATCTTGTATTTCGCCGGCGAGGACGCCACCAATGTCGCCATGCTGGCCGGCGAGATCGATATCATCGTCTCCGACTGGCTTTGGGTGTCGCGGCAGCGCTCCGAAGGCGTGGACCTGACGCTGGCCCCCTACTCCACCGCGGTCGGCGCGATCATGGTCAGGCAGGAATCGCCGGTTCGGACGATCGTCGACCTGAAGCAGAAGAAGATCGGCGTTGCTGGAGGTCCGCTCGACAAGAGCTGGCTGCTCATCCAGGCGCTCGCCAGCCGCGATTATGGCCTGGACCTGGCTGACAACAACAACATCGTCTTCGGCGCGCCGCCGCTCCTTTCAGAAAAGGCAATGCAGGGCGAACTCGATGCGGTGCTGAATTTCTGGCATTTTTGCGCCCGGCTCGAAGCCAACGGCTTTCGCCGTCTGGTTGGGGCCGACGATGCTGCCAAGGCGCTCGGAGCTTCAGGTGCGGTGTCGGCGCTTGGTTACGTCTTCCACGAGAAATGGGCGGATGAAAACCCGGACGCCGCCCGAGGCTTCATCAAGGCTTCGGCGGAGGCCAAGGACTTGCTGGCCAGATCGGACGCCGAATGGCTGCGCCTTGCTCCGCTCGTGCGCGCCGAGGGGGCGGAACTGGAAAAGCTGCGTGACCGCTACCGCGAGGGCATTCCCACACGCCCGGTGGCCGAGGAAGAGGCCGACGCCGCCAGGCTCTACCAGGTGCTCGCCGAGATCGGCGGCGAGAAACTGGTCGGCCCCTCACCGGAAATGGCGCCCGGCACATTCTGGCGGGGGCTGTCGAGATGACGGCGCCGGGCAACGACGACGGCGGAATTACCACGGCGGGCGCATCGCTGCCCGCCCGTTCAGGCCGGCGCGCAATCGCCGTGCCGGCATTCACCGTGGCTGCGTCGCTGCTCGGTCTGCTTCTCCTGTGGAGCTTTGCGGCGGAGGCTTGGCCGAGTCGCGCTTTTCCGCCCCCGGACCAGGTCTGGCGCGTGCTTTTAAACGACACTGCGACCGGCGAACTGCCTTACCACCTCGGTGTAACGCTCGGCCGGGTCGCGGCAGCGTTCGTCGTTGCGATGGTGGTCGGCTCGGTCATCGGCGTCCTGCTGGGCATCCATCGCCGAGCGGACCAGTTCTTCAATCCCTGGGTCGTCCTGTTCCTCAACATTCCCGCCTTGGTCATCATCGTGCTCGCCTATATCTGGTTCGGCCTCAACGAGGCGGCGGCGATCGGCGCGGTGGCGGTGAACAAGATCCCGAACGTCGTCGTGACCGTGCGCGAAGGCGCAAGGGCGCTCGACCCGCGCTACGCAGAGATGGCCGCGGTCTATCGTTTCGGCCCATTGGAGCGGCTGCGCCACATCCTGCTGCCGCAGCTTCAGCCTTATCTCGCTGCGGCTTCGCGCTCCGGCATCGCCCTGATCTGGAAAATCGTGCTGGTGGTCGAACTGCTCGGCCGCTCGAACGGCGTGGGCTTCCAGATCTATCTCCACTTCCAGCTCTTCGATGTCGCCACCATCCTCGCCTATACGCTGGCGTTCGTGGCCGTCATGCTCATCATCGAACTCCTACTGGTGCAGCCCGTTGAACGACATGCAACCCGTTGGCGTCGCCGCCCCGCTTAGGGTCGACATCGCCGAAAAGACCTTCAGGTCCGCGGAGGGCGTCCCGGTGACGGCGCTGCAAGACCTTTCCTTCGAGGTCAGGCAAGGCGAATTCGCCTGCCTGCTCGGGCCGTCAGGCTGCGGAAAGACCACTACGCTGCGCATCCTGCTCGGCCTTGACCGGGATTTTTCCGGCTCCCTCCAGTTGCCGCAGGGCGGCTCGAATCGCATCGCCGCCGTTTTCCAGGAGCCTACCCTGCTGCCGTGGCGGACGGTCGAGCAGAACGTCCGCCTTGCCCTTCCTAAAAACTTGAGAACCGCCGATCTCGACCGGCTGTTCGACAGTCTCGGCCTCAAGGGCATGCGCTCGCTGTTCCCGTCGGAACTGTCGCTCGGCCTGGCGCGCAGGGCGGCGCTCGCCAGGGCGTTCGCAACCGAGCCGGCCGTTCTGTTCCTGGACGAGCCATTCGTTTCGCTCGACGAGCCAACCGCGGAGCGTCTCCGGCATCTGCTGCTGAGCGTCTGGTCGGCGCGGCCGACGACCGCACTGATGGTGACGCATAATTTGCGCGAGGCGCTCATGCTGTCGGACCGAATCATAGTCCTGTCGCCGCGGCCGGCGCATGCGATCGGCTATTTCGATGTCCGGCTGCCGCGGCACAATCGCAGTCCGCAGGTGATGAGCGATCTGCTGCGCTCATTCCATCAGAAATTCCCCGGCGCGGTGTGAGGCGAGCGAATCATGCGGACTGATCTCTTCCGTCGGAGGCTTGTCACCGGGTTCGCCTGTATCGGCGCCGGCGCCGCGATGCCGTGTTGCTTTCCGCATCGAGCTCTGGCCGCTACCCGGCAGGACTTCGTGTTGAGCGAGATCGCCGACGGCGTTTTCGCCTTCCGGGGCAAGAACGAGTTGATGACCCCGAGCAATGAAGGCGCGGTCTGCAATCTCGGGCTGGTGGTCGGCGACGAGGCGGCGGCGGTGGTCGACAGCGGCGGCAGTCTCGTCGAGGCACGGGCTTTCATCGCCGCGATCAGGCAGGTGACCCCAAAACCGGTCCGCTTCCTGATCAACACCCACATGCATCCCGACCACATTTTCGGTAATGCGGCGTTCCGCGACATCGGGGCGACGGTGGTCGGCCACAAGAATCTGCCTCGCGCGCTCGAAGCGCGCGGCGTATTCTATCTGCGGAACTACCGCAACCAGCTCGGCGATGCGCTGATGGAGGGCATCGAGATCGTGCCGCCGGCGCAACTGGTCGCCGATCGCTCCGAACTCGACCTCGGCAACCGCGTACTTGACGTTCGGGCGTGGAAAGCAGCCCACACCGACAACGATGTCACCGTCTTCGACGCCCGCACGCGCACGCTGTTTGCCGGCGACCTCGTCTTCATGGAGCATCTGCCAACGCTGGATGGCTCGCTGCTTGGCTGGATGCGCCAGATGGATGCCATCGCTGCGATCGACGCCCGGCGCGTCGTGCCGGGTCACGGCCCCGCAGCGGCCGACTGGCCGGAGGCGCTGGAGGCGCAGCGCCGCTATTTCGAGGTTCTTGCCGGCGATATCCGCCAGGCCATCGCCGAAGGCCGGCCACTCGCCGAGACGGTCAAGACCGCCGGCCGAAGCGAAGCGTCCAACTGGACGCTGTTCGACGAATACAACGAGCGCAACGCGACCGCCGCCTACGCCGAACTCGAATGGGAATAGCTGTCGGGTCGGGGCAGTTTGCCAAGGCTTCGGCGAAGGATTATCATGCCGGCCTGCCTGGGCACCACCTTTCGAACCGGTGGAGGCACCGAATGCAAGTCAGCGCGTCCTGGAACCGGCTGCTCGCAATAGCGGCCGCAGCCTGCTTCATCGTGGCGGGTTCGCTTATAGGCGTCACCGGAGCTGCGGTGGCGCAGCAATCCCCCAAATCGTCGGAACGGATCTGGTCGAGCCTGAAGGGCGACGTATTCGGCGACCGGCCGATCCTCGCCGATACCGGCCTCGTTCGTATCGAGGCGCCCAAGCGCGCGCAGGATGCGGCGCTGGTGCCGGTCGACATCTATATCGATCCCGCCAAGGCGCCCGAAGGCATCAAATCAGTGACCATGATCATAGACGTGAACCCCGCCCCGGTGGCGGCGACGTTCCAGATCGGCAAGGATTCCGGCGTTACGCATCTGTCGACCCGCGTACGCGTCGACGACTACTCCTATCTGCGTGCGATTGCCGAGACCCAAGGCGGCGAGCTCCACATGTCGCAGACCTTCGTCAAGGCATCGGGCGGGTGCTCAGCGCCGGCGGTCAAGAACACGGACGAAGCGCTGGCCTCAATGGGACAGATGAAGCTGCGCCAGTTTTCGCCAGCGGCGGGCGAGACGGCGAGTAATGCGCCGGAACTGCAGCTGATGATCCGGCATCCCAACAATTCGGGCCTGCAGCGCGATCCGCTGACCCAATATTTCATTCCGGCGCATTTCGTTCAGAATTTCTCGGTCTCGCAAGGCGACCGGCTGATCCTCGCAATGGAAGGCGGAATATCGATTTCGGAAGATCCCAATTTCCGATTCGATTTCGCGCCGGGCGCGAGCGGCGAAATCACGGTCGAAGCGACAGACACCGAGGGCAAGGTCTTCAAGGACCAGTGGCCACTGGAGGCAGCCGGGCTCTGATTGTGGGTCTTTCGAGGCTCGCCACACAGCCTCGCGCTAGTATTTCGACCTTTGAAGGGCTCGCACCTCAGGATGAGGGACGCAGGGCGCCGACATCCCTCATCCTGAGGTGCGAGCGAAAGCGAGCCTCGAAGGACGCACGACGCTTCAGAAGCAGCGGATATCCGCCTCCGCCTGGGCGCGTTTCAGCTCTGAGCCGGCGGTCTTTGCCGGCGGGCTTTCGCGAAACAGTCCGCTCGCCTCGCCGGTTGTCTGCGCCATCTGCTTGAACGTCTCTGCCGCCTCGTAGCGCTCGTAGGGGATGATCGACGCGATGACATCGATCGAGCACGAGCAGCGCTCCAGCGCCTGACGCGTCTGGCCGTTCGATTTCATGCAGCCCAACACATAGTCGGCAAGAGCGATCGTCGGGTAATCCCCCGCCGCTATCGCCGGATTGGCGCAGCTCAATATTGAAGCCAGACAGAGCGGCAAGGTGAAAAATTGGGGCCGCTTTTTCATGCAGCGAATCCTCCGTAGTGGGCGCCCGCACTCAAGCGGGTTCAAGGTCGCCCCAGTTGGCGACGTTTGGCAAAGTCAGTCAAGCAGTTAGTAGGACTAAAGGCGGATCACGGATGGAGCGAAAACGCCATCCCGAGGCGGCCTTGCAATGAGCGCGACGGTCACGATTGACCCCAACGGCCCTGCCCAGTTGAAGTGAGGTCCATGTTGCGTTTACAGGCTATGCGAAAAACTCCGGTCGCGCTTCAAAAAAGCAAAGTATCCGACGAGCCCAATTCGGGAGTCTTGCGACAATTTTTCCTTTTGCTTTACATAAAAGAATTTATTCGGTAGCGCGCACAGCAGAATTGTTAGTTGTCATGACAGTATATCTATGGACCTTCCCCGTATTGTGCATTGCAATATTATTTATATTGCGCTGCAAAACATATTACGCAGGTTTTTCGCTTGCCTGCCGCTTTGTTATGACATAGCCTTTCCCTGTTTCCGGCTTCAAGGGCGTCACCGTCATAGGGAGCGGCGACAGTCTTTCGTAGGCCAAGTGAGGTGGGCAGTAAAGGTGCCCTCTGCTCATCTGGCTTAGGTCGTGACACGCTGCCGGAAATACTTCCCCCCACACGAATCGCTTGGGCAAGCCCTTGTGGGCTCAACGGTCGATTCCTGATTGTGACCCTCGGGAGGATATCAAATGCGTGTATTCAGGAAAGCAATCTGTATACCATTTGCAGCGGCGTTACTAACGTGCGCCTCGGCAATTGGAGTTTCGGCCAATGAAGAGCTGATGAATCTATCGGCGGATGCCAAGAATTGGGCGATGCCAACGGGTGACTATGCCAACACCCGGTATTCGAAACTGAACCAGATCAACAAGGACAATGTGAAGGACCTGCAGGTCAAGTGGACATTCTCCACGGGCGTGCTGCGCGGCCATGAAGGTGGCCCCCTGGTGATCGGCGACGTGATGTACGTCCACACGCCGTTCCCGAATATCGTTTACGCCCTCGACCTCAAGAATGACGGCAAGATCCTCTGGAAATATGAGCCCAAGCAGGATCCGAACGTCATTCCGATCATGTGCTGCGATACTGTCAATCGCGGTGTTGCCTATGGCGACGGCAAGATCATTCTGAACCAGGCCGACACGACTGTCGTGGCGCTCGACGCCAAGACCGGCGAAGTTGTCTGGTCGGTGAAGAATGCCGAAACCGACGGCAGCAAAGGCGAGTCCGGCACCGCCGCACCGATGGTCTTCAAGGACAAGGTGCTCATTGGCGTATCCGGCGCGGAATTCGGCGTCCGCGGCTGGATAGCGGCCTACAATCTCAAGGACGGTTCGCTCGCATGGAAGGGTTATTCCACCGGACCGGACTCTGAGACGCTGATGGATCCCGAGAAGACTACCCATCTCGGCAAGCCTGTCGGACCCGATTCCGGCATCAGCACCTGGGAAGGCGAGCAGTGGAAGACCGGCGGCGGAACGACCTGGGGCTGGTTTGCCTTCGATCCGGAGCTAAATCTGGTCTACTACGGAACGGGTAATCCCTCGACTTGGAACCCCGTGCAGCGTCCGGGCGACAATCGCTGGTCGATGACCATATTCGCACGCGATGCGGATACGGGTATGGCCAAATGGGTTTACCAGATGACCCCGCACGACGAGTGGGACTATGACGGCGTCAACGAGATGATCCTTGTCGACGACATGGACATCGACGGCCAGCAGCGCGACGTGCTTGTTCACTTCGACCGCAACGGCTTTGCCTACACCCTGGACCGTGCGAACGGCGAGCTTCTCGTCGCCAAGAAGTATGATCCAACGGTGAACTGGGCGACGGAAGTCGTTATGGATCCGGCGAGCGAGCAGTATGGCCGTCCGCAGGTTGTTGCCGAGTACTCGACTCAGCAGAACGGCGAGGACGTCAACACGACGGGCATCTGCCCGGCCGCTCTTGGAACGAAAGACCAGCAGCCGGCGACCTATTCGCCGAAGACTGGTCTTTTCTACGTGCCGACAAACCATGTCTGCATGGACTATGAGCCTTACAAGGTCAGCTACACCGCCGGTCAGCCCTATGTAGGCGCGACAGTGGCGATGTACCCGACTCCGAACAGCCATGGCGGCATGGGCAATTTCATTGCCTGGGACGCAGCCAAGGGTGAGATCGTCTGGTCCAAGCCCGAGCAGTTCTCGGTCTGGTCCGGCGCGCTTGCCACCGAAGGCGACGTCATCTTCTACGGCACGCTGGAAGGCTACATCAAGGCGGTGGATAACGAAGGCAACGAACTCTACAAGTTCAAGACGCCTTCCGGCATCATCGGCAACATCAACGCGTTCGAACATGAGGGCAAGCAGTACATTGCCGTCCTTTCGGGTGTGGGTGGTTGGGCCGGCATCGGCCTCGCCGGTGGCCTTCTGGGAGCCGAAGGCGCCGCAGCCTGGCAGACGGCAGTGGCGGGCGAGAGAGCTCCGACCGAGGAAGAAAAGTCGATCTCCACGGCCGGCCTCGGCGCGGTGGGTGGCTATGCCGCTCTTGCCGACTACACGACGCTGGGCGGTCAGCTCACCGTCTTTGGCCTCCCGGATTGATATTCGGGAACATGGCACGGCCAAGGCCATGACGAGGCCTGCGGCCTGAGAAACGAGAGCCCGGATCCCCGGCGATGCCGCCGGGCTCTCGATTTCGCCACGCAACCACAACACACCTGTCAACGCCGCATAGCGACAGCAAAGCTGTGTCCGTGGCGAATTATGGAAGAGGTCTGAATGTCCGTTCGCAAAGTAGTTTCGGTTCTTGCTCTGCTTCTGCCGCTGGCCGGTTTTGCACAGGCGGCCGACGACAGGGAGAAGGCCGCGGCAGTCACAGATGAAAACGGTAAATATTACGATGCCGATGGAAATCCGACTTTCAAGATCGAAGAAGACGGCACCGTCGACTGGTACACGTTCAGCGGCTATCGGCGCTATCATTCCGATTGCCATGTCTGCCACGGGCCCGACGGTGTCGGCTCCAGCTACGCCCCCGCTCTGGCCGAGACGATGAAGAACATCGACTACGGAACCTTCCTGTCGATCGTAGCCGAGGGACGCAAGAATCTCGGCGCCGGCAAGGAAAGCGTCATGCCGGCATTCGGCGACAACAAGAATGTCTATTGTTACATGGACGACCTCTACGTCTATCTGCGCGCGCGCGCTGTCGGGGCAGCACCCCGAGGCCGCCCGCCCAAGAAGGCGGAGAAGCCCCAGCAAGCGAAGGACGACGAAGCGTCCTGCATGGGAGGGTGAGATGAGCCGCTTCCGCCATAAGCTGCGCTTGTTCCTGTTCGCTGCCGCAGCGGCCGCTCTTGTCCCCGGGACGGCGCTGGCCCAGGGCGCCGGTCTCGGCGCCGCCGGCGAACTGGTCGATCCCGAGGTGCTGCGCGTCTGCGCCGATCCCTCGAACATGCCCTTCACCGACGAAAGCGGCGAGGGATTCGAGAACAAGCTCGCCGAATTGATCGCCGAAAAGACCGGCCGGAAATCCGTTGCCTACACTTGGTTTCCCATGGTCACCGGCTTCGTGCGCAATACGCTGAGGGCTAACCGCTGCGACGTCATCATGGGATACGCTCAGGGCGACGAGTTGGTTCAAAACACCAACGCCTACTACCGGTCGGCCTATGTGCTGGTTTTCAAGAAGGGCAGCGGCCTCGATGGCGTCGAGACCATTGAGGATCCCAAGCTCTCGGACAAGAAGATCGGCGTGGTCGGCGGAACGCCTCCCACTGCGAACATGGCGGTGACCAAGCTCATGCGCGGCGCCAAGGTTTATCCGCTGATGGTCGACACGCGAGTGATGCCGTCGATGGCCGAGGTCATGATCAAGGATCTTATGGCAGGCTCGATCGACGCCGCGATCGTGTGGGGTCCGATGGCAGGCTACTACGCCAAGAAATCCGGGGCCGATCTCGAGATCGTCCCACTGATCAAGGAAAAGACCGGGTCCCGCATGATCTACCGGATCACCATGGGCGTGCGGCCTTCGGACCAGGAATGGAAGCGGACGCTGAACCGCGTCATTAAGGACAGCCAGTCTGAGATCAACAAGATCCTGCTCGACTTCAGCGTGCCGCTGATCGACGAGCAGGACAAGCCGATCACGCAGTAGAATTAGTGAACAGGCCCGTTCGGACCGGAAGTTGCGGCGGGTGATGAAGAGAAGGAGATGAAGTCACAATCGTTGCTTTTGCTGCTCGCAGCGGGCTTTCTGGGCTTGGCCGGACCGGTTTGCGCCGGCGGCGTCGAAGAGCCCGCCGGCTACCGGATGGACGAATATCGGGCGCCGGTGCCGGATACGCTGCAAGGAGCGAAGGTGGTGACGACGAGCGAAGCCGAGGCGCTGTGGCGGGAGAAGAAGGCGGTTTTCTTCGATGTGATGCCGCAGGCTCCGAAGCCGGCCAACCTGCCGGCGGGAACGATATGGAAGGAGAAGATCAGGAAGGACATTCCAGGCAGCGTGTGGCTGGCCAATGTGGGCTACGGTGCGATTTCGGCGGAAACCGCAGAATATTTTCGCCAGGGGCTCGAGGCCAACACCGGCTCGGACAAGTCGCGCACGATCCTGTTTTACTGCATGACCGACTGCTGGATGTCCTGGAATGCCGCCAAACGGGCGCTCGAATGGGGATACGGTTCGGTGGTCTGGTACCCGCTCGGATCGGATGGCTGGGAGAGCGCCAATCTTCCTCTGGAGGACAATACGCCCTACGTGGTGAACGATTGAAGCATGACCGCATTAAACGAGACAGAGTTGCAATTTCTGCGTTGTTTTTGAATTTTCAGGACCAATCTTTTCATTAGTCCATTTTGAGACGTAATGGACGAGCCGCTGCATAACGGTGCCCTAGCAGCGGTTGGATATCGACAGGATCGGTCCATTCGGGCCGGTGGAAAAGGAGAAACGGAATGAAGAAGATCTGGACAAAGCCGACCATGTGCCAGGTTGCTGCTGGCTTTGAAATCTCGCGGTACCTGCCTGCTGAAATTACTCCCAAGAAGTAGGCCGCGTCGGTGCGCGCCGCTGGCGACAGCGGCGCGCGCTGCCGACTTTGAATTAAGCGTGACGTATCCGGCCGCGGCAGTACCATACCTGTCGTGTCAAGGAAGTATGGAGTTCGAAACCGGACTGTGGCGATGCGTCTGAAAATCGTCGGATCGGCGGCCGGCGGCGGTTTTCCCCAATGGAACTGCAATTACCGGCTGAGCCGCGCCGCCCGCGCAGGCTCTTCCGGGATACGCCAGCGCACGCAGTCGAGCCTCGCCGCCTCTGCCGATGGCGTCGGCTGGGTTCTCTTCAATGCCTCCCCCGACATCCGCCAGCAGATCGCGCAAACGCCCGAACTGCAGCCCGCGCCTGACGCGCCGTTGCGCTCGACGCCGATACGCGCCGTCGCGCTCACCAATGCCGATGTCGACCACGTCGCCGGCCTGCTCAGCCTTCGCGAGCGCCAGCCCTTCGCCATCTATGCCTCGGAACGGGTTCTCGCCGCGCTCGCGGCCAATCCCATCTTCAACGTGCTCGATCCGGCAGTTGTGCCGCGACGCACCTTGCCTGCGCTGGGTGAATTGGAACTCTGCGACGCCACCGGCCAGGGAACCGGCGTGACGATCGAAAGCTTTGCCGTGCCTGGAAAGGTCGCGCTTTATCTGGAGGATTCAGGCCGGCCGGAGGCCGATTACGGTTCCGAAGAGGGCGACACGATCGCGGTGCGCATTGCAGCCGGCAACAGCCGCTCGGCCTTCTACATTCCCGGCTGCGCCCGGATCGACGCGGCACTGCGGGAGCGGCTTGCCGGCGCGGCCTGCCTGCTGTTCGACGGCACTGTCTATACCGATGACGAAATGATCGCGGCCGGCGTCGGGCAGAAGACCGGCGCACGCATGGGTCACCTGGCGATGTCAGGGCGGGCGGGCTCCATCGCCGGCCTCGCCGACGTCAGGATCGGCCGCCGCATCTTCGTCCACATCAACAACACCAACCCCGTTCTGGACGAAAGCTCGCCTGAACACGCGGCGGTCACAGAGGCCGGCTGGGAAGTCGCCTATGACGGTATGGAGATAGAATTGTGAGCGATTTCCACGACGCCGCCAGGAACGGCCTGTCCACGGTTGAGCTTGAAGCCGTTCTGCGGCGGGTCGGCGCGGAGCGCTACCACAATCGCCATCCCCTCCATCACCGAATGACCAGCGGCGGCATGTCCAAGGGCGAGTTGCAGGCATGGGCGCTGAACCGCTACTGCTACCAGGCGGTCATCCCGCGCAAGGACGCAATTATCCTCGCCCGCGCAACCGATCCCGCCTTTCGCGCCGCCTGGCGCAAGCGCATCGAGGATCATGACGGCGAGGACGGCTGGAGCGGCGGCATCGCCCGCTGGCTGCATCTCGCCACTTCGCTCGGCCTCGATGCCGAGGCAGTGAAAAGCGAAAGGCTCGCCCTGCCCGCCACGCGCTTCGCCGTCGGCGCCTATTTCTCCTTCTGCGCCAATGCGACGTTGCTCGAAGCGATCGCCTCGTCGCTCACCGAACTGTTCTCGCCGGTCATCATCGGCGAGCGCGTACCGGCGATGCTGGCCAAATACGACTACATCACAGAGGATACGCTCGCCTATTTCAGCCGCCGGCCGGAGCAGGCTTCGCGCGATTCCGATTTCGCCCTCGACTATGTGCTCCGCCACGCCGATACGCCGGAGCGCCAGCAGGCGGCGATCGATGCGCTCGTGCTGAAATGCGATATTCTGTGGGCGATGCTCGACGCGCTCCAGCATGCCTATCAGGCAGGAAACATTCCACCCGGCGCTTTCAGGCCCGAGCAGCAGCCATGATCGAGGCGCGGCAAAGGGCAATAGTTTCAAGGCAATCGACGCCGTCGCTGCCAAAACACGTGCGCATCCAGTTCGATCCGGTGCGGCAGGCCTATGCGGTTCTGTCGCCGGAAAAAGTGTTCTGGCCGAACGAGATCAGCCTGGACATTCTGCGCCGCTGCGACGGACAGTCCGATGTCGGCCACATCATCGCCGACCTTGCGGCGGAATATGGCGCCGAGGAGGACGAAATTGCCTCCGATGTAACCGCCTTCCTGCAGGAATGGGCGGATAAACTGCTGGTGAAGCTATGAGCGAACCGCTTCTCCCTCCGATCGGAATGCTAGCGGAACTGACGCATCGTTGTCCGCTGCAATGCCCCTATTGCTCCAATCCGACCGAGCTTTTGAAGGCCAACCGCGAAATGGACACGCAAGCCTGGCTCGACCTGTTCGAGCAGGCGGCCGATCTCGGCGTTCTGCAGGTTCACCTCTCGGGCGGCGAGCCCACTCTGCGCCGGGACCTGGAGCAGTTGATAGCTGGCCTTTCGGCGCGCGGCGTCTACACCAATTTGATCACCGCCGGCGTCGGCATCGCCGAAGGCCGCGTCGAGGCGTTCGCCGAAGCCGGGCTCGACCATCTGCAACTGAGCTTCCAGGGCGCACGGTCGGCGACGACTGAGATGATCGGCAATCATCGCGGCAGCCACGAGAAGAAGCTGGAGACGGCGCGGCGCGCACGGGCCGCCGGCCTGCCACTCACCATCAACGCCCCGATCCACCGCCACAACATCGAGGAAGTGCCGGAGTTCATCGAACTCGCTCTATCCCTCGGCGCAGAGCGCCTCGAGATCGCCAATGTGCAGTATTCCGGCTGGGCGCTGACCAACCGCGACGCGCTGATGCCCGACCGCGCGGCGGTAGACCGCCAGGCCGAGATCGTCGAGGCCGCGCGCGAGCGGCTCGCCGGGATCATGAATATCGACTTCGTTACGCCGGACTATTTCGCCATCTATCCGAAACCCTGCATGGGCGGCTGGGCGCGAGACGCCTTCATGGTGGCGCCGGACGGCATGGTCCTGCCCTGCCACGCCGCGCAGACAATCCCGTCCCTCACCTTCGACCGCTTCGGGGAGCGCACGCTCGCCGAAATCTGGGTGGACTCGCCCGCATTCAACGCCTTCCGCGGAACCGACTGGATGCAGGAGCCGTGCCGCGGTTGCGAGCGGCGCGAGATCGACTGGGGCGGCTGCCGCTGCCAGGCGATGGCGATCGCCGGCGATCCGGCCGCGACCGATCCCGCCTGCGTGAAATCGCCGATCCACGCCCGCATGGCAAATTTCATCGCCGCGGCCAACTCGACCGGAAACGAACGGACAGCGGAAAGCTTCGTCTACCGCCGCATAGGCGTAGTGACCGAACCGGCCTGACGCCGGGACCTATCCGGCTCTCTCGCGCTCCAGAATAGCGTCGGCAAAGGCCAGCGCATCCCGGTTCATCGCCACGTTGTGCACGCGAAAAATGCTCGCGCCCTTCATCCTGAGAATGACGCTCGTGGCAGCTGTGCCGAGATCGCGGGCCTCCCTGTCGCCGCCCGCCACATGGGCAATCAGGCGCTTGCGCGAGGTACCGACGAGCAGCGGAAAGCCGAGCGCGCGCAACTCGCCGAAGCGGGCCATGAGCTGAAGGTTTTCTTCTCCATCCTTGGCGAAGCCGAACCCGGGGTCGAGCACGATCCGTTCATCCGGTATCCCCGCAGCGCGCGCGATCTCCAGCGACCGTTCGAGGAAGAAAAACTGGTCGGCGATCACGTCGGAGAGCTTTTCGCGATCGCGGCCGGTATGCATGATAGCCAAGCCGGCGCCGTTCTCCGCCGCCACGCGGGCAATACCGGGCTCGCGCTGCAGGCCGTGCACGTCGTTGACGATATGCGCACCCGCCCGCACCGCGAGGCGCGCGGTTTCTTCCCGGTAGGTGTCGACCGAGATGATGCAGCCCTCGGCCGCCAGCGCTTCGATTACCGGAAGGATGCGCACCTGTTCCTCGCGCGCCGAAACCGGCTCGGCGCCGGGCCGGGTCGATTCGCCGCCGACATCGATGATTGCCGCACCCTCGGCGATCATCTGGCGTGCATGGGCGAGCGCCGCGTCCGACCTGTCGAACTCTCCCCCATCAGAAAAACTGTCCGGCGTGACATTCAGAATCCCCATCAGCAGCGCCTTCGCGCCGAGCTGGAGCTGCCTGCCCTGGGCGAGATGCCAAAGAGACGTGTCGAAGGGTTTTGAAGACATGGCAGATGGCTCTCAATATTTCGGCGAAATTCCGCCGGTATACGCTACAGCGAAGTTTCAGAGATCACTACCGCATCCGTGGCGTCGCATGCGCGGATCTCCGGCAGGCCTGACTCTCTACCGGCCTGTGCCAATTGCCCTCCCACCCGCTGGCGGCTAAGCAAGGACCGCGGGTACAAAGCCCGCTGCCACCCGGCCAAAAAGCCGCAAACGCAAGCAGGCGGCGTCAACCAGCGTCGCACCGCGCCCAACGAGTTGCTCCCATGAAAATAACAGCCGTAGAACCGTTCATCGTGCACTTGCCCGTAACGGGCAGTTCCATTTCGGACTCGACTCACAACATCACTCATTGGGGCGTGGTCGGCACTCGAATCGTCACCGACAGCGGCCTGATCGGCTACGGTTTTACGGGCACGCATGCGCACCTCGCTTCCGACCGCCTCATCACCTCCTGCATCAGCGGCAGCTACGCGCCGCTTCTGCTCGGCGAGGACGCCAATGATCTAACGAGGCTGTGGACCAAGCTGGCGCGCAGCCCTGCCCTGCAATGGGTGGGACGATCTGGCATCACGCAACTGGCGCTCGCAGCCGTGGATGTCGCGCTCTGGGACCTGGCGGCCAAGCAAGCGCAGGCGCCGCTGTGGAAATATCTGGGAGGCGCGAGAACCGCGCGGCTTGAAGCGTACAACACCGATATCGGATGGCTATCCTACGATCTGCCGACGATGCTCGACCTCGCCAGAAAAGCGGTCGAGGAGGACGGCTTCACGCGCATCAAGATCAAGGTCGGCCATGCCGATCCTACCGCCGACATTGCGCGTCTCGAAGCAGTCCGCCGCCAGGTTGGACCGGACGTCCGCATCGCGGTGGACGGCAACGGCAAATGGGATCTTCCGACATGTAAGCGATTTTGCGCCCGGGCCAGCGAACTCGATCTCTTCTGGTTCGAGGAGCCGACGTGGTACGACGATGTCGGCAGTCATGCGCAGCTTGCTCGATCGACCAACATACCCGTCGCCCTTGGCGAGCAGCTTTACACAATCGATGCGTTCCGCAGCTTCATCGAGGCCGGGGCGGTGCATTACGTTCAGCCGGATGTCACCCGGCTCGGTGGGATAACCGAGTACATACAGGTCGCCGACCTCGCGCATGCCCACAGACTGCCCGTGGCGCCGCATGCCGGCGAGATGAGCCAGGTGCATGTGCATCTGAGCTATTGGCATCCTGCCTCAACGATCCTCGAATATATTCCGTGGATCAAGGACCACTTCGAAGAGCCGATCGACGTCAGGGACGGCAGCTACGCCCTGCCGCAGCAGCCGGGCGCGAGCACTACGCTGCTGGCCGACAGCATGGCGCGTTTTGGCAAAAGCCTTGCCTGATCCCAGAGAATAAACGGAGTCTCCATCAGACGGCAGCTCTCAACCAACTGCACTTACGGCTGCGTCCTCAGGCTCGGCCGTGCTTCCGTTGATCAGCGGATTGGCAGCACATGGCGAGGCCATGCAGGAGCAAATTACTCGTCGTCCTTGTCGTCCGATCCGTGGAAGAAGGATTCTATCTCCTCCATCTCCACATTGCCGTCGCCGTTCTCATCGACCGCATTGAAAATACGGCCGTGGAAATCCTGAACCTCCGCGAGCGACAGGGCACCGTCGCCGTCAGCGTCCACGATAGCAAACATCATTCGCATTCCTGCGCCATGCATCATCCCGGATCTCATGCCGCGTGGACCTCTATCCATCCGATATTCGCTGCCGTGGCGGTCTCGCCAGGCGCCGTGGCGCCAACGGTCCCCACCACGTCGTTCTGCTCGATCTCCGCGTCTGCCGTATGCGCGCGGCTCTTCCTGCATCATTTCGCGCATCATATCGCGCATCATTTCTCGCATGGAATCGGAACTCTGCCCGCTCATGCCGGGTTGGGCGCCCGGGCTTTGTGGCGGCATGGTGGGCGCCGGCGTCGTCTCGGTCT
The DNA here is from genome assembly GCF_040438645.1 of Mesorhizobium sp. WSM2240. NCBI lineage: Bacteria > Pseudomonadati > Pseudomonadota > Alphaproteobacteria > Hyphomicrobiales > Phyllobacteriaceae > Mesorhizobium > Mesorhizobium sp. WSM2240. The sequence goes on from NZ_CP159253.1 coordinate 2,672,951, forward strand.
GGGCAAGCGCCGGGGCAATCAAGAACGTCATGGCCGCAGCAGCGGCAGTAAACCTGCTCAGCAATGTCATTATCTCCTCCTGTGTTGGGTCAGTCTGTCCAACCCACTGCGTTGCTCTTAGTTCCTGTCGACCTAGATCTCCTCCGCGGAACGCAAGGGTTTTCGATTCCCCTTTCCGTCCAAGGCAGCATCTGGGACAAGAGAGCTTTTCAGGCTGGGAAAACCGAAATGAGAAGAATTCTTTGGACAGTCGCGGCATCCGTCATCCTGGTTTCTGGTTGCCAAAGCGCAATGCAGCCAGCGACGACAGTCGATTTCGGCCCACAGGCCCTGACGCTGATCAATTCCTACAGGACAAGCCGCGGCCTTTCCCCTCTGGCCTCCAATGCCACGCTGACTGCCCTGGCGAGGCAGCACAGCCAGTACCAGGCAGCCCGGAACGCCATCAGCCATGATGGCTACCGGCAGAGATCGGCTCAGGCCAAGGCTGCCGGGCTGAGCGGAATATGCGCGGAAAATGTCGGCGTTAAATACAGAAGCGCGCAGCAGCTTTTCTCGGGATGGCGGAGTTCCGGAGCCCACAACACGAACATGCTGAGGCCCAACCTGCGCCACGCCGGAATTTCCGTAGTCGGGCGTTACGCGACTTTCTTTGCCTGCTGATTGGACGAGTGGCCGCTGTGCGATGGTGGAGCAGGTCGGCACTTCAGCATCCGCCCAAATCCATCAGGTCATGGAACGCTTTTCAAGGCGGCGGGTTGAAGTCGTCGAAGGGCCGATGAACGGAGAAAAGCCGTGTACAACGGGCATTTCGACGAGGCCGATCTGATATCGGTCGTGAAGGGCTGCACTCATAGCAGATCAGCGGGCTCGCTACTGTCGACTTCAAAAGCCATCGAGGAACTGAGGGTCATCTCGGGCGATTTCGTCACATCGGACGAAGAAATGGTGGACGCAATAAGCAGGGTTGCGATCGCGTTGGGATGCACCGTCGTGTTTGACGAGCAGCCGGGCGCCGATACGCTCAGCATGCCCTCGCTGCGGGCCGATGTGGCGGCTTAGGAGCTAAGACACCGTCTCCGCCCTGCCGCTCTCGGCCGAGCGCAGCAGTGCCTCGATAAGCCGGTGGACCTTCAGCGCTTCGCGGCCGCTGACCTTAGGCTCGCGTCCGCTTTCAGCGGCATCGAGGAAATCCGTCAGCACCGCGCGGTGATCCTCGTGCGAAAACGCCATCGGATCGGCGCCCGCGCCGCCCGGACCCGCTTCCACGCCGACAGCCAAAGCAGTGCCGTCGTGGAACGCCGCCTTCAACGCCGCTCCCTCGATCACCGCCATGCCCTTCGTGCCGATAATGTCGATCTGGTCCGGAAAACCCGGATACGCGCAGGTAGTGGCGCTGACCGTGCCGATCGCGCCGTTGGCGTAGCGCAGGCCGCCGGCGACGATGTCCTCCGTCTCCATGCGATGAACCGCGCTGGTCGTTGCGTAAGCGCAGACCTCTTCCGGCAGGCCGGCAAGCGAGATCAGAAGGTCGAGCGTGTGAATTGCCTGCGTAAGCAGCACGCCGCCGCCGTCGCGCGCCCTGGTGCCGCGGCCGGGCTGATCGTAATAGCTCTGCGGCCGCCAATTATAGGTCCGCGCCGATGCGCCGACGATGTCGCCGAGACGGCCTTCGGCGAGGAGCTTTGCCAGTGCGGTGCTCGCCGACTTGAAGCGGTGCTGCAGGACGACCCCTAGCACAACCCCTGCCCCTTCGGCGGCGGCGACCAGTTCCTCGGCTCGGTCGATGCCGATCTCGAGCGGCTTTTCGAGCAGTATGTGCTTGCCGGCATCGGCCGCGCGCCGCACCAGGTCGAGATGCGTGTTGGGGGGCGTGAGCAGCATCACCGCGCCGACGGACTGGTCGCCAAGGATAGCGTCGAGATCGCCGGAAACCGGAAAGCCGAACTGTTCGGCAAAGGCGGCGCGGCGCGCTTCGGTCGGGCTGTGGGCATGGACGACCTCTACCCGTCCGGCGAGATCGGCCAGGCTCTTGGCATGCGGCGCGGAGGCCATGCCGAGCCCGATGACGGCTATACGCATTTTCGCCATCCGCTATTCCTTCTGCTAGACCCCGAGCGCCTCGATGGTACGCATAACGCCGCGCAGTTCGGCAAGCCCCTTCAGCCGGCCGATGCAGGAATAGCCGGGGTTCACCGTCTTGCCGATGTCGTCGACGATCAGATGGCCATGGTCGGGGCGCATCGGCATCTGCCAGTCGGGGCGGCCTTCGGCCTTGCGGCGGCGTTCCTCCGCCATCAGCGCCTGGACCACTGCGATCATGTCGGTGTCGCCGTCGAGATGTTCGGCCTCATGGAAGGAGCCGCCGAGCTCGTGCTTGACGTTGCGCAGATGGGCAAAATGGATGTTCGGCGCGAACTCCTTGGCCATGGCGACCAGGTCGTTGTGCCGCCCCGCGCCGTAGGAACCGGTGCAGAGCGTCAGCCCGTTCGAGGGCGACGGGCAGCCGGCAAGGATCGCCCGAGCATCCTCGGCGCTCGACACAACCCGCGGCAGGCCGAAGATCGGGAACGGCGGATCGTCGGGATGAATCGCCATCCTGACGCCGGCTTCCTCAGCGACCGGCACGATCTCACGCAGGAATGAGATGAGATTGTCGCGAAAGTTTTCGCGCGAAAGCTCGCCGTAAACGGCAAGCGCGCGGCGGAAGGAGTCGCGATCGTAGATGAATTCGCGCGCCGGCACCCATCCGATCAGGTTCTTTTCCAGCCGCGCGAGATCGCTTTCGCTCATCTTTGCCAGTCGCGCACGGGCAGCCTCGATGCGCTCGGCCGGATGCTCGGCCTCCGCTCCGGGGCGCTTGAGAACAAGCACGTCGTAGGCGCAGAATTCAACCATGTCGAAGCGCAGCGCCGTGCCGCCATGCAGCATCGGATAATCGAGATCCGTGCGCGTCCAGTCGGTGATCGCCATGAAATTGTAGCAGACTGTCTGGATGCCGGCGGCGGCGACGGCACGGATCGAGGCCTTGTAGTTGTCGATCAGTTCGCGATAGCGGCCGGTACGGGTCTTGATGTCCTCGTGGACGACGATGCTTTCAACCACGTCGAAGGTCAGTCCGCCGGCCTCGATCTCAGCCTTGCGCTTGAACACCTCGTCCTGCGGCCATGCGCGGCCGTCGTTCAGATGATGCAGCGCGCTGACCACGCCGACCGCGCCGGCCTGGCGGATATGGGAGAGCTTTACGGGATCGTCGGGGCCGAACCAGCGCCAGGTCTGTCTCAAGATCGAACTCCATCGAGTGAGGCCATCGCGGCCGCGGGTCCCTTGCTGCGCAAGGTTTCGAGATGCGCCGCCGTGATTTCCGCCAGTTGTCCGCGATGGGTCAAACCCTTGGCGAAGCCTACGAGATCGAACACGGCGTCCACGGACTCGCGCGCCGACAGCTTGCGCGAAAAGATGGCGCTCAGACCATTGTCCAGCGGGTCGGTGAAGTGGCCGGCGGGCAGCGCATCTCCCCTTGCCTCGGCGGCCGCGATCCAAGCCGCGACTGCGAGCATCAAATGATCGGCAGGAGCGCCGGCCGCGGCGCGTTCCAGGGCAGAGGCTACGATGCGTTGCGGCAGCTTCTGGCTGCCGTCATTGGCGATCTGGGCGGTGCGGTGGGCGAGCGCGGTGTTGGCGAAGCGGACCGAAAGCTCCCCGGTGTACGCCTGCGGGTCGAGCCCGCCACCTTCGGGCAGCGTCGGTATCGCCTCCGCCCACAACCCGTCGACAAATTTCCGAATGGCCGGATCGGCAAAAGCAGCGGCTACCGTCTCGTGGCCGCTCAGGAGGCCGAGATAGGCGATAGCCGAATGCGAGCCGTTGAGAAGCCTGAGCTTCATATCCTCGAACGGCGTCACGTCGCACACCATGGTGACGCCGAACTTTTCCCAGGCCGGACGGCCGGCTGGGAAATCGTCCTCGACCACCCATTGGCAGAACGGCTCGGTCATCACCGGCCACGCATCCGCCGCACCGAGTTCCACCGCCACGCGGTCGCGGTCGGCGTCGGTGGTCGCCGGCACGATGCGGTCGACCATGCTCGACGGAAACGCGACCTCGTCCCGAACGAAGCGTGCCAGCCCGGCGCCGCGCAGTTCTGCAAACTGAATGAGAAGCCGGCGCAGCGTCGCGCCGTTGGCGGGAAGATTGTCGCAGCAGAGCACGGTGAAAGGCGCGGCTCCCGCTGCGCGGCGGCGGACCAGCGCCTCGAGCAGGAAGCCGTGGACCGTTCTGGGCGCGCCGGGATTGGCGAGATCGGCGACAACATCAGGATGGGCGGCGTCGAGGTCGCCCGCGGCGTTGCGCAGATAGGCCTTTTCGGTGACCGTCAGTGTGATGATGCGGGTTCGCGGATCGGCCATGACGTCGAGCAGAGCAGCCGGATTTTCCGGCGCGACGAGCAGCGACAGGATCGAGCCGACGACGCGCAGGCTTTCCGCCTCGCCGCTGCGTACTGCAAGCGTGTAGAGCTCATCCTGCGGCTCGAGCGCGTCACGCGTATCGGCGCTGCGCAATGAGGCGCCGATAATACCCCAGCCGGTTTCACCGGAGCCGAGACAGTCATCGACATATACGGCCTGATGAGCTCGATGAAAGGCGCCGACGCCCAGATGCACGATTCCGGGCGCTACTGCGGCCCGGTCGTAGGCGGGCTTCTGGACGGTCGCGGGCAGGCCCTTCAGCGTCGCGTTCGAAAGGCGCTCACCCATGCGGCCTCACCTCCACAAACGGCCGATACGCTGCCATGATCTGCCCCTCCCTAGTTTAGAAAATCGGCTCCGGGATTACACAAGCGCGCCGGCAAAGTCATCATACAACAAAACATTTTTTGTATGTTGACATGACGCCGCTTCGTCCATACCAGAACTCGGATAGCCAGGGAGGGCTCCCCGAAAATATGAGCGTTTTGATCGATCAGGACCTGCTGTTTCCGGCCGAAGAGCGTTCTCGCGCCATTGCCCGGCAACTCTATTCCGGCGTGAAAAACCTGCCGATCATCAGCCCGCACGGTCATACCGATCCGCGCTGGTATGCGCTGAACGAGAATTTCCCCGACCCGGCGCAACTGCTGATCATTCCCGATCACTATGTCTTCCGCATGTTGTTCAGCCAAGGCGTTAGGCTGGAAGATCTCGGCGTACCGATTTCGGACGGCAGCCTGGTCGAAACCGACGGCCGAAAGATCTGGCGGCGTTTCGCCGAAAATTTCTTCCTCTTCCGCGGCACTCCTACCAGGCTCTGGTTCGACTACGTGCTTTCGGATGTGTTCGGCATCGCCGAGCCGCTGAGCGCCAGGACCGCCGACGCTCATTACGACCGCATCGCCGAACTGCTGGCCCGCGACGAGTTTCGCCCGCGCGCGCTGTTCGAGCGTTTCAACATAGAGGCAATCGCCACCACCGAAGGCGCGCTGGACGATCTGCGCTGGCACCGGATGATCCGCGAAAGCGGCTGGGCCGGCCGCGTAGTCACTGCCTACCGGCCGGACTCGGTCGTCGATCCCGATTTCGAAGGCTTTGCCGCCAATCTCGACCAGTTCGGCGAGATCACCGGCTGCGAGACGGGCAATTGGCGCGGCTATCTCGACGCCCATCGCGCGCGACGCGCCTATTTCAAGAGTTTCGGCGCGACCTCGTCCGACCATGGCCATCCCACCGCCGAGACCGCCAACCTGTCGGACGCCGCGGCCGAGGAGCTCTTCAACCGCATCCGCCGAGGCTCTTCCGACGAGCGCGAGCACCGGCTCTTCCGTGCGCAGATGCTGACTGAAATGGCCAAGATGAGCCTGGATGATGGCCTGGTGCTGCAAATTCATCCCGGTTCCTGGCGCAACCACTCGCCGTCCATCTACGAAAAATTCGGGCGCGACAAGGGTTTCGACATACCAACCCGGACCGACTATGTCGGCGCGCTGAAGCCGCTGCTCGACTGCGTCGGAACGGAGTTCGGCCTCACCGTCATCGTCTTCACGCTTGACGAGACGAGTTATGCGCGCGAATTGGCGCCGCTGGCCGGCGTCTATCCGGCACTGAAGCTCGGACCCGCCTGGTGGTTCCACGACAGCCCCGAGGGCATGCGCCGCTTCCGCGAGATGACCACCGAGACCGCGGGCTTCTACAACACCGTCGGTTTCAACGACGACACCAGGGCATTCCCATCCATACCGGCGCGCCATGACATTGCGCGCCGGGTCGATTGCGCATTTCTCGCGCGTCTCGTGGCCGAGCACCGCATGGCCGAAAGCGAGGCGCACGAGCTTGCGCAGGAACTGGCCTACGGGCTCGCGAAGCGCGCCTACAGGCTCTAGCCGAAGCAGCATCCAACGGGAGGAAAGAACCATGTTGCATTTTACGAAATTCGCGGCCGCGTCGGTCGCAGCCGCAGCACTGATGATCGGGGCGGCAAACGCCCAGACGGTGCTGAAATCGTCCGATACCCACCCGGACGGTTACCCGACTGTCGAAGGCGTTCAATATTTCGGCGAACTGGTGAAGGAACGCACCAACGGCCGCTACGAGGTCGAGGTGTACCACTCGGCCCAGCTCGGCGAGGAGAAGGACACGATCGAGCAGGTGCGCTCCGGCGTTATCGAGCTCAACCGCATCTCCATGGCTCCGTTCAACGGGACGGTCAAGGAAACCATCGTGCCGGCGTTGCCCTACATCTTCCGCTCGGAAGATCACATGCACAAGGTGATGGATGGCGCCATCGGCGACCAGATCAAGGCGGCGTTCGAGCCCGCCGGCCTGGTGGTTCTGGCTTATTATGATGCGGGCGCACGGTCCTTCTACAACAGGACGAAGCCAATCAATTCGGTCGAGGACATGAAGGGCCTGAAGTTCCGCGTCATCCAGTCCGACATCTTCGTCGACATGGTCGCAGCGCTCGGCGCCAATGCTACGCCGATGCCCTATGGCGAAGTCTATTCGGCGATCGAGACAGGCGTCATCGACGGCGCCGAGAACAATTTTCCGAGCTACGATACCGCCAAGCATTTCGAGGTGGCCAAGCACTACTCGCTCGATGAACACACCATCCTGCCGGAGGTGTTCGTGATGAACAAGGCTGCCTTCGACAAGCTGACGCCCGAGGACCAGGAGATTTTCAGGCAGGCGGCCAAGGACAGCGTCGGCAGACAGCGTGAACTGTGGGCGGCAAAGGTGGCCGAGTCGCGCAAGGTCGTCGAAGCCGCCGGCGCGCAGATCACCACGCCGGAGAAGCAGGGCTTCATCGACGCTATGGCGCCGGTCTACGAGAAGCACGTCACCGATGACGTCTTGAAGAAGATGGTCGAGGACGTGAAGGCGGTTCAGTAGCACAACGGACGCCAGCTCTCCCGTCCGGCAGCACCTGCAGCCGGGCGGGAGACTGGTCCACGACGAGAGACGACGCATGTCATCCGAAGCACGGGCTCATCCCTCACCCATTGTCAGGGCTTTCTCCAAGCTCAACACCGCGGCGCTCCTACTGGCCGGGGCAGGCTTGGTCGCGATGACGGCTTTCGTCGCCTGGCAGGTGTTCTGCCGTTACGTGCTCAATAATTCTCCTAGCTGGACCGAGCCCGGTTCGGTGATGCTGATGAGCTGGTTCATCTTTCTCGGCGCGGCCGTTGGCGTGCGCGAGAACAACCACCTCGGCTTCGACGTGCTGCTCTATGTGCTGCCCAAAGCCGGCAAGCGCGTGCTGCGCATGATTTCAGACGTGGTGATCCTGGCGTTCGGAGCCGGCATGGTCTGGTACGGTGGCCAGCTGGCCGCTCTGACCTGGAACACCACGCTTCCCTCGCTCGGTGTCTCGGGCGCTTTCGATTACCTTCCAGTCGTGGCGGGCGGCGTTCTCGTGGTGCTGTTCGCCCTGGAGCGGATCGTACGGCGCATCGCTGGCGAACCGGTCGACGATACGCTCGACGAAGCGGTTTCGGCCGAAGTCGCAGTCGAAATCGACAATGCCGCCGCCCACGCCGACCCCAATTTGAAAGCCTGACGACATGGAACTCTGGATCCTTTTCGGGAGCTTCGCGCTGCTGATGCTGATCGGCACGCCGATCGCCTTCTGTCTCGGCGTCGCCAGCTTCGCGACGGTCCTTTACATGGGATTGCCGCCGCTGGTGGTCTTTCAACGGCTGAACTCGGGCATGAGCGTGTTCTCGCTGCTTGCCATTCCCTTCTTCATCTATGCCGGCGACCTGATGGTGCGCGGCGGCATAGCCAGCCGCATCGTCGCCTTCGCGGCGTCGCTGGTCGGCCATATCCGCGGCGGACTGGGCCAGGTCAATATCGTCACGGCGACGCTGTTCGGCGGCATTTCGGGCTCCGCGGTTGCAGAAGCGGCGGCTGTCGGGGGGCTGATGATCCCGCAGATGAAGCAACGCGGCTACGGCGTCGATTACGCCGTCAACGTGACTTCGATGGCGGCGCTGATCGCGCTGCTTTTGCCGCCCTCGCACAACATGATCATCTATTCCATCTCGGCGGGCGGCAAGATCTCAATCGCCGACCTGTTCACGGCGGGGATCATTCCCGGTCTCTTGCTGGCAGGTGCGCTGATGGCCACCGCCTATATCGTCGCCCGAAAGCGCGGTTATCCGACCGAGCCCTTCCCCGGCTTCTCCGCAGTGGTGCATCTCGCCGCCATCGCCGTTCCTGGCCTGCTCCTGATCGGCATTATTTTCGGCGGCGTGCGATCCGGCATTTTCACGGCGACTGAGAGTTCCTGCGTCGCCGTCTTGTATGCACTGCTGATAACGGTGTTCGTCTACCGGCAGATGAGCTGGGCCGACTTCGTCCACGCCACCATGGGAGCCGTGCGCACCACGGCGATGGTTCTTTTGATCATCGGCACCGCCGCCGCCTTCTCATGGTTGATGGCGTTCCTGCGCGTGCCGGCGGCGCTGGTCGCATCGATGAACGCGGTCTCGGAAAACCCGCTGGTCATCCTGCTCCTGCTCAATCTGCTCATGCTGCTGCTCGGTTCCTTCATGGATATGGGGCCTACCATCATCATCGTTACGCCGATCTTCCTGCCGGTTGCTCAGGCCTACGGCATCGATCCCGTGCATTTCGGCGTCATCATGGTCCTGAATCTCGGCATCGGGCTGAACACGCCGCCGGTCGGCGCGGTGCAGTTCGTGGCCTGTGCCGTCGGCAAGATAAGCGTCTGGCAGGCCATGCGCTCGATCTGGCCGTTCTATGGCGCCGGCCTCGTTGTGCTCGGGCTCGTCACGTACATCCCGGCGATTTCGCTGTGGCTGCCGAGCGTGTTCAAATAGGAGGGCAAGATGCCGTCTGACGCAGTCGTCGATTTGCGGATAGAGCGCAGGCCAAAGCTTTCCGAAAGCGTGGTTTCGGCGATCCGCGCAAAAATCCTGTCCGGGGAATTCGCGCCCGGGCAGAAGCTGCCGACTGAAAGCCAACTGACCGAAACCTTCGGCGTCAGCCGCACTGTGATCCGCGAGGCGATCGCGACACTCGCCGCCGACGGTCTGGTCGAGGCCCGGCAGGGCGCCGGCGTGTTCGTCATGGATCATCCCGCGCAGGCCTTCGCCTCGATGAGCCAGGAACTGGGCAACAAGATCTCGCATGCGCTGAACGTTCTAGAAGTGCGCATGGGCATTGAAATCGAAAGCGCCGGCCTCGCGGCGCTGCGCCGCAACAGCGCGCAAGAGGCGCGCATCCAGGAAGCGTTTTTCGAGTTCGAGCGGCTGCTGGAGGCGCGGCAGGCTACCGGCAAGATCGATTTCGCCTTCCACCGCGCCATCGCGGCGGCCACCAACAATCCGTTCTACGTCGAGGTGCTCGATGCGCTCGGCAGCCGCACTATACCGTGCGACGTCGCCTCGCCCTGGGGTACCGAAAGTGTGCTCACCCATGATTACCAGGTTGGTCTGCAGCGCGAGCATCTGGTGATTCTCAACGCAATTTCGGCCGGCGACCCGCAGGCCGCCCGCGACGGAATGCGCGCGCATCTGTCTGCCAGCCAGCAGCGCTACCGCTCGCGCCTCATCGGCCAACAGGCCGAATACATGCAGGGCATCGGCAAGTCCCGATCCTCCTGAGCATCTTCCTCCCAGAAAGCAGTTTCATGACCCAAAACAATATCGACTATGCCTCCCGCTTCCCCATCGATCCTGCCGCTGCCGCGGCCATGGGAACGGACGAGCTCAGGCACAATTTCCATATCGAAGGCCTGTTCCAGGGAGGTCGTATCAACCTCACCTACACGCATTACGACCGGATGATCGTGGGCGGCGCGATGCCTGTGGATCAGCCGCTGGCGCTTGAGGCGATCAAGCCGACCGGCACGAAGAACTTTCTCGACCGGCGCGAACTCATCGCCGTCAATGTCGGCGGCGCAGGCACAGTCGAAGCCGACGGGCAATCCTACGCCGTCGGACCGCGCGACATGATCTATGTCGGCATGGGCGTGGAAATCGTATCGTTTGCCTCCGCCGACGCTTCGGTTCCTGCAAAATTCTATCTACTCAGCGCGCCAGCCCATCAGTCTCATCCGACGACGCACATAAAGATCGGCGACGCCAAGCGGCTCGACCTCGGCAGCCAAGCGACCTCGAATGAGCGCTCGATCTTCCAGTTCATCCATCCCGAAGGCGCAAAGACCTGCCAGCTCGTCGTTGGCATGACGCAGCTTGCGCCCGGCTCGGTGTGGAACACCATGCCGTGCCACGTTCATGACCGGCGCTCCGAAGCCTATCTCTATTTCGATCTGCCGGAAGCGGCGCGGGTCTTCCATTTCATGGGCGAGCCGGACGAGACGCGCCACCTCGTCATCAAGAACGAGGAGGCGATCCTGTCGCCGGGCTGGTCGATCCATTCCGGTGCCGGCACTTCCAACTATGCCTTCATCTGGGCGATGGCCGGCGACAATGTCGACTATACCGATGTCGACCCCGTCGCGATCGGAGATCTGCGGTGAGCGACCTGTCGGCATTCAGCCTCGCCGGCAAGCGCATCATCGTCACCGGCGCGAATACCGGCATCGGCCAGGGCATAGCCGTGTCGATCGCCAAGGCCGGCGGTGAAGTGATCGGCATCGGCCGCTCGTCGATGGAGGAGACCGCACGGCTGGTCTCCGCGGCCGGCGCGAAGTTCGTGGAGATCGGCTGCGACCTCGGCGACCATGCCGCTGCGCAGGCGATGCTCGACACGGCATGGGAGACGCATGGCCCCATCGATGGCCTGGTCAACAATGCCGGCATCATCCGGCGAAACGACGCGGTCGACTTTACCGAAGCCGACTGGGACGACGTAATGGACGTCAATCTGAAGTCGCTGTTCTTCCTCTGCCAGGCGTTCGGTCGCCGCGTGATGGCCGCGCAGCGCCGGGGCCGCATCGTCAACGTCGCCTCGGTGCTGTCCTTCCAGGGCGGTATCCGGGTCGCGTCCTACACCGCCTCGAAGCACGGCGCGCTCGGCATCACGCGGCTGCTTGCCTGCGAGTGGGCGCAAAAGGGCGTCAACGTCAACGCCATCGCGCCGGGATATATCGAGACCAACAATACCGCCGCCCTGCGCGCCGATCCGGACCGCAGCACAGCGATCCTGGGGCGGATTCCGGCCGGCCGCTGGGGCATACCGGCAGATATCGGCGACGCCGCTGTGTTCCTGCTAGCGCCGGCGTCCAATTACATGCACGGCGCCGTCGTCCCGGTGGATGGCGGCTGGCTGGCGCGATAGAGAAGCCCGGGGACAGTTTACGTTTTCCGCTCTCGCGAGATTTCAACCGCTCCTGCGTTTCTGCGGAAAGAAAGTAAACTGTCCCCCCGCACCCGGCCGATCGACGTAGGAGCAGATTGATGGACACAAAAATTTTTTCGCATCCCGGCGAGGGAAACTGGACACCGACGCCCGACGGCAACCGCCGCCGCGTCGTGCTCTACACCGACGAGTTGATGGTCGTGGAATTCGCCTTCGAGAAAGGCGGCGTCGGCGCATTGCATTCCCACCCACATGTGCAGTCGAGCTACATCGCCGAAGGCCGCTTCGAGGTCACCATAGACGGGCGGACGGAGACGCTGGAAGCAGGAAGCAGCTTCATCGTTCCGTCAAATCTCGTCCACGGCGTCAAGGCGCTCGAAGCCGGCCGGCTGGTCGACACGTTCACGCCGCACAGGGCCGACTTCCTCTAGTTCTGACTATACCGGTCAGTTACCCCGGTCCGGAAATAGCGCCTTCAGCCCCTCGCGCGAAGCCTTGGCCACGCCGCGCTCGGTGATCAGCCCGGTCACCAGCCGTGCCGGGGTCACATCAAAGGCCGGGTTCGCAGCGCCCGTGGCTTCCGGCGAGACACGTACCTGCGCGATTTCCCCTGCCGCCGTCTTGCCCCAGACGAAGGACACCTCGTCGCCCGAGCGTTGCTCGATCGGAATTTCCTTAAGCCCGTCACCGACGGTCCAGTCGATGGTCGGCGACGGCAGCCCGACATAGAACGGCACGCCATTGTCGTGCGCCGCGAGCGCTTTGAGATAAGTGCCGATCTTGTTGCAGACATCGCCATTGGCGGTGGTGCGGTCGGTGCCGACGATCACCATGTCGATCTCGCCGCGCTGCATCAGGTGCCCGCCGGCATTGTCGACGATCAGCGTGTGCGGCACGCCGTGGCCGGCCATTTCCCAGGCGGTCAACTGGGCGCCCTGATTGCGCGGGCGCGTCTCGTCGACATAGACGTGAACGGGAATCCCCTCCTCTGCCGCCAGATAGATCGGCGCAGTGGCAGTGCCGTAGTCGACGGTGGCCAGCCAGCCGGCATTGCAGTGCGTCAGTATGTTGACCGGCTCGCCCGGCTTCTTTCCGGCCGCAATCTCCTTGATGATCGCCAGCCCGTTGACGCCGATATTGCGGTTCAGCCCGACATCCTCATCGGCGATCTCACCGGCGCGGCGAAAGGCTGCCTCGGCGCGTTCGCCGAGCGGCAGCGGCCGCAGAACCCGGCGCATCTCGTCCAGCGCCCAGCGAAGGTTGATGGCCGTCGGCCGCGTCTCGTGCAGCGTTTCCCAGACGGCGTCGAGCGCCTCGTCGGACGGATCGTCGGCCATCTGGATTGCCACGCCGTAGGCCGCCGTCACCCCGATCAGCGGCGCGCCGCGCACCCACATGTCGCGGATCGCGGTGGCGATGCCGGCCACGCTATCAATCCTCTCGATGCGAAAATCATGCGGCAGCCAGCGCTGGTCGATGATCTCGACAGCTCGGCCGTCCTCGGCCGGCCAGATGGTGCGGTAATGGCGATCCGCGACTTTCACGAGGCAGTTCCTTTCTCGATCAGCACGGCAAGCGCATTGACCTCGTCGATGCTGTGGATCTGCCGCCGGTTGACCACAAGCTGGCGACCGAACTTCAGCGCCTTGGCTTCGCAGGTAGCGCGCAGATCCTGATCAGCAATGGTCTCGAAATCGGCATTGTGCGCCAGGCCCAGAATCCGCCGGTGGATTTCGATGCCGGCGAAGCCCAGCATGTCCGTCCAGATGGAATGAAGCATCTGGTCGAGCGCCTGTTCGGCCGCGAGCGTATCGCCCTGATCCTCGAACAGGCTTTTCTGATACAGAATGCCGGTCCGCTCGGTGCGCCAGAGATGCGAGAACTCCTTGCGGAACACAGACCACGTCTCGACGATCACATCGATGAGATAGACGCGGGTGGTAGCGCGGTCGCCCTCGTGCTCATGGCCGCGCTGGGAGAAGAAGGCCATCCAGAAATTGGCGAGCAGCATTCCGACATCGAAGGCCATCGGCCCGTAGAAGGCGAATTCCGGGTCGATCATCCGTGTCTCGGCCTCGGTCACCATGATCGAGCCGGAATGCAAATCGCCATGAAGCAACGTCTCGGCACTGGCCGCGAACAGATGCTTCATCCGCTGCGCCTCGACCTTCAAATCGCGGTCCGCGCGCAATTCGGCCACCAGCGCGTCGAGCTGCGGCGAGGTGTGGCGGTTCATCTTCGCGTCGAAATACGGATCCGAGAACACGAGGTTTTCGGTGATGTCGCAGAGCTCGACATTGTCGGCGAAGAGCGCCAGGTCGGCCTTGCGCTCCTTTGTCGGCATGGAGAGGTCGGAGCCGCGAAACAGCGTGCGCGCCATGAACAGGCCGATGTCGGTGGCGATGTTGGGCAATTGCCGGCCTTCGATCAGCGCCTTGCGCAAGATGATGTGCGGCGACAGATATTCCATGACGATGAGCGCCTGGCTCTCGTCGAAATAATAGATCTCCGGGACCGATCCGGGCGCCCTCGCCTGCTGGCGCGTCAGGGCGTGATATTCGAAGAAGGAGCGCTTCAAGGGCAGCGGCCAGCTGTCGCCCACCAGCCGCACATAAGGCAGCGCCTGCTTCACGACAGCCGCACCCTTCTCTCCCTCGACGATGAAGACCAGGTTCAGATTGCCGTCGCCGACCTCACGCACCTTCCAGGCCGAAATGTTGTTGCCGATCCGCGACGTGAGTGCCTCAGTGTCGCCCAGCCTGGCGGCCAGCGTTTCAACCGACAATGCTTCAAAGGGTCCGCTCATCGTCACTCCCGGCCTCCCAACCCGCGTTTTCCATCATAATGGAGCAATGGCGACTGGTCCAAACTAGGAACCGCTCTGGCAATTGTCAATCGTGTTGACAATTGCCGACATTGTTCATAGCGTTACCTTCAGGGAGGAAGGCATGGTCGAAAATGCCGTGTTCCGCGTGGAGGGGCTGAGAAAATCCTTTGGCCGGATTGAGGTGCTTGGCGGCGTCTCTCTCGACCTGCACGCGGGCGAAGTGACGGTGCTGATGGGCGCCAACGGCGCCGGCAAGTCCACCCTCGTCAAGATCATCAGCGGCGTCTATGCCCGCGACGGCGGCGCAATGAAGCTGGGCGGCAAGCATTTCGCCCCCGCCACACCCGCCGAGGCGATGCGCGCCGGCGTGGTGACCGTGCACCAGAACATCAATGACGGCGTCGTCGCCGACCTGGATGTCGCTACCAATCTCACGCTCGACCGGCTGAGCGGAACCGGCGCGCCGACCTTCTTCAATCCGCGCCGCGTCCGCCGCGAGGCGAAGATCGTGGCGGACCGGCTGGGGCTTGCCGTCGACCTGAAGGCTCGCATCAACGACCTCTCGCTCGCTGATCGCCAGATGGTGGCGATAGCGCGCGCCATGGCGCACGAGCCTAAAGTGCTGATCCTCGACGAGCCGACCTCCTCGCTATCGAGCGCCGAAGCGACACGGCTCTTCGCCGTCATCGACCGGCTGCGAGCGCATGGCGTCGCGATCCTCTATATCTCGCATCGCATGTCCGACATCCGCAGGCTTGCCGATCGGATCGTCTCGATGCGCGACGGACGGATCAGCGGCGTCTTCGAGGACAAGCCGCTCGACTATGAAGGCGCGGTCAACGCCATGCTCGGCCGCAGGATCCATCTCGATCGGATCGTGGTCAACGAAGCCGCAAAGACGATTCTCGCAGTCGACAGCCTGCGCATTGCCGAGGGCGCGCGGCCGATCTCGCTGACGCTCGGCGCCGGCGAAGTCGTGGCCGTCACCGGTCTTGTCGGCGTCGGCAAGACGGCCTTGGCCGAGACGCTGTTTGGCGCGCGCACACCGCTCTCTGGTACGATGGTGCTGAACGGCAGGCCCTATGCGCCGGCTACGCCGGGCGAAGCGATCTCCGCCGGCGTCTTTCTGGTCGCCAAGGACCGCAGCGACAACGGTATCGTCCAGGATTTCAACATCTACGAGAACATCAGCCTGCCGTTCCTGAAGCGGCTTTCAGGTTTCGGCGTGCTCAAGCGCAACGTCGAGCGCGCCACGGCGCGGCGACAGATCGGCGAACTCGGCATCGTCTGCCGGACAGAACGGGACGAGATGGGCACGCTTTCGGGCGGCAACCAGCAGAAGGTAATGGTGGCGCGCTGGATGTCGCAGCCGGCCAGCCTCTTCATCCTCGACGAGCCCTTCCAGGGCGTCGATATTTCGGCCAGGCGCGACATCGCGGCGAAGCTCCGGACAAGCTCGGATGGACGAGCGACGCTTATCTTCGTGACCGAACTCGACGAGGCGCTGGAGACGGCGGACCGCATATTGGTGATGTCGGAGCACACCATCGTCGGCGAGCATCGCAATGCCGATATCGACATGGATCGGCTGCTCGCCGAGGTGGCGGGCCAGCCGCTCCGCGGCGGCGGCATGATGTTGATGAGGTGGAATCGAATTGAGCGATAAAGGGCATGAAATTGCATTGCATGACGGCGGACGGGCAGCTCCGAGAGACCGAATGACCCTGCGCGACCTCGCCATACGCTATGGTTTTCTGGTCCTGCTTTTCGGGCTGGTCATCTTCTTCTCCCTGGCGACCGACGGCTTCGCATCTCCGCAGGCTGCCGTGTTCATTTTCCAGTCCGTGGCGATCACCGGCATATTGGCGCTCGGCGTCACCGCCACCCTCGTCGTCGGCGGCTTCGACCTGTCGATTGGCTCGGTGGCGACCAGCGCCATGATGGCTGCCGCCTATGTGATGGTGGTGCTGGAACAGAACGCGGTCGTAGCGGTCGCCGCCTGCCTGCTGATCGGCGTCGCGGTCGGCCTGATCAACGGCTTCCTGATCGTCTATATGCGCGTGCCCGATCTCCTGGCCACGCTCGGCATGATGTTCCTGCTGGTCGGCTTGCAGCGCATTCCGACCGAAGGCCGCTCCATCGCCACCGGCATGACCATGCCGGACGGCTCTACAGCGACCGGCAAGTTCAGCGCCAATTTCCTGGCGCTCGGCCGCCACCGCTTCGATTTCTTCATCGACAATCTGCTGCCGGCGTCGGTCGTGGTCCTTCTGGTGCTGGCCCTGCTGATCTGGTTCTTCCTCGAATACACGCGCTTCGGCCGCATGATGTATGCGGTCGGCAGCAACCCGCGGGCGGCGGAATTGGCCGGTGCGCCTGTCAAGGCATACAAGATCTGGGCCTATGTCATTTCGGGCGTTTTCGCCTCTATCGGCGGCATTCTCCTTGCTGCCAGGCTTGGACGTGGCGACATCGCCTCGGGTAACAATCTGCTTCTGGATTCCGTCGCTGCGGCGCTCATCGGCTTCGCAGTGCTCGGCGCGGCCAAGCCGAATGCCTTCGGCACCGCGATCGGCGCGCTCTTCGTCGGCGTTCTCTTGCAGGGGCTGACCATGATGAACGCGCCCTATTACACGCAGGACTTCGTCAAGGGCGCCGTCCTTGTCGTCGCCCTCGTCTTCACCTTCGCTTTATCCCACAGGGGCAAGGCCTAAAAGACGTCATTCAATCAGTGGAGGAAACGGGAATGAACATTACACGCAGAATTCTGGGCAAGATGGCGCTGGGCCTGGCCGGCGCGACCATGCTGATGCAGGCGCCGGCGCTTGCGCAGGACAAGCCGGCGCCGTTTGACAATCCCGGGGAGGTCAAGATCGCGCTGGTGCGCTATCTCTCGACCGGCGACTTTTTCCAGGCCTATCTGTCCGGCGTCGAGGCACAGGCAAAGGCGCTCGGCGTCGACCTGCGCGTGCTCGATAGCCGGCAGGACGCCGCCCTCCAGGCCGACATGGTCGACCAGGCGATCGCGCTTGGCGTCGACGGCATCATCATCCAGCACGGCTTGACCGAATCCATGAAGGAAGCCGCGCAACGTGCTGTCGACGCGGGCATCAAGGTCGTCGCCTTCGACGTCAATGTCGAGAACGACAAGATCCCTCAGATCGAGCAGTCCGACCGGGATCTCGCCCGTCTCGCGCTCGAGCAGGCGATCAAGGACAATGGCGAAAGCTGGAAAGCCGGTTATGTCTATGTTGCGGGCATTGCGCCGCTCGACCGCCGCGACGAGACCTGGAAAGAGTTCAAGGCGAAATACCCCGGCATCAACGAAGCAGCGATGTTCGGCACGCTGGATAATCCGATCGCCAATTCGGTCGCCAATCAGGCACGCTCGGTGCTGTCGGCGAATCCCGACATCAAGGTGATGTTCGCGCCCTATGACGAGTTCGCCAAGGGCGTGAAAATCGCGGTCGACGAGGCCGGCCTCTCCTCCGACATCA
This sequence comes from Mesorhizobium sp. WSM2240, assembly GCF_040438645.1. NCBI lineage: Bacteria > Pseudomonadati > Pseudomonadota > Alphaproteobacteria > Hyphomicrobiales > Phyllobacteriaceae > Mesorhizobium > Mesorhizobium sp. WSM2240. The sequence goes on from NZ_CP159253.1 coordinate 2,691,037, forward strand.
AGATCTACTCGGCTGACATCTCGACCTCGGACATCGCCGCTATGCGCGAGCCGGGCAGCGCCTGGGCCGCCACCGCCGCCACCAATCCGGCCGTCGTCGGCCAGGTCTCGGTGCGCGCGCTCGCCATGATGCTGGCCGGAGAAGACCCAGGCAGACAGGTCATCGTGCCGCCGACGCTGATCACGCAGGCGCAGCTGAACGAGAACGATATCAAGAACATGGAAGAGCTTTCGGCCAAACTGCCGCAATTCGCGCATGCCGATGTCGCGGTGCCTGCCTGGATGCCACTGCCGGCGAAGTAAGTCTCTCGGCCACAAGAAATGCGGAAGGGCAGCCCCTGAGAGCCGCCCTTTTTGTTCCGAGATACCGTCGCCCTAGAACTCGATGCCCTGCTGCGCCTTCACACCGGCCGAAAAATGATGCTTCACCGCGCCCATCTCCGTGACGAGATCGGCGGCTTCGACCAGCGCCGGCTTGGCGTTGCGGCCGGTGACGACGACATGCAGCCCCTCGCGGCGGTTTTTCAGCGCTGAGACCACCAAGTCGACGTCGAGATAGTCGTAGCGCAGCGCGATGTTCAGTTCGTCGAGAATGACCAGGCTGATTGACGGATCGGCCAAAAGCTCGGCGGCCTTTGCCCATGCAGCTTCGGCAGCCGCGACATCGCGCTTGATGTCCTGGGTCTCCCAGGTGAACCCCTCGCCCATCGTGTGCCAGACGACACGGTCGCCGAAGGCCGCAAACGCGTCCTTCTCGCCGGTATGCCACGCGCCCTTTACGAACTGCACGACGCCTATCCGGCGGCCGTAGCCAATCATGCGCAGCGCCAGCCCGAAAGCCGCCGTGGTCTTGCCCTTGCCGGGACCGGTGTTGACGATCAGCAGGCCCTTTTCGACAGTTTTGCCGGCAACCTCGGCATCCTGCACGGCCTTACGTTTGGCCATTTTGGCCTTGTGCTTCTCGGCGGTTTGTTCGTCGATCGTCTTCATCATTTCACCTGCAGCGGCAGCCCCGCGACCATGAACAGCACGCGATCGGCTTTCGCTGCGATCTTCTGGTTGAGCCGCCCGGCGGCATCGCGGAATTTTCGCGCCAAGGCGTTGTCGGGCACGATGCCTAGGCCAACTTCGTTGGCGACGACGACCCAGTTTCCGCGCGGTTTCGCGAGGATTTGTGCCAGTTTCTCGGACTCCGCCTCGACGTCATGGTCGGCAAGCAGATGGTTCGACAGCCAGAGCGTCAGGCAATCGATCAGCAGCGGGCGGGTGTCCGGCACGCCGGTAATTGCTCCACAAAGATCGAGCGGCGCATCGATCGTCTGCCAGCCATCTTCACGCCGCCCTCGATGGAGTGCGATGCGCTCGGCCATTTCGTCGTCGAATGCCTGCGCGGTTGCGATGTAGGTCCACGGCGCGGGCGCGGCCGTGACCAGCCTCTCGGCATGCGCGCTCTTGCCGGAGCGCGCACCGCCGAGAAGAAAGGTCAGTGATTTGCCGTCACGCAAAACTGTCGCGCAGGCCGTCAGCCGGCCGTGCGACCCTGGAGCGGACCGCTCCGGAGACCCCGCCAAGCACCACCCAGAAAATCAGGCTGGTCACCGTGGCGGCGACCACGAACTGATGGTGGAGATCGGCAGGGATCGGTGAATCATGGCTCACCGGCTGCGGCGCGCCAACGATGTGCGGCGCGACGATCAGCGCGACGCCGACAAGCGACCAGACCATCCCGCTGCGAAACGCGATCAGGCCGAGGCCAACGGCCGTCGCAATCACGGTCGCAGTCCACCAGATCTGGCGGTCGCCGAGATCGGCGGCGGGCATGGCAGGCAATTCCGGTGGTAGGCCAAGGCCCGGCGCCAGCGTGAACACAGCAAAGCCCGCGAAACCCCAGAAGATGCCCTGGCGCCAATTGGCAATGCCGCCGAAGATTTCCGAAACCGCGACCAGGACCAGCGCAAAACCGATGGCAGTGACGATGTTGGCGAGAGCCGTATAGGCGAGCCGCTCGAAACCGTCGGCCGGTCCCCACGCGTCTTCGTCATGGTGGTGGGCGGGCGTGGCTGCGTCATGCGAATGAGGCGTTGCAGCAGCCGCGTCGGCAGGTGCGGCGTGGTCGTGACCGCCGCCGGCGTTTTCGAAGGTCTCTGCCTTCAGGATCAACGGAACGGTGGCATAGGTTTGCATCGCGGTCATCACGATACCCGCCAATAACCCGGCGAGCGCCGCGACGAACACGACGTTGCGAAAAACGTTCATGTCAGCAGCCTCTCAGTGGCAGGGAAACGCCATCGAATGGCGATAGTCGTGGGCGGCGTTGTGGACCGCGTCCATCTGCGAAAAGCCCGCGAAACCGACGATGAAAACACCGAGCAAGGCGGCAAAGCCGAGTTGGACGGCGCGCGACGCAGCGGAAGTCGAAACACCGAGAGAGGAAGCTGCAGTATTCATCTTAATGTCCTTTTCGCCCTCCACCCGAGGGCCTTTAGAGTGTCTGTGTCGCCGGCAGGTCTCCTGGCTTGCGGATCACCGCCCTTCCCCGCCTTCCCGAAGAAAATTCTTCAGTGGCCTCTGGGGAGAGCTAGCCGCTTACAGTTGCGGGGGCAGCCGCGGCTTTGGGCAAATCGATCGCCCGTACCGCATTCCCTATTGATTCCTCGCAGAACCGTCGACACGGCGGATGATAAGCACAATCGGAAAATGCCGCAAACCATATTCCCGGCGCTTCGAGGCGAATTACGTCGCAATCGCGCTAGCGACCCTCTTCAATCAGTTCGGCGACCAATTGCTGCAGCCGCCACAAATGGCGGTCGTGGATGCCGCGTTCCTCGAGATGGCTGACGGTGTTGTAGAGATAGTCCGGCCCTGAGCCGAGATGGCCGCAGGCGCCGGCCAGCGCCATCGCCACAGCCTCCTCGTCGAGCTTGCCGGCATAGGTGCGGCCGCCGCGGTTGACGACGAAGCCGAGCGCCGTGATCGGCCCTTCGGCCGTCTCCAGCTTCATCCAGCGTGGCGTGTAGGTCGAGGGCTTGGCGGTCATTTCGCGCCGGAACAGTTTTGCGAAGCATTCGCGTAAATTTCCGCCAGGCAGCCTGTAGGCGACGCCGCGGCATTGGCCGCCGCGGTCTAGGCCCATCATCAGCCCCGGCCGCTCGAGCGTGCCGCGCCAGCGCGTCATCTTTATGCAGAAAGCGCGGTGCCAGCCGCGTGCAAGCGCCAGCCGCTCCTCGACATGCTCCAGTTCGGGCCTCCAGATCAGCGAGCCGTAAGCAAACAGCCAGGCCGGTGCGCCCTCGGGAAGTTCGGCAAGCGTTGCATCCAGCATCGCTTCGTAGTCCTCGTCGTCGAGATAGGCCAGGCCCGGTTCGGGTCCGGAATCCTCGACCGTCCGGTGGCAGCGCGCCACCAGCTCGGGCGTCAGCGACATTCTTCTCGGCGGCATATTACGCAGCGTCCCATTGCGGCGAGAAATCGTAGTCGCAGATCCGGATGTTGGCCTTTGACAGCGTCGAGATTGCCGCCATTTCGGCATCCGACAGCACGAAATTGAAGATCGCGAAGTTTTCCGCCAGGCGCGCCAACCTGTTGGTGCGCGGGATGGCGACAACGCTTTCCTGCTGAACATGCCAGCGCAGGACAACCTGGCCTGGAGTTTTGGAATGCCACGCCGCCGCGTCGGTCACGGCCCTTTCCGTAAACAGCGAGCCGCCCCGGGATAGCGGGCAATAGGACACCATCGCCATCCCGGCCTCGCGGCAGGCGCGCAGCACCTTCGTCTGGTCGAGATAGGGATGATATTCGACCTGGTTGGCGACGAGCGGCGCATCCGACAGCGCGATCGCTTGAGACAGCAGCTTGGTAGTGAAATTGGAGACGCCGATATGCTTGGTAAGCCCGGAGCGTTTCGCGTCGTTCAGCGCCTTGATCGAACCTTCGAGCGGGATTTTCGGGTTCGGCCAGTGGATCAGGAGTAAGTCCACCTGGTTCAAACCAAGCCGTTTCAAGCTCGCTTCAGCCGAGCGCATGAGATCTGTCGGCGCGAGATCGGTCCACCAGATCTTGGTGGTGACGAAGATATCGTCCCGGTCAATGCCGGACGCCCGCAACCCCGATCCGACGGCGGCTTCATTGTCGTAAGCGGCTGCGGTGTCGATATGGCGGTAGCCGATGGACAACGCCTCCGCCACCATCTCTGCGCAGTGGTCGCCTTTCAGGGTCCAGGTGCCGAGGCCGAGAGCAGGAATTGCCGCTCCATTGGCGTACACATTGTGCATGGGGAATTCTCCGGTTCTTGCCGATCGCACATCCGTGATAACGGTTGCGCGACTCCGCTCCAATAACACGCGCCGCATGTATCCTGAACAATCCAGACTCGATGAGAAGCCGGTCGGGCGCATAGAAGCCCTCGACGTCGCGCGTGGCACTGCACTCGCCGCCATGGCGATCTACCATTTCGCCTGGGATCTGGAGTTCTTCGGCTATGCCCAGACCGGCATAACGGCTGCGGGCGGCTGGAAGCTGTTTGCGCGCTGCATCGCGTCGAGCTTCCTGTTCCTGGTCGGGGTCAGCCTGTTCCTCGCCCATGGTCGCGGCATGCGCTGGCCTGGCTTCTGGCGGCGGCTCGCCATGGTAGCGGGCGCCGCGGCTGCCATCTCGCTGGTCACCTGGCTGGCTGTGCCCGGCGGCTTCATTTTTTTTGGCATATTGCACCAGATCGCGCTGGCGAGCCTGCTCGGCCTCGCCTTCCTGCGCCTGCCCTGGTGGCTGACGCTTATCGCCGCCGCAGCGATAATCGCCGCGCCAAACTTTCTGCGCTCGGAATTCTTCGCCCACCCGGCGTGGTGGTGGACCGGCCTGTCGCCGGCGAACCCGCGCTCCAACGACTATGTGCCGATATTTCCATGGTTCGGGGCGGTGTTGATCGGGCTGGCTTCGGCAAAACTGGCCGCGTCGCATGGCTTTTTCGCTTGGTTGGCCGGCATCGATACGGGGCGGTGGTCGCGGCCGCTCGCCTTTGCCGGCCGGCACAGCCTCGCCGTCTATCTGATCCACCAGCCGGTGCTGATCGCCGGCCTTTGGCTGTTTGCGCTAGGCTTTCCGGCGCCGATCGAAACGCCGGAGGTGCAGTTCCGCGCTTCCTGCGAGGCGACATGCGAGGAGAGCCGCGACGCGGAGTTCTGCACGCGCTATTGTGTGTGCATGTTGGACGCACTCGAACCGGACGGTTTGCTGAAGAGGCTCTTTGCGGGCGACCAGAGCGCCGAATTGCGCTCGCAAATCGAAACGTTCGCCGGCCAGTGCACCATTGAGACCGACAATTCCATTCTCGAGGGAGGCGCGCCATGACCGATATCCAGAACAGCCCGAACCGGCTGCCGTGGCCGCCGATCATCTATCTCGCGGCCATTGCGATCAGCATAGCGCTCGGCCTGCTCTTTCCGCTGCCGTGGATTTCGGCGCCCCTCTCCGACATACTGTTCGCCGCCGGCTGGCTCCTCGTCGCGGCGATGGTCGCCCTCGACTTTTCGGCGATGCGCACCATGGCCCGCGCCAAGACAACCATCATGCCGAACAAGGCTTCCGAGCATCTGGTGACGACCGGCGCGTTTTCCTTCACCCGCAATCCGATCTATCTCGGCAACACGCTCTTGATGATCGGCGTCGGGCTGATAACCGGCATCGCCTGGTTCCTGCCGCTTGCCGTCGCCGCCGCCTTCCTGACCCAGAAACTCGCCATCGAGCGCGAGGAGAAGCATCTGGAAGCGCGGTTCGGCAAGAAATACCGAGATTACGCCAAGCGGGTCAGGCGCTGGATCTGAGGGCAGTCCGTCTGGAGCTACGGGATCGCATAGACCATCACCTCGCGCTCGATACCGCGCAGCGACGTGCCCTGCGAAACAGGCGTGAGATCCTTCATGTGCAGGAGATCCGCAGCTTTGGTGTCGTTCACGACTGACCCTGTAGCGAAGATCGACTGCGAGTTGGCGAGGCCCTGGACACGCGACGCGATGTTGACCGTCTGGCCGAAATAGTCCTGGCGCTCGTTCATCGTCACCGCAATGCAGGGACCTTCATGGACGCCGATCTTCAGGAGGAGATCCTCGCGGCCGCTGTTCGCGTTCAGTTCGCGCATGGCTTCGCGCATCCTGAGCGCTGCCGCGACCGCGCGATCGGGCGTCGGGAACGTCGCCATGACCGCATCGCCGATCGTCTTGACGACGGCGCCGGCCTCTCCCGCCACGATCTCGTTCAGGACGCGGAAGTGCGCGTTGACGAGGTCGAAAGCCACAAGGTCGCCGACCCTTTCGTAAAGCTCCGTCGAGCCGCGTAAATCGGTGAAAAGGAAGGTCAGGCTGGTGATCTTCAGCCGCTGGTCCACCGTCAGCGTGTCGGTCCGATAAAGGTCGCGAAAGGTCTGGTTGGTCAACAGCCGCTTGGCCGTGACGAACGGCCGGCGCCTGCCGAGCAGACCGTGAAGCACGTCGCCTGCGATACAGACGGATGGCAAAGCCCGCCTGTCTGTCCGGTTGTCGAATGCGATCCGCAGCGGCCCGGGGTGCATCTCCAGCGTCTGGCTGTGGACGTGATCCTTGTCGAAGACCAGCGAAAGGTTCTGGCGTTCGCGGGTAGGCTCGCCCTTCACGTCGATGAACTGCGCCGAATGCGTCACCGGTTCGAAGACGATGATGAATTCCGGGGGAAGCTGGATCGACAGGATCGCCTTCTCGCCGGGCGGAAGTTCGAGGCTCTCGAGCACAAAGCCTTCAACTGCCTCTTCATAGCCTTCTTCAGGCAGTTCGACGCCCGAGCCCCAGTAAACCTGGCGAAGGTATTCGACGACCGGAAGCTCGTCGGGATTGTGCGCCGCGATCTTGCGGACCCGTGGACTGACGGTGAAGGTCACCTCCACCATTTCATCGAGCGTCGGCGAATATCCGTCCGCGCAGAGCGCGCAGACATATTCGTCCTTGAGCACCGTCTTCAACGAAGCGTTGGCGTCGAGAACGCCGCCGCAACCGGGACAGAGCACGTTCCAGGACATGTCGAAAAGGCCGATCCTGGAAGCGTGAAGAAAAGCAGAAACCGTCTTCTCTTCATCCAGACCGTGTCTGGCTGCAAAGGCCAGCGCATTGATCCGGCACAGATTGCGATCGAGGCCGTGCTCTAGCTCGGCCCCGACCGCGTCGACGACCCGGGCATCGGCTGCCTCGCGCAGGATCGACAGAAGGTTCCCGGCTTCGCTCATCTCACCCTCTCAGGGCTGGAGCACTTCTAGAATTGCCTTTTGACCGCCGACGCATCACGGCGAGGCATTCAATGCTGCACCGTAATCACACCGGCTAAGCGGTTCTTATCCTACACCGCCCCTGCCCGGCCTGTCACGTTTCTCAGGTGTTGACGCCGAGTTCAGCCAAGCGCTCGACGCAGGATTCCTCGGCCTGGTCGAGTTCGGCCAGCGTTTCCTCGAGATCGCGCCGCTTCTGGCGCAGATCGTCGCGCTTTTCCTCGATGCGCTTGATCATCAGCTTGAGCTGGCCGACTTCACCGGGCGGCTCCTTGTAGATCTGGATGATCTCTCGGATTTCGCTGATCGAGAAGCCGAGGCGCTTGCCGCGCATGATCTGCCTGATCAAATGCCGGTCTGTGGGGCGGAACAGGCGGGTGCGGCCGCGCCGCACCGGCTGGATCAGCCCCTCATCTTCGTAGAAGCGGAGTGTGCGTGTCGAAATGTCGAACTCGCGGGTCAGTTCGGTGATCGAATAATATTCCCGCATTGTCGCTCCCAAGGGCAGACTGCCCGATTCCCCAGCTAAACCCTCGCATGGCGTTTACGTAAAAGTCAATTGAGCTCACCTCGAGGAATTCCGCAATGGGTGGAAATGCGACGTTTAGCTATGCTTGGTTCCGCAGGAAAAGCGGCAGGCAACAACCCCTACGGCAACGGCTTTCGCTCACCTCGGTGGCTATCTCGCGATAAGACCAGGGATCCTTAGGCCGGTTGCTCCATACATAGTATCAAGGCGGTCGCAGACTACCTGATTGCCAGATGCTTCGAGACTAACCTGCGCTTCCAGTGCTGCTTCGGTGTACGCGGATTTGTATGGCTCAACCTCCAAATCCTTCAGGTTCAAGCCTACATGCACGATAGCTATATTGAGAACTTCTTGGTTCACTCGCATGTCGCACTGTTCATCTGCAATGGCCGCATTGGCCATGTGCGCGATGGCATCTCGCTGGTCGGACAGCAGGGCCTGTGACAGGGCGGTGGTCGGGCACGCGATGAAGATTGAAATGGTGGCACCTGCAAGAAACTCGCGAAACATTCTGTCCTCCATGAGTTAGAGGGAAGGCGCGATCATCTTTTAATTTCAATCGCTTTGTATCGGAATTCTACCGCTTGGCATTTGTTCCGATAGTTCTCACTGCACCCAGACTGAATGGCGCCGAAACGTCCGGATTCGGAGTTGAGACTTCAGATACCAGTTCTCAGGAGGAACGGCAGAGAAGGGTCGCAAGGACGAATTCAACCGGGACGCCATCCACTTCGGAAGCATTGCGCGGCAGGATCAGCCGAGATTCAGCCACCAGGCGGCGAGCCCGAGAAAGGCGAAAAAGCCGATCACGTCGGTGATCATGGTGGTGAAGATCGATGAGGAGATTGCCGGGTCTGCCCCCAGCCTGTCGAGGAACAGCGGTATCAGAATTCCGCCTAAAGCCGCGGCCAGCATATTGATGATCATTGCGGCCGCGATGACGAGGCCGAGATCGGCGTTCTGGAACCAGAAGCCGGCGACCAGGCCGATGATTACGGCTATGACCACACCGTTCAGAAGTCCCACCATCACCTCGCGTCGGATGACGCGCCCGGCATTGTAGATGTCGAGGTCGCGCGTCGCCAGGGCCCGCACCGTGACGGTCATGGTCTGCGTGCCCGCATTGCCTCCGAGCGAAGCGACGATCGGCATCAGCGCGGCCAGCGCCACCATCTCTTCGATGGTCGCGCCAAACATGCTGATGACTGAGACGGAGAGAAAGGCGGTGGCCAGATTGACCAGCAGCCAGGGCACACGCGAGCGCGAAGTGTCGATGACCGTGTCGGAAAGCTCTTCGTCGCCGACGCCGCCCATGCGCAGGAGATCCTCCTCCGCCTCCTGCTGGATCACGTCGACGACATCGTCGATGGTTAGCACGCCGACCAGCCGCTCGTTCTCGTCGACGACGGCGGCCGACAGGAGGTCGTATTGCTCGAATTCGCGCGCAGCCTCTTCCTGGTCCATGCTGGCCGGGATGGCGTGACGCGTCTCGTGCATCACCTCCTCAATTTTCACCGAGCGCTTGGAGCGCAGGATCTTGTCGAGGTCGACCGCTCCGAGAAGCGTGAAGGTCGGGTCGATGACGAAGACCTGGCTGAAATGATCAGGCAGGTTCTGATCGTCGCGCATGTAGTCGATGGTCTGGCCGACGGTCCAGAACGGCGGCACGGCGACGAATTCCGTCTGCATGCGCCGGCCAGCCGATTCTTCCGGATAGTCCAGCGAGCGCCTGAGCCTGATCCGCTCGGTGAACGGCAGTTGCGCTAGGATCTCGTTCTGGTCCTCTTCGTCTAGATCCTCCAGGATGTAGACGGCGTCGTCGGAATCGAGCTCCTGGACCGCTTGGGCGATCTGCGCGTTGGGCAGCGCATCGACGATCTCGAGGCGTATAGCCTCGTCGACCTCGGTCAGCGCCGAAAAATCGAAATCTGCGCCGAGGAGCTCGACCAGCGCACGGCGCTGCTCGGGCAGCAACGCTTCGAGCAGGTCGCCGAGTTCGGACTGGTGAAGGCGGGCGACATCCTGCTTGAGCGTCAGCGTGTCGCGGTCGGCGATGGCCGCGCCGATATGGGCGAGGAACGACGCATGGATGACGCCGTCCTCGCCGTAAATGTCGGCGTGGACCGGCTCATGGGCATCGGCGCCCGGCTTCGGATCGTCCTGGCCTTCCAAATGTGCCTCTCGTTCCAAGATTCCGGGAAAGCGTTGCGGGAGAGCTTTAGCGCGCAAGGCGACGGAATATCAAACGAAATACGGCCGCGTGGATTGGAAGGGCGCACTCGGGCCTCAAGGTGGGCTCGGAGCTTCCGCCCAGTGGCGAAAAGGATTAGAATGGCAACCAACAAGCTGCTGACGCGTTGAAATCGGCCAGCCTGAAAGGGTTGGAAACACGCGGGGACCAGACCCATGGACAAGCTGCAGTTCATCATGCCGGTACGGATCGTGACAGAGCCTGGCCGGCCAGTGACCGAAATCTATGATGTCGAGGAAGCGCTTACGTTTCTCCAGAATTGGTCGGGCGCATCGGAAAGTCCGATCTATCAACGCGCCTTGAACTCCTGTTTCGCGGCCACCGTCGACCAGGAATCGGCCGAAGACGCTCGCAGAGCGTTTATGGCGTTGGCCCGGGTCTCCGGCATCCTGGCCAGAGACATGTCCGTCCCCGCCGGGATTCTGGAATCTGAGATACGGCCTCGTCCACGTGCGACGTAACGGCAGACTGTGACCCGGGAGATCAATTTGATTTGGAGGTCGGCCGTTGCCGCCGCTTCTTTGCCGGCCGATCAAGCTTCATCGGAAGATGCCGCGTCGAAACCATCTCCACGGCAAGCAGTTCCAACGCGTCGTCGGACAGAGCGGTTTCGAAGTTTTGCCGAATTTCGTCGATCAGCCACATGATCGATACTGGCGAAACCTTGGAATGGCCGTCCAGCAAACGGCTGATCTCGAGTATCACGTCAGCGTCTATATCGCGCGGCAGTTCCCGCATGCATTGCCTCACAAAATGATCCAAGCATTGGTCGGAACACCTCTCCAGGCCATGTAAATGGAAGATATTTTCGCCAGGACAAGCAGAACCGCTTCATCGAACTTCAGGCGCAGCGTGGCAACGAAAATGTTGAACAACAGTGGGTTGCTTGCGTGGCGCAGGACTGCAGCGCGGTCAATGGATGAACTGGGATGCGCCGCACAGCCATAAGCCTCAAGCCGGCCTGGGCGCCATGTTGTCGATCAACTTCAACGGCTTGTGCTGATTTGGAAAACCATGGTGCGGTAGAGATGCACTAAAGCCATCAAGAACGACATGAAATCAATAGATTGCGTTAATTAGATCACCTTGCTTGTAGTGCATCCAGCGCTCGCAGTCGCTGCCCTCGGTGTGCTGGAAGGCCGGCGAGCTTGACTTGCAACGTCATGATGGTGCTCCCTGAGCTTGCGGGTTCGATCGAGGGCCGCGGTGATCGCCAGGCCTTTTACGCCAGCGGGCGTTAAGCGGAAGGCGTTTCAGGTCGGCGTTTCCTCCCGCGCGACCTGAAAGCTTGAAAGGGAGGTCCCACCACCATGAAGCTTCGTCACGCACTTCTTGCCATTGCCGCAGGCGCCATACTGGCGACCGGCCCGGCGCAGGCTGTCGACATGGCGATCGTGTCGGGCGATACCGGCAATGGCCTGCAGGTTCTTCGCGAGATACTCGATCAATTCGAGAAGAACACCGACCATAAGGTCACCATCGTGCCGATGCCGACCTCGACGACGGATCAGTTCGGCCAATATAGGCTCTGGCTCGCCGCCCAGAACACCGACATAGACGTCTACCAGACGGACGTCATCTGGGCTCCGCAGCTCGCCAATCAGCTCGTCGACCTGGCCGAGGCGACCAAGGACGTGGTAGGCGCCCATTTCCCGTCGATCATCGAGTCGCAAACAGTCGATGGCAGATTGGTCGCCCTGCCGGTGTTCACCGATGCGCCGGCGCTCTATTACCGCAAGGACCTCCTCGACAAATACGGCGCCAAGGTCCCGACCACCTGGGCGGAACTGACCGAGACCGCAAAGCTCGTCATGGACAAGGAGCGCGAGGCCGGTAACGCGGACATGTGGGGCTTCGTCTTCCAGGGCAACGCCTATGAGGGATTGACCTGCAACGCGCTCGAATGGGTGAAGTCGAACGGCGGCGGCCAGATCATCGAGCCGGACGGCACTATCTCCATCAACAATCCGCAAGCAGCCGCGGCCCTGGAAATGGCTAAGGGTTGGGTGGGATCCATCTCGCCTCCCGGCGTTCTGGCTTACCAGGAAGAAGAGACGCGCGGCGTCTGGCAGACCGGCAACTCGGTCTTCATGCGTAACTGGCCTTACGCCTATTCCCTCGGCAACGGCGAAGACTCCGCCGTCAAAGGCAAGTTCGACGTGACCACGCTGCCGGCGGGGTCCGGTGAAGGCGCCCGATCGGCCGCAACACTCGGCGGCTGGAATCTCGCGGTCTCCAAATACTCGAAGAATCCGGACGCGGCGATCGAGTTGGTCAAGTGGATCGCCTCTCCCGAGATGCAGAAATACCGCACCCTGAGGACTTCAAATCTGCCGACCATTCAGGCGCTCTACCAGGACTCCGATATCGCCAGGGAGCAGCCGATCATTCCGCGCTGGAAGGAAGTTTTCCTCAACGCCGTGCCGCGCCCCTCGGCCCCGGTCAAGACCAAGTACAACGAGGTATCGAGTCAGTTCTGGACCGCCGTTCACAAGACTTTGTCCGGCGAGGGTACCGCCGCCGACAACCTTGCCGAACTCGAAGTCTCCTTGACCAAACTCAAGGGCGCCGCCTGGTAAGTCACGAACTACGCCGGCGGGCTATCCCGCCTGCGCTTTTCATGTTGCTCTGGCAGAGCGGAACACGGGATGCCCGCCGCTCCGTTTGCCATAGCCGTCCGGGTTATGAGGTAACGGGGTTAGCCAGCAGGTGCGCCATGGCACAAGCCCAACCGACGACTGAAACCGCCGTACCGGTTGCCCGCCGTTCGCAGCTGATGCGCCAGCGGGTACGCTCGGCGTGGCTGTTCCTCATCCCGATGCTGGTCGTACTTGCCGCCGTCGCCGGCTGGCCGCTCATCCGAACCATCTATTTCGGCTTCACCAATGCCTCGCTCGCCGACCTCGAAGCCGGTCAGTGGGTAGGTTTCGCCAACTACTTCTCTGTCCTGCAAATGCCGAGCGGCCGTGTCATCTATGACGGCCTGCTCGTCGATCCAGTCTGGTGGCGCGCGGTCTGGAACACGGTACGCTTCGCCGTGATCTCGGTCACCTGCGAGACAATTCTCGGCATGATAGTCGCGCTGGTGCTCAATGCCGAGTTCCGCGGCCGCGGCATCGTTCGCGCTGCGATCCTCATCCCCTGGGCGATCCCGACGATCGTCTCGGCAAAAATGTGGCAATGGATGCTCAACGACCAGTTCGGCATCATCAACGACATCCTTCTCAAGCTCGGTCTGATCAGCACGAAGATCGCCTGGACTGCCAGCGCCGACACCGCGATGATCGCCGTTCTCATCGTGGATATATGGAAGACGACGCCTTTCATGGCGCTCCTCATTCTTGCCGGTCTCCAGATGGTTCCGAACGACATCTACGAGGCCGCCAAACTTGACGGCGTGAGCCCGCTGAAGGTTTTCTGGAAGGTGACGCTGCCGCTCATTCGGCCGGTGCTTATGGTGGCGGTGATCTTCCGCGGGCTCGACGCTCTCCGCGTCTTCGACCTGATCTACGTCCTTACGCCGAACAATGTGCAGACCAAGTCGATGTCGGTTTTCGCCCGCGAGAACCTGTTCGAGTTCGACAAGTTCGCCTACGGCTCCGCCGCGTCGACCTTGCTCTTCGTCATTCTCGTCCTGCTGACCGTCCTCTATCTGTGGCTCGGCCGGGTAAATCTGGGCGGAGGCCGCTGATCATGTGGCTTGTAAAGCGGACGGCGTTTTATCTCCTCGTCGTCGTCATTGTTGTCATCGCCATCTTCCCCTTCTACTACGCCATCATCACCAGCTTGAAATCGGGAACGGCGCTCTTCCAGATCGACTACTGGCCAACGACTTTTACGATCAGCAATTATGCGACCGTCTTCACCAGGGGAACTTTCCCGCGCAATCTCGCTAACTCGCTCTTCATCTCGACCGTCGTCGTCGTCATATCGCTGTTCCTCGGCGTCACCGCCGCATACGCTCTTGCGCGTGTCGATTTCCGCGGCCGCGCGCTTCTGCTCCTCACCATTCTGTCCGTTTCGATGTTCCCGCAAGTAGCGGTGCTTGCCGGTCTGTTCGAACTTATCCGGATCTTCGGCCTCTACAATTCGCCCTTTGCGCTGATTTTCTCATACATGATCTTCACGTTGCCATTCACCGTCTGGGTGCTCACCGCCTTCGTTCGCGACCTGCCGGTCGAGATCGAAGAAGCGGCGATCGTCGACGGCGCGACGCCTTGGGTCATCGTCACACGCATTTTCCTGCCGCTCATGTGGCCGGCATTGGTGACCACCGGGCTGCTCGCCTTCATCGGTGCGTGGAACGAGTTCCTCTTCGCCCTTACCTTCACCTCCACCAACGAGCAGCGCACCGTACCGGTCGCAATAGCGCTCCTCTCCGGCAACTCCCAGTTCGAAATCCCCTGGGGCAACATCATGGCCGCCTCGGTGATCGTCACGGTGCCGCTTGTCATCCTCGTCCTGATCTTCCAGCGGAAGATCATCTCCGGCCTCACCGCGGGCGGGGTCAAGGGATAAGCGATGGAAGCGGAGGCTGCTCCGTCCAGCTTCCGAAGGTGACGCATTCTTCGGCTCGGTTGCATAAGGGAGAAGAGAAATGGCCGGTCTTCAATTGACGGGGATAAAGAAGTCCTTCGGCGCGGTCGAAGTCATCAAGGGCGTCGACCTCGGCATTAAGTCGGGCGAATTCATCGTCTTCGTCGGCCCCTCGGGATGCGGCAAGTCGACCCTTCTCCGTTTGATCGCAGGACTGGAAGACATCACCGCCGGCACGCTCAGGATCGAGGGCGAGGTAGTCAATGACTTGCCGCCGGCAAAGCGCGGCATCGCCATGGTCTTCCAGTCCTACGCGCTTTACCCGCACATGACGGTCTACGACAACATGGCCTTCGGCATGAAACTCCAGGGCGGCGGCAAGACCGAGGTCGACAAGCGCGTGCGAGAAGCCGCTGAGATGCTGCAGATCACGCCATTCCTCGATCGCTTGCCGAAACAGCTCTCCGGCGGCCAGCGCCAACGTGTCGCCATCGGCCGCGCCATTGTTCGCGACCCGCGTGTCTTCCTCTTCGACGAGCCGCTGTCGAACCTTGATGCCGCGCTCCGCGTCGCCACCCGCATCGAGATCACCAAGCTCCACGAGCGCATGTCAAACACGACCATGATCTACGTCACCCACGATCAGGTCGAGGCCATGACGCTCGCCGACCGCATCGTCGTCCTCAATCTCGGCCGGGTCGAGCAGGTCGGCGCGCCGATGGATCTCTACCTCAACCCGGCAAACCTCTTTGTCGCAAAGTTCATCGGTTCGCCGGCGATGAACACCGTCCCCTGCGTCATCGAAGCCGGCGGAGGCGTGGCTATGGTCAAGCCGGAGCATGGCCGGTCGGTGAAGCTCAATGCGAAAATCCCTGAAAGCGCCAGCGGCCAGAAGGGCATCTTCGGCATCCGGCCCGAAGACCTCGCGGTGACGCAAGGCGCAGATGCGATCTTCACAGGCACGGTCGACATCGTCGAGCGGCTCGGCGAGGTCACGCTCCTCTATGTAGACTGCGGCGCCCCGGAAGAGCCGATCGTCGCCAAGCTCGACGGCATCGTCAACATCCACAGGGGCGAAAAACTCGGCCTCACCGCCCCGACCGAGTTCCTCCACGTGTTCGACGAAGCCGGCAACGCATTCCCGCGCTAGCTCAGGACGGCGGAATTGCTGACCGAGATAGGAATGCCCGTCCATGCGGCGAGGACAGCGAACCGGCTGTGAGGCGTCGAGAGATGTGTTGGTCCTTCTCCCGGCGGCACAAGTTTTCGGGCGGCGAAAGTGCAGCTAGTTGACTGAGCTCACCAGAACGTCCCGGTTGTCCAGGATCGAAACCCAGCGCCCTGTGTATCGGACTGACTGGCGTTTCATGAAACGATATCCCGTCTGCGTCCACGGCTTCACGTCGTCGTTCAGATTGTCGAGAATCAGGTCGCCATCCCCCGTCCTGACGGTCAGCACGGCATGTCCCTCGCCGTCTTGAAGTCTGACAACGGTAATCAGCAGGTCCGAAAGCGGAATGCCGTGCGCGTGGAGCATTTTCCTTTTGAGCAACACGTAGTCCTCGCAGTCGCCTGTGCCGTCGTCAGGAAAGGTCCAGAATTCCTTTTTGCTGTAGGCTTGGTCGTCGCTCGTCGCCTTAACAGATCTGTTGACGGCCGTGTTGACGCTGCCGAGCAGTACCCGCATCGCGTCAGACATCTGCACCGGATCGCGCCGACCGGACCAGATCCTGCATTCCGAACTCATCCTTTGGCAGAATTCGTAGTGGCCGATTGGCTGCGACGTTCTCGTACCAATCAGCATCGTTCCCGGCACATCATTGTCGGCCGTTGCCTGCCCTGCAGACATTCCAGCCACTGCAAAAGCCGCAAGAATCCCAACAAGGATCCATCGTCCCGTCGCAAAGAAGCCCATTACCCGCCCAAGTCACGTGTTTTTTCGCCCGTTTACCATCCGTTAGGGACCATTGGGAAGCCCGCAAGAATAACGGATTCGTGAGGTTGGACGATCACGCGAACTTGCGTTGAAGGCTGAGCGGAACGATCGGCAGCTTGGAACGTTCGCCTTCGAGGCGGAATTGCGCGGTCGGAGGCATGGTCTTCCCACTCTTCTCCAGGAGGCAATTCAGCTCGACATCCCGCCGATGAATACGGGGAGCAACGTGATGGCCCAGGCGCAGAAGTCCGCTGCGAAGGCGAAGAGTCCGGCTCGTGCGGTGAAAGCGACTGCGGCCAGGAAACCAACCGCCGGCGGATCGAGAAACGCCAGCCGGACCGAGGCAAATTCCGGCCGTCCCGTCTATCTGGTCGACGGCGCGCGGACGCCTTTCCTCCGCGCTCGCAACAAGCCGGGACCGTTCACGCCGGTGGATCTGGCGGTCCAGTGCGGACGGCCGCTTCTCGCACGCCAGCCATTCTCTCCGGACGAATTCGACACCGTAATCCTCGGCTGCGTCAACGTGATCGCCGACGAGATGAACCCGGCGCGCGTGGCGGCGCTCAGGCTCGGCATGGGCGCGGCGATGACGGCCTTCACCGTCCAGATCAACTGCGGCTCCGGCATGCAGTCGATCGATACCGCTTTCCGAATGATCGAAGCCGGCAAGGCCGATCTTATCCTGGCCGGCGGAGCCGAAGCGCTGTCCCACGCTCCCCTGGTGCTTCGCCACCAAGCGGTCGAGTGGTTCGGCGGCTTTGCATCGGCGAAGACGCCTTGGGAAAAAACCGCTGCGCTGGCGGGCTTGCGGCCGGAGATGGCAAAACCTGTGGTCGGGCTCCAACGCGGCCTCACCGATCCGATTACCGAACTCAATATGGGCCAGACGGCGGAGGTAATCGGCCACCTCTTCTGCATCACGCGCGAAGCCGCCGATGGCTACGCCCTGCAAAGCCATCAACGCCTGGCGCGCGCGCAAAATAACGGCCTTCTCGAAGGCGAGGTCATCCCGGCTGTCACCCGCGACGGCAAGCTCTACGACCATGATGACGGGGTGCGACCGGACACGTCGATGGAAAAGCTTGCGAAGTTGGACCCGGTTTTCGAAAAGCCATACGGCAATGTCACCGCCGGCAATTCCTCCCAGATCACCGATGGGGCATGCTGGGTCGTCCTCGCCTCTGAAGAGGCGATGAAAAGGCGCAAGCTCACGCCGCTCGCCCGCATCGTCGACAGCGAATGGTCGGCGCTCGACCCGTCGATCATGGGGCTTGCCCCGACATTGTGTTCGACTGAAATCCTGAAACGCCGGGAACTCTTGCGCGAGGACATCGACCTCTGGGAACTCAACGAAGCCTTCGCCGCGCAGGTCCTCGCCTGTCTCGCCGCATGGGAGGATGAGCAATATTGCCGCGACGTGCTCGGCCTCGACGGCGTCTTCGGGCGCATCGACCGCGACCGGCTCAATGTCGACGGAGGGGCGATCAGCCTCGGCCATCCCGTCGGCACGAGCGGAAACCGCCTCGTGCTTCACCTCGTCAACGCCATGCGCCGGCTCGGGCTCAAGCGCGGCATAGCCACCGAGTGCATCGGCGGCGGACAAGGCGGCGCAATGCTGCTGGAGGTCGCATGATGCCGGTCACGAAGGCCTCCGTATGGAACACGCTCGCTCCCCGCAACATGGAACTGGGACCGCAGGACGCTCCGAAGGTTTTCACGCACTGGCGGCTGAGCAAGGGATCGGACGATATTGCCTGGCTTGTGCTCGACAGAGCCAACGAAAGTATGAACACGCTGTCGGAAGCCGTGCTCGCCGAACTCGACACCGCACTTGGCGATGTCGAGAGCATTGGCGCCAAGGGCCTCGTCATCCGCTCGGCCAAGAAGGGCGGCTTTATCGCCGGCGCGGACATCCGCGACTTCAAAGGCGTGACCGAGGCGGGCGAGGTCGAAAAGCGCATGAGGCGGGCACATGAGATCGTCGACCGATTGGCAGCGCTCAAAATCCCGACAATAGCGGTCATCCATGGGCATTGCCTCGGCGGTGGGCTCGAAATCGCGCTCGCCTGTAAACACCGCTCGCCCTCGGCGATGCGATGCTGGGTTTCCCCGAGATCAGGCTTGGCCTGCACCCGGGGCTCGGCGGGACATTCCGGCTGACGGCGCTGATCGATCCCATCGAGGCGATGACGATGATGCTTACGGGAAAGACCGTGCACGCGAAGAAGGCCAAGGTGCTCGGGCTCGTCGACGCGGTTGTCGAGGAGCGCCATGTCGAAAACGCCGTGCGAGCGGCTGTTTCGGGCAAGATGAAGACGGAACGCGGCAACTGGAAATCGGGTGTGCTCGGCCTGTCGCCGGCGCGCCAACTCGCTGCCCGTCAGATGCGGACGGAGGCGGAAAAACACGCCCCGAAGGAGCATTATCCGGCGCCCTACCGCCTCATCGATCTCTGGGAGGAGCACGGCAGCGACGCCAAGGCAATGCAAAGAGCCGAAATCACGTCATTCTCGGAACTGCTCGCCAGCGGGACCGCGCAGAACCTCATCCGTGTCTTCTTCCTGCGCGAGAAGCTGAAGGGCTCTGCCAAGGGAGAAAGCGGCATCGAGCACGTCCACGTCATCGGGGCGGGCACGATGGGCGGCGATATCGCGGCCTGGTGCGCGTCGCGGGGACTGCGTGTCACGCTTGCCGACCTCGACCGCAACGCCATCGCCAAGGCGATTGGCCGCGCCGCGGAATTCTACGACAAAAAGCTTCATTCGAGCACCGAGCGGCGCGACGCGCTCGACCGCCTGATGCCCGATTTCGATGGCTCCGCCGTCGCCAAGGCGGATCTCGTCATCGAGGCGGTCGTGGAGAAGGCGGACGTAAAGCGCAAGGTGTTCGACGCAATCGCGCCGAAAATGAGGAAGGATGCGATCCTCGCCACCAACACGTCGAGCATTCCGCTTGAAGTGCTGCGCGAGGGCCTCGCCTTTCCGGATCGGCTGGTCGGCCTGCATTTCTTCAACCCGGTCGCCAGGATGGAGCTTGTCGAGGTCGTCGCCCATGACCAGGCGAGTAAGAAGACGCTCGACAGGGCGCACGCCTTCTGCGGCGCAATCGACCGGCTGCCCGCCGCCGTGAAGAGCGCGCCCGGCTTTCTCGTCAACCGGGCGCTGACGCCGTATCTAGCGGAGGCTTTCGCCATGCTCGACGAGGGAATGTCCAACGAGACGATCGACCGCGCGGCGGAGGAGTTCGGCATGCCGATGGGGCCGATCGAACTCGCCGATCGCGTCGGGCTCGACATCGGCCTTGAGGTCGTCCGGATGCTCAAGGACAAGCTCGACGATCCCATTCTCGAGATTCCGGCTTGGCTGGAGAAGAAGGTCGAAAGCGGCGAGACCGGCCGGAAGTCGGGCAAGGGACTTTACGCCTATGACAGCAAGGGCAAGCCGAAAAAGGCCTCCGACGCGCCGGCGCCTGGCCCGGACATGTCGGATCGCCTCGTTCTGCCCATGCTCAACACCTGCGTGCGCTGCCTGCGCGAGGGCATCGTCGAGGACGAAGACACGCTCGACGGCGCGATGATCTTTGCGACCGGTTTCGCGCCGTTTCGTGGCGGGCCAATGCATTATGCGCGCAGCCGCGGCGTGGCGGATATAGTTGCGACGCTGAAGCGGCTCGAACAGCAGCACGGGCCCCGGTTTGCCCCCGATAAGGGCTGGGACGCAATAAGCGGAGAAACGTGACGGGCAAGCCGGAGCAGCACCAACAAGCCGAAAGCATCGCCGATCGCATCATCGAGCGCCTTGGCGGACGCATCGTGCTTGCGCTTCCGCTCGGGCTTGGCAAGGCCAATCTCGTCGCCAATGCGCTGTTCGAGCGGGCGGTCCGGGACAAGGCAATTGAACTGGAGATTTTCACGGCGCTGACGCTGGAAAAGCCATCCTGGTCAAGCGACATGGAACGCCGCTTCATCGAGCTGCTGAACGAGCGGCTTTATTCGGACTATCGGGGTCTTGCCTACGCCAAGGCGCTGCGCGACGGCTCACTGCCGGAAAATGTCCGCGTCAGCGAGTTCATCTTCGTCGCAGGGCGCTGGCTCTCGATCGATATCGCCCAGCAGAACTATGTCTCGGCCAATTACACCCATGCCGGCCGCTACGTGCTCGACCGCGGCATCAACGTGGTCGCGCAACTTGTGGCAAAGCGGGGCGACGGTGCCGACGCCGAGTACAGCCTGTCCTGCAATTCCGACATCACGCTCGATATTCTGCCGCTACTGAAAGCCCGGCACGAGCCGGTCCTGCTGGTGGGGGAAGTGAGCTCGCAATTGCCCTTCATGCCCGGCGAGGCGGTGCTGCCGGCCGGCGAATTCGATTTCATCCTCGACGGACCTGACCGCGACCGGCCGCTCTTCGTCGTACCGAGGGAGCCGGTATCGGCGGCAGACCACGCCATCGGAATCCATGCGGCAAGCCTGGTGAAGGACGGCGGAACGCTGCAGATCGGCATCGGCTCGCTGGGCGACGCGCTGACGGCCGGCCTGATCTTGCGGCAGCGGCAGCCCGAGCTCTTCGCCGGCGCGCTGCATCGCCTCTCGCCACACGATCAGGCCGCAAGGCCGGAGACGGAAAGCTTCGAAACCGGCCTCTACGCCGCCAGCGAGATGTTCGTCGACGGTTTCATGGATCTTTACCGGGAAGGCATTCTAAAGCGCCGCGCCTCCGATGGAGCCGTCCTCCATTCCGGCTTCTTTGTCGGCAGCAACGCGTTCTACGCGTTTCTCCGCGACCTGCCTGAGGAGGAGCGCGCGCTTTTCCAGATGCGCGGCATTTCCTTCGTCAACGAGCTTTACGGCGAGGAGGAAAGAAAGCGCGCCGATCGGGTGCATGCGCGTTTCGTCAACAATGCGATGATGGTCACGCTCCTCGGAGCAATCGTCTCCGACGCGCTCGCTGACGGCCGCGTCGTCTCCGGCGTCGGCGGGCAGTACAATTTCGTCGCCCAGGCATTCGCGCTCGAAGACGCGCGATCCATCATCACGCTCAATGCGGCGCGCCGGGTGCGCGGGCACCGTGAATCGCGCCTCATCTGGTCCTACGGCCATACAACGCTGCCGCGGCACCTGCGCGACATCGTCGTGACCGAATACGGCGTTGCCGATCTGCACGGCAAATCCGATCGCGACTGTGTTGCCGCCATGCTGGCAATCTCAGATTCGGCCTTCCAGGACGAACTGCTCGACGCGGCAAAATCCGCCGGCAAGATCGAGAAGGATTTTACCATTCCGCCCGCCTTTCGCCGCAATACGCCGGAGCGCATAGCGGAAGCGCTTCTCCCGCTGCGCAAGCAGGGCTGGTGCGCCGTTTTTCCATTCGGCACGGAATTCACCGAAGAGGAACAGCGCTTGATCCCGGCGCTGCGGCATCTGAAGCACACAAGCGCATCCAGGCGATCGCTTGCGCGTGCGGTCCTTGCGTCTTTGACCGAAGGTCGGCCAAACCAAAAGGAATGCGCGGCCCTCGAGAGAATGCAACTGGTAGCCCCCACAAGCCTGCGCGAACGGCTCTATGCAAAACTGCTTCTCTGGGCGCTCAGGCACGCCGAATAATTCGTCCAGCCTCGGGCAATCCAGCACATTGCGCTCCGAACTGCGTCGATGATGATTGAGGTGGTCTCGATACCGCACGCCTCTATTCGGCGGCCTCCGAGCGCTTGCCGCGCGCCGCCTTGTTCCGTCGGTGCTGCGCCGCGATCGGCGATATCTCTTCCATGGGGAAAGCGTCGACGGCCACCACGCGATCCGCCGCCGCCTTGGCTTCGGCAAGCTGCTCGAACTCCGCCGCGCTGATGACGCCCTTGTCGCGGGCGTCTTTCGGGTCGCGAGTATGCGCATCTCGCATCTTCTTTTCGATGTGCGCGGCGGCAGCGACAAGCCTGAACGCCCGCTCAAGATCCTTCAGCGGGTGCTCCTTGTGCCCTTCGCCCAGATAGATGTCCGGCGTCAGCCGGTCGCGCTGGGGCGAATCCTTCATCAGCGTTTCGGCCACCGCGATCGTCAGTTCGTCGGACGGCATCGGAGCGGGTACGCCCGCGGGAAACGCGAGCAGCCTGACGAGGAACGCCGCCCAGCGCGCCGGCAAATTGTCGAGCACGCCGGCAAAAGCGACCGTCATGCGGCCCTGGCTCTGGCGCATCACATAGTCGACGATCGGCCGGTCTTCCTCATGCCGCCCCTCGGTCTCGAAGCGCTTCAGAACCGCGCCAAGCAGGTAGAGTTCCGACAGGATGTCGCCCAGCCTGGCCGAGATCATCTCCTTGCGCTTGAGCGCGCCGCCCAGCGTCAGCAGCGCGAAATCGGAGAGTAGCGCAAAGGCCGCGGCATGCCGCGAGAGCTGTTTCCAGTAGCCGGGCATCGCTGCATCTTCCGGGGCCGGCCCGATGCGCCCGCCCGACCAGCCGCGCACGAAGGCGCGTCCGGCGGTGGCAAACGCATGGCCGACATGGCGCCAGATTGCCTTGTCAAAGGTATCCGGGCCCTTCTTCTCGTCCTTGTCGGCCAGCGCCAGCATCTCCTTCAGCATGTAGGGATGCGAGCGGACCGCGCCCTGCCCGAAGATCATCAGGTTGCGCGTGAGGATATTGGCGCCCTCGACCGTGATGCCGATCGGGGCCGATCTGTATTGGCTGCCGAGATAATTCATCGGGCCGTCGATGATCGACTTGCCGCCATGAATGTCCATCGCCTTCTCGACGGACTCGCGCATGCGTTCAGTGGCGTGGAACTTCATGATGGCCGAGATCACCGAGGGCCTGTGTCCCTCGTCGAGGGCGGCGATGGTGAGCCGCCGCGCTGCGTCGATCAGATAGATATTGGCGGCAAGATCGGCGAGCGGCTTCCGGATACCCTCGAACATGCCGATCGGCACGTCGAACTGAGTCCTGACCCGCGCATAGGCGCCGGTGGCGCGCGCGCATATAGCCGCCGCCGCCGCCGACTGGGAGGGCAGCGAAATGCCGCGGCCGGCGGCAAGTGCGGTCATCAGCATCTTCCAGCCTTCGCCGATCTGCTTCTCGCCCCCCAGGATCAGGTCGAGCGGCAAGAACACGTCCTTCCCGTAAAGCGGGCCGTTCTGGAAATGGGTGAATTGGGGAATGTGCCGCTCGCCATGGGTCACGCCAGGCGTCGAAGTCGGCAGGAGCGCAACGGTGATGCCGAGTTCCTTTCCGCGGCCCAGATGATTGTTCGGGTCGTACATTTTGAAGGCGAGGCCGGTCACGGTGGCGATCGGGCCGAGCGTGATGTAGCGCTTGTGGAAGTTGAGCCTGACGCCCAGAACCTTCTCGCCCTCCCACTCGCCCTGTTCGACGATGCCGGTGTCGGTCATCGCCGCCGCATCCGAGCCGGCATCCGGCGAAGTCAGGGCGAAACAGGGGATCTCGCGCCCGTCGGCGAGCCTGGGCAGCCAGTAATCCCGTTGCTCGTCGGTGCCGAAATGCATCAGCAATTCGCCGGGGCCGAGCGAGTTCGGCACCATCACCGTCACGCCCGCCACCACGCTGCAGGAGGAGACGGTGCGCACGACTTCCGAGTGCGCGGTATTGGAAAAGCCGATGCCGCCATATTTCTTCGGAATGATCATCCCGAAGAATTTCTTCTCGCGCAGGAAGTCCCAGACCTCGCGCGGCAGGTCGCGGTCCTCCCAGTTGATCTTCCAGTCGTCGACCATGGCGCAGAGTTCGCGCACAGGCCCATCCATGAAGGCTTGCTCCTCCGCAGACAGCCTGGCAGGCGGCATGGCGAGAAGCTTGTTCCAGTCGGGATTGCCGGTGAAAAGTTCGCCGTCCCACCACACCGTGCCCGCATCGATCGCGTCCCGCTCGGTCTCGGAAATGGGCGGGGTGACGCGCGAGGCCCATTTGAATATGGGCCTGGTGATGGTGTCGCGGCGGAAAGTACGCAGGCTCATGGGGAAACGCCTCCCTTTCCTCCATCATAGACGGAATGCCGCGCATCGCGATCAGTTCCGGCCCGCGGCTTCCCATTTCGGGCCGCATTGCTTGTTGTGGCGCAAATGGCCCGATTGTGGCCAGCACGGCTCTATCGTTCGGTCTCTCCCGATGCGATTTTCCCGCCGACCTCGATTTCGGAAGTTTGAAGACAAAGGAGATGCGCACTTGGGAATCATCCAGAACGGTCGATCCCGCCAAGCTCGATGCGATGGCGGGCGCGTGGCGAGCGATCTATCCGCCGGCTACGGCGGTCGGATGGTTCTCGGCGCGGAGGCCGGCGAAGCTCAGCTTGCGGGTGTATTCCGCAAGGCGGCTTCACCCGTTTCCGTCGAGCTTTACGACTCCGTTCAATCCGATCTTCGAAGCACGGCCCTGATCCGACGCTGAGCGGCATCATGAAAACATTGCTGTACCGGCGATACTATTTTCGCTTGGAAAACGCCCGGCGCCGGTAGTGGTGGGCCCACATACCCGGGAATCCATTTGTAATTTCAGCGGTTCCCGCTTCGGCAGAGCTACCGGACCATAAGCTTTCTAATGCACCGGCGGCCCGTACGGATAAAACACGGCCATTCCGACCCCGCCGCAACCCGGCGGCGCATACCACTCAACCATAGCCAGCAAACAAGAATCATTGTCACGGCGCCGGCCGCAGATAGCCGCGATTAAGCGCCGCGAGGCCCGGCAGGCTCCCGACCAATTCAGTCATCCAACACAACGCCGCGCCCGGCTGTCAGCCGCCGCAGCCTTCCATACGCATATTTGAAAACTTGCCAGCGTGTTTCAGCAGGCACAACCAAAGAGAGATCACCATGCCCATCGGACGCAACGGACAAGACTTCATCGTCAATTCGACGACAGATAATAATCAAGGTTCTCCATCGATCGCGGCGCTGGCTGATGGCCGCTTCGTGGCGACGTGGACCTCCAGCGACTCCGGCGACGGCTCGGGGAGCTGCATTCGCGCCCGTGTCTACAACGCCGACGGCTCTGCTGCAGGCAACGACTTCATCGTCAATTCGACGACGGAGAGTGCTCAGGTCAATCCGTCGATCACGGCGCTGGCCGGCGGCCGCTTCGTGGTGACCTGGGAGTCCGGAGACGCCGGCGACGGCTCCGGGAGTTGCATCCGCGCGCGCCTCCACAACGCCGACGGCAGCGCTGCCGGCAACGACTTCATCGTCAATCCAACGACAGCGGACGGTCAATTCAACCCCTCGGTCACGGCACTGGCCGATGGCCGCTTCGTCGTGACCTGGGAGTCCGACGACACCGGCGACGGCTCCGGGGCCTGCGTCCGGGGCCGCGTCTACAACGCCAATGGAACCGCCGCCGGCAACGACTTCATCGTCAATTCGACGACAGATAACGGTCAATTCAGCCCCTCGATCACGACGCTGGCCGACGGCCGCTTCGTAGTGACGTGGGTTTCAGAAGACGCCGGCGACGGCTCGGGGCTCTGCATCCGGGGCCGCGTCTACAACGCCAATGGAACCGCCGCCGGCAACGATTTCATCGTCAATTCGACCACAGAGAGCATTCCTCTCCATCGGTCACGGCGCTGGCCGACGGCCGCTTCGTGGTGACGTGGACCTCCGCCGACCCTGGCGACGGCTCAGGGACCTGCATCCGGGGCCGCGTCTACAACGCCAATGGAACCGCCGCCCGCAACGACTTCGTCGTTAATTCGACGACAGATAATAATCAAGATTCTCCATCGGTCACGGCGCTGGCCGACGGCCGCTTCGTGGTGACGTGGACCTCCAGCGATCCCGGCGACGGCTCCGGAAGCTGCATCCGCGCCCGCCTCTTCAATGCCGACGGCAGCACCGCCGGCGACGACTTCATCGTCAATTCGACGACAGCGGACGGTCAATTCAGACCGTCGGTCACGGCGCTGGCCGACGGTCGCTTTGTCGTGACGTGGCATTCCTTCGATCCCGGCGACGGCTCCGGGATCGGCGTCCGGGCGCAGATCATCGATCCGACCGTGTTCATCGGCACCGTGGGCGAGGATGTCTGGCATGGCGGCAGCTTCGCTGACCGCATCAATGGCGGTGGCGGCAACGACACCCTCTCGGGCCTCGGCGGCGACGATCTCATCAACGGCGACGGCGGGAACGATATCCTGAACGGCGGAGCAGGCAACGACAGGCTGTTCGGCGGCAATGACAATGACGTCCTCAATGGCGGGGCCGGCAACGACTTCATGGTGGGCGGCCTCGGCAACGACATATTCGTCGTCGCCGCAGCGGGCGACAGCACCATCGAGAATGCCGGCGGCGGCACCGACACGGTTCGCTCCTACATCGACTGGGTCTTGGCCAACAATGTCGAACGGCTCGAACTGCAGAGCTCTGGCAACATCAACGGCACTGGCAACGCGCTGAACAATACCCTGGTCGGCAATTCCGGCAACAACCTGCTCAATGGCGGGGCCGGCAACGACTTCATGGTTGGCGGCCTCGGCAACGACATATTCGTCGTCGCCGCAGCGGGCGACAGCACCATCGAGAATGCCGGCGGCGGTACGGACACCGTGCGCTCCTATATCAACTGGACGCTGGCCGCCAATGTCGAGCGGCTGGAACTGCAGAGCTCTGGCAACATCAATGGTACTGGCAACGCGCTGAACAACACGCTGGTGGGCAATTCCGGCAATAACGTGCTCAGCGGCGGCGGCGGAAACGACTACATGGTCGGCGGCGCCGGCAACGATACGCTGAACGGCGGGGCCGGCAACGACACGCTGATCGGTGGCGCCGGCAGCGATAGTCTCAATGGCGGCACTGGAAACGATCGGTTCGATTTCGATGCCGTTTCCGACAGCCCGGCTGGACCAGCACTTCGCGATTCCATTGTCGGCGGCTTCGCCCACGGCTTCGACCGCATCGATCTCGCGACCATCGACGCCAACACTCTCGTCGGCGGCAACCAGGCGTTTTCTTTCATCGGCAGCGCCGCATTTTCGGGCGTGGCCGGCCAGCTTCGCTATACAAATTACAGCGGCAACGTGATCATCGACGCCGATGTGAACGGCGACGCCGCGGCCGACATGCAGACGGCACAAACTTCATGACCGGCACCGACTTCATCGTCTGAGCCTTCCGGAAGAGTCCGATCATCGGGCTCTTCCGGCCAGACTTTCGGATACACATCCCGCCGTAGCTGAAACGCAAAAACCCGCCGCCCCTTGTTAGGGACAGGGTTACCTCATACCGCCCCGGTTCGACCTCAACCCGCCCAAATTCCGAGGCGGTGCGAGCTGACGCCACAAGAGGTCAACTGCAGGAAGCAACCAATGGTCGACCGCGCAGCTAGTGCGCAGCGTTCCGCGCCAAACCTTCAGCAGGTACGCACTGTCAGACCAGTATTCGGGTGAAATTGCTGCCAACAATTATGTCGGCAAAATCAATGCGTTATCAATGTTTCCTGGTGCGGTCGAGAAGACTCGAACTTCCACGGGTTGCCCCACAGCGACCTCAACGCTGCGCGTCTACCAATTCCGCCACGACCGCACGTCACGAAAGAACCGGTCGGAACCGGCCAGCGGCATGTAGCAAATCGTTTCCGGCGAAACAAGTGCGTCAACCGCATTATTCGGCACAGAAAAACACGGCGCCGAAAGCGTTTCGCCAACCGCTCTGGCCCACAACAAAACTGGACCTTTTCAGCGCTTGCCGCCATATGATGCAGGCCAAGCGAGAGCCTCATGTCAGAACGCAGCCAGATAACCGGATCGTTCCTGCCCGCGCCGGGTTCCGCGCCGGTCGAATGGCGAATCGAGCCCGGCCTTACCGGATACGCGGAAGCGCTGGCGGTGATGGAGGCCCGCGCCGCCGCGATCCGCGACGGCGCGGAAGGCGAACTGGTCTGGCTCGTCGAACACCCGCCGCTCTACACGGCCGGCACCTCGGCGCGTGTCGAGGATCTGGTCGAACCCGATCGCTTTCCGGTGTTCAACGCCGGCCGCGGAGGCGAATACACCTATCATGGGCCCGGCCAGCGGGTGGCCTATGTCATGCTCGACCTGAAGCGCCGTCGCGAGGATGTCCGCGCCTTTGTCGCGGCGCTGGAGGATTGGATCATCGCCGCGCTGGCGGCATTCAACGTGCGCGGCGAGCGACGAGAGGATCGCGTCGGGGTCTGGGTGGTGCGGCCGGAGCGGCCGGTCATGCCCGACGGATCGGCCGCCGAGGAAAAGATCGCAGCGATCGGCATCAGGCTGCGGCGCTGGGTCAGCTTTCACGGCATCGCCATCAATGTCGAACCCGATCTTTCGCATTTCACCGGCATCGTGCCTTGCGGTGTGGCCGACCACGGCGTGACCAGTCTCGTTGATCTCGGCCTGCCGGTGACGATGGCCGATCTCGACCTGGCGCTGAAGGCCGCCTTTGTCGAGGTGTTCGGGCCGGTTCTGGATGTTGCGGGGGCGCAGCACAGAAGGAGCGCATGACATGAATGGAGGAGTTTTCGGGAGCGCCTTGTGGCGAGCGCTCGCCCTGGCCTTGCTGCTTGCCGGGCCGGCCTCGGCGCAGCAGGCGGCCGATACGGTGGCGCCGGAAGCCAAGACCGGGGTTGAAGCAAAGCCGACGGTTACGGCCAAGAGCCAGATGGTCGTCGCCGCCAACCCGCTGGCGGCCGAGGCAGGACTCAAGGTGCTGCGCGCCGGCGGCAACGCGGCCGATGCACTGGTGGCGGTGCAGACGGTGCTCGGGCTCGTCGAACCGCAATCTTCCGGCATGGGCGGCGGCGCCTTCCTCGTCTGGTATGACGGCAAGAGCGGCGAACTCACCACCTTTGATGGTCGCGAGACCGCGCCGGCCGCGGCAACGCCGGATCTTTTCCTCGGCGATGACGGCAAGCCGCTGGAATTTATGGACGCAGTGGTCGGCGGCCGTTCGGTCGGCGTCCCCGGCGTTCCGCGTCTGCTCGAAACCGTCCACCGGCGCTACGGCACGCGTCCTTGGCAGTCGCTGTTCGAGCCGGCGATCAAGCATGCCGAAGAAGGCTTCGCCATTTCCCCTCGCCTTGCCGCATTGGTCGCCAACGAGGGTGAACGGCTCGACGAGGATCCGGGCGCACGCGCCTATTTCTTCGCGCCGGACGGATCGCCTTTGCCTGCCGGGCATCTCTTGCGCAATCCGGACTATGCCGCGACGCTCAGGGCCGTGGCGGCGGAGGGTGCGGACGTCTTCTACAATGGTCCGATCGCGGCGAAGATCGTCGAGACGGTTCGCTCGCACCCGACCAATCCCGGGCTGCTGACCCTCGACGACATGGCCGTCTACAAAGTCAAGGAGAGGCCGGCGGTCTGCGCGCCCTATCGCGGCCACGAAGTCTGCGGCATGGGACCGCCCTCCTCCGGCGCGATCGCCGTCGGCCAGATTCTCGGACTGCTCGAGCCGTTCGACATCGCCACCCTCGGCAAGGACGACCCCGAAGCCTGGCGGCTGATCGGCGACGCCACCCGCCTCGCCTTCGCCGATCGCGGTCGCTACGTCGCCGACAGCGATTTCGTCTCGATCCCAGAGGGCCTGCTCGACCCCGCCTACCTCAAGGCGCGTTCCGAATTGCTCCGCCGCCCGACGGCGCTGGGCGAGGATGAAGCCAAGGCCGGCGAACCGGCATGGCAGAAAGCCGAACTCCGCATCGACGGCGTCTCTTTCGAAATGCCTTCGACATCGCATTTCGTGATCGTCGACGCGGCCGGCAATATCGCCTCCATGACCACGACCATCGAGAACGGTTTTGGCGCACGACTGATGACAGGCGGCTTCCTGCTCAACAACGAGCTCACCGACTTCTCCTTCGCGCCCGTAGAGGATGGCGACAACGTCGCCAACCGCGTCGAGCCCGGCAAACGGCCGCGCTCATCAATGTCGCCGACCATCGTGCTCAAGGACGGCAAGCCGGTCTTCGCGCTCGGTTCGCCAGGCGGCTCGAGCATCATCTCCTATGTCGCCACCACGCTGATCGGGCTGATCGACTGGAAGATGGACATGCAGGCTGCGATCTCGATGCCGCATCTCGTCAACAGGTTCGGCCCCTACGATCTCGAAAAGGGGACCGCCGCCGAAGGGCTGGCCGCTGACCTCGAGGCGCTCGGCTACAAGGTCGCCGTAAAGGACCTGAATTCCGGCCTGCACGGCGTCGCTATCCAGCCTTCTGGATTGACCGGCGGAGCCGATCCGCGCCGCGAAGGCGTCGCCCTCGGCGACTGAGCGCCGGAGCAGCAAGCGGCGGCGACCCGGCAGTCGCCGCCGAGAACAGGCGATCTCAGAGCGCGCCGATCCATACGGCCATCGAAATCAGAAATGTGCTCATGCAAACCAGCGAGACCACGTCTTGAACCAAATCGGTCATGATTCCCTCCTGTTTTCGGTATGTTCGCAATTTGTTCTCTTTTTATTCAAAAGTCAAATACCCACGCACGCCGAAAAGCGCGAGGGTAAATGAAAGGTAAAGGGTGGTAGACGGTCTGCGAGAGCGCGGCAGAGCCTCAGAGAGGAACGACCTTGCCCTCTTCCAGCGTGACGCGCCGGTCCATGCGCCGCGCAAGTTCATGATTGTGCGTGGCAATCAGCGCGGCAAGGCCGGACTGCCGGACAAGCGCCGCCAGCGCCTCGAACACATAGGACGCGGTCACCGGGTCGAGGTTGCCGGTCGGCTCATCGGCAAGCAGCACAAGCGGGGCGTTGGCCACGGCGCGGGCAATCGCCACACGCTGCTGTTCGCCGCCCGACAGTTCCGACGGGCGGTGATGGCCGCGATTGCCTATCTGCATGTAGTCGAGCAGCTGGTTGGCCCTCTCGCTCGCTTCGGAAGCCGCCAACCCTTTGACCAGTTGCGGCATCATGATGTTTTCGAGAGCCGAGAACTCCGGCAGCAGATGGTGGAACTGGTAGACGAAGCCGATGTCGTTGCGGCGGATGGCCGTGCGGTCGTCGTCCGACAGACGGCCGCAGGCCCTGCCCGCCAGGATGACGTCGCCGGCGTCGGGACGTTCCAGAAGGCCGGCAGTGTGCAGCAGCGTTGATTTGCCGGTGCCCGACGGCGCGACAAGCGCCACCATTTCGCCCCGCTTCAGCGAAAAATCCACGCCGTTCAGGATGGTGAGCTTGCGCGGGCCCTGCACATAGTGCCGCTCGACGCCTTTCAGCTCGATAATGATGTCGCCGGAGCGATTGCCGCTTGTCATTCGTAACGCAGCGCCTCGACAGGATCGAGCTTGGCCGCGCGCCATGCCGGAAACAGCGTCGCCAGGAACGACAGGACCAGCGCCATCAGGACGACGGAAAACGTCTCGCCCGGATCCATCTTGGCCGGCAGCTTGCTCAGGAAATAGAGCTCGGGATTGAACAGCACCGTGCCCGACATCCAGGAGAAGAGTTGCCGGATCGATTCGACGTTGAGGCAGATGACGATGCCGAGAATGACGCCCGCAATCGTGCCGGTAACGCCGATCGCCGCCCCCGTCATCAGGAAGATGCGCATCACCGCGCCGCGTGACGCCCCCATGGTGCGCAGGATGGCTATGTCGTGGCTCTTGTCCTTCACCAGCATGATGAGACCGGAAATGATGTTCAGCGCCGCAACCAGAACGATTAGCGTCAGGATCATGAACATGACATTGCGCTCGACCTGCAGCGCCGAAAAGAAGGTCTGGTTGCGCTGGCGCCAGTCGGACAGGAATATCTGCCGCTGGGCGGCCTCCTCGACCGGCGCCTTCAGCGCATCGACGTTGTCGGGATTGTCGACAAAGATCTCGATCGACTGCGCGCGCCCCTCCATGTTGAAGTAGAGCTGCGCCTCGCCAAGCGGCATGAAGATGATCGAGGCGTCATATTCCGACATGCCGACTTCGAAGATCGCCACGACCGGATAGGCTTTGACGCGCGGCGTGGTGCCGAACGGGGTCACGTCGCCGTCGGGCGAGACCAGCGTGATGGAATCGCCGAGCGCCAGGCCGAGATTGTCCGCCATGCGCTTGCCGATCGCCACACCCTCGCTTGTGTCGAAGCCGACGATGGAGCCTTGGCGGATGTTGTTTGCCACCAGCGTGATCTTGCCCAGATCCTCGCCGCGTATGCCTCGCACCAGGGCGCCGGTTCCAGGTCCCGCATCACCCGACGACAGCACCTGTCCGTCGATCAGCGGAATCGCGTACTTGACGCCCGGCACGCCGTTTATCCGTCCGGCAACCTCCGCGTAGTCCTCGAGCGGCATGTCGACCGGCTGGACGATCAGATGTCCATTGATGCCGAGGATGCGGGTCAGCAGTTCGGCGCGAAAGCCGTTCATGACCGCCATGACGATGATCAGCGTCGCGACGCCCAGCATAATGCCGACGAAGGAGATCGAGGCGATCACCGAGATCACCGTCTCCTTGCGCTTGGAGCGCAGATAGCGCCAGGCGACCATGCGCTCGAACGGCGAGAACGGTCCGGCGCCGGCGGGCTTTGCTGTCGCGACCGTCTCGCTCATGCGGCGCCAAGCCGCTTCGCAGCGGCCTCGATCGGCAGCGTTTCGCGTTCACCGGTGCGGCGGTTCTTGATCTCGATCTCGCCGGCAGCAACGCCGCGCGGTCCGACGATCATCTGCCAGGGCAACCCGATCAGGTCGGCGGTGGCGAATTTGCCGCCCGGGCGCTGGTCGGTGTCGTCGTAGAGCACATCTTTGCCCGCTGCGGTCAGCTTGCGGTAGAGCTCGTCGCAGACGCGGTCGCATTCGGCGTCGCCGACTTTCATGTTGATGACGCCGACATCGAACGGCGCGACCGATTCCGGCCAGATGATGCCGTTCTCGTCGTGGCTGGCCTCGATGATCGCGGCGATCAGACGGGTCGGTCCGATGCCGTAGGATCCCATCGAAACGTTGTGGTCTTTACCGTCGGGGCCGGTCACCTTAGCGCCCATCGGCTTGGAGTATTTGTCTCCGAAATGGAAGATGTGGCCGACCTCGATGCCGCGGGCCGAAAGCCGGTCTCCCTCGCCGATCTTGTCCCATGCAGCCTCGTCGTGCATCTCGTCGGTCGCCGCATAGGGCGTCGTCCAGTCGCGCACGATGCCGGCAATCTCGTCGTCCTTTGTAAAATCCGTCGCCTCGCCCGGCACCTCCAGGTCGAGATAATCGCGGTGACAAAAGACCTGGCTTTCGCCGGTGTCGGCCAGGATGATGAATTCGTGGCTGAGATCGCCGCCGATCGGGCCGGTGTCGGCGCGCATCGGAATGGCCTTCAGGCCCATGCGGGTGAAGGTGCGAAGGTAGGACACGAACATGCGGTTGTAAGCGGCTTTTGCCCCTTCGAAATCCAGGTCGAAGGAATAAGCGTCCTTCATCAGGAATTCGCGTGAACGCATCACGCCGAAGCGCGGCCGCACTTCGTCGCGGAACTTCCACTGTATGTGGTAAAGGTTCAGCGGCAGGTCCTTGTAGGATTTGATGTAGGAGCGGAAGATCTCCGTGACCATCTCCTCATTGGTCGGGCCGAACAGCATATCGCGCTCGTGCCTGTCCTTGATACGCAGCATCTCCTTGCCGTAATCCTCATAGCGGCCGCTTTCGCGCCACAGATCGGCGGACTGGATCGTCGGCATCAGGATTTCGAGCGCGCCGGCGCGATCCTGCTCCTCGCGGATGATGCGGCAGACCTTGTCCAGCACGCGCTTGCCCATCGGCAGCCACGAAAAGCTGCCCGCCCCCTGCTGCCGGATCATGCCGGCGCGCAGCATCAGCCTGTGCGATACGATCTCCGCTTCGCGCGGGTTTTCTTTGAGGATGGGCAGGAAGTAGCGCGACAGCCGCATGAGGGTTCCGTGAAGTGAAGAAATGACGCCGGAATCGGCGGCAAGGCCGGTGCTTGCATGCGCTTCATAGCCATTTCAAGGCCGGATGGAAACCCGCGCGCGCGAAGCCAACCGTGCGCTGTGCGTTTCGCAAGCATGGCCTGCCGAACTATTGTGCAGTGCAGCACATCAAGGGCTGTTTCAGCGCAATATTTCTAGTGACATTTTATTGCAGGTTGGTCTAATGTGCCCCGATAACCGAGAGGGCAGAGCAAAATCTGCCTTCCTACGCGGTCAAAGTCTTGGGAGGATGCGATCTAGGCGCGGTAATTCGCAGCCGCCGGAACACCGGAAAGCAGATCGGACGCGTTCAATTGCAAGGCCTCGTGCCTTGCATTTTTTTTGAGCAATCGGAAAAACTTGTGACCCTTTGCTGAGAAGCCGCGCGAGGCGGCTTCAGCGCATGACCCGAAACCCAAATCGGTTTCACAGAGGGATCATGCCTTAGAGCGTCCTTTGCGTGCCCAAAAGGACGCGCGGCGCTCTAATCGTATTCAGGCCCAACTTAAACACCGCGAATTGGAAAGCGCTGGTGTTTCAATGTGTTGAGGGCGTGCGCAGGGTTGTTAGCACTACGAAGCGCTCGAGGGAGGGTTCCGAAGCCGGCTCAGGCAGCCTGTGCTTCGGCCACGTTCGGCGGCAAGGCGACGCCGGCCGCGCGGAAGACGTTGCCGATAGATCCAGTTGCCGGCGTGCGAACGGTGATCACCTTGCCGTCCTTCTCGATGACGCCGGTCTGTAGGCGGTCGAGTTCCCGCAGGACGTCGGCCCATTCGGGCTTGATGGCGGCCGCTTCGCAGCGCTTGTGCAATTCCTTGCGCAATACGAGGGCGATAAACGAACAGAACACATGGCCGCGGATGGCCTCGTCGGAGGAATGATAGATCGGCCGGGTGCGCATCAGCGCCTTTGCTGTGCGGAACAGCTCCTCCACCTGGAGGAGGTCGCGATATCGCAGGACGGCCTGCAGCGGCGTGATCCTGGCATTGGTGCGCAGCACGAAGATGCCGTCATACCTTGCCTCGTCAGCGATCTTGCCGGCATCGATCTCGAAAGCGCCGGGGCTCGTGCTGCGCAGATAGCGGCGGTAGGCCGAGTTGCCGACAAGCGCCTTGTCGCCCTTCTTCAGCTGGCGGTCGAGGCCCTCGACGATCGCGGCACGATCGGCACGGTCCTTGTCCGCCTCGGCTTCATTGCGGGCGACAATGTAGCGCCGTCCTTCGACGGTCACCTCCTTGACGAAGAGCTGCGTCTCGCCGGTGGCGCGTTCGATCAGCAAAGGCGTGAAGCGCTTGTCGTCCTCGAGCACGACACGGCGCACCAGGACGTCCGTCCTCTCGCGCACGCCGAGCACGTATTCCAGCCCGCGCTCCTCGAGCGCGGCCATCGTGGCAGCGGAAATCATGCCGCGGTCGGCGACGACGCAGACCCGGCCGATGCCGAAACGATGACGCAGCCGGTCGATGACCGGGATCAGCACGCTGACATCGGCGGTGTTGCCCGGCCACATCTCCGAGCAGACGGGTCGGCCCTCGCCGTCGATCACCACGCCGACGATCATCTGGTTGAGATCGGGCCGATGGTCCTTGGAATGGCCATGGGCGCCGAGCGTGGCGCCGCCGGCGCCTTCGAAGGAGAGCGAGGTGGTATCCATAAACACGACACTGAGGTCGGTGAAGAGATCCTTGCGCCTGGCGAACAGCGCTTCCTCGATCTCGTCCTTCACAGTGCGCGGCGAGAATGGCGTCGCATTGGCTTGGCGCGCCTCGGGCAGTTCCTCGCCGAGCCAGGCCATGGCCCGGTAGAAGTGATGCAAGGCAAGATCGTCGGCGCCGGGGATGTCGTAGTCGACGAGCCACTTCTCGCAGGCCCTGTCGGAGCCGGAGGCCATGATGCGGTGAAGCACGGCAGCAAACACGGCCCGTTCGACGGCAAACTCGAACTTCCGCTCCGTCAGCAGCCCTTCGATGACCGCCCGGCAACCGGTGTCCTCCCACAACCGGCCGAACAGCAGCGGTGCGCCAATGCGGCGGGTGTGCAGGCTTGTCGAACTTTGCTCGATGGCCTGCAAGACCATGGCCCGCTCAGCGTAGCGGCCAACTGAAGAGGCGAGCCGATCGAGATCACCCGAGGCCAGGACCGCCTCCTTGCGCCCGAGATTGCGGATGATCCGCTGCTTCATCCGCCCTTCCTCGCGCACGCTCTCGACGAGGTAGAGGTAGGTGTAGCCGCGGATGTTCTTCTCGCGCACGAACATGCAATCAGCATTACCAAAAACGGTGATTCGTCAAGCTCCGCGCTTCAAAGCAGGACATTATTTAGCATTACGCCTAAAAACCGCGCCTAGCTCCACCTCAACAAAAACAACGAGATAACGCAGAAAATGCGCCGGAATCTGCCGGCAACTGTTCAAGTCGGGTCAGGCATGAAGTGCGGAATGTCGTCGATGCCGAGGCCGACGACCTTGGTCAGCACGTAAAACGCGCCGAAAATCAGCAGCGAAACGATGGTGGTGCGGATTATTGCGCGCAGCATATGCGGGCCCTGCGGCGCGCTGGAAACGGTGCCGAGCACCGTCTCGCCTTCATCGTCCTGGGTCTTCAGGCTGAACGGCAGCGTGGCGAACAGAACCAGCCACCAGATAATGAAATAAATGGCGGCAACAGAAATCCAGCTCATGCTTCTTCCAGTTCCACCAGCGTGCCGAGGAAATCCTTCGGGTGCAGGAACAACACAGGCTTGCCATGCGCACCGATCCTGGGATTGCCGTCGCCGAGCACCCGCGCGCCGGCCGCTTTCAACCGATCCCGGGCAGCGTTTATATCGTCGACCTCATAGCAGATGTGATGCATGCCGCCGGCCGGGTTCTTTTCCAGAAAGGCTGCGATGGGCGAATTTTCGCCCAGCGGCTCGAGCAACTCGACCTTGGTGTTGCCGGTATCGATGAACACCACCGTCACACCGTGCTCGGGCAGCGCCTGAGGCTTGGTAAGCTTGGCGTCCAGCGTGTCGCGATAGACAGCGCTTGCCGCGGCAAGGTCCGGCACGGCGATGGCGACATGGTTCAGGCGGCCGAGCATGAGAACTCCGTGTAAACGCTGCGCAAACTGTGACCAGGCAGTAGGCAATGGGCAGTAGGCAGTAGCTAATAGAGAAAGCAAGATCCGAGGGGGAAGCAGAGACTGTTCTACGATCCGATCTTCCCTACTGCCTACTGGCTATTCCCTACTGCCTAAATCATCTCGTCACGAATACCGTCACCAGCGGCTTCTTGCCCCACGCTTCATTGGCGGCCGAGCGCACCGCGCGGCGCACCGATTCCTGCACCAGGTCGAGGTCTTTTCGCCGCTGGCGCGGTATGGAGTCCACCGCGCCGATCGCCGCATCCAGCATAATCTCCTCGAGATCCTCGCCGCCGCGATCGGCAAGCGCGACGCCGATGGCGACCAGATCCGGGTCGCCTGCAAGCTCATACCGCTCGTCGAGCACGACATTGACCGCCACATGACCGGCGAAGGAGAGCTTGCGTCGGTCGCGAATGCCCATCGCCTCGTCGTCGCCGATCAGCTTGCCGTCCTTGTAGACGCGGCCGAACGGCACCTGGTCGATGATCTCGGCGGCGCCCGGCGCCAGCCGCAACATGTCGCCATTGCGCGCCTGCGCGACTTCCGGAACGCCGGCAGCACTCGCCAGCGCGCCATGGGCGACGAGATGAGCCGCCTCGCCATGCACCGGCACGGCGATCCTTGGCCGCGTCCATTCGTACATCTTGCGCAATTCGTTGCGGCGGGGATGGCCCGACACGTGGACCAGCGCCTCGTTATCCTCGATGATCCTGACGCCCTGTTCGATGAGCTGGTTCTTGATCTCGAGGATGGCCTTCTCGTTGCCCGGGATGGTGCGCGATGAAAAGACGACGATGTCGCCAGGCGACAGCGCAACCGTTTTCATCTCGTCACGCGCCAGCTTGGCAAGCGCGGCGCGCGCCTCGCCCTGGCTGCCGGTGCAGATGATGACGAGGTTTTCGCGCGGAATGAAGCCGTAATCCTCTTCAGAGATGAATTCCGGCAGCCCTTCCATGTAGCCGAGTTCGCTGGCGACATCGATCATGCGCTTCAGCGAACGCCCGAGCACCAGAACCTGCCGGCCGGTATCGCGGGCGGCCTCGGCGATTGAGCGGACGCGGCCGACATTGGACGAGAAGGTGGTGACCGCGACGCGGCCCGGCGCCTTTTCGATCACGCCCCGCAGCCCCTGCCCCACCGCCTGCTCCGACGGTGACTCGCCCTCTCGCATGGCGTTGGTGGAATCGCAGACCAGCGCCAGCACGCCTTTTTCGCCGTGCGCACGGAACCGCGCCTCGTCGGTCATCGGGCCGATCTCCGGCGCGGGATCTAGTTTCCAGTCGCCCGTATGGATCACCGTGCCGAGCGGCGAGGTGATGGCGAGCGACACCGGCTCGGGTATCGAATGGCTTACCGGTATCGCCTCGATGCTGAACGGCCCGACGGTAAAGGTTTCGCCGGCCCTGTAGATCGTCACCGGCACTTTTGGCGCGCCGCCATTGTCGCCCTGCCGCTTGGCTTCGAGCAGGCCGGCCGCGAACGGCGTCATCCAGACTGGCGCCTTCAGACGTGGCCAGAGCTCGAGCAGCGCGCCGTAATGGTCCTCATGCGCATGGGTGATGACGATGCCGCGCAGGTTGTTGACCTCTGCTTCGATGAAGCGCGTGTCGGGCAGCACCAGATCGACGCCCGGCAGGTCGGGGCCGGGAAAGGTCACGCCGACATCGACCACGATCCACTCGCGGTTCAAGGCTGGGCCATAGCCGTAGAGAGCGAAGTTCATCCCGATCTCGCCGACGCCGCCAAGCGGTACGAAGACGAGTTCAGCGTTATCGGATCTTGCCATGTCTTTTCTTCTTTCTCTCGTACCGCGACCTCGTTCGCAGCCAGGCAGCACGGGGACGGTTTACTTTCTTTCCGCAGAATGGCTGAAGCTCTTCAATGCCGGCACGAGCGGAAAAAAGTAAACTGTCCCTGTGTGTTACTTCAAGCAGCGCCGGCGGAGGCGACTGCGCCGAAATGCACGTCACCCGCGGCTATTTTCAACATCTCACCGCGATCGTCGCGGATCACGAAGCGGCAATCCTCGTCGATCGTCTCGAACACGCCGCGCACGACATTGCCGTCTACGCGCACGGCGACCTGGCTGCCGAGCCCCGCCGCACAGGAAAGCCAGCGCCGGCGGATCTCAGTGAGCCCCCTGCCCTCGTTCCAGAGCCGCGCATTTTCGCTCCAGGCGTCCGACAGCGGGAGGAACAGCGTTTCGGCGTTGCATGTCGCGCCAAGCGCCTTCAACGAGGTCGCCGGATATGGCACGTCCTCGGGATAGGCGACGACATTGACGCCGATGCCAACCGCGATGGCGCAGCGGTCCTGCCCGAGCATCGAGGATTCCAGAAGAATGCCCGCGAGCTTGGCGCCTTCGGCGAGCACGTCATTCGGCCATTTCAGCTCGAAGCGGTTGCGGCCGGCACTGCCGCCGCCGTCCGGCGCAATCGCAAACCGGCCGTTCGGAACCACGGCGTTGAGCGCGTCGGCTAGCGCCAGTCCGGCGACGAAGCCGAGCGTGGCGGCGATGCGAAGATCGCCACCGGTGATGAGGAGCAGCGTCGCCGCGAGATTGCCGGGCGGCGTCGCCCAGGTCCGGCCGCGTCGGCCGCGGCCGCTTTCCTGCTGCTTCGAAACGATCCAGAGCCGGCCGGGATCGCCCTCACGCGCGCGCTCCAGCGCCATGGCGTTGGTCGAGCCGACCTTGTCGTGGGCTTCGAGCCGGAAGCCTTCTGAAACGCAGGTCGGCGCGAGTACGAATCCCATCTAGAAAAACGTCTTGGCGGCGGCTTGCGCCACCCGCCCGATGGGCCCGCCGATAAGCACGTAGAACAGCACGAACGCCCCGGAAGCGCCGAGCACGAGCCGCAACTCGCCTGCCATCGGCATGAAGCCGCCGACCGGTTCGTCGAACCACATGATCTTGATGATGCGCAGATAATAGTAGGCGCCGACCACGGAGGCGAGCACGCCGATGATCGCCAGCGCATAGAGCCCGGCGTCGATGGCCGCCAGGAAAACGTACCATTTGGCCCAGAAGCCGGCGAGCGGCGGAATGCCGGCCAAGGAGAACATCAGGATGGTCAGGATCGTCGCCATCATCGGGTTGGTCGCGGACAGGCCGGCAAGATCGCCGATCTGCTCGACATTGCCGTCCTTGCGCCGCATGGCGAGGATGAAGGCGAAGGTGCCTAGCGTCATCACCAGGTAGATCGCCATATAGATGATGACGCCCCGCACGCCGGTCTCGGAATTGGCAGCGAGCCCGACAAGCGCGAAGCCGACATTGCCGATCGAGGAATAGGCCATCAGGCGCTTGATGTTGGTCTGGCCGATCGCCGCGAAGGATCCGAGCGCCATCGAGGCGATGGCGATGAAGACGACGATCTGCTGCCAGTCGGCCGCTATCGGCTCAAACGCGCCGACGGTCACGCGCACCATCAGCGCCATGGCTGCCATTTTCGGCGCGGCCGCGAAGAACGCGGTGACCGGTGTCGGCGCACCTTCGTAAACGTCTGGCGTCCACATATGGAACGGCACGGCCGAGATCTTGAAGGCCAGGCCGGCCATAACGAATACCAGGCCGAACACCAGGCCGAGCTGGCGCTCGCCGCCGGCCAAGGCCGCGGCGATGGCGTCGAAATCGGTGTTGCCGGTGTAGCCGTAAACCAGCGAGATGCCGTAGAGCATCATGCCCGACGACAGCGCGCCGAGAACGAAATATTTGAGGCCGGCCTCGGTCGAACGCAGGCTGTCGCGATTGATGGCGGCCACGACATAGAGCGCCAGCGACTGCAGTTCGAAGCCGAGATAGAGCGCAATCATATCGTTGGCGGAGATCATCAGCATCATGCCGAGCGTCGCCAGCATGATCAGCACCGGATATTCGAACTTGTCGAACTTTTCCGCCTTCGCGAAGCCGACCGACATGATCAGTGTCACCACAGAGCCTGTCAGCGTCAGGAACTTCATAAAGTGGGCGAACGGATCGCTGACGAACGAGTTGCCGAACGCCTTGCCCTCGCCGCCGAACAGCAGCATCCAGGCGCCTGCGCCGATCAGAATCGCGACAGCGAGACCCGTCACCGTCGCATTGGCGCGCGGTCCCGAATAAACCCCGACCATCAGCAGCGCCAGAGCGCCGACCGCAATGATCAGTTCAGGCGTGGCCAGCGTCAGGCTCGAATAAAGTTCCGGCGTCATAAGCCCGCCCCTGTCAATGCGCTGCGGCCGGCGCGGCCGCTGCCGGCTGCACGATGGCAGGCTGCGGCTGCGGTACCGCGTCGAGCGATACTGTAACGTTGTTCACGAGGGCCTGAACCGAGGCTGCCGTCGCGTCGAATATGGGCGCCGGATAGACGCCGAAGAAGATGACGAGCACGACCAGCGGATAGATCACCACCTTCTCGCGCGTCGACAGGTCGAGCAGGCCCTTCAGGCTCTCCTTCGACAGCACGCCGAAGATCACCTTGCGGTAGAGCCACAGCGCATAGGCCGCCGAAAGAATGACGCCGGTGGCGGCGAACAGCGCCACCCAGGTGTTGACCCTGAACACGCCGAGCAGCGTCAGGAACTCGCCCACGAAACCGCTCGTGCCGGGCAGGCCGACATTGGCCATGGTGAAGATCATGAACACCACGGCGTATTTCGGCATGTTGTTGACCAGCCCGCCATAGGCGGCGATCTCGCGGGTGTGCATACGGTCGTAGATGACGCCGACGCAGAGGAACAGCGCGCCCGACACAAGGCCGTGCGACAGCATCTGGAAGATA
Organism: Mesorhizobium sp. WSM2240; assembly: GCF_040438645.1. Taxonomy (NCBI): domain Bacteria; kingdom Pseudomonadati; phylum Pseudomonadota; class Alphaproteobacteria; order Hyphomicrobiales; family Phyllobacteriaceae; genus Mesorhizobium; species Mesorhizobium sp. WSM2240. The sequence continues at coordinate 2,733,307 of NZ_CP159253.1, forward strand.
GAGCCCTGGATGCCTTCCTGGTTCATCGCGAAGATGCCCATGGTCACAAAGCCCATGTGAGCCACCGACGAATAGGCGATCAGCTTCTTCATGTCCTCCTGCATCAGCGCCACCAGCGAGGTGTAGATGATCGCCACAACCGAAAGCGCGAAGACCAGCGGCTGGAAGAAGAGCGAGGCATCCGGAAACATCGGCAGCGAGAAGCGCAGGAAGCCGTAGCCGCCCATCTTCAGCAGGATGCCGGCCAGGATGACCGAGCCTGCGGTCGGCGCCTCGACATGCGCGTCCGGCAGCCAGGTGTGCACCGGCCACATCGGCATCTTTACGGCGAAGGACGCGAAGAAGGCGAGCCACAGCCATATCTGAATGCCGGCCGGGAAATCATGCCCGAGCAGCGTCGGGATGTCGGTCGTGCCGGCCTGGAAGAACATCGCCATGATGGCAAGCAGCATCAGCACCGAGCCGAGCAGCGTGTAGAGGAAGAACTTGAACGAGGCATAAACGCGCCGCTTGCCGCCCCACACGCCGATGATGATGAACATCGGGATCAGGCCGGCCTCGAAGAACACGTAGAACAGCACGATGTCGAGCGCCGTGAACACGCCGATCATCAGCGTTTCCAGGATCAGGAATGCGATCATGTATTCCTTGATCCGATGCTCGATCGAGTTCCAGCTCGCCAATATGCAGAGCGGCATCAGGAAGGTGGTCAGGATCACGAACAGCATCGAAATGCCGTCGACGCCCATGTGGTAGGAAATGCCACTGTCCAGCCATTCGGTCTTTTCGACCATCTGGAAGCCGGTATCAGAATAATCGAAGCCGGCCCAGATGAACAGCGACAGCACGAAGGTGAACACCGTCGTCAGCAGCGCGACATTGCGGATGTTGCGGCGCGCGCTGTCGCCTTCGTCCCGGATCAGCAGGATCAGGAAGGCGCCGACCAGCGGCAGGAAGGTGACCGTGGAAAGGATAGGCCAGTCGGTCATGGTCTAAAACGAGCTCCCGAGCATCATCCAGGTGACGAGGGCTGCGACGCCGATCAGCATGACGAATGCGTAGTGATAGAGATATCCGGTCTGTAGCCTGACGACGCTGCGCGTCACGTCGATGACGCGAGCCGAGATGCCGTCCGGGCCGAAGCCGTCGATGATGGTCCCGTCGCCTGTCTTCCACAGGAAGCGGCCGAGGCGCTTTGCCGGGTTCACCAACAGGAAGTCGTAAAGTTCGTCGAAATACCACTTGTTGAGCAGGAAGGCGTAGAGACCGCGGTGCCGGCCAGCCAGCTCCCGCGGCATTTCCGGCGAGCGGATATAGAACTGGTACGCCAGCCCAAAGCCGATCAGCATAGCCACGAACGGCGCGAGCTTCACCCAGAGCGGCACTTCATGGAAATCGTGCAGGATGTGGTTATCCGGCAGCATGAACAGAGCGCCTTTCCAGAACTGGTCGTAGCTCTCCTGGTGGCCGATGAACTGCTCGTGGAAGATGACGCCTGCAAACAGCGCACCGGCGGCCAGCAGGAAAAGCGGCACCAGCATCACCGGCGGCGATTCATGCACATGGTGCATCACGTCTGCGGTAGCCTTGGGCCTGCCGTGGAAGGTCATGAAGATCAGCCGCCAGGAATAGAAGCTGGTCATGACGGCGGCAACCACCAGCGCGATGAAGGCGAAGCCGGCCATGGCGTTGTGGCCGGCGAAGGCGCCTTCGATGATGGCGTCCTTCGAGAAGAAACCGGCCGTACCGATGAGGGTCGCGGGAATGCCGACGCCGGTCAGCGCGAGCGTGCCGATCACCATCATCCAGTAGGTGGTCGGGATCAGCGTGCGCAGCCCGCCCATCTTGCGCATGTCCTGCTCGTCGGAGACCGCATGGATGACGGAGCCCGAGCCCAGGAACAGCAGCGCCTTGAAGAAGGCGTGCGTGAACAGGTGGAAGATCGCCGCCGAGTAGAAGCCGAGGCCGAGCGCCACGAACATGTAGCCGAGCTGTGAGCAGGTCGAATAGGCGATGACGCGCTTGATGTCGTTCTGAACCAGGCCGACGGTCGCGGCGAAGAAGGCGGTGAACGCACCGACGAAGGTGACGACGGTCAGCGCCGTGTGCGACAGCTCAAAGATAGGCGACAGCCGCGCCAGCATGAACACGCCGGCCGTGACCATGGTTGCCGCATGGATGAGCGCCGACACCGGCGTCGGGCCTTCCATGGCGTCCGGCAGCCAGGTGTGCAGCGGCACTTGTGCCGACTTGCCCATGGCGCCCATGAAGAGCAGCAGGCAGACGACCGTCAGCGCGCTTTGCATGTCGAGCGCATAGCCGAGGAAATTCAGCACGGCGCCGCCCTGCGCGCCTGCTTCCGCGCCGTGTCCGGCCGAAGCCAGCGATGCGGCGTTGGCGAAGATCGTGTCGAAATTGACCGAGCCGAACAGCACGAACACGCCGAAAATGCCGAGAACGAAGCCGAAGTCGCCCACGCGGTTGACCACGAAGGCCTTGATCGCCGCGGCGTTTGCCGACGGCTTTTTGTACCAGAAGCCGATCAACAGGTAGGAGGCTAGGCCGACCCCCTCCCAGCCGAAGAACATCTGCACGAGGTTGTCTGCCGTCACCAGCATCAGCATGGCGAAGGTGAACAGCGAGAGATAGGCGAAGAAGCGCGGCCGGTGCGGATCGTGGTGCATGTAGCCGATCGAGTAGATGTGCACCAGGGCCGACACCGTGTTGACGACGACAAGCATCACCACCGTCAGCGTGTCGATCCGCAGTGCCCAGTCGGCTTGCAGGCTGCCGGACTCGATGAAGCGCAGCACCGGAACGGTGAAGGCTTCCGTGTCGCCGAAGCCGACCGCGAAGAATGCGACCCAGGACAGGACGGCCGAAATCACCAGGAAGCCGGAGGTGATGTATTCCGATGCTTTCGCGCCGAGCGACGTGCCGAACAGGCCGACAACCAGGAAGCCGAGCAGCGGTAGGAAGACGATGGCTTGGTACATGGTCTTACCGTCAACCCTTCATCATGTTCACGTCTTCGACCGCGATCGAGCCGCGGTTGCGGAAGAACACCACCAGTATGGCGAGGCCGATCGCCGCTTCGGCGGCCGCGACCGTCAGCACGAACAGCGCGAAGACCTGGCCGACCAGATCGCCGAGGGCGGCGGAAAACGCCACGAAATTGATGTTCACCGCCAGGAGGATCAGCTCGATCGACATCAGGATAACGATGACGTTCTTGCGGTTCAGGAAGATGCCGAACACGCCGAGCGTGAACAGGATCGCCGAAACGGTGAGAAAATGCGCGATGCCTATTTCCATCGTCAGATGCCCTTGCCCGTCTCGACTTTCTTGATTTCGATCGCGGTCGCCGGCGTCCGCGCCACCTGCGCGGTCACGTCCTGCCGCTTGACGCCTTCCCGGTGCCTGAGCGTCAGCACGATCGCCCCGATCATCGCGACCAACAGGATCAGCCCGGCCACCTGGAAGAAGTAGATGTAGTCGGTATAGAGGATGTCGCCGAGCGCCGCCGTATTGTGCCGCGTCGCTATCTCGGGCGTCGGCATCGCCACGGTCGAGGCCAGTTGCGGCGCAAACGTGTAGCCGCCGAGCACGACCACCAGTTCGGCCGCCAGTATCAGCCCGACCATGGCGCCGATCGGCGCATATTGCAGCGCGCCCGACTTCAGTTCAGCGAAATCGACGTCCAGCATCATGACGACGAACAGGAACAGGACCGCCACCGCGCCGACATAGACGACGAGCAGGATCATCGCCAGGAACTCGGCACCGGTCAAAAGGAACAGTCCGGCCGCGTTGAAGAATGTGAGGATCAGGTAGAGAACCGAGTGCACGGGATTGCGCGCGGAAATGACCATAAAGGCCGCCGCGACCGCGATGAAGGCGAAGAGGTAGAAAAATACCGCTTCAAGTCCAATCAGCATGGGTTCCCCCGGGGTTTCCGTATCGGACGGAGCACAAGCCGCGCCCATCCGTTTCCGGTTTTGCGCCCGCCTCCGGGCGGCAAATCCGCGTGTTCCTTAGACGAGCAATTCCGGCCCGTCCATCATTCAATCTTCACCTGTAGGGCGCATCCAGAGCGATGTTGCGCGCCAGCTCTCGCTCCCAGCGGTCGCCGTTGGCGAGCAGCTTTTCCTTGTCGTAGTAGAGCTCCTCGCGCGTCTCGGTCGAGAATTCGAAATTCGGTCCTTCCACAATCGCGTCGACCGGACAGGCTTCCTGGCAGAAGCCGCAATAGATGCACTTCACCATATCGATGTCGTATCGGACCGTGCGGCGCGTTCCGTCATTGCGGCGCGGGCCGGCCTCGATGGTGATGGCCTGCGCCGGGCAGATCGCCTCGCACAATTTGCAGGCAATGCAGCGCTCCTCGCCGTTCGGATAGCGGCGCAGCGCGTGCTCGCCGCGAAAGCGCGGGCTGAGCGGGCCTTTCTCGAAGGGGTAGTTCAGCGTCGGCTTCGGCGCGAAGAACTGGCGCATCGACAGGAAGAAGGCGCCGACGAACTCCTTGAGAAGCAACGATTTGGCGGCTTGTGCAAGTGCCGTCATGATCAGTCTCCGGTAAACAGCGGGGCTACGAAGTAGCCTATCACCGGCAGGAGCACGAACTGGCTCAGCCCGGTTATGTTGAGGACGCGCTTGGTCTCGGGCAAGTCGACGCGCGAGGCAAGCAGGCGCAGCGCGAAGAAATCCGCGACAGCCACAACCAGCCCGATCAGCGCGCCTATAAGCCCGGCCGACATCAGGCCATTCCCGTCAGTTTCAGGAACGCCGCCGTGATCACGACCATGGCGAGCGAGATCGGCAGGAAGACCTTCCAGCCGAGCCGCATCAACTGGTCGTAGCGATAGCGCGGCACGAAAGCCTTCACCATGGCGAACATGAAGAACATCATGGTGACCTTGAGCACGAACCAGACGACGCCCGGCACCCACGTAAATGGCGCGAAGTCGAAGGGCGGCAACCATCCGCCGAGGAACAGGATGGTGGTGAGCGCGCACATCAGGACGATTGCGACATATTCGCCGAGGAAGAACAGCAGGAACGGCGTCGACGAATATTCGATCATGTGGCCGGCGACGAGTTCCGATTCGGCCTCGACCAGGTCGAAGGGCGGGCGGTTCGTCTCGGCCAGCGCCGAGATGAAGAAGATGATGAACATCGGAAACAGCGCCAGCCAGTGCCAGTCGAGGAAGCTGTTCGGCAGCCCGAGCCGCGTGCCGATGCCGTCGCTCTGCGATAGCACAATGTCGGTTAGGTTCAGCGAACCGACGGCGAGCAGCACGGTGACGATGACGAAGCCGATCGACACCTCGTAGGAGACCATCTGCGCGGCCGAGCGCAATGCGCCGAGGAACGGATATTTCGAGTTGGAAGCCCAACCGCCCATGATGACGCCATAGACTTCCAGCGAGGAGATGGCGAACACGTAGAGGATGCCGACATTGATGTTGGCGACCGCCCAGCCTTCGCTGACCGGGATAACCGCCCAGGCGGCGAGCGCTAGCACCGCCGAAATCACCGGCGCGAGCAGGAACACGCCCTTGTTGGCGCCGGACGGTATTACCGGCTCCTTGAACACGAACTTCAGCAGATCCGCGAAGGATTGCAGCAGGCCCCATGGACCGACGACGTTGGGGCCGCGCCGCAACTGCACCGCCGCCCACACCTTGCGGTCGGCATAGAGCAGATAGGCGACGAATATCAAAAGGATGACGATCAGCGCCACCGATTGAAGCAGGATGATCAGGCCGGGCCAGACGTAGAAAGAGAAAAAGGATTCCATAACCGCCCCTACTCGGCCGCCTGTTTGAAGCCGCCCTTCGCCAGGGCCGAGCATTCGGCCATGACTGCGGAGGCCCGCGCGATCGGGTTCGTCAGATAGAAGTCTTTGACCGGCGACGCAAATGCGCCCTTGGCAAGCGGCCCGGCGTTCTGCGCCGCGCGCTGAATATCGGCCGGATCGCCCGCGGCGATCTCATCGATTTCGGCCAGATGCGGATAGTCGGCGGTGAGTTTCGCGCGCAATTGCGGCAGCGAATCGAAAGGCAGCCTGTGGCCAAGAACGTCCGAAAGCGCCCGCAGGATCGCCCAGTCCTCCCTGGCCTCGCCCGGCGCGAAGCCGGCGCGGTTCGTCTGCTGCACGCGGCCCTCGGTGTTGACATAAGTGCCGGATTTTTCGGTGTAGGCTGCGCCCGGCAGGATGACGTTGGCGCGGTGTGCGCCGGCGTCGCCATGCGTGCCGACATAGACGACGAACGCCCCGCCCGTGCCGGTCATGTCGATCTCGTCGGCGCCGAGCAGGAACAGCACTTCCATGGCCGAAATCATTTCAGCGGCACTCTTGCCGCCCTCGCCTGGCACGAAGCCGATGTCGAGGCCGCCGACCCGCGCAGCCGCGGTGTGCAGCACGGCAAAGCCGTTCCATTCGGCGCTGACAGCATCGACGGCGAGCGCAAGCTTGGCAGCCAGCCCGAGCACGGCCGCGCCATCGGTGCGCGCCAATGCGCCCTGCCCGACAATGATCAGCGGCCGCTTGGCATTCTTCAGCACCGAGAAGAACTTGCCCTTGCCGGTCGCCAATTCGTTCAGCGATTCGGAACCGGCCCCTAGCATCTCGTAGTCGTAGCGGAGATCGCCGACCTCGCCGATAGCACCGACTGGCAGATTGCCGATCTTCCAGCGCTTCCTGATCCGCGTATTGAGCACTGACGCCTCGAAGCGCGGATTGGCGCCGATGATCAGCACCGCATCCGCCTGCTCGATGCCTTCGATGGTGGGGTTGAAGATATAGCTGGCGCGGCCGAGCGCCGGATTGAGCATCGCGCCGTCCTGCCGGCAGTCGATGTTCGGGGAGGCGAGCGACTGCATCAGCAGTTTCAGCGCATACATCTCCTCGACGGCGGCCAAGTCTCCCGCGATCGCGCCGATCTTGTCGCCCGAGCTTTTCGCCACCGCGTCCTCGATCGCAGTGAAGGCTTCGCTCCAGGTCGCGGCGGTCAGCTTGCCGTCGCGCCGCACATAAGGCCGGTCGAGGCGCTGGGTCCTGAGGCCGTCCCAGATGAAGCGCGTCTTGTCGGAGATCCACTCCTCGTTCACCTGCTCGTTGATGCGCGGCATGATGCGCATCACCTCGCGGCCGCGCGAATCGACGCGGATCGCCGAGCCGACGGCGTCCATGACATCGATCGATTCGGTCTTGGTCAGTTCCCACGGCCGCGCCTGGAAAGCATAGGGCTTGGAGGTCAGCGCGCCGACCGGGCAGAGATCGATGACGTTGCCCTGAAGCTCGGATGTCATCGCCTGCTCGAGATAGGTGGTGATCTCGGCGTCCTCGCCACGGCCAATCAGGCCGAGTTCGGAAATCCCGGCGACTTCCGTAGTGAAGCGGACGCACCGCGTGCAGTGAATGCAGCGGTTCATGATCGTCTTGACCAGCGGGCCGATATATTTGTCTTCGACCGCGCGCTTGTTTTCCTGGTAGCGCGAGGAATCGACGCCGAACGCCATCGCCTGGTCCTGCAGGTCGCACTCGCCGCCCTGGTCGCAGATCGGGCAGTCGAGCGGATGGTTGATCAGCAGGAATTCCATCACGCCTTCGCGGGCCTTCTTGACCATCGGCGTGTTGGTGAAGATTTCCGGTGTCTCGCCGTTCGGGCCGGGACGCAGATCGCGCACGCCCATGGCGCAGGAGGCCGCCGGCTTGGGCGGCCCGCCCTTCACCTCGATCAGGCACATGCGGCAATTGCCGGCGATCGACAGGCGCTCGTGGAAGCAGAAGCGCGGCACTTCCGCGCCCGCCTCTTCCGCCGCCTGCAGCAGCGTGTAGTGATCGGGAACCTCGATCTCCGTGCCGTCGACTTTCAGCTTCGCCATTTCGTCCCAAACCCTTGCGGCCAAGCCGCATGCTCTGCGCCGGCGCTTGTCAGCGCCGGTCTCAACTCATTCAATGCTTTGTCTTGCCGGCAGCCAGTTTCGCGGCCTGCCCGATCCAGTCGTCGCGGCCGATGCGGCCCTTGAACGACAGATAGTCGTCGACCCAGGCGATCTCTTCCATGCTCCAGTTCGCGATCTGGCCGTAGGTCCAGACGCCAAGCCCGTTCAGCACCTGCTCCAGCTTGGGGCCGATGCCCGAGATCAGCTTGAGATCGTCGGGCTCTTCCGGCTTCTCCATCGCCTTTGGCTGCCGGAAATCTTCCGGCATCAATTCGGCGACTGCTTCGGCCGCCACGCCCTGCCGAATGTCCGCCGCCACCTCGCCGGCCTTGGCTTCGTCGGCAGGCCCTTGGCTGGCCTCTGTCGTCTCCCTGGCCACAGACCGGGCTTCGTCGATCAGCACCTTGGTTGTGGCCTTTGCGCGAACCACAGGCGCTTTCGGCTTCTCGACAAAATCGTCAACGTTCGGCGCGAGGTCTTCCAGGATTGGCATCCAGAGGCGCTGCGAGGCTTCGACCGTGCCCGAAACGGCGCCTGCCCACAGCCCATACGCCTGGCTGGCCAGCCCGAAGCCGAGCGCCGAAAAAGCGGCGGCTCCCGCAAGCGGATGCGCCATCAGATTGACGGCGCCGGCAAAATCCTTCGGCATGATGACAGCCATGTATTCGTTCATCTTTTCGCGATCCGCGTCCGGACCGGCATGTTCGGGTATGGAAGGTGTCGACATCATTGGGCTCCTTCGCCGTTCTTCCGTTCGTCCCGTCCTTGGTGCTTCTTGATCGGACCTTCGGCCCGCACTTTCTGAATCTCGCTCTACTCCGCCGCGACGAGCACAGGCTCGGTTCGGTGCGCGTTACGCGTGAACTCGTCGATGCGCCGCTCGATCTCCGGCCGGAAATGCCGGATCAGGCCCTGGATAGGCCAGGCCGCCGCGTCGCCGAGCGCGCAGATCGTGTGGCCTTCCACCTGTTTCGTTACGTCGAGCAGCATGTCGATCTCGCGCTTCTGCGCCTCGCCGCGCACCAGCCGCTCCATGACGCGCCACATCCAGCCGGTGCCCTCGCGGCACGGCGTGCACTGGCCGCAACTCTCGTGCTTGTAGAAATACGAAAGCCGGGCGATCGCCTTCACGATATCCGTCGATTTGTCCATGACGATGACGGCCGCCGTGCCGAGGCCTGATTTCAGGTCGCGTAAAGCGTCGAAATCCATTGGCGCGTCGATGATCTGCTCGGCCGGCACCAGCGGCACCGACGCGCCGCCGGGGATCACCGCCAAAAGATTGTCCCAGCCGCCGCGGATACCGCCGCAATGGCGGTCGATGAGTTCGCGAAACGGGATCGACATCGCTTCTTCCACGGTGCACGGATTGTTTACGTGGCCGGAAATGCAGAAGAGCTTCGTGCCGACATTGTTGGGCCGGCCGAATGACGAGAACCATGACGCGCCGCGGCGCAGGATGGTTGGTGCGACGGCGATCGATTCGACATTGTTGACCGTCGTCGGACAGCCATAGAGGCCGACATTGGCCGGGAACGGGGGCTTCAGACGCGGCTGGCCCTTCTTGCCCTCGAGGCTTTCGAGCAGCGCCGTCTCCTCGCCGCAAATATAGGCGCCGGCGCCGTGATGGACGTAGATCTCGAAATCGTAGCCGTTCTTGTTGTCCTTGCCGATCAGGCCGGCATCATAGGCTTCGTCGATTGCACGCTGCAGCGCTTCGCGCTCGCGGATGAACTCGCCGCGCACATAGATGTAGGCGGCGACCGCGCCCATGGCGAAGCCGGCGATCAGGCAGCCTTCGACCAGCGTGTGTGGATCGTGCCGCAAAATATCGCGGTCCTTGCAGGTGCCGGGCTCGGATTCATCGGCATTGACCACCAGATAGGACGGCCGCCCGTCGCTCTGCTTGGGCATGAACGACCATTTCAGGCCGGTCGGGAAACCCGCCCCGCCGCGGCCGCGCAGACCGGACGCCTTCATCTCGTTGACGATCCAGTCGCGGCCCTTGGCGATGATGCCGGCGGTGCCGTCCCAGTGCCCGCGCGCCATCGCGCCCTTCAGCGAGCGATCGAACATGCCGTAGATATTGTTGAAGATGCGGTCCTTGTCCTGAAGCATTTTGCGACCCCTCAGACCGGCTTCTTGCCGAAGACGCGGATGTATTCGGCGACGCCGCCCTTGGCCAGCGCCTTGGCCTGCTTGACCCAGTCGTCGCGTTCGATGCGGCCCTTGAAATTCAGGTAGCCGTCGATCCATTCGCGCTCGGCCTTCTTCCAGGCCGCGATCTGGCCGAACGTGTAGATGCCGAGCGAATGCAAGGTGGCTTCGATCCTGGGTCCAACGCCGGAAATCAGCTTGAGATCGTCGACCGCTGCCGGTTTTTCGATGCCCGCCGGCCGGTTCTTGTCGTCGAGCGAGGGTTTCGACGTTCGCCCGCGAACTGGCGCTGCATCGACTTCCTTGCCCGCCGCGCCGGTCGGCTCTCCGTGCAGCAATTCAGGCGACTTGAACGCCGTCGCAGGCCCGGCTTTGGCTATCGGATGCTTCCGCTGCTTCGTCGCCTTTTCGACCGATTCGGCGGCTTTGTTGGCGGCTACCTGGTTTGGCCTTGGCCCTGTCGCACTGACTGCGACCTCTGCCTTCGGCCTCGTCTTGACCGGAGATGGCGATTTCACGGTATTGTTGGTTTCGGCAGCATAAGTCTTGGGTTTTGCCGCCTTCGACGGCGGGACCGATACGCTCGCGGCCTTTTCTTCCTTGGCCGCTGCTTTCGTTTCCTGGTCGCGCGCCGCTTCCAGCACGGCGCTCTCGTCTTTCAGCGTCGTCAGCCCGGAGATCGGCGCGGAATAGATCCGGCCGTTCTGCGGTCCAGGTCTCACCGAGGAGCCCTTGCCCGCTTCGAACGCGTCGATGATCTCGCCCAGCCTCTCGGGCGTCAGATCCTCGAACGTATCCTTGAAGATCATCACCATCGGCGCGTTGACGCAGGCGCCGAGGCATTCGACCTCTTCCCAGGAGAGCGTGCCGGCCTGGTTGGTATGAAACTGCTCGTGATGGATTTTCGAGCGGCACACATCCATCAGTGCTTCCGAACCGCGCAGCATGCAGGGTGTCGTGCCGCAGACCTGCACATGAGCTCTAGAGCCCACCGGTTTCAACTGAAACTGCGTGTAGAAGGTCGCGACTTCCAGCGCGCGGATGTAGGGCATGTCGAGCATGTCGGCGACGTGCTCGATGGCCGGCTTGGTCACCCAGCCTTCCTGTTCCTGCGCGATCATGAGCAGCGGAATTACCGCCGACTGTTCTCGGCCCTTCGGATATTTCTTGAGCCACTGCTTTGCCACCGCTGAATTCGCCTTGTTGAAGGCGAAGGCGGCTGGCTGGACGGCTGGCTCTGCGAGACGGCGGACGGACATTTATCGATCGACCTCACCAAACACAATGTCGATTGAGCCGAGAACGGCGGAGACGTCGGCCAGCATGTGGCCGCGGCAGAGGAAATCCATCGCCTGGAGATGCGCGAAACCGGGCGCGCGCAACTTGCAGCGATAAGGCTTGTTGGTGCCGTCGGAGACGAGATAGACGCCGAACTCGCCCTTCGGCGCCTCGACGGCGGCATAGACTTCGCCGGCCGGCACGCGGTAGCCTTCGGTGTACAGCTTGAAGTGGTGGATCAGCGCTTCCATCGACCGTTTCATGGCGGCCCGGTTCGGCGGCACGACCTTGCCGTCAAGGTTCGATACCGGCCCCGCGCCATCCTTGCCGAGCAGCAGGTTGACGCATTGGCGCATGATCTTGGCCGACTGGCGCATCTCCTCCATACGGATGAGATAGCGGTCGTAGCAGTCGCCGTTCTTGCCGATAGGGATGTCGAATTCCATCTCCGGATAGCATTCGTAAGGCTGCGATTTGCGCAGGTCCCAGGCCGCGCCCGAGCCACGCACCATCACGCCGGAAAAGCCCCATGCCCACGCATCGTCCAGCGAAACCACGCCGATATCGACGTTGCGTTGCTTGAAGATGCGGTTCTCCGTCAGAAGCTCATCGAGGTTCGTAACCGTCTGCAGGAACGGGTCGATCCATTTGCCGATGTCTTCGACGAGTTTCTGCGGCAGGTCCTGGTGCACGCCGCCCGGACGGAAATAGGCCGCGTGCATGCGCGCGCCGGAGGCCCGCTCATAGAACACCATCAGCTTTTCGCGTTCCTCGAAGCCCCACAGCGGCGGCGTCAGCGCGCCGACGTCCATCGCCTGCGTGGTGACGTTGAGCAGGTGCGACAGGATACGGCCGATCTCGGAATAGAGCACCCGGATGATCTGGCCGCGCCGCGGCACCTCGATGCCGAGCAGCCGCTCGACAGCCAGCGAAAACGCATGCTCCTGGTTCATCGGCGCGACATAGTCGAGCCGGTCGAAATACGGGATCGCCTGCAAATAGGTCTTCGCTTCGATCAGCTTTTCAGTGCCGCGATGCAGCAAGCCGATGTGCGGATCGACGCGTTCGACGACTTCGCCGTCCAGCTCCAGCACCAGGCGCAAAACGCCATGTGCCGCCGGATGTTGCGGACCGAAGTTGATGTTGAAGTTGCGGACGTTCGTTTCAGCCATGGGCGCGTTCACTGCTTCGCTTTTTCATCGCCCGGCAGCACGTAGTCCGTACCTTCCCATGGCGACAAAAAGTCAAAGTTTCTAAACTCTTGTCTCAGTTCTACCGGCTCATAGACGACGCGCTTGACCTCGTCGTCGTAGCGAACCTGGACGAACCCGGTCAGCGGGAAATCCTTGCGCAACGGATAACCCTCGAAGCCGTAGTCGGTGAGGATGCGGCGCAAATCCGGGTGACCGGAGAACAGAATGCCGTAGAGGTCATAGGCTTCGCGTTCGAACCAATCCGCGCCGGGAAACACTTCTGTGACCGAAGGCACCAGCGTGTCCTCGTCGGCCATGACCTTGATGCGGATGCGCTGGTTCTGGCGCGGCGACAGCAGGTGATAGACCACGTCGAAGCGCATTGGCCGCGCCGGATAATCGACGCCGCAAATGTCGATGATCGAGACGAACTGGCACTGCACGTCCCGGCGCAGGAAATTCAGCACCGCGACGATGTCGGCCGCCTCGACCGAAAGCGTGAGTTCGCCGTAAGCGACTACGGCGTCGCCGACTTGGCCGTCCAGTTTTTCGCGGATATAGGCCGCGAGGTCGTTGAGAGCTTCACTCATCTCTGCTCACCGCTCGATCGTGCCGGTGCGGCGGATCTTCTTCTGCAGAAGAAGGATGCCGTAGAGAAGCGCCTCGGCAGTGGGCGGGCAGCCGGGGACATAGATGTCGACCGGCACGACGCGGTCGCAGCCGCGCACCACCGAATAGGAATAATGATAATAGCCGCCGCCATTGGCGCAGGAGCCCATCGAGATGACGTAGCGCGGCTCAGGCATCTGGTCATAGACCTTGCGCAGCGCGGGAGCCATCTTGTTGGTCAGCGTGCCGGCGACGATCATGACGTCCGACTGGCGCGGCGAGGCGCGCGGCGCGATGCCGAAGCGCTCGGCGTCGTAGCGCGGCATCGAGATATGCATCATCTCGACGGCGCAGCATGCGAGGCCGAACGTCATCCACATCAGCGAGCCGGTGCGGGCCCAGGTGATCAGCGCTTCCGACGAGGTGACGAGAAATCCCTTGTCGGACAGCTCATTGTTGAGATCGCCGAAAAACGCATCATCGGACCCGACGGGCTTTCCCGTATTCGGGTCGATGATGCCTTTCGGCTTGGGCGCGACCAGCGTGGAGGTATCGTTCAATTCCATTCCAGCGCCCCTTTCTTCCACTCATAGACAAAGCCGATGGTCAGCACGGCCAGGAACACCATCATCGACCAGAAGCCCAGCATGCCGATTTCGCCGAACGAGACCGCCCAAGGAAACAGGAACGCGACTTCGAGATCGAAAATGATGAACAGGATGGAAACCAGGTAGAAGCGGACATCGAATTTCATGCGCGCATCATCGAAGGAGTTGAAGCCGCATTCGTAAGCCGAGAGTTTTTCCGGGTCGGGGTTGCGGTAGGCCACCAGGAACGGCGCCGCAACCAGCGCCAGCGCCACGGCCAGGGCAACGCCGATGAATATGACGATAGGAAGGTATGAACCTAGAAGCGCGCTCATGCTCCGACTTTCCGTTCGCGGCCGACCGACCTGACCATAGCACTGAATCAAACCGCCAAACCGCGACAGATTGCCGACTTAGGCGGGCGCTGAGAACCATGCTGCAATGCGGCGAGCGTTAGCGCAGGCAATCCCGCGAAGCAAGCCAAACATTGGGCGGCATGCGGCGACTTTTTGCACGAAAGCAGACCGATCGGCTCCCTGGCTCGCCTGGCCTTTCAGATAGTCATGTCGTGGCAGGAGACAATGACGTTGCGTCCGTTTCGCAGCTAAAACGAGTGGACGTGCGGACGGGCAACCGTTCAAATGCCGGGCCTTTCGCCTCAATCCGGATCAGGAACATGAAGGAAACCATTTCGCGCGCCATGGCGCGGCGCATCGCGCTTGCCGCGCAGGGCTTTGCCGACAGCAGGCCCGCTGGCGCAATTGCCCGGCGGCATCTCGCTAAAGTGATTGGCCGCACTGGCCTGTTGCAGATCGATTCCGTCAGCGTCGTGGTCCGCGCGCATTATATGCCGCTGTTTTCGCGGCTCGGACCATATGACCGCGAGCTGCTCGACGGGGCGGCGGCGGGCAAGAAGAAGCGGATGCTGTTCGAATACTGGGCCCATGAGGCGTCTCTCCTCCCGGTCGAAACCTGGCCGCTGATGCGCTGGCGCATGGACCGCGCGGCCAGCAACGAGGGCATTTACGGCCGCCTCGCTGAATTCGGCCGCGAGCGCGCCGATCTGATCGAGGCAACCTACCGTAAAGTGGCCGCGGACGGCCCGGTCGCCGCATCCGACATTGACGGCGCGAAAGGCTCCGGCGGCTGGTGGGGCTGGAGCGACGAAAAACACGCCTTCGAATGGCTGTTCTGGGCCGGCCGCATCACCACCGCGTCGCGCCGCGGCTTTGAACGGCTCTACGACTTGCCGGAGCGCGTGCTGCCGGCCTCGATCGTCGATGCGCCCGCGCCCGCACCCGCCGATGCCCATCGCGAATTGCTGCGCATTTCGGCCAGGGCCCTGGGCATCGCCACTGTCGGAGATCTACGCGATTATTTCAGGCTTTCGCCCACAGACGTGAAGGACCGCATCCCGGAGCTGGTCGAATCAGGCGATTTGCTGCCGGTCAGCGTCAAAGGCTGGAAGCAGCAGGCATTTCTCCATACCGACGCCCGCATTCCGCGCAAGGTCGCCGCGCGCGCTTTGCTTGCGCCCTTCGATCCTCTGGTGTTCGAACGCTCACGCGCGGAGCGGCTGTTCGATTTCCACTACCGCATCGAGATCTACACGCCCGCCGAAAAGCGCCGGTTCGGCTATTACGTCCTGCCGTTCCTGCTCGGCGACACGATTGTCGCCCGCGTTGACCTCAAGGCCGACCGGCCGGCCGGCGTTTTGCGCATGCTCGCCGCCTATGCCGAGCCCGGCGCTCCGCCGCAGACGGCAATCGAACTCGCCGAGGAACTGCGCCTGATGATGGCTTGGCTCGGGCTCGAGCGCATCGAGATCGTGCCTTCGGGCGATCTCGGACCGGCGCTGGCCGACATTTTCATGTCGTAACGCCGCGTTGACAGCACCGAGCCCGGACGCCTAAATTCGCGGCCAGACGGTCCTCCTCCCGCAAAGGGGGAGGCTAAGAGGGAATGCGGTGCGGCTTTCAGGCCAACTCCGCAGCTGTCCCCGCAACTGTAAGCGAAGAGCCGAAGGCCGAAAACCACTGGGATTCCCGGGAAGGCGGCCAAGGCGACGACTCGCGAGCCAGGAGACCTGCCGTCCGACGAAATATCCGACCGCCTGGCGGGTGTCCCGGGCAAGGAGCATGATGACTTGAAAGCCGACGGCATTTTTCCGCAACAGGACGGGGACGCAGGCGATGACGGCCATGCCGGCGTCACGGTCGTCGTCTGCTCGTCCTGCCGCGACGAGACCGGCTCCGATGCCCGCCCGCGCGCCGGCGAAGTTTTGGGCGACGCGACGCGGCTCGCCGCAGAGAACAGCAATATCGGTGTCAGGCAGGTAGAATGCCTCGGCAACTGCAAGCGGCGGCTCTCCGCCGCCATTTTGCGCGATGGGTCCTGGAGCTACGTCTTCGGCGACCTGACCGCCGATAGCGCTCCAGACCTGATAACCGGCGCAAAGCTCTTCGCCACCTCGGCAGACGGCCTCCTGCCATGGCGCGGCCGTCCCGACAGCCTCAAGCGCGGCCTCGTCGCGCGCATTCCTCCCCTCGACCTCCTGAAGGACAATTCATGACCGCTTCCGCCGCCCGCGTGCCCTGCACCGTCGTCACCGGCTTTCTTGGCGCCGGCAAGACCACGCTGATCCGCCACATCCTCGAAAACGCCAATGGAAGGCGGCTGGCCATCATCGTCAACGAATTCGGCGACATCGGCATCGACGGCGAGATCCTCAAGGGCTGCGGCATAGATGCCTGCCCGGAGGAAAACATCGTCGAACTGGCCAATGGCTGCCTCTGCTGCACCGTCGCCGACGATTTCGTACCGGCGCTCGACCAGATCCTGGCGCTGGAGCCCAAGGTTGATCACATCATCATCGAGACCTCCGGCCTCGCTCTGCCGAAGCCTCTGGTCCAGGCCTTCCAGTGGCCGTCGGTGAAGAGCCGCGTCACCGTCGACGGCGTCGTTGCCGTGGTCGACGGCCCGGCCCTTGCCGCCGGCAAGGTCGCCTCCGATCTCGACGCCCTGCAGGCGCAGCGCTTCAGCGACGATTCGCTCGACCACGAGAATCCGGTCGAGGAGGTGTTCGAGGACCAGATCGCCTGTGCCGACCTCGTTATCCTTTCCAAGAGCGACCTGCTCGACGCCGCCGGCAGCGCCCGCGCCAATGCCGTCATCGGCGAACACCTCGCGCGATCGGTCAAGATCGTGCCGACCTCGCAGGGCAAGGTCGATCCGTCCGTACTGCTCGGCATGGGGCTCGCCGTCGAGGATGATATCGAGAACCGCAAGACCAATCATGACGATGAGCTCGACCACGAGCATGACGACTTCGACAGCTTCATCGTCGAGCTTCCGGCGGTCTCCAACCCCGACGACCTCGCAAAACGCGTCGCCGCGGCCGCAGACGAGGAAAACGTGCTGCGCGTGAAGGGTTTCGTAGATGTGGGCGGCAAGCCGATGCGGCTTCTGGTCCAGGCAGTCGGCCCGCGCGTCAACCACTATTACGACCGCGCCTGGACCGCCGAGGACGACCGCCGCTCGCGGCTGGTGGTCATCGGGCTGAAAGGCCTCAACCGCGACGCGATCGAACGCATCCTCGTCAGCTAGGACACCGTGCAGCCATGCACATCCTGACCACGACATCCGCCTCGCTTGACGACCTCGTCGAGCCGGTCGATCTGCGGCAGACGCCGGCGGATATCGTGGCCCTGTCTTTCACCGACAGCGATCTGGCGGGGCTGGCGGCCGCGTGGAAGGCCGACTCGGTGAACCTGCCGTCGATGCGGCTTGCCGCACTGCGCGACCTGCGCCACCCGATGTCGGTCGATCTGTGGATCGACAGCGTCGCAGCGCACGCGAAAATCATCCTTGTGCGCATTCTCGGTGGCTACGACTGGTGGCGCTACGGCTGCGATCGGCTGGCCGCGATCGCCCGCGAAAAGGGTATCCAACTGGCGCTGCTGCCCGGCGAATGCCGCGACGAGGATCTGCGCCTCATCGAATGCTCGACCCTGCCGCGCGACGAACTCGACGCCCTGCTCGGCTATTTTCGCGAAGGCGGCCCGGAAAACATGCGCGGGCTGGTGAAGCGATTGGCGGGATTGGCCGGCGGCGAGACAACGGCAACGGTGCCTGTGTCCGTTCCGAAAGCCGGCTTTTACGATCCGGCGCGCGGCGTGGTCGAGCACGCGCCTTACCCTCCCCGTTGCGAGGAGGGTGGCCCGGAGGGCCGGGTGGGGGTGGCACAGAATCGAGCGCAATCGTCTCCACCCCGCTCCGCTTCGCGGATCGACCCTCCCCGCAAGGGGGAGGGCAAGAGCGCCGTCATCCCCATCCTCTTCTACCGTTCCATGCTGCTGGCCGCAGACGTCGCGCCCATTGACGCGTTGGTCCAAGCCTTGCGCGAGCGAGGCATGGCGCCCGTCCCGATCTTCGTTTCGAGCCTGAAAGACCCGGCCTCCGTCGCCTTCGTCGAAACAGCCCTCGCCGACCTCGCGCCTGCCGCGATCATCACCGCGACCGCCTTCGCGACTGGCGCCGAACCGGGCGTCGAAACACTGTTCGATCGCGCCGGCGTTCCGGTCTTCCAGGTCATCGTCGCCACCACGCGGCGCGAGGCCTGGGCGGAAAGCCAGCGCGGCCTCGCACCGGCTGATCTTGCCATGCATGTCGTCATGCCGGAGCTCGACGGCCGCATCCTTGCCGGAGCCATCGCTTTCAAGGCCGAGACCGAAGCGGATGCGGCGCTTGCCTTCAAGGCTTTCGCCAACCGCCCCGAGCCGGACCGCGTGGCGCAGGTCGCCGACCGGATCGCCGCCTTCATCCGCCTGCAGCGCACGCCGCACGCTGAGCGGAAGATCGCGGTGCTGATCCCGGACTATCCCAGCGCGCCCGGCCGCACCGGCTACGCCGTCGGCCTCGACGTGCCGGCAAGCGTGCTCGCCATGCTGCACGACCTGAAGCAACAGGGCTATACCGTTGAGGACATTACAGAATCGCCGCGCGAATTACTGAAGTTGCTTGAGCACGGCGATCAGGGATTGAGCTTGGAGGATTATGCAAGCCTCTCCGGCGATCTGCCCGCCAACGCGCGTGAGGCCGTTGAAGCGGCTTGGGGCGCGGCAGACACTGCGGTAATCGAAGCTTCTGATGCATCCCGCCGCGGCGATCTCACCAGCGAGGCCCAAGGCAGCTATAGCGAAGATACCTGGTTCCCCTTCCGCGCCGCCACTTTCGGCAACATCACGGTCGCCCTCGCTCCCGACCGTGGCCGCTCGGCGGATCGCCGCGCTGACTATCACGACCCGACCCTCCCCCCGAGCCACGCTTTGCTCGCCTTCGGCCTGTGGCTGCGCAAATCGCTCGGCATCCACGCCATCGTCCACGTCGGCGCGCATGGCACGCTGGAATGGCTGCCGGGCAAGACGGTGGCGCTGAGCAGCGGCTGTTTTCCCGAAATCGTCACAGGCTCGCTGCCCGTCATCTACCCCTTCATCGTCTCGAATCCGGGCGAAGCAGCGCAGGCCAAGCGGCGCATCGCGGCCGTCACCCTCGGTCATCTGCCGCCGCCTCTCACGGAGGCCGGGCTGGACGAGAACCAGCAGAAACTGGAGCGGCTGGTCGACGAATACGCACAGGCCGACGGCCTCGACCGCCGCCGCCGCGACCGGCTCGCAAAACTGATCGTCGAAACCGCCGCCAAGACTGGCCTCGCCGCCGAAGCCGGCGTGGCGAAGACCGACGCGCCCGACGAGGCGTTGCGCCGCATCGATTCCTGGCTCTGCGATCTCAAGGATTTCGCCATCAAGGATGGCCTCCACATTTTTGGCCGCGCCCCCGACGACGCGCCGGATGCGTGCCGGCAGAGCGCTGATTCAGAACGCGACGCGCTGATCGCCGCGCTCGACGGCCGGCACATCACCGCCGGTCCGGCCGGCGCGCCGGCGCGTGGCCGGATGGACGTGCTGCCGACCGGCCGCAACCTGTTCACCGCCGACCCGCGCACGATGCCGACGCCGACCGCCTTCGATCTCGGCCGCGCCGCCGCCGAGGAGATGCTGCGCCGCTATCTGCAGGATCACGGCGAGTGGCCGCGCTCGCTGATCATCGATCTGTGGGGCAGCGCATCGCTGCGCACCGGCGGCGAGGAAATCGCCCAGGGCCTGTTCCTCATGGGTTGCCGTCCGCAATGGGATTCCGCGACCGGCCGCGTCACCGGCATCGAGGTGCTGCCGCCCGCTACGGTCGGTCGCCCTCGCGTCGACGTCACCTGGCGCATTTCCGGCCTGTTCCGTGACATGTTCCCGACCCAGATCGCGCTGATCGACGCGGCCGCCGCCGCTGTCGCCGCTCGCGACGAGGCGGCTTCCGAGAACCCGCTCGCCGCCGAAGCGCGCGCGACCGGAAAGGCGCCGTCCCGCATTTTCGGCTCCTCACCCGGCACATATGGCGCGGGCACCGAGGATTTGCTCTCGAGCGGCGACTGGCAGTCCCGCGAAGAAATCGGCCGCGCCTATCTGGAAGCCACCTCTCACGCCTATGGCGGGGTTGGCGGCGAAGGCATGGCCGTGCCCGGCGCATTCGCCGCCCGCATCGCCGAAGCCGATCTTCTGGTGCACACGGGTGACGATCCTGGCCGCGACATTCTCGAAGGCTCGGCCGATGTCGCCTTCATCGGCGGCTTTTCGGCCGCGCTCGCAGCGTTGGGCAAGAACGCCGATGTCATCGTGCTCGACACCACCGACCCGGCGCGAACGCGCGCCCGCTCGATCACCGAAGCGGTGGCCCGCGTGGTCCGTGCCCGCGCGACCAATCCGCGCTTTATCGACGGCCAGATGCGGCACGGCCCGCGCGGCGCGTCCGAATTCGCCGAAACCGTCGACCGGCTGGTCGGCTTCGCCGAAACCACCAACGCCATTCCCGGCGCGCTGATCGAGGCTGTCCACGACGCCTATCTCGGCGATGAAAAAGTCCGCGCGTTCATCCTGCGCGAGAACCCGGCCGCGGCGAAAGTCATCGCTGAACGGTTCGCCTCGGCGCGCCGTCGCGGTCTGTGGCACCCCCTGCGCAACTCCATCGATGACGACCTCGCGGCCCTGATCGCCGAGGCGCAAGCGCTGGAGGCGGCATGACCGGTTTCTCCCGCCGCGGCGCCTGTCCAGCACTTTCCGCGCCGATGCAGACCGGCGACGGCCTGCTCGTCCGTCTGAACTCGGTTGCTGGAGGCATTTCCCCCAACGCGCTGATCGACTTGTGTGAATCGGCTGTGCGTCACGGCAATGGCATCATGGAAGTCACCGCGCGCGGCAGCCTGCAGATACGTGGTTTGACCATTGAATCCGCACTGATTCTGGCAGCCGAGGTCGATGCGCTCGGCATCGCGGTTCGTACAGGCGTTCCCGTCGAGACCGGACCGCTCGCCGGGCTCGACCCGGATGAAGTCGCCGACCCGCGCCCGCTGGCGGAGCGCATCCGGGAAGGCATCGAGGCCGCCGGCCTGGGAAGCCGCCTCGGCCCGAAGGTTTCCGTCGTCATCGACGGCGGGGGCTGGCTGGGGATGGGTACCGTGCTGGCTGATGTCAGGTTGGTAGCAGAACGGCACGAGTCTGGCATCCTCTGGCGCTTGTCGGTGGCAGGCGACGGCAGGACAGCCAGCCAACTCGCCCTGTTGCCAGAAACAGCCGCCGCCGACGCCGCGCTCGCGATCCTCGCCGCCATCGCAGCGCTCGGGCGCGAGGGGCGTGCGCGGGATCTCGAACCTGAGCAACTGGCCGTCTTGACGCAAGGGCGGAACGGTTCGCGCCCTGCGTTGCCCCCCTCTATACCTATCGGCACCTTCCCCCTTGCCGAAAACCTTCACGCCCTCGCCATCGCCCTGCCCTTCGGCAGCGTGCCGGCCGAAACGCTCATCGCGCTCGTACAAGCCGCTGCCTCGCTCGGTGCCTTCGAAATCCGCTTCGCACCGGAGCGCACTTTGCTCGTCCTCGGCCCCGTGCAACCCGCTTGCGCGGAACTCCGAAGCACCGCGGCATCGCTCGGCTTCGTCACCGATCCCGCCGACCCCCGCACGAAGATTGCCGCCTGCCCCGGAACCCCTGCTTGCGGGTCCGGCCACATCGAGACACGAAAAATCGCCGAGGAAATCGCGAAGGAAGATGGTGATACCTTCGACCGCTCCCTCTCCCTTCATGTCTCAGGCTGCGCCAAAGGCTGCGCCCATCCGGCTGAAGCCGCGCTGACGCTGGTCGGCGGCGAAAAAGGAGCCGGACTTGTCGTTTCGGGAACGGCCAAGGGGCTTCCGGCGGCCTACACGCCGGGCTATGACGCCGTGCGCGGCTTTGGCCGGGTTGCCGAACTTCTCCGAAATCAGCGCAGGCCGGAAGAAAATTCCGCGTCCTGTCTTGCGCGGCTGGGTGAAACCCGGGTCGCGGCAGCCTTCAGGCAAGGATAACAATGGTCGAGTACGACTACATTCACGACGGCATGGCGATCTATGAGCGCTCCTTTGCGATCATCCGCGCCGAAGCCGATCTCAGCCGCTTTTCAGAGGCCGAGGCCGATGTCGCGGTGCGCATGGTGCATGCCTGCGGATTGGTCGAAGCGGCGCAACATTTTGTTTTCTCTGAAGGATTTGTCGAGGCGGCGCGAAATGCGCTGATAGCAGGCGCGCCGATCTTCTGCGATGCCGAGATGGTCGTGCGCGGCATAACCCGTGCGCGCTTGCCGGCCGATAACGAGGTCATATGCACTCTGCGTGATCCGCAAACGGCTGAAATCGCAAGAGAAATCGGCAACACCCGCTCCGCCGCCGCGATGCGGCTGTGGGGCGAGCGCATGGCAGGCTCGGTCGTCGCGATCGGCAACGCGCCGACCGCCTTGTTCTACCTGCTTGAGATGCTGCGCGATGGTGCGCCGAAGCCGGCCGCGATCATCGGCATGCCGGTCGGCTTCGTCGGGGCGGCCGAATCGAAGGACGCGCTTGCCGAAAATTCCTATGGCGTCCCCTATGCAATCGTGCGCGGCCGCCTTGGCGGCAGCGCCATCACGGCTGCGGCCGTCAATGCACTTGCGAGGCCGGGCCTGTGACAATGCAACCGAAAGGCCGCCTCATCGGCGTCGGCACCGGACCCGGCGATCCCGAATTGCTGACCCTAAAAGCGGTGCGCGCGCTGGCCGAAGCCGACGTGGTCGCACATTTTTCGAAGCGCGGCAGCAATGGCAATGCGCGCGCCATCATTTCCGAGCATCTGCGGCCTGAAATCATCGAGCTGCCGCTGCTCTATCCGGTCACCGTCGAGGTCGACAAGGAGCACGTCGACTACAAATCGGCGATCAGTGACTTTTATGAAGAATCGGCGAAGGCGGTTGCCGAACATCTGACGGCGGGACGCACCGTCGCCGTGCTCAGCGAGGGCGACCCGCTTTTCTACGGATCGTACATGCACCTGCATGTGCGCCTCGCCGACCGCTTTTCGACCGAAGTCATCCCCGGTGTGACGGCGATGTCGGGCTGCTGGTCGCAGGCCGGTCTGCCGATCGTCCAGGGCGACGACGTGCTCTCGGTTCTGCCGGGCACGATGAGTGAATTCGAGCTGACGCGCCGGCTTGCCGACACGGACGCCGCCGTCATCATGAAGGTCGGCCGCAATCTTTCGAAAATCCGCCGCGCGCTGGAGGCGACGGGCAAGCTCGCCCGCGCAATCTATGTCGAGCGCGGCACGATGGCCAACACCGCATCGATGCCGCTGGCCGACAAGGCGGACGACGACGCGCCCTATTTCTCGATCGTGCTGGTGGCAGGCTGGGCGGGCCGGCCGTGAGCGGAAAGATTTTCGTCATCGGGCTCGGCCCCGGCAATGCCGACCAGATCACGCCGCAAGCGAGCCAGGCGGCGGCCGAGGCCGAGTTCTTCTTCGGCTACGGGCCCTATGTTGACCGGCTAAAACTTCGCCCCGACCAGACGCGCATTGCCTCCGACAATCGCGAAGAGCTTTCGCGGGCCAAGGCCGCGCTTGAAAAGGCGGCTGAGGGCGCAAAGGTCGCGGTGGTCTCGGGCGGCGATCCCGGCGTCTTCGCCATGGCCGCCGCCGTCTGCGAGGCGATCGAGGCCGGCCCGACGGAATGGCGCGACGTCGATCTGACGATAGTTCCCGGCGTCACCGCGATGCTCGCGGTCGCCGCCCGGATCGGCGCGCCGCTCGGCCATGATTTCTGCGCCATTTCGCTGTCGGACAATCTGAAACCGTGGGACCTGATCGAGAAGCGCCTGCAGGCCGCGGCCGGCGCCGGTTTCGTGATTGCGCTCTACAACCCGATCAGCAAGGCGCGCCCGTGGCAGCTCGGCCGCGCCTTCGAGACATTGCGCGGCATCCTGCCAACAACAACACCCGTCATTTTCGGCCGCGCCGCCGGCCGCCCGGACGAGCGGATCGACGTGTTCCCGCTTTCGGAGGCCGATCCGGAAAAGGCCGACATGGCGACCTGCGTCATCATCGGCTCGCCCGAAACAAGAACCATCGAACGCGGCGAGCGGCCGGCGCTGATCTATACGCCGCGCTTTTCCGCAGACTCCAGCCAATGATCGATCATTGCCAGCACCTCGCCGACGCTTGCCCCGGAGCACACGTCCGGCAAAGCAGGCCTGCTGAACAGGATCACTTCGATGCCGACCTTTCGCGCCGCGGCTATCTTGCCGTAGGTTGCGCTGCCGCCGCTGTTTTTGGCGACGATGGCGTCGATTCGGTGCGCCCGCAGGAGGTCAAGCTCGTTAGCCTCGGCAAACGGGCCGCGCGCCAGAATATAGGTCGCGTCCGGCACATCGAGCGGCGGCTCGACAGGATCGACGCTGCGGATGATGTAGGCGTGCTGCGGGGCGGCAGCGAATTCGGCGATCTCCTGCCGTCCGAGCGCCAGGAAGACATTTCGTGGCGTGGTCCCGAGCGCCCTCACCGCTTCGGCCGCATCGTCGACCAGCGTCCAGCGGTCGCCCTCGACCGGTTCCCACGCGGGACGGCGCAGCGCCAGTATCGGAACGCCGGCCAATCGCGCCGCCTCGGCGGCGTTGCGCGAGATGTTAGCGGCATAGGGATGCGTGGCGTCGATCAAAAGGCCGATCTTTTGCTCGCGCAGATAAGCGGCCAATCCTTTCGCCCCGCCAAAGCCGCCGCTGCGGGTCGGCACACGCTGCGCGACCGGGCTTTCCGTGCGCCCGGCCAGAGACAGCGTGATCTCGACCTCGCCGCGCTCGGCAAGTTTGCCAGCCAGTTGCCGGGCTTCCGTCGTTCCGCCGAGGATGAGAATTTTTTTGGTCAACTGGCGCCACGTCCAATGGAATCTGCCCCTCACCCTTACCCTCTCCCCGCGAGAACGGGGAGAGGGGGTCGTCAACGTTGCGGCCATCTCTCCTCCCCCCGTCCTGAGCTTGTCGAAGGATACGGGGAGAGGATGCCGGCAGGCAGGTGAGAGGCGGCGCGGCATGTCAAACAATCAACAGCCCAAATGGCTCACCATCGTCGGCATAGGCGAGGACGGTGTAGCGGGTCTCGGCGACGAGGCCAGGCGCTGCATCGCGGGCGCGGAGGTCGTCTTCGGCGGCAAGCGTCATCTTGAATTGGCGGCTCCCCTGGTGAAGGGGGAAGCGCGCCCATGGCCGACGCCGTTCGATCCGGAAATGCGCGATGTGCTGGCGCTGCGCGGCCGAAATGTCTGCGTTCTGGCTTCCGGCGATCCTTTTTTCCATGGCGTCGGTGCGACGCTGGCGCGGAAAGTGTCGGTGGAGAAAATGCAGGCAATCCCGACGCCCTCGGCGTTTTCGCTCGCGGCAAGTCGTCTCGGCTGGGCGCTGCAGGATGTCGAGACCGTCTCCCTGCATGGCAGGCCTATCGACCTGATCCGCCCGCTCCTGCATCCGAAAACGCGCATCCTTGCTTTAACCTCCGATGCCGCCGGTCCCGCTAGCGTCGCGAAACTGCTGACGGAACTGGGATTCGGCGCATCGCGGCTAACTGTCCTCGAAGCGCTGGGCGGTCCGAACGAGCGGTTGCGCTCGGCACAGGCCAATGCCTTCGACCTGGAAGAAATAAACCCACTCAATGTGTTGGCGCTGCAAGTTGATTCGACGCGCGATGCAAGAATCCTGCCGCTGACGCCCGGCATGGCCGACGATCTGTTCGAGCATGATGGCCAGATCACCAAGCGCGAAATGCGCGCAGTTACGCTCGCAGCGTTGGCCCCGAAACGCGGCGAACTGCTGTGGGACATCGGTGCTGGCTCCGGCTCGATCTCGATCGAATGGATGCTGGCCGATTCGTCCATGCGCGCGATCGCTATCGAGGCTTCGCCGGAGCGCGCCGCCCGCATCCATCGCAATGCGAGTGCCTGCGGTGTGCCCGGACTGGTCATCATCGAAGGTCTCGCGCCCGGCGCGCTTGCTGGACTCGAAACGCCCGACGCCATCTTCATCGGCGGCGGCGGCTCGGAAGCCGGCGTCATGGACGCCGCGATCGACGTCCTGCCCTCCGGCGGCCGTCTCGTCGCCAACGCCGTTACGCTGGAAATGGAAGCGCTGATTCTGGCGCGCCAGGCGGAGCTTGGCGGCGAGCTTACGCGTATATCCGTCTCCCGCGCAGCGCCTGTCGGCTCGATGCAGGGCTGGCGGCCGGCCATGCCGGTCACCCAATGGTCGTGGGTGAAGCCATGATCGTCGCGGGAATAGGCTGCCGCAAGGGCGTGAGCACGGCTGAAATTACTGCCGCCGTGAAAGCGACGCTGGAGACGCATGGGCTCGACGTGGGCGCGCTGTCGTCGCTGGCCACCACTGCGTTCAAGCGGGAGGAGAAAGCCATATTTGCCGCGGGACGTGAGCTTGGACTGCCGGTGATTGTAATGGAGGATGAAGCGCCCTTGCTCGGAGTCAGCACTCATTCCGACCTGTCCCAAGCCCTCGCCGGCGTACCGTCCGTCTCGGAAGCCGCCGCGCTGGCGGCAGCCGGCAAAGGCGCGCGCCTTTACGGCCCGCGCATCGTCATCGGTCCGGTCACCTGCGCGCTCGCAATATCGGGGAACGCTGCATGACGGTCCATTTCATCGGCGCTGGCCCTGGTGCAGCCGACCTCATCACCGTTCGCGGCAGCAGGCTGCTCGCACGCTGTCCCGTCTGCCTCTATGCCGGTTCCATCGTCTCGCCGGAGTTGCTGGATTACTGCGGCGCCGGGACGAAGCTGGTCGACACCGCGCCGATGTCGCTCGACGAGATCGAAGCAGAATATCTTTCCGCGCATCGGGCTGGGCATGATGTCTCCCGCCTGCATTCCGGCGATCTTTCGGTGTGGAGCGCGGTGGCCGAACAAATCCGCCGGCTCGAAAAGCACGGCATCCCCTATACGATGACACCCGGCGTTCCCGCCTTCGCCGCCGCCGCGGCAGCCCTCGGACGCGAACTGACCATCCCGGAAGTCGCGCAAAGCCTGGTGCTGACGCGCGTTTCCGGCCGCGCCTCGCCTATGCCTTCGAACGAGACGCTCGCCGCCTTCGGCGCGACCGGGGCGACGCTGGCGATCCATCTCGCCATCCATGCCATCGACCGTGTCGTTGAGGAACTGTCGCCGCTCTATGGCGAAGATTGCCCTGTGGCGGTCGTATTCCATGCCTCCTGGCCCGACGAGCGCATCATTCGCGGCACGCTGGCGACGATCGCGGCGGAACTGGAGAAGAACCCGATAGAGCGCACCGCGATCATCTTCGTCGGCAGGTCGCTGGCGGCTGAGGGCTTTCGCGAAAGCTCGCTCTACGACGCCTATTATCAGCGCCGTTTCCGGGGGCGGGAGGGGTTATGAGTAGCAGCAAACGGCTTGCGCCCCATCAACTCGCCTTCCCGGTTGAAGATCAGGATTTCGAGTTCAATCTCCGTATCCTTCAGCACTGCCGCCGCCGTGTGCCAGGCGCCGTCCGCAATGGCCGCGCCGATCGGAACGCCGTCGGCTGTCGCTTCGGCAAAGGCTTCGGCGACCGTATTGGCGGCGCGGATTTTTTCCACCAGTTCGCCCGAGGCGCCCGCCTCGCCGGCGACCGCCGCCAGCGCATCGAGATCGGCCGCCCCGCGCTTGGAGTGCAGGTCGAGCATGCCTTGCGCCAGCTTGGTCATCTTGGCGACGCCGCCGGCGATCGTCACGCGCGGCACCGGGTGGTTGCGCAGGTATTTCAGCATCCCGCCGGCGAAATCGCCCATATCGATGAGCTGCACCTCGTGCAGACCGTGGAACTTTTGCGCGGCGATCTCGGAAGCATTGCCGGTCGCGCCGGAAACGTGGGCAAAACCCATGGCGCGGGCGACGTCGATGCCGCGATGGATAGAGTGTATCCACGACGAGCAGGAATACGGAATGACGATGCCGGTCGTCCCGAGGATGGAAATGCCGCCGAGAATGCCGAGCCTGGGGTTCAGCGTGCGTTCCGCCATCTTCTCGCCGTCGGGCACGGAAATCTCGACCTCGAAATCGGCCCCCTCGCCTGCCACTTCGGCAATCGCCGCGGCGATCATCTTGCGCGGCACCGGATTGATCGCTGGTTCGCCCGGCGGGATCGGCAGGCCCGGACGCGTCACAAGACCGACGCCAAGCCCGCGCCTGAACACGACGCCGGAGCCCTTCGCGCCCGCCCGCACCGTGCTCTTGACCAGCGCGCCATGGGTCACGTCGGGATCGTCGCCGGCATCTTTCACGATGCCGGCCATCGCCTGGCCATCCCCCGCCTGAGACGTCGCCAAGGCGAAAGCCACGCGCTGGCCGCCCGGCAGGGTTATCTCGACCGGGTCCGGAAAACTGCCGGTGATCAACGCCGCGCAGGCCGCCTTGGTCGCGGCGGTGGCGCAGGCGCCGGTGGTCCAGCCGCGCTTCAGCGGGCGATCTTCAATTTCCATGGCGCGATCTATAGGCTTGCTAGAGCCGCCCGTCATCGTCGAAAGCGGCATCCATGAGTCTCGAAAAAGCCATTCACCGCCTGAAGCATACACATCCGGTGCTCGAGCCCGGCCATGTCTGGCTGGCGGGCGCCGGCCCCGGCGATCCCGGCTGCCTGACGCTCGACGTTCTGTCGGCGCTGGACCAGGCCGACGCGCTGGTGCACGACGCGCTGGTATCGGAGGAGATCATCGCCATCGCCGAACAGGCCGAAAAATTCTATGTCGGCAAGCGCGGCGGCAGGCTTTCCATTCCGCAGGACGAGATCAACGCCATTCTCATCCGCCTGGCCAGGGAAGGCCGCAAAGTCGTCCGGCTGAAGGGCGGCCATCCGCTGGTGTTTGCGCGCGGAGGCGAGGAGGCGCTGGCGCTGGCGGCGCAAAACATTCCGTATCGCGTTCTCTCAGGCGTCACATCCGCCTTTGGCGGGCTTGCCTCGGCGGGCATCCCGGCGACGATGCGCGGCATCAACGGCGCGATCATCCTCGCCACGGGCTTTGCCGCGGTAAGCGACGACCGCCCGGATTGGGCCGCGCTCGCCCGCACCGGCCAGCCGATCGTCATCTATATGGGTTTGACCCACATGCCAGACACGATCGCTTCGCTACGAGCCGGCGGACTGGCCGACGAGACGCCCGCCGCGTTCGTGGAGAACGCGACCTTGCCGAACGAGCGCACAATCGTCGCGACGCTGGGAACGCTAGTCGAGACGGCGGAGCGGGAAAACGTAACCTCGCCTGCCCTGATCGTCATCGGCCGCATCGTCTCGCTACGCGAGAAGCTGCGATGACCTCCCGCGGCATCATCATCGGCGCGGCGCGTTCGGGCTCGGGCAAGACGAGCGTCACCATCGGCATTCTGCGCGCACTGGCGCGGCGCGGCATCGCCGTGCGCGGCGCGAAATCCGGGCCGGATTATATCGATCCGGGTTTCCACGCCGCCGCCACCGGCCGGCCCGGCGTCAATCTCGACAGTTGGGCCATGCCGCCGGCGCTGCTCGCTTCGCTGGCCTCGGAGGCTGCCCGCGACGCCGAACTGCTGTTCCTTGAAAGCGCCATGGGCCTGTTCGACGGCATACCCGGCGAGCCGGGCCGCTCCGGATCGGCAGCCGATCTCGCCCGGCTGTACAGCCTGCCGGTGCTGCTGGTGCTCGATGTTTCCGGCCAGTCGCAGACCGCGGCCGCTGTGGCGAAGGGCTTCGCGGCCTATGATCCCGATGTGCGGATCGCCGGCGTGGTGCTGAACCGGCTGGGCAGCGAGCGCCACCGCCGCCTTGCCGGCGACGCGATCGAAGCGCTCGGCCTGCCGGTGGTCGGTGCGATCCTGCGCGATCCGACACTCAATCTGCCCGAACGCCATCTCGGCCTGGTGCAGGCGGAAGAGCATGCCGACCTGGTGGCGCATCTCGACCGGCTCGCCGACATGGTCGAGCGTTCGCTCGACCTCGACGCGATCATGGCGCTGGCCGCGCCGATGCCTTCGGCAGCGACGGATGTTTCCGGTGCTCTGCCGCCGCCCGGCCAGCGCATCGCGCTGGCTCGGGATGCGGCTTTTACTTTCCTCTACCCGCATCTGGCGTCGCATTGGCGCAATGCCGGGGCGGAGATCGTGCCGTTCTCGCCGCTCGCCGACGAAGCGCCGCACGCGGATTGCGATGTCTGCTGGTTGCCCGGCGGCTATCCCGAACTGCATCCTGGTAAGCTCGCGGCTGCAGAGAACTTCCGCACCGGGCTGAAGAAATTCGCCGAAACGAAACCTGTCCATGGCGAGTGCGGCGGCTTCATGGTTCTGGGTGAGGCGCTGGAAGACGCCGAGGGCAAAACACATGAAATGCTCGGCCTGCTTGGTCATTCCACGAGTTTCGCCAGGCGCAAGATGAACCTCGGCTATCGCCAGGCAAGATTACTGGCGGATTGCCCGCTCGGGCCGGCGGGCGCGGTGATCCGCGGCCACGAGTTCCATTACGCACAGATGACCGCGCCCGGCAGCGACGACAGGCTGGCCGAGCTCGCTGACGGCCAGGGCAACCCGCTCGGCGCATTCGGCGGGCGCCGCGGCCATGTTTCCGGCACCTTCTTCCACGCGATCGCGAGGGGCTGACAATGCCTTTCCGGGGACAGTTTACTTTCTTTCCGCAGAGAGGCAGCGCCCCGGCAAACTTGGTGCAAGCGGAAATAAGTAAACTGTCCCCAACCGCGCCATTGCGAGCGCCCCGTCGATGAAACATCTTTCCGACATCGCGCTTTGCCTCGTCTTCTTCACCCGGCTGCCGTTGCCGCATTTCGGAGCGGAGCACTCCACCTTCGCGCGTGCGATCTGGGCCGCGCCCGTCGTCGGCCTCGTTGTCGCGCTGATCGGCGGGATCGTCTACGTTCTCGCCGCCTTCCTCGGCCTTGCCGCCGGCCCGGCCGCAGCGCTGGCGCTTGCCGCGACGATGGCCGCCACCGGCTGCCTGCATGAGGACGGGCTGTCTGACACCGCCGACGGCTTCGGCGGCGGCAGGACGCGCGAGAAAAAGCTGGAGATCATGCGCGACAGCCGCATCGGGACCTATGGCGCCTGCGCGTTGGCCTTTTCGATCCTGCTGCGCTGGAGTGCGATTTCTGAACTCGGCAGCCCCGTCGCAGTCTTCTGCGCGCTGATCGCCGCGCATGCCGCGTCGCGGGCGCTGCTTCCGGCCTTCATGCATATGCTGCCGCCTGCTCGCACCGACGGCCTGTCTGCCGGCGTCGGCGCGATCTCGTCCGATACGGCGCTTTCGGCAGCCGCGCTCGGTGCGCTGGCGCTGCTTGCGCTCGGATTGTCCGGCGCGGTCGCTGCCGCCCTCTGCCTCGGCATCGTCTTCTCCCTGTTCCGCGCCCTCTGCCTCGGCCAGATCGGCGGCCAGACCGGCGACGCCGCAGGCGCGCTGCAGCAGGCCGGAGAAATCACCGTGCTTTTCATCGCTTCCGCCGTCTTCATTTGACTCATTTCCGGAGAAATTTCGTCTATGCCCTTCAAATCATTGGATGAGCTGCACGCTGCCTGCCAGGACCTGCCGGCCGGAGACGACCGCGCGGCGACCGCCGTCGCGGCCCGCCAGGACACGCTGACCAAACCGCAGGGCAGCCTCGGCCGCCTTGAAACCATCGTCGCCTGGCTGGCGCGCTGGCAGGGCCGCGGCACGCCCAGGCTGGACAAGGTCAAGGTCATCGTCTTTGCCGGCTCGCACGGCGTGACCGCACAGGGCGTCTCGGCCTACCCGGCGGAAGTCACCGCGCAGATGGTGGCGAATTTCGCCGGCGGCGGCGCCGCCATCAACCAGTTGGCCCGCGCCGCCGGGGCTGGCCTCGACGTGATCCCGCTTGAAATCGACCGGCCGACCGGAGATTTCACGCAGGGCCCGGCAATGAGCGAGGCGGAATTCCTCGACGCCGTGTCGATCGGCCACGCCTCCGTCGCGGGAGATCTCGACCTCGTCTGCTTCGGCGAAATGGGCATCGGCAACACCACGACCGCCGCCGCGGTTGCCGCGGCGCTTTTTGGCGGTGCGCCGGAAAAATGGACCGGCCGCGGCACCGGCGTCGACGATGCCGGATTGCAGCGCAAGATCGCGGCCATCGACAAGGCGCTGAAGCTGCACGCGGACATTCTGGGCGACCCGTTGAAGGTCGCAGCCGCCGTCGGCGGGCGCGAGCTTGCCGCGATCTTCGGCGCGACCCTGGCCGCCCGCCAGCTCGGCATTCCGGTCCTGCTCGACGGTTTTGTCTCGACGGCTGCGGCTGCGCCGCTGGCCAGGTTGCATGACAAGGGGCTGGCCCACGCGCTCGCCGGCCATGTCTCGGCCGAGGCCGGCCACCGCGGCCTCCTCGAAGCGCTTGAGCTTGCGCCGCTTCTCGAACTCGGTATGCGGCTCGGCGAAGGCTCGGGTGCATGCCTCGCCGTCAATATCGTGCGCTCAGCGCTTGCCTGCCACACCGGCATGGCGAGTTTTGCGGAAGCCGGCGTATCGGAGAAGTAGCCGCTGGGTCGCCGGCGAGTCTTTGCCGGCGCAGACCTCCTGCATTGGAACAATTGACGATTGCCGCCGTTTTGCCTCGACCGTTCGAGGCGAAGGGATTTCACCATGGTTGCCAATTTATGGAGACATCACAGCGATGTCGGCGACGATCTGGAAGCGCAGGTCGCCAGGT
Source organism: Mesorhizobium sp. WSM2240 (assembly GCF_040438645.1). NCBI lineage: Bacteria > Pseudomonadati > Pseudomonadota > Alphaproteobacteria > Hyphomicrobiales > Phyllobacteriaceae > Mesorhizobium > Mesorhizobium sp. WSM2240. The sequence goes on from NZ_CP159253.1 coordinate 2,766,207, forward strand.
TGACCCGCGAAGTGGCCTCGCTGAAGAAGACGCTGAGCAAGCGCGGGGCGGCCGCCTATGAAGACACCAGCGAGCGCGCCGCCGATCTCTATGAGGACATTCTTTCCCGCATCAGCGACGTCATGCCGGACGTCAAAAGGCAATCGCGCGCCGTCCAGAAAGCAGCGCATGACAATCCGGTCGCGACCGCGGTAGTTGGCGTCGCGGTGCTCGGCCTGCTTCTCGGCCTGCTCGCCCGGCGGTGATTCTCTTTATTCAGGTTGCTACAAGTAGCACTCGACGCCGCGCCCGCTTTGCCGGGCATAGGCGCTGTGCTCGCCGCACTGCTTGCCGTTCAGCATCAGGTCGAAGGGGCACTGGCAGTTGCCGCCCTGCGGCGCGCGCGCCGGATGGCGGCCGCCGATAAGCGAGCCCCAGGGCCTGGACCCGGCCGGCCGGCTTTGCACCGGCAGCGCCGGCCTTGGCCCCTCTGCGACTGCAGGCGCAGTCGATTGCGGGGCGAGATAGTCGCCATGCACCCAGCCCTTTTGCCCATCGAACAGAACCAGCCGCCATTTGCCGTCGCGCGCCAGCACACCGACCTTCTGACCGGGTTTCAGCGTCGAGACGATCGTCGCGGACGTGCTCGCCCTGGCGCGGAGGTGAACGCGCGAGGTCGTGAACAGCGACGAACCTTCGATCGCTGTCCCGCCGACCGGCCTTTCCGGCCGGGGGATCGAACCGGTTGCCATTTGCGACGGCTTGGGCTGCGGCGCGACCGCGTTCTTGGGAATTGCCGGCGGCGTCGCCCGGCGCTGGACCGAGGCCGCCGGCCTTGGGCCATCGGCGTGACGCTGCCGGCTCGGCGGCTCCTGGGTCATTGCCCAAATGCCGGCTGCCGCCGCGCCGATAAGCAGCCATCTGAGTTTCGGGAGCGTGAATCCAGCCATGCCGGCAATGATGCCGGCAAGGCCTTAAAACGCGGTTGACGGAGCAGAGCCGCGATCCCCGCACATGCGGAACCGGGCCTTATCTTGTTTGCCCATGATCTGATCCCAAAACCGGTTCCCACTTTTGGGGATCATGTCTGACGAAGCCGCGCGAGCGCCACAGCAGGAATACCATCACCGAGACGTTGAGCAGGTTCCAGCCGATGCCGTTCAGGAAGGCGGCCGCATAGGAGCCGGTCAGGTCGTAGATCCAGCCCGACATCCAGCCGCCGAGAGCCATGCCGGCGACCGTGGCCATGACGACCACGCCGACGCGCCGGCCGGCTTCCGCCGCCGGCATGTATTCGCGCACGATGATGGCGTAGCACGGCACGATGCCGCCCTGCGACAGGCCGAAGATGAAGGATACGACATAGAGCGACGCCAGCCCGTCGAACGGAATGTAGAACAGCAGCGCGAGGCCTTGCAGCACCGAGCCAATAAGCAGTGTCCTGATGCCGCCGATCCGGTCGGCGAGAAAGCCGGAGCCGAGCCGGCTGACGATGCCCGCCGCCAGCATCAACGACAGCATCTCGGCGCCGCGCGCCACGCCGTAGCCCAGATCCATGCAGTAGGCGACGATATGCACCTGCGGCATCGACATCGCCACGCAGCAGGCGACGCCGGCTATCACCAGCAGCGCCTGCAGCACCCGCGGCGATATGGAAATCGGTTGTACTCGCGCATTGGGGGCCGCTCCTTCGGCATGGCCATGGCTGCCCCGAGGGTGTCTGCGCCGCAGCAGGAGCAGCAGCGGGATCATCGCGGCGATGCAGATGACGCCGATGCCGATATAGGTTGCGCGCCAGCCGTCGGAGACGAGAAAGCCCTGCATGCCTATCGGCCATACCGCGCCTGCAAGATAGTTGCCGCTCGCCGCCACGCCGACCGCGACGCCGCGGCGGCGGTCGAACCAGTGCGAGATATCGGCGATCAGCGGCCCGAACGTCGCCGACGAGCCAACCCCGATCATGACGCCCTGGATGAGTGTGAACTGGGTGATGGAGGTGGTGAGCGCTGCAAGTATGAAGCCGAAGCCCATCACCAGCGCGGCAATGATGCCAGGCCACATGAAACCGAACCGGTCGATGAAGCGGCCGACGACAAGATTGCCGATCGCAAAGCCGATCATGGTCAGCGTGTAGGGCAGCGAGGCGTCGCCGCGGTCCACGCCGAATTCGGCCTGCACCGCCGGCAGCACCACCACCACGGCCCACATGCCGATGCCGCCCAGCGTCGAGAGCAGCGTGGAGACGGCAAGCCGCCACCAGGCATAGGCGCCGTCTATGTCGGAGGCAGCAGGCGCACCGATTGCAGTGTTCATTTGTCGCCGCATTCCGGTTTTGCCCGCATAGCGGGCTTGTCCTGAGCACTCTTGGCCGGATTGTCTCGATTTGGCAGCGCCACGTCAGCATTTCCGCCGCGCCAGCGAGGGGTCGCTTATGGCAACCGTGGGGTTTGGAGCGTCTTTATCACCCCTGAAATGCGAGCCTCTGATACCAGGAGTAGCTGGGAGTGGCCTACTCCTCATAATGTGGCATGACAAAAGCCGATGCTCTGTATCCCCGTGATCGAGCATATGCGCAATCGGAGGCGAACGTGGCGCTCAACAGACTGGTGATTTACGCCAAGGACGTCGAGGAGATGGTGCGCTTTTATGAGATGCATTTCGGCTTTACAGCAACAAGAACGCCCGGCGACAGAATTGTTGAACTGGTCAGCCAGGATGGCGGGGCGAATTTAATGCTTCATCAAGCAGCCAAAGGGCAACGGAGCGGTCAATCAATCGTCAAGCTTGTATTTGACGTGGAGGACGTGGAAGCCTTTTGTGGTCGCTGCGCAGAAAACGGCTTGGAGTTCGGCGCTATCCACAAGGCGGATGGGTACACGTTCGCCAACGCAAAAGATCCGTGCCAAAATTCGATATCAGTTCCCAGCCGAGCCTTCAGCAACAGCGGCTAGCGACCTTTCACACATCCGATGCATTCGCTTCGCATCGACGCCAGAATGCTGTAGCAGTCATGCCCGGTCGTCTGCCTGCTTGGCATATCAGCGGCATCGCGGTGGCATCCGTCGGGAACAACGTCAAACCTCCGCGCCCATCACCTCCGCGATCTCTTCCAGAAGCCGCGTGTCGTCGCCGGCCATGCCTTCCATCGACATCATCCGCGAAACCACCGTCGCGCCGATCTTTTCCTCCACCGTGTCCTCGGCATAGGCATAGTAGATGATCGCCCGCCGGCCGTCGCGGTGGGCGCGGCCCTCGATCTGCTGCAACTGGATGGCGCTGTGGCGCAGATCGTGGATGACAAGCGAGCGCTCGCGTTCGCCGCCCGGCATCTCGCCCTGGTGCAGCGAGATCGATTCGGTGACGGTGAAGACGACCGCGTCGAGCTGGCCGGTCTGGAACGCCACCCTGGTCTCCTCATTGGCCTCGCCGGAACGCTCGCCATTGATTTCGCCCGCCAACCAGCCACGCGCCCGCAGCTTTTCCGTCAGCATCGCGCTGGTCTCGAGGAAGGCGACCGAGATCGCCACCTGCTGGCCGTTGGCCAGGAGATCCTCGACGAATTCGGCCGTGCCCGCAATCCGGATCAGGCTCGCCTTCTGGCGAAAGCGCAGATCGGCCGCCCAGCCCGCCGGCTTGCGCGTGCTGCCGCCGGCCAAGCCCAGCTCGCGCCTAAACTCGCGCCATGTCGCGTCGTAGAGTTTCTTCCCCGCCGGATCGAGCGCCACCGGGGCGAGCTCGCGCTGCACCTCCGGCCAGCCCGCGATGTCTTCGGGGCGGCGGCGCATGCCGATGGCGTTGCGACCCTTGTAGAGCAGGTCCGACATCAGCTTGCGGTCGCGCTCGTTGGGCTCCCACGACCAATTCTTCCAGCGGCCTTTCACGCGGCCGATGCCGAGCCGCTTCATCAGCTTGCGGAAGTCGTCGAGTTCACCGCTCGAGCCGCCGGTGGCGTAGGCCAGCAGCCTGCCGAGATAGGAGAGTTCGTGCGGCGACTGCCCCGCCGTTGCGCTCATATAGATGGTGAATTTCGAGGCCGCCGCCATCTGCCGGCACACCATCCCCTGCTGTGAATTGGGATTGCGGATGCGATGGCTCTCGTCGATCACCACGATCGGCCAGACGCGCTTCGGCGTACCCAGCCTGGCAAGCTCGTTGTTCTTCGCCCGCGTCGAGCGTTTCGTGCTGACCGCCGGCGGCGCCATCAGCGATTTGGTCCGTTCGAAATTCATGATGGTGACGCGTTTGCCAGCGTCTGGCGAATGCGCGATCGTGCGCCGCCACTGCGGGATTGCGCCCTTCGGGCAGATCACCAGCACATCCTTTTCCGACATCGCCGAGATCGCAAGCCATGCCGACAGCGTCTTGCCGAGCCCCGTCAGATCGCCGAGCAGGAAGCCCGGCCGGCCCTCTTCCCGCGCCGCGAGGATCGCTTCCTTCGCCTCGACCTGGTGCGGCCGCGGGACAAAATCATGGTCGCGGTCCGGCCCGGCCATTGTGATCGAAACGTTCATGCCGCCTGCCCCGCACACCAGCCGGACGACCACGCCCACTGGAAATTGAAGCCGCCGAGCCAGCCGGTCACGTCGACCACCTCGCCGATGAAATAGAGGCCGGGGACCGACTTCGCCTCCATGGTCTTCGAATCAAGGTCGCGCGTATCGACGCCGCCCAGCGTCACTTCCGCCGTGCGGTAACCTTCCGAGCCGGCCGGCTTGACCCGCCACCCATTCACTGCTGCTTCGATTTTCCGGAGCGCCTTGTCGGAGAGATCTGCGAGATTCCCCAGGGCGTTTGCCTGTTCCGCGATCGTTTGCGCCAGCTTCTTGGGCAGGAAGGCGGCAAGCGCGGTCTGCGCCGCCTGCCTTCCGTTCTCGGCGCGGGCCTTGCGCAAAGCCTCGAACACGTCGGTCTGTGGCAGCATCGAGATGGCGATCTCCTCGCCCTCGCGCCAGTAGGACGAAATCTGCAGGATCGCCGGGCCGCTAAGCCCCCGATGCGTGAACAGCATGGCCTCCGAAAATTTCGTCTTGCCGCAGGACACGACCGCGTCCACGGCGACACCGGAAAGCGGCGCCAGCCGCGCCAGCGTGTTCTGGTCGAAGGTCAGCGGCACCAGCGCCGGACGGGTCTCGACGATCCGCAGGCCGAACCGGGCGGCTACATCATAGCCGAAGCCGGTAGCGCCCATTTTCGGGATCGACTTTCCACCGCTGGCGACCACCAGCGACTTTGCGCCGACTGCGCCGTCGTTCAGCGCCAGCGTAAACCCGCCATACGTTTTCTCGATGCTTTCCACCTGCGTCGAAAGGCGCAGTTCCGCGCCGTGGCGCTTCATCTCGCCAACCATCATGTCGATGATCTGCCTTGCCGAGCCGTCGCAGAAGAGCTGGCCGAGCGTTTTTTCGTGCCAGGCTATGCCGTGCCGCTCGACCATGGCGATGAAATCGCGCTGCGTGTAGCGGCTGAGCGCCGAAATGCAGAAATGCGGGTTCTGCGAGAGGAAATTCTTCGGGCTGGAATGGAGATTGGTGAAGTTGCAGCGGCCGCCGCCGGAAATGCGGATCTTTTCGCCGGGCGACGCGGCATGCTCGACGACCAGCACCGAGCGGCCGCGCTTGCCCGCCTCGACGGCGCACATCATGCCCGCCGCGCCCGCGCCGATCACCACAACATCGAAGGTCTGCAAGCCGTATCTCCTGCTGGAACGGCTCACCTACAGCACCCCGGCCGAAGATGGGAGTCGCAGGCGTTGGACTATTCGATTGACGCCGCTAGCCGTTGCGGCCCGGCCGCGCTCTTGCGACACCGCGCGGCATGAACCGGCAATCGAACCTGCTTGCGGCATTCTGGATGGGCTGTTCGCTGGCTTGCATGCTGTTGATGACCATTGCCGGCCGCGAGACCACGCGCGAGCTCGACGTGTTCCAGGTGATGGAGATGCGCTCCGTCATCGGGCTGTTTATGCTCTATCCGCTGATCCGGCTTGCCGGCGGCTTGCGCGCCATGCGCACGCGGCGGCCTTGGCAGCATGTCGGCCGCACATCGCCCACTATGCCGGCCAGTTCGCCTGGCTGCTGGCCCTGACGATGATCCCTCTGGCGCAGCTCATCGCCATCGAATTCACCGCGCCGATCTGGACCGCGCTTCTGGCAGTCAGCTTCCTCGGCGAACGCATGAATGTCTGGAAGATCACTGCGATCGTGCTGGGGCTGGTCGGGGTGACGATCATCGTGCGGCCCGGCATCGATGCATTCGACCCCGGCCAGCTGATCGTGCTCTCCGCCGCTTTCGCCTTCGCCATTTCCTTCGCCATGGTGAAATCGCTTACCCGGACCGAAACAGTCGTGGCGATCATCTTCTGGATGCTGATCATCCAGTCGATCATAGGCCTCGTCCCGGCGATCTATGTCTGGCGGCAGCCCTCGGCCGGCGTCTGGCCGTGGATCCTGGTCATCGCCTTCGCCGGCTCCTTCGCGCACTACTGCATGGCGCGCGCCATGGTCCATGCCGACGCGACGGTGGTGATGCCGATGGATTTCCTGCGCGTGCCGGCGACGGCCGCCGTCGGCTGGCTGCTCTATTCCGAGCAGATAGACCTCTTCACCGCACTCGGCGCTGCGCTCATCCTCACCGGCAATTTGCTGAATCTCGTGGGCAGGAACGGGCGGGCCAAAACAGAGTGACGGCCGACCAGTGCTCCTGCTATCCCCTCACTTCTTCAGGAATCCCCAGGGCGTCGTCGCTTTGGGTGGAGTTGCGGCGGTGTCGGCGTTTTCGGCCCTGGCCACCTTTGCGCGGCCGACGCTATAGCCCGACTGAATGACCGTCACGCCGTCGAGCACGAAGAGTTGCGTCGTTTCGAGACCCGGCTTCAACACGCCCGATATCGACACTGGCTCATAGATTTCGCCCAGTTTGAAGGGCCGCTCGGAAGTGACGTGAACAGTCTGGTTGGGCGGCGGCGGCGGAACGTGGCTGCAAAGGCCGCCCCACGGCAGCAGCATGAACTCATAGACAAGATCGCCTTCGCGATCGACGGGCAGCAGATAGCCGGTCAGTTCGACCGTCTTGCCCTGGAGATCCCACGAAAGCATTTCGCCCTGGCTGGAATTTGACGCGGCCGCACCGGCGGTTTCCGGAAATCCACCATTCTGGCTCTCCGGCCGCAGTTCGCTCCAGCGGATTTTCAGAGCATCGACAGAGGCGTTCGCCGCGCCGAAGAACAAAAGGCAAGCGGCGACCGCTGCGCCTCCCACAAGTTTGAAACGGTTGTCCACCGGCCGCTCTCCACGTCACAAACGAAGTAAAGGCCGTTAGGCGACGTGCGTCAATTGGATGGGTGTGGACGCGCCTACTGAAGGCCGATGAATGGCCCTGTACGCGGCCCAAACAGGCGCCAATTGGTCGGCTGTTCGCAAAAGCCGGCATCATAGGGCCGATCCGTGCATGCCCAGCGGTATGTCTGGGTGGAGTCCGGCCCAAGGCAGCCGGAAGTCGAAAGCGCCGCCGCCAGCATCGCGAGAACTAGGTATAGCCGCATCGTCACTTCTCCGCCGGATCGCCACGCCGTCGATCCGCACCACACCATCTACCCGAAAACTGCGATTCCCGAAACCGGCAATGCTATCTCAGCGCCGCCGCGATATTGCCGCCGTCGACGGTGGTCACGTCGGCCGTCGTCCGCTCGGCGAGCGCCTGATGCAGGAAGGCCTGCGCCACGTCCTCGGCGGTGACCTCCTGGCCCAGCAGATTGCCGGACATGTATTCTTTTTCAGACACTCCGCGCGCGCCCGAGCGGCTGGCGATCATAGCGTCGGTCAGCAGGCCGGAGCGGATACGGTCGGCATTGACGGCGTTCGAGCGGATGCCCTCCGCGCCGTATTCCAGCGCGTATTGCCGGGACAGAAACAGCGTCGCTGCCTTGGGCAGGCCATAGGCGCCGAATTTCGCGCCGGGATTGACCGCCTGCTTGGAGGCGTTGAACAGGAGCACGCCGCCGGTGCCCTGCTCCAGCATGATGCGCACGGCGTTCTGCGCCACCGACTGGTGGGCGAAGAAGTTGAGTTCGAAGCTCTTGCGCAGGATCGCGTCGTCAAGGTCGCCGATCCGGCCTTCCCATGCAGCACCCGCATTGGAGACGACGATGTCGACGCCGCCATAGGTCGCGACGGCCCTGTCGAAGGCGGCGCGCACCTGCGCCGGATCGGTGATATCCGCGCCTACGCCGATCGAATTGTTCCCGGCTTTTTTCGCCGCCTCGGCCGCCTTTTCCGCATCGAGATCGACGACGACCACATGCGCCCCATTGGCGGCGAACAGTTTTGCCGTCGCCGCCCCGATAGCGCCAGCGCCGCCCGTCACCAGCATCACCTGCCCGGTCAGCGGCTTCGGCTTGTTGGAAGCGAGCTTGGCTTGTTCCAGCGACCAGTACTCGAGCGGGAACAGATCCGATTTGGCGAGCGGCCGGAAATCGCCGATCGCTTCGGCGCCGCGCACCGCCTCGATCCACATTTCGCCGACATCGGAGGCGATTCTCGCGTCCTTCAGCGTGCGGCCGTGCCCGAACATGCCGAGACCCGGAACCAGTGTCAGCCGCGGCATCGGGTCGAGCATGGTGCGCGCCACATCGTCCAGCGCGTCGTTCTCCTCGAAATAGGCGCGGTAGTCGGCGGCGTACTTTTCCACGTGCTGCCGGATCACCGCCTTGAAGTCGCCGGCGTTTTCCGCGTCGGGAGCCGGCAGCGCCATCGGGCCGGTCTTGATGCGGATCGACAGATCCGGCGTCGAGACGCCACGTCCGGCATAGTCGGCGATCTTTTCCGAAGCGATGAAATCGAGGATCGCGTCGGACGTGCGGAAATCGCTGATCATGCGGTCGAAGCGGCCTTCGCCGCGCGACACAGCCACCGCGCCGCGCAGCGCCGGCGCGATGTCCTCGGGCTTGGCGAGCTTCCGCGGCAGGGCCGCCTTGGCAGCCGGCGGTTTGCCGTTGGCGGCGACATAATCTTCGGCCGCCGTCACGTAGTGGATCATGCGGTCATAGGCCTGCCTGGCGTCGTCGCCGAAGGTGAAGATGCCGTGCTTGTCCAGGATCAGCCCTTCGACCGACGGATCGGCGTCGTAGATTTCGGCCGCCGCCTTGGCGAGGTCGAAGCCCGGCTTGATATAGGGAACGAAGCCCAGCTTGCTGCCGAACACTTTCCTGCAAAGCGCCTCGCTGTCGGCCTGATCGACGACAGCGAGAATGGCCGTCGAATGCGTGTGGTCGACGAATTTGTGCGGCAGGAACGCATGCAGCAGTGTCTCGACCGAAGGATTGGGCGATGACGGGTCAATGAGATTGGCACGCTGCAGCGCCACCATGTCCTCGTCGGAAAGTTTCTCCAGCGACCGCGCCTTGAGGAGCGGCGCGAGCTTCACGGCCGGCAGGCCGGCGGGCTCAATCACGCCCATGTCCCAGCCGCTGCCCTTGACGCAGAGCACGTCCCATTCGTCGCCGATGAGGTCGGTGACCCTGATCTTGCACGACGTGTTGCCGCCGCCATGCAGCACCAGCCTCGGCTCGCCGCCGAGGAGCCTCGTGGTATAGACGCGAAGCGCCAGGTCGCGCGCGACGCCTTTCTTCGCGTAATCCGCAACAAGGCGTTCGGCTGCGCTGTCATCCCACAGGTTTTTCATAATGCTAGATCCGGTTTCTTCATTCGTTTGTTGAGACAGGAATGCTGTGACGCGCCGATGACGGTCCGCACGCGTCTGCGTATTATCCCGCCATGGCCTTCGCTTGATCCAGCAACCGTCGCGCCATGCCTGATCCAACCACCAGGTGCGAGCAAAGGCCGCCGGCAATGGCAGCGATCAACGGCTCGAATTTCTTGTCTTCCTGCACCACCATCAATCGCTTCGGTATGGCGCGCAAGGATCGCAGATCGGCCGATATGACCCGGCGGTTGTAGCTGCAGTCGAGTGCCGCGCCCTTGGCGTCGATGATCTGCCCGGCGACAACGCCGGCAGCGCCCCTCTGGCGCAAGGCGTCCATCTCGTCGGGGCTGAGCGCTCCGCATTTGACGACATGGCTGTCGGCGTCGACCGTGCCAACCGAATAAAGCGCGAGGTCGCAATCCGAAATACTGGCAAGCTGCTCGCGGATCACCGGTTCGGCGCGCAGATCGCGCGCCAGCGCCTCGGTCGTCAGCACCAGCGGCGCGTAGAAATTGATGCCCTTGGCGTTAAGCCGCCGCGCGATCTCCATCGTGCACTGGTCGGGCCGGTAGGAATATGGCGCGCCGAGATTGCCGCAGAGCTGCACCACCGTCACATCCTGCAGATCCGCGTAGGACATGATGTCGGCGATCGCATAGACCGTCCTGCCCCAGGCGACGCCGATGCGATCGCCCTTGCGGACCAGTTCGAGGAACACGCTCGCCGCCAGCACAGGCACCTCAGCCGTGGGATCGGCGGCCTGGTCATTCTGCGGCGCGATCCAGACGGCATCGAGCTTCAGCGCATCCTCGAGCTGGCGCGCCAGCACGTCTTCGGCGAAAAGCTGGGTAGAGGTCGAGATGTTGACGATGCCTGTCTCGCGCGCCTTGCGCAGGTACATGGCGACGGAAGCCCGCGAAATATCGAGCTGCTTCGCCACCTCGTCCTGCCGCAGGCCATGCGCATAATACAGCCAGGCGGCCTTGTGGATGATCTGTTCTGCCGGACGGATTGCCATTGCGCCTCCCTCTCGACATTAGTCATGGCCGCTGACAAAAGTCAAACTGGCTTACACCTCGGCTCGGCGGTCTGCCTGATCAAGCAGATTGCGCTACGACATCCGCGGAATAGCGCAGTTCGCGCAACGGCCGCACCTCGCGCGTGGCCTCGGCGTAGATCGGATCGGCCTTGTAGGCGGCAAGCGCTTCGGCATCCGGGAACTCGGCATAGACGACGACATCCACCTCGTCGGACAGCGGATCCACTTTGGTATTGAGAGAAACCTCGAAACGGCTGGAATGGGGGATGGCGGCGAGCCGGGAAAGGCCGGTGCGAACGGCTTCCACATCCTCGCGCCGCTTTGCGCTGAAAAACACGATATGCCGGATCAAAATCGCCTCCGCCGGAAGAAATGCGAGGCGTTTTCGGCCGGCGGGGTTCCGGCGTCAACCGCATCCGGGCCGGATGTGCTGAACTGACGCTGCCGCTCAGCCGGTTATGAAACTCATTATATGCCGGAGTTCACGGACCCCCGCATCCAGGTAACGGCCACCATTGTAGCCGCCGTCCCAGATCAGGAAGCCGGTGACGAGGCAAATTCCGATCACATAGCGCATGCCCTACCCCCGAGGCGGACTTTTTTTGCCGCACGATGCCTGCCGTGCACCCACTTTGGTGATTGCCGTCGAAACTGCAAGGCCCGACCGGTTGCGCGATATCTTTTGATTTCGCGTGTGCACATCCAAGCGGCGTCGCCAGCTACGTTCGGCGGACGAGCTCGCCTGGCACAGCGGCGCCAGCCTCCTGTCTCTTGAACTTCCCTTTGGCGGCAATGAAGGTCGTGACCCTGCACCAGGAGCCAAGCCGGCGAATAACCGGAGGTTGCGGATTTCGCCCGGCAGTATCATGATGCGGAACAGCGTGCGCCGGCAAGGCATTGCAATACATGATCTAATCAGAGCTGTGCGATGAAAAGGGACGGCATTGAGGAGACCGCTGCGGACGGGGCCATCCGCCTCCACGCGGGAAATTTCGCCGAGGTCGCAAGAGGGCTGCCCTCCAAAGCGCGAATGGTGCTTTCGGCGGCGATGAACCTCGCACACGGCACGCTGAAGATCACCATGCCCGATGGCCGCGCGGTCGTCGTCGGCGGAAAATCGCCCGGCCCTTCCGCGCAGATCATCCTGAAGAACTGGCGGCTGCCCAGCCGCGCCTTCACCGGCGGCACGATTGGCGTGGCCGAATCATACATGGACGGCGACTGGGAAAGCCCGGACGTGACGAGTTTTCTGGAACTGTTCGTGGTCAACGCCGAAGCCGGCGAGAAGGTCGCCGGCGGCGCGAGTTGGCTGCTCACCACCGTCCAGCGGCTGCGCCATTGGCTCAACGAAAACACCCGCACCGGCTCGAAGAAGAACATCTCCGCCCACTACGATCTCGGCAACGCCTTCTACAGGCAGTGGCTCGACCCGAGCATGACCTATTCGTCCGCGCTGTTTTCGGCCGGCGCCAACGATCTCCAAAGCGCGCAGGTGGCGAAATACCGCGCGCTGGCCAGGGATGTCGGCATCGGCGAGCGCGACCATGTGCTGGAAATCGGCTGCGGCTGGGGCGGCTTCGCCGAATTCGCCGCCCGCGAGATCGGCTGCCGCGTCACCGGCCTGACGATCAGCCGCGAGCAGCATGACTTCGCTGCCGAGCGCATCGCCAAAGCCGGGCTTTCCGACAAGGTCGAGATCAAGCTGCAGGATTATCGCGACGAAAAAGGCAAATACGACCGCATCGCCTCGATAGAGATGTTCGAGGCGGTCGGCGAAAAATACTGGCCCGTATTCTTCGGCAAGGTGAAAGATTGCCTCAGGGCCGGCGGCACCGCCGGCATGCAGATCATCACCATCAACGAGGCGGCCTACAGGCTCTACCGCAAGCGGCCTGATTTCATCCAGCGCTACGTCTTCCCCGGCGGCATGCTGCCGACGCCGGCGATCCTGAAGTCGCTCGGCGCCGAACAAGGCCTGTCCTTCATGCGCGAGCGGGTTTTCGCGCAGGACTACGCCCGCACGCTGGCCGAATGGCGGCTGCGCTTCTGGGAATCCTGGGAAAAGATCGTGCCGCTTGGCTTCGACGACCGCTTCAAGAAGCTGTGGGAGTTTTATCTCCACTACTGCGAGGCTGGTTTTCGCGCCGAATACATCGATGTCAGGCAGGTGGTGTACAAGGCCTGATTGTCGGCTTTCGCCCTGAAAGCGCCTTATGCCCGGCTAGGTTGCTCATTCACTGAGTCCGGTCTGGCAACACATGAAGAAACGCACAATCATCCTTCTTGCTCTGATTGCCGCCGGCGCGGCAATCTACATCAACAACACGTCGCTTCTTTCGAGCCGTGCGGCAGGCGAGCCGGTGATCCTCGCCCATCGCGGTCTTGCCCAGTCCTACGGCCGGACCGGTCTCACCGGCGAAACCTGCACGGCCGAGAGGATGCTGCCGCCACGCCACGACTATCTGGAAAACACCATACGGTCGATGGAAGCGGCTTTCGAGCTCGGCGCGGATGTGCTGGAGCTCGACGTTCATCCAACGACCGACGGCAAGTTTGCTGTCTTCCACGACTGGACGCTCGACTGCCGCACCGAAGGCTCAGGCAGGACGCGCGACCACTCCATGGCCGAATTGAAAAAGCTTGATGTCGGCTACGGTTATACAGCCGACGGCGGCAAGACCTTCCCGTTTCGCGGGCAAGGCGCCGGTCTTATGCCATCACTCGACGAGGTGCTCGCCCGTTTCCCCGACCGCCGATTCCACATCAACGTCAAAAGCAGCGACGCCGCGGAGGGCGAGAAGCTTGCTGCCTATCTGGCGGATCTCCCGCCGCCTCGACGCGCGCTGCTGACCGTCTATGGCGGCAACGAGCCCGTCGCGGCGGTGAAGCAGGCTCTGCCGGACATGCGCACGCTTTCCCGCCATTCACTGACCCGCTGCATCCTGCAATACGCCGCCTTGGGCTGGAGCGGCTATGTACCGGAACGGTGCCGCGGCACGACGCTGCTGATCCCGATCAATGTGGCCGGGTGGCTGTGGGGTTGGCCGGACCGCTTTCTCGATCGCATGGACGCGGCTGAAACTCAAATATTCCTGCTCGGCCCCTATGCCGGCGGCGGTTTCTCGGAAGGTCTTGATGACCCGGAGCTGATCAAAAACCTTCCGGCCGGCTATTCCGGCGGCATCTCCACCGACGCGCTGGACCTCATCGCGCCGGAAATCGCACATCGCCCCGCTTCAACGGGCAGCGATAGCCGCGCTGCCTCCGTCGCCACGAAGTAGGTCTACGCGCCGAATACATTGATGTCAGGCAGGTGGCCTACAAGGACTGAGCGCGCGAACTCCATACCTCGTCTCACCTGATGGCAAAGAGCAGCACCAGGCCGCCGGCATAGACGATCAGCACTGCCCAGCTGTCGATGCCCAACCGCCCCAGCGTCCGGTCCCGCCGCTCGATAAGGCCGGACACGTACAACAGCGTGAGCATTATGCCGAGCAGCGCTGCCATCTGCGAGAAGACGCCGACCTCGTTGAAGATCGGGCCTCCCGCATAGACGGCGTCGATCAGAAAGACGAGCGAGACATCGATGATGTTTGTCCCGAATATGTCGGAAAAGGCCATCGAGTAACGTTTGAGTCGAACGGCAGCCAGGACTGTCGAAATTTCGGGCAGCGAGGTTGCGGCGCCGACCAGCGTTGCGCCGAAAAAATTTGCGCCGAGCCCCGTCTGCTCAGCGAGCACCTCGCTGGTGCGGGCCAGAGCATAGCCGGCGACGAAAATCACGGCTCCCGCTCCCACTGTCAGCAGGATTGCGCTGCGCAGATCATACGGCCTTTCTTCCTCATCCTTCCCCTCCCAGAGATCAGGAAGATTGATCGGACGCCAGCTCGCATTCTCCTTCTGCCTCGCGATCAGCCAGAGCAGACCGCCGGCCGCGAAAAGAACCGCTGTGGACCACGCGCCGACCCCAAAGATGGCCACGTCGCCGACGCCAATTGCGATGGCGACAATCGCCAGCAGCAGGCAGCAGCAGACGCCCTGAAGCAGCACCGTCGGGCGTCCGATCACGAATGAGAGCGCCCGTGCTCCGAGCACGTAATCGCCAATGGCCAGGATGACCACCTGCAATGCGACCCCGCCGAGCAGATTGTTTGTGGCCAGCGCCGCCGCGCCGCTCAGACTGGCGCTGACGGTCACAGCAACTTCGGGCAGCGAGGTGATGCCGCCCAGGATCATCATACCGATCAGCGCCGATCCAAGCCCAGTCAGATTGGCGAGGGCGTCAGCGTAAGTCGCCAGTTTTACGCCGGCCCACCAGACGACTGCGGCGCAGACGCCAAAAATCGCCAGGTTCAGCAACAGGGGAAAGGATGCGAAGTCGAGAGACATTCCGCTCAAACCAAGCCCGGCCGAATGGTTCCCGATGCCTGCGAACTCTGCCGCAAGCCGGAAGATGAAACCATGGCCGTGGAAATGCGTTCGGTTTCATCCAGCGCCCGCACATGATTGCTTTGGACGCGTTCAGTGCGAGCGCCTCAAAGGATAAAGGAGGCCAAGATGAAACGGTTCCTGACGGCTGCCGGCCTGATGCTTGCAAGCACCGTGGCCGCAACGGCTCAGACTTCGGCGCCCGGCTGCGGCGACATCGGCATCACCCCCACCCCGCAACTCGACGAAGCCTGCAATGGAGTCGACAGTTTAACGACATCCACCATTCCCGATGCAGGTTCGCCCGGCCTTCAGCCAGGCAACTCGATCGGCGGAACGACATCCACCCTTCCCGGAGCGCCGGAGGGAATGCCGCCCTTGATTGTTCCGAACGATCCGCTGGGCACAGGAAATCGCGACGCCTCCGGCGGCTTGTCGTCTTCCGGCGACCTGTCGCCCGGCCGCCGATCGGGCGCGATACAATCACCGTCAGTGGACTAGCTTCGGCCGATAAGGCGGCTCGCCATGGGCGGACCGCCTTTCCAGATCGCTCAGACCTGCCCTACAGTGTGATGCGGTACTTCGAGAACCCTTCCGCCCCCTCGCCGGCTGGTTCGATCTTCACGCTCTTCAAATCGGCGATGAAGTCTTTCGCCTTGGGCCCGGTTTCGAAGATCACGCTCGTTCCCTCCATCGGCGCGAACGACCAGTTGGCGTCGGCAGACGGATTGATCGTGCCCTGCTCGACAATGTAGCGCACGATCACGTCGCGGTTGGTGTCCGGCGCCTCGAAAATGAGCTTGGAGGCGTTGATCTCCGGGAAATTGCCGCCGCCGCCGGCGCGGTAATTGTTGGAGGCGACCACGAATTTCTGCGCTGGATCGACCGGCTTGCCGTCGAACATCAGGTCGACGATGCGGTTCGAGCTCGCATTGAGCATTGCGCCCTTGGGATCGTATTTCGGCGGCTGGCCGAGGTCGATCTTGTGGGTCACGCCGTCGATCACGTCGAAATTATAGGACGGGAAATCCGGATTGATCAGCGGCTGGTCGGCCTTGCCCGGCTCGATGGCGTTGAAGATGCCGGCCGACATTTCCAGCCATTCCTTCACCTGCGCGCCGGTGATCGCCACCGCCTGCACCGTATTGGGATAGAGATAGAGGTCGGCGACGTTCTTGATCGCCACGTCGCCGGCGGGCACGTCGGTATAATAGTCCGCGCCGCCGCGGCCGCCGGACTTGAAGGGAGCCGCCGCCGAAAGCACCGGCAGGTCCTTGTGCTCGGTGTCCTTCAGCATGTCCTTGATGTACCAGATCTGCGCCTGGCTGACGATCTGCACGGACGGATCGTCGGCCACCAGCGCGAAATAGGAGTGCAGCGGCGCGGAAGTCTTGCCGACAGGCGTGCGGACATATTTCAGCGTCGCCTCGTGATCGTCCTTGGCCGCGGCTTCGACCTCGGCCTTGCTTTCGACCTCCGGCACCACCTTCTTCTCGACCCGCTTGAAGATCGGCCGCGCCTCGGATGTGGAGCCGGCGATCTTCCATTGATTGCCGTCGCGCTCGAGCATCAGGTCGATCAGGCCGAGATGCGAGCCCCAGAAGCCGCCCATCACGCCCGGCTTGCCGCCGATCGTGCCCTTGGCATTGTCGAGACCTTCAACGCCGTCGAATTTGGTTCCGGGAAAATCAAGGTGGCTGTGTCCCGTCACGATCGCGTCGATGCCGTCGACGCCGGCAAGCAGCAGCGAGGCGTTTTCGAGATTCTCGGCATATTGCGCCGGCCCGATTCCGGAGTGCGACAGCGCGATGATGATCTCGGCGCCCTCTTCCTTCATCCGCGGTACCCAGGCTTGCGCCGCCTTGACGATGTCGCGCGTCATCGCTTTGCCCTGCAGATGGCGCGAGTCCCAGGTCATGATCTGCGGCGGCACGAAACCGATCAAGCCAATGCGGATAGGATGCTCAGCGCCGGCGCCATCCTTGATCTTCCTGTCAAGGATTATGTACGGCTTCAGGAAAAGCTCGTCCTTGGTCGCGTCGGCGGCGAGTTGGCCTTTTGTAAGGTTGGCGCAGACGAACGGAAACTTCGCGCCATCGAGCACCTTGAACAGGAAGTCGAGCCCGTAATTGAACTCGTGATTGCCCATGGTCGAGCAGTCGTAGCCCAGCGTGTTCATCGCCTTGATGATCGGATGGACGTCGCCATCCTTCATGCCGCGCTCATAGGCGATGTAGTCGCCCATCGGGTTGCCCTGCAGGAAGTCGCCATTGTCGACGAGGATCGAATTGGTCGCTTCAGCGCGGATGGCGTCGATGATGGAAGCCGTGCGCGCCACGCCCATCGTGTCGTTCGGCTTGTCGGCATAGTAGTCGTAGGGGAAGACGTGGACGTGCAGGTCCGTCGTTTCCATGATCCGCAGATGCGCCTGGTTGGCCTGGGCGCGCGCCAAAAACGGATGCAGCATCACCAGCGCGCCGCTCGCCGCCGTGCCCGCCAGAAAGGAGCGACGCGAAATCGGGTGAAGCATGTGGGACATTGTGTTCTTCCTCCTGGAACTGAAGTTCGAAAAAATCGACGCAGAAACAGTGAGTTTCGCGCCGAATTTTTTGCAAGTCCAGCAGGATCGGATGACAGGCGCATGACTATCGCAAGGATCTGGCGTCACGCGAATCCGTAAGCGTTTCGGCTTCGCCATCGCCGCTCTGCGCACCCTGCGTGATCAGGCGGGCGCTGCGTTGCCCGGTCGAATAGATCCATAA
This sequence comes from Mesorhizobium sp. WSM2240, assembly GCF_040438645.1. Taxonomy (NCBI): domain Bacteria; kingdom Pseudomonadati; phylum Pseudomonadota; class Alphaproteobacteria; order Hyphomicrobiales; family Phyllobacteriaceae; genus Mesorhizobium; species Mesorhizobium sp. WSM2240. The sequence goes on from NZ_CP159253.1 coordinate 2,784,114, forward strand.
CCAGCTCAGTGAAACCGTCAGCCGGTTCCTGAGTCCGATCAGGAAATAAATGTGGGCGATGCCCCAGATCCACCAGGCGATCCAGCCGGTGAGCTTGATCCGGCCGAAGTCGATAACGGCGGCGCGCTTTCCGATCGTCGCCAAATCGCCGTCGTGCTTGTAGGTGAATGGCCGCGGCGCGGCATCTCCCGCAAGGCGTCTCCGGACCGTCTCCGCGACATGCCTGCCCTGCTGCTTGGCGGCCGGCGCCACGCCCGGCACAAGCCTGCCGTCGGTCCATTCGACATGGGCGGTATCGCCGACGGCGAAGATCTCGGGATGTCCGGGCACCGTCAGATCCGGCTCGACGATGATCCGGCCGACGCGATCGGCGGCAACGCCCAGCCATTCGGCCGCAGGCGAAGCAGCCACGCCTGCCGCCCAGATGATCGTCTTTGCCGGCAGGTGCACTCCGCCGAACACCACGCCATCGGCATTGCATTCCGAAACCGGCCGGCCAAGCTCGACCGTGACGCCCAGCCTTTGCAGCGCATCCTTCGCGTAGGCGGAGAGTTCCGGTTTGAAACCCGGCAGCAAGCGCTCGCCGGCCTCGACCAGCACGACTTTTGCGTCGCGCGTATCGATGTTGCGAAATTCACCCGTCAGCGTATCGTGCGCCAGTTCGGCGATCGTGCCGGCCAACTCCACGCCGGTCGGCCCTCCGCCGATGATCACGAGCGTCATCAGTGCGCGGCGCTTCTCCGGGTCGGTCTCGCGCTCGGCCTGTTCAAAACCGAGCAGGATGCGCCGGCGGATCGTGGTCGCATCCTCCAGCGTCTTCAAGCCGGGCGCGAATGGTTCCCACTCGTCATGGCCGAAATAGGCGTGCCGCGCGCCCGTAGCCAGCACCAGCGTGTCGTAGGCGACCGCATCCCCGCCTTCGAGCAGAACGCGCTTTGACGTCGCATCGACCCCGACGACCGTGCCCAAAAGCGTCGTCACTTCCTTGCGCCTGCGCAGGAGATACCGCACCGGCCAGGCAATTTCCGACGTCGCGAGCGACGTGGTCGCGACCTGGTAGAGCAGCGGCTGGAAAAGATGGTGATTGCGCCGGTCTATGATCGTGACGCGTACCGGCGCGCCGCCGAGCGCACGCGTGAACTCCAGGCCGCCGAAACCGGCGCCCACGACGACGACATGATGAATTGCCATATTGTACTGCCGCAATCCGAAGTGATGCCCACTCGATGATGGGGCGTAGCGCTGCCCGGCACAACCCCGCACTCGCGACCGCGACAATGAGAGGCAATCGCCTCATCCTTGTCATAAATGCTTGGTCGTCCCATGTCGCGAATACACATGCCGCTTGCCGACGCTGGGACTAGCTTCGAGGGCAAAGGATTGAGGTAACCAATGGATCATGATCCCGACGGTGACGGCCCGGCGCAATACGCTTCCCCGCCTTGCTTCTTGCACGAACTGCAGCCCGGCCACAGCGCAAGCCATGCCGATCCGGTCGCCTGGGCGGATGTTGCGCGCTGGCGCAAGGCAGAGCGGGCGCGCCTGATCGAAGCGCGGCTGGCGATCCCGGCCGAAATCCGGGCGGACATGGCGAACACGATCGCTGAGGGGCTCGACGCGGAGATCGGCAACGTCAGCGGAAAAACCGTCAGCCTCTACTGGCCGTTTCGCGGCGAGCCCGATCTAAGGCAGTGGATGGCTTCCATCGTCGAGCGCGGCGGCAGGGCCGCCCTGCCGGTCGTCGTCGAGAAGGCGCATCCCCTGGTATTCCGCGCCTACAAGCCCGGCGACCGGCTGGAAAAAGGTGTCTGGAACATTCCGATCCCGGCCGAGGGCGAAAGCGTCATCCCCGACGTGGTGATTTCGCCGCTGGTCGGCGTCGATCCGGCCAATTACCGCCTGGGCTACGGCGGCGGCTTTTTCGACCGGACGTTGGCCGCCCTGCCGCGAAAGCCGCTGGTCATCGGGGTGGGTTACGACATGCAGCGCATAGCCACAATCTACCCGCAGCCGCACGATATCCCAATGGACCGGATCGTCACCGCGCCTGTTTGAACGTCAGGTCGCGCCACGCTTCAGGCCGAAGCCGAACGCCACCAATGCAGCGCCCTGTATCGTCAGGTCGATCGCCAGCACGAGGCCAAGCACCCACAGCGTGTTGAAGGGCCAGCCCAGCGCCAGCACGATACCTGCAAGCAGCGTGATCAGGCCGGAGAACACGACCCAGCCCCAGCCCTGTTCGGGACGCGACTGAAAGCCTATCCACAGCCTGAGGACCCCGGCCACGACGAGCGTGGCAGCCAAAATCAGCGTCAGCACGGAGGCCGCAAGCAACGGATTGTAGAACGCCAGGAAGCCGCCCACCGTATAGACGATGCCGCTCAGGAGCCACCACGCGAACGATCCCCAGCCTCGCACGCTGAAGGCATGGATGATCTCGGCGATACCGGCCGTCATCATCATCACGCCGACAAAGAAAACGGAAGCAACCGTCGCCACCAGTATGTTCGAAAGCGCAAGAAAGCCCAGCACAAGCAGCCCCACGCCGAGAAGCATGAAAAGCCACCACTTCGAACGCAATTCAGGAACGCCCGAGCCCATGGTTTCGGAAGGGTCGATTGTATGTGTCATTGGAAAGTCTCCTGTAGCCGCCAACAGCAGAATCCTCACCCGGGCAATTTGTACTCCCAGTTGCAGGTTCACGCAACGAAAGGCGGTGGCGGCCAATCCTGCTCGGCGTTGTTAGAAGCCGTCTCGAAAAGCCACTAGTCGTAGAGACGCGGCGATCGCTACATTATTTTTCAACCAACGACATTCCGACGAACAGAAATCGTGACGAGCGAAGGCGAGGAATGTAGGTTTGATAGTATGTTCGGGTGGGGTAGATGAAGAAATGGCCTTCAGAAAATGCCAGTGACAATTTCGAAGATATGTTCGAAGCCTCTTCGCGAAGGTCCTCAGCTTGTCACACGCGACGGCGTAGAGGTAGCTGTCCTGGTTGCAGCTGATGAGTGGAACCGAATCACATCAAAATTGACGGAGCCGCCGTCGGCGTCCAAGAAATAGCTTTCTGATGGCGTTGAACCCGATTGGATTCACGCCATCTCCGGCTTCATGCCCATCGCCGTCCGGTCGATGATCTCGCGCAGCGCGAAGGATGAGTTGATCTTGGTCACATGCGGCATGGCCGAGAGCCATTCCTTGTGGATGCGCTCGTAATCGGCAAGATCCCGGGCGGCGATACGCAGTATGTAATCATATTCGCCGGACATGAGGTGGCACGACAGGATGTTCGGGCAACGCTTTATGGCGGCTTCGAAATCCGAAAGCGTCTTCTCGAACTGCCCCGATAGCGAAATGTGCACGATCGCCGTCAGCTGATGCCCGAGCGCGGCATTTGAAAGGCGGGCGTGATAGCCTCGGATGACACCGCTCTTTTCGAGATTGTCGAGGCGGCGCGAGCAGGCGGATTGCGACAGTCCCACTTTTTCGGCGAGCGCCGCATTGGGGATGCGGCCGTCCTTCTGCAGCGAGTCCAGAATGGCGATATCGATCCTGTCGAGCGACATTGTTCGTGCTTCCTTCGAATAGAACGGATTTTTGTGCAAGGAATAGCGAATGTCGCTCTCGACAACAACCGGATTCGCAAACACTTGCCGCGCTATTTATGGTTTTATGACCCACCCCGCAAAATCAGAAATTCGAGGAGGAACAGATGCGCGTCGGTTGTCCCAAGGAAATCAAGAATCACGAGTACCGCGTCGGCCTGACACCGGGCGCGGTGCGCGAATATTCCGCGCATGGCCACGAAGTTCTGGTCGAGACCGGCGCCGGGGCCGGTATCGGCGCCGATGACAATGCCTATCGCGCCGCGGGCGCTGTAATTGCCAAGTCCGCGGCCGACGTGTTCGCCAAGTCGGACATGATCGTCAAGGTCAAGGAGCCGCAGCCCAGCGAATGGGTGCAGCTTCGCGAAGGCCAGATCCTCTACACCTATCTCCACCTCGCGCCGGATCCGGAGCAGACCAAGGGCCTGCTCGCCTCCGGCGTCACGGCAATCGCCTACGAGACCGTAACCGACGACCGCGGCGGGCTGCCGCTTCTGGCCCCGATGTCGGAAGTCGCCGGCCGCCTGTCGATCCAGGCCGGCGCGACCGCGCTGCAGAAGGCCAATGGCGGCCGTGGCGTGCTGCTCGGCGGCGTGCCCGGCGTTCTCCCCGGAAAGGTCGCGGTCATCGGCGGCGGCGTGGTCGGCCTGCATGCGGCCAAGATGGCTGTCGGCCTCGGCGCGGACGTGACCATCCTCGATCGCTCGATCCCGCGCCTGCGCCAGCTCGACGACATCTTCAATGGCCGCGTCCACACCCGCTACTCAACCGTCGAAGCGCTCGAGGACGAATGCTTCTCAGCCGACATTATCGTCGGCGCGGTGCTGATCCCCGGGGCGGCCGCTCCGAAGCTGGTGACGCGCGAAATGCTGTCGGGCATGCAGAAGGGCGCGGTGCTGGTCGACGTCGCTATCGACCAGGGCGGCTGCTTCGAAACCTCGCACGCCACCACCCACGCCGATCCGACCTACGAGGTCGACGGCATCATCCATTATTGCGTTGCCAACATGCCGGGCGCGGTGCCGGTCACCTCGGCGCAAGCTCTGAACAATGCGACGCTCCACTACGGCCTGCAGCTCGCCAACAAGGGCATCAAGGCGATCCTCGACGATCACCATCTGCGCAACGGCCTCAACGTCCATAAGGGAAGGATCACCAACCGCGCCGTCGCCGAAGCGCTCGGCTACGAGATGGTTGAGCCGAAGGCGGTCCTCGCCGCCTGATATTTCCGGGCCAGAAAGTTTCCTCCTGCCTCGCCCGCCGGTTCGTTGCCGGCGGGCTTTTTTTCTTCCCAAAATGCGCAGACAACAAAAAAGCGGGGCAAAAAACCCCGCTTCCTCGACTGTCGAGATTTCCCGCCGGTTCATCCGCGGTCGGGAAAATCGATCGACAGACATCTTATACCAAGCGAATACGACAGTGATGCGACAAGCGTCGAGCAGGCCGCCGTTTCAATCAAGCCCGCTCGATCCGGCACTGGTAACAATTGTTGCGGGCCGAGCGCATATGGACGTAGGCGATATCGGGCCGCTGCAGCAATTCGTGCGACCGGCCGCAGATCATGTGTGTCGGCACCACCCCGCCGCTGCCGTAAACGATGCGGTCGTCGCTGCCGTAACCGCGCAAAATGTAATCCGGTGTCGCCCGGAACATCGATGGGATGACATCGGTTTCCGGCGCTCGCTCGCATTCCTCGGCGCAGAGAAAGATCGGCCCGGTCTCGGCATAGGGCTGCAGTTCCGGGAACGGGCGGTACGCGAGGATCAGATACTCCTTGCCGGCCGCTACGTTCTTCAGGCAATGTCGGCAAGGCACGCCGACGCCATCGGAGACGCGTCTTTCCGGAACCATGCCGTAGGCGTCGGGTCCGCCTCTCTGCAGCGCGCGGACTTTTTCGGTGGGCAAAGCGACATAGCGCAACAACATGACATCATCTCCATCGCGGGACGAAACCTCGCTATGGAAACTACGGTTTTTGGTGCTTAACCAGCCACCCGATTCATGCCGGCGGCGGGCAGCGCGCGGATATTACCTGAGAAAATCGTCGACGCGGCGCAGGGTAACGCGGCGGTTGCGCCAGTTCTCGTTCTGCGTCGGCACCAGCAGGAAGTCCTCGCCATAGCCGACCGTCTCCAGCGCATAGCGCGGCACCCCGAACTCGCGCACCAGCGTCTGCTTCAGGGACGCGGCGCGGCGCTCCGACAGGACGAGATTCGAGTAGTCGGAGCCGACTGCGTCGGTATGGCCTTCGATCAGGATGCGTGTGTCCGGCCGGCGGCGCAGCAGGCGCTCGACCGCGGTCGCAATGTTCTCGACCTTGCCATATTGCGAATAGGGTATCTCGGCCGAGCCGAAGGCGAAGTTGATCGACTGTATGTCGATTGAGGGGGCCATGCGGCGCAGTTCGGGCCGCTGCTTGAACTCGCGCACCGTGACGCGCTTGTTGGGCGCGATCTTGACCCGCGGCGCGGCCTCCAGCTTGCGCTCGATCTGCGATGCCGACGGCATCGCATCCTGCGCAGAGGCAACGGTGGGCAACGCCAGCAAAGCCAGAGCGGCGGCGGCGAAACGGCGGCGGTTCAGCATTATCGTCTCCTTCAAGGCCATTGTGGCCGATCACGGCTCCGAAAATGGCGCAAGCAAGCTGAAGGGGCGGTGAACGCGCGGTTCACGGGCCGTTGCCGGATTTCTCTACTCCCGCATCACGCTCTGCGCGCGCTCCTCGAACGACATAGGCCGCACATTCTCCTTCTTCTGCCCGACCGGCGAGAAGCCGAGCTTCTGGTAGAGCGGAAGCGCCGCCGGATGGTCGAGCGTGCAGGTCTGCACCGTCACCCTTTGGGGCTTGTACGACCAGGCAGTGTCGATGGCGGCCCCCAGGAACCAGCGGCCGAGGCCCTGCCCCATCGCGTGCTCCATCATGCCGAAATAGGCGAGTTCCACTTCCTGCGGCAGATGCGGCTTCAGGTCGAAGAAGCCGGCCGGGGAGCCGTCGAGATAGAGCACCCTGATGTCGCGGTCCTCGCGGTGCAGGCCGGCCGCGAGTTCCTCGTCGTCGAGCCTGAGAACGTTGACCCAGTGCCATTTCCGCCCGACCCGGTCCATCAGGTAGCGGTAGAAATGCAGCGGGATGTTGCGGGCCCTGAGAAGCGCGATCTGCCGGTTTGCCGGCAGCGGCGGGCTGAAGGCCGGCGGCCGGCCCATTTCGAGGAAGGTCACCGTCACCGGAATGGTCTCCGCAGCCTCGCTGTCCATAAGCTCAATCCTTGCCGGTTTCGACCGGCGTGTCATTCCGCCCGCCCCATTCGGTCCACGACCCGTCATAGAGCTTGTTGTCGGTATGCCCGACCGATTCCAGCGCCAGCGTGATCGCCGCCGCGGTGATGCCTGAACCGCAGGTGGTTACCACCGGCTTCGACAGATCGATGCCGGCATCCTGAAGAGCTTCCTTCAAGCGATTGACCGGCAACAGCTTTCCGTTCTCGGAAAGGGCGAGCGCCGGAACGCTTTTAGCCCCCGGCATGTGGCCGGACCGCACCCCGGCGCGCGGTTCCGGCTCGACACCCTGAAAGCGGCCGGGCGGCCGCGCGTCGGCGATCTGGCTCTCGCCGGTCTTGACGATGCGGCGCATATCGGCGAGGTCGGCGACACGCTCCTTGTCGAAATTCGCAAAGAACACGCAGGGCGCGATCTTGGTCCGCTCCGCTGTGACAGGCCTGCCTTCCGTCTTCCAGCGGTCGAAACCGCCATCCAGCACATAGACCTGGAAAACGCCCATGACCCGGAACATCCACCAGACGCGCGGCGCGGCGAACATGCCCGGTCCGTCATAGACGACGATGGTGTCGTCGGCCGAGATGCCCATCGAGCCGACATGCTGGGCAAAGACCTCCGGCCGCGGCAGTGTGTGGGGCAGCGGCGAATCCGGGTCTACCACCACATCCTGGTCGAAGAAGATCGAACCGGGAATGTGCGCGGCGTCATACTCGGCCTTGGCGTTGCGCTTCTGCGCCGGCAGGTACCAGGAGGCGTCGACGATCGACAGGCCGGGCGTGCCGAGCCGCTGCTCCAGCCAGTCAGCGTCGACGATGAAAGGGCTGGTCTCCGGCATTGGTTCGGCTCCTGTTCGCGCACTTAAATATCGCCGCGCGCGCAAAACTCAAATCGGGATTTACTGGGCCGGCATAGGCCCGAAGCGGATGCGGAAGCGGCGGTTTTCCCGGCCCTTCTTCTCGATTTTACCGATATGGATTTCGCCGACCTCGCCTGTCGAGCGCACATGCGTACCGCCGCAGGGCTGGCTGTCTATGGCTGCGTTGTCGCCGATGCAGACCAGGCGGATCTTTCCGGTCCCGTTCGGCGGGCGCACATTCTTCGATTTGACGAGGGCGGGATTCGCGGCCAGTTCGTCGTCGGTGATGAGCCGCGTGAACACGGGATGGTCGGCCGCGACCAGTTCCATCAGCCGCTGCGTCACCTCCTCCTTGGTGAAGCTCGAATCGGGAATGTCGAAATCGATGCGGCTGTCGTCCTCGCCGACCGATGCCCCGGTGATCGGGAACGGGCACACGACGGTCAGGAGGTGGCATGCCGTGTGCATGCGCATCAAAAGATGCCGGCGCGGCCAGTCGAGGGTGAGCCCGACTTCATCGCCAGCCTGCGGGACGGCCTGGCCAAGCGCCGGCACATGAATGATCTCGTCCTTGGTCTCGCCGGTAATCGTCGCCGCGATCGCGATGTCGCCGCCGCCGTTCAGACGCAGCCGGCCTGTGTCGCCCGGTTGTCCACCCGATGTGGCGTAAAAGATCGTGCGGTCGAGAATGATGCCGCCACGATCGTTGACCGCCACGACTTTTGCGGCGGCTTCGCCGAGATAGGCGTCGTCCCTGAACAGGGCTTGCGTCACATGCGCCATCACGTCACCGCCTCGAACGGCACCGGGATTTGCGGCGTCGCCTCCATCCACTCCGGGATCGGCAGGTTTTTCGAGCGCAGGAATTCGGGATTGAACAGCTTCGACTGATAGCGAGTGCCGTAATCGGCGAGGATGGTCACGATCGTGTGGCCCGGCCCGAGTTCCCGCGCCAGCCTTATCGCGCCGGCTATGTTGATGCCCGTCGAGCCGCCGAGGCAGAGCCCCTCCTCCTGCACCAGATCGAATACGATGGGCAACGCCTCCTCATCCGGCACCTGGAAGGAGAAATCGGGCGAAAAGCCTTCGAGATTGGTCGTGATGCGGCCCTGGCCGATGCCCTCGGTGATCGAGCTTCCTTCGGCCTTCAGCACGCCCTCGGTATAAAAGCTGTAGAGCGCGGCGCCCAGCGGATCGGCGAGTGCGATCTTCACTTCGCGCTTCCGATCCTTCAGGCCGATTGCGACGCCGGCCAGCGTGCCGCCGGTGCCGACGGCCGAAGCGAAGCCGTCAACCTTGCCGCCGGTCTGCTCCCAGATTTCGCGCGCCGTGGTGCGGATATGGCCGTCGCGGTTGGCTATGTTGTCGAACTGGTTGGCCCAGATCGCCCCGTTCGGCTCGGTCCTGGCAAGCTGCTCGGCCAGCCGCCCCGACACTTTCACGTAGTTGTTCGGGTTCTTGTAGGGCACCGCCGGCACTTCGATCAGTTCCGCCCCGAGCACCCTCAGCGCGTCCTTCTTTTCCTGGCTCTGCGTGTCCGGAATGACGATCACCGTGCGATAGCCGAGCGCCTTGGCGACCACGGTGAGACCGATGCCGGTATTGCCGGCCGTGCCCTCGACGATGACGCCGCCGGGCCGCAGCAGCCCCTTTTCTTCGGCGTCACGGATGATGAACAGGCCGGCGCGATCCTTGACCGACTGGCCCGGATTCATGAACTCGGCCTTGCCGAGGATTTCGCATCCGGTCTCTTCCGAGGCGCGCTTGAGACGGATCAGCGGCGTGTTGCCGATGGCGTCGATCACCGAACGATGCATGGGAATTTTCCTTGTGCGATTGCCGTCGAACCCTAGAAATGTGGCGCGGGCGTTTCAAGGCAGGAAATTGCCTGTACCGCCCGCATTTTCGGCCTGGCGTCCTTTGCCTGGGCTTAAAAGTAGTTCGATTGTTTGTCAGCGGCACGAGCACACAGCGATTTTGCCTGTCTCCGTAACCCGCATCGCGAGCATCTTCCCGAAGCAGAGCACGATGCTGCGTCCGGATTCCACGCTTTTCTTTCACGGCGGCGCCAGTTAGGTATCGTCTCGATGCGGTCGACGGATTCTTAAAGCATGGCATTGTACAGGGCCGACCCGGCACACGGCGTGGCATGGATCACTGGCGCCAGCACGGGTATCGGACGTTCGCTGGCGCGCGACCTCGCCGCCGAAGGCTACACGGTCGCGGTGACGGCGCGCGACGAGGAGCGGCTCGCCACCCTCGTCCAGGAAACCGCCGGCCTTCCCGGTCGAATCGTGCCTTTTCCTTGCGACGTGACCGACGAAGCCGCCATGGACAAAACCGTCACTGCGATCGAGCGGGAGGCCGGCCCGATCGTGCTGGCCGTCTTCAACGCCGGCGGCTATTTCCCGACACGCGGCGAACGCCTCGACGTTCTGAACATACTGAAGACCTACGAGATCAATTTCTTCGGTGTCATCTATGGCATGGTGCCGGTAGTCGACCGCATGCGCGGCCGCGGCCGCGGCCATGTCGTGCTGGTCGGCTCGGCCTCATCCTATTTCGGCTGGCCGTCCGCCGCGTCCTACGGCTCGTCCAAAGCCGCGCTCAACAATTTCGCCGAATCGATCAAGCACGATTTCGACAAGATCAACATTCGCCTGCAGATCATGAATCTCGGTTTCGTCGCCACGCCGCTGACCGAACGGGCGCAGTTCAAGATGCCGGCGCTCATGAAGGTGGAGGACTGCTCCAGTCGCATGGCCCAGGCAATCAGGACCGGCGGCTTCGAGCCGAATTTCCCGCGCCGGCTGACCTGGGCGCTCAAAATCGTGCGAATCCTGCCGTTTGGGATGCGCTATAGGCTGGTGCATTGGATAGCGCGCTGGGAGAAGCGCCCCTTGGCCCCTGCCCGGCGGCGCAAAGCGTAGTTTCGCAGTCGAGCCCAGCCGTGGCTGATCACGGCTCAAGTGCTGATGCGAGGGGACTATAATCGATCGCCGGAAACTATGCGCTGTTGGGGAAAAGGCAGGATATTCGCTGCCTTCCCGCGCGAATATTCCTCCGCCACCATCACCTCTATCAAGAGGCCCAGCGCTTCTCGCGTCTGTACGCTTAGCCGATCACTGCCTTGAAGTCGGTCGAATGCGCGCTCAAGATCTTGGCGCGCGCCAGCAAAATCCGATCGCACGATTTCCTCCTGTGAGGCGCCCCCACGCACATCAGAGCAAAAGGCCCGGTTCGTTAAGGAATTGCTGACGGCTTGCGCTGGATTTTATGCATCGGCCGGATTTGCTGTGGGCGACTATCGAAACGTTGAGTGGCGCCAGCGGTCAGCGATGCTGCATGAGCCGGCTTTTTCAACTGGTGCGGACGCCGGGGATCGAACCCGGACGGGAGTTCCCGAGGGATTTTAAGTCCCTTGCGTCTACCAGTTCCGCCACGTCCGCTTGATACAGTGCCCTAAAGGAGCGCCCTGCCGGGAGCAAGGGCAAACGCGCGGTCGGCCATCCGCCCGATGAAGGCTGTCACCCGTTCGGTCTCGGCATATTGCGGCATGTGGCCCATGCCCTCGATGATTTCAATCTCCAGCCCGTCGATCCTGCCGCGCATGGAAAGCCCCTGCGTCTCTGGGTCGAGCACCTGGTCGGCGGTCCCGAACATCAGCCCCGCCGGCATTTTGATTTCACCGTAGCGCTTCTGGATTTCGCGTAGATCCTCCCCCATCGCGACGAAGTCGGTGCAGGTCGCATAAAAATGGCTGGGCCGCAGCCCGATCATGCCGCCGCCCTCGGTCATGTAGTCGGCCGGCGCGGATTGCGGGCCGAAGATGAAGGCCAGCGTCTGCGGCGCATATTTCTGGGCCGCCGGCACGGCGATGGTGTGCGCAATGATCATCCGCTTCAGGGGCGAGCGTATGTAAAGCGGCTGGAAGGCCGGCGGAACGGTTTCGTACGCATGGGTCAGCGGCGAAAGCAGCGCCAGACCGGAAATCAGGTCGGGATGCTTGAGCGCGAGCGCCAGCGCCACCGCGCCGCCGAGCGAATGGCCGACGACCAGCGGCTTTTCCAGGCCCAGCGCCTGAACGAGGCGGGCGATCACCTCGGCCTGTTCGTTGAGACCGCCCGTTGCGCCCGGCGCACGGGTGGAATAGCCGGAACCCGGCCGATCGACCGCGATCAGCCGGTAGCCGGGGCTGAGTGCGGCAAACAGCGGCTGACGGAACTGGTGAAGCTGCGCGCCGAGACCGTGCAAAAAGAGGATCGGCCGCCCCTCGCCCGCCTCGACATAATGCAGCCGATTGCCGTCGATTTCGACAAATTTTCCCGCGGGCGGAACCGTGCGCTCGGCGCGCCGCGCGATCCTCTGCGTGGCGAGGATGAGGTAGAGCGCCCATGCGAAAACCAGCCCAACGGAGGCCAGCGCCAGATAGAAGATAAACCAAAGAACCGACATCACGCCCTCGCACCGGTGGCTGCGCTTCTAGCCGTCCGCGGAGGGCGGGGCAATCCGGTCAGGTGTGCTCCTCTCCCCAGCGCTTCAGCGCAAGAAGCACCGGTCCGAGTTCCCTGCCTTTGTCGGTCAGCACATATTCGTTGCGCGGCGGGTGACTGGCATAAGCCCGGGCGGCGATAATGCCGCTCGTTTCCAGCGTCTTCAGCCGCGCCGAGAGCGTGTTGGGAGAGATCGCCGGAAACGCTGCGGCTAGATCCTGAAAGCGCCGCGGCCCCAGTCTCAAGAGGTCGCGGAGGATCAGGATCGTCCATTTTTCGCCGACGATGTCGAGCGTTCGGGCGACCGGACAGTCGAGGTCATAGGGAGAAGCCATGCTCCGGCATACCGCACCACCTCTCATTTCGGCAAGTTACTATTGCTCATATAGTAACTATGAATAATGATGGACCGGTCGCTATTCAAGCGGAGGAATTCCGATGCCAGCGCCTTCCCTGCTTACCCTTTTCATCCTGTCCGGTTCGCTCGTCATGGTGGCTGCCGTCCTTGTCGGGCTTGGCCGCGCCCTTACGTCGGCCGGCTGGGCGCCCTCGGAGCGGAAGAACGTGCTGTGGACGGTCTCATCCGTCCTGCTGGTCTGGTTGGCGATCGCCATCCTCCTGGCGCAGAACGGAGCATATTCGGCGGCAGCCGACGGGCTTCCCACCATCCAGTTCGGGCTGCTCGTTCCGATCATTGCGGGCGCGGCCCTGCTTTTCGGCTCCAGCACGGTGGCGCGCGTTCTCGCCGCAGTCCCGATGCAGTGGCTGGTCGGCATTCAGCTCTATCGCATCATCGGCGGCGTATTCGTGGTTCTCTGGCTCGCGGGCTCGGTCCCCGGCCTGTTCGCGCTGCCGGCCGGCATAGGAGACGTCGCCGTCGGAGTAATGGCGCCCTTCGTCGCGGTGCGCTACGCTCGCAATGCCGGCCAGGGCCGACGCGCGGTCGCGTGGTGGAACGCCTTCGGCTTGTTCGATCTGGTTGTCGCGGTGACGCTCGGCCTGCTGACCAGCCCGTCGCCGCTCCAGCTCTTCGCGTTCGACCGGCCGAACATCATCATTTCCGAGTTCCCGCTGATCCTGGTTCCGACATTTTTGGTGCCGCTGTCGGTCCTGCTTCACGTCGCGGTCTGGATAAAACTCGCCCGTGAGAAGGAAACCCCCAGCGCCTCATCGTACGCCCGTGGCTGAGGCCGCCTTCAGTGCGGACCGGCTTCAGCCCGCCTTGCGCCAGGCGCCGGTCCGCTCGGTGAAGGGCGAATAGTCGACGAACGCCCATTTCAACGGCGCGGCAGCCCGGCGGCGCCAACCCCGCGCCACATGGAAGCGCCACATGCGCTCCGCCCCTTCGATCATCCGGCCGGCCTCGCCGCTCCAGTCGACCTCGGCGGTCCCCTGCAATTGCAGAAGGTCGCCGCGCTCGAAATCGATGAACAGCAGCCCAGCGCGGGGCTCGCCCAAAAAATTGCCGAGCGTGTTGAAATAGCGGTTGCCGCGGAAATCCGGGATAGACAGCGTATCGCCCGAAACGTCGACGAAACCCGGCCGGCCGCCGCGATGCGATATGTCCGGACCGCCGGCAGCACCGGCCTCGGGCCGCGAGGTTGAGGCGACAAAGAATGTGTCGGCGCGGGAAATCATTGCCCGCGCCTCGCCGTCGAGCGCGGAAAGCGGCTCCGCGTCGGCCGGCCGGCGCTCGGCGGCCTCGACCGCCCGGCCCTGTATGTATTGGGGGCAATTGCCGAAGCTCTGGCGGACGGCGACCGTGAGGCCGCCGGCATCCATCGCGGCTATCTGGCCGTTGGCGCGGTTGCGTCGCCGCGTCGAAAGGTCAATGCCAAGGATAGCGATGTCGCGCCCTGCCACGAAGCCGGCGGCCGCCGAGTCGCGGCTGTCCGGCAGTGCATCGATCCGCAGCGTCTGCGGGTCCGGGGAATGGGCAAAGCCAGGCGCGCCGGTCAGCATCGTGGCCAGCGGCCATCCCTCCTCGTCCGCCACGCCGGCGAAGAGATAGGGCAGCAGCTCGAAAAAACTGCGATGCTGATCGGGCATGAAGCCGCGTATGCCGCCGCCGCCCGCGCCAACGCCGGCCAGTTCCTGGGCGGCGAGCTCGTCCGGATGGAAGGGTGATGAGTCCATGCCGGCCTCACGCGACCTGCGGGATGGGCGACGCCGGCAGCGGCTTGAAATTCGGCAGCGCTTCGACGCCGCGCAGCCATTCGCGGACCGCCGGATAGGGCTCCAGCTTGATGCCGCCTTCCGGCGCATGCGCAATATAGGAATAGCAGGCGAGATCGGCGATTGTCGGGTGCTCCGCCGCCAGCCAGTCGCGGCCGGCGAGATGCCCCTCCATGAATGTCAGCACGCGCCCGCCGATCGCATGGCAGGCTTCTCGGTCGCCCGGCGCGCCGAACAGCGCCATCACCCGCGCCGCAGCCGGGCCGTAGCGCAATTCGCCGGCCGCTATCGAAAGCCAGCGCTGCACCTGTGCCGCGGTTACAGGCTCGTCGGGCAGCCAGTTGCTCTCCGGCGCGTAGCGCCTGACCAGGTAGACCAGGATGGCGTTGCTGTCGCAAAGCACGAGATCGCCATCCTCAAGCACAGGGATCTGGCCGAGCGGATTGAGCTTCAGGAACGCTTCGGTGCGGCGCACATCGGCCGGTGCCGGGGTGAAGCGGAAAGGCAGGCCGAGCATCCGGAGCATCAGCTCGACGCGGTGCGTATGGCCGGACAATTCTATGCCGTGGAGGGTGATTGCAGGTTGGCTCATGGGCGGTCTCCTTCGTTCGCGCCTACTCTACCCTTGCCGCTTCCGGCATCAATCTGGTATCTGCGAAAGTCAGAATTTCATATTGCGGAACAATTGATGGACCGCCTGGACGAGCTTGCGATCTTTGTCGCGGTCATTGACGGCGGCAGCCTGACGGTCGCCGCACGCCGCCTGCGGCGCTCGCCGCCGGCGATCAGCCGGGCGCTGGCGGGACTGGAGGACCGCGCCGGCGTACGCCTCATCGAGCGCACGACGCGCCGCCTGTCGCCGACCGAGGCCGGCCGCGAACTTGCCGAGAAAGCGCGCGCCCTGCTGGGCGACTACGACCGGGTGATGTCAGGCGTTTCTGCCGCGCCGCTTCGCGGCCTCCTGCGAGTGACTGCGCCGGTGCAGTTCGGCCGCCGCCACGTCGCCCGGGTCGTGACAAGCTTCCTCGACGCATTTCCCGAGGTCCAGGTCGAGCTCATTCTCAACGACCGCAATCTCGATCTGATCGAGGAAGGCCTCGATGTCGCCGTCCGCATCGGACCATTGTCGGATTCGGCCCTTCTCGTGCGGCGGGTGGGCGAGGTGCGGCGGGTGGTTGTCGCCAGCCCTGAATATCTTCGCAGCCGCGGCATTCCGGAGAGGCCGGCCGATCTGGCGAAGCACGACACGATCTTCAACTCATTGCGGTCTGGCGCGCGGGAATGGCGCTTCGGCCCGGCGGCGCGCGGGACCGTGGTGCGGCTGTCGCCGCGCCTGCTGGTCAACGATGTGGAATCGCAGCTTCTCGCGGCCAGGGCCGGCCGCGGCATAGCCCGCTTCCTGTCGTACCAGGTCGCCGACGATCTTGCGGCCGGCTCGCTGGTGCGCCTGATCGCCGAGTTCGAGCCGCCGCCCCTACCCGTCCAGCTCGTTGCGCGCAGCGGCCCGCATATGCCGGCGAAAGTCCGGGCGTTTCTCGATCACGCCGCCGCCGCTTTTCAGGAACTGGCGGTCATCAGGCCGTCGGGCGCTGCCTGACGCAAATGCGGGCGGCTCCTTAGGAACCGCCCGCAAGTCATTCATCGGCGAAAGAAATCAGCCGTGCAGCCTGGCGGTGATCTCGGCCACACGCTTGCCCTGGAACTTCGCGCCTTCCAGTTCCTGAGCCGAGGGCTGGCGCGACCCGTCCGTGTCCGACGTCGTCGTCATTCCGTAAGGCGAGCCGCCGCGCACCACATCGTTGCCCGACTGGCCCTGATAGGCATAGGACAGCGGCACGATGATCATGCCGTGATGCTGCAGCGAGGCCTGCGCGGTCAGGATGGCGAGTTCGGCGCCGCCATGCTGCGTGGCGGTCGACGACATCACCGAAGCGACCTTGTTCACCAGCGCTCCCTTGGCCCAGAGCGGCCCGGTCTGGTCGAGGAAATTCTTCATCTGCGCCGACATCGCGCCGTAGCGGGTCGAGATGCCGAGGATGATCGCGTCGTAATCGGCGAGTTCGAGCGGATCGGCGATCGGCGCTTGCTGGTCGAGCTTGTAATAGGCCGCCTTGGCCACCGCTTCGGGAACCAGTTCCGGCACCCGCTTGATCGTCACATCCGCGCCGGCTTCGCGCGCGCCCTCGGCCGCCGCCTTCGCCATCTGCTCCATGTGGCCCCAGCTCGAATAATAGAGCACCAGTACCTTCGCCATTGCGATTCTCTCCGTGGTTTGAAATTTCAACCGGCGCTCTGACGAGCGCGCTGGCCACAACCACGTAATGGCGCATTCGTTCATTGAAAACGTCACAGATGCCGACAGATCGTTCACAGTTCCGTACCCATTGCCGAGCTTGACGGGCCGCTGTATCTGACGACGACCTTCCGGAGAGCACTCAATGGCCGAAATCGTAACCGCCGCCATGGTCGTCATCGGCGACGAGATCCTGTCCGGGCGCACCAAGGACCGCAATATCGGCCACCTCGCCGATATCATGACGGCCATCGGCATCGACCTGAAGGAAGTCCGCATCGTGCCGGACGAGGAAGACGAGATCGTCGCCGCGATCAATGCGCTGCGGGCCCGCTACACCTATGTCTTCACCACCGGCGGCATCGGCCCGACGCATGACGACATCACCGCCGACGCCGTCGCAAAGGCCTTCGGCGTGCCTTGCGAGTACGATGTGAAGGCCTACGCCATGCTGGAGGAGAGCTACGCCCAGCGCGCCATGGACTTCACCGAGGCGCGCAAGCGCATGGCGCGCATGCCGCGCGGCGCGGCCCACATCGACAATCCGGTGTCCATCGCGCCGGGTTTTCGCATCGGCAATGTCCATGTCATGGCCGGCGTGCCCGCGATCTTCCAGGCCATGCTCGACAATGTCGTACCAATGCTGAAGACCGGCACGAAGCTGCTCTCGGCCACCGTCCAGTGCCCGTTCGGCGAAGGCACGATCGGCGGGCCGTTGGCGGAGATCCAGAAGGCGCATCCGGACACCATCATCGGCTCTTACCCAAAATATCTCGACGGAAAGTTCTGGACCGAACTGGTGGTGCGGGCGCGCGACGCCGCGGCGCTGGAGGCGGCGCGTACCGAGGTCGAGGCCATGGTCGCGGGGTTAGCCAGGCCCGACTGACGGGGCGCTTTCGCCGCGGCCGCGATACTTTACGGTGTTTGGCAGCGAGCGGAGGCCGCATGACGACGATCGAAACGGAATGCTGCATTGTCGGCGGAGGACCGGCAGGTATTGTTGCAGGCTATCTCTTCGCCCGCGCCGGCGTGAACACGGTTGTTCTGGAAAAGCACCGCGATTTCCTGCGCGACTTCCGCGGTGACACCGTGCATCCATCGACGCTGGAAATCATGCACGAACTGGGCTTGGCCGAAGCGTTGCTGAAGCGGCCGCACCAGAAACTCCGCAGGCCGGCCGGCGTCTTTGGCGGCAAGCGCTACCAGATCGCCGATCTCGACCACCTCCCGACCCGCTACGACTTCATCGCCTTCATGCCGCAATGGGAGTTTCTCGATTTCCTGTCCGACGAAGCCAAGCGTCTGTCGGCCTTTTCCTTGCGCATGAATTCGGAGGTGGTCGATCTCATCGAGGAGAACGGGCGCATCGCCGGCGTGCGCGCCGTGACGCCGGAGGGACCGCTCGACGTCCGCGCAAAATTGACGATCGGCGCCGACGGACGCCATTCGACCGCGCGGGCCAAAAGCGGCCTTCAGGTCACCGATATCGGCGCACCGATCGACGTGTTCTGGTTCCGTGTCGCGCGCGATCCCGCTCCCGTCTCGGCGGAAGACTCGCTGCTCTATGCCGGCAAAAGCCAGATCGTCGTCACCATCGATCGTGGCGACTACTGGCAATGCGCCTATGTCATCCCCAAGAACGGCGCGGAGAAGGTGCGGGCGGCGGGCCTCGACGCGTTCAAGGCGGCGGCGGCGGCGACTGCCCCCCACCTCTCAGCGCATATCGGCGACGTGGCGAGTTGGGATGACGTGAAGCTGCTCACGGTCGTCATCGACCGGCTCGAAAAATGGTCGCGGCCGGGGTTCGTCTGCATCGGCGACAGCGCCCACGCCATGTCGCCGATCGGGGGTGTCGGCATCAATCTCGCCGTTCAGGACGCGGTCGCCGCCGCCAATCTGCTGGCCGCCAAACTTGCCGCCGGCCAGCTCCGCGACACGGATCTGGACGGCGTGCGCAAACGGCGGCTTTTTCCGACCCGCATTACGCAGTTCATGCAAGTCCAGGTGCAAAACTTTGTGCTGGGACCCATCATCGGCGGAAAGCAGCGTGAACAGAAGCCGCCGCTCGCGATGCGCATCATCGCCCGCGTGCCTTGGCTTCAAAGGAAAGTTGCCCTGCTCTTCGGTCTCGGCGTGCGCCCCGAACATGTGCGATCGCCGCTGGCGAGGCATTAACGCGTTGGAGGCCCCGCCAGCCGAACGGAACATTCCCCGACCGTACCGATTTTCATTATAGTACCGCGGAACGCCTGCTCATCTTTTGGAGCGCAAAGGCGCTCCAGGACGATAGGAGGCTGCCATGCCGTTCAAGACGATCGTCGCCATCATCCAGAGCGCCGAAGATACCGACCGGGTCCTCGATTGCGCAATGCCGCTCGCCGCGCGTTTCGACGGCCATGTGATCGGCGTCCACGCCGAGGCGTTGCCGGTCGCCTATGCCTCGACCATCGGTTTTCCCGATACCGAGTTCCTGCAGGCCACCGCCGAAATGAACAAGGAGCGCGCCAAGAAGCTCGAGGGCCTGTTCAGAGCCCGCGTCGAGCCTGCGGGTCAGTCCTTCGAATGGCGCGGACTGGAGAGTTTTTCGGGCGACAGCGCGCTGTCCGGCATTTCCAGCGCGCGCTGCGCCGATCTGGTCGTTGCCGCCCAGCGCAATCCCGATGCCGATTCCGACGCATCGGCTGACCTGGACACCCTGCTCTACGACGCCGGGCGGCCGGTGCTGGTCGTACCGCATGCGGGGCCGTCGCTCAGCTCGTATAACCGCATCCTGATCGCGTGGAACGGCAGCCGCGAAGCGGCGCGCGCCGCCTTCGACGCGCTGCCCTTCATCGTCGAGGCGGAGCAGGTCGAGATACTGGTCATCGATCCGCCCGAGGATCTCGACGCAACCGCCGATGCCGGCGGCGCCGAAATCGCGGCCGCACTTGCGCGCCATGGCGCCAATGTCGCCGTGGCGATGGAGGAATCCGACGGCAGGTCGGTCGACGACGTGATCAAGGATCGTGTCGGAGCCATGGGCGCCGACCTCCTGATCATGGGCGCCTACAGCCATTCCTGGCTGCGCGAATTGCTGTTCGGCGGCATTACCCGGACGGTCCTGCAATCGATGCCCGTCGCAACCTTCATGTCGCGGTAAGAGCAGAGCATAAAGCCGCTTGCAGGCATCATAAGTTTATGCTTATCATAATGCATGACTTATGACTATGCCGGCATTGCCGCACTTGCCGATCCGACGCGCCGAAAGGTTTTCGAGCTGGTCGCCGAGCGCCCGCGTTCTGTGGCCGATCTCTCGCGAGCGCTGCCGGTGTCGCAACCCGCGGTCTCGCAGCATCTGAAGATCCTGAGGGAGGCGCGCCTGGTGCGCCCGGAAGCGCGCGGCGCGAGCAATGTCTATCACCTTGACCCGCATGGGCTGGGACAGATGCGGGCATGGCTGGACCGGATGTGGGGCGATGCGCTCGAAGCATTCCGCAATGAGATCAACGACAGCAGGGACACATGACAACCCACTCAAGCTTGCACCCGTGCGCAAATCCATCACCGTCGAAGCCCCGCTCAACAAGGCCTTCGAGGTGTTCACGGCAGGCGTCGGGCGCTGGTGGCCGGTTGCTTACTCGATCGGAAAATCGCCTATCGAGGACGTCGTGATCGAGCGCCATTCCGGAGGGCGCTGGTATGAGGTTGGCGAGGATGGCAGCGAGTGCAGTTGGGGTGATGTGCTGGAATGGGATGCTCCGCAGCGGGTCGTCCTCGCATGGCGCATCCGCGCCGACTGGAGCTACGACCCTGATCTGCTGACGGAACTCGACATCCGATTTGTCTCCGTCGGAGAAAAATCGACCCGCGTCGATCTCGAGCATCGCCTGCTGGAGAACCTTGGCGAGGGCGCCGAGGCTGCGCGCCAAACCTTCGACACTGAGCCGGGGTGGAGCACGCTGCTAGCCGCCTACGGGCAGGAAGTTGCCCGCTCCGCTGCCTGACTTCGGCAATATGGCCGAACGCAGGCATTTCGCCCGCCCGATGCCTGCGTTCAGTTCGGCGGCATGACCCTCACTGCGCGCCGGAATGCACAGTTTTGCCCTTCCGGTCCACGTGCCGGAGATCACGGTCTCGTTGCTCTGGCACCCGCGGCTCGATGCCGATCCGGCGCATCGCTGGCTGCGCGTTCGCGACGTTTGCCTAGGAGCAGCCCGCCAGCCAGCGGTCTCGAACTGCATGGTTAACTATCTTAATCGTATTCGACTGCCCTGTCCCGAATAGTAAGGAGAACATTCGATGTCGTGGAATCTCGATGAGACCGTGCAAACCTCTGCGGGCGCTGTAGCAGCGGGTCGACTTGGCAGCGGGCCTGCGCTCGTGCTGGCTCACGGCTGGCCGTGGTCTTCGTTCTCATGGCATCGGATTATTCCGGACCTTGCAAGGCGGTATCGCGTCCATTGGTACGATATGCCCGGATACGGGCGATCCACCAAAGACGCAGAGCAGCGCACGTCGCTCGACGTTCAAGGAGAGGTGTTTGCCGAGATGCTCGCGCATTGGGGCCTTGAGCAACCGATGGTCGTTGCCCACGACATGGGTGGAGCGACGACGTTGCGGGCGCATTTGCTGCATGGCTGCGACTTCGACCGGTATGTTCTGATGAACGTCGTCGCGATGCGCCCCTGGGGATCTGAGTTCTTCGATCATGTGGGTCGCCATGTGGAGGCCTTTCTAGGCCTGCCGCCGCATATCCATAGAGCGGTCGTGGAAGCCTACATCAGGGGCGCAATCGTAAACGACATCCATCCCGGAGATTTCGAGAAGCTTGTCGAGCCGTGGCTTTCCGAGGAGGGCCGAGGAAGCTTCTATCGGCAATTCGCGCAAGCTGACGAAAAATATACCGCCGAGGTCGAGCCGGTGTTCGGGGATATCCGCTGTCCGGTTAAGATCATCTGGGGCGAGGACGATCCGTGGATCCCGCTGGAGCGAGGCAAGGCGCTTCATGCGCTGATCCCGCAGGCCTCGTTCGAAACCCTGCCCGGTGTCGGCCATTTACCTCAGCTCGAAGCCCCGGATCTCGTTCTGGAGCGGTTGAACGCGTTCCTGTCTCCCGAAGGCGAAGACCGATGAAAGGACCGGCTGGCGAAGGTCATCAACGGCTCGATCCTTAGCCTTCTGCGCGCGCCTTGGTCATCGCGGCGACAATGAATTCGTGCTTGGCATTGCGATAGCCGGCGATGTCGTCCTTGAAGGCGACGGCCAGGGATTTCTTCAGGTCTCCGTATGCGCTCGCCGCATCCGGGTGAGCGCGCAGATAATCCCGAAACGACAGAAAAGCATCCCAACGAGGATTAGCAGGTTCCATGACGTGGACGTGATGGGTCCAAGGCCCGGGAACCCCCTTTCGGAAAAACAGCTCATCGGGCAACCAGGATTCGTACTCCGGAATGTAGGTGTAGCCCAAAGCCTGAAGCGGTTCGATGCAGCGGGACCGCACGCCAGCCAGATTGCGGACGCCGACCAGCAGATCGACGATCGGTTTGGCCGCCAATCCCGGCACTGCCGTGCTTCCCATATGTTCTATGGTAAGGACAAGGGACCCGAGTGTCGTTTTCAGATTGGCCCGTTCTTGCTCGAACATCTCGGGCCAAGCCGGATCATAATCGACGACCGATATCGCCCCGCCGCCATACCGTTCCACACGCGGGTCTCCCAGTGGAAGTCAGTCCAGCGTAGAATCACGCTTTCGTAGGACTTGTTCAACCCAATTTGACGTGCCTTGGCAGATGCCCGGAAGGGCATGGGGCGCGGTTTTTCAGCTTGTCGCAAAGTCGGTCGAGAAACAATGACTTCTGCAACGCTGGGTTATCTCAATATCTCTTGGAGAGCCGTCACAAGCCGATCGCATTCAGCGTCTGTTCCAATGCTGATGCGGAGGAAATCCGGTATTCGCTTTGTGGGAAAATGCCGTACCAGAATTGCCCGGCTTCGTAGCTGCGCGCTCAACTCAGCGCCTGATCTATGTGGATGCCTTGCAAAGAGAAAATTCGCGGATGATGGGAGCACGTCGAAGCCAAGCCCTCGTAAGGCGGCTGCCAAGCGGCGCCGAGTCGCAACTATCAGATCACGGTGCCGTTCAAACCAGTCTTGATCTTCCCAGGCGGCGACTGCGCCCGCCAGGCCGAGCCGATCGAGTGGATAGGAATTGAAGCTATCCTTGACCCTTTCCAGAGCTTCGATCAGCGGCCTTTGGCCTATTGCGAAGCCAATCCGTAGGCCGGCAAGGCTGCGTGATTTCGAAAAGGTCTGGATGACAAGAAGGTTCTGGTATTTCCGCACGAGTGGAATAGCGCTCGTGCCGCCGAAATCCACATAGGCCTCGTCTACGACCACAACCTGGTCGGGGTGTTCTCCGACCAAGGCTTCTATTTCTGTCAGCGGCTGTGCGATCCCGGTTGGAGCATTGGGATTGGGGAGGATAATGGCGCCGCAAGGCTGCCTGTAATCCCCAATTCTGACCTGGAAACCATCATCAACGGGCACTTCGTTGAACTGAATGCCGAAGAGGCGGCAGTATGTTCGATAAAAACTGTATGTGATATCTGGAAAAAGCAGGGGGAGATCATGATTCAGGAGCGCCTGAAAGGCGTGCGCCAAAACCTCATCCGACCCGTTGCCGACGAAGACTTCGTTCGGGTCGACATTATGGCTTTGCGCGATTGCTATGCGCAGACGAAAAGCAGTCGGCTCAGGATAGAGGCGAAGAGAATCGTTCAGTTGCTTCGAGATAGCGGCTAGCGCGCGAGGCGATGGACCGTAGGGGTTCTCATTGGTATTCAGCTTGACCACGTCGGGCATGGACGGCTGCTCACCCGCTACATACGGGGTCAACGTGTGGACAACCGGACTCCAGAAACGGCTCACTGTAGCTTCCAACGAAACCTGTCGCGAAATTCCCGATTAAAGCGACGGTTTCGCGTCCGATTTTACAATCGTCGCAGAACGAGGCTTTCGCGACAAGCCTAAAGGCCCGTAAGGGGGTCGCAATCACCCGAACATCATCGCCCCGCAGAAGCGCTTGCCAAACCCCGGCCTTTCCGGTTAATTCCGCCCGCATTCCCCAATCTTCCGCGCTTTGCTGGCGCGCTTTCGGAGTGCGCAGAAAATGTCCCTTCCCGACAAGGCCTTTCCCGTTTCCTGGGACCAGTTCCACCGCGATGCGCGGGCGCTCGCCTGGCGTCTCGCCGGCGCCAACGGCCAGTGGAAGGCCATCGTCTGCATCACCCGCGGCGGGCTGGTTCCGGCCGCCATCATCTCGCGCGAACTCGGCATCCGCGTCATCGAGACGGTCTGCGTCGCGTCCTACCACGATTACACCTCGCAAGGTCAGCTCAACATCCTCAAGGAGGTCACGCCGACGCTGGTCGAGAATGACGGCGAAGGCGTGCTGATCGTCGATGACCTGACCGATACCGGAAAGACGGCCGCGATCGTCCGCGCGATGATGCCCAAGGCGCATTTCGCCACGGTCTACGCGAAGCCCAAGGGCCGGCCGCTGGTCGACACCTTCGTCACCGAAGTGTCGCAGGACACCTGGATCTACTTCCCCTGGGACATGGGCTTCACCTACCAGAAGCCGATCGCCGACGACCACGCCGGCTGAAGCCCGCAATCACCATCGCGCACGGGGAAAAATGCGGCTTTGCCCGCTTAGGCCGCCTTTTTTGGCGGCCGGATGGTTTATTTTTTACTTCTAATACACATATTTAACGGTAATATTCTTGAGACGGCAAACGAATCGGATTGGGACCCGGCGCCTCGATGTTCATCAGCCACCAGCAGCGAAATCACATCGCGGAAAGCATAAGACGCCTGTTCGGCGGCATGCCCTGCCGCGTTCAGGTGGCTGCTCTGCCGTGGCGCAAGACTGCCCAGGGCGTCGAGGTGATGCTCATCACCAGCCGTGACACAGGCCGGTGGGTCATTCCGAAAGGCTGGCCCGACGGCCAGGAGGATCTGTACGAGGCGGCCGCCCGCGAGGCGGCTGAGGAAGCCGGCCTTTCCGGCTCGGTCTCGCGTTTCGAGCTCGGCCGCTACTATTACGGCAAGCGTCAGCCCTCCGGCATTGAAGCGCGCTGCGAAGTGCTTGTCTTCCCGATGGAGGTCCACCAGGTCGCCGAAAAATGGCCCGAGCGCAAGAAGCGCAAGCGCAAGTGGTTTTCGCCGCAGGCTGCCGCGGCCATGGTGCGCGAACCCGATCTCGGCGAACTGATTTCCGCCTTCGGCGTTAATCCACGGGAATCTGCTGCCTGAACAGGCTTGTCCGTACCTTCCGACTTGTTCGCGGCCTGGCATTTCCCTAGCTAGAGCGCGCGGGATCGGCGTGCCGCGTGTTCAAATCGTCAGGACGGGTATGGCCGACACAACAGCAGAAAGCCGCAAGGCGACCCTCGACAAGGATCTGGACAAGCTCAGTCATGTCGAGGAAGCCGCGACCTTCGTGGCGCGCGGCCTCGTCGCGCCCGGACTTGCGCTGCTGTTCATGGCCGCCGTGGCAGCCGCGGCCGCCATCTACGCCTTCGACGAGCCGCGCGCGATCTTCATCGTCGCCGCGGCGGCCATCGGCGCTTATATGGCCCTCAACATCGGCGCCAACGATGTCGCCAACAATGTCGGGCCGGCGGTCGGCGCCAGGGCGCTCACCATGGCCGGGGCGCTGGTGATTGCGGCGACCTTCGAGGCCGCCGGCGCCCTGATCGCCGGCGGCGACGTCGTCGCGACCATTTCCAAGGGCATCATCGACCCTACGGCCGCCGCCGGTCCGACCGCCTTCATGCGCCTGATGCTCGCCGCGCTGATCTCGTCCGCGCTCTGGGTCCACATCGCGACATGGATCGGCGCTCCGGTATCGACCACCCATTCCATCGTCGGCGGTGTTGTCGGCGCAGGCATAGCGGCCGCGGGGCTGGGCGCAGTCAACTGGCCGGTAATGGGCGCCATTGCCGCAAGCTGGGTAATATCGCCCGTCCTCGGCGGCCTGGTCGCGGCTCTCTTCCTCGCCTTCATCAAATCCGCCATCATCTACCAGGACGACAAGATTTCGGCCGCCCGGCGCTGGGTGCCGCTGCTCATCGGCGTGATGGCCGGCTCCTTCGCGGCCTATCTCTGCACCAAGGGGCTGGGCCGCATCCTCGACATCTCCGCTTTCGATCTGGCGGCCGTCGGGGTTTTGAGCTTCGCGCTATTCTGGGGCCTCTCTCAATATTACGTGAACCGCGCATCCGTCGGCATGGAAAACCGCAACCAGTCGCTGCGCAAGCTGTTCAGGCTGCCGCTGATCGTCTCGGCGGCCCTGCTTTCCTTCGCGCATGGCGCCAATGACGTCGCCAACGCGGTCGGCCCGCTCGCGGCGATCGTGCACACGGCGCAATCCGGTGCGATTGCCGGCAGCGTCGGCATCCCGCTCTGGGTGATGCTCATAGGCGCTCTCGGCATCTGTTTCGGCCTGCTGCTGTTCGGCCCGAAACTCATCCGCATGGTCGGTGAGCAGATCACCAAGCTCAACCCTATGCGGGCCTTCTGCGTGGCGCTTTCGGCGGCGCTCACCGTCATCGTCGCCTCCTGGTTCGGCCTGCCGGTCAGTTCCACCCATATCGCGGTTGGCGCGGTGTTCGGCGTCGGCTTCTTCCGCGAATGGTACACGGCCAAATCGCGGCGCAGGCAGGCCTATATGGAACGCAAGAACCAGCGCTGGGCCGCCGAGCGGCGATCGAACGGCATCGAGAAAAGGTTGGTCGGCAAGGCGCGCGAGATAAACAGCAAGGCCTCGCGCGAGGAAATCGCCCGCCGCAAGCTGGTGCGCCGCGCCCATGTCACCACCATCATCGCCGCCTGGGTCACCACCGTACCCGCCGCTGCCCTGATCGCCGCCGGCGTTTTCCATGGTCTCGGCCTTCTCGGCCGCTGACCGGCGAAAGGCGCTCGGCGCTGTTTTTTCTCCCCATTATCCACATCCGCCACGCACAACATGTTGCGGTCGTAAAACTAACACAAACGAGTCCTTGACGGGCGAAAGCGAGTCGCCTTTTATGGGTCATGCGCTCCGAGTATGAGGCGCGGCCGGCGGTGACAGCACCGGTCTTTTTCCCTGATTATCCCTTGCGTTCTGGCGGACTGGCCCGTTTCGGCGGCGGGTCGACGCATGGGATTTTTGCGGGCGTTTTTAAGTCTGGCATAGGTTTGTGACACTGGAATAAATAGGCTGTTAACACTATATTTAGCGTTTGCAGCGATGCTTCGACACCAGATAGAGTGAACTTCTCCGGTCGGGAGACTCACCGTCAGGTATCGAGGAAAGCGCCACGGTTTTCGCCGGAGGGGAGCCGCCGGCCCGCCCGAATCGGCGGGAAAGCGGTTGCGGCGGAGATCGAGGACCGGGGACGCCGGCCCGGATAAAAGGCCGGCATTTGAAGGACGCGCCTTCATGCGGAAACCGCGAGGGTTTCCGGTGGAATAGGTGCTATATATAGGGACTGAAGGGCAGACCAATGCGCATCGAGCGGCGTTTCACCAGACAAGGGCAATCGGCTTATGCGGAGATCGAATTCCGCAAGGCGCTCTCCGAGATCAGGAACCCCGACGGCTCGGTCGTCTTCCGCCTCGACGACATCGACGTGCCGGCGCAGTTCTCCCAGGTCGCCGCCGACATCCTGGCCCAAAAATATTTCCGCAAGGCCGGCGTGCCGGCGCGCCTGAAGAAGGTCGAGGAGACGGGCGTGCCCTCTTTCCTGTGGCGCTCGGTGCCCGACGAGGCCGCACTCGCCGAACTGCCCGAGAAGGACCGCTACGGTTCCGAGACCGATGCCCGCCAGGTTTTCGACCGCCTCGCCGGCACCTGGACCTATTGGGGCTGGAAGGGCGGCTATTTTGCGTCCGAGGAAGATGCCCGCTCCTTCAAGGACGAGCTTTCCTACATGCTCGCCACCCAGCGCGTTGCGCCCAATTCGCCGCAATGGTTCAACACCGGCCTGCACTGGGCCTATGGCATTGACGGCCCCGGCCAGGGCCATTTCTACGTCGACCCGTTCACCGGCAAGCTCACCAAGTCGAAATCCGCCTACGAGCACCCGCAGCCGCACGCCTGCTTCATCCAGTCGGTCGCCGACGACCTCGTCAACGAGGGCGGCATCATGGATCTGTGGGTGCGCGAGGCGCGCCTGTTCAAATACGGCTCCGGCACCGGCTCCAACTTCTCCTATCTGCGCGGCGAAGGCGAAAAGCTTTCGGGCGGCGGCCGCTCCTCCGGCCTGATGAGCTTCCTGAAGATCGGCGACCGCGCCGCCGGCGCCATCAAGTCGGGCGGCACCACGCGCCGCGCCGCCAAGATGGTCGTGGTCGACGCCGACCACCCCGACATCGAGGCCTATATCGACTGGAAGGTCAACGAGGAGCAGAAGGTCGCCTCGCTGGTCACCGGCTCGAAGATCGTCAAGCAGCACCTCGCCCGCATCATGGCGGCGTGCGTCAATTGCGAGGCCGACAATGGCGACTGCTTCGACCCGCTGAAGAACCCCGCGCTGAAGCGCGAGATCAAGGCGGCGAAGAAGAACTCGGTGCCGGAGAACTACGTCAAGCGCGTCATCCAGTTCGCCAGGCAGGGCTACACCTCGATCGACTTCAAGACCTACGACACCGACTGGGATTCGGAAGCCTACCTCACGGTTTCGGGCCAGAACTCCAACAATTCCGTGTCTTTGAAGGACGATTTCCTCCGCGCGGTCGAAACTGACGGCGACTGGAACCTGACCGCCCGCAAGGACGGCCGCGTGCTGAAGACGCTGAAGGCGCGCGAGCTGTGGGAGAAGATCGGCCACGCCGCCTGGGCGTCCGCCGACCCCGGCCTGCACTTCAACACCACGATGAACGACTGGCACACTTGTGCGAGTGCCGGCGCGATCCGCGCATCCAATCCGTGCTCGGAATACATGTTCCTCGACGACACGGCCTGCAATCTCGCCTCCATCAACCTCCTGCCCTACCGGCAGCACGGCGGCAATATCGATATCGCCGCCTACGAGCACACCGTCCGCCTCTGGACCATCGTGCTCGAAATCTCGGTGATGATGGCGCAGTTCCCCTCCAAGGAGATCGCAAAACTCTCCTACGAATACCGCACGCTCGGCCTCGGCTACGCCAATATTGGCGGCCTGCTGATGACCTCCGGCATCCCCTACGATTCGGATGCCGGCCGCGCCATCGGCGGCGCGCTCACCGCCATCATGACCGGCGTCGCCTACGCCACGTCGGCCGAAATGGCCTCCGAGCTCGGCGCCTTCCCGGACTACGACCGCAACGCCCAGAACATGCTGCGCGTCATGCGCAATCATCGCCGCGCCGCCTATGGCGACCGCGACGGCTATGAAAAGCTGTCGGTCAATCCGGTGCCGCTGGTCGCTTCCGACTGCCCGCAGGCCGAGCTCGTCACCCACGCCCGCGCCGCCTGGGACCGCGCCATCGAGCTCGGCGAGGAGCACGGCTACCGCAACGCGCAGGCGACCGTGATTGCGCCGACCGGCACGATCGGCCTGGTCATGGATTGCGACACCACCGGCATCGAGCCCGATTTCGCTTTGGTGAAGTTCAAGAAGCTCGCCGGCGGCGGCTACTTCAAGATCATCAACCGCGCCGTGCCGGAGGCGCTGCGCACGCTCGGCTACACCGAGGCCCAGATCGCCGAGATCGAGGCCTATGCGGTCGGCCACGGCAATCTCAACCAGGCCCCCGGCATCAACCCCGGTTCGCTCAAGGCAAAAGGCTTCACCGACGAGAAGATCGCGGCGGTCAACGCCGCGCTCGGCCAGGCCTTCGACATCAAATTCGTCTTCAACCAGTGGACGCTCGGCGCCGACTGGGTGAAGGAGACTTTTGGGTTCACCGACGAACAGCTCAACGATTTCTCCTTCGAGATGCTGCCGGCGCTCGGCTTCTCGCGCAAGGAGATCGAGGCCGCCAACATCCACATTTGCGGCGCCATGACGCTGGAAGGCGCGCCCTTCCTCGAGGAAAAACATTTGCCGGTGTTCGACTGCGCCAATCCGTGCGGCAAGATCGGCAAGCGCTACCTCTCGGTCGAGAGCCACATCAAGATGATGGCGGCGGCCCAGCCCTTCATCTCCGGCGCGATCTCCAAAACCATCAACATGCCCAATGAGGCGACGGTCGAGGACTGCAAGAGCGCCTACATGCTGTCCTGGAAGCTGGCGCTGAAGGCCAACGCGCTCTACCGCGACGGTTCGAAGCTCTCCCAGCCGCTCAACGCCTCGCTGATCGCCGATGATGAGGAGGATGAGGACGATGCGATCGAGGCGCTGATCGCCGCCCCCGCCGCCGCGCGCGCCGCCCAGGTCACCGAAAAGATCGTCGAGCGCGTAGTCGAGCGCCTTTACCGCGACCGCGAGAAACTGCCGAACCGCCGCAAGGGCTACACCCAGAAGGCGGTCATCGGCGGCCACAAGGTGTATCTGCGCACCGGCGAGTTCGACGACGGCCGCCTCGGCGAGATTTTTATCGACATGCACAAGGAGGGCGCGGCCTTCCGGGCGATGATGAACAATTTCGCCATCGCCATTTCGATCGGCCTGCAGTATGGCGTGCCGCTCGACGAATATGTCGATGCCTTCACCTTCACCAAGTTCGAGCCGGCCGGCATGGTGCAGGGCAACGACGCGATCAAGAACGCCACGTCGATCCTCGACTATGTGTTCCGCGAACTCGCCGTGTCCTATCTCGACCGCCACGACCTCGCCCATGTCGACCAGTCCGATTTCGACAAGACCGCGCTTGGCCGCGGCATTTCGGAAGGCCGCGCCCTGCCCTTCTCCAAGGGCCTGACCCGCGGAGCCTCGCCGCTCAAGGTCGTCTCCGGCCCGGGCGGTGCGGGCCCCGACCCGAAGGGTTTTGGCGGCGGCCAGGCCGGCACGACGGGCCAGCCGGCGCGCTCCGCCCCGGTCGCCTTCTCCGGCTCCAATGTGCGGGCGCTGTCCTCGGCCTCGGCCAATGCCGGCCTGGCGGTAAAGCCCGCGCTGGTCACCGAAGGAGCGACGGCCTTCAAGCGCGACTATGAGGAGCGCGCGCGCGAACTGACGGAGGAAGCGCTGGAGGACGAAGCCTCCGCCGCCTCGGCCCTGTTCACCGACGAGGCCGCCGAAGCCGCCGCCGAGGCCAAGGCAAAAGCCGCCGACCGCCGCGCCAAATCGCTGATGCAGGGCTACACCGGCAATTCCTGCTCCGAGTGCCAGAATTTTACCATGGTACGGAACGGGACTTGCGAGAAGTGCGATACGTGCGGAGCGACGAGTGGGTGTTCGTGAGAAATGAAAGCGAGCTTGGCTGAGCATCAAACGCTTGATCTGTTCCCCTTTTGTTCCTAGAATCCTATTCAGCACTAAGACGCAGGAACCACGGAGGCAATGATGTCGAAGAACTATTGGACTACAAAGAGCTCGGACGGTTGGGCGGTCAAGAAAGAAGGCTCCACTCGAGCATCGTCTGTGCATACTACCCAAGCGGAGGCTTGGTCGGAAGCAAGACGTCTTGCGAGGGGGGCGGGTAGTGAAGCTTTCTTAAAGGATTCGGACGGCAAAATAAGAGCTAGGAATAGTTACGGAAACGATCCATATCCACCAAAGGGGTGACGGTTGCCCAAGAAAGCCTTGCCACTAGCGATTTGCTACGACTTTGATGGTACTCTCGCTCCCGGCAATATGCAGGAGCGAGATTTCATCCCTGCAGTTGGGATGAACAAGAAGGCATTTTGGAACGAGGTGAAGGCGGGCTGCGTTGCTCACGAGGCAGACGAAATCCTCATCTATATGTGGCTGATGCTAAAGAAGGCTGAACAGGCGCAGGTAACGGTTAAAAAGGAGGATTTCGAGAACTATGGTAGAAACCTTCAGCTATTTGATGGCGTCACGGAATGGTTCAAGAGAATTAATTTCTACGGCAAAGAAGGTGGGATAAAAGTCTCGCACCACATCATTTCCTCTGGCATTAAGGAGATGATTTTTGGGAGTCCAATTTCAAAACATTTTGACAACGTTTATGCTTCCTCCTTCTGTTACGATCATCATGGAATAGCAAAGTGGCCTGCACTTGCGTTGAACTATACAACAAAAACACAGTACCTTTTCCGAATAAATAAGGGCAGTCATCACGTCTATGACAACTCGGTTATCAACGAGTATGTCCCTCCGGAAGAGCGGCCCGTTCCCTTCGCAAATATGATTTACATTGGAGACGGCCTGACCGACATTCCCTGTTTCCGGCTGGTCAAGAGCCTAGGGGGAACTTCTATCGCGGTTTTTCGACCTCATACCAAAGGAGCGCAAACCAAATCCAGGAAGATGCTCACACAAGGGCGCGTCAACTTCATCGCTCCTGCCGACTATCGTGACGGCACACCGCTGGATCTGACTGTTAAGGCGACTATGGAGAAGATCGCGGCTGATCAGCACTACAGATCTTTTAGCAAGTGAAGACATTGCGAGTCGTTGGAGCTGCCTTCGATCTTCTGCCTTAGCTGGGGCACATAGGCAGGTAGTATTGAACGTATACCAGCCCCCCTTCTTCGTCATCCCCGGGCGTAGCCCAGGAGCGAAGCGACGCAGCGCAGACCCGAGGATGAAGCGGAGGGATACGCGGCAAAACACGAGCGTCGGCGAAAGAAGGCCCGCATTACCACCCCGTCCCGCGAAGAGCTCGCGCCAGTCCGGGTTCGTTTCCTCGATCAGGTGGGGCGATCTTGCCTTAGCCCGCGCGTGAGCGCTGCTTGCCGCAGCATTGCCCCCGCCAGCCGCTCGCCCAAATCGTAGACGAGATTCTCGATGTCGGCTGCTGTCCAGGGCGACGGGGCAGCCGCTTTCACGCGGGTTTCGACATCGCTGTATTTGCCGATGCGGGCTTCTATGAAGGAGCGCATCCGCTGGTGAAACTGGCCGACGGTGAGCTGCTTGCCTTTGGCCTTGAACATCGAGCCGTTGAATCGCGCCGCCTTGGGGAAGAATTTGCTGGCCTCGACGTCGGGCTTCTCTTCGGCGTTCGACAGGAGCTTTGCCGCGCCGTTGGTGCCAAGAAAATGGGGGAGGTAGAGATCCCTCTCGTCCATGGCCGTC
The DNA here is from genome assembly GCF_040438645.1 of Mesorhizobium sp. WSM2240. Taxonomy (NCBI): domain Bacteria; kingdom Pseudomonadati; phylum Pseudomonadota; class Alphaproteobacteria; order Hyphomicrobiales; family Phyllobacteriaceae; genus Mesorhizobium; species Mesorhizobium sp. WSM2240. The sequence goes on from NZ_CP159253.1 coordinate 2,816,966, forward strand.
TCGAGGCGGGCTTCGATGCGTTCCTTGGCCGCGAGCAGGTTCTTGGCGGCCAGCGCCGCCGACAAATAGGGATCGCGCCTGAGCTCCAGGATGCGGTCCTCTTCGGCATCATCCTCGACGTAATGGTGTTCGCGGTCGCCGTCGGGGCGGGTGAGGATCATCTCCGCCTCGTCGCCAAGGCCGAATTCCTCGCCATATTTCTTGACGGCCTCGAGCCAGGTCTGGTCGAGGAACTGCATGAGGCCGAGCGCCGACCCCTTGGGCGGGCGGTTGTTGATGTCGAAGGACGACTCCTTTTCAGCGATCGCAAAAAGGGTGTCGGCAGGAAATTGGGTGTCCTTGGCGGCACGCAGGATTTCCGCGGCGATGTGCTGCGAGACCTTGTATTCGCCGAACTCATGCACCGACATGCCCGTGACGATCTGTTCCGCGCCTTCCGAAAGGATCGAGACGGTTTCCTTCAAGGCATCGACCAGCGTGTCTTTGACTTCCTTGCGTTGAGGGACAGTGACATCCGGATCGACGATGTCGAACTCGGGAACGGCAGAGGGGAAATCCAACAAAGGGGATGGAACGACTGTGGAAAGCGTAACCTCGATAACTCCCCCGGGCATTACCCCTGAATGGAGCGGCAGCGGCACGATCGCCACTGTCGCCGCCAAGCCAAGCCCCGCAATTATTTTCGACAAAAGCCCCCCGCTCCCCAAAAGGAGAACGCCCCCGCAAGCAAAAAATTCACGTGTTTTTGGAGTGACGCCAAGGTCCCCCTCCCGTTCCCTGTCGCTGCCCAGCTGCGTTGGAGCAGGTCTATTTCAACGTTGATCCGTCAACGTCGAAAAAGGACAAGAAGAACGGTCAGTGCGTCCGCTGAATAATCATGGTTCGTGGCGGTACAATGGCCACAGTGAGGCAAAACAGGTCATGATGTACAATAGTGCGATTTTAGCAATCGTTGCGCAACCGATGCATTGCTTATGAAACTTCCGGTTGCGAGCAGGACGTTCTTCAGGCGTTCCTTGCTCATTCGCTTCCGCGTCGGCGATCCGGCTCATTCCATATCCGCACCCCAGCGCCCCGGCGTGGTCCAGTCTTAACCATCGATTCTGAAAAACGTAACGCCAGACGCCTGGAGCCTCTCCACGACACAAAGCTTCAGGCGATCCTGAAGCTCGTGCAACGTCCGCAGCAACGTTTCCTTGGCCGCGGCTGGAAAAGCACACGGCGCCGTCACCTTGCCCCTCCTGTCAGCATCTGTCAGGATTATTTTCCTCACTCTCATCCACACCCCTCGCAGCGCTCTTATCCTGTGCTCACCTCCCGCGCGGGAACTCGGGTCATGAACCGGATGAGCGAGGCGGGAGGCGGCGTCCGGGCCGGCCGCGTGAAACGGTGACGCGGCTGGGTGATGAGCCCCCAGGTCCGGGCCCGACGGGAAGGACAGCGTGCGCCAATGCACCCTCCTTCCCAGGGCAAGAACGCCGGCGGACGCAGAAGACCGCGCCGCATTTTCAATTGAGTGAGGCGCGGTCGCTTGCGTCCGCTTCCCGGCCTTTTGGAACAAGGCGCGGGAACGATCCCGCACGCCCATGGACAAGGAGGAACACGATGAAGAACGCAGCAACCGGCCCCGCCGACACGGCGGAAATTACGGCGATGCCGCCGAAAGTTCGCGAAGTCATGGCCGAGGCGATGCGCCGCGCCAACACCTACCTGAAGGCGCCGCATGACTGTCAACGCCGGACCTGCCGCGGCTCGGGAAAATGCCATTTGAGATTGACCGAGGATCTCGCATTCGACTGCGACGCGGGTTTGAGCGGGCTTGGCCACGACATCGGCATGCTCGCGCTGGACCTCGCCTTGGACCTCATCGGGCCGTCGCTGCCGGGCTTGGAAAAGACGCTCCGCTATGCCGATCTCTGGATCGAACACAGTCACTTCATCCAGGAGCGCTTGGATGCTGAGCGCAAGGCCAGGAAGCGCTATGGCCCGCCGGTATGATCAGTTTTTCTTCTCCTATTGTGGGAGAAGGAAAAAGCCCTCATTCCGCCGCCAGCTTGTCCTGCGTTCTGGTCTCGAAATCGCTGGCGTGGCGCTCGTGCAACTGGCTCGCCGGGAAATTCGGACCGACGCGTGGTCGTTCACCCCGCCTGACGGCTACACATCGCGGCGAACCATGCAGTGCTTGGCTGCCGTCTTCGAAGCCATTCGCCTCGTTGATCGCATTAACGCATTTCCGCCCCGAAAAGGAAGGCTTGACCATGGGCTACTCAGGCGCGACTTCGACCTCCAGTCCTCCGGTAGCCGCGCTGACATTAACATTAGTCCCCTCGCCCCTTCGTTGGAACTCAAGGTCGGCCGTGCCTCGGCCGACCCGCAAGCCGGAAAGTCTGATCCGATCGACGAAGTCCGGCAGCAGCGGCCGCACAATGCGCAACCTGTTGGCGAACCCGTCCGGCTCCAATCCCAGGCAAGTGCTGATCAGGAACGGCACGGATCCCGCTGCCCAGGCTTGGGGGTGGCAGGCCACGGGATAGTGCACCGGGACCTGAAAGTCCTCGCGCCGGAAACCGGCCATCACCTCCGGCAGCCTGTGATGCCGAAAGTGCATCGCTGCTTCAATTGTGGCCGTGAAGATCCGCATCGCCTGCGCATCCTCACCATGCCGCCGGAAACCTGCAGCGAGAAACGCGTTATCATGTGGCCATACGGTCCCCAGATGGTAACCCACCGGGTTATAGCGCCGCTCGACCGTGGACAGGGTGCGAACGCCCCAACCGCTGAACATGTCATCCTTCATGAGGCGGTTCACCGACCGATGTGCTTTATCCTCGTCGGCAATGCCCGTCCATAGAGCCTGGCCCGGATTGGAGGAAACCACGGCGACTTGCCGACCGTGCGCTTCCAGAGCCAAGGCGAAAGTTCCCTGGTCCTCGCACCAGAAGTCGCGATTGAACCTTGTCTTCAGCGCCTCGGCTTCGCTGCGCAGACGCTTTGCCCGGTCGGAGTCTCCAGCGCGCTCGAAGAGATCGGCGATGGCGTGCTTGGCTGCAAACACGTAGCCCTGCACCTCGACGAGTGCGATGGGCGGCATTGCAGGAGTCCCATCTGCCTGCACGATCGCGTCTCCGGAATCCTTCCACCCATGGTTAATGAGACCTTTTTCGGATTCACTTTGGTATTCGACGTAACCGTTCCCGCTGATATCGCCGTATTCGGCGAGCCAAGCGAGCGCTCGCTCGACCGGATTCCGCAACTCATCAAATAACGCCAGGTCGCCGGTCCAGGCCGCGAGGCGGCCGAGCAGCAGTAAAAAAAGAGGCGTAGCATCCACCGTGCCGTAGAACGGGGTGTGCGGGATTTCACCGATGCGCGCTAGTTCGCCCACCCGAAGCTCGTGAAGGATCTTGCCCGGCTGCTCATCGCGCCAATGGTCGATGCGCTGTCCCTGATAGCCAGCAAGGAGGCGCAAGGTCTGCGCTGCAATATCCGGCTGAAATGCAAGCATTTGCAACGAAACAATTAAGCTGTCTCGCCCGAACAGCGCTACGAACCAGGGCACCCCTGCAGCAAAATACCGTTTCTCCTCAAGTTGAGAGCGCAGCATGCCAAGGTCAAGCAGCGACCTGTGAACGACGCTGTTGAGCACCAGACTATCGCTGTGTAGCCGCGAATTCTGCTCCACCCACTGTTCTGCCTCTTTTCGCAGCCTTTCGGACAGCTTGGTGACGGTGGTCAGCGGTTGCGATGGGGCTTGCTCTGGGTCGGCCACCTTCGCGCATTCGCGCACGTTGATGGTAACTGCAATAACGCCTGTGTCCCGCGGTGGTACTTTGATGCGAAGAGTCGCCGCGGCTTGTTGCATACGGTCCGGTTCTGGTGAAAACTGAATGGTCACCGTGCGCCTGATCTGGTCGGCGCCGTGGTAAACGAATTTCAGCTTTCCATCTCGCCAACCGCTAGGCTCAAGATTGCCGGGGACCTCCTGCAACAGCTCTCGCACATTGAAGACGTCCTCAAATCCGGCACGGAAGCGAAACGTCACCGGAAGATCGCGCACCTCCTGGCCAAGATTGCGAAACGTCAGGATCTCGTGAGCTGTCGTCTGTTCGGCGTCGAGAATACGTTCCCACCGGATGCCGAGTTCCTCTTTCGGAATGAGCTGGCCGTCTTCCAAGTGCAAGTCGGGATTGGTCAACTCGAATAGCGCCCTGTAACCCCTTTCAGCCGTCGAGGCCAACGGCATGGGACTGATATCGCCTATGGTCATTTCATAGCCGCTGAGAAAGCGACAGTCGTTGAAATACAGGCCGAACCCGTGATCGCCGTCTAGTGGCATCTGCCCATCGGGAGCCACAACATAGTACAGGTTGAGGTTCTTGACCGTAACCGCATCAGCGATGCTGCCAACGATGGCAGGTTGCCCCTTCGTCAATACGCGTTGCTTACGTTCCCATCGCGCCTCTGGCGTATCTCGTGCCAGCGCCTCGGATCTTGTCAGCCTCTTCCTGTTCCGAGTTGCTTGCGAGGCTCCAGTTCCGTCCTGCCGCTCGGCGTTGCCGCCGGCCCGTTGCTTCGAATCAACCATCTAAAACTCTCTCTCTTCTGACCGCGGCGGGCCAGGGAAAGCCACCTTTTTGCATTTGCCTCTGCACGCGCGGCCACGTCCGCGGACTATTCCCGGAGCAAGCGCGGAACGTGCGGTGCGCACCCTCTGCATATGACTATCCGATGGCCTGCCGACCTTTATCTTAACGGCGCGACAGCCATCTCGCTCCACCCAGCCCAACAACTGATCGACAGGCCGCCCATCACGATAGGAGATAAATCCGCCACTGCCGTAGATCGGCACTGCCTCACGCATGCTCCCGAGAAGACCAACAAAGGAAAGATCGAGGAGGTTCGCTTTAACATCCCAAAGCGCAACATCGACCGCAGACATCGCCGAGGCACAGACGCCTCGCCAGCCGATATTGCGTACGGCGCCCACCATCTCCGCCCATATCTGAGGAATATGGAAGGCGTCCGCATCCCCCAGAATTTCGGCAAGAACATCATCAATCACCGCGGAGGCTGCCGCGCTCGCCGAGCCCCGTTTTTGCTCCGGCACTGATCTCTAGGAGACCCAAGGTAGTCGCATTCCATTCCAAGGTGCCGTAGGCCTCTGGTGCATCGGCCGGGATCCAAAACACCGGACCCTCGGCCGTGAAAGCCGCGCCTGGGACCTGACGCGCAACTCTCCGCCCATCAGACAAGCTCCCGCACCGTGCCTGAAGCGATGTAAATTGCGATCTCCTCGTGCCGCACGTTTATGATCTTGCCGCGTTCGCAGCAGCTCGGTAATGCCGTTTAATCCCATCGCCAGAGATGCCGAGAATCTGATCGAGGTTCCAATCGAGCAGGCTGTCGACCAGGACATCGGCTGCAGTTGCTTTGATCATCGCTCTTCTCTGAAGATCATGCGGAACGTCTCGATTTTCTCGGCTGTCCTTCAAACTGAGCTTCGTAACCTATGTTCCGGCGAATAGCTGGCACTGCGGGAACAGCGCGGGCGGAACAAAAGCGGTCACGTCGGGTTTGCCTCCAGACTGTGCTTTGTCCGGGCGCCAACTCGGCCGCGGGCTCTTCGGCAGTCGAGGAGATAGAATCATGCAGAGCAAGCTTCTCGCCGACAACGACGGCCAGCGAACTTTTGCGGTCGTCCTGGAATCGGGTGATAGCGTGATGGAATGTCTTCAGGACTTTGCCGAGCGGGAAAAGCTCACGGCATCGCAATTCACGGCCATTGGCGTTTTCAGCGACGCTGAGATGCGCTACTTCGATTTGGAAGCGAAGGCGTACCGTCCCATTCCCGTGCGTGAGCAAGTCGAGGTCGCAACGCTCAATGGCGACGTGGCGCTCGCTCCGGACGGGAAACAGGCGATCCACATCCATACCGTTCTTGGAAGGCGCGACGGCAGCGCGATTGCCGGCCACCTTGCCGATGCGCATGTCCGCCCCACGCGGGAAATCGTGCTGACTGAAAACCCGGGGCATCTGCAAAAGCGATATGATCCGGAAAGCGGCCTCGTGCTCATCCGGCCAGAGAGTTGAGCATGGCGGCGATCGGATCGCGGATCTGGGCAATCCCGGAAGGTTACATTCCAAGCGCCGGGATTGCGGGTGATTCCGTGCTGGCCTCCCACGAAGCCGCCTGCATCCTCAACGCCGGCTATGTCGGCGCTGAGGTGAGGCTGACGCTGTATTTTTCGGATCCGAGGATCGCGCTGCTCACGACCTTGGCCTTCGCCGAGAAGTGAGTGATCTGGAAGGATCCTGAAAATGCCGGAACGGCAAGAGAATGACCTAACGAACAACATAGTGGTGATCACCGGAGCATCCGCGGGTGTCGGTCGTGCCGTTGCACACCGTTTTGCAAGGGCGGGCACATCGCTGGCCCTTATCGCGCGCGATGAGGCTTCTCTCGAAGAGACAAAGCTTGAGGTGGAATCCCTCGGAGGAAGAGCGGCGATTTTCCCAGCCGATGTCGCCGACGCAGATGCCGTCTTTGCTGCTGCGGAGGCCATAGAGGACCAGCTTGGGCCTATCGAGACCTGGGTCAACAATGCGATGACCACGGTGTTCTCGCCGCTGTCGAAAATGAAGCCGGAAGAATTTCGCCGCGTCACCGAAGTCACCTATCTTGGCTTCGTATACGGTACCATGGCCGCCTTGCGGCACATGCAGCCGCGCGCTCGGGGCACGATCGTGCAAGTGGGGTCGGCGCTGGCCTATCGAGGCATCCCGCTCCAATCCGCCTACTGCGGAGCAAAACATGCGATCCGCGGCTTTACGGATTCGCTGCGTTCCGAACTCCTGCACGACGGAAGCCGCATCAGGTTGACCATGGTTCATCTGCCGGCGATCAATACGCCGCAATTCGATTGGGCTCGTGCGCATATCGGCCATGAACCACGACCAGTGGCGCCGGTGTTCCAGCCTGGCGTGGCCGCGGACGCGATCTTCGAAGCCGCACAAAGTGCCCCACGCGAACTCTGGGTCGGGTCGAGCACCTCTAAGGTGATCCTGGGAAACATGATCTCGCCGCGGTTTCTCGACCATTACCTAGCCAGAAATGCTTATCACGGGCAGGAGACGGCGGCGCCGTTGCAGCCCGGGAGAGATGACAATCTCTTTCGACCAGTACCCCAGCTCCACCGGACGCGTGGCTCCTTTAGCCGGGAAGCGTCAACGTCAGCGGTGAACTTGCCCGGAGAGGCGGTGCGGTTTGCCGCCGTGGTTATCGGCGTGGGCCTGGCGGCAACGGCCGGGTTCTTCACACACAGCGCATGGCGCAGTTCCGGACGCCCGAGGAGATCGAGCTGGAGTTCCGGTTAAGCCTGGTTCGCCTGATCGGAACCGGGGACAATATGCCAAGCGTTGAAGAACATATCTGAACGCAACAGTGCTTACGGAGAACAGCCATGGCCCAAATGGTAGCGGACTTCATGCTCGACCGCCTCCACGAATGGGGTGTCAAGCGCATCTACGGCTATCCCGGCGACGGCATCAATGGCATTCTCGGCGCCCTCGGCCGGGCGGAGGACGAGATCGAATTCGTCCAGACCGCGCACGAGGAGATCGCTGCTTTCGCTGCCTGCGCACACGCCAAATGGACCGGCGACGTAGGAGTCTGCCTGGCGACGTCCGGACCCGGCGCGATTCACCTGCTCAACGGCCTCTATGATGCGAAGCTGGACCATGCGCCCGTGCTCGCCATCGTCGGGCAGCAGAAGCAGATGGCAATGGGAGGCAATTACCAGCAGGAAGTCGATCTCATTTCCTTGTTCAAGGACGTGGCCAGCGAATATGTTCATATGTGCACCCATCCGGCGCAGATGCGCCATCTCATAGACAGGGCGATGCGGATAGCGCTGGCGGAGCGTACGGTCACCTGCATCATCATTCCCAATGACGTGCAGGAAATGGAAGCTCAGCCCTCTCCTCCACGCGAGCACGGGGCACTCTTTTCAGGCGTCGGCTACCCGCAGCCTATGCATATCCCGGGCGATGCCGAACTGAAGCGGGCCGCCGATGCTCTGAACAGCGGCCAGCGCGTCGCCATACTGATAGGTGCAGGAGCCTTGCACGCTGGCTCCGAAGTAGCGACGGTCGCCGAGCTTCTTGGCGCAGGGGTCGCGAAGGCACTGCTCGGACGGGCGGCTTTGCCGGATGATCTCCCCTTCGTCACAGGTGCGATCGGCCTCTTGGGAACGCGGCCTAGCTTCGATCTGATGATGGATTGCGATACGCTGTTCGTCATCGGCTCGAGCTTTCCCTATTCCGAGTTCCTGCCGCCCGAAGGGCAGGCACGTGGCGTACAGATCGACATTGACGGCCGCATGCTGAGCATCCGCTATCCGATGGAGGTGAATCTCGTCGGCGACAGCGCGGCTACGCTTCAGGCCCTCATCCCGCTTTTGAAGCACAAGGAGGACCGCTCCTGGCGGGAGAAGATCGAAGAGAATGTCCGCGACTGGTGGGCGGTGACGGAGGAGCGCGCGATGGCTGCAGCCGATCCCGTCAACCCGCAGCGGGTCTTGTGGGAGCTTTCTTCCCGGCTGCCGGAGAACTGCATCATCAGCGCGGATTCGGGCAGCGTTGCGAACTGGTTCGCGCGCGACCTGAAGCTCAGAAACGGCATGAAGGCGTCGCTGTCCGGCGGGCTCGCTACAATGTGTCCGGGCGTGCCCTATGCCATTGCCACCAAGTTCGCCTATCCCGACCGGGTCGCCATTGGCCTTGTCGGCGACGGCGCAATGCAAATGCTTGGCAACAACGCGCTCATCGATGTCGCGAAATATTGGGAACGTTGGAGCGATCCGCGGCTGGTGATCATGGTGCTCAACAATGGTGACCTGAATCAGGTCACGTGGGAGCAGCGCGTGTTGGCAGGAGATCCAAAATTCCCCGATTCACAGAATGTGTACGCGTTCGACTACGCCCGCTATGCCGAACTTCTCGGGCTCAAAGGCATCCGGGTGGAAACGCCGGATGCCGTGGGTCCCGCCTGGGAAGAGGCCCTGAGCGCCGACCGGCCCTGTGTCTTGGACGTGGTCACGGACCCCAAGGTTCCGCCGCTTCCCCCGCATGTCACTTACGAGCAGGCGAAGAAATATGCTGAGGCGGTCGTGAAGGGAGATCCCGAGGCTATCGGCATCATCTGGCAGTCCTTCAAGCAGGCTGCGCAGGGTGTGCTGCCGACAAGGCACTGATGTGAGAGAGGCATGCCCCCGCGGCGACGCTGGTTCAGTCGGTCGGACGAGGAGGCGATGAAACAGCCGACCATCGAGACAACGCGTTCCGGGCGGGCGACACCGAGGCGGGCGAGGTGCTGTGGGAGACGAAGCCGCCAGCGGGCGGCCAGGCCAATCCCATCACCTTCGAGACGGGCGGCAGGCAGTTCGTCGCGATCCACGCGGGCGGCCATCACTTCATGAAGACGCCGGTGGGAGACTACTTCCTGCCTAAGGGTAAACGGGAGGAGCCGAGCCAATAAGCGTCAGCCAGGCCAACTGGCAGGCTCGGACGGTCCTGCGGCTGCCGGGTTAAGCTTGTGCCGGCATGCCCGGCGCCGGTTCCGCGATAGCCGAGGCAAGCGATGGCGGCAAAGCAAAGCAGCAAAGACCAGATCCCTGCCTATCCGCTCTGGATCACCCTGCCGTACTCGCTGTTCGTCGCCGTCCTCACGCCGTTCTATTGGCTGCGATACGGACCCGGCAATTTCCTGTGGTTCTCCGATATCGCGCTGTTTGCCGTGCTGATCGCACTGTGGACCGGCAATCGGCTCCTCTACTCGACGATGGCGGTCGGCGTCCTGCCGCTCGAACTGGCCTGGTATATCGACTTCTTCACCGGCGGCAGGCTCCTCGGGCTTGCCGCCTACATGTTCGATCCAAAGGAGCCGGTGCACATGCGGATTTTGTCCGGCTTCCATCTTTTCATGCCGGTGCTCATCGTATTCATGCTGATCCGCCAGGGCTATGACCGAAGGGCGTTCAAGGCGCAGACGGCCTTCGCCTGGGGCGTGCTGCTCGCGAGCTATTGGCTCACCCGTCGCGAGGCGAACATCAATTGGGTGCACGGGCCCGGCCCGGAGGCGCAGAAGGTGCTGCCCCCGCGCACTTATCTCGGCCTGTACATGGTGCTGCTGCCCGTGGTCGTATATCTGCCGGTCCATCTCGTGCTGAAGCGGCGTTTCCGGCCGTAAGTCATGAAAAAGCAGACATGGGGACGACGCTTCTAGAAGCTGCCTGCCGGTCTCGCCGGGACGGGTCGGGGAGGCCGAGCGGCGACGCCAGCCGGCTACAGCCTTTCCACGACATCGATGCAAAGCCTCAGACCGTCCTGAAGCTCACGCAGGGTTCGCAGCAGCGTATCCCTGGTCGTGGTTGGAATGCCCAATGGCGCCTGGCCTTCCGAAAAGCCGGCGACCATGCCCCGATTTTCGCGCAGAATCTCCATTGCAGCTTCATAGCGGCCGGCCGGAATACGGCTCTGACCACGCTCATATTTTGCCAAGCTGCTTTGGCGAGATTCTGAGCCGCGTGGCAAGCTGTTCCTGAGACAGGCCGGCCGCCTTTCTCAACCGCGCAAGTTCCCGGCCCTTGGCCCTGTCATAATGGTCAGGTTTTCGCGAGGTCTTCATATCGCTACGTCGTCAAAGCGCGACACTTAGACCCGCCAGTCTCTCCCAACAATGCACCCAAGGTTCCTATCGACCGCCTCCAGGCCACCTTTAATTCCCATAAGAGGAACTCAAAGCAGGGAGCGGCAGGAAGCAAAGAACGAATTCCTGGCCCAGCTTCGCAAAAACCCGCTACTCCCTCGAAGCCAGGCACGGATCGAGCATCACCTGCCCTTCCCCAACACGCGAATAGCCGCCGGCGAAGAGGACGATGTCGCCGGGCTGCATGTCGTTGGTGCTGTAGGTCACACACAACACCCGTACGTCCGGCTCCGCGCACATTGCGAGATAGGCGAGCGCGCGGTCGGACTCGACCGCCGACAGCGCGCCGCGGACCGACATCGTGATGCGCGCATCGACCTGCGGCGCGCGCTCCACCCAGCTGCCGATGGTCTCGCAGGTAGCCGGCTGGTCGGCATAGCCCTCGCTAAGCCGGAACGGCCCGGCGGGGTCGCAACATTCCTGCGCAAGCGGCTGGGTAGCCGCGGCAAGCAGCAGCGCAGGCACAAGCGCCAGCGCCCTTGGCGCGAAGCCCCGGAACATGCCGGATGCCCTCACTCCGCCGCCAGCTTGTCCTGCGTCCTGGTCTCGAAGTCGCTGGCGTCGTGGCGCTCGTGCAGCTGGCTCGCCGGGTTGCCGCTGGTGCGGTTGACCATGCGGCCGCGCTTCACGGCCGGCCGCGCGTAAAGCTGGTCGGCCCAGCGCAGCACGTTCTTGTATTCGTGCACCGAAAGGAACTCGCCCGCCTCGTATTGCCAGCCCTTCACCATGCCGCCATACCAGGGCCAGATCGCCATGTCGGCGATGGTGTATTCGCTGCCCGATACAAACTCGTTGTCGGCCAGACGGCGATCGAGCACGTCGAGCTGGCGCTTAGTCTCCATGGCGTAGCGGTCGATCGCATATTCGATCTTCTCGGGCGCATAAGCATAGAAATGGCCGAAGCCACCGCCGACGAAGGGCGTGCTGCCCATCTGCCAGAACAGCCAGGAAAGCGTTTCGGCGCGCGCGGGCTGCTCTGTCGGCAGGAAAGCCCCGAATTTTTCGGCGAGATGGACGAGGATCGCGCCGGATTCAAAGACGCGGATCGGTGTTTTCCCGCTGCGGTCCATCAGCGCCGGGATTTTCGAGTTCGGATTGATCTCGACGAAGCCGCTGCCGAACTGGTCGCCGTCACCGATCTTGATCAGCCAGGCGTCGTATTCGGCGCCTTTGTGCCCTGCCTCAAGCAGTTCTTCCAGCATGATGGTGACCTTCTGGCCGTTGGGCGTCCCGAGTGAATAGAGCTGGAACGGGTGCTTGCCCACCGGCAGTTCCTTCTCGTGCGTCGGCCCGGCAATCGGGCGGTTGATGCTGGCGAAGGCGCCGCCGCTCGGCTTGTTCCAGGTCCAGACCTTCGGTGGGGTGTGTTCGGCATTATCGGTCATATTCAGAGCCTCTCAGGTGCTATCGGGTAGCGGGTAATTCGGCGGGAAGTCTCAACATATTGGCGCACCATCGCCGTTTCAAAGGGTGACCACCTCTGGACCAAGACTTTGCCGGTGTCGGGAACCCCTCCCCGCCTCTGCCGTTCCCCGGACATCCCCAAACAGAGGAGACCAGGATGAGCATTTCAGGAAAGCGCGTAGCGATTCTCGCCACCCATGGTTTCGAGCAGTCGGAGCTCGAAGTGCCATTGCAGAAGCTGAAGGAAGCAGGCGCACAGGTCCACGTCGTCTCGCTCGAAGCGGGAGAGATCAAAGGCTGGGCCAAGAAGGACTGGGGAAGGCCGGTGCCGGTCGACAAGACGCTCGATTCAGTCAGTCCGCAGGATTATGACGCGGTGGTCCTGCCCGGCGGTCAGATCAACCCTGACCTGCTGCGTGTCGAGCGGAAGGCAATCGACTTCATCAAGGGGGTCTGGCGCAACAACAAGGTCGTCGGCGCGATCTGTCATGCGCCCTGGCTGCTGATCGAGGCGGATATCGTCAAAGGCCGGCGGGTCACCTCGTACCATTCAATCAAGACCGACGTGATAAACGCCGGCGGCCGATGGGAGGATTCTGAAGTGGTCACCGACCAGGGCCTGGTCACCAGCCGCAACCCGGGCGATCTCGACGCCTTTTCGCGAAAGCTGATCGAGGAGATCGGCGAAGGCGTCCACCAGCGCCGCGCAGCCTGAGAGGCCACTCGGCCAACGTATCGAGCTTAGGGCGTCGACAACCCCGTGTCGACGCCGCGGCGGCTACCCCGCATTCCGGCCGAGCCAGGCCCGCCACTCGCTCTCGTCGCCGTGGAACACGTTCAGATCGATGCGGCCCTCGACGCCGTGCGAAAGCCCGGAGCCCGAATATTGCCAAAACACCCATTTGCGGTCGGGATAGACTTTTGACGGGTGCGCCGCCACCGAGCGCAGCCAGAACGGATGGTTCGGAAATGCGTCCGTCAGATTGTCGCGGTAGAAATCCGGCGCGGTGTAGATGATCGGGCGTTGGCCGTAATGCGCCTCGAGCTTGTCCATGAAGACCTGCATTTTCTCCAGCACCTTTGCGCGCGGCGGGCGCTTCCGGCAGTTCTTGGATTCGCCGTTCCACTCGACGTCGATCACCGGCGGCAGCGCGCCGGCAACTTTCGGCACGTTTCGGATGAACCAGTCGGCCTGCTCGCCGGCCGTGCGGCACCAGTAGAAGAAATGGTAGGCCCCGCGCCTCAGGCCTGCCTCATGCGCCGCGCGCCAGTTTTTCCTGAACATGGGGTCGAGATGGTCGCCGCCGTCGGTCGCCTTGATATAAGCGAAATTCGCACCCTGCGAGCGGAGCTTCGGCCAGTCGATCTCGCCCTGCCAGCGCGATACGTCGACGCCGTGCACGGCAAGCTTCTGCGGCGACCGTTGGCCAAAATTGATCGGCTTGGCGTCGCGGAAGCGATGCCGGTGGATTTTTCCGCCGGTGAACGGGACTTCACGAAAAGTCGGCTTCGGCGGCGCAACCAGCGCGATCGCCTCCACCGAAGCATCGGCGATCTCCTTCACCTGTGCAGTTTGCACGGCAGCCTCTGCCGGCGCGGCGGCACCGACTTCCGCCTGCGGTACGGCCGCGTCAGGTCGCGGGATCGAACTGGTGGTCTCGAGCGACGGCGCCAGGCCGTCAATGCCGGAACTTGATGTGCACCCGGCTATGCCAAGGCATGCAAGGAGGGAGACGACGATGGCTGTCGAACGCATTTGGACCCGTACGCAAAACAAGACAGACCGAAGGCGGACGCCAGCGGAGAGGATTTCACTAACGGGAGATTACCAAGAAAGATTGAATCCAAAGTTTCCGCGCCGGTTAACGATAGCGCGGGCGCTTCGTCCTCTTGAGGAGAGGCCGATCCGCACCGCGCATCGGTCAGTGCTCGACCTGCTTTGGCGTAAAGAGGTGCGCCCTTCGAGGCTCCCCATCGGGTCGCACCTCAGGATGAGGACCGCAGGAGCACCGTCTCAAGGCCTGCAATTTCAGGGATGGGCAACGTCTCCGGCGGACGATTGCAAACGGCCCTAATCCTTAGGTGCGAGCGCAGCGAGCCTCGGAGGACGCACCCAATATCGGAGTTCTGTTTAAGCTTGTGCCGTGGCTCCTGCCGCTACACGCACCAGCCCTGCTGTAGGCGAGTTTTCGCAATCAGATGGGCCGGCGGAACGCGAAGCCTCTCGCCGCGGTCGCGGGCCCGTTCCAGAAGCATGCGCACCTCGTCCGGGCGCACCCGGTCGCGCTCCATGACCAGCTTGATCAGCGGATCGCTCAACAGTTCGTCCAGTGTGTCCCTGGTCTCGGTCATCTGTCGCTCCTCGATCGCCGCCCGCACGTTAGATAGGGTGGCGATGATGGCGCGCCAATGTCGCTACGATGACGATCCGGTGTCGCGGCGAAAAAAGTGCGTCTCAGCCGCTGATGCGACCGTGCGGCATGCCGTACATCAGACGCTCGAAGCCGTTGCCCGAGACATGGACCAGCGTGCGATGGTCGCCGCCCTCGAAATAAATGTCGCCGCGGCGCTCGAGCCCGTCATCCACCACGCTGGCGACCCGATAGGGCGCGCCGAAGATCGGCACGGCGCCGGTGTCGCAATCCGGGAACAGCGCGCTGGCTTCTTCCTCCGTGGCGAGTTCGACCCGCTCGCCGACCATTTCGCCGACCTTGGCGAGGTCGACCTGGCGCGAAGCAGGCACCACGGCCAGCAAATAGCCGCTGTCCCATTTCAGCACCACGCCTTTGGCCAGCGCATTGCCGGGCACGTGGCTCGCCTCGGCGGTCATCGCCGACGAACCGGTCTTGCTGTGCCTGGCTGTGTCGTACGGCACGTGGTTGTCTTCGAGATATTCCTGCATTGTCAGCGCAATACCCATGGCCGTTTCCTTTCGGTTGGCTCGCTGCAAGGCGACGGGCTGGCGAAAGCAGCGGCGGGGAAATTGCGCGGAGATGGTCGCCGGAGACCGTATCGCGCCTTGACCAGTTCGTCGCCGTTCGCCGGCTGGCCGCCCTTTTTGCGGGCGGTTCGATCAGCGAAAAGGATACACCCGCGGGCTGGCACCGGCAACTAGCCGGGCAATGCCCGTTGCATTCCGCCCGTCATGCGCCAGATTTGCCGGCAGAGGCTCATGGAGGTTGCGGTGCAGGGTGAGCGCAAGGCGATGCTGGTTCGGATCAGCGGCAGGGTGCAGGGCGTGAGTTTTCGCATCTGGACGCGTGAGGAAGCGGAGCAACTGGGATTATCCGGTTGGGTTCGCAACGAGGCCGACGGGTCGGTGAAGGCGCTGATCGCCGGATCGGAGGCTGCGGTATCAAAGATGCTCGCCCGGCTCTGGCAAGGCCCGCCGGGCGCTTCCGTTTCCGGCGTTGTTTCCGAAAGCGCCGATCCGAGCCAGGCTTCGAACGGCTTTCGGATCACCGGTTAGCCGCTTTTGCCAAAAATGGCCGGCGAAGCCACGCTCGCCGGCCAAAAACCTCCGCTGCCGATGGTTATTTTCCGGCCACCAGCTCGTCCCAGCTCTTCACCGCGGTCTCGCCGTTCAGGAAGGGAAGCACGGTGCCGGCAAGTTCCGGCGCGAAGAATACGTCGTAATGGGTACGGTTCGGAATGATCGCCAGCCGGTTCTGCGACAGGTTTTCGCGCATCCAGCCGGCGTCCTTCAGTCCGCCGCCGAGCAGCTGATAGAATTTGATCACATGCTCGGGCCGGTACATGTCGCTGTCGCCGAACACCAGCATGACCGGCATCTTGAGCTTGGCCGCATCCGCCGACCAGTCATAGGGCTTGCGCATCAGATTGCCCATCTGGTCGAGCAGCTTTGGAAAATCCTCCGGCTTCGGCGCCACCGCGACATAGGAGGTGTACATCGGCGTTTCCTTCATGAACTCCGCCGCCGCCCCCGTGAGTTGCACCTGCTGGGCCTTTATCTCAGGATAGAAGCCGTCATCGGCAAAGCCGGCCGAAACCAGCGCCAGCCGCCGCACCACATCGGGATGCTGCACGGCCAGCCGGAAGGCGGCGCCGCCGCCAAATGAATAGCCGAGCACGTCGACTTTTTCGTAGCCGAGTTCGTCGAGCAACGCGGCCAGATCGTCGCCGATATCCGGAAGGCTGATGTCACGCTCGCCAAGCGCCGTGCGGCCATGGCCGTGGAGATCGACCGCAATGACCTGCCTGCCTTCCGAAAGCGCGGGCAGCACGGGGCCGAACATATCGATCGAACCGAGCCCGCCATGCAGAAGCAGCAGCGGCTCACCCTCGCCACGGATCTCGTAATAGTAATTGACGCCGTTGACCTCGGTATACCCGGTCTTCGACGGCGCTGCCGTGGCGGTTTCGGCCTTTTTGGCTTCCCCGGCAAAGGCAGCCGGCGCAGCGAGCAATGCTGCGGCAGAAGCAATAAGGGCGATCAGCGTGGATTTCATGGTGTCGGTCTCCTTGGCTTTCGCAGGTCCGCTGACCGGCCTGCGTTGTCGATACCCCAAGGACGAAGGGCAGTGCCGAATGCCGACACGGCGCTCGAAATTTTGGCAGAGTGATTAGCCCGGCTTTAGTCGAGTGTGGCGGCGATCAGTTCAGGCCCGTGCTCATGGTCTTCGCTCGAGGCTTCGAGATAGGTCATTGGCGCGCGCAGCGTCCATGTCACCCCGTCGGGCGCATAGACCACAGCTCCCTCGCCGCCAAGGGCGGTGGGCGTCACCTTCTCCAACACGATCTTGCCAAAGCCATGTTCGGTGACTTCGGCGACGGCCGGGCCGCCGACTTCGGTCCAGGTAAGGCAAAAACTCTTCTTTCCATCGCCGTCGCGGTCGAGCTTCCATTTGACCTTGATGGTTCCGCCAAACGCCGAAAGGGCGCCGTATTTGGCCGAGTTGGTCGCCAGTTCGTGGAAGGCGATACCCAGATACTGGACTGCGTTCGGCTGCAGCACGATAGACGGCCCCGACATCGTGATGCAATCCTCGTTGCCGAAGGGCTTCACCTGCGCGAGCAACAATTCGAATACGGTTGCACCGCGCCACTCGGCGAGAACAAGAAGGTCGTGCGAACGGGCAAGCGCCATGATCCGGTCACGCACCTGTTTCTCGAATTCCAGCGAATCCCGCGATCTCTTGCTGGTCTCGCGGATCATCGACAGGATCACCGCATACTGGTTCTTCACCCGGTGATTGACCTCGCGCATCAGCATCAGAATACGATGCTGGCTCTCCCTTCGCTCGCTGATGTCCCGCGCGATCTTCGACGCGCCGATCACGCGCCCGACGGAATTCCTGACCGGCGACACCGTCAACGAGATAGAGACCTTCGAGCCGTCCTTGCGGACTCGGACGGTTTCGTAGTGGTCGATCCGCTCGCCTTTGCGGATGCGCTCGAGGATGCCAGGCTCCTCGTTCTGCCGGTCGTCCGGGATCAGCATGGTGATGGGATTCCCGATCGTTTCCCGCTCCGTATAGCCGAAGAGCCGCTCCGCGCCCTTGTTCCAGCTTTTGATGATGCCATTCAGATCCTTGCTGATGATGGCATCGTCCGAAGATTCGACGATGGCCGACAGCAGCTGTTGGCTCTCCTCACGCTTTTTCTGCACGCTGAGATCGACCAGCATGTTCAGCGCGCCGATCATTTTGCCCGATGCGTCGCGCAGGGGGGTCGGAAAGGCTAAGAACGGTATGCACGTGCCGTCCGGACGTTCAGCTATGGCCTCGCCGCCTCTAACCTCTCGTTCCTCACGCAGCGCGACCGCCATGGGGCATTCTTCATGCTTCATCGGCGTGCCGTCCGGCCAGCGAAGCCGCCACGAGCCGCACCATTCGTCATGGCCGATGCGCGGGCGGTGGCCCCAAAGCTCGGCGGCGGCTTCGTTGAAGAAGGTAATCCTTCCGGACATGTCCGTGGTATAGATGGCGGCGGGGAGCGCCATCAGCACGTTGCGCCAATGCGTCGCGGTCGGCTCCAATGCGTGCAGCGTCGCGACGATGTCCTGTTGCGGGATATTCAAGACGTCTCCCCGGCAGGGCGGATACGGCACATAGAAATCTGCGTCAGATCGTTGTTGGCGGTCTGCAATGGAGCCCCCGTTGCAGCGAATTCCGGGAATTCGCCCTCTTGTAACATGACCGAATGCCCCGAGAAGAAGAAGGTTCCCTGCCCCGGCGAAATTTTTTTCGACTCCGGAAGAAATCGCCGGCTCAGTAATCCTTCTCGTAAAATATGCCGGCGCCGGAATCGCCGCCGGCTCCGACGGAGGCGCGCGCCTTCAGATTGTCGGTTATGTCCAGATTGATGGTGGCACGCGTTGTCCCGCTCGCCCCTGCTTCGACGCCGAGATAGATGTTGTCCTGAATGTAGCGCCCGGCCCGTACGGCGGCGTTGCCCTCGGCGTCGGTGACGATGTCGAGGTCGTCGAGCCCGGTGGCGGAGCGCAGGCTGCCGAGCAGGGAAGTATTCGAGCCGCCCGCCAGTTCGGCCGCAGCCGCGGCAAGCTGCGCGATCTGGAAGGGCGACAATTCGTTGATGCCGCGGTTGAAGATCAGCCGCGCCAGCACCTCGTCCTCGGGCAGTTCCGGCTGCGAGGAAAAGCTGATGTCCGGATCGGAGACACGTCCGCTGACCGTGATGAACACGGTTATGTCATTGCCGCCCGAACGCGCGACGAAGTTGATGAACGGATCGAGGTCGCCGACCAGCGTCACCGTGCCCTCATCGAAGGTGATGCGCTGGCCAAGGATGGAAAGCCGGCCGCGGATCAAATTGAAGCCGCCGACCGGCTGGATGTCGGTCGCCGGCCCGGTCAGCCGCACCGTGCCGCCGAGTTCGGCGTCGAGCCCGCGCCCGCGCACGAAGATGCGGGAGGGCGCGCTGACCGCGATGTTCAGCCTCACTACGCTTGGCCGCGCCGACGGCGTCGGCGTGCCGTCATCCGCCCTCGCCCGATGCAAGGTTTCGGCCACCGGTCTGGGCGGGTTGATGTGGATAACGTCTATGGCCGCCGCTCCGCCGCCCAAACTCTCCGGCACGGTGATCTCCGCGCGCTCCACCGCTATGTCGCCTGAAAGCAGCGGGTCGCGAGTCAGCGGGCCAGTCAGTGCCAGGCTGCCGCTCAGCGTCGCCACGACGAGATTGCCGTCGGCGTAGCGCGCCTGGTTGAGGTTGATCCGGACATCGGCGGGGAAGCCTGCCTGCGCGTTGGTCGAAACCGATCCGGAAACCGAGAGCGAACCCCCAGCCGCGATGGCTGCCGACCCGCTGCGGATGGTGACGCGATCGCCGTCGATTGCCGCCGACACGGCGATGTCGCGCAGCCGGATGTTTGTCTGCGGATCGATGAATTGCGCGCCGGTGGTCGAGACCGTGCCGCGAATGGCCGGTTGCATCAGGCTTCCCGAAATCGTCGCGGCGAGCGACACCGTGCCGGAGGCTTGCGCGCCACGCTCCGCCAGGAAGCGATCGGCGAGCGACAGCGGCGCTTGGCCGTCCACGGTGACGGAGATGCCGGTTCCGGAAAGCGGCAGCCGGCCGTTGGCGGTGAGCGAAAGCCCTTGCGGGCCGCTCACTCTCGCCGAGGACAGCGTCACCACATCGTTGGCGAAGCTGCCGGATGCGGTCGCTTCGAGCGGCGACAGTCCGGCCGCGTCGAGAGCGGAGGCGCGCAGGCCGGCGCCGTGCAATTCGAACGATGCCGCTGGCCGGGCGAGCGGTCCCGTCACCCGGGCAGTGCCCGACAGGCTGCCGCCGAGATTGTGGCCGGGAGCGGCTGCGTTGAGGACGGCGAGCGGGAAAGCGTTGAGCGAGATATCGAGCGCCAGCGCCCCTTCGCCGAGCGGCACGCCACCCCTGACGGTGGCGCGAAGCCCTTCCGGGCTGGTTATCGCGGCGTCGACATTCAGCCTTTCGGCGCTCGACGTGCCCGTGGCGTCCAGGCTGACCGTGCGAAGCCCGGCCTGGCGCAACGCGGAGGCGGCAATCGACCTGCCGTGCACATTGAAGCGGATATCCGGTCTGGCGCGCGTGCCGCCAATCGTCGCCGTGCCGTCGATCGTGCCTCCCAGTGCGAGATCGGGACGGACGGTGTTGGCGATTGCCAGCGGCAAAGCAGCGATCGTTACGGAAAGGTCGAGGCTCTGCGCGATCGTGCCTTGCGCGCTCACACGCCCGCCGCCAACATCGAAGGCCAGATTGCCGACAGAAATATCCTGTCCCCTGACCTCGAGCACCGCCGGTTCGACGAGGCGCGCCGCAAGCCCGCCTTGCGCCAGCTCCACGGTCTGGAGACCGAGCCGCCAACCGCCATCGACCGGCGACAGCGCGCCGGACGCTGTGGCGGTCGCGCCGTTTTTGAGCGTGGCATCGGCGGAGAAGTTGGTGGTCGCGCCGCTGCTTTCGGCGGTAGCCGAAAGCCGGGCCACCTCTATGCCGGCCGCGGTGACGTCACTTGCCTGCAGCGAGCCGTTGGCGACCGGCACGTTAAAGAGGTCGGCGACGCTCGCCTGCAGATCGGCCCGGCCGAGGCTGACTGTATCGGCGACGAGATTCTCGGCGTTCGCCTTTATTGTGGCGTTCTGCCGGTCCTCGACGGGCTCGAGAGTAACATCGGCGTTTACCGCGCCAGTCGCCTGAACCAGCAACAGCGCGGCGGCCGTCGAAATGTCGGCGGAGGCAATTTTCAGCGTACCATCGAACAGGCCGGCGGGGGTCTGGGTGACATCGCCGGTGATTCGCGTGCCGCCGGCGGAAAAATCCAGCGCACTCAGCCGGCGGCCGTTTTCGTTCAGCGCAACGCCGCTCGAAAGCTGCACGCGCGTCCCGTCGAGGAAGGCGTTGCCGGTCACCTGGCCGTCGAGGTCGCCTTCCCGCAGCGTGCCTTCGAAGCCGAGCACCGCCTCGCGCAAATTCTTGCCGACCAGAGAGCCCTCGGCCACTTCGGCTCCGAAAGTAAGACCGATCAGCCCATCGGAACCCGATGCACGGCCCCTGGCCGTCAGACGGCCGGCCGCATCCTCCGAGACGAGCGCCAGATCGGTCAGCGCCAGGTCGAAATTAAAATCTGCAGCGCCTGTGGCAAAGCTGCCGTCGGCCGTCATTGAGACCTGCTCGTTGAAGACGCGCAGACCGTCGGCGACGAGGCCTGTTTCGCCGCGCGCGACGCGGCCGGTGATGCGGGTCTCACCCTGCAGCAGATTGTCGGCGGCGGGGCTGTCGATCGTCAGTCCGGTGGCGACGCCGTCCACAGTCAGGTCGAAACCGCCGGTGACCGGCTCGAGCCTGCCGGAAGCGTCGAGATCGAGCCCGCCAGAGACATTGCGTCCCGCCAGTTGCGAAAATGGCGCGATGCTCGTCGCGTTGACGGCGATGTCGCCGCGAAACGCCAGTTCAGCGATGTCGCCCGCCAGAGAGACGCTGAGGCCGTTGCCGGAAAGCAGCGCGCGAGCGAGTTTTACCGGCCCGCCCGCCCGCCAATCGCCTTGGATGTCCAGGTCGATCGCGTCGCCGAGCGCTTCGGCGATGTCGGCCCGCGTCGCGGTGATGCCGGTGGCATCACCTTCGACCGCGAAGCTGATCCGTCGCTCCGTCGGTTGGCTGATGTTCTCGGCCACCCCATTCGCCGTCAGCGTTATATTTTGCGCGGCAAAGGTGTCGGTAGCGATTTCAGCGACGGTCAGCGACCCGGTCCAGTTCTCGTCGGCATTCTCGCCGAAGGCGATCGTCAGCGCGGCGCGATCGACCGTGGTCTGGCCGCCGGGCACGGGCAGCACGACGCGCTCGGCGCCTTGATTGTCGATCGAGGCATCGAGCGTGAGCCTCTGCAGGAAATTGTCAGCGGTGGTTTCGGCCGCGGCCGTTAGGCTCAGCGCGCCGCTGCGCAGATCCAGGCTTTGGAGCGCAAGCCCGCCGCCGGTCTTGAACACGCCGTCGGCTGCAAGCGTCGTCTCGGCGCCGAAGAATTCACGGAAGCGCGGCGGGATCAAACGCGCGATCGGCCCCTCGACATTGGCGACGAACCCTAGCCCGCCCGATTGCTGGCGAAGCCGCGTCGTGCCGGTCAGGACGCGTTGGGCATCAGCATCGAGTGTCAGCGCGAGGTCGAGTTCCGCCAGCGGCCCCTCGCCCGCCAGCGTCAGCGCCATCGGCGGCCGGCCTTCTATGTCGAGCGCGTTTGCGACGATACCGTTTGCCGGCTCGGTCAGGGAGAGATCGAGGTCGAGCACCTGCGTATCGTTGGCGTATAGAGCTGTCAGCGCGAGTTGTCCGCCAGGCCCGTCGAGGCGAGTGACGTTGAGTTCGGTATCGAGCGAGCCGCCGGCGAGCCGGAGCCTGCCGGTCACCGCGAGTTGCGACGCAAGGCCAAACACGTCCTCGCCGAAGGTGATGCTGGGGACTTCGAGCGCGCCCAAAGTGACTGAAAGCGGCAGTTCCGGCACACGGAACGAGCTCGCTTCGGGCGCGGGCAGGCCTTCTTCCGGCAGCGGCCGGCGCAGCACGTCTATGCTATCTGCGGCAAGCGTCTGGATGTCGAGGCGTCCGAGCAGCAGCGCCGAGCGGGTCCAGACGATGCGGGCATTGGTGATGCGCAGCCATATGCCTTCGCGGTCGGCGATGGTGATCTCATTGATCGTCGCATTGGACGACAGAACGCCCTGAATGCCGTTGATCCGGATCTGGCGGTTCGGCGTCGAAAGCTGGTCCTCGACGAAACCGATGAAGTAGGATCGGTCTTCCTGCTCCGTGTCCTGCGCGACGGCGGGAAGCGCGAAGAGAAAAAGGGCGATGGCCAGGATGATGCGGGTCAAAACGCTTGTCCTAATCCGATGTAGAAAGCGACGTCCGGGTCGTCCGGCCCCGGGTCGAGCGGCATTGCAAGATCAAGCCTTATCGGGCCGAGCCCGGTAATGTAGCGCAGACCGGCGCCCACGCCGACCTTCAAGTCCTCGGAAAATTCGGGAAATGAATCGGCAGCGACATAGCCGGCATCGGCGAATGCGACGACCCCGATGGAATCGGTGACGCGGGCGCGCAACTCGGCCGATCCCTCGATCAGCGAGCGCCCGCCGGTGACCCCGCCCTCCGGAGAAGGGATGCCGATGCTGCGATAGGCGTAGCCGCGCACAGAACCGCCGCCGCCGGCGAAGAACAGTTTGTCCGGCGCTGTTTCGTCGACCGGCGACCCGACCACCGAACCGAGCTTCAGCCTTGCGGCGGCGACGATCAAATCGTCTTCCAAAAAGCCATAGTAGACGCGGCCTTCGACGGTGGCGCGGAGCGCGGCGTTGCCGTAGTTGAACTCGAAAAAGGGGTCGGCGAGCGCCTCGATGTAGTAGCCCTCGGTAGCGTTGGCCGAATTGTCGCGCCGATCGAGGATGAGGCCGCCCAGAAAGCCGACGGTGTTGAAGTCGCGTTCTCCGAAGTCGTCATCGAAGCGTGCATGCTCGCCATAGGCGAAAAGACGCGCCGAGAGGTGTTCTGAAAACATGTGGTTGAAGCCCACCTGCGCAATGACCGCGCTGCGCGTATAGGGGTCGAGCACTTCGCGGTCGCCGATCAGCGAAGCGACGAAGTCCGTATCAGGCGTATAGACGCCCGGCTTGGTGAAGGTGGCGGCGAGGCGGTAGGTGAAGTCGGCTGGATCGAAGCCGCCCCCTCGCCGGCATCGTTGCCGATGCCGGCCACCCTGGCGTCGAAGCGCAGCCTTTCGGCCCTGCCGAACAGGTTGCGGTGCAGCCAGTAGGCCTCGAAACCCGCCCCGTCGAGTGACGAATAGCTGGCGCCGACGCCGAAGCGACGAGGCAGCCTCTCCTGCACGACGACGCTGATTGGCAGCAGGCCATCCTCGCCGATCGCATCCGCCTCCTCGATGCGCTGGGCGCGGAACACGTCGAGCTTGGCGAGCCGCGTATTGGCCCGTTTGATGTCGTCGGGATCGTACTCCACGCCGTATGGGAGGTCGGTCATATAGGCGACGAAAGCCGGGTCCATGCGCTCCGTGCCCTGGACCGTCACCGACCCGTAAGCCGCCCTGCGTCCCGGATCGAGTTCAAGCGTCGCATCGACCAGATTGACGTCGTGCGCTGCTTCCACCCGGCGTTCGACGGTTTTCGCCTTGGCATGGCCCTGCTGCCGCCACGCCTCCACCGACAGGTTTTCCGCCTGCAGGATAACGCCCGATCGTGCGATCTGGCCCGGCGAGAAGCCTTCGCTCTCCGGCGCTTCGACCTCGTCGTCCGGATCGACGGGCGGCGGTGCACGATTGATAATTCTGGTCTGGCCGAAATGGAAAAGCGGCCCCGGATCGATAGCAACCCGCACCGCGGCGGGATCGGGCAATTCCGTGTCGGGCGGCAGATCGGCCGCTTCCCGCCCGTCAACCAGGATGCTGATCGAGCCGCCATAGCGGCCCTGCGCATAGAGTGCAGCGAGGATACGGCGATAGTCGCCGCGCGCCCTGGCCAGAAGCCCGGCCGCGCCGGAGGCAGGCTTTTCGCGATCCTGCCACAGCGTTGACGCGCCCTTCAGCGTGTCCTCGATGTCGTCGCTTTCGGCAACTGCCGCAACCGCGAAATCGATCGAGTAGCGTTGCGGCTCGCCTATGACATCCTCGGTCTCGTCAGCTTTGGGCTCGAAAATCTTGATGCCGAACAGCTCGAACGCCGAAGCGGGTTCGGCAATCGCCAAGGCGACAACGCAAACTGCCGTGATTGCCCGCAGGCGACTAGAGCACCACACTCGCACAGACGTCCTCGATGCACCCCCCACCGCTCGCGCGCAACCATAACGGTATCGGCGCGGCTCTGCATCCAATAAATGTCGGCAATGCAAAGCGCTAGCCGCAGACGTGACCGATCTGCATCAGCCGTCCGCTGAGACAGGCCTGGTTCGACGGCAGAACGTGGGTAAATAATTGCGTCTCCGGCTACGGATGCGGTGGAACCGTGGCGGCACGCTCGACTACTATATGCGCGCCTTCGACTTGAGCGACAGCCGCAAACTGTGGTGATGGCCCCTTGCAGTGAACAGATTTCCGCCCCGATGAATTTTTTATCACCACGAAATCAATAGCTTGTATGATTAATTCGCTTTTCCCGCTCCCGATTTGTTCACACATCCGGCCGCTCCCTCATACTCCGTCCCGGCAGCTTGCTGGTGGGGACGGGTGTACACGACCGGCATCCAGGCAAGTGTGGCGCCGGAGACGATACCCGCTGGGTCGCGCGGATCGCTCCGGCCCCGGGTCGCGCCTGTGCGCCCGCGCTCCGTCCCAGCATACGGGACAGGAGCGATGGGCCGGACAGCGATCAGGGGAGAAAACGCCGGCGGCGCATGGCAGCGCGTCAACTAACTAAATTGATTAGGCGTCGTTGCCATGCGCCGCTCCCCACGCCCCGGCTTCGAGAAGAAGCGCGGGAACGCGCCCGCGCGCCCGGCAACTATCCAACAGCAGGGCGCGTCAGTAGCCGCCGATGATCGGCAAAATCTCACCTGTGATGTAGCTGGAACAATGCGACGAGGCGAGGAATACGTAGGCGGGCGCGATCTCCTCGGGCTGGGCCGGGCGCTTCATCGGCGTGTCCGAGCCGAATTTCGACACGTCTTCAGCCTCCTTTTCGGAAGGATTGAGCGGCGTCCAGACCGGTCCGGGCGCGATCGCGTTGACGCGGATGCCCCGCGGCACCAGTTGCGCCGCCAGTGCCCGTGTGAAGGCGTGGATGCCGCCCTTGGTCATCGAGTAGTCGATCAGTTGCTTGCTGCCCGTTATGCCGACGACCGAACCCGTGTTGATAATGGCGGAGCCCGGCTTCAGATGCTCCACCGCCGCCTGAGCCATATGGAAGTAGCCGTAGAGGTTGGTCTTGATCGTCGTGTCGAAATGTTCGGGCGTCAGGTCCTCGAATTTCGCGGCATGAACCTGAAAGGCTGCGTTGTTGACCAGCACATCCAGGCCGCCGAGTTCGTCCACAGTCTGCTTCACCGCCGCCCGGCAGGCTTCGCGCGTCGAGATGTCGCCGGGAATCAGGATGCAGCGTTTGCCCTCGGCCTCTACCGCCTTTTTCGCCGCTTTGGCGTCTTCGTGCTCGTCGAGATAGCTGATGGCGATTTCGGCGCCTTCGCGGGCGAACAGCACCGCCACCGCCCGGCCAATGCCGCTGTCGCCGCCGGTGATCAGGGCGATCTTGCCCTCGAGCTTGTGGGAGCCGATGTAGAACGGTGCGTCGTACATCGGAGCCGGATCGAGCCGCGCTTCGGAGCCCGGCTTGGGCTGGTGTTGCCTGGGGAAAGGCGGCTCCGGATAACGCCGCGCACCGGCCTGCATGGCGCCCTGCGATTCTCTGCCGGAACTTTTCTTCGCCTTGTCAGCGGCGTCGATGCCGCTCTGGATTTCCCGCTGTTTTTCGGAAGTTTCGGCCGCCTGCGCCGGAGTCTTGGGTTTCGCATCCTTGTCCATTGGTTCGCTCGCTTGACTGGTCAGTGTGCGTGCCTAACGCCCGAGCGGCAAAACTGTTCTCCGGAAAGCAACGCAAAAGCCCGACGCGTGGAAAAACGCGTCGGGCTTGGAGAAATCGACGGCCGAAGCAGCTCAGTCGATGTCGAACGAAACGCCCTGCGCCAGCGGCAGCGCCTTGGAATAGTTCACCGTGTTGGTGGCGCGGCGCATGTAGGCCTTCCACGCGTCGGAGCCGGATTCGCGGCCGCCGCCGGTTTCCTTCTCGCCGCCGAACGCGCCGCCGATCTCGGCGCCCGAGGTGCCGATATTGACGTTGGCGATGCCGCAGTCGGACCCGTCGGCGCTAAGGAAGCGTTCGGCCTCGCGCATGTCCAGCGTGAAGATCGACGAGGAAAGCCCCGCGCCTACTGCATTATGCTTGGCCAGCACTTCGTCGAAATCGGAATATTTCATCACGTAGAGGATCGGTGCAAAGGTCTCTTCCAGGACTGGGCCGGTCTGATCGGGCATTTCGACCAGCGCCGGCCTGACGTAGAAAGCCGCTGCCTCACCGGTGTCGACCCGGCTGCCGCCGGTGACCTTGCCGCCCTCGGCACTGGCTCGCTCGATCGCTTTTTCCATGCCGCGGAACGCCGCCTCGTCGATCAGCGGTCCGACAAGGGCGTTGGTGGTCAGCGGATTGCCCACCGACACGCTTTCATAAGCCTTCCTCAAGCGCTGGACGAGCGCGTCATAGATGCTCTCGTGCACGAAAAGCCGGCGCAGCGTGGTGCAGCGCTGGCCGGCCGTGCCCATGGCGCCGAAGGCGATGGCCCGCAACGCCATGTCGAGATCGGCCGACGGGCAGACGATGCCCGCATTGTTGCCGCCGAGCTCAAGGATGGCGCGGGCGAAGCGCTTCGCCAGACGCGGCGACATCGCGGCCCATGCGGGTCGAGCCGGTGGCCGAAACGAGCGCCACTTTGGGATGGTCAACCAGCACCTCGCCGACGGCACGGTCGCCGATCAGCAATTGCGCCAGCCCCTCGGGCGCGTCGCCGAACCGCGCCATTGCGCGCTTCAGGATCGCATCGCAGGCGAGCGCCGTCAGCGGCGTCTTTTCCGACGGCTTCCAGACGACGGCATTGCCGCAGACCAGCGCAAGCGCTGCATTCCACGACCAGACCGCGACCGGGAAGTTAAACGCGGAAATGACGCCGACGACGCCAAGCGGATGCCAGGTTTCCATCATGCGGTGGCCGGGGCGCTCGGTAGCGATGGTCAGGCCGTAGAGCTGGCGCGAAAGGCCGACCGCGAAATCGCAGATGTCGATCATCTCCTGGACCTCGCCCAGCCCTTCGGACGGGATCTTGCCGGCTTCGATCGAAACCAGGCGGCCGAGCTCAGCCTTGTGGGCGCGCAGTTCCTCGCCGAGCAGCCGCACCAGCTCGCCGCGCCGCGGCGCCGGCACGAGACGCCAGTCGCGGAAGGCGGCGTCGGCCTGTTCGATGATACGGCCGGCCTCGGTGGGCGATACCGAGCGGACGTCGGCGATCTTCTCGCCGGTGATCGGGCTTTTGGCGGGCAGGTCTCCGCCGGTGAAGCTCTCCTTCGAAACGCCGAGGCTCGTCAGCAGTTCGGTGGTCTCTTGTGCGATTGTCATCGTGAAATCTCTTCCTGCTGTTCGCAATTGGGCTCGCACGGGCTGGAATTCGCCCGCTGCGAGCGTCAGATGGCGCTTGTTAGTTCATTTGCGCGCCGCCGTGAACTCACCAGCGCGCGCAATCCGCCGCACCAATCAAGGGCACGGGTTTCCGGTGCGCTGGTGGATTGCGTCAACCGCTCGCTGCATCTCGTCGGTCCAGCGCACCTCCGCGGCGTCGAGCGCCATATTAAGCTGCGGGATGCTGGTCGCGCCGATGATATTCGAGGTGACGAAAGACCGGCTGGTGACGAAAGCGTTGGCGAACAGCGCCGGCTCCAGGCCGAAGCTGCGGGCAAGGTTGTTGTATTCGAGCTGCACTTCCGCCGCGTTGGGCGTTTCGTAACGTTGGCCGCGGTTGAAAAGCTGCGAACGCGATCCCTCAGGCCGCGCGCCATGGTCGTATTTGCCGGTGAGATAGCCTTGCGCCAACGGCGAATAGGCGAGCAGCGACACCTCCTCGCGACCGCAGACCTCGGCCAGATTGACCTCGAAGGTGCGGTTGACGAGGTTATAGGCGTTCTGCAGGCTGGCAACTCTTGGCCCCACGCCCTTGTCGCTCTCTGCAACGAACCGCATGACGCCCCACGAGCTTTCATTCGACAGGCCGAAATGCCGGATCTTTCCAGCCTCGACCAGTTCGGTGAATACCGCCAGCGTTTCGGCGATAGGCGTTTCGTCCTCGTCACGTGGCGCCGGCCAATTGCCGACCCGCGTCGGATTCGATCCCCACGGAACCTGCCGCTCCGGGAAATGGATCTGGTAGAGATCGACATAATCGGTCTGGAGCCTGGCAAGCGATTTATCGATCGCGTCGAATATATCGGCCCGCACCAGCTTCGATGGGCGGTCGCCGCGGAACCAGTCATTGGCCGTGCGCCCGACTACCTTGGAGGCGACGATCACATCCGCCCGGTTCCGGCGCGCCCTCATCCAGTTGCCGATATAGGCTTCGGTCCGCCCCTGCGTCTCGGGCTTGGGCGGGATCGGGTAAAGCTCGGCGGTATCGAGGAAATTGACGCCGCGCTCGAAGGCGAGGTCCATCTGGGCGTGGCCTTCCGCCTCGGTGTTCTGCTGGCCCCAGGTCATCGTTCCGAGGCAGATTTTGGAAACATAAAGATCGGTGCGGCCAATACGGCGCTGTTGCATGATTTGAAATCTCCGGCAGGAAAATGGTTTGGGCGGCAAAGCGCTGGGGGTGAGAAGCGCATCATAGCCACCGCTCGACTGCACGCCAAGAGGCCCCGCGATGCACACTTCTCCGTCTGACGCGATTAGCGCTTCGCGGCGGCCCGCCGCTTGGCGTCGTCTATCAGCATATTGGCGACCTGCATGCGCACCATGGCGCGCTGGCGCAGATGCGGCGCGACGCGGTCGGGATGGTTCTTGAAGGCGAAGCTACGCCGCAAACGGCCGAAATCGGCAGCCGCCCTGGCCTCGTCGAGGCCAAGTTCGACGGCAATGGCGGCCGGCTCGATGGAAGGCAGGCCTTCAGCGGGAACAGCGTCGCCCGCCAGCAGCGGTTCGGCCTGGCTGAGCAGCGCCGCCAGTTCCGTCTCGAACTCCTCATTCGTCCGGCGATATTCAGCGGCGGCTTCGTCGCTCGAAACCTTGATCCGGCCGGAATGCAACTCGTCGGCGACCGACAGATAGTCGAACGGGATCGACGGCTGCCGTGCCGTATCGTCAACAGCCGGCTTGGCGACAAAGAGGTCGTCAAGCAGCGAAGCGAAGTCGCGGTTTGCGCCTGTTCCGATAACAGCCTCCTCGCCTTTCCCGTTTCGTCTCGGTCACCGTTAGTAGAATCCGGTTAAAAATCACTCCGAAACATGCGGACGAATTTACCGGACATGGCGGCGACTGGCGCGAACCTCGGCCGCCCTGCCCGGGTCAGACCCCACCGATGAAATCGGGCTTGCCAAGCGGTACGCCGTTGTGGCGCAGGATGGCGTAGGCGGTGGTGACGTGGAAATAGAAGTTCGGCATCCCGAACTGGAGAAGATACTGCAGGCCGGTAAACTTCCGCTGGCCGCCCAGCAATCTCATTTCGACTGTCCTTTCCTCGGAACCGTCTATGTCGGCGGGCGAGAAGCTTTCGAGATACCGCACCGTTTTTGCGATCCGCTCCTGAAGCTCGGCAAAGGACGCTTCTTTGTCCTCGTAGCTCGGGATCTCACGACCAGCCAGGCGAGAGGCAATGCCCTTGGCGTTATCGCTCGCAATCTGGATCTGCTGGGTCAGCGAGAGCATGTCAGGCGCGAGCCGCGCGGAAAGAAACACGTTTGGGTCGATCTTGCGTTGCGAGGCGTTTTCCTCCGCCTTGGCAAGCACTTGCGACAGCGCTTTCAGCCGGTTGATCAAAACCGGAATCGAAGCCTGGTACATCGAAATCGTCATCTGAAATCCCTCGGAACAGGCCGGAATGGCCCGAACGGAGATAGTGATCCGCCAGCAGGTCTTTCAAGCGCCATCACGACGCCGCAATCCATGCTAGCCTGCCTCATCGAGGGAGATTCCGATGAAAAAAGCGATTCTCGCCGCCGCTATGTCGATGTCGATCGCAGCCGCCGGCGCGCCATCGGGCGGACACGCCGCCGAACCGGACTATCTCGACGACCGCTCCGACGCGGAAGCGATCGTGAACTCGTTCTACAACGCCATCAACCGCCGCGAATTCTCTCGAGCATGGAGCTATTTCGGCGAGACCAAGCCGTCGGCGGATTTCGAGAGCTTCGTCGCAGGCTTCGAGGACACGAAATCGGTGCGCGTCGTCACCGGCGAGGCGAGCGTAGAGGGCGCTGCGGGAAGCACCTACTTCAACATCCCCGTCGCGATCGCGGCAACCGGCGCGGACGACACTAAGCGGGTTTTCGCCGGCTGCTATACGGCGCGGCTGATAAATCCGCAGATCCAGGAGCCGCCATTTACAGGGTTGCATCTGGAGCGCGGCGCGTTGAAGCCTGCCGACCAGTCAGTTGAGGAAGCGCTCCCGGCAAAATGCGGCGACGGACCGCCGCCCCCGGAACGTGACGCCGAACTCGAACAGGCAAAGAAGGCCTTCGCGGCCAGCCATGGCGAGGAATGCGCTTCACCGGGCAGAGATGCACAACCCACCGAACCCGAGCGCTACATCATCAAGTTCCATAGCACCGGCTATCCTGACGGCGACGAGCAGGAGGCGCGACTGTTCCGTTTCTTTTGCTCGTTGGGCGCCTACAATGAAGGCCATTACTATTATCAGGCCGACAAAGTTCAGGGCGTCAGGGAAATCCATTTCGCAACGCCTGAACTCCAGATTCAATACGAAAACGGCGACAGCGAAGGAAAAGTTGAGGCCATAAACATCATCGGCTATCGAAGCCAAGGCGAACTCATCAATTCGTTCTACGATGAATCGACGAAGACCATCACGTCTTATACCAAATGGCGCGGGGTTGGCGACGCGGCGGCCAGCGGGATCTGGCTGTTCCGCGATGGCGAATTCAGCCTCGTCCAGTACGATGTCGATGCCACCTATGACGGCGAGATCAACCCGGAAACCGTGCTCGACTACAACACCGCACCTTAGCGCCGCCTATGCGCCCGCTTGCCGACCTCCATCAATCCAGGGAGAAAACGCATGCTCTACAAAGGCAATTGTCACTGCGGCAAAGTCGCTTTTGAGGTCGAGGGAGAACTCACCGCCGCTGTGGCTTGCAATTGCTCCATCTGCTCCCGCAAGGGCGCATTGCTGTGGGCCGTGCCGCGCGACAAACTGCGCCTGACCGGTTCCGGAAACGGCATGGGAACCTACGTGTTCAACAAACATGCCATCGAGCACCGCTTCTGCCGGACGTGTGGCATGCATCCCTTCGCCGAGGATGCTGCCTTGGAGGCCGAGCCCTCAGCCTACATCAACATACGCTGCCTTGAAGGCGTTGATCTTGCTTCCGTGCCGGTAATCGATTTCGACGGCCGCTCGATGTGAATGCTACAAGCGGCTCACCGGGCGGAAAGCATCCAGTTGAGCGTTTCGCGCCAGTCGAGCATGCGGATCGGGGTGCCGTGGGTCCCGGTCTCGAAACGAACGAAGCGGACTGGATAGCCGGGCGATTTCGCTGCAATCGAGCGGAAGAATGCTTCCTGTTTCTCGACCGGAAAGACCGTGTCGCGACTGCCATGACCGAAGAACACCGGCACTTTGGCGCGAAAAGCGGGGCTGGCGAGAAAGCCGTTATACCAATGCGAGCCGAGCAGCAGCAGACCGGATAGTCGCGGGCCGATCGCCTTGTCGCCCGCGAGGCTCCAGCACAGCGCGCCGCCCATCGAGCCGCAGGCAACGAATATTTTCGCGCCGGGCGACTGCCCAACATAATGGGCGATCAGCGCTTCGATTTCCGCCACGCCTTTCTCGTCGAAATCTGAAAAATCCGGCGACAGATAAAGCCCGTCGTTTCGGGCCATCAAATTCTTGATGCGGTTGAAGTTGCCGCCGAAGCTGAAGTCGTCGACGCCTTGCTTTCGACTGCCCCCCTGCCCGTGCAGGTAGATGGTGATGAATTTCGCGCCCTGGCGCCTTCCGACCGCAACATGGCGGACATTGCCCGCGCCGGTCCTCAGCACCAGATCCTGCTGCGCCTTGCGCACGCCGGTCGAGATGTATTTGCTGTGTGCGCGCCGCTCGGGGATTTGGTCGCGACCATTGATGTCGCGCATCTCGTTGTAGTCGACGACCGTATGGGCGCCGTTCCGCGAGAGGATGGCTGGATAGGCGAACAGTTCGTCCTTGTAGGGTTTCAGGGTTTCGGCGGAGGCAACCGAAGGGAGAGTGGATAATAGGAGAATCAAGACAAAGCGGCAAAACCGGATGTGGGATTTTTGCACACTTGCTCCTCGATGCGACGGTCCGATCGCATTCTTGTCGTCAAACAATGTCAACAGCAAGATGGATTGACGGCAGGGTTCAGTCCTGCAGTACGCCACCGGCGTTTTCCAGCGCATCCCTGGTGTCGACATCGATGCCTGCGCCCTCGCCGATCTCGACATCGACGACGTTCAAGCTTTCCGCCTCGACCAGATGGCGCGCACCCGTATCGCCCTCAAGCAGCGAAACGGCATGGAACAGCGAACGCGGCAGGATCACCGGATTGCCGCGCTTGCCATTATGTACAGCCCTGACGATCGCCGCGCCGCCCGATTTCTCGAAAGCTCCGATCAGATGATCAAGGTCGCCGGCTGAGACGCCCGGCATGTCGGCGAGCACAATCATCGCGCCTGCTGCGTCGGCCGGCAGGCTTGCCACGCCCCGTTTCAGCGAGCCGGAAAGGCCCGAGGCGAAATCCGGATTGTGGACGATCCTCACGTCGAGGCCGGACAGCGCCGTGCGAATACGGTCAGTTTGGTGGCCGGTAACAACAGTCACACCCGCTGCCCGCGATGCCAGCGTGCGCTCGGTCGAGCGGCGAACCAGCGGCCGCCCCTCGAACAGCGCCATCAGTTTGTTCGGACCGCCCATGCGGCTTGAGCGGCCCGCGGCGAGCAGCACGATCTCGACCTTCGGCTCCACCGGCGCGGCCGGCGCCTCGCGCGGCTGTGGCCGCGTCGGGATCTCCATCAGAAGCCCGCCGACGCCCATGCCGGCAATGTCCGCCGCCGTCACGTCGAGACCGGCGATGAGGCGGTCGAGCACCCAGTCGAAGCCGTTTTCCTTGGGGCTGCGGGCGCAGCCCGGCGCGCCAAGCACGGCCTTGCCGCCGATCCTGCCGAGCACCAGCAGATTGCCCGGATCGACAGGCATGCCGGTGCGGATCACCTCGCCGCCAGCGGCGCGGATCGCAGCCGGGATGACATCGTCGAAATCGCAGACCGCCGAGGCGCCGAAAACCACCAGTAGATCGCAATTTCCGGCCAGTTTCGCGATGGCCGCCGCAACCGCATCCGCCTCATGCGGCGTCCGCAGTTCTTCGACGACGCGGCTTTGCGAACGAGCCAGCCGAGCCTCGGTGATGCGCGTGGTCTTAGCGAGCACGCTATCCTTAAGGCCGGGCAGCACGGTCTGGACGATGCCGACCCGCTTTGGGCTGAAAGGATGAACGGCGAAAATCTCGCCGCGCCGGCAAAGCTCCGTCACAGCCTCGACCGTGTCGTTTGGGACCGCAAAGGGGATGATCTTCACCGTCGCGACCATCTGGTCCTGCTCGACCGCCGCGAAATTCGCCAGCGTTGCGATGGTGATGGCTGGATCTACGGCGTTGATCGCGTCGATCATCGCCGCGTCGACCGTGAAGACGCCTGCTTCGCGCGCATGAAGATTGACCCGGCCGGTGGATGGCGGCCTGACTTCGACGCCGCGAGCCGACATACCCGCCGCGACCCCCGCCGCCGCCTCGTCCTCGCTGAGATCGTCCGGCGCAAGCACCGCTGCGACCACTTCGGTGACGTCCGCCGCCCCCAACGCTGCGATGTCCTCCGCCGTCAGCACATGCGCCTTGCGCAAGCGCCGGCCAGCAATCTGGATGGAATGCGCCAGCACCGCGCCTTCGGCATCCTTGACTGGGACAGGGCCGAACTTCACGCCGCTTCGCCCTTGGCGCCAGCGGCGGCCCCGCGAGAGCGGAAGGCTTGGATCACTTGCGCCAGCACAGCCACTGCAATTTCCGAAGGGCTGGCCGCGCCGATGTCGATGCCGATTGGCGCGTGGATGCGCGCGATCTGGTCCGCCGTCGCACCTGCGGCCAGCAGGCGCTCGACCCGCTTCGCGTGCGTTTTGCGGCTGCCCAGCGCGCCGACATAGAAGCAGCCGGCATCGAGCGCCGCCTTGAGCGCGAAATCGTCGATCTTTGGGTCATGAGTGAGCGCGGCAAGCGCGGTATAACCGTCGAGAGGCCGCGCGGACATGACATCCTGCGGCCATTCAGGATGAAGCGTCACGTCGGGAAAACGATCCTTCGTGGCGAACGCCGTCCTAGGGTCGATGATTTCCAGCGGATAGCCGGCCACGCGCGCCATCGGCGCCAGGGCCTGGCTGATATGGACCGCACCAATCACCACCAGGCGCGGCTGCGGCAGATGCGCGTTGAGGAAAAATGTCCGGCCATCGGCCTCGACCGAGCCCGACACTCCGGTGCGGAACGCTTTGGCGATCGCCTCGCCAATTGCGCCTACAACAACATCGCCCTCCAACACGATGCGGTCGCCGCCGTCGCCAAGATCGGTGACCAGGATCGCCGCGCGTCGCGCCCGGCGCGCTTCATTCAACTGTTTCAGGGAGGCGAAATCCATAGTGCTCAGCCCAGCTTCTCGACGTAAACCTTGATGCGCCCGCCGCAGGACAGGCCGACCTGCCAGGCGGTTTCATCGGCGACACCGAATTCGAGCATCCTGGCCTTGCCCGTCTCGATCACATCGGCCGCTTCGGCGACCACCGCGCCTTCGACGCAGCCGCCCGAAACCGAACCCTGGAAGTTGCCGTCAGCATCGACTACCAGATGACTGCCGGCCGGGCGCGGCGCCGAGCCCCAGGTCTCGACCACGGTGGCGATCGCCACCTCCTTGCCGTCCTGCAGCCAGCTTTCGGCTATGGCCAGCGGATCGCGGCTTTCGTCCAGATTGGCGCGCTCGTTCATGGTCGCTCCTCCGTGAGCAGAATATGTTGCGCCGAGCGCGGCCTGCCAATAGCCGTCCAGCGGCGCGGGTCGACGTCGCGATTCGAGGCCTTGTCCAGCGAGGCGCAAAGGTCGGCCAGCGCGTTCAGATTGTGCACCGCGCGAAACTCGTCGACATGCGGCAGCATGGCCCTGACGCCGCGGGCGCGCGGCTCGAAACCGTCGAAGCGCAACAGCGGGTTCAGCCAGATCAGCCGGCGACAGGATTTTCTCAGTCGCTCCATCTCTTCGCTCAGGCCGGCGACATCGTCGCGCTCGAGCCCGTCGGTAATGAGCAGCACCACCGCCCCCTGCCCCAGCACGCGGCGCGACCACAGCCGATTGAATTCGTGCAGAGCGTCGCCGATGCGAGTGCCGCCCGACCAGTCCTTTACCGCCGCCGAAGCCTCGGCAAGCGCCTCGTCGGGGTCGCGGTGGCGCATCTGGCGCGTCAGGTTGGTGAGCCGCGTGCCGAACACGAATGTGTGCACGCGCCGTCGCTTCTCGGTCAGTGCATGCAGGAAATGCAGAAAGATCCGCGTGTACTGGCTCATGGAACCGGAAATGTCGGCCAGCACCACCAGCGGCGGATGGATTTTCCGCCGCGTTCGGAATTTGGGCAGGATCAGCGTGCCGCCGGTGCGCGCGGCCGAACGCATCATGGCGCGCGGATCGATGATGCTGCCGCGCTGGTCGAGCTTGAAGCGGCGCGTTGCCACCATGTCGAAAGGCAGCGTGAGCGCCGATATAGCGCGCTTGGCGTCGCCAATCTCGGCTGCGCTCATCTGGGCGAAGTCCTTGCCGCGCAAAACCTCGTTGCCGGAGAAGGTGAAGCGGGCGTCGACCTCGATCTCGGGAATCTCGCGCGGCAGCTGGTTCTTGCGGTGGCCTTCGAACATAGCCTCGCTGACGCGACTTTCGGCGGCGCGCGGTTTTTCCCGCTCGCGATGATCGGGCGCTACCGGCGAAAACATCGCCAGCATCTTCTCGATCAGTTCGCGAGATTTCCAGAACAGCCGGAACGCCTCGTCGAATATGGCGTGATCCTCGTGGCGGGTGACGAGGACGGCATGCAGCGTCCAGTAGAAATCCTCGCGGGTTCCGATGCCCGCTACCAGCACCGCCTCGATCGCATCCTTCACCGAAGCCGGGCCGACCCGCATACCGGCCTTGCGCAAGGTGCGGGCGAAATACACGATATTGTCGGCGATGCGCCCTTCCGGCTTTGCCGAGTTTGGAACTGAGGAGAAGCTTGCCATCTACTCCGCCGCCGAGAGCTCCGCCTTCACTTCGTGGAGAAGACGGCGGCCCTCGCCCTGTTCGATACGGGCTATATCGTCCTGGTATTTCAAGAGAACGCCGATCGTATCGGAGACGGTCTCCGGATCGAGCGCGATCTTGTCGAGTTCTGTGAGGGCGCCGGCCCAGTCGATGGTCTCGGCAACGCCCGGCACCTTGAACAGATCGATCTCGCGCAGCTTCTGGATGAAGCGGACAACTTCCGCCGAGAGCCGCTGGTTGGCTTGCGGCACCTTGCGCCGCACGATCTCCAGCTCTCGTTCTGCGTCGGGATAGTCAACCCAGTGATAGAGGCAGCGGCGCTTCAGTGCGTCGTGGATCTCGCGCGTCCGGTTGGTGGTTATGATGACGATCGGCGGCTCTTCGGCTTTGATCGTGCCGAGTTCCGGCACCGTCACTTGGTAATCCGAAAGAATTTCAAGCAGGAAGGCCTCGAAGGCCTCGTCGGTGCGGTCGAGTTCATCGATGAGGAATACCGGAGCGGCGCCCTCGGCTCCGGTCAGCGCTTCCAGAACAGGCCGGCGGATCAAATATTTCTCGGAGAAGACGTTGCGCTCCATGTCGGACCGCACGACCGAGCCTGCCGCCTCTTCCATGCGGATCTCGATCATCTGGGCCGCATAGTTCCATTCATAGACCGCCGAGGAGACGTCCAGCCCCTCGTAGCATTGCAGGCGGATCAGCTTGCGGCCCAGCGCCTGGGCCAGAACCTTGGCGATCTCGGTCTTGCCGACGCCGGCCTCGCCTTCCAGGAAGAGCGGCCGCTTCATGCGCAGCGAGAGGAACAGGACAGTCGCCAGCGAACGGTCGGCGACATAATCCGCGCCGGCCAGCATATCGAGCGTCTCGTCGATCGTCTGCGGCGCGGGACGCGGTTGCAACTCGCTCATTCGACCTCCGGAAATGCAAGGGGGCGGCTCCGGGTTCAAACCCTAGAGCATGCGGTATCCCCTGTTGAAATAGATCAGCGGTTCGAGCGTATCGCCGATGCGCAACCCTGTCACCTTGCCGAAAAGCACTCGGTGGGTGGCGTGATCCTTGGTGTCGACCAGTTCGCAGTCGAACACGGCGAGCGCGTCCACCAGCGTCGGTGCGCCCGATGCGATCGTATCCCAACGCGCCAGGTCGAAGCGCTCCTGGGGCGGCAGACCGCTGAGGCCCGAAAATGCAACCGCCAGCGGCTGCTGGTCCGCGCGGAGCGTGTTCAGCGCGAAATTGCCGTTCTTCAGGAAGGCTTCGTTCTTGGGATTTTCACGGTTGACGCACACCAGCACCGTCGGCGGCATGTCCGAAACCGAGCAGGTGGCGATTACGGTAGCGCCTCGCTTTCCGGCCGGGCCGGCGGTCGTTACCACATGCACTGCGCCGGCGAAATTCGCCATCGCGTCGCGATAGGCCTGCGGCTCGATGTCGGTTTTCTTCAGCACCTGCGATTTCCCGTGATTTGCGTTGCCCGCTATATATGGCCATGAAGCGCGCGTCACAAGCGAAGCCGGCAAGCGCCTGCCGCGATTTGGCGTGTTGCACGACGCAGGGCCAGCGATTAGGTCTTGGCCGCAGATGACGCCGTTGGCCGGCTACCGGCGCCTGGAGGAAAATTGGCTCGCCTGCGATTTGCGATCACGGTGTCGGCGGGGATGCTGCTTTCGGGCACGGCGAGCGCCGAGCCGCTTGCGATCGGAGTTTCCGCGCCGCTCAGCGGGTCTTCCGCCATACTGGGAGCGCAGGTCCTGGAAGGCGCCTCCGCCGCGGCCGGAACGGCAACGCTTGAAATCGCCGACGACGCCTGCACGGCAGCAGGCGGAGCGGAAGCCGCGCGGCAGTTCGTCGAGGCGAAGGTGCGGGTCGTTGTCGGCTTCTTGTGCACGGAAGCGATCGAGGCGGCGCTGCCAATTCTGAAAGAGGCAGGCATTCCGGTCATCACCGTTGGCGTCAGGACCGACAGCCTAACAGACCGCCGCGAAAAGACCGGCTGGCCGGTTTTCAGGCTCGGACCGCGCGCCGACGGTGAGAACGCCGCGGTCGCTGCAATCCTGCCGAAGCTCTGGCGCGATAAGCTTTTCGCCATCATCGATGACGGCACGATCTATGGCCGCGAGCTTGCCGAAAGCGTGCGCGCCGCCGCCGAACAGGCCGCGCTCAAGCCGGTATTCGTCGACAATTTCCGGCCGCAGATGGACAACCAGGTCGGCCTCGTCGGGCGCCTTCGCAGAGCCGGCGCCACGCATGTCTTCGTCGGCGGCGACCGCGAGGATGTCGCGATCATGGCGCGCGATGCCGCGGCTGTCGACGCTGACATCATCTTTGCCGGCGGTGAAGCGCTGCGCGCCGCTCCGGGCGACGTTCCGCTGGCCGAAGGAACGCTGATGATCGGCCTGCCCGAATGGTCCGAAATCGCCAGCAAGGAATCGCTCGCGGTACTCAGGGAGCGCCAGACCGCCCCCGACGGCTACGTTCTGCCTGCATTCGCGGCGGTCGAAATCGCCCGCGCAGCCCTTGCTGATGCCGACGCCACCGGCAAAACGCCGGGAGATATCCTTGCAGAGGGGGAATTCAAGACGGCGATCGGACCTGTCCGTTTCGACGACAAAGGCGACCTCGCCGACAATCCCTATCGCGCCTTCCGCTATGGCGGTGAGCGCTTCGTTCCATTGGGAGACGAGTGATGTTCCACCACGGGCCGCGCAATCTGATCACCGATGTCGCCGGCGTTTTGGTCGGCAATGCCGACGACGCGCGACTGAAATCGGGCGTCACAGTAGTGGTCTGCGAGGAGCCGACGGTGGCCGGCGTGCAGGTGCTGGGCGGCGCGCCGGGCACTCGCGAGACAGATCTCCTCGAACCGCACAATGCGGTTGAGAAAGTGCATGCGCTGGTATTGTCGGGCGGATCGGCGTTCGGACTCGACGCCGCCTCCGGCGTCCAGGCGGCGTTACGTGAAAAGGGCATCGGCCTGGAGGTGCGCGGACAGCGCGTGCCGATCGTGCCGGCGGCCATTTTGTTCGACCTTTTCAATGGCGGCGACAAGGAATGGGGCCGCTATCCGCCATACCGGGAGCTCGGCTATGAGGCGATGCAGGCGACAAGCCGCGACTTTGCGCTCGGCACGGCCGGAGCCGGAACCGGCGCGCTCGCGGCCGGTCTGAAGGGCGGCCTCGGCTCTGCTTCGACTGTGCTCGACAGCGGGATCACCATCGGCGCGCTGGTCGCGGCCAACCCTACCGGTTCCGTCACTGTTGGCCAGAGTCACCATTTTTGGGCGGCCCCCTTCGAAATCGGCGACGAGTTTGGCGGGCTCGGCTATCCCTCGCCGATGCCCCAGGATGCGCGGAAGATAGCGCTTAAGTTCCGCGACGGGGCCGTCGGCGGCAATACCACGATCGCAGTGATCGCGACCGATGCGGTCCTGACCAGTGCCGGCGCAAAACGGCTTGCTATCGCCGCTCATGACGGCTTCGTCAGGGCGATATGGCCGACGCATACCCCAGCCGACGGCGACCTGGTCTTTGCTCTGGCGACGGGAAGGAGTGGCAAGACGCTTGAGCCGAACGACGCCATCGACATGTATGCGGCGGCGGGCGCGACGATGGCACGCGCCATCGCCCGGGCGGTCTATGCCGCGACGCCCGCCGAAAACGACCTGGTGCCGGTATGGTCCTCCCGCTCCTGAGCGGAGCTACACAGGCTGCTATTCTTCCTCGAAGGTGACGGCGACGTTGGAATTGGCCGACAGCCGCACCTTGTCGCCTTCCACCTCGGCGATGAGGCTGGCCGGTATGAAGTGGTGATGCCCTCGATGGGAGCCCTCGCCGCTGTCCTTGCGGGTCAGCTTGATGCGCTGCCCCTCCACCTTGTCGACCGTGCCGATATGGACGCCATCGGCGCCGATCACTTCCATATGCTCGCGAATGCCGCTCATGTCGGCCATTGTCTGCCTCCTTGCTTCTGACCTGACGCCCTAACGATCGGCGGCAGGATTGGATGCATCGGTTCCCGCTGTGAACGCGACGTTAGGGTTCGCGCGCGATATTCGGTCGATCCCGACGGCCTGCGGAGAAACTATGCGAACCGTTCTAGCCCTGCTTGTTTTTCTGACGGCCACGCACACTTCGCTGGCAGGCGATGTTGCGGAGCTGGAAATACTGGGCTTCAGCGAAGACGGCTCGGTTTTTGCTTTCGAGGAATATGGCGTACTCGACGGATCCGGCTTCCCTTACTCCAACCGCTATTACATCGATGTCGATAGCGACGAATTCCTGCCTGGAACGCCGATCAGGGTGCGCCTTGAAGACGAGACCGCCACAGTGGAAAAGGCTCGTGGACAGGCGCGCGAGCGTGGAGAAAAGGTTGTTCCTCAATCGGTCCTGGAGGCAAACCGCGGCTTCACCGCCGGCTTCAATACCGTTACCGAACTGTCGGCCGACCCCCACCGGATGCTGGTAAATCCCCGGCCAATCTTCTATCCGGTCGACCATCCACTGGAGTTCCGGCTCGAAAATGTCCCGCTCAATAACACCGAGCGATGCCAAAACCATGGCGAGATCAACGGTTTCCGCCTGCTGCGCATAGGTGCTTCGGAGGGCGGCCGTACACAAGTCCTGCACGAGGACAAGTCGATCCCGCAGAGTCGCGGCTGCCCCCATGGTTACGGCATCGGCGCGGTGCAGACATTCTACCACGCAGGTGGGCAGTCAGCCTATGCCGTGGTCATCTCGGTGCACTCGTACGGCTTCGAGGGCCCGGATTTCCGCTGGATCGCGGTCACGGGGCGGTGGTGATCCTGCCGGTCGACAGCGCTGCCCACGGCCGCCGTGAAAGCAGCGCGTTTTCGGCGCGACTGCGCCGCGCTGTGCCTTCTATCGGCACTGCTCTAGCCGGGGCGGCGCTGTGGGGGCTGGCGATGGGCGCCGGCGCCTACGCCAATCTCCTTCTGGCTGCGTGGGAAACCCCGGCCAAACTTCAATTCGTGGCCGTATTGTTTGCGGCTGGTGGTGCGCTTGCGTTCCCGTTGGGGCTCTTCCTTGCCCGGTTTCTGTCGGAAGGGCGGCGCGTCGAGGCCTCCTTCGCGGCAGCGTTTCTCTGCTTCGCCGCCGCTACCGTGGCGGTGACCGCCGTCGTCTACGCCATCCAATACCGCTCGTACTATTCCGCATGGCATGCGGACATTTTCTCCATTACCTGGACGTTCCAGCTGGTCTTCACGACGCTGGCGGCGCTCTATCAGTTCTTGGTGCTCGGGGTGCGGCTGTTCTTCCCGTTCGGTTTCTTGGCGCTGTTCGCCGCCGCCTTCTGGTTTGCGCGCCGTTCACGTTGAGCATTCCGGCCACCTCTGTTAGGAGGCGGCAGGATTTGCCTTCAACAGAACTGGACCCAGGATGATCCCTCGTTATTCGCGGCCCAAAATGGTCGCCATCTGGTCGCCGGAAACCCGTTTTCGCATCTGGTTCGAGATCGAGGCGCATGCCTGCGACGCGCTGGCCGAACTCGGTGTGATCCCGACGGAGGCCGCAAAAACGATCTGGGAAAAAGGCGGCGCAGCCAAATTCGATGTCGAGCGCATCGACGAGATCGAGCGCGTCACCAAGCACGATGTGATCGCGTTCCTCACCCACCTCGCCGAGTTTGTCGGCCCCGATTCGCGCTTCATCCACCAGGGAATGACCTCCTCGGACGTGCTCGACACCTGCTTCAGCATACAACTCGTCCGGGCGAGCGACATTCTGCTCGCCGACATCGACCAGCTTCTGGCCGCGCTGAAGCGCCGTGCTTTCGAGCACAAGGACACGGTCACGATCGGCCGCAGCCACGGCATCCATGCCGAGCCGACGACGTTCGGCGTCAAGCTGGCCCAGGCTTATGCGGAGTTTTCGCGCTGCCGCGAGCGGCTCGTCCATGCGCGCGAGGAAATCGCCACCTGCGCGATTTCGGGCGCCGTCGGCACCTTTGCCAACATTGATCCACGGGTGGAAGAGCACGTCGCGGCAAAGCTCGGCCTGAAGCCGGAGCCGGTGTCGACGCAGGTTATTCCGCGCGACCGGCACGCAATGTTCTTTGCCACACTTGGCGTGGTCGCCTCCTCGATCGAGCGGCTGGCGACCGAAATCCGCCATCTGCAGCGGACCGAGGTGCTGGAGGCGGAAGAGTATTTTTCGCCGGGCCAGAAGGGTTCATCGGCGATGCCGCACAAGCGCAATCCCGTATTGACCGAGAATCTGACCGGGCTGGCGCGCATGGTGCGCTCCTTCGCCATGCCGGCCATGGAGAACGTAGCGCTGTGGCACGAGCGAGACATTTCGCACTCCTCTGTCGAGCGCATGATCGGCCCGGACGCCACAGTGACGCTGGATTTTGCGCTGGCCAGGCTTACCGGCGTCATCGACAAGCTGGTCGTCTACCCGGAAAACATGCTGAAGAACCTGAACCGGTTCCGCGGCCTCGTGCACTCGCAGCGCGTGCTTTTGGCGCTGACCCAAGCCGGCGTTTCGCGCGAAGACGCCTATCGCCTCGTGCAGCGAAACGCCATGAAGGTCTGGGAACAGGGCGCTGATTTCCTTGAAGAACTCCTGGCCGACAGCGAAGTGACGGCCGCTCTCCCAGAAAGCGAGATCCGCGAAAAATTCGATCTCGGCTACCACACCAGGCACGTCGACACGATTTTCCGGCGGGTGTTCGGCGAGGCCTGATTAAGGAACCCGCCAGCAGTATCCTGCGTTGTGCGCCCGGTTCAACCAGGATAGGCGCGGCGAGAATGGCCAATTACGACACGACCACGGCAAACGGTAAGGTAGTGTGGTTCGCCGCCGGAGCACTGGCAGTAGCCGCGCTGGTGGCGCTGTTCCTCTATGCGGACGGCTATTTCGATCGGTCGAGCAGCGTCGAGCTGAGGATAGAGGTG
Organism: Mesorhizobium sp. WSM2240; assembly: GCF_040438645.1. Lineage (NCBI taxonomy): Bacteria > Pseudomonadati > Pseudomonadota > Alphaproteobacteria > Hyphomicrobiales > Phyllobacteriaceae > Mesorhizobium > Mesorhizobium sp. WSM2240. The sequence goes on from NZ_CP159253.1 coordinate 2,861,108, forward strand.
CCCGAGAACGGGATCATCGAGGGCCAGTAGCCCATTTCCTCTCGATTATCCCTTGTCGGGCACGACACGGACTACCGTTCCCCAGGGATCCTGGACGGATTTCTCCGCCTCAGCATCGGCCGAGCGCATCTCGACCCAGGAAAGGCCCGCGCGGCTTGGATCGCGCATTCCCGCACCGGCGCTATGCCAGCGGTTTGCGCCGATATGATGGTGATAGCCGCCCGACGACAGGAATACGGCGTCCGCGCCGTACCGCGCCACGGTGTCGAAGCCGAATTCACCATGCCACCACGCTTCGGCCGCAACGGGATCGCCGACGCGCAGATGAACGTGGCCGACGACGCTGTTTTCCGGCGCGCCCTGCCAACCCGGATCACCTGCCGGAATTGCAGCAATCAGCCCATCGATATCGAGCCTCTGGGTCGCCATCTCGATCGACGGACCGTTCCACTTCCATGCTTCCCGCGGCCGGTCGGCATAGATCTCGATGCCATTGCCCTCCGGATCGTTTAGGTACATCGCCTCGCTGACAAGGTGGTCCGAAGCGCCGCTCACCGGAATGCGCTTTCCGATCGCGTGCTTTACCCAGCGGGCGAGATCGGCGCGGGTTGGCAGCAGGAAGGCCGTGTGGAAAAGGCCGGCGCTGCGCGGGTCGTCCGGCTTGGCGGCCGGATCGGCCTCGATGTCCAATAGAGGCCGGCTTCCCGCGCCGAGGCTGATCGTTCCGCTATCCCGCGACAAGTCCTCGAGGCCGACGACATCGCGATAGAATTTTGCGAGCGCCTCGGCGTCGCGCGCCTTCAGGCCCACGCGGGCCACGCTGACTGGCGTTGTCGCGGCAAACGGCATTTCTGACATGTCGGGCTCCTGTAGCCTTCGGAAAATCGAACTTGCCGCGAACATCGGCGTGCGCGGCGCTGCGCACAAGCACCGCGGCAGCGAACACGCTGTTCATTATAACGCCGCGTTTGACGAGCGTCCTGAAAGGTTGCGCGGCCGCCGCGGCGTGGCTACATGCGCGCCATGAAGGTCAAGGACGCAGATATACTCATCGTTCCCGGTTACACCAACTCGGGACCGGAACACTGGCAGAGCCGCTGGCAGGCCAGGCTATCGACGGCAAGACGCGTCGAGCAGGCGGAATGGTCGAAGCCTGTGCGCGAAGACTGGACGGCCGAGGTCGCCAAGGCCGTCAATGAAGCCGAGAAGCCGGTGGTATTCATCGCCCATTCGCTCGGCGTCTCGACGGTCGTCCAGGCCATCCCTCAATTCCGGAAGCCCATCGCCGGCGCGTTCTTCGTGGCGCCGCCCGATGTCGCCAACCCGTCCATCCGGCCGAGGCATCTGATGACCTTCGGCCCCTATCCGCGCGAACCGCTGCCCTTTCCGTCGATCGTGGTTTCGAGCAGCAACGACCCGTTCTGCCCGATCGAGGTCGCCGAGGACATCGCCGCCGCCTGGGGTTCGCTGTTTATCCATGCCGGCGAGGCCGAGCACATCAATGCCGAAGCCGGCTACGGCCCATGGCCCGAGGGCACGATGGCCTTCGCCAACTTCCTGACGAGGCTTTAACCGATCGAGCCGCGGGCGGCCTTCAACAGCGTCTCCGCGCCCAGCGCAATATATTTCGGCTCGCTGCCCAGCGCCATGAAGCGATAGCCCATCGAGACGAAGCGGCCGGCCATGTTCGGGTCGACCACGTAGATCGCCGCGTGCTTGCCCGCTTCCCTGGCGCGCCGCGCGATCGAGGCGATCGTCTCCATCATGTCTTCGAGACTTCCATTGACCGTCGCGCCATTGCTCCAGGCGATCGAGAAATCGGCCGGCCCGACGAATATGCCGTCGATGCCTGGCGTGTCGAGAATTCCGTCGAGCGCAGCGAGCGCAGCGCGGGTTTCGATCATCGCGAAGCACACGGTGCGCGCATTCATATCGCCAAGCCAGGCATTGAGGTCGCTGCCCTTGTACCGCGGGAATGCATATGTAGGACCCCAGGAACGCTCGCCGATCGGCGGATACTTCATCGCCGCAGCAAACTGGCGGGCGTCGGCGACGGAATTCACCATCGGTGCGATTACGGCTTCGGCGCCGAAATCCAGCGCGCGGCTCGCCATATCGAAGCGCCCGACCGGAATGCGGACGACCGGGTGCTTCTTCGCATGCATGATCGGCAATATGCCGCGAACCACGCTGTCTTCGTGATGCCCGCCATGCTGCATGTCCAGCGTGACGGCGTCGAAACCCTGTGCGGCGACGATTTCAACGGTCAGAGCGTCCGGAACGCCCGACCAGGCTGTGAACAAGGTTTCGCCGGCTTCCAGTCGCGTTACCAATTGCATGGGGAACTTTCCTCGATCGGGGACCGCATCTTCACTCGGAAATCCGTAAACGCAAAGAAAAACCGCCCGCTAAGGCGGACGGTTTCATTGGTCCACGGCAGGGTCAGCTGTTCTTGATCTGCTCGATCGCCTGCGCCAGCAGTTCTTCCATGGTGCGGTGGATCTGGTGGTCCGACTGCTCTACGCCGGCGGCGTCGAAATCCTTGCGAATCTTGCGGAACACGTCGTGGTCGCCCGCTTCCTCGAAATCCGAGTTGATCACTTCCTTGGCGTAGGCTTCGGCATCGTCGCCCAACTTGCCAAGCTTCTCGGCGGCCCAGAGACCGAGCATCTTGTTGCGCCGGACCGTCGCCTTGAAACGCTGTTCCTCATCCATCGCGAACTTTTTCTCAAATCCCTTTTCGCGATCGTTCATGCTGCTCATGGCTGTTCCTCCCGGGGGTGGCTGCGATTCGTCGTTGCCGGTCAATATGGGCTTCCCCAGCACAAACCAAAAGGTCGCGCCCCGGTCAATATGCCCTGCCTTCTGCTGCAGTGCGGCATTTCGCTCGGGAAAGCGGTTGATTTGCCTTATTTGCCGATTGAGGAATTGGCGGGATTGGGATAGAGACCGCGTTGAAACCCGTCATTGCCGCGCATGAGCGCTGACGCAAGGGTCGGTTGCTAGGCGCCTGCCCCAATCCAGAGAAAAACCAGATGAAAAATCGCCGCCGCATCTACGAAGGCAAGGCCAAGATCCTGTATGAAGGACCCGAGCCGGGAACGCTGGTCCAGTTTTTCAAGGACGACGCCACCGCCTTCAACAAGAAGAAGCACGAGATTGTCGACGGCAAGGGCGTCATCAACAACCGCATCTCCGAGCACATCTTCAACCATCTGAACCGGATGGGCATTCCGACGCACTTCATCCGCCGGCTCAACATGCGCGAGCAGCTGATCAAGGAAGTCGAGATCATCCCGCTCGAGGTGGTGGTCCGCAACATCGCCGCCGGCTCGCTGGCAAAGCGCCTCGGCATCGAGGAAGGCACCGTGCTGCCGCGCTCGATCATAGAGTTCTATTATAAGGCCGATGCGCTCGACGATCCGATGGTCTCGGAAGAGCACATCACCGCCTTCGGCTGGGCAAGCCCGCAGGAGATCGACGACATCATGGCGCTCGCCATCCGCGTCAACGATTTCCTCTCCGGCCTGTTCATGGGCATCGGTATCCAACTCGTCGACTTTAAGATCGAATGCGGCCGCCTGTTCGAGGGCGACATGATGCGCATCGTCGTTGCAGATGAGATTTCGCCGGATTCCTGCCGCCTTTGGGACGTGAACACCCAGGAGAAGATGGATAAGGACCGGTTTCGCCGTGATATGGGCGGTCTCGTCGAGGCCTACCAGGAAGTGGCCCGGCGCCTCGGCATCATGAACGAGAATGAGCCGCCCCGCCCGACCGGTCCGGTTCTGGTCGCTTCCGCCGACGGCCCGAAAGGCAAGCCGCACTAACCGGCTCATTCAACACCAGACAGGAGCGTAACAGGCGTGATCAAGGCCCGTGTGATCGTAACTCTCAAGAACGGTGTCCTCGACCCGCAAGGCAAGGCCATCGAGCATGCATTCGACAGCCTTGGCTTCGCAGGCGTCGGATCCGTGCGCCAGGGCAAGGTGTTCGATATCGAGATCGACAGCACCGACCGCGCGAAAACGGAAGCCGACCTCAAGGCCATGTGCGACCGATTGCTGGCGAACACGGTTATCGAGAACTATACTATAGCCATAGACTGAGGTTGCGCCGGACTCTGAACTACTGCGCGAGCTCGCCGAACCCCAAAGACCATTCACCACATGAAATCAGCAGTCGTCGTTCTTCCTGGCCTCAACCGCGACCGCGACATGATCGCGGCGCTGACAAAAATCTCGGGCAAAGCTCCGGTCACGATCTGGCAGACCGACACGGAAATCCCGGATGTCGACCTGGTCGTCATTCCCGGCGGCTTTTCCTATGGCGACTATCTGCGCTGCGGCGCCATAGCGGCGCGCATGCCGGTTATGCGGGCGGTGGCGGAGAAGGCTGAAAAGGGGGTACAGGTGATCGGCGTCTGCAACGGATTCCAGATTCTGGTCGAGGCCGGCATGCTTCCCGGCGCGCTGATGCGCAACGACCATCTGAAATTCGTCTGCCGCGAAGTGAAGCTCCGGGTCGAGAACGCCAATACGAGCTTTACCCGCAACTATGAGCCCGGCCAGATTATCCGCGCGCCGGTCGCGCATCATGACGGCAACTATTTCGCCGACCCCGAAACGCTGGCCCGTATCGAAGGCGAAGGGCGAGTTCTGTTCCGCTATGCCGAAAACACCAATCCGAACGGCTCGATCAACGACATAGCCGGGATCGTCAACGATCGCTGCAACGTGCTTGGCCTGATGCCGCATCCGGAAAACCTGATCGAAGCCGCGCATGGCGGCAGCGACGGCCGCGCTTTGTTCGAAAGCGCGCTCGGCATGGCTGCCCCGCAACCCGAACCGGCCTGATACCGGACAACTCTCCAGACAGGCGGATCTTTGCGGATGAAGAAATTTGCGATCGTCGCCGGCGCAGCTGCATTGCTTCTGTCGCTGGCGGCCTGCCAGTCCAAGACGCCCACGCCTGCCGAAACCGGGAAAAGCGCTTCGCTGCGGGCCATGGAAACCGTGGCGATCGCCGCGCATAAATGCTGGTTCGCAGCCAAGGACCCAGCCTTCAAGGCGTATCGCATGGCCAACGAGCTGAACTCGTTCAGCGGTACGCCGCGTTTCCTGCTGGTTCCGGCGAAGAACTATGGCGGCAAGCCGCTGCTGGTGGTCCAGGCCACGGGAAACTCGTCCCGTGTCGATGTATTCGGACCGCTGATGGGCGAGCCGCTCGGCACTCGTATCGGCGCCGACATCGGCCGCTGGGCGGCAGGCAATGACGATTGCGGTGAAACCGCTTGATAGCTTCGCGCCATTTTGCAAGCGCGGATCGCATTAGACAGACTTCCAGCCCGAGCAACCGGACAGGACCATGACCATTTCCAATACCGTGAAGATCAATGATGAGCTTATCGCCGCGCACGGGCTGAAGCCCGACGAGTATCAGCGCATCCTGGATCTGGTAGGCCGCGAGCCGACCTTCACTGAACTCGGCATCTTTTCGGCCATGTGGAACGAGCACTGCTCGTACAAGTCCTCCAAGAAATGGTTGCGTACGCTGCCGACCACCGGCCCGCAGGTCATCCAAGGGCCTGGTGAAAACGCCGGCGTCGTGGACATCGGCGACGGCGACTGCGTGGTCTTCAAGATGGAGAGCCACAACCATCCCTCCTACATCGAGCCCTACCAAGGTGCCGCAACCGGTGTCGGCGGCATTCTGCGCGACGTCTTCACCATGGGCGCGCGGCCGATCGCGGCAATGAACGCGCTGCGTTTCGGTGCGCCAGATCATCCCAAGACCAGGCATCTGGTGTCGGGCGTGGTGTCCGGAATCGGCGGCTACGGCAATTCCTTCGGCGTGCCGACGGTCGGCGGCGAGGTCAATTTCGATCCTCGCTATAATGGCAACTGCCTGGTCAACGCCTTTGCTGCCGGCCTCGCCAAGACCGACGCGATCTTCCTGTCGCAGGCCAAGGGCGTCGGCCTGCCGGTCGTCTATCTCGGCGCGAAAACCGGCCGCGACGGCGTTGGCGGCGCGACTATGGCGTCGGCCGAATTCGATGACAAGATCGACGAAAAGCGGCCCACCGTTCAGGTTGGCGACCCCTTCACCGAAAAGTGCCTCCTCGAGGCGTGCCTCGAACTGATGGCGTCGGGCGCCGTTATCGCCATCCAGGATATGGGCGCCGCCGGGCTGACCTGCTCGGCCGTGGAAATGGGAGCCAAGGGCGACCTCGGCATCGAACTCGAACTCGATAAGGTGCCGGTGCGCGAGGAGCGCATGTCGGCCTACGAGATGATGCTCTCCGAAAGCCAGGAGCGCATGCTGATGGTGCTCCGGCCGGAAAAGGAGGAGGAGGCCGAGGCGATTTTCCGCAAATGGGGACTGGATTTCGCCATTGTCGGACACACGACCGACGATCTGCGCTTCCGTATCATCCATCAAAGCGACGAAGTCGCAAACCTGCCGATCAAGGAACTCGGCGACCAAGCCCCGGAATATGACCGGCCATGGGTTGAGCCAAAGATTCCCGCTCCCCTCGCCGCCGACGACATACCGCAAGCCGATATTGCTGACGCTTTGCTAAAAATGCTCGGCGGGCCGGACCTCTCCAGTCGTCGCTGGGTTTGGGAACAATACGACACGCTGATCCAGGGCAATTCGCTACAAATTCCGGGCGGCGACGCCGGCGTCGTGCGCGTCGAGGGCCATGCCACCAAGGCGCTGGCCTTCTCCTCCGACGTGACGCCCCGCTATTGCGAGGCGGATCCCTATGAGGGCGGCAAGCAGGCTGTCGCCGAATGCTGGCGCAATCTGATAGCGACGGGCGCCATGCCGCTGGCGGCCACCGACAATCTGAATTTCGGCAATCCCGAGCGGCCGGAAATCATGGGCCAGTTGGTCAAGGCGGTGCAGGGCATCGGCGATGCCTGCCGAGCGCTCGGCTTCCCGATCGTGTCGGGCAATGTCTCGCTCTACAACGAAACCAACGGCCGGGGCATTTTGCCGACGCCGACCATAGGCGGCGTCGGCCTGATCCCGGACTGGTCGCAGATGACGCGGATCGGCTTTGCCCGCGAAGGCGAGATGATCCTGCTGTTCGGCGCGCCCGCTTGGTGGGGTACGCATCTCGGCCAGTCGGCGTATATGCGCGACATCCACGGCCGCGCCGACGGCCCGCCGCCGCCGGTTGATTTGATTCACGAGAAGAAGGTCGGCGATTATGTCCGCAAGCTGATCCGATCGGGCGTGGCAACGGCAGTGCACGACCTTTCCGATGGCGGGCTGGCCGTCGGCTTGGCCGAGATGGCGATGGCCTCGGGCATCGGCGCGACCGTGTCGCAGCTGGCACAGGGCGATCCGATCCCGCAGTTTTTCGGCGAGGATCAGGGTCGTTATCTGGTCACGGTCAATTTTTCCGCGCAAAGCGACCAGTTCGAAGCGATGCACGCCGAACTGAAGGAACTCGGCATTTTCGCCCCGTGGATCGGCACTACGGGCGGCCGCGAATTGAAACTCGGGCATGCCCGTGCCATATCAGTTGCGGATCTGAAGGCCGCACATGAAGGCTGGTTCCCCCGATTCATGGGGAACTGAACGGGGAAAAACCAATGGCGATGGACGCGCACGAGATCGAAAAACTGATCCGGGACGGTATACCTGACGCAAAAGTGACCATCCGCGATCTGGCCGGCGACGGCGACCACTACGCGGCCGAAGTGGTGGCCGAAAGCTTTCGCGGCAAGAGCCGCGTGCAGCAGCACCAGATGGTCTATGACGCCCTGAAGGGCAATATGGGCGGCGTTCTTCACGCGCTTGCCCTTCAAACCAGCGTTCCGGAGTGATACATAGGCGGAAACGTGGTTTGTTTGCTGGCTCTTCCAGCCGGCGAAAACGGGAAAATTGAGATGAGCGGAATCAGCGAATACATAGACAATGAGGTGAAGAGCAACGACGTGGTGGTCTTCATGAAGGGCACGCCCGGCTTTCCGCAGTGCGGATTTTCGGGTCAGGTCGTGCAGATCCTCGATTATGTTGGCGTCGACTACAAGGGCGTGGACGTCCTGACCTCTAACGAACTTCGCCAAGGCATCAAGGATTATTCCAACTGGCCGACGATCCCGCAGCTCTACGTGAAGGGCGAATTCGTCGGCGGTTGCGACATCATCCGCGAGATGTTCCAGGCTGGCGAGTTGCAGAGCTACCTCGCCGAAAAGGGCATCAGCGCCAAGGGCGCTGCCTGATCAGGGAACCAGACCGATAGATTCCGGTTTTCCGGAATCGTTTTTGCAGGATGCGCCGGGCCCTCCGGCGCATTTCCTTTTTGGGCATTGCATTAGGAAGCTCTCATGGACCAGCAGGCTACACCGACCATCGTGGCGCCCAGCCTGTCGATCCCTCGCTGGGAGTTCATCGCGCTTGCCGCAGCACTCATGGCGCTAAACGCGCTTGCCATCGACATTATGCTGCCCGGGCTGCAGCAGATCGGCGCCAGTCTCGGCGTAGCCGACGAGAATGCGCGCCAGTATGTCATCACCGCTTACATCACCGGCTTCGGCTTGGCGCAGCTTTTCTTCGGCCCGCTTTCCGACCGGTTCGGGCGGCGCGTGCCGTTGCTTGCGGGCCTTACGGTCTATGTAGCGGCCGCTTTTGCCTGCGCGTTCGTGCCGACCTTCGGGGCACTGCTTGCGTTCCGTTTCGTCCAGGGCCTTGGCGCAGCGGCTACCCGCGTCATCGCAGTTTCAGTGGTACGTGATACGTTTGGAGGGCGCGCCATGGCTGAGGTCATGTCGCTGGTCTTTATGGTGTTTATGATCATCCCGGTTGTCGCACCCAGCGTCGGCCAGATCATCATGCTGGCAGGCGAATGGCACATGATCTTTGCATTCATGGGCTTTGTCTCGCTCGCCTTCACCATCTGGACCTGGAAGAGGCTGCCAGAGACGCTGCACGCATCGTTTCGCCGACCCCTCACCGCCGCTGCGATCACTGGCGGCTTCCGCATCGTTCTGACCAACCGCGTCGCCATCTGCTACACCGTCGCCATCACGGCCCTTTTCGGAGCATTGTTCGGCTTCATCAATTCCGCGCAGCAGATCTATGTGGGCATTTATGAAGTGGGCGCGCTGTTTCCGATCTATTTCGCGGCCGTCGCAGGGTTGATGGCCCTGTCATCGTTCCTCAACGCCCGCTTCGTCGGAAAGTTCGGCATGCGTCGGCTGGCCCATGGCGCGCTGCTCGGCTTCCTGGGGGTCACGGGCCTGGCGTTCGCTCTGTCGCTGCTCGGACCGCTTCCGCTGTGGCTGTTCGTGACGCTTTTTGCCCTCGCCATGTTCCAGTTCAGCTGGATCGGCTCCAATTTCAACGCACTCGCCATGGAGCCCCTCGGCCATGTGGCGGGTACCGCCTCTTCCGTTCAGGGCTTCATGCAGACGGTTGGCGGTGGCATCGTCGGCGCCGTGATCGGCCAGAGTTTCAACGGCACCGTGGTTCCGATGGCGGCAGGCTATTTTCTCTTGGGACTGGCGGCGCTTGGAATGGTTTTGGTGGCGGAAAAAGGAAGGCTATTCCAGCCGCACAATCGGCCGGTTTGATACCTTCGAGGCCGCGCGTCCCTTCGGACGTGCAATGGACGCTCCAGATCTGGTCTTTCCGAAAGCCGATTCCGGTTTTCGGGTCACGCGCCAGCGCCTTCGGGTTCCTTCAGCTCAGTCCGGCAAAATCGAACAGTTTGCGGTCGAGGAGATGCGACGGCCTGACGTTTGCCAAGGCGCGGATCATGGTGTCCTTGCGGCCGGGCATCCGCTTTTCGATGTCGTCCAGCATCTGCTTCATGAGATTGCGCTGCAGCCCTTCCTGACTGCCGCACAAGTCGCAGGGGATGATCGGGAACTTCATTGCGTCGGCGAATCTTTGCAGGTCGGCCTCGGCGCAGTAGGCGAGCGGGCGCAGCACCGTCACGTCGCCTTCGTCGTTCACGAGCTTCGGCGGCATCGCCGCCAGCCGGCCGCCATGGAAGAGATTCATGAAAAAGGTTTCGAGAATGTCCTCGCGGTGGTGCCCGAGCACTAGCGATGAGCAGCCCTCTTCGCGCGCAATGCGATAGAGATGGCCGCGCCTGAGCCGCGAGCAAAGCGAACAGTAGGTGCTGCCCTCGCCGATCTTGTCGGTGACGATCGAATAGGTGTCGCGATATTCGATCCGGTGGCGGATGCCGTGGCCTTCCAGGAAGTCCGGCAGGATGTGCTTCGGGAAATTCGGCTGGCCCTGATCGAGATTGCAGGCGATGAGTTCGACCGGCAGCAGGCCGCGCCATTTCATATCGAGAAGCAGCGCCAGCAGCCCATAGGAATCCTTGCCGCCCGAAAGCGCGACCAGCCAGCGCTCGCCGGGCCGCACCATCGCGAACTCGTCGATCGCCTGCCGCGTCTGGCGCAGCAACCGCTTGCGCAGCTTGTTGAATTCGACCGAGGAGGGCGCATCCCGGAACATTGGGTGGCAGCTTGCATCGTCGGTTTCGACGACCAGATCGGGCATCATATTCATGGATGGTCCAGCCTGCTCGCCTCAATGCGTCCGGCTTACCGGACCATGCGGGTAAAGAAAAGGCCGCCCCAAGGCGGCCTTTTCACTGAGAACGGAGTATCCCGATTAACGGGAATAGAACTCGACGACCAGGTTAGGTTCCATCTGGACCGCGTAGGGAACATCGGCCAGGCCGGGGACGCGGGCGAAGGTCGCGACCATCTTGTTGTGGTCGACGTCGATGTAGTCCGGCACGTCGCGCTCGGCGAGTTGCACCGATTCCAGGACCATGACCAGCTGCTTCGATTTCTCGCGAACCTCGATCACGTCGCCGGCCTTGCAGCGGTACGAGCCGATATTGGTGCGCTTGCCGTTAACATTGACATGGCCGTGGTTGACGAACTGGCGAGCCGCGAAAATGGTCGGCACGAACTTGGCGCGATAGACGACAGCGTCGAGGCGCGATTCGAGCAGGCCGATCAGGTTATCCGGCGTGTCGCCCTTGCGGCGGTTGGCTTCCTCGTAGGTCTTGCGGAACTGCTTTTCCGAAATGTCGCCATAGTGGCCCTTCAACTTCTGCTTGGCGCGAAGCTGCAGGCCGAAGTCGGAAAGCTTGCCCTTGCGGCGCTGGCCGTGCTGGCCGGGACCGTATTCACGCTTGTTGACCGGGGATTTCGGGCGGCCCCAGATGTTTTCGCCGAGACGGCGGTCGATCTTGTACTTTGCTGATTCGCGCTTGCTCATCGCATTCCCTTTCAAAAAGATACACCCGCAACCTCATGTCACGAGTGAAGGAAACGCGCCCTCCTCTGGCCTCCGTTTTCGAAGCCTGACAGGATTTCCCACGCACGCTTTGCGAAGAAATCCACGGGACACGTCAATTCAAGCAAGACCAGGAGAGTGTATGTGGTTTCCGTCCGGTCTTGCGGCATTACAACAGAAGCGCCGGACCTTTCGGCCCGGCGTTGGTGGCTGCATAGGCGATGAGCCGGACGATGTCAATGCGTTCGTCACCGACAGCGGCTCAGGCCACCTTCCTGGCCGGTCGGCGCGCCAGAAGCTTGCGCAGCTCGTCGCTCCCGGCGAATCGCGCCACGCGAACCGGTTCGAATTTCCCCCTGATCAGCACCGTATCGTGCGGCGCGCCTTCCCTTGATTTGTCCAGCAGCGACAATGCCTCGGCCGATGCCACCAGCGTGCAGTCAAGCCGTTTGGCCTCGGCCTCGAGCCTTGCCGCGACATTGCCGGTATCGCCCAGGAACGGCAGCCCGTCGGTGCCGCCTTTCCAGCCCGCGCCGACGACAGCCACGCCGACATGCAGCCCCATGCCGATGCGAAACGGCTCGGGCAATTCAGCCCTGAGTTCCCCGTTCAGCGCGTCAATCCCGTCCCACACCCGCAATGCGGCGCTGAAAGCGTCGCGCGCCGCTTTCTCGGCGGTTCCATCAACGCCGAAGACGCTCATGATGCCGTCGCCGGCGATGTTGGTCACGTGCCCGCCGCTTTCTCTGACCGCTGTCGATACCATCTGGATGTAGCGGTCGAACAGGAATAGCACGTCATAAGGCAGGCGGTCGTCGGCAAGCCGTGTCGACTGACGCATGTCGACGAACAGGGCAGCGATCTCCATCTCGCGGCCACTCCCAATCGCGCCGAAGCGGCGCGAGGCCAGGACCGGATCGCTCGCCGGATTGACCAGCGGAACGACCGTAACGTCGCCGGTCGGCCGGATCTGGCAGGCAAGTCGCACGTCCGGAGGAGCGCCGATGCTGGTCAGCAGGCGAAGCTCGTCTCCGCTCGGAGGCGAAAGATTCTCGGTCCCGGCAAGGATCCCGACGCGGCAGGTCGAGCAGCGTCCGCGCCCCCCACACACCGAAGCGTGCGGGATACCTGCCCAGCGGCTGGCTTCGAGTACCGAAAATCCGGCCGGGACCGACACCATGCGGCCATTCGGATAGGTGACGCGAATCGAGCCGTAGCGCCGCGCATGCCAGTTGCGGCCCGCGCGCAGGGCGAATACGCCCACGAGCAGCCCGATATAGCCGGCGAGAATGGCATCGACGATGCGGGTCACCTCCGCCCAGTCGGCCGCCTGCCGGCTGCCCGGCCGATCGATCACATGCTCATCGAGCGATGCCGGCGCGTTGGCGACTACGTAGCGCATGTCTAGGCCGGCATTTAGGAAACCGAGAGCGGCGAGCACCGGCACCAGCGTCGCCAGCGCGGCCAGCGCAGGCACCGCGCGCGGATACCATCGCTTGGATCTCAGCCAGGCGCGAATGCCCAGGCAGCCATGGATCCACACGATCACCAGGAGAAGATATTGTCTCGGCAGACCGAAATCGGCCGCCACCACCCAATAAAGATACAGCACGCGATCGTAGCCGACACTCAGATCGTAGATGCTCTCGCCGATCCGAATGGCGGCGGCATGGGAGATCAAGAGCAACGGTATCGACAGGCCGAGGGCAATCTGCACTGCCTCGCTTGCCGGCATGCGGAAATGACGGCGCCGGTAAAGTGAGTAAAGACCCAAACCAACGTGGATAGCGACGGCGCCGTAGAGCAGCGCAAGGCCCGGTATTGTCTGCCAGGGATCCAACAGGAGTTTGGCGGCCGCCTGCATCGTCCCGGCGGATCTGATCCCGAAAGCATGGTTCAGGAGATGGGAAGTCGCGTAGGCGAACAGGACCAAACCGGTCGCAAGCCGCAGCGGCCGCACCATCCCGCGTTTGGGGTTACTCACTATCCTGTTCTCCGAGGCAACCCGTTGGGCCGGACGGGTCTGCCTATCGACCAGCCAGCGAAAGCGCGTCAAGCGCAAAGCGCAGCTATAACTGCCTCGCGTCGAAATTCGCGCGCGCGGCCTTGAGCTTGTCGCGGTTTCGCGCCGCCCACATGCCGAGCTCTCCGATCGGCACTGCTATCGAATGGCCGAGTTCGGTCAGAGCATATTCCACTTCCGGCGGCGTGGTCGGCCTGACGGTGCGGCGGACAAGGCCGTCGCGTTCGAGTGAACGCAATGTGACGGTGAGCATGCGCTGGGAGATGCCCTCGATCGACCGTTTCAGCGCGTTGAAGCGCACCGGGGAGCCCTGCAGGCTGATTATAACCAGCAGGCTCCACGTGTCGCCGACACGGTCGAGTACGTCGCGCACCGGGCAACTGCCGGCTTGATCGCGCTCAAATCCCGGATGCGAAGTCAGGAGCGGCGCTGACGCAGCAGCCTTGGTGTTGGCGTTCATGCGGTTCCCTCCGGGTAACGTGGGTAGAAAATGATGCGTTCTTTTCGCCCTGCGCGGCGGCAGCTATATGGGCACTTCCAATAACCTGCTTACCAAACATACCTACTTCGTCGCGCTGACGGAAGGTTTTTAACCAAGGAGACTTTGCATGAAAATCGCCCTTATCGGAGCATCCGGTTTCGTCGGCAGCGCCGTTCTTGAGGAGGCAGTGTCGCGCGGCCACGACGTGATCGCGCTGGTGCGCAATCCTGACAAGGTCGAGAAATCACCGCGCGTGACGGCCAGGAAGGTCGACGCCAACGATACCAAGGCGCTCCCCACTGCGATCGGCGATGCCGATGTCGTGATTTCCGCCTTCGTCGGCCCGCGCGGCGATCCGGACCAGTACACGAAGCATCGCGCCGGATCGGCCTCAATCATCGAAGCGGCGAAGACCGCCGGGAAACGCCTGATCGTGGTCGGTGGCGCCGGAAGCCTCCATGCGACGGATGGCAGCCAGTTCGTCGATTCCGATCAGTTCCCGAAGGAATACAAGAATGAAGCGCGTGCCGCGCGCGACGTGCTCAACGACATCAAGAAGGAAACCGCACTCGACTGGACCTTCGTTTCGCCCGCCTTCGTCCTCAAACCCGGCGAACGGACCGGAAAGTTCCGCCTCGGGGCCGATAGCCCGATCTTCGACGATAAGGGTGAAAGCACCATCTCGGCCGCCGATCTCGCCGTCGCTCTCATCGACGAAACCGAGCAGCCGAAACACACGCGCAAGCGTTTCACGGTTGGTTACTGACCAAAGCGTTGGTTACTGACCAAAGCGCTCGGTTGCGCGTCCTTGGACGCGCAACCTTTGCATCGCGCCTACCGAGAATCGATTCCGATTTTCAGGCCGATGCGCCGGGCGTCAGTCCTTCGACACGTGCTCGGGCTTGCCCTTTCGCTTGGTCGAGGCCATTTCCTTGAGCTCCTTCTCGGACATGGACTTGACCATGCCCTTGGAGGCGCCTTTCAGCTCGCTTTTCTTGGTTTCGCCACGCTTGGCCGACAAGGCCGCGCCGGCCGCCTTCTGCTGAGCCTTGGATTTCGCAGGCATCTGTTCGCTCCCGTGACTGCTCTTCTGGAGGAACTCGGCAAGGCAGGCGAGGTTCCTTTCGACCGCTTCAGGCGACCGTCAGCCCAAAACCTTGCATCAGCCGGCGGATGGCGAAATCCGGTCTGCCCGAGGTGAAGACGGCAAGGTCAACACCTTGGATAACTTCGGCGCTTCTTTCAACAGGCGCACGCCCGCCAAGCAGCGACATCGCGCGCCTTGCGATTGCCTCGGCGGGATCCAGCCAATCCACTGGCCATGGTGCGGTCTTGCGCATCCGGTTGACGAGAAAAGGGTAGTGCGTGCAGGCGAGTACCACGATATCGGTCCGGCTGCCTTCGCGCTCGATGAAGCAAGGGGCGATCTCCGCCCGTACCGCCTCCTCGTCGACGAAGCCGTGGCGCATATATGCCTCGGCCAGCGCGGCCAGGTGCGTGCTGCCGACCAGCCGGACATTGCATTTGGAGGCCCATGTGGCGATCAGGTCACGGGTATATTGCCGCTTAACCGTTCCCGGCGTGGCCAAGACCGACACGAGGCCCGAGCGGGTCCGCTCGGCGGCCGGCTTGATCGCCGGCACCGTGCCGACGAACGGCGTATCGGGATAGGCCGCGCGCAGTTCGGCAAGCACCAGCGTCGAGGCTGTATTGCAGGGAATGACGAATATTTCGGGGTCGTGCTTGGCGATCAGACCGCCGCAAAGTTCCACGATGCGCGCGCTTAGCGCCTGCTCTTCCCAATCGCCATAGGGGAAGGCTGCATCGTCCGCCACATAGACGAAGCGGCGGTCGGGCATCAGCACGCGGGCTTCGCGCAGCACGGTCAGCCCGCCAATGCCCGAATCGAACATCAGTATCGGCCGGTCAGTCATTCTCGGGCGCCTCCCCGCTTGCCTTGCGCCTGCCGCTTCCGGCGCTGGCGTCGGCCTCGGCCTTCCGCGCAGGATAGCCCGAGCCGCGCGGTTCCTTCGGCGAAAAATAGTCGAGCGAGGCGACGACGCCACGCAGCACTTCGAGTTCCTTCTCCGAAAAGCCGGCGCGGGTCAGCACAGCGCGCACCTTGTCGACCATTTTCGGCTTCTTGGCCGGCGTGCGGAAATAGCCGCGAGCGTCGAGCGCGGCTTCGAGATGCTCGAACAGCCCATATAGGTGCTCCTTGGCGGCGGGCTTGACCACCGGCCCTGTAAAAGCCGTGTCGGTCTCCCGCTCAAGTCCGGACTTCATCCATTCATAGGCCATCAGAAGCGTCGCCTGGGCAATGTTCAGCGATGCATATTCCGGATTGACAGGGAAGGTGACGATCTCGTCGGCCAGGCTGATCTCCTCATTGGCGAGGCCGAATTTTTCCCGCCCGAACATGATGCCCGTGCGCTGGTCGGCACGGTGCCGCGCCCGAAGCGCCCTGCCCGCCTCGACAGGCCCGCGCACCGGCTTGAAGCCGTCGCGCTCGCGCGCAGTGGTGGCGAAGACGAATTCCAGGTCGGCGAGCGCGGAGGGCAGGTCGTCGAACACGGCGGTATTTTCGATCACATGGGTGGCGCGGCTCGCCGCGGCCGTCGCCTTCTCGTTCGGCCAGCCGTCGCGCGGCTTGACCAGCCGCAGTTCCGATAGCCCGAAATTGGCCATGGCGCGCGCCACCATGCCGATATTCTCGCCCATCTGCGGTTCGACGAGGATGATCACCGGCCCTGTGGCCGCCGACGTTTCCTCGCCATTCTTGATTGTCATGAAAGCGCGATCCTTCGTTTGCGCGTGTGGCGCGTCCCTGCCATATTCCACTTGGAAGATGAAGCCCGGGCTAACGGCAGAACGATGGCAAGCGAGCTTGCTGACCGGATGCGTACGCAGACGAAGGACTACGCCGGGACCGGCGAGATCCGCATGTTCGGCGGCATCTGCTTCACCCTGAACGGCAACATGCATTGCTGCGCCATGCGGGACGGCAACGGCCTGTTTCGGGTCGGTCCGGAGCAGGAAGCGCAGGCGCTTGCGCGGGGAGCCCGTGGCATGGTGCATGGCGGGCGCGCGATGAAGGGTTTCGTCGTCGTCTCGGCCGATCAGCTCGGCGAAGACAAGGCGCTCAAGGACTGGATCGCAATCGCCGCCGATTTCGTCGAGAAGCTCCCGCCGAAGAAGAAATAGTTCCCAAATCGCTTGTCGCGACGCGCCGTTTCAACAGCGTTTGCGCACGCATTCCTGCTTTGCTATAGGGGCCGCACTCCCTTCAGCGAAGCCCGGAAAATCGGCGCTCCGATCCCGAAAACGAGGTAATTTTTCATGGCGAAGATCAAGGTGGCCAACCCCGTCGTCGAACTTGACGGCGACGAGATGACCCGCATCATATGGCAGTTCATCAAGGACAAGCTTATCCACCCTTATCTCGACATTGACCTCGAATATTACGATCTGGGCGTCGAGCATCGCGACGCGACCAACGACCAGGTTACGGTTGATGCGGCCAATGCCATCAAGAAGCACGGCGTCGGCGTGAAATGCGCTACGATCACGCCCGACGAGCAGCGCGTCGAGGAGTTCAACCTCAAGAAGATGTGGAAGTCGCCGAACGGCACGATCCGCAACATTCTGGGCGGCGTGATCTTCCGCGAGCCGATCATCATGAAGAACGTGCCGCGCCTGGTGCCCGGCTGGACCAAGCCGATCATCGTCGGCCGCCACGCCTTCGGCGACCAGTACAAGGCCACCGATTTCCGCTATCCCGGCAAGGGCAAGCTGTCGATCAAGTTCGTCGGCGAGGATGGCCAGGTGATCGAGCACGAGGTCTATGACGCACCCTCCTCCGGCGTCGCCATGGCCATGTACAATATCGACGAATCGATCCGCGATTTCGCCCGCGCCTCGCTGAACTACGGCCTGCTACGCGGCTATCCGGTCTATCTCTCGACCAAGAACACCATCCTCAAGGCCTATGACGGCCGCTTCAAGGACATCTTCCAGGAAGTCTACGAGGCCGAGTTCGAGGAGGAATTCAAGTCGAAGAAGATTTGGTACGAGCACCGCCTGATCGACGACATGGTGGCGTCGAGCCTGAAATGGTCGGGCGGCTATGTCTGGGCCTGCAAGAATTATGACGGCGACGTGCAGTCCGACACCGTGGCGCAGGGTTTCGGCTCGCTCGGCCTGATGACTTCGGTGCTGATGACGCCGGACGGCAAGACGGTCGAGGCCGAGGCCGCGCACGGCACCGTCACGCGCCACTACCGCCAGCACCAGAAGGGCGAGGAAACCTCAACCAACTCCATCGCCTCGATCTTCGCCTGGACCCGCGGCCTCGCCCATCGCGCCAAGCTCGATGACAACCAGGACCTCAAGAAATTCGCCGACACGCTGGAGCGCGTCTGCGTTCAGACGGTAGAAGCCGGCTATATGACCAAGGATCTGTCGCTGCTCATCGGCCCCGACCAGCCTTGGCTCTCAACCACCGGATTTTTGGACAAGATCGACGAGAACCTGCAGAAGGCGATGGCCTGAACGGACAGCGCAATGAGCCGGCCGGTCGCCTACGGCGCGGACTACAGCGCTTATGTGCGCATCGTCCGGCTCGCGCTTCACGAAAAGCAAGTCGCCTACTATCTTATCCCGGTCGATGTCTTTGCCGAAGGCGGCCCCCGGCCTGGTACCCTAGACCATCATCCGTTCGGCCGCATCCCGGCTTTTGAGCATGACTGGTTGCGGCTCTACGAAACGATGGCAAACGCCCGCCATATTGACGAGGCGTTTGGCTGCCCTGCGAGCTTTACTGCCGCTTTCTCTTGAAGTCCTCAATCATACGTGCATTGAGCGCTTCGAACTCGCGCAGGAGAGCCCGGCATGTTTGCTCTTTTGCCGAGCAGGCGACGTTCATTTGTAGTTGTATCGCTTTCCCGTCCTGAACTGGGCGCCGACAGACCGCGGTTGGGTGCGCGGGATGGGTCGCAAGCGTAAACGTCCATACGATGGAATTGGCGCGGTCCTGGAAGGCGACAAACAGCCGGTCACGAGTGATTTCCGGAAGCTTTTCGGCCTTGGTGACACGCTCGAACAGTTCCGTCGGAGAACCTCCCGGTCTGCCGCACATGTCTCCGGCGAACACTGGCCCAAGGCCTACGCCGACCAAGATCGACGCCGCTTGAAAGAGCACGATGGACCGGCTGGCATAAATCATTGGATTGGGGAGCGGGGCGGAACAGGAGCCTCCATGGAACGAGTAATTCTCACGCCGCTTCCATCGCGGCCTTGACTGCCGCGATCGCCTCGCCTGATTTCGCCGCATCCGGGCCGCCGGCCTGCGCCATGTCCGGGCGGCCGCCGCCGCCCTGCCCGCCGAGCGCCGCGGAGGCCGCACGCACCAAATCGACGGCGCTGAACCGGCTGGTGAGGTCGTCGGTGACAGCCACCACCACGCTGGCCTTGCCGTCTTCGCCCGCGCCGACGAACACCACGACGCCCGAACCCAGCGACTGCTTGCCGGCATCCGCCAGCGGCTTCAGATCCTTCGGCGACACGCCTGAAACAGCCTTGCCGAGAAACCCGACGCCGGCGACGGTCTCGCAGTCGCCGCCCGCGTCGGCAGATGAGCCGCCGCCCAGCGCGAGCTTCTTGCGCGCGTCGGCGAGTTCTCGTTCGAGCCTGCGCCGCTCTTCCAGGACGGCCTCGACGCGCGCGACGGCGTCGGCGGGCGATACCTTCAGCGCCGCCGCGACCGCCTTCAGCCGGCGGTCCTGCTCGTCGAGGTGTCGGCGCGCCGCTTCGCCCGTCAGCGCCTCGATGCGGCGCACGCCGGATGCCACCGCCGCCTCCGAGACCAGGCGGATCAGCCCGATATCGCCGGTGGCGTTGACGTGCGTGCCGCCGCAAAGCTCGACCGAATACGGCTTGCCGGCCTTGTCGCCATGCGTTGCGGTTCCCATCGAAACCACCCGCACCTCGTCGCCATATTTTTCGCCGAACAGCGCCATGGCGCCCTCGGCTATGGCGTCGTCGACACTCATCAGTCGCGTCATGACAGGGCTGTTCTGCACCACGATTTCGTTGGCCATCGCCTCGACGTGTTCCAGTTCCCCAGCCGAAATCGGCTTTGGGTGCGAAAAGTCGAAGCGCAGCCGCTCCGGCGCGACCAGCGAGCCTTTCTGCGCGACATGGCTGCCCAGCACCTCGCGCAGCGCCTCGTGCACGAGATGCGTCGCCGAATGGTTGGAGCGCAGCCGGGTGCGGCGGGCATGGTCGACTTTCATGCCGACGGTCGCGCCGGCTTTCAGCGCGCCATCGGCCACCCGGCCGAAATGCACGATAAGGCCGTCGCCCTTTTTCTGCGTATCGGTGATTTCGACCGAAAAACCGTCGCCGGTCATCACGCCGGTATCGCCTATCTGGCCGCCGGATTCGGCGTAGAACGGCGTCTGGTTGACGACGATCGCAATTGTATCGCCGGCCGACGCGCCCTCGACGACAGCGCCGTCCTTGACCAGCGCCAGCACGATGCCCTCGGCCTCCTCTGTGTCATAGCCGAGGAATTCGGTCGCGCCGGTCTTTTCCTTGACCGCGAACCAGACCGTCTCAGTCGCCGCTTCGCCAGACCCTGCCCAGTTGGCGCGGGCCTCGGCCTTCTGACGCTGCATGGCGGCATTGAAGCCGTCGAGATCGACCGAAACGCCACGCGGGCGCAATGCATCCTGCGTCAGATCGAGCGGGAAGCCATAAGTGTCGTAGAGCCTGAACGCGGTCTCGCCATCAAGGCGGTCGCCGCTGCCCAGTTTCTCGGTCGCCTCCGACAAGAGTCCGAGGCCGCGCGCCAGCGTCTTGCGGAAACGGGTTTCCTCGAGCTTCAGCGTTTCGGAAATCAGCGCTTCGCCGCGCGCAAGCTCGGGATAGGCCAGCCCCATTTCGCGAACCAGGGCCGGAACCAGCCGCCACATCAGCGGGTCGGCCGCGCCGAGCAATTGTGCATGGCGCATGGCGCGGCGCATGATGCGGCGCAGCACATAGCCGCGGCCTTCATTCGAGGGCAACACGCCATCGGCGATCAGAAAGCTCGAAGCGCGCAGATGGTCGGCAATGACGCGATGGCTCGCCCGGTTCTTGCCTTCCGCCTTGACGCCGGTCGCCTCCTCGGAGGCGCGGATCAGCGCCTTGAACAGGTCGATATCATAATTGTCATGCACACCCTGCATGACCGCGGCGATACGCTCCAGCCCCATGCCGGTGTCGATCGACGGGCGCGGCAGCGCGACGCGCTGTTCCTTCGTCACCTGCTCGAACTGCATGAAGACGAGATTCCAGATCTCGATGAAGCGGTCGCCGTCCTCGTCGGCGCTGCCGGGGGGGCCGCCCGGAATCTGATCGCCATGGTCGTAGAAGATTTCCGAACACGGACCGCATGGTCCCGTGTCGCCCATCGCCCAAAAATTATCGCTGGTGGCGATGCGGATGATCCTGTCCTCGGGCAGGCCGGCGATCTTGCGCCAGAACCCGGCCGCCTCGTCGTCAGTGTGATAGACGGTGACCAAGAGCCGCTTGGCGTCCAGCCCGAACTCCTTCGTGATCAGGTTCCACGACAACTCGATCGCGCGTTCCTTGAAGTAGTCGCCGAAGGAGAAATTGCCGAGCATCTCGAAGAATGTGTGGTGGCGGGCGGTATAGCCGACATTGTCGAGATCGTTGTGCTTGCCGCCGGCGCGCACGCACTTTTGCGAGGTCGCAGCGCGCGAATAGCTGCGGCTCTCGAGGCCGGTGAAGACATTCTTGAACTGCACCATTCCGGCATTGACGAACATCAGCGTCGGATCGTTGCGCGGCACAAGCGGGCTCGAGGCCACGACCTCGTGCCCGTTCTTGTTGAAATAGTCGAGAAATGCCGACCGGATTTCGTTCACGCCACTCATGTCACAGCCTTTGTTGCCGCCCTGCCGGGGAAATTGGACATGGCCTTTTAGCGGGCGCTTCTGGACCTGTCCATAAACACGAATTTGCGGAAAACAGCCGCTTTGCGGTGGTATCCGGCAGGCTTATTCAAAACGAAACCGCCGGCCCGAGGGCCGGCGGTTCACAAAAATCGGAGGCCGGCTACATCTCGCCGGCTTCGTCCTCGAAGCCATCGCCGGGACCGCCTTCGAGGAATTTCTCCGCGATCAGTCCGGCATTCTGCCGCAGCGCCAGTTCGATCTCGCGCGCCGTATCGGGATTGTCGCGCAGGAACAGCTTCGCGTTCTCGCGGCCCTGGCCGAGGCGCTGGGAATTGTAGGAGAACCACGCGCCCGACTTTTCGACCACGCCGGCCTTGACGCCGAGATCCACAAGCTCACCGGTCTTCGACACGCCTTCCCCATACATGATGTCGAACTCGACCTGCTTGAAGGGCGGCGCCAGCTTGTTCTTGACCACCTTGACCCGGGTTTGGTTGCCGACCACCTCGTCGCGGTCCTTGACCGCGCCGATGCGGCGAATGTCGAGTCGCACGGATGCGTAGAACTTCAGCGCATTACCGCCCGTCGTGGTTTCAGGCGAGCCGAACATGACGCCGATCTTCATGCGGATCTGGTTGATGAAGATGACCATGGTATTGGAGCGCGAGATGGAAGCGGTGAGCTTCCGCAGCGCCTGGCTCATCAGCCGCGCCTGCAGGCCGGGCAGCGAATCGCCCATCTCGCCCTCGATTTCCGCTCGCGGCGTCAGTGCCGCCACCGAATCGACGACCAGCACGTCCACTGCGCCGGAGCGCACCAGCGTGTCGCAGATCTCAAGCGCCTGCTCGCCAGTGTCGGGCTGCGAGATCAGCAGGTTTTCGAGATCGACCCCGAGCTTGCGCGCATAGACCGGGTCGAGCGCGTGTTCGGCGTCGACGAAGGCGCAGATGCCGCCCTTCTTCTGCGCCTCGGCCACCGTGTGCAGGGCCAGCGTCGTCTTGCCCGAGCTTTCCGGCCCATAGATTTCGATGATGCGCCCGCGCGGCAGGCCACCGACGCCGAGTGCTATGTCGAGCCCGAGCGAGCCGGTCGGCACCGTTTCGATCTCGACGATCTTCTCGTTCGCCCCTAGGCGCATGATCGAGCCCTTGCCGAAGGCGCGCTCGATCTGTGATAGCGCGGCGTCCAGAGCCTTTGATTTATCCACCGATTTGTCCTCTACCAGCCGCAATGAATTCTGAGCCATGATACATTACCCCTTGGTCGTCAATGAAGGCCCGACAATCCGGTATCCCTGCAAATTCGTACCTCTTTTGTTCTCATTTGGCAATAGGGATCAAGGGATTGATTCCATTACGTTTTCCAATTTTGTTCCAGTTTTGTACTTGTCGAATCGTTCCGGATGGGCCGATCAACCGGCCCAGCCAGGCCGCCAAGTTACGATTCGGGCGGCCTGTTGCCCGCAGGGGATGCTGACACTAATGTCGCGCCCCAACCTAGAAGAATAGACGGTCGGCAGGCGCTTTCATGTCCTTCCCGAAAATTTTGGCCGTCGGCGGCGCGCATATCGACCGGCGGGGTCAGGTCACAGGCGCCTATGTGCCGGGCGCGTCCAATCCCGGCGTAATGGCCGAGGACGTCGGCGGCGGCGCGTTCAACGCCTTGCGCAATGCGGTTCGCCGCGGCGCGAGCGGCGCTATCATGTCGGTTCGCGGCGGCGATGCCGCGGGCGAGACCGTTTCGCGCGCCATCGCCTCGGCCGGGATCACCGACCTGTCGGCGATCTTCCTCGACCGCGCCACGCCGAGCTACACTGCCCTTCTCGACCGCGGCGGCGATGTGATCGCGGCCCTTGCCGACATGGCGCTCTACGAAGGGGCATTTCCCAAGCAGCTTCGCCGCGCCAGCTTTCGCGCGGCCGTGGCCGAGGCCGATGCCCTGTTGTGCGATGCCAATCTGCCGGCCGACGCTCTTGCACGGCTGGCCGGGCTGGTGTCGGGCAAGCCGCTCTTCGCCATTGCCATCTCGCCGGCCAAGGTCGCGCGGCTCACCGGAATCCTGGAAGCTCTCTCATGCCTGTTCATGAACTTCCGCGAGGCTACCTGCCTTGCCGGATTGCCGGACGATGCGTCCGTCAACGAAATTGTCGCCTGCCTACGCGCAATGGGACTTTCGAGCGCCGTCATCAGCCGGGGCGGCGCGCCAACTGTCGCGTTCGACCGCTCCGGCGCCTTTTCGATCAAGCCGCCGCGCCCGCGCAAAATAGCCGACGTGACCGGCGCGGGCGACGCGCTGGCCGGCGCGACGATGGTGGCCTTGCTGCGCGGCCTGCCCCTTCGCGGGGCGTTGCGCGAAGGCATGGCGGCGGCGGCGCTGGCAGTCGAAAGCCCAGCCTCGGCGCCAGAATTTTCGGAGGGCGACTTCGCCGCAGCGCTTGCCCTTGTGCCTGAAGCCGGGGCGTTGCATCAGGACGGCATGATCGGAGAGACCAATGATGCCTGAGAAAGCGCGGCCCTTCATCGACATCCACCCGCCCGTCGCCGAAGCGCTCGCCGCCGGCAATCCGGTTGTGGCGCTGGAGAGCACCATCATCACCCACGGCATGCCCTATCCCGACAACAGCGCCATGGCCGCCAATGTCGAGAAGATCATCCGCGATGAGGGCGCCAATCCGGCCACCATCGCCGTTATCGGCGGCAGGCTGAAGATCGGGCTTTCCGATGCCGAGCGCGAGGCGCTGGCCCAGACAACGGGCGCGATGAAGCTGTCGCGGGCCGATCTCGGCTTCGCCCTCGCGCAAGGCCGCACCGGCGGCACCACGGTGGCGGCGACGATGATCGCCGCGCACCTCGCCGGCATTTCGGTCTTTGCCACCGGCGGCATTGGCGGCGCGCACAAGGGCGCGGAAAAGAGCTTCGACATTTCGGCCGATCTTGACGAACTGGCGCGCACGCCGGTGATCGTGGTGTCGGCCGGTGCCAAGGCGATACTGGACATTGAAAAGACGCTGGAAGTGCTGGAGACGCGCGGCGTTCCGGTGGTGGCGTTCGGCTCGGACGTCATGCCCGCCTTCTGGTCGCGGCAGTCGCCCTTCGCCGCGCCGCTGCGGCTCGACACGGCCGACGCGATCGCGGATTTCTTCAAGACGCGGCGCGTTTTGGGGACCGATGGCGGCATGCTGATCGCCAACCCCGTGCCGGAGGCAGACGAGATCGCTGCCGAGGTAATGGCCGGGCACATCCTGGCGGCGCAGCGGGCCGCCGAGGCACAGCGCATTTCCGGCAAAGCGGTGACGCCGTTCCTGCTGTCGAAAATCCTCGAACTGACCGGCGGCGCAAGCCTGAAAACCAACATCGCGCTGGTCGAAAACAATGCCAGGCTGGCGGCGCGGATAGCGCGGGCGCTATAGTCTATTTCCTGGCGCGCAGAGCCGCTTCATAGGCTTTTTTCGTCCAGGCCGTCATTTCTTCAGGATCGTCGACCGCCGACAGCGGGATGGACCAGTAGGGCATCGCCGTCGGCTTGCGGTTTCTGTGGCCGTCATAGATCCACTGCCGCGAGCCTGCCGCGGCAAAGTCGACCGCGCTTTCCCGATCGGCTTTGAGCAGGATCTCGCCGTCGACCTCCAGCCCAACGATCAGGCCGTTATGGTAGACGCCCTTGCCTCCGAACATCCGCTTGATAGTGACCGGGCCAAGCCCATCGAAAATTTCCACAATGTCGGCATCTTGCATCGGCGGCGATCCTCTTTCACTGTCGCAGCCAGTTTTATCATCATCCAGCGGGGGAAAACACTCGATGCCGATGCTGCTCAAGGGTTCCTGCCGCTGCGGCGCGGTCCGCTTCCAGGTCGCCAGCCACACACCGGTGCCCTTCATGCTGTGCTACTGCTCGATCTGCCGCAAGCAGCAGGGCGGCGGCGGATATGCGATCAACCTCGGCGCGGATTCGGCCACGCTTCAGGTCGAGGGCGAGGAGCATCTCGGCCTCTACCGGGCGGAAATCGAGGATGAGGAGCGGACGCATTGCGAGGTTTCGACCGGCGAGCGCCGCTTTTGCCGGGAATGCGGGGCGGCGCTATGGCTCTACGATCCGACCTGGCCGGAACTGGTGCACCCATTCGCCTCGGCCATCGACAGCGAGTTGCCGATAGCGCCGGAACGCGTGCATATCATGCTGAAATACAGGGCTTCATGGGTGGAGCCGAACATCCGCCACGGCGATAAGACATTCGATATCTATCCGGAGGATTCGATCGCCGATTGGCACAGGAAGCGCGGACTTTGGATTGAGTAAGCTACGCCGCGCTTTGCGCGCGCGCATCGGCGAGCTGCTTCAGATCGGCGGGCTTGAGTTCGACCGATTCGCCGCAGCCGCAGGCGGAACTCTGATTGGGATTGGTGAACGTGAATCCGGTGCGCAGCGTCGTCGCCTCGAAATCCATCACCGTGCCGAACAGGAACAGCGCGGCTTCCGGCGCAACATAGACATGGGCGCCGTCGCGCTCGATGTGGTCATCCTTGGGGTTGGGCTCGGTCACCAGGTCGACCGTATACTCCATGCCGGCGCAGCCGCCCTTTTTGATGCCTAGGCGAACGCCCTTAGCATTTTCGCGCGTCGCCATGATCTCGTTCACGCGAGCGGCGGCCTTTTCGGTCATGCTGATGACGGCGAAGCGTCCCATATTCCTGTCTCCATTCCATCCAGGTTCAAGGCCTGACGGATGTCGTGTTCTTATCCCAATGTGGTGAAGATTCCCACCCCATGCAAGCCCGTGATCGCCCGTAACATACTTCACATCTGCGGAACCGTTCCGACCGATGGTGGTTAAGGCACGTCAAACTCAGGAGGTTGAAATGACTTTCCGAAGCACGATTGCCGCCACCATCCTGCTCACAGGAACCGGCCTCGCGGCTGCCCAGACCGTCGTGGTCACGCCCGAACAGGAAACCGTGGTCCGAGAATATGTGAAGGCCAATCCGGTCGTGGTCGATCGTCCATCCAACTTTGAACTCGTAGTCGGTGCGATCATCCCAGATATCCTCAAGCCGGGCGAACTTGCCGAAAACACGCTGGAGAACAAATATCAGTACGTCGTCATGGACGGCCGTACGGTGCTGATCGAGCCAGAAACCCGCAAGGTCGTGCACATAATCGACTGAATGCGCAGGGCGTCCTGTTTCAATCAGGGCGCCCTAATACCACCCTACCGCCACCTGCGCCTCTTCCGACATGCGATCAGGAGTCCAGGGCGGGTCAAAGGTCATGTTGACCTCCACATCGGAAACGCCTTCGACGGCGCTGACCGCGTTCTGCACCCAGCCCGGCATTTCGCCGGCCACCGGGCAGCCGGGCGCTGTCAGCGTCATGTCGATCTTGACCGAACGATCGTCCTCAATGTCGATCTTGTAGACCAGGCCGAGTTCGTAGATGTCGGCGGGGATTTCCGGGTCATAGACGGTCTTAAGCGCCGAGACGATGTCGTCGGTCAGCCGCGCCAGTTCTTCCGCAGGGATCGCCGATACGGACGGAACAGCAGCGGATGCTTCCGGCGTTGGTTCGGTTCTCACAGTCGCGTCGTCCATGCTCATCACCCGAAAAATTTCCGCGCCTTTTCGAGCGCTTCGGCCAGAATGTCGATTTCGGCCTTTGTATTGTACATGCCGAATGACGCCCTGCATGTGGAGGTTACGCCAAAACGTTTCAACAGCGGCTGGGCGCAATGGGTTCCGGCCCGCACCGCCACGCCCTGCCTGTCTATAACCATCGCAACGTCGTGCGAATGGATGCCCTGAAGCTCGAAGGAGACGATTGCGCCCTTCCCCGGCGCGTCGCCGAATATGCGAAGCGAATTGATCGAGCGCAGCCGCTCATGGGCATATTTCTTAAGCTCGGCCTCGTGTGCGGCTATCCGCTCGCGACCGATCTTGTCCATATATTCCAGCGCGGCGCCCAGCCCGATCGCCTGGACGATCGGCGGCGTGCCGGCCTCGAAGCGATGCGGCGGGTCGTTATAGGTGACTTCGTCTTCGGTCACCTCGAAGATCATCTCGCCGCCGCCCTGGAAGGGACGCATGCGCTCCAGAATTTCCTTCTTGCCGTAGAGCACGCCGATGCCGGACGGGCCATAGACCTTGTGACCGGTGAATACGTAGAAATCGCAGTCCAGATCCTGGACATCGACCGGCATGTGCACGGCCGCCTGGCTGCCGTCGACCAGCACCGGAATGTTTTTCGCGTGCGCGATGCGGCAGATCTCCTTGATCGGCGTCACCGTGCCCAGCGCGTTCGACATATGGGTGATGGCGACCAGTTTGGTCCGGTCGGTCAGGCGCTTCTCGAATTCCTCGATGTGGAACACGCCGAGATCGTCGACCGGAACCCAGACCAGCTTCGCCCCTTGGCGCTCGCGGATGAAATGCCACGGCACGATGTTGGAGTGATGCTCCATGATCGACAGCACGATCTCGTCGGCCTCACTGATATTCGGTATCCCGAAACCATAGGCGACCGTGTTGATCGCCTCGGTGGTCGATTTGGTGAAGACGATCTCTTCCGTGCTGCCGGCGTTCAGGAAGCGGCGCACGCTTTCCCGAGCCTTTTCATAGGCATCGGTGGCCGCGTTCGACAGGAAATGCAGGCCGCGATGAACGTTGGCATATTCCTTGGTGTAGGCATGGTTGATCGCGTCGAGCACGGCCTGCGGCTTCTGCGCCGATGCGCCATTGTCGAGATAGACCAGCGGCTTGCCGTAGACCTCGCGCGCAAGGATCGGAAAATCGCGGCGGATCGCCTCGACGTCGTAGGCTGCGTGTTCTATTTTCTGGTCCACGTCTTTGCCTTCTTACGAACTACTTTGGTGCGCCCGCTGCGCTCGCACCTCAGGATGAGGGAGGTTGGTGCGCCTCATCCGCTATTCTGTCCTTCGAGGCCCTTTCGACAAGTTCAGGATCGCGCCTCAGGATGAGGAGCCGGTGCGCGCCTCATCCCATTTGTCTCGCGCGGAACTCAGGTGTTGTCAGAGCCAACTTTCCTCGTCCTGAGGTGCGAGCGGAGCGAGCCTCGAAGGACGCACCGCACAGCCAATTTCACCCATGCGCCGCGAACCATCCGTCGAGTATCGCTTCCAGCGCCTCGACCACCGGCTCGTCTTCCAGCTCCTCGATCACTTCCGCCAGGAACGCCTTGACCAACAGCCCGCGCGCTGTCTTCTCGTCGATGCCGCGCGCCATCAGGTAAAAAAGATGGTTGTGGTCGATTTCGGTGACGGTCGCGCCATGCCCGCACTGCACGTCGTCGGCAAAAATTTCCAGCTCCGGCTTGGTCGAGAACTCGCCGTCGTCCGACAAAAGCAGCGTGTTGCAGGCCATCTTGGCGTCGGTCTTCTGCGCATACTGAGCGACGTTGATGCGGCCCTGGAATACGCCCTTCGCCCGTCCGGTGACAACGTTGCGGATCACCTCGGTCGAGGACGTATGCGGCACCGAGTGGTCGAGCACCATGGTCACGTCGGTGTGGCCGTCGCCGGCCAGCAGGTTGACGCCGCGAAGCTTGAACTCCGCGCCCTCGCCCTTGGCGTCGACCACAACCTCCTGCCGCACGAGCTTGCCGCCGGCGTTCATGACGAACAGCGTCAGCTTCGAATTCTTGCCGAGTTCCGCCTTGAATTGCGCGAGATGCGTCGCCGTCTCCGGCTGGTCCTGCACGATGATCCACAGTATCTCGGCATCGTCGCCGAGCAGCAACTGGCTGACCGAGCTGGCGAGCGCCGCTCCGCTGCCGGTCTGGCGCTCGACGATCGTCGCCCTGGCGCCGGCGCCGACCCGCACCGGCAGCCGCACATGCGTCTGTCCGCCGGCCTGCACGTTCTGCAACTCCAGCGGCGCCTCGAGCCGGCTGCCTTCCGCTATGTCGACAAAATAGCCGTCGCCGACAAATGCGATGTTCAGCGCGCCGATGGCGTCGTCCGGGCCATAGATTTCGAGCGCCGGGGCGAAGCTACCGTCGGCCAGCTTTTCGGCAAGTGGCTGGACGGTTACGCCGTCGATTTTCGCAATATTGGCGGACGCGATGCCGTTCAGCACCGGCAGCACCAATGAGCCATCGAGCAACGGCGCAACCGCCTTCGCGTTCGCCGTCTCGTCATGCGGCGGCACGCTGGTCAGGAGCCGGCGCAGATCGGTGTAGTGCCAGGATTCGACACGCTTGGTCGGCAGGCCGGCCTTGACCGCCTCGATGGCGTTGTCGCGCTTGACCATCACCGCGCCGTCGCCGGGGAGCAGCGAAAGCCGCTCGCCGAACGCGTCGATGATCGCCGTTTCGGCGAGCGTGCGCTGGGGCGTGATTTGAAGGTTCATGACCGTCACCTATGCCGCCTTTTCGATGATCCCGGCATAGCCGTTCTCTTCCAGTTCGACCGCCAACGACTTGTCGCCCGACTTGATGACCTGGCCGCGGTAAAGCACGTGGACCGAGTCCGGCACGATGTATTCGAGCAGGCGCTGATAGTGGGTGATGACGACGATGGCACGGTCAGGCGACCTCAGCGCATTGACACCGTCGGCCACGATCTTCAGCGCGTCGATGTCGAGGCCCGAATCGGTCTCGTCGAGCACGCAAAGCTTCGGCTCCAGCAACTTCATCTGCAGGATCTCGGCGCGCTTCTTCTCCCCACCGGAAAAGCCGACATTCAGCGGACGCTTCAGCATCGCCATGTCCATGTTGAGCGAGCCGGCCGCTTCCTTCACCCGCTTCAATAGCTCCGGGATCTTCAGCGGCTCCTCGTCGCGCGCCTTGCGCTGCGCATTCATGGCAACCTTCAAAAACTCCATCGTCGCCACGCCCGGTATCTCCATTGGATACTGGAAGGCGAGGAATATGCCCGCCGCGGCGCGCTCGGCGGGGTCCATCTCAAGGATTGAGTGGCCGTTATAGAGAATGTCGCCCTCGGTCACCTCATAGTCCTCGCGGCCCGCCAGAATATAGGACAGCGTCGACTTGCCGGAGCCGTTAGGTCCCATGATGGCGGCCACTTCGCCTGCCTTCACCGTCAAATTGAGGCCTCGGATGATCTCGGTGCCGTCCTCGACGATACGCGCGTGCAGGTTCTTGATCTCAAGCATCTTTTCTTCCGTTCAAACTGTCGCGCCCTGCGGCGCCGAGTAGATTTTGTCGAGAATGTTTCTGGTGTTCAGCACCCTCGTGCTGGACTGCCTCAATCACCCCACGCTTCCCTCAAGGCTGATGCCGATCAGCTTCTGCGCTTCGACTGCAAACTCCATCGGCAGTTCCTGGATGACCTCCTTGACGAAGCCGTTGACGATCAGCGCGATCGCCTCCTCCTGCGGAATGCCGCGCTGCATTACGTAGAACAGCTGATCCTCGGAGATCTTCGACGTCGTCGCCTCGTGCTCGAACTGCGCCGTTGAATTCTTCGCCTCGATATAGGGCACCGTGTGCGCGCCGCAGTCTTCGCCGATCAGCAGGCTGTCGCACTGCGTGAAGTTGCGCGCGTTCGATGCCTTGCGATGAGCCGAGACCTGGCCGCGATAGGTGTTCTGGCTGAAGCCGGCGGCGATGCCCTTGGAGATGATGCGGCTCGATGTGTTCTTGCCGAGGTGGATCATCTTGGTGCCGCTGTCGACCTGCTGATAGCCGTTCGAGACCGCGATCGAATAGAACTCGCCACGGGAATCGTCGCCCCGCAGGATGCAGCTCGGATATTTCCAGGTGATCGCCGAGCCGGTCTCGACCTGCGTCCACGATATTTTCGAGCGGTCGCCGCGGCAGTCGCCGCGCTTGGTGACGAAATTGTAGATGCCGCCCTTGCCCTGCGCGTCGCCGGGATACCAGTTCTGCACCGTCGAATACTTGATCTCGGCGTCGTCCAGCGCGATCAGTTCGACCACCGCGGCGTGGAGCTGGTTCTCGTCGCGCTGGGGCGCCGTGCAGCCTTCGAGGTAGGACACGTATGCGCCCTCTTCCGCGATGATCAGCGTGCGCTCGAACTGACCGGTGTTCTTCTCGTTGATGCGGAAATAGGTCGACAGTTCCATCGGGCAGCGGACGCCCTTCGGCACGAACACAAACGATCCGTCGGTGAAGACGGCCGAGTTCAACGTCGCGTAGTAGTTGTCGGAGGTCGGCACGACCGAACCGAGATATTTCTTCACCAGTTCCGGGTGCTCGCGGATCGCTTCGGAGATCGAGCAGAAGATGACGCCGGCCTGGGCCAGTTCCTTCTTGAACGTCGTAACGACCGACACGGAATCGAACACCGCGTCGACGGCGACGCGGCCGGACTTGTAAACATTGTCGTTGGCTTCATCGAGCTCGGAATCCGCCGGCTTCTGCACGCCGGCCAGGATCTCCTGCTCGCGCAGCGGGATGCCGAGCTTTTCGTAAACCTTCAAGAGCTCGGGATCGACTTCCGCGAGCGATGTCGGCCCCGGCGTCGACTTCGGCGCGGCGTAGTAGTGGATGTCCTGGAAGTCGATCTTCGGATAGTCGACGCGCGCCCAGGTCGGCTCCTGGAGCGTTACCCAGCGGCGATACGCTTCGAGACGCCAATCCAGCATCCACTGGGGCTCGTTCTTCTTCGCGGAGATGAAACGGATCGTGTCTTCGGACAGGCCCTTGGGCGCCTTGTCCATCTCGATCTCTGTCTCAAAGCCGTATTTGTATTGGTCGACGTCAATCTTTCGGACCCGATCGATCGTGTCCTGCACAGCAGGCATCAGCGTTCTCCATCCACGCCGGGTTCAAGGCCCGGCAGTTTTCAAACTATGGCGCCGCTGGGACGGCGTAAGTTCAATATAGTGTGTCCCTCCGGGCATTTCACCCGCCGGGACCGCAAACCAGCGTCCCGAAAACACACCGCTCATGGCCTTGCGGCCGTTTCCGCCGTTCAGGCGGCCTTGGTCCTGCCGGCGCGCCGCGCCAAAAGGTCGCTCAGCGCCCCCGCAAACCGCTCAATTTCGGCTCCCGTGGTCGCTTGCCCGATCGAAACGCGCAGCGCGCCTTCCGTATCGGCGTAGCCCATCGCTTTCAAGACATGGCTCGGCCCGACGCGTCCCGAAGAACATGCGGAGCCGGCCGAAAGTGCTATGCCCGCCAGATCGAAGGCGATCTGCGCTGTCTCGGCCTTGATGCCGGGGATTGCGAAGAACGCCGTGTTGGCCAGGCGCTCGGTGGTGCGACCGAATATCTGCGCGTCGGGCGCTGCGGCCAGAGCCAGATCCTCAATGTGGTCGCGCATGGCGCGGACGGCTTCTATGTGCGCGAGATTTTCCATCGCACGCCGCGCGGCCGCGCCGAAGCCGGCAATTCCCGGCAGGTTCTCGGTGCCGGCGCGATGCCCCTTTTCCTGACCGCCGCCGGCAATAAGCGGCTTCGGCATCATCAGGTCCGAGGCGCCGACAATCGCGCCAACCCCTTTCGGGCCGCCGATCTTGTGCGACGACAGTATGAGGAAATCGGCGGAACCGGCCGTAATGTCGAGCGGAATCCGCCCCGCCGCCTGCACGGCATCGAGCACTAGCACGCCGCCCGCGGCCTTCGCCAGCGCCACGATCCGGCCAAAAGGCTGCACCACGCCGGTTTCGTTGTTTGCGGCATGGACGGCGACCAGCGGCAGGCCTTCACTCCGGTCGTGGCTGTCCAATGCGGCCTTCAAGGCCGTCATATCCATCACACCCTGCGCGTCGACACCGATCCGCGTCACGCTCTCCGGAGCAAAACTCCCGCCCGCCAGCAGACAGGGGTGATCGGCCTCGCAGATATAGAGCCGCGACATACGGATGGCGCCGCGCCCCATGCGCCAGTCCGGCGAAAGCAGCGTCGCCGCCGCTTCCGTGGCGCCGGAGGTGAAGACGACATGCTCAGGCCTGGCATTGACCAGCGCGGCGACATCGCGGCGCGCCTCCTCGACGACCCTGCGGGCGGCGCGGCCTTCGCTGTGCACCGACGACGGATTGGCTGTAACATCGAGCACGGCAAGCATCGCCTCGCGCGCCTCTGGCAGCAGCGGAGCGCTTGCATTGTAGTCGAGATAGGCGCGTGGTGCGGCCATTCCGCTCAATCTGTCCTGTCAGCCTGCATTCGGGCGCGGCCGGACGTTATTTCCTTGAAATTCCAAGGCGAGCCGTCCTATTTACCCGCTTTGCCGACCGGGTGGCATCGGCTACCCAGTTTTGAACAATTCTAAACTAGCTTCTAGAAAGACGCCTGTCGTGCGTCAAGGCCAGAGGAAGAATTGTTCCAGCCGGCAAGCGCTTTTGTGTTGGATTGGAGTCGTTCATGCCTGAGGTCATTTTTACCGGTCCGGCGGGTCGCCTGGAAGGCCGCTATCAGCCGTCGACCGAGAAAAACGCGCCGATCGCGATCGTGCTCCATCCACACCCGCAGTTCGGCGGGACGATGAACAACAAGATCGTCTACGACCTCTTCTACATGTTCCAGAAGCGCAACTTTACGACGCTGCGCTTCAATTTCCGCTCGATCGGCCGCAGCCAGGGCGAATTCGACCACGGCACCGGCGAACTATCGGACGCGGCCGCAGCCCTCGACTGGATCCAGTCGCTGCATCCGGATTCGAAGAGCTGCTGGGTCGCCGGTTATTCCTTCGGCGCCTGGATCGGCATGCAGCTCCTAATGCGGCGGCCGGAGATCGAGGGTTTCATCTCGGTCGCCCCGCAGCCCAACACCTACGACTTTTCCTTCCTGGCTCCCTGCCCTTCATCGGGACTGATCATCCATGGCGATGCCGACAAGGTCGCACCGCCGAAAGATGTTCAGGGCCTGGTTGACAAGTTGCATACGCAAAAAGGCATCACCATCACGCAGAAGACCCTGCCCGGGGCCAACCATTTCTTCTCGAATGACACCCAGTTGCTTATCGACGAATGCGCCGATTATCTTGATCGGCGTTTGGCCG
Organism: Mesorhizobium sp. WSM2240; assembly: GCF_040438645.1. NCBI lineage: Bacteria > Pseudomonadati > Pseudomonadota > Alphaproteobacteria > Hyphomicrobiales > Phyllobacteriaceae > Mesorhizobium > Mesorhizobium sp. WSM2240. The sequence goes on from NZ_CP159253.1 coordinate 2,895,790, forward strand.
GCGAATTATCCGATCCGCGACCGAAAAGACTGCGGTGATCTATAAGTTACCGCTAACAAAGCCTCATACAAAACTACTCGATTTGTGCGTGTCGCCTCGGTGGAAAGTCTAGCCTGTCACTCGACAGCCGACTTACTGCATGGCAGCTTTTGCTTGTGACCGAATCACAATCTCACATGAGGGGGATACCGCCCGTGAGCAAATTCGAAATCTACAAGGACAAAAAGGGTGAAACACGCTTCCGGTACCGCGCCGCCAATGGCGAGGTGGTGTTCAGTTCGGAAGGCTACAAGGCGAAAGCCTCGGCGACCAAGGCCATAGAGTCGATCAAGAAGAACGCAGCCACGGCAGCGGTCGAAGAGGCCGCCGCTCCCGCCAAGAAGGCGCCTGCGAAAGCCGCAAAGCCTGCGGCGGCAAAAGCCAAAGCCGCTCCCGCCAAGTCGATCGCGAAGAAGGTTGTGGCCAGGGCAGCGGCCGCGAAGCCTGCTGCGGCGAAAGCCAAACCGGCGGCAAAGGCCAAGCCCAAAGCTGCAAAGGCACCCGCCAAATAACCGACGGTCGACCTGCTTCGCACTATCACCCGCCTCCGGTCCCGCCTCGGCGAAACCGGAGGTTTGCTGTTGAGATCTAAGGGTTCGCGATCACGCCGCCGCTGACCGGCTGGCGGCAGCCTGTGGTTGTCGGGAAAGTCAGCGGCAGGCCTTTCAGCGAGCGCACCGCCAGATAGGCCCAGGCTTCCGCCTCGGTCGCATCGCCGTCGAACCCTGCTTCTTCCGCGACGATCACCTTTGCGCCGGCCTTCTCCGCGCCCGAGCGCAGGTCGTCGACAATATGCGGGTTTTTCCGCCCGCCGCCGCAGACGATCCAGAGTTTCGGCCTGTCCGGCATGTGCTCGGCCGACTTCAGGATCGCCTGGGCCGAGACCGCGGCGAGCGTTCTGGCACCGTCCGAAAGCTCCAGGCCGCGCGCAAGGTCGAGCGTAAAATCGTTGCGGTCCAGCGATTTGGGGCCGGATTTCTCGAAGAACGGATTCTGCAGATAGCGCCCGACCACGACGCTGACCACGCCGCCTTCGCTAGCGATCACCCCATCGGCGTCGAACGGCACTCCGCCCTCCCTGCTGACCCATTGGTCGATCAGCGTGTTCCCTGGGCCGGAGTCGAAGGCGATCGGCGCGCCAGCTTCCGGCACATAGGTCACGTTGGAAATCCCGCCGATATTGACGAACACGACCGGGAACTTTCCCGCGAAAGGTTCTGGCAGCGATCGTGCCAGCGCCGCATGATAGGCCGGCACAAGCGGCGCTCCCTGCCCGCCTTTCGCCATGTCGTTGGCGCGCATATCGTAGACCACGGGAATTCCGGTTTCGCGGGCAAGCAGCGCACCGTCGCCGAGTTGGACCGTCACACCGGCCGTCGGCCGGTGCAAGACCGTCTGGCCGTGAAAGCCGATAAGGTCCGGCCTGCCCCAGTCGCCGGCCTCCGATTTCAGAAACGCCCCGACCGCGCGAGCGTGCCTCAGGCTGATCTCGCCTTCCAGTTCGACGAGGTCGCCCGGCCGGTCCTCGCGCCTGACGATCGCCTTCGCCGTTTCGAGCCCCGCCTCGATGCGTCGCCTGAACGCTGCCTCGTATGGCACGAACATTGACGGCCCCGCCTCGATCTGGTTTTCGCCGTCGGTCCTCACGAACGCGATGTCGATGCCGTCCATGGACGTGCCGCTCATCAGGCCGATTGCGCAGAGTGCCGCCATTTTCGCCACCGTTCTTGTGATTCCCAAGCGCCGGATGCTAAACGCGCGCATTCACTCTTGCCATGGCGGGCGCGTCCCCGCTGCGACGTTTCCCGGGATAGAAAAATGTCCGCCTTCAAGTCCGACTTCCTGCGCACAATGTCCGAGCGCGGCTTCATCCACCAGACTTCGGATGATGCCGGCCTCGACAGGCTTTTCGCAACGGAAACGGTGACGGCCTATATCGGCTTCGACGCGACTGCCAAAAGCCTGCATGCCGGCTCGCTAATCCAGATCATGATGCTGCACTGGCTGCAGAGGACAGGCCACAGGCCGATCGCCCTTATGGGTGGCGGCACTTCAATGATCGGCGACCCCTCCTTCAAAGACGAGGCGCGCAAGCTGCTCACACCCGCTGATATAGAGGACAATCTCGCTGGCATCCGCCGGAATTTCGCCCCCTACCTGAATTTCGGCGATGGCCCGGGCGACGCGCTGATGATCAACAACGCCGACTGGCTGATGGAGATCAACTACGTCAATTTCTTGCGCGACGTGGGCCGGCATTTCTCGGTCAACCGCATGCTCGCTTTCGATTCGGTGAAGATGCGGCTCGACCGCGAGCAGTCGCTGTCCTTCCTCGAATTCAACTACATGATTCTGCAGGCCTACGACTTCGTCGAGCTCTACAAGCGCTTCGGCTGCCGTCTGCAGATGGGCGGCTCCGACCAGTGGGGCAACATCGTCAACGGCATCGATCTGGGCCGGCGCATGGAGGATGCGTCGCTGTTCGCACTCACCACGCCGCTGCTCACCACCTCCTCCGGAGCGAAGATGGGCAAAACGGCATCGGGCGCCGTCTGGCTCGATCCGGAGATGCTGAGCGTTTATGACTTCTGGCAATACTGGCGGAACACCGAAGACGCCGATGTCGGCCGCTTCCTGAAACTCTACACGACGCTGCCAATGGACGAGATTGCCCGACTTCAGGCGCTCGGCGGCTCCGAGGTCAACGAAGCCAAGAAGATCCTCGCGACCGAGATCACCGCGCTGCTTCACGGCCGCGAAGCTGCCGGGCGGGCGAGCGAAACCGCGCGCAAGACTTTCGAGGAGGGCGTCACCGCCGACACGCTGCCAACGGTGGAGATCGGCAGGGATGTCCTGGAGGCCGGGATTGGCATTCTGTCGCTGTTCGTGACGGCGGGGCTCGCGTCCTCCAACGGCGAAGCGCGCCGCCATATCCAAGGCGGCGCCGTGCGCCTCAACGATCAGCCCGTCGCCGACGAGCGGCGCATGGTCACACAGGCCGATCTCACCGCCGATGGCGTGGTCAAGCTGTCGTTCGGCAAGAAGAAGCACATTCTGGTGCGGCCGGCGTGAAGACCGCCGGCAGGTTAGATTAGCCGGGCGATCTCATTGATACTCAAAGATCGATCGGAAAATCCCCGGTGCGATGACGGATAGAGGGTTGACCTGGAGTTGTGGCGACTTGACCGGGCCTTCCAGCTTGTAGGTGACGCCGATCAGGCCGCGGTCGCGGCCGTTTCCTAAAATCACGCCGAAAAACGGGATCTCGCCAAAAATGCGGTTCAGGCCATAGGCCGGCATGAAAGTGCCGGTCATGTCCATACGGTCATCCTTGTCATAGAGCGTGCCCTGGAAAGTCGTTCCGATCATCGGGCCGCGCAGCACGCCATTCTCCAGCTTCAGATAGCCATTGCCCTTGTCGATCTGCGTGGCGCCGCGCTCGAACTGCACGCGAGATGTGTCGATGTCCCTGCGGACGGCCTGGTTCAGGCTGCGATCGCCACCCGCCGGTGCGGTCGAGACGATCGAGGCCAGCTTGGGTTCGTTGACGACCCAGAAATTGGTCGCGTCGACGCGGCCACGCATCGGCCCGTCGCCCTTTCCTGCAAGGGCAAGACTGATCGCGCCGCCTTCCATATGTTCATAGATGTTGAGGAATCGCAGGATAGCGCCGGCGTCCGACGACTGCATTTCGAGCTTCCGGCTGCCGCTTTCGGAAGCGTTCTGGACCGTCACCTTGCCGCCCGAGCCCGACACGGCCGAGACCTTCAGCCCGTTCACCTTCGCTCCGGCGCCGCTGTAGTCGAGCTTCACATTGGACAGCCTCTCGCCGTGAAAGCCGCCCAGGCTCTCCACGGCGAGTTTCAGCGAAACCGGCGCCGAACCGCCCGATTTCATCGCGCTCGCAGCGTCGGAGGTAAACTGCTTGATCAGCGAGCGCGCGTCGAACGACGTCCCGCTCACGGCGACGGAATAGCCCTTGCCGGCGCGTTCGACAGTTACGTCGACATTATCGCCGCGGTTCAGTTGTACCTTGTCGAAATCGGCTTTCGCCAGTCCGCCATTCGCCAGCGTCAATGCGCCCTCGATGGCGAAGGATTTGCCCGACAGCGAGAAATCCGAAAGCGTGGTGGTTTCGCCATCCTTGGCAAGGACAAAGCTCGCCTCGGCAGCGACGCCCGGCCCTTTGCTCCAGCCCGCCCAGGGTATGTCCAGCCTGGCTTTCGTTAGATCGGCCTTCACCTGCTGCGTTGCGCCCTGCCCGTCGAGTTCGACGCGCACCGGCCCTGAGACCATCAGCGACAATCCCGGCGCCAGCGCGTCACGCGCTTTGTCGTCGAGCAGAAGCGCTATCTTGCGCTGGCGTTCGGGGCCTGCGGGACGGAGCGGCTCGACCAACTCGATCTCCGCCTCGGCCCCGTTGAGCTTGCCCTTGGAGGATATGACCGCCTTGTCCGGGTCGACGGTGATCGTGCCGTCGGCATCGCTCAGGGTTTGGCCATTGAACGGCTTGGCCACGGCGAGGTCGGTATAGTTGAGCGTCACCAGCCAATCGAGCGTGCTGCGGTCGATGCCCTTGTGCAGCGGAATGTCGGCCTTCACATTTCCCGAAACCTGCCCGGAAAAATCGTCGGGCGTCAGCTCGGTGAAGCGCATTCCGTTGATCGGCTCGAAGGAGGCGAGTTCGGTGACGGCAGCCGCGTCTCCGGCCACATCTATGTCGAGCGCGCCGATCACCGGCCGGCGGTTCGCCTCCTTGATCGCCAGCGTTCCATTGCTTGCTGCGACGCTGCGGCCGCTCGGCATATAGACCGTGCCCGATGAAAGCGCGATGTCGACGTCGTGGCCGGCGAATTCGACCACGCCGTCGGCGTCGCGGACCGGCGGTATCAGCCCAGCGGTGTCGAACCGCGTGCCCTGGACCCGGAAACGGCCCGAAACCTCTTCCGGCGACAGCGGCACGCCATTGCCGAGCCGGCCGGGCAGCACACGAAGCTGCATGCGGCCGTCGGGCACGCGCCCGCCGAAAACATGATCCAGCACCCATGATCGCGCCTTGTCGGCCGCCAGCCACGGCCAAAGCTGCTTCACATGCGAAACCTGCATATCGCTCACCGTGAAGGCCAGAGCGAAGCCTGGCGCCTTGCCCGGCACGAAATCGAGCGAGGCCGAGCCGAGCGCCTCGCCGGGGCCGCTCTTGATCGCCACCTCTTCGGCGACCAGCCGGTTGCTGCCTGGCTTATAGACGCCGTTGATGCCGGTCCTGAAATTGAGCGCCGGCTCCGGCGAATCGTCGGGCGCGAGCGTGGCGCTGCTGCTCACGAGTTCGTATCGGTAGGCTGGCTCCTCGCCGGTTTCGTCGCTCGGAGGCTTGGGTCCGATGCCGCCGTTGAATTCGAAATTGTTGCGTCCGCTTGCGAGGTGGAGCCGGTCGACCTCGATTTTGCCGGAGCCGGCGACGAGTGTGGCGTCGGCCGAAGCGCTGCCGGTGAAGACGCCCCGCGCCCCAAGATCGAGGGCCGATTCGTGCAGCATCAGCGCCGCTTTGAGCTGGGCCGGCTCGGCGCCGATCCCTTCCTGTCCGGAAAGCTTGACGTCGATCGCGCCGAGGCGGTTCAAGCCTTCGCTGGCTTGTTCGCCGGGCGCAGCCGGTTCCGGTGCGGCGGCCGCCAGTTGCAAATCGAGCACGCCGATGCGCCGCGAAACCGGGTCGCGCACAGCCGACCCCTCCAACGTCACGGCGCGGCCGTCAATCTCGGCTGCGGCGGAAAACGCCAGCTTGCCGGGGCCGGCTGCCGCCAGCGTCGCGCTGACGATCCTAAGCACCCTTATCCCGCCGTCTTCCGGCAGCACGATCTCGACATTCTCAAGGTCGAGACGGTCCGTCGCTCCCGGATGCACCGCGTCGAGCGCGCGATGGACCCGGTCGAACGCCACCTCGATCAGGCGGTCTGGGTCGATCAGGCCCTGCTCGTTGCGCAGCACATTCGTCCAGTCGACGCCGTCAGATTCGGGCATGGCCGCCGCCATGATGCGGGCGTCGGAGATCGAGGCGCTGCCCAGTTGCACATTGCCGGAAAGCAGCGACAGAAAATGCACGCCGAAGCGCATGACGCCGGCGTCAACCATCGGTGCGCCGTCTTCGCCCTTCTTCAGGCTGACGTCGCGCACTTCGAGCGCCACCAGGCTCGGGCCGTCGAGCGACAGGCGCGCCGGGCCGACCGCTGCGTCGACATCCATCCCAGCGATTGCGCTGATCGCCTTCTCGGCCTCCAGGCGCAGCCGCTCCGAACCGAGGCCGGAGACGCCTGCTACATAAACCAGGCCGGCGATCAGTCCGAGCACGGTGACGGCGATTGCGATCCCGACGGTGCAGGTATTGGCTGTGCGGCGAATCAGGCTCGGCTTCGGCGGCCTGAGATCCTGTCCCTCAGCCGAAGGAAATGCGCCGAGGTCTGCGATTTCGTCGCGCCTGAAGCGAATTTTCTCGTGCTTCCGAAGTTCGTGATCCACACGACATCCTGCGTTGAATTCCGACGTGGACGAATCCGCTGGCGGCATTATAACCCTGTCGGCTCGCGCATGACATCAAACAGAGGCACGAAATGACCGAACTCTCTCCGGGACAGGACGCACCGCAATTCGAACTGCCGCGCGATGGCGGCGGAACGCTGACGCTCTCGGCCCTGCGGGGCAAGGCCGTTGTCCTCTATTTCTATCCCAAGGACGACACCAGCGGCTGCACTGCCGAAGCGATCGATTTCTCGGCGTTCAAGCCGGATTTCGAGAAGGCCGGCGCGGTCGTCATCGGCATGTCGCCGGATAGCGCCAAAAAACATGACAAATTCAAGGCCAAGTACAGCCTTTCGGTCGATCTGGTCGCCGACGAGGAGCGAAAGGCGATCGAAGCCTACGGCGTCTGGGCCGAAAAGAGCATGTATGGCCGCAAATATATGGGCGTCGAGCGCACCACCTTCCTGATCGACCGGGATGGCAAGATCGCCAGGGTGTGGCCGAAGGTGAAGGTGCCTGGCCACGCCGCGGAAGTGCTTGAGGCGGTACGGGCGCTCTAACCTCCCGGAACCGTTTCTTCTTGGCGGCGTTTGCTATCTGGAAACGATCGAACGCGGGAGAAGTGCATGTTGCGCGGCGTATTGCTCTGGATGCTCGGCATCCCGATACCAATCATCATTCTGCTCTGGCTTTTTCTCGACTAGGATTTTCTCGGCCGAAGCGATTGACGACGACCGTCGATAAAAGCCCCGCCACCTCGGTGGCGGGGCTTTTGTCTGCGCCGACCTCTCCCTCTCCTCGAGAGGGGGCATTCTCGCGCCGGGCAAAGCTTTGTTAACCCTAATAATGTGTAATCGCCGCATTGTAGGTCTCGGGTGTGGAAGTCGGTCCCGTGAAAAAATCCGGTCAGGCAGCGGTTTTCGGCAGGCGCAAGGAGCCGCACACGATCATCATCGCCCGCGGCGACGAGATCAGACACTTCACCATCCGTCCCTGGATCGCGGCCTTCCTGGGCTCCGCAGTCGCAGCAGCCGCGATCGGCTACCTGCTCGCCACCTCCTATCTCGTGCTTCGCGACGATCTGATCGGCGCGGCCACCGCCCGCCAGGCGCGCATGCAGCAGGCCTATGAGGATCGCATCTCGGCGCTGCGCGCGCAGGTCGACCGCATCACCAGTCGGCAGCTGCTCGACCAGCAATTAATGGAAACCAAGGTCAGCGAGCTTCTTCAGCGCCAGTCGCAGCTCACCCAACGCCACGGCCGGCTGGAGCCTATTCTCGGCCGCGCCACCACCGCCCCGCAGTTGCCGGCCACGGTTCCGGCGCCAGCGGCCAAGCCCGAGATCCGCGCTGGCCTGACGGCGGCGGAGAGCCCTTTTGAACTCGCCGGCATGGTTCCGGCCGCCGCGAAGCCTTTCTCTTTCTGGTCGACCCGCAACGCCTCGCGGCCCGACGAGAGCTCCGCCGACCAGGCCGACCGGTTGTTCATCGCCATTAACCAGTCGCTACGCTCGATCGAGACCGAGCAGCTCGCGCGCATCACCACGCTCGCCGACAGCGCCTACCAGACGGCGGATGCGATCTCGGACGCACTGGAATCGGCCGGGCTGCCGGTCGACGCCGACTTTGGCAAAGACGGCGTCGGCGGGCCGCTGGTCGCGGTCGGCAATCCGATAGGTTTCGAGACCAAGGTCCGCGAACTCGATGAGGCGCTCGACCTGCTCGAGCGTATGAAGAAGGAAGCGCAGCGGCTGCCCATCGCCAATCCCGCGCCCGGTCGCGCCATCTCCAGCACGTTTGGAGTACGCAAAGATCCCCTGCTCGGCACGCCCGCGCATCATTCCGGCATGGATTTCCGGGCCCCGGTCGGCGCGCCTGCCCGGGCGAGTGCCGCCGGCACCGTCGTCAAGGCCGGTTGGAACGGCGGCTACGGCCGCATGGTCGAGATCGAGCACAGCAACGGCTTCACCACGCGCTATGCGCATCTGAGCAAGATCGGCGTCAAGGAAGGCCAGGTGGTCAGCCGCGGTCAGGAAATCGGCAGGGTCGGCAGCAGCGGCCGCTCGACCGGCCCGCATCTTCATTACGAGATCCGCCGCGATGGCGAGGCGATCGATCCGCTGCGTTTCCTGAAAGCCGGCAAGAAGGTCAGCAACTTTCTCTGACCGCGGCGGCCGCAGCCCAATTCGCGCTGAGGATAACTCCGGCTATCGACGGAGCCGTTGAGTGCCTGTGCGGCTCAGCGACCGGGCAGCGGCGGCAGCGCAATGCCGTAGCAATAGCCGGCATCCTCCATCCTGGGATTGCACGGCTTGCCGGTCATTTGCGCCGACGGCGACTGGCAACCGGAAATGGCAACTGCGGCGGTGAGAAGCGTCCAGACAAGCACACGTGGCATCGTTGCTGCTCCCTCAATAGCAGCCAATTCGTACCATGAGCGAAGACATCTTTACAGCCTCGCTGAAACCGGGAATTGAGCAAGTTGCCGTGAAGCACGCGCGGGCACGGAGCGCTGCCGGCAACCCCTCCAGGGCCCTTACGGCGGAGGAAGGTGACGGAGAGAGTGGTGGGCGATGACGGGCTCGAACCGCCGACATCTTCGGTGTAAACGAAGCGCTCTACCAACTGAGCTAATCGCCCGACGCGTGGCGGACGTTTAAGCGGTTCGCCCTGTCTCCGCAAGCTCAAATCGCGCCGCAGCGGGCTACCGGCTGGGCGATGCCGCGGCGTTTTGGCTACCTCCGCAAAAGCGCGCATCGAATGCCTTTATTGAGCCGTCGCACCGCTTGACAGGCCATGCCGAACGCCTTAATCCCACGCCCAACGACGCCGCACATCTGTTGCAGCGTCAGTGCGCGGGTGTAGCTCAGTCGGTTAGAGTGCCGGCCTGTCACGCCGGAGGTCGCGGGTTCGAGCCCCGTCACTCGCGCCATTCTCTTTCAATGGCTTAGCGCTTTCGCGTTTTGCCTGTTTCAACTTTCCGCTCCGCCAAGTTTCAACTTTTTGTGCCGGTTCCGTTCATCGGTGAGCAGGCGGCGGCCCTTTCGCCGCGCCTCGTCGGCGGAGCGAACCGCCGCCAAATTGGTTGGCATGTAGGTCCGCTGCAGGGCCTTGCTGGTATCGATCGAGTTGCCCATCTTCGCCGCCAGCGCAGTCATGGCGACGTCACCGGCGTTCGCCTCCCGCGCGCCCGAGCGGCGCATGTCCATCAGCTTCCGAGTCTCGCCAGGTCCAAACACCAACCGGCGCAAATCGGCGAAATCGTCGACGAGGCTGTCTTTGCTATAGGGCACGCCGGAGCGTGGGCGCCCGCCCTTGGGTCCCGGTTTGTGACCACGGGAGCGAAACAGCGGCGCGTCGGGCATGACGGATGCGCCGAGCTGGTCGAGATAGGCTAGCACCAGCCGTTGCGTGCGAGGCGTCAGCGTGCCGATAACCGCGACACCTGTCTTGTCGCGGTCGATGGCGAACCCCCAATCGGTGCCGGCCTCAAAAGCATCGGCTGGCGTGAGCGTCCGCACGTCGACCGGCGCGAAGCCGGTATCCCAGGCGACTGCGATGATGCAGGCGAGCCCACCATAACCGAGCCGCCAGCCGCCCTTGACCAGACGGACAGCTTCCCCCTCGCTCCACACCTGATTGCGCGGCTTCGGCGTCCTGCGTCGGATCGCCATAGAAGGATCCTGCTCGGGACACAGCCGCATGCCCGCCATCACGCCGTAGAGCGCACGCCAGGTCTTCATCGCACGATAGGCTTCGCCAACGCCATGGCGGCGCAGCAGCGCATGATACCAGTCGTCGAGCAGCTCGAAGGTGACGGCCGACGGCGGTTGGTCGCCAAAAACAGGATCGATGTATTTCCAGCCGCGTTCCCAGTCCTCACGAGTTCTAGGTTTCTTCAATTTCCAGCTGTCGGTTCGCCGCAAGCGCTCGAATGCATCGCCGACCGAATCGGCGGGATAGACGCGGCGCGTACTCGGTGCGATCCCCTTGCGGTGCTCCTGCCAGCGTCGCTCCCATTCCTCCGCGATTTTCCAAGCGTCGGGTCCATTCGATCCGCAGCGCACGTTCTGGAAGCCGGCTTCGACCATCCTTGGCGTTGCGAGCCAGTAGCCGCGGCCCTTTCGGACGACGTAGTGCTTAAGCTTGATCTTGGCCAAGGCGAGCTATCCTCTCGCGCATCAGTGATGCGCGGTCTGCCGGCGTCGATGCGGTGGCGAGCCCCGCGCGGCGGTCCAGCCACATGTCGATTGCCACCAGGTCGAAATGACCCGTGACCGGGCAAGGGGCCGGCAGCCCCAGCTGCATCAACTTCTCCAGCTTCTCGTGGAACTCATCGAGCGGTAGGCCGAGGCGACGAGCTGCTTTTGCGGCGGGAACTAGCCGAGGATCAACACGATAGCGGATCGAAACTGAATGCGTTGCCGGCGCCGCCATCATCCTACACCTTCAGCCCCAGTCGCACTTGCTTGTCGACGAAATCGACTAGGATGGCGCGAACGCCGTTCTGGCGCCCGCCATGGCTAACGAAGAGATCGAAGGCGCGGCCACTGCCTATTGGGCTGTGCACCACGCGCGCATCGCCATCGGCAAACACGCACAAAACGGTCAGCGGCTCGGCGAAGAGACAACCAGGCAGACGCTCATCGTTGCCGGAATCAGTCCAACGCGTGGCGGCCCATCCCGCGACGCTCGGCTCAACGCCCTGCGCTACCAGAGCGCCCATCGTTCCGATCCGCAGCGCGCTGCGCAGCGATAGCTTGTGTGCCACGCCGTTTGCCTCTGCGCGCTTGTCTGTCTCTACGAGACGTAAATGTTGCCGCTGGAACCAAGAGCGAATTGTGTTTGCGGCCACTCCGGTCGCGCTGGCGACCTCCGAAATGCGGAACCGAGGCTCGTCGATATCGACCATGCTTTCCTCACGCGCTTGCATCGGCTTTTCGTATAGCAGATGCGGGCGCATAAGGTAAAGCTGTAATCTGTGGAAACCGTTCACGGCGGCAACGCTTTTCCGCACCTTTGTTCTCGATTGGAACAATGGTGGGAAATCCCACCTCGTTCGGCCAGGGAACGAGGTGGCGAATTTGTTACAGGTGTTTGTCACACGTGAGAGCCACTGAAACACGCCCCTTGCGGTTCGGCCGCCGCCATTTGCTCGATGTCGGCGGTGATACTATTGAGTATCTCCCACTGGTTGAAATCCCACCTCTCATGCACGCGCAGCTTCGCCATCATCCCGGCCGGCGTTAGCGCGCGTATGTCGAGCATGCTCTCGGCGATGTCGCCAGTGGCGTTCATCAGCCTTTCCGCCTCAGCCTCCACATGTGGCCAACCGCATTGACGGCGGATTTCGTCGCGTCGTGCCTCCCAGTCGGCGGCAATGCGGGCGTTTTGCGCCTCGTGTTCTCGCATCCGAAGATGTAGCGGATTTGCGAGAAGGTGGTCGAGCTCTTCGCGGCTCTTGGCCTTTCCCGCTTGATCAAGAAAGTCCAGGAAATCGGCCTTAACGTCGGGCGGGAAAGGAGCACCTTCCGGTTTCGGACCGCTTTTGCTCTCGACTTGTTGATAGAGCTCTTCACGTTTATCGGACGCAGCGTCGAATAGGTCGCAAATCCTGTACACCTCGGCCTCGAGCGCGAGCAGCTCGGCGTCAGCGTTCATGTTCCCGACCGGAACATGAGCAGATGCAGATCCTGTACCGGCGGCTGTCGTCGAGATCGCCGCGATCGCGCCCAGGACGCTGCGGCGGGTGATTGCGGGCATACCTTCGGCGGCTGCCCGAACGGATGTGTTCGGCATTTGTTGCTCCCAAAAATCGTTAATGCTAAGTACACATGTTTCATGCAACGTTGCACGAATTCAGTCAACACAAAAAGTGCAACATGGGGACGAGAATGTTAACTTCCGCGCAATGCCGGGCCGCCCGAGCGCTGATCGAATGGTCTCGCGACCAACTCGCCGACGCATCAAAAGTCGCGGTGAGGACCATTGTCGATTTCGAGCGAAACGCCCGAGAGCCTCGGGAGGTCACAAAGGATGCTCTGAGGCGCGCCCTTGAGATCGCCGGCGTGATCTTCGTCGACGAGAATGGCGAAGGACCAGGCGTGCGACTACGGAAGAGTTGATGCGAAATGGCGAACACTCAGCCGACACCGGCCTCGATCGGCCGAATCGCTAAAATCTGCTGGTTCGCAATATTTGCTCCGGACCGTTTCGAGGATCTAGAACGCGAGGACAACGCGGTTCTGAACCGGATGACCACGCCCTCGCCCCGTGCAGGGATACGCACCGTGAGGAGGGCGTTGTGGGAATCATTTGTGTGGGTGGCTTCGGCCGTTGCTGCCGGGCTGGTGATAGGATGGCTCTTTGCGTCCTTCACGGTTCCGACCGGGCGAACAATCGCTCTATTTGGAGGCGCAGGCGCTTCGATACTTCTTTGGGGGTCGTTGGCACCAAAGGGGTGGGACATTCAGACATTTGGAGGTGTCAGCCTGACTGAGCGGTTTAATCGCTGGATATTTCGCGGTCTATATTGGTTGGGAACAGCGCTGCTTGTCATTGCTGCCGTATTGAGTTCTTAAGGCGGCAGGGCATTGCCTTCGGTGAGATGGCGGCTTGCGCGCGGGCAATCCGCGAATCATGCAAAAGCACCGTTGAGGAGTGTGAAGCTCCCCAATTTCGGCCTTAACCGCTTGATTTTGGGGAGTTGTCCCCGACGTTCACACACAAATCGCTGTGTACAACGTGTCAGCCGCCGTTGATTTTATTGGGTTTTCTGATTGGGAGACCGAAACGAGAACAAAGTACCCTGGGCGGACGGTGTTTCCAGGCTTGACTGGCGTCTCGCATCACAACCATGATTTAGGCTGACATGTGACGGAAAAGAGGCCGCCGACGGTTTCCCTCCCAGCGGCAGCCCCTTGAAATCACATCCCGCCAGGTTGGTTCCCAGGCGCGGGACGAGGCTCTGTCGAGCCAGACAAATGTGTCTGGCAAAACGCCATTGGTCAAGCCTGGGATCACACAATGTGATGAAAGGAAAGCCAAGATGGCTATGCATCACCCACCTAGCAAGCAACTGACGTTCAATGACGCTGTGGAGGTCTGGCTACTGCACCAGGCCGGCTGGTTCCAGCACCGGATCGCGGCGAAGTTCGACGTCAATCCAGCGCGAATCAACGAGGTCCTGAAGGAACGGGCTCACGTCGGCAGTCATGAAGCCGCCAGCAGGAAAGGGGCCGCGTGATGAAGCGACCCTATCCCTCATTCTGGATGTACAAGGACAATCAGGACCAGTGGCGCTGGACCTACCATGCTCGAAACGGCGAAGCGATCGCCGTATCGAGTGAGGCCTACGTACGCCGGGTCGATTGCCGGCGTAGTATCGCTCTGATGCAGGAGAGCGCTCCAGCGCCTGTCTGGCTACCAACGGACCTGAGCGGCCAGCAATAGAGTGAAGGCTCGGTGGGCCGGCGCACCGGCCCACCGAGCCCTTTCACGGGAGGGGTGAGATTTCGCGCCCGCGCCGCAATTTACCAAGAGTAGTCCCAGATAGCGAAGGATGGCCCTATGACCGCACAGGAAAACCGCGCCCCAAAGGGAATGGTGTTGGCCACCAGCTTGCCCGACTGGGGAGAAAAGACAGTACTCAAATACATGCACAAACAGCACGCCGATTCGTTGCTTTCTGGCAACCTGCGATTTTCGGCCGCCTCGTCATATTGGGAAATGGAATACCCGATAGGCGATCCACGAGAGCTCCGATCGAGCGTTCATATCGCCTCTTATTCGCCGCGTGCACAGGATGGATTATCGCCATTCGGCCCTCAGGTACGGGGGAATTTCACAATGACAAACGTTACGTTTGAACACGAATGTGACGACGCGTTGGTGAGTTGTTTTACTTTGGGATCGTTTGAGGAAACGAGCGCGGGCCTCCTCAATCGGGAGCCATTTCACTACGACGCCTGCATAGAAATCACCGATCTGCATGAACTTCTATGCATTGCGTCTCGGTCCGGCGTATTAGATCCAGGCGGCACCGGGACGGACGCAATCGGGGGCATTCATGCCGCGCCTGTCGAATACATGGAGATCGATAAAAAGAATGTGACGCAAGCAGGCTGGATTCCTCCTAGCCCGTTCCGAAAAAGCATCAAATATGGATGGCAAAAAGAGATACGGGTGATTATGCCCAAGTACTGCGAAGAGGCATTCTTAAGGGTTCCAGAGGCTGCGCACCTGTTTCGTCGAGTCGTATAGGAAATGAGAAAAAGGTATTGAAGTTTTCACAAAGCTCGTGAGAGGAGCGCCGGGCGGACGCGGACGAGACCGGCGCTGCCCATATCGCCAGAGGCACCGCCATGAGCGCGATCCAGCCCGGCTGCTGAAACACTTGCCAATGACCGCCGTCGAAAATCGCGCCCATCTGCTTTGACCAGTTGTCGCGCGCGCCAATGACGCCTACCGCGCCGACCTGCGGACGGTCGACCTTCACCCAGCCGATCGAGGCATTGCCGGCTTCAAAGATCGGCACGAGGCCGCCAGCGGCTGCGACGAACGCCTCGCTGCTCTCCTTGCTGTCATATGCTCCTCGATAGGCCGCAACAGGGTCTGGAAAGCCCAGATGTATCGCCCAGTCGGCAACAACCATGCAACAGTCGCGCTGCCCCCAGGCCCAGCCCCTGGCCAAGATCCTGTCGCGGAAAGCATGGAGCTCGGCTGCCATCGCCGGCCAAGCGGTTCTAGTATCCACGGCGTTCGGCATCGGCCAGCAGGTCACTCTGCATGATCGGCACGCCGATCGCCTTGATGGTCTCGACGACAGGCGCGTACCAGTCGGAATCGGCCGATGGCGTCAGCCAGCCCTCGCCTACAATCACCTGGCAAAACTGCCGCAGCGCAGCGCGGTCAACGCCAGGGATCGCGTCAAGATCGAGCGGGCCGAGCAGCGCGTACACAGTCAAGTATTTGGTCTGGGCCGGCGCGGCGAGCAGCGCCGGAATACGCTGGTTTGCCTCAAGCTGGCGCTCCACACCGACGCCGAAAGCAATGTGACCGGGAGCCCGACGGCCGCCGTAGTAGCGGGCCGAGAGGTACGACAACATGCGATCAGCGCGCTTGGTCATCACCACAAACCTTTGATAGCGCTCCGCCTCCATGACGGCGAACACCCGATCAAGCCACGCATCGGGGGCACTTTCGTGGAAGGCGTCGCCATGCGGGCAGACGTCGAAATAGGCGTGCGGCGGCGTTCGCCTTGGTAGGTCTATCTCTCCTTCGTTGAAGCGCAGCCGGCCGTTCCACACTGGCCCACGCCGCGTCTGCACAACGAGGTCGCCGGTTTCCGGAACGGCATAACAATTGAGGCAGCTCGGCGAAATCGGGCTGCAGCCGGTCCAGGGATGCCAGGGAAGACGTCTCGGCAGCGCGAGAAGGCGGGCGGTCATGGCTTCGGGCCGCTGATAATCTTCCTGTGCGGTCACGTTCGATCACTCCTTTGCTGATCGCCGGTGTGCGGGTTCGGCGACGGCTGGCCAGGCACAACCCAGCCGTCGCCTGTGATGGCGGCGGCACTGGACGCTCACCGCCATCGTCGGCACGCGCAACAGCCTCAGGTCAAAGCTGCGCGCGACCGCCTTCAAATCAACCGCTTGCTGCAGTAGACAGTTGGCCGTAGATCATGGCCGCAGGCATGGTCACTGCCAGCGCCAGGCGCTTCTCTGCACGCACGGTCAGCATGTTCTTGATGAAGTTGTCGCGGTCCTCGCTCGAAACGAGAATCTCGATCTCCATGCGGTCGTAGATCGTCCCCGCGCGCCGGAAATCGCCGACGAGGAATTCACCTTCGGGCATGCTGTTGCTGGCCACGACCGGCAGGCGCCACAGAATTTCCGGCGTATCGCCGAAAGGCCCGGTGGAGAGATAGCGGCCATCGCTGTCTTTGATGCCCGTCATCCGCTCCCAGTCGAGGGTGTTGAGAATGACGCCGTTGGCCGCAATTTCGGAGCCTGGGGCTGCGAGCTGCGCCTTGGCTTGCAGCACAACATCGATGTCGGTGTCGCTGCTTGCCTGGAACGGCGGGTTGAACGTCGTTGCAGCACCGATCAGCCCTGCGAGGTTCTCCCCGGTCCCGTCGCCCGACAGGAGCTGTGCCTCCTCGATGATGTCGAGGCCGTAGCGCAATTCGCCGTCGATTACGCCCTGCAGCTGCCCCGCATCGTCCATCGCCTGCCGCGAAACTGGCACCCAGTGCGCGATTGTACGAACAGGCGCTTCCTCGCGGGTCCAGACATAGACCGATTCCGGTTTCTGTGCGCCTTCCGAAACGACGCTCGCGTTGTTCGTGCGGGTCGTCTGGCGGGCATACTCGACAAGGTTCGATCCGGTGGTCGTCTCGTTCAGCAGGTCGCGGACTGTGAGGCGCCGGCGGGCGATCTGTATCGGATCAGTGCGCACGTCACGAGGGATCAACGCGCCGGCCGAACCGGTGGCCGAGGTAATGGCCTGCTCGACGCGGAAGCGGTGCCGGCCGTCGTGATTGCCCCGCAGTCCTTTGTAGGCATCCGACTGTACGACCTGCAGACCCCAGGACTGCACTCCACCCTCACCGCGGTGCCTGCCTTGGCCGGCGAGCGATTGTTCGAGATCCTGCTGCCGGGTTTCCAGCGTCTCCATGCGGCCACTGTAGTCATTGCCGATGCGGGTTAGTTCCGTACGAACTTCGCCAAGCATCTGCCTGACGCGATCGTCGACTTCCATGCGAGGCTGGCCAATGAGGCCCTTCGGGGTAGACATAGCCAGCAGCTGGGCCGCGGCATTGGGCATGCGATTTCGTGACATTCGGATTTTCCCTCATCAAGCGGTGAAACTGACCAAATGGTGCGCGGCCAAACGCGATGGACGAAGGGCGAAAACGCGAAAAATGAAACGGTCACTCAAGGCTTTGCGCCCTCAAACGCGATTAAAACGCGATGCGATGCGGCGTGCGCGCGCCATGCTGACCAGCCATCGGCCGCCACGCTTCAGACCGATTCGCCGCGTTCGGCACCAGCTGCGCAGCGTGTCCTGCGGCACATTCAGGCGCTCTGACGCTACGGCGGTGTCCACCAGGTCGTCGGCCTTTTCGATTGGTCGCTCGAACGGGTCGGCCGGCTCGTGCCCGGTGATCTTCACCCGAAGATCCTGCATCTCGGCGATCAAGCGATCGAGCAGCAGCAGGTCGATGTTAGACGGAACATTCAACGCCGGACTCCGCCGCCTTGGAACGCGCCTTGTTCGATCCTGTCGGCGTAGGTGCGGAAGCATCTGGCGGCGAGAGCATCGCCAACCAGCTGGACGTGCGCCCCGGCGGCGAATGTCGTCAGGCGATCGACCTGGACATCAGTCGGCACTCCGAGCTGGCGCAACAGAGCGATGGCATCGCCGAGCACCTGGTCGGCGAGTGCTTTCGGCTCAAGGAGGTCGTTGATCGCAGGCATGGTCAGTCCCTTTCGCTGTCAGCGTGGATGGAAGTCGGCACCCGCCGGCGGCGGGCGCGAAGTCGGGCCGCGTGAGCCGCCCGGCTGGCGCGTCGGCACGCGGCCGAGCAGAAGCGCGGCACGCGCCCCTGCGGCCTCGGCGGAGCATCGAATGCATCGCCGCAAGTCCAGCATGTCAGGGCCGGCGGCGCATCCTCGTCGGCGCGGGCGGCGTGCCAGGCGCGCCGCTGATCGGCTGCGTGGTCACGGCGGCACGTCGCCGAGCAGAAGCCTTTCGGTCGTCCGGTTCGCTTCGGCGCCGGTATTAGCTCTCCGCACCGCTTACAGCTCCTCGAAGGTGCCGGCAGGCCGGGAATGTCCGGCTGGGAAGCCGATAAATTTAATGGGTCAAAAACGGGAGAAATTCCCGGCTCAGTCTGCGCCTTCATGATCTAACCCATTGTTTTTGTTGAGCGTAGAGAGGAGGAGGGAGCAGAGAGAGGCCCAAAATTCGCCGCGGCAAGGAAAAAACCTGCGAATGAGGGGGACGCGGGTCTGGGGGCGGACAGGGTTCCAGACTTTCGACCCACCCCCCTCATGACGCTGCCCCATCGCCGCCATCCTTCCGCGAGCCGAAGCGTTCGGGAAACAGGTGCGGATTGGCGAGCATGAAGGCCGTAGGGCGCGACAGCGCGGCCTTCGTCGCTGCCGTCGTGTCCGCCCTTTCCGCGCTTGCTGGCGAGGCCAGCGGGCGGGGCGGCAGCGCCTCCCAGCGCCGCTCCCGGAGGTAGGCCGCGAAGCCGCAGAAGTGCTTGCGGCCGATCGCCCGCGTCGTCTTCACGAACCGATCGATCTCAGCCACTGCGGCGGCGCGGTCGTCTGGTGTCAGCGCGGCCCACTCGGCAAGCGCCTCCTCTCGGCTGTCGGCAAAGCCCGATGGCCAAGCGCGGCGTGCCTTCTCGAAATCGTCCTCGCGCGCACGCTCTCTCTCAGTATCGTTAATAGGGGTCGTTAACATTGGTGCCCACTCATGGGTGGGCACCCCCTGCCCACTCATGGGTGGGCAGGGGTGCTCATTGGTGGGCACCCCTGCCCATTGGTGGGCACCCCCCTTAACGCCCTCATTTTTGGTCGTTTCGACAGCCTCGATTTTGTCGGGCTGGTCGAGGATCACGCGGTATTCGTGAGCGGTGTCCGCCCCGTTGTCGCGGGTGATGATCCTCTGTTCGAGGTAGCCTGCCACGACCAGGCGGGCGATGGAGCGCTGCACGGTCCCGCGTCCGCAACCGATCTCGCGCGCCATTTTCACCTGCGATCGGCAGCACCAGCCGCGATTGTCGGTGTGCCGACCGAACAGGGCGATCACTTGAAGGTCGCGCCCCACGAGCGCCGGGTCGGTCACGGCCGCGGCCGGAATGATGGAGAAGCGTTGGCGGCCGTGGCTCATGCCCGCCGCCCATTCGCCGCTGAAATTGCCATCACGGCGTCATGTGCCGAGAGGCCAAACCGCCGCTTGAGCGCCGGCACGATCGGCCGCTCGCAGGTGCCGCTGTGATCGCGCAGCCAAGCCGCCGCCTCGTCGATCGACGCAGTCGTTTCGTGGCAAAGACCGGTCGTGCCACCGACCGGAAAGCTCCCCGCTAGAGTTTCAACTTTGCTGGTTTTTGCCGGCCGATCGACACCACGAGGAATTGAAACCTGCGATATATTGGCTTTGGTTCCGACCGGCCTGTCACGCCGGAGGTCGCGGGTTCGAGCCCCGTCACTCGCGCCATCTATTCAATCACTTAATTCAGGTGGTTCATGAAAGCTCCGAACGGTCCGCGAACCGTTCGGAGCTTTCATCGTTGTTGCAGACACATGGCCTCGGTCGGAGTTGGCCGGGACGTTCAACTGCGTTTCAGCCGGAAACGTCACGCAGCCCATCCGCGGAAATTGGGCTCTACGCCGTCGGTTCGTCAAACCCACTTCTTTGTTGCGAGTTCCAGAACCACAGGCCGAGCACCGCGCCGAAGAAGAAGGTATGGGCGATGAACTGCACGACCGGGTCGGCTTCCATGAACCACGGGAACGCGGTCGGCGCGATCACATAGAAATTCAAGAGCCACAGGGCTAGGCCGTAAATCAAGCCGAGGCCGATCAAGGCGGCCGCACCTCGTAGCATCGTCGCAACCGCGCCGAATATGAGCCCGTATATGATTGCGAGCACCATGTGCACGACAACACCGGCAAAACCTGCCGTCATAAGCGAGTAGCCGGGATCAAGGGCCGCCGAACCAAGAGCGATGGCGCCGATCATGCGCAAGGGCATGAAGAAAGCGTTGGCTCCCATCATGAATGCGCTCACCAGCATTTCGAAAACAGCAAATACCAGACCGGCGACGACGCCCGCCACCAGACCCTGCTGGAGACCCCATTTGATATCGCCTTGCGTCACGGGTGTATGGATATTCGCGGTAAGCCATGGCAATGCCTCCTTCTGTTGGAGTGCATATCCGCAAACAGGGAACGCCGGGGCGTATTGGCTGTTCCAGGTCTCAGCTGGTTTCACGGTGATTTGAATGAGCGGCCTCGCTGCCTGGCCCGCGGAACAATCGGCCCCATAGCAGGTTTGGTAGGCAGTCCAGGTCCAAAGAGGGAATGCCCAAATGCGTAATATGCTAATCGCCGTGGCCACGGTGGCCGCCTTGACCGCGTGCAGCCAGACTGAAAGGGGTGCCGTGATCGGCGGGGCCACCGGCGCCATAGTGGGCGGCGCGGCGACTGGCGACGCCGGCGGAGCGGTGGTGGGCGGCGGCATTGGCGCGGTGGCTGGCGCGCTGATCGGCAACGCCAGCGAACCCGGCAAATGCTATTACCGCGATCGCTACGGCCGTCGCTTTATCGCCGATTGCTGAGCTTGCTTCGGCTAGGCCATCGCCGTATCGCGTAGCGGATCGCAAAAAAGAAAAGCCGGGCGAACCCGGCTTCTCGGACTGCAAACTTTGCGCAATCAAATTAGTTGACGGCGTCCTTGAGGCCCTTGCCGGCCGAAAATTTCGGAACGGTGCGGGCGGGGATCTTCACTTCGGCGCCGGTCTGCGGATTGCGGCCGGTCGAAGCAGCGCGTTTTGACACTGTGAAATTTCCGAAGCCGACGAGGCGGACATCGCCGCCCTTCTTGAGTTCGCCGGTGATCACGGAAAACACCGCTTCAACGGCGGACTGCGCATCGCCCTTGGAAAGATTTGCCGACTCGGCGACCGCAGACACTAGTTCGTTCTTGTTCATAAAATTTCCTTCCATGAGAAAAACCGGGACAAACGACTCGACCGGCAGGAAACGGACTGTAGAAAGAACTGTTCCTCCAACCAAGCCGGAATATCACCGAAAGCCAAGAAAAAGCGCGGAATTCCGCGGTTTTTCACACGAAAAAGCCGGGCGCGAGGCCCGGCTTCTTGGTTGCAGTGCACAATCGGCGGTTTTAGCCACCTTTACGCGTCCGAAGGGACGCCTGGGCCGCTTAGTGGGCTAATGCCTTGCCGGCGTCGTCGACAGCTTCCGCAGGCGTCGCCACGGGGCCGGCTGGCTCGGTCCATTCGATCGGTTCCGGCATCCGGACAAGGGCGTGGCGCAGCACTTCGCCGACCCGTGAGACAGGGACGATTTCCATCCCGCTCTTCACATTGTCGGGGATGTCGGCCAGATCCTTGGCATTCTCCTCGGGGATCAGCACCTTCTTGATGCCGCCCCTGAGAGCAGCAAGGAGCTTTTCCTTAAGGCCGCCGATCGGCAGCACCCGGCCGCGAAGCGTGATCTCGCCGGTCATCGCCACATCGGCCCGGACCGGAATGCCGGTCAGGATCGAGACGATCGAGGTCGCCATGGCGACGCCCGCCGACGGACCATCCTTGGGCGTGGCGCCTTCCGGCACGTGCACATGGATGTCGCGCTTGTCGAACAGAGGCGGCTCGACGCCGAAATCGATTGCTCTCGAGCGGACATAGGATGCCGCCGCGGAGATCGATTCCTTCATCACCTCCTTGAGGTTGCCGGTCACTGTCATCTTGCCCTTGCCGGGCATCATGACGCCTTCGATGGTCAGCAACTCGCCGCCCACTTCCGTCCAGGCAAGCCCGGTGACGACGCCGACCTGGTCGTCGGCCTCGACCTGGCCGAAGCGGAAGCGTGGCACGCCGAGATAGTCGGAGAGGTTGTCGGCGGTGATCTTCACCGACTCCTTCTTCGTCTTGATGATCTCGGTCACCGCCTTGCGCCCGAGCTTCATCAGTTCGCGCTCCAGGCTGCGCACGCCCGCTTCGCGGGTGTAGGTCTGGATGATGCCGCGGATGGCATCGTCGCCGACGGAGAACTCCTTCGGCTGCAGCGCGTGGTCACGGACGACCTTGGGCATCAGATGCCGCTTGGCGATCTCGACCTTCTCATCCTCGGTGTAGCCCGCGATACGGATGATCTCCATGCGGTCCATCAGCGGCGCAGGGATATTCAGCGTATTGGCCGTCGTCACGAACATCACGCTCGATAGGTCGTATTCGACCTCGAGATAGTGATCCATGAAGGTCGAGTTTTGTTCCGGATCGAGCACTTCGAGCAGCGCCGAAGACGGATCGCCGCGGAAATCCTGGCCCATCTTGTCGATTTCATCGAGCAGGAAGAGCGGGTTGGATTTCTTCGCCTTCTTCATCGACTGGATGACCTTGCCGGGCATCGAGCCGATATAGGTGCGGCGGTGTCCGCGGATCTCGGCCTCGTCACGCACGCCGCCGAGCGCCATGCGGATGAACTCGCGGCCGGTAGCCTTGGCGATCGATTTGCCGAGCGAGGTCTTGCCGACGCCGGGAGGGCCGACGAGGCACAGGATGGGGCCTTTCAGCTTCTTCTGGCGGCTCTGCACGGCGAGGTACTCGACGATGCGGTCCTTGACCTTGTCGAGGCCGAAATGATCGGTATCGAGCACTTCCTGGGCAAAGCCAAGATCCTGCTTGACCTTGGAGTGCTTGCTCCAGGGCAGCGACAGCAGCCAATCGAGATAGTTGCGCACGACCGTCGATTCCGCCGACATAGGCGACATCGAGCGCAGCTTCTTCAGTTCGGCATCCGCCTTTTCGCGGGCCTCCTTGGAAAGCTTGGTCTTCTTGATGCGCGCCTCGATCTCGGCGGCCTCGTCGCGGCCGTCCTCGCCCTCGCCGAGCTCCTTCTGGATCGCCTTCATCTGCTCATTGAGATAGTACTCGCGCTGCGTCTTCTCCATCTGGCGCTTGACGCGCGAGCGGATGCGCTTTTCCACCTGCAGAACGGAAATCTCGGCTTCCATGAAGCCCATGGCCTTCTCGAGCCGCTCGCGAACCGAGAGCGTGCCGAGCATTTCCTGCTTTTCGGTGATCTTGATCGCAAGGTGCGAGGCGACCGTATCGGCGAGCTTGGAATAGTCGTCGATCTGGCTTGCCGCGCCGACCACTTCGGGCGAGATCTTCTTGTTCAGCTTGACGTAGTTCTCGAAATCGGAAACCACCGAGCGGGCAAGCGCCTCGACCTCGACCTCTTCCTCTTCGGGCTCGGCAAGCACGACGGCCTTCGCCTCGTGGAATTCCGCACGCTCGGTGAACGACGCTATCTGCGCGCGCGAAGTGCCTTCGACCAGCACCTTCACGGTGCCGTCCGGCAGCTTCAGAAGCTGCAGCACATTAGCGAGCGTGCCTATGTCGTAGATCGCATCGGCTTCGGGATCGTCATCGGCGGCATTCATCTGGGTCGCGAGAAGAATCTGCTTCTCACCGCCCATTACGTCTTCCAGCGCCTTGATCGACTTTTCACGCCCCACGAAGAGCGGCACGATCATATGCGGAAACACGACAATGTCGCGCAGCGGGAGGACCGCATAGACACCGTTGCCGGAAGACCGGAGTAATTTGGCCATTGTCCAACCTTTCATGTCGCGGCCGCACATTGGCCAACCGCGAATCTCATATTAACGGCCGCGAACCGATCCGCCTATACGCCGAATGGCTACGGAAAGTTCAGCACGGATTTTGGTCCCGGCCCGACTGTTGGTTAGTTGGCGTCCGGTTGCGCAAAGATCAAGGGCAGAAACAAATACGTGCACCAGCCTTGCAATTTTGCCGCCCTTGTTTTCATGCTTGCGGCGCTGGCAGTTTTTTCGCTTGGCTATGGTGAAAGTGTGACCGGAAGTGCCATGACCGTTGATCGACGCTCGATACTGACCGGCGGCGCCCTGCTTGCTCTGGCCGGCGCGGCGACTGGCGCCGGAACTGCCGATGCTGCTTCTCGGGCGCAAGCCAGGGCTGTTCCGAAGGAGCTGAAGAACACAGCCGTCTACGTGCCTGGCTACTTTCCGGATCATGCATTCGCCAACGGCAAACCGCTCGCCAACAATCGGCGTTTCAACCGCGCCATCAAGGGCCAGGCGACCTACAAGATGTTGACGCGGGTCGGATTCGACGGCTCCATAAGGCAGACGCTGCTGCCGGTCGCCGCACACGACGTCGAGGTTGCGCCGGACCGCTCGATCGGCGTTCTCTGCTCTATGGACGGCGAGCAGCATACCGCCTTCGACCCGGAGACGCTGGAGCTTGCGGCCCTCGGCCCTTCGCTCGGCGACGGCTGGCATGGCGGCGGGCACGCCGTCTATCTCAATGGCGGCAAGACGGTGATCCTCTCCGAGCGCGCGCCGTCGGTACCCTATCAGGGCAAGCTCGAAAGACACTACGGCCGGCTTACGGTGCGCGACCCCAAGACGCTGAAAATCGCCGAGACCTATTCGACGCACGGCATCGATCCGCACGACATCCGGCTGACGGCGGATGGCAAATACATCGTTGCGGCGAATTACGGCTCGACGATTTCTGCCAAGACCGGAAAATTCACCATCCCGCGCGGCGTCGTTCAGGCGTCGATCACCGTGGTGGAAGTGTCCAGCGGCAAGCTGGTCGACAAGCGCATCACCGGCCGGGACGAGACCGAGTTGCGCCACCTTGCCGCCGGACGGCTCGACCGCATCTTCGCTATCCAGGCGCGCTACGGCAGCGATCGCGACGACGCACGCCAGCTCAAGGGCGAGAACGTCGCCTATGAAAGCGACATCACGACGGACCCCGGCTACAACTACATGTCGGCAGCGACGCTGAAATATGACGCGTCCCGCAACCGGCTCACCAAGATGGGCGACGCCGCCTCGACCAAGCTCATGCGGCACGGCCTGTCGATCCGCTACGATGAACGCCATGACGAGGCGATCGCCACATATCCAACCACGCATCATGTCATGGTATTCGATGGCGCCACGGGGGCCGTGTCGAACAGCCTGGACACGCGTACGGTCGGCCTGCGCTATCCCGCCGGGATCACCTTTCTGCCGGACGGCAAGCACTACGCCGTCACCGGCCATTGGGAGAACATGTTCGTTTTCGAGCGCGGCACGCACCGGCTTGTGCGCGAACTCTGCCTCTATCCCGTGTTCTTCGGCCACAGCCATATCTGCGCGGTTTGAAATATCGGGTGCGTCCTTCGAGGCTCGCTTCGAAGGACGCACCATAAGGAAACGGCGCCCGAAGGCGCCGCTGCAAACCACTATTATACTCTGAAGATCAGGCGCTTACGCCCTTCTTCTCCTTCTCGGAGTAGATGTAGAGCGGCCGGGCGCTGCCGGTTACCACTTCTTCCGAGATCACAACTTCCTGCACGCCTTCCAGCGCCGGAAGCTCGAACATCGTGTCGAGCAGGATCGCTTCCATAATGGAACGCAGGCCGCGCGCGCCGGTCTTGCGCTCAATGGCGCGCTTGGCGATGGCCGAAAGCGCGTTCTCGTGGAAGGTCAGATCCACGTTCTCCATCTCGAACAGCCGCTGGTATTGCTTGACCAGGGCATTCTTCGGCTCGGTCAGGATCTGGATCAGCGCCGGCTCATCGAGATCTTCCAGCGTCGCCAGAACCGGCAGACGGCCGACGAATTCGGGGATCAGGCCGAATTTCAAGAGATCCTCGGGCTCGACGAGGCGGAAGACTTCACCGCTGCGCCGATCCTCCGGAGACGCGACGGTGGCGCCGAATCCGATCGAGGTTTTCCGGCCGCGATCCGAGATGATCTTGTCCAGGCCGGCGAAGGCGCCGCCGCAGATGAACAATATGTTGGCGGTGTCGACCTGCAGGAACTCCTGCTGCGGATGCTTCCTGCCGCCCTGCGGCGGCACGGAGGCGACAGTGCCTTCCATGATCTTGAGCAGCGCCTGCTGCACGCCCTCGCCCGAAACGTCGCGGGTGATCGACGGGTTGTCGGACTTGCGCGAAATCTTGTCGATCTCGTCGATATAGACGATGCCGCGCTGCGCCCGCTCGACATTGTAGTCGGCCGACTGCAGAAGTTTCAGGATGATGTTTTCGACATCCTCCCCGACATAACCGGCTTCGGTCAGCGTCGTCGCGTCGGCCATGGTGAAGGGCACGTCGATGATGCGGGCAAGCGTCTGCGCCAGCAGCGTCTTGCCGCAGCCGGTCGGGCCGATCAGAAGGATGTTGGACTTGGCCAGTTCGACATCGTTGTTCTTGGAGGCGTGGGCGAGCCGCTTGTAGTGATTGTGGACGGCTACCGACAGCACGCGCTTGGCGTAGGGCTGGCCTATCACATAATCGTCAAGGACCTTCAGTATCTCTTGCGGAGTAGGCACGCCTTCGCGCGACTTCACCATCGAGGTCTTGTTCTCCTCGCGGATGATGTCCATGCACAGTTCGACGCATTCGTCGCAAATGAAGACGGTCGGGCCGGCGATCAGCTTGCGTACTTCATGCTGGCTCTTGCCGCAGAATGAGCAGTAGAGCGTGTTCTTGGAGTCGCCGCCTCCGTTGCTGACCTTGCTCATCTTTTCCAAGTCCTTTCAGTGCAACCCGGCCGGTCCTCTGGCTGAGCGTCTCCATACCTAATTATCGCGGGAATCAGCCGCTGCCAACCTCTGGCGCCCCGCAACGAACCTTGTACGAACACAATTCAGCAAACGATAATGATTCGCGGCACCCCAGCCTGAAAGCTAAGCCGCCGAAACTCAACATCGGCTTAACGTAGGTTGCTGTCCCCGCCGAGGGAACAACAAATTGTGTTCGAATTGCCGCAGGGCATCAAAAACGCGCCAGGATTTCTATCGCCGGTGCGATCAGACAGCCGGCGCGCCCTCGATCAGCTCGCGCGACGAGATCACCTTGTCGATCAGGCCGAAGTCCTTGGCCTCGTCGGCGGTGAGGAAATGGTCGCGGTCCAGTGTCTTCTCGATCGTATCGTAGTCCTTGCCCGTGTGCTTGACGTAGACCTCGTTCAAGCGGCGCTTCAGCTTGATGATGTCCTGCGCGTGGCGCTCGATATCAGAGGCCTGGCCGGAGAAGCCGCCGGACGGCTGATGCACCATAATGCGGGCGTTCGGCGTGGCGAAGCGCATGTCCTTATGGCCGGCGCAGAGCAGCAGCGAACCCATGGAAGCCGCCTGCCCTATGCACAGCGTCGACACCGCAGGCTTGATGAACTGCATGGTGTCGTAGATCGCAAGCCCGCTCGTCACCACGCCGCCCGGCGAGTTGATGTAGAGCGAGATTTCCTTCTTCGGGTTCTCCGCTTCGAGAAACAGAAGCTGCGCGCAGACCAGCGTCGCCATGCCATCCTCGACCGGGCCGGTGATGAAGATGATGCGCTCCTTGAGGAGGCGCGAGAAAATGTCGTAGGCGCGCTCGCCGCGATTCGTCTGCTCGACCACCATCGGCACGAGATTCATGGCGGTTTCGATTGGGTGCCTCATGGATTAGCCTTCTTGATAGGGATTCCCGTGCCTGCAAGCCGGAATCGATCTGAATTGTCCCCTGTTAAATAGGATGTCCGCTCCGCCTTGTGCAAGGGCGGCTTCGAAGGTCCCGCCGTTAAGCTTGCCGCTTATCAAAACCGGGTTCAGACTGCCTCGGCCCGCAGCCATCGCTTCAACCCGTCCGCGTCGCCGTTAGCGACCGCCCGCGCCACCCGCCGACCGACCGCCGCGCCGAATTTGTAGCCATGGCCGGAACAGGCCGATACGATCAGGCATTTGCCGGTTTCGTTCGCCAGAAAGCGCTCGTCGGCTGTGAAAGTGTAAGCGCAGGTGACCACCTCCGTCACCGTGTACTCGCCAATGCGGGCGATGGGTGGCTGGAAAAGATTGCGGATCGCCTCGCCCTCGCCTTCGACCGGGAGGCGGTTCCAGTCGGCATCGCTGGTCGGAACCTTGTGCAGCCCTGAACCGAACTTCATGCCGGCGCGGCCGGACGGCGGCACGATATAGCCGTCGGTCTTGCCGCCGACATCGAGGATGACGGGCGCGGCCTCCCAGACGGCTTTCAAATCGGCCGGTGGTTCGACATAAGCGAGCGCGGTCCGGTAAGTCTTGAGATCGGAGCCGAGGCGCGGGAAGAGCTTCAGCACCCAGGCCCCGGCCGCGACGATGATCTTGTCCGCCCGCATCGTCTCTCCGGATTCGAGCGCGATCTCGCCCAGGCCCTCGTCGACCGCCACGACCTTGCTGTTTTCGTAGATATTGACGCCATTGTTGCGCAGCCAGTTCGCCAGCCCTGCTGCGATCTTGCGGCAATGCAGCGCGCCGCCCTCCGGCGAGAAGAAGGCGTAGCGAAATGTTCCCGGCTCGAGAAACGGCCAGCGCGCAGCGGCCTCGCCGGCGGTCAACAGATCGATCGGGTAGCCGCCCGCGACCAGCCCGTTGCGAAACTGCTCGGCCTCGTCGCCTGTTTCGCGCGAAACGCAGACGAAGCCACGCGGATCGAGATGGCTTTCGCCCAGATCCGCCCAAAGCTCGTCCCAGGCATCATAGGCTTCGGTGATCAGCCGCCCGTAGCCCGTCGCTGCGCCATAGGCGCGGCGGATGATGCGGTGATGATCGCCAGACGCGGCGAGCGGGTTGGGGATCGGCCCCTGCTCGACAATGCTGACGCCGTGGCCGGCCTTCGCCAGCGCCCAGGCGGTGGAGAGGCCAGCTATGCCAGCGCCGACAATGATGATGTTCGCCATTCAATCTCCGAGCCAGGACCATTGCGGGATACGCCTGCTTCGATCGAGCCTCAAAAGTGCGCAACGATCACGGCGCGTTGTCCCCATATCATGACGATGCCGCTCAGCGCCATGAAGCAGATGACGATGGCGCGGAAATCGCGCGCGCGCATCT